>JBIPSI010000006.1:0-179362 GCA_044070495.1 Spirulina sp. | reverse complement strand
GACGATACAGGGAATCGATCCCCCCTAGCCCCCCTTAAAAAGGGGGGAACCGGAGTCAAAGTCCCCCTTTTTAAGGGGGATTTAGGGGGATCTCCAAGGACTTGCGACATGAAAGCAAGATGTGTGTACTTAGTAGCTCCTGGGAGGAGAGGGGCTGGGGGTGAGGTCCGTCAGGGACTTGGCCATTACCCAATTACCTGCTGCACCAGGGCCGCGAGTTTTTGGGCGCTGTCTCGCACGGCTAAATCTCCCGCTGCCTGGGCCATGGTGGCGAGTTGGTCGGGGTGTTGTAAAAGCTGGCTGACGGTGTTGGACAGACGCTCTGCCGTCAGATCCCGCTGGGGCAACAGGTGGGCGGCTCCGGCAGTGCTAAACACACGGGCGTTGATGGTCTGGTGATCCTCTGCCGCTGCGGGGTAGGGAATCAGCAGGGAGGGGGTGCGGGTGATGGCGAGTTCCGTCAGGGTGCCTGCCCCAGAACGACAGAGGGCCAAATCGGCCCGATAGAGCAGGGCGGCCATGGTGTCGAAGAAGGGCCGATGGATATAGTGAGGGTGGCTGAGGGCGTCGGTGTCGGGGTCGTTTTTTCCGGTTTGGTGGATGATCCAAGCGCCTTGCTCTAACCAAGCCGGAGCCGCCTGACGCACCAGTTGGTTGACGGCCACAGCCCCCTGACTGCCGCCAAAGATCAGGATCAGGGGCACATCTGCGGGAATCGCGGGATCGGTCAGGTTTGGAGGGGGATTCACCAAAAAGTCGGCCCGCACGGGGGTGCCTACGGTGATGGTCGTGGCCTTGGGGAGGTACTGCGCCGCCGCCCCAAACCCTAGGGCCACCGTGGTACACCAGGGACTAAGCCAGCGGGTGACTTTCCCCGGCAGGGCGTTGGATTCGTGCAGCACCGTTGGCAGACCGAGGGATCGCGCCGCCAGGATGGCCGGAGCGGCAATGTAGCCCCCGGTGGTGAAAACGCCGCTAAATTGGCCCTGTTTGAGCAATTTCCGCACCCGTCGTGTGGCTAGGGCACATTGGCTTAGCAGCCGCACCGTGCGTACCCCAGGCCGCCCCTGCAAGCCCGCCATGGTCACCGTATGCAGGGGGTACTGATCGGCCACCAGGGTGGTTTCTAGGCGGTTGGGCACCCCCAGCCATTCCAGGCTGTAGCCCATGCCCTGAAGCTCGGTGGCGGTGGCCAGGGCCGGAAACAAATGCCCTCCGGTGCCGCTGGCGGCCACTAAAAGCTTGGCAGGTTTGTCCAACCCAGCTTTTTGGAACACAGGGTTTGGGGAATCTGACGGAGGGGAGGGAGCGGTTTGGGCCACGATCTTTTCTCGCCCGCAAAAACGCCTTTCACTATACCAACTCCTTGGCCCTTGCTTTAAGCTTGTGCTAAGGGAACGAGACCTTGGCCCTCGGCGTCTGAACGTCTCAGCCAGGTTCCAACCTAGGTTTCCATATAAACAGGACTGGTGAGGAGATGGGTATGGGTTTTGGCATGGGATCATCGGCCATGGGGCGATACGGCTGGTTGGCGGGTTCGGCCTGGGTGCTGACCTTGGGCGCGGTTCCAGCGATGGCCGCCCCGGCAGAAACGGCCCCCGCAGCGGTGCGGCAAACCCTAGAGCGCATCGAAGCCGCCGCCAATGCCCAGGATGTAGACGCCGTGATGGCCGCCTACGCCCCCAGCTTTACCAGCGACACGGGCTTTGACCACAGCCAATTGCGCCAAACCCTAGAAGCCCTGTGGCAGCAGTACGACAGCCTCACCTACGAGGTAGAACTGCTGAACTGGGAAGCCTCAGGCCCAGGGGCCTACACCATTGAGACCCGCACCCAGGTCAGCGGAGTACAAGCATTAACCAACCGCCGCCTCAACCTGGAGGCCGATGTGACTTCGCGGCAGCGCATCGAGAATGGCCAAATTACTCGTCAAGATACCCTCTCCGAAACCAGCCGCATGACCTCCGGCACCAACCCGCCCACCCTGCAAACCCTGTTGCCCAATCCCCTCACGCCCGGTCAGTCCTTCGCCTTCGATACCATCGTGGTCGAACCCCTGGAGGGCCGTTCGCTGATGGGGGTGGCGGTGGATGAAGGGGTGACCGCAACGGATTTCCTAGAACCCCGACCCGTGGTGTTCGATATCCTCAGTGCGGGGGGGCTGTATAAGGTAGGAACAGCCCCCGAAACCCCCGACCAGCGCTGGATTTCGGCGGTGATTATCCGCGAAGATGGCATGGTGGTGGAAACGCGACGGGTGACGGTGGAATAGGGTCATTGTGAAACGGGCTAGAAGCGAGATCCTGGCGTTTTCAAAAACTCCAACTCTTCCTCCGTAGACCCACGACCCAAGATTTCATTGCGGTGAGGATAGCGACCGAACTGATCGACGATGGCCTTGTGACGCAGCTCAAATTGAAAGTTATTGTCTGGCGCATGTTCTTTGAAAAGCAACTCTGCCTGGACATGGATAACCTTCGATTCGCTATGCATGTAGGGCATCAACAAAAAGGTTCGCTCCATGATTTCTAGATCAGCCAAAGCCCCATGGGCAACGGCTTCTTGAGACAACACGAGGGCCATCCCATCCTGGGCAAAAGCCTGGGGAGTATTGCGATAGATATTGCGGGAAAACTGATCGAGGACGATGATTTCCGCTAGACGTCCCTTACCGCTGGTTCGCCATGTAAATAATTCCCCAGCCGAGGCTTGATGTAAAAGGTCTAAAAACCGATCTTTCAGCAAGGCATCAAAGTCTGGATCGACAACCCACCACTGTTTAGGCTCAATCTCCTGGAACCAAAAGGAAAGCACGTCATTCAACATATTGCTCATGGGTTTGATAATTGCTTTACGCCTGACTGATTGGATTGACTGACTGACACAACTTGCCAGAATCCAGATTCGTCGAAGGGTCAAGAGACCTGACCCCTACCTTGAGTCCTGGGTTTCTCGTTCTAGCAGTAGCGTAACAGGGCCGTCGTTACTTATATCCACCTGCATCATGGCCCCAAATCGGCCTGTTTTTACTCGCAAACCGCTGGCCCGCAGGCGTTCCACAAACTGGTTATAGAGGGCTTCGGCCTGGGCGGGCGGGGCGGCTTTATCGAAGGAAGGACGGCGGCCCTTGCGGCAGTCGCCGTAGAGGGTGAACTGGCTGATCACCAAGATTTCGCCCTGGATTTCCTGAACAGACTGATCCCAGCGATCACTCCCCGGCGAGGGAAACAGGCGCAAATCCAAACATTTCCTTGCCATCCAGTCCAGTTCGGTGGCGGTGTCCGTAGGGGCAATTCCCACTAGCAGGTTGAGTCCTCGGCCAATTTCCCCCACCACTTCCCCCGCCACCCACACCCGCGAGGAGGTCACCCGCTGCACTACAACTCGCATCGCGCCACTCCTTGGGGATGGAGGGGGGCGTAGGTGCGCTGCCAGTGGGCACGGATGCGGTCGGCGGCTTGGGCCATCGCCGCTGGGCTGGGGGCTGGGCTAAGGGTGCGAAACACCTGGAGTTCTAGCCCCTTCAGGCCCAACTCTTCAGGATTATGGGGATACCGAGGCTGGAGTACAAAATGCACATGGTGGGGTGGGCAATCGACCCAGAGGTTCACGTAGACCCGTTCGGCCCCTAGCGCGGTGGCAATCGATGCCGACAACTGCTGCATAAATGGCCCTAGGGAGGCGGTTTCGGCCACCGTTAGATCCCACAGGTTTTCTCGGTGGGCCTTGGTTTTCATCACCACGGCACCCAAGCCGTAGGGGCCAAGGCAGTGATCCGCCTGCCACCAATCGTTTTCGGCAATGGTGCCCCCCGGTACGGCCTGGTGCCCCGCCATAATTTGACAGGCTAGGCAAACGGAAGACCCAGGGGCGGCGGTGGCCGTCGTGGAGTCAGTCGTTGCCCTGGGGATATGTGGTATGCGCAAGTCCAGATTCATCGTGTCCATGCTCCCGGTTCATCTATAACGACGACATCGCAAGGGCAACGGAGCCCAGGGCGGATGAGTGTTAACTTAAGTAACGTGATCTCATTTACCCTGCCGTTTTACCGCTAAAGCATTATGGGTCGTCGTTTTCTGCACGTTTTCTTAGGCTTTTGCCTGATTTGGTTCACCTGGATGTCGGCCCCGGCCCCCGCCCTGGCCATGGGCGGCATCCAACCCCCCCTCGGTAGCCCCGCCCCAGACTTCACGCTGCCCACCAACAGCGGCGATGGCGATATCTCCCTGGCGGATTTCCGCAATCAGTGGGTGGTGCTGTATTTTTATCCCCGCGATTTCACCTCCGGCTGCACCATCGAAGCCCAGCGCTTTCAGAAAGACATCGCCGCCTACCAGGCCCGCAATGCCCAAATTGTAGGGGTGAGTGCCGATAGTGTCGATTCCCACGCCGAGTTTTGCGACGCCGAGGGCATCGAGTTTCCCCTGCTGTCGGATCCCGATGGTCGGGTTAGCAAGGCCTATGGGTCTTGGTTGGGGGCCGCTTCCCTGCGCCACACCTACATCATTGACCCCGACGGCATTCTACGCGCCCAGTTCCTAGGGGTGCGGCCCGTCATCCACAGCAAAGAGGTACTGGCCACCCTAGACGACCTTCAGACTCCGGCCTAAGTCCTGATTTCCCAAACCGCTGAGTCGCCCTCGCCCACCCAACGCCTAAGTTGTGGTGGGCGTTCTATTAACAGGCCCTCAGGAAAACGCCAGATCAGATTTGATATCAAACCAAATCCAAATCCCATAACCCCAATTTCCAACAACCAGAATCGTAGTGGTGCATTCGCGGCTATCCCCCTAACTGGAAATACCCTGATATCCTGATTAGCCGCAATGCACCACTAGAGAATCGGGGCTAGCCAAGCAGGATTTGGTATGACTCCCAAATAGCGGATGGGGCTGTCCAACCTACGAGATGTCTGAGCTACGAGATTCGGGCGCAACAACCTGATAATCACCAGACTTGCCCCCGGTTTTGCTCAGCAGCCGTACCGATTGAATTTCCATAGATTTCTCTAGGGCCTTGGCCA
This sequence comes from Spirulina sp., assembly GCA_044070495.1. Taxonomy (GTDB): domain Bacteria; phylum Cyanobacteriota; class Cyanobacteriia; order Phormidesmidales; family Phormidesmidaceae; genus Nodosilinea. Next base: position 174,339 of record JBIPSI010000006.1, on the reverse strand, counting down.
TGTCGTAGAGGGTCAGCGCCGCCACCGAAGCCGCCGTTAGGGCTTCCATTTCCACTCCCGTTTCCGCCTTCACCTTCACCGTCGCCTGGATGCGATAGCCCGGTAGGTCAGCATCGGGGGTGATGAGCACTTCCACTTTATGGATGGGCAGGGGGTGGCAAAGGGGAATCAAGTTTGCCGTTTGCTTCGCCGCCATAATACCCGCAATGCGGGCCGTCCCCAGCACATCACCCTTGGGCGCATTCCCGGCTTCAATGGTGGCTAGGGTTTGGGGCCGCATTTTCACAGCGGCCTCCGCCACGGCTTCTCGCACAGTGGTGGTCTTGGCGCTCACATCCACCATCTGGGCTTGGCCCTGGGCATCTAGGTGAGTCAGGGGCATGGGGTCAGACGGTGGTTTGGAAGAGTGGGCCATGGGTTTGCCTAGAGGGTTTGCTTAGAAAAATTTTCAAATCTAGTTTCCAAATTACCAAAAGACTGTGATAGGATAAAAAGCCTGACAGGGGCGTGTAGCTCAGTGGACTAGAGCACGTGGCTACGGACCACGGTGTCGGGGGTTCGAATCCCTCCTCGCCCGTTGAACTTAATGAAAAGCCTGCTTATTTGGTAAGAGGCTTTTTTATATATCCTCGGTTTTTACAGAAACCGTAGAGTTGGTTTATGTTAAGCAGAGGAAAAATTAAAGGAGAGGAGTTTAAAAACCTTGCTCAATCGCTTGGTGAGGTCTCCAACCCTTTCTGGGATGGTGGCGCAGCCCAGCCCCCGGTATAGATTGATGAACCAGCCGTTGAGGATGGCCCAAATCATTGGAGTGCGCCCCCCTAAACGGGGTGAGTTATCGTTTAGCAACGTGACATCACGCACCCAAGGGAGACGATTCTCGATCTCCCAATGACCTTGCACTCGATGCTTCAATTCACGGGCACTGAGGCTATGGTCAGTGAGGTACAGCGACTGATGGTGGAATGATTCGCCATCACGAATTCTAGCGCGGGTCACCTGGACGACGGGCTGACTGTTGGGCCACTCGGTCTGAATCTCAGGGGGCCTCCAGAAGGTAGAGACGGGACAGGTGACCATGCGACTATGACTGAGATCATCTGCCTCATCGGTATCTATGGGAGGGGACGTAGCCGCCCATTTGGTAAGCACCCGATAGCGCTTCTTCTGATTGCCTTTCACATCAGGTAGTGCTGCTGCTGCGCCACAAGCTGAGCCACAGTCGCCTTTTGTCACCCCCACCCCACTGCCCGCACTCGGACGCATGAATGTTAGGCACCCCTGATGAAAGACGTCAGCCAAGGCTTGGTGGCTGACCTGCAAAAATAATCGACGAAAGGTAGACACGCAGGGTCTCGGTACGGGAATGTACGGGGCGATCACCCGTTGGTTCTCATCGACATTCTGACGGCAAAAGTCTGCTAAGGGGCGATACCCTCGCTAGCCGCACAGACTACCGAGTAAGGCCAGCAAGAGCAGCATCCAGAAGGGCTAGCGTTGCCCATGGACACTACGCAGGGCAAGGAATTTGCTTCAATTGCTTTATGAGGTTCATGGTCTAGAGGTTCATGGTCTAAGTCACGATTGGATTTGCTATCCGTAACTTAGACCACCTCATTTTCCTCTCAACAACAAGAACCAGCCCTGCGGTTTCTGGGAGAAATCGGGGTTCTTTGTATCACCGCAACCCTGCATCACCGCAACCCTGTTCCGTAGGCGATCACTTCCACCGCGACAATGCCCTTACTCGAATTACCGCTGAGTTCGGCAGTTTGGATGCGGACATTTACCACTTGCTCTGCTCCCCAGGCGAGGGCAGATTCCTCCATCCGTGCCATCGCTTCTCGGCGGGCGCGATCTAGCAAGATTTCGTAGGTTGAAATTTCGCCGCCGATTAGGTTCAGTAAACCCGCAATGAAGGTTTTGAAAAAATCGGAGGAAATCACCACACTGCCTACAAATAGTCGAGCTTCCTGGGCTTGGGGAAATTCCGCTTTTCCACCTGAAACACTAATGCCGAGATGCTGCACGGCTTGTTCTCGCTGTTTGAGGGAACGCAAATGTGCCTGCTCAGCTCGATTGCCGAAATAGAGGCCAACAATCAACAAAATAGAAAACGTAGCAAGGCTAATTAATCCATCCATGCCTATTCCACCCGTACCGCTGTACCGTAGGCAAATAATTCTGCCGCTCCCTGGGTCAGAGAAGACGTGGCAAACCGCACGTTAACGATGGCATTGGCTCCCCGTTTGTGAGCTTCTTGTACCATGCGTTGAGTAGCCTGATCGCGAGCTTCTTGCAGCAGTTCCGTATAGCCCTTTAGTTCGCCGCCTACAATATTTTTAAAGCCCGCCGCAATGTCTCGGCCAATGTGTTTTGATCTCACGGAACTACCCTGGACAAGGCCCAATTGTTTTGTAATTGTTTTGCCAGGAACGCTTTCAATATTGGTGAGAATCATAGATTGAGCCGAAGCTCTCGATGGTGCCGTCATCCCATACCGCCCTATCAACGAAGGAATCACCGCAATCCTAGCCTTTAGGATTCCACGCCGAGAGGATTGTTAACCATTTCCCTACCATTGCTTGCAATCTGTTACATAGTCGCGTCATACCTAAGAAAAACCCCAGGCTGGAGTGGTCTGGGGTTTCGGAGGAACCCCCTGAGGGGTCGTGACCAAAGTTGAAATTGTGTGGGATTGGGATGTCCTAGGTAGATCCCAGGGTTCTTCACCCACCGCCAAGGTGCTTGGGGATTTTCCCAGATAGACCCCTGGAATCTCGCTCAATCTACGTTCTAAAGTACCGTGCCGCGCAGACCTTCGGCATCCACGGGTTTGATCAGGTAGAGCCGCAGCAGATCGACGACAATGCCCATCACCAGGGGCAGTTTCCGTAGTTGCTTCAGCCAATTGGGGCCAGGGCCTTCACTAATCTGCTTGATTTTGAGGTTGCGGGCGGCAGAACGTTCCAACCGGGGGAAAAACTGGGGATGATCCACGTTCAGCGATACCGGGAAGGCACGGGCGGCAGTTTCGTTGGTTTTACGGACGACTTGGGTGTCAAATTCCGTGGCATCTAGGCCCAGCATTTCGTAGAATTTGGCCCGTTCATGCACCGTTAAGCTGTGGGTAGCAAAGACGGATAATAGGAAAAAGCGACTCCACAAACGACCTTTCCAGGTGTCCCACATGTGGGGTTGAGAACGAATTAGGGCTTTGAAAATATCACCGTGACGATTCTCGTCCTGGCACCAGCTTTCAAAGTAGTTGAATAGCGGATAGAACTTGTGTTCAGGATGCTGTTCTAAATGCCGGAAAATCAGAATATAACGCCAGTAGCCAATCTTTTCTGAGAGGTAAACGGCGTAGATAATCCACTCCACCGGGAAGAAGGTGTAGGTACGGTTTTTAGTCAACTTAGCCAGATCTAGCGAAATATTGAAATCCTGCATACATTTGTTCAGGAATCCCGCATGGCGAGCTTCATCGCGGGCCATCAGGTGGAAGATTTCGGCTAGGGGTGCGTTGCGATTTTTGAGGCGGCGGGACAGTTCTTTGAACAGCAAGAAGCCCGAAAATTCTGATACACAGGAACGCTCTAGGTAATCAATAAATGCCTTACGTTCCTCTCCTTCGATGTGATCCCACACCTGTTCAAAGGAGTTGTCGCGAATGAAGTGGTGGCGGTTATAGTCGGCCCGCATTTCCTCCAGCATCGCCTGGATGCCTTCGGCCTCTAGGGAAAGATCGAGGTCGGCGGCTTTATCAAAATCGGTGATGTAAAAGCGGGGAGACAGGAGGTTTTCTTCAATGGCCGTTTTGACTTGGCTATTACCGGGCTGCGGAGCTGGCTTGGGGAGAGCGGTCACCATAGGGCTATTTCGGAATCCATAAAGGGCAATTAAACAAGGGGCGCATGGCCCTACAAAAGTCCCCTCCGGGGAGGGGACGGGTTGAGAGAGAAGATTGCAAACGTCAGCGACAGGGGTTTGTGACCCAGAAGAATTGCTTTATCGCTTTATGGCTATAAAACATAGCATAGCCCTGGGCCATTTTTCCCAGCCGTTCAAGAAAATTGGGTTGCCCCGCTGCCACGGTGTTCCTAGCAAGGTGCTGCGAAAGCCAGGAATGCGGCGGATCTGGGCTTTCGGCTCCGTCGTCGTAACGTTTCCTAACGAGGGGTTCCCCAGGGTTTATTCAATCGCCTACGTCCCAGGCTCAGGCTGGATAAAGTCCCGACGAGCCGAGGCCGGAGCCTCGGAAATGGCACCCAGGCAAAGCCTGGGCGCTAGGGGACGGGTGGGTAAGTCATGCCTGATCCAGTCCAGGGGCTTGGTCGAAGGGCTAAGTACCACTACCGACTGAGCCTAGGGGGACACAAAACTTAATTTGCTAGTCTGGGTTTTACGCTTCATAGCTGTATAGTGATGAAAAGATTTTTCTCGAAACATTGTTACTGCGAGGTACACCCATGACTGATCTGGCTCAGCGGCTGCGGGAAGGCAGCCAAACCTCCCATACCCTGTCGGAAAATACCGCTTTCATGAAGTGCTTTCTCAAGGGCGTGGTGGAGCTAGAACCCTTCAAAAAGCTCACCGCCGACCTGTATTTTCTCTACAGTGCCCTAGAGGAAGAGATGGCTCGCCATGCCGATCATCCCGTGGTGGGGCCGATGGTGTTTGGCGAACTGCTGCGGACGGCCAAGCTGGAAGAGGATCTGGCCTATTACTATGGCGACAACTGGCGCGACCTGATTCAGGCCACCCCGGCTGGTGCCCACTACGTCAGCCGCATTCGGGAAGTGTCCCGCAGCAATCCGGCCCTACTGGTGGCCCATGCCTATGTTCGTTATATGGGCGATCTCTCCGGTGGCCAAGGCTTGCGGCACATTGTACGCTCGGCCCTGAATCTGCCCGCCGACAAGGGTACGGGCCTCCATGAATTTGACCAACTGCCCACCGTGGAAGCCAAGCGCGACTTCAAAATTCGCTACCGGGAAATCCTCAATAGCCTGCCCGTGGATGAGGCCCTGACCCAAGCGATGATCGACGAAGCCAATCTGGCCTTTGCCCTCAACCGCGATGTCTTTCACGAGTTGGAACCCGACGTTCGTGCCGCTGTGGGCGACCATGTGTTTGATCTGATCACCCGCCAAGATCGTCCTGGCAGCACCGAACGCCACCCCCACCACGGCATGGTGGCCCTGATGGCAACGGAATAGGCCCGAGGGAGTGAACTCCCTGGCTAATAGCAAACGTCTGCTAAAGCAGACTGGGGAAATTGCCTTCCCATCCTCTTCAGAGGATTGTAGCCTTAAGCCAAGGACTTCCAGTCCTCGGCTTGGCCATGTAGGTTGGGTGGCGCGATAGCAGAACCCAACAAGCCCATATCTTGGTGTTGGGTTCCACTCCGTTTCACCCAACCTACACAAATCTACACCTCCGGAGATCCCCCTAAATCCCCCTTATAAAGGGGGACTTTGACTTACTCCAGTTCCCCCCTTCCTAAGGGGGGCTAGGGGGGATCTAATCTGGGGGCACAGACTTTCCAATCCACCCTTCATAAATTCCCGATAACCATGCTGTCTGTTGCCAATCCCGTTGTTTTTGATTCTGCTCTGCTGCACAAGTACAACCAAGCGCTGCCCCGCTACACCAGCTATCCGCCCGCCACGGAAATGAAGGAGAGCTTTAGTATTAGGGATTTGGAAGCGTCCATTGCCGTTGGCAACTATAAGCAAACGCCGCTTTCCCTCTATTGTCATATTCCCTTTTGCGAATCGGCCTGTTATTTCTGTGGTTGCAATACGGTGATTACGCGCCATAAAAAGGTGGCTGATCCCTATTTGGATTACCTGGAACACAACATTATCCAAATGGCGGAAAAGGTTTCTAACCGTCAAGTCAACCAATTGCACTGGGGCGGCGGCACGCCTAGCTACCTCACCCAGGCTCAAGTAGAACGGTTGTGGAACGTATTGCACCAAAATTTTGATTTTGATCCAGCGGCGGAAATTTCCATCGAAGTTAACCCCAGGGATTTGGATCGGGAGTACGTCTATTTCCTCAAGAATCTGGGCTTTAAACGGGTAAGCTTTGGTCTGCAAGATTTTGACTTTAAAGTGCAGACGGCGGTGAACCGGATTCAGCCGGAAGATATGCTGTTTGATGCCATGGGCTGGCTGCGGGAGGCGGGTTTTGAAAGCGTCAATGTAGACCTAATCTATGGTCTGCCCTACCAAAATTTGGCCACCTTCCAAGACACCATCGAGAAAACCCTGCGCCTGGATCCTGACCGAATTGCGGTGTTCAATTTTGCCTACGTGCCCTGGCTGAAGCCTGTGCAGAAAAAGCACATCAACCCCGCCACCCTGCCCGGGCCTGAGGAAAAACTGGAAATCTTCCACATGACGATTGACCGCCTTACCGCTGGCGGCTACCAGTTCATCGGCATGGATCACTTTGCCAAGGCCGACGATGAACTCGCCATTGCCCAGCGCCAGGGTCAACTGCATCGCAACTTCCAGGGCTATACCACCCAGCCCGAATCTGACCTGCTGGGCTTTGGGATGACCTCCATCAGCATGTTGCACGATGTCTATGCCCAAAACCACAAGGGCCTGCGGGATTTCTACAAAGCCATGGACGCCGATACCCTACCCATTGAGCGGGGCGTGGTGCTGAGCCAAGACGACATTTTGCGCCGCACAGTGATTATGGAATTGATGTGCCAGTTTGAGCTATCCAAGGCTGCCATCGAAGAAAAATATCACCTCAGCTTCGATCAGGATTTTGACGACTACTTCGCCCGTGAACGCCAAGACCTGCAAGCCCTAGAGACCGATGGCCTGGTGCGGCTGACTCCCAACCACATCGAAGTCCTACCCGCTGGACGGCTGTTGATTCGCAATATCGCCGCCGTGTTCGATACCTACCTGCGAAACAAAACCATCCGGCAATTTTCTCAGTCGGTTTAGAGGATTGAGGCTGAGCCTGGCACAAGTCGGGCTTAGCCCTCTAACCCAACTCCCTCTTCGATCCAGATAGATGCTGTGCCACCATCGGCGACGAAATCTGCCCAACCGTTAGCATCCGTCCACAGTCCTTCCGCCTTGTCGCCGTAGAGGTTGTAGCGCTGACGAACGGTTACAAAACCCTGATCCGTTTGCTTCAGGGTCGCTAGATGGTAAAAGCGTTTGTTAAAGCGACCAGTATTCATCCGAATTGCTTTGACTGCCCCGTAAGCGGTGTTGATGACGACCGCCATCGCCCCTTTTGCACCAGGGACAAACCCCATCCGAACCCATCCAGCAACGTTGTAATCGGCATAGTATCGTTCTTCACCCAGGGCAAATTGCTTCCTCAGTCGCAGCAGCAGATCGAGGTATTCTCTGCCAGATTTCTGCGCTCGGTGCCAACGATTACCATTTTCAATCCAGTCGAGGGATCCGTAATAATCTGGGAAGAAGATACAGGGATATCCCTTATCTCGCAACAGAATAAAGGCATAAGCTAAGGGCTTAAACCACTCCTCAACATGGGAGTTAAAGCCTCTCCCATATTCATAATCATGGTTTTCGACGTAGGTAACGGCTAGGGCTGGTTGCTCTGCCATTAACGTTCCTTGATTGAGGATGCGAAGGTCAAAGCTTTCCCCCATTCGACTGATATCTTTAAATTTGAAGTAAAGGGGAAAGTCAAATAGGGTGATGGGCTGCGGATACTCGCCTTCAGTGGTTACTCGGGCAATGTAATCGTGTAGGGTGTGTGTGGAGCCTGAAATATATTCACCCACGGCAAAAAAGGCTTTACCTGTCTGCCAGCGCACATGCCCCAGCCATTCCCGAATATAATCGGCGCTGATGTGTTTGACGGCATCCAACCTGACCCCATCCAGATCAAGTTCCCTAGTCAACCAGGTGCCCCAAAATTTCATTTCCTCCCGCACATCGTGCCGACCATAGTCAAAGTCGCAGCCGGTAAGGTAGTCATAGTTTCCCTTCTCTAGAGATACCCATGGCTCGAACTTCTTGTCAGCGGGAATATACCCCCGTTCATTATGCAAAAATCGATAGATATATTTGTCTTCGGGGTCATGGAACACACTGCCGTTCTGACGAATCTTAGCTGTTGCATCGACGCTATCAAAGTATCTAGCCCGCCACCGAAAGCTGGAATACTTGCCTTCTCGTTCAGAGTGATCGAATTTTGTATAGGCTTTAATTTCGATCACACCTTGTTCAAACCCGTCTCCCCAGCGTTCAATATTACGATTTTCTTTTTCAACCCGAATGGCTTGCCAATAGCCGTCTTCTTGGCCTCCCATCTTGTGATTCAGCACAACATCGGCATACACCTGAATGCGCTTTTGAGTTCCATCGCCGTGTAGTGATCGCACCGCCTCGATCAGCTCTAGTTTGGTGCCATATTTGGTTCTGGAGTTGGTTTCGCCAGCGGGGATAAATTCACCCAGGTCGAAGTGATCGTAGACATCATAGCCCACACTATTACTGCGGTTAAAGGCCGCTTTGTAAGCCGGAGGAATCCAGATAGCGTCGATGCCAATCGTTCTAAAATGACCGGCTTCATCTCGGAGAAACTGCCACAGACTGCGGCCACGACTTTCCGGAAAGTCTGATCTGAGAAACCAGTGAAAGCCTTGCAGCATAACACCGTTGATGTTGGTGGAGATATTATTCTTCATTGGCTGATCAAGAGTAGGTTAATTGATCTTCTAGACTGTAATCAATAATTTAATTTGATTGATCGCCCAACCACTCATTCCTAATAATGACAAGCTCCAAATGCTGTTGAAAGGGCCGTGAGTAGTGCGATATTGAATAATTCGCTCACCCAACCATTCATCAATGTACGGAAGTTGAATTATTTCAATAAGTGTTGCCAGATTGATATTTAATCGCCCCTGTGCATCGTAGTGGTTCTGATCGCCTTGATCAATTGGAGCAAATTGAACAGTAAGCGTGTGAGCAGTCGTGACATTGTTGAACGTGTAGGTTGCCATTGGCTCAATTCTACGTCCATCCAACAGTAATTCTTGGATTTGATACCCAGCGTCTGGAAAAATCGTAAACGTTTGCTCCGTTCCCTGAAGCACCATAGTAGTTCCATCTGGAGTGATACGGCCATTCAGCCCAGATGTTGCCGTGATAGCATATGCTTGAATCTGTGGAGAAGTAACGCTCTCTAAAGCCGCCTGAGCATTGATACGACCTGTTCCCAACATCCCGCTATACGTTGGATTTATATCATTGATTGGATCAGCTGTATCTCTAATAATTCGGATCGCCTCTTCCGATGTAAGGTTTGGTTTTACAGAGAAAAGTAATCCGATTAAACCTGCAACATGGGGGGCGGCAAAAGAGGTACCACAGGTATAAGTATAGGTGTCAGGTGTTGAGGTAGTGTAAATCCCGGTGCCAACACCACCCTTCTCACCACCGGGGGCAGAAACCGTAATGCTTTGATGTCCATAGTAAGAATAGCTAGCTTTGCGATCTCCTACCCCTAAAGCAGCTACTACGCAGAGATTGGTTAGCTGGGGATAGCGGTAGGTATGAGCAGAAGGATAGTGGATATCATCGGGTCGCTGAATAGTACCAGGAGCATAATTTCCCGCTGACGTGGTGATCGCTACATCTTTGCTTTGAGCTTCTATCAGAGCCTCTCGAATCCCAATATGTTCGCCATTGCTCTGCCAGCTTAAATTGATAACGGCACGTTCACCTGGTCGGATATAGGTGAGGGCTTGGCGTATTGCAGCTGCTCTCAATCCGTAGGCAGGTGTTACGGATTGCCCAGAAATCTTGATCGGCAAAATTCGACAATTTGGAGCCATGCTATTGACAGTTGCCATATGCCCCTGTGCACCAATTACACCAGAGACTTTTGTGCCGTGGGAAATCGTCTGCTCATGGGGAGATTTTTCCTCGGTGGGAATACCCAGATCAAAGTTTAAGTCCAGATCCTCCCAATCTGAACGAAATACTGGCTGTAAATTTTCGTGGCTCATGTGGGTGCCACTATCAATAATAAAAATGGTCACATTAGCAGATCCTTTAGTTATGACATGGGCTCCTGCTAGTGCAATAGCATCAAAATTCCAGTAGCGATCACTAGCTTCAAACTCTTCATCGATAGGCTGAATTGAGATGTCGGGCTCAAAGTCGTTTATGCCGACTTGATCAGCTTCCGCAAAAGCAATTTCGGGTCGCTTTTGCACTTGATCAATCAAGGTAAAAACAGCTCTTGTGATGTCATGATCTGCAGGAGGTTGATTGAGTTTAACCCGGTAATATCCAACCGATGGAACGCTATTCTTAACCTCTAGTTCAAATCCTTTAATAATGGATCGGCACTGCTCTTGAGTGACCTCTTTGTGGAACCAGAGATCGAGTGAACCAGGGATAAGATACCGTTCAAATCCATCAGAATCACGCAAAACAGGATGTACATTGCCCTCAAGGGCAGCCTTCATTCTGTGGGGTTCCTGTTCTGCTTCAAAGTTGCTGGGTGCCACTACCCGAAATTGGAATGCGGTTGTTGCTGGTATAGTTTCTACGTATCCACTTATGTCAGCGGGATCGCTCTCTTCCAGATCTCCTTTTGGGGGAATGATATAATGGCCTGGAACAGGTGCCATCATGACATCGGTATTTGTTGCTTTATCCCAAAAGCGGAACAGAGGAATTTCAAATAGCTGATCTAGCTGACGACGAGGTAGTGCCGTAGCAAATTCTAGCTCTTCGATTGCATAATAAGGACGACCGTTGAGAACAATATCAACTTGCTCTGGTTTAAGGCGGGGAATACGAGCAACTTGTTCGGGGGTAATATGGTTAGGGTTGAGTCGAATTTTTTGAACTTCTGAGGGATTTTGTAAAATATATTTTATCGTTGCCTGAGACAGTTTTGCACACCGACTAATGTCCTTTGGTGTGAGCTTAGAGCGGCGATTAAGAATTGCCTGCGCTTCTGACTCAGATACTCCCAAAACTAGGCAAAGTCGATCCTTCAGCAAAATTTGTGATGAAAATTGAATAGTATTCATGCCTATTTTTCCTGTACGATATTTGGGTTGCTTTGCTATGCTTCAATGTTATATATCCACTGCCCAATAGGTGGGCTCTACAAAGCGAATCTCAGGCTCAATGGCTAATAGTTGCAGTGTTCGATATAGTGCGCCAAGATCATGGGGATGTGCTTTAATCCGAACGGATTGGTAATCGGGCGCATAACGTTCAATCACTGTTAATTCATAAGTCATTAGAAATTTCTGCCAAATCGCTTCTTGCGACTGATAAAGCGTCAGATCCAATCGATCTGGATAAAGTAATCGAATTCTCCCATCCGTATCTTCCAAAAATGGTGCAAGGGTTTCCACTTCATTGCTTTGTTTCAGCAGGTGTAATTTTTCCCATTGTGCCTGGGGCGAGATCTGCCATCGACAAGCTAGGAGGCGCTCTGGGAAGTCCTGTGCTATTTGTTGTAGCCCTGCTGATTCGAGTATCCTCTCTAGTGCTGCCACACTACTTCCTAATCGATATCTCACTAAAATGCCCGTGGGTTGTGGGGAAAATTGAACAATTCTGTTGCGTGGTTTGTCAATGAATACATACCCTGGGTGCATAAGATATGGGGTTGCCAACTGTGCTACAGTCGCTAGGGCAGAACCATCTTGGTTCAGATCCTCCAAGCTGAAGAAAGGACGATTGTTAATGAGCAAACTTATCTGGTTGGATGACAAGCCTGGAATTCGTGCCAAGGCTGTCCACCTGGCTTTATTAATGTCGAGTGGCTCGACGTATAGGCCAGTTAGGTAGTGTTCCCAAAACTCAAGAGGACGATTTCGATTCGTCAGGGCATCAATCAACCGTGTCTCGCCCTGATCTGGTAGCTGACTTAGAGAAATCCCTAATATTGTCTCTGCTTGATCTGGTTCTAACAGGACTCGAGCCTCATTAAGGGTCAATGTGGCAATAGGCTTGTACTTAAACATGGGGATTCTCTAATGTTCACCTTGAACTTCAAGCGCTGTTCTCTGGCAATTTGGAGAGCAGCTACTCCCGCTGCTAAAGTCGTTGCCGCTGATGAGCCGTTAAGGGTACTACCACTCCGCCCAATTGCCAGTAAGTCATGTCCAGGAGCATAGCAATCCACCCGTGCAGTTTGGCAACACCAGGAAAGGGGAATTCCTGTTAAATCAACAGCAGAAACTGCCTTTACTCCACTTAGATAAGCAGGGAATAAACAGACTTCGGGACCGTGATTGCCGGCGGCAGCAAAGATCTGACATTGAGCTGAGATTGCGTCCTGAACCGCTTTGGCAACCAGTTTTGATCCAACTGTTCTTCCCAAGGGCAGAATCAGCACCTGTGCCTGTTGATCTACAGCCCAACGAATGCCTTTAGATAATGCAACTGCGCTCGTCTTAGGATCTCTTATTCCTAAAACTTTTCCCATTAGTAAGGTGCAGGCTGGAACCAAGCCACGTAGCCAATTTCCTCCTTGGCTGACGAGAAGTGCGGCACTCTTAGTACCATGTCCCGTTGGATCAAAGACTCCCCCACTCCCTGTAAAATCGCGAGTTTTCAGATATGCACCTTTAAACATGGGTAGCGAGCAATTGAGACCTGAATCTAGCAATGCGACTCGAACACTTGCTCCCGTTTCAGGTTCTAGTGCAGAATCCCACCGAAGCAGGCGGGGAGAATCCATGTCAGTCGCAAAATTCCGAATGAATACCCGCACGTCTCGTTCTTTAATTAGGGGATGGGTGCGTTCCATGTAGATTCTCTATCTCTAGGAGCTCAGTAATCCGCAGAAGCTCACAAACAACTACGGACTACTGAGTGAATGATCCTCTTTTGAGTCAAATGTACTTAGAGTTGAGGTCAGGCGTATAACCTCCAGTAGTAGTTGATTAAGTAATGCCCACCATGACCATAGAAGTGAGCCGTTGTGATAGGTGAAGTAGTACTTCCCCAGGTTCCATTGGAATAATTCCAGCGAGCACTGAAGCTAGGCACAGTACAGCTTGCAATAAATGGGGGGAAAACATCATCTTTGAAAGCATTGATGATCCATCCCACTAGCTTATCAACAATCCAAGCAACTGCTTCACCAATTGCTTTAGCTAAAGCTGGTCCAAGGTATGATGATAGACCTGAGCCAATAGCATTTGAGATCGCAGCTTTCACCTTGTCTCTAACATTGTTCCAAACAGTATTTAAGATATCTGATAGCCCGCCATTATCTTTTTCGGCTAGGAGAAGAGCAACAATGTACTTCTTGGGCCAATACTTTCCTTCTTGCATACTGAACCAGTTGTAGAACCATGATGGCGAGTAGGTACGCTGATCACCATCATCAAATCCTCCTCCAATGTAGACTTCATTAATTTTCTTTGTATCGCCGTCCTCGTCTGTAGAAATCCCTGCTAAAGCGATTTCGTCACTACCCCACCACTCTGGGTTAGTCTCATCCACGCATTTGATCCGTGTGATGTAAAAACCCAATTTATCGGTAACTGCCTGCTCCTCAAAATCGCTCGAATGGCTACCCATATTGATGTAAGGATCTCGCGTATAAACGGGTCCCCAAATCTCATCTAGCTTTTGAGTATTGTAGACACCGGATTTAGTTGCTTCCTCAGATGCACCCTCAATAACCTCTTCAAAATCCTCATAGCCCTTAGGCAGATTTGCAGCAGGAATTAACAAGCCTTCTGAAGTTGTAGTCGCGCCTCCAGAAGGCACAGTAAGTTGTGGTATTCTGACCCCCAGTAACTTTGTATCGAGTGAAAGTTTGGAGAGATTTTCATGAGCGCGTTCAAATCCTCCGACTCCGATGAACTCATCCCGACTCATTGTTCCATAGCGCCCGAACATGATTTCCCTGACGGATTGAGGGGCACTCGTCATGCTAACAGCCTTTACTTGAAAGTTGGCTTTGCGTTCCGCACTGACCCGTCCGATCGCTTCCTTAAAGTCTGCTTCCAGTGAGCCAGGTCGAACCGCGAGGTCAGGATTAGCTGCAACGGCTGCAAACGAATACTGAGCTGCTTGGAGAATGTCGTTCGCAATTTTACAGACTTCGCTATTTTCAGGTGCAGGTGCCCCTGTTGAATCAACCGCCATAGGCTTCATCAACTCAATGGGGATCGCTGATAAACCTAACGTAGAAATGGAACTCACTTCAGATGGCATATCAAGCCCTCCTATTGCATAGATTTCTTTTGTGCAAACATTGTGAAAGTTAATGACTGAGCCGAAATTTATAAAATCTTGCAACTACATGCTTTCGCAAATCAGCTTTGAGGGCAATACGATCATCCGCGTATAGGATTATGACGATCTTGCAACAAACTATATTTGAAGTAGCCCCAGCTTCTCCAGGGCAGTCATTACAGCCCCCATGCGGGTTTGCACATCCAGTTTTTTATAAAGATGTTCTAGATGTTTTCGCACCGTTCCTTCACAGCAGTTCAACACTTTTGCTATTTCCACATTGCTTTTATCCCTAGCAACCCAGAACAGTACCTCAGCCTCCCGTTGGGTAAGGCCAAGGGATTTTAGAATCGTAATGGAGAAGGCTAAGGATTCTCTTTCCTCCAATAGCAAGGAAATCCTTCCCTTTTTAGAATCAAAAATCCAATAGATAAATAGCTGTCGTTCAGACTGTTCAAGGTGTAAGGGAATACTAGAGTGTAGGGTATCCTTGATAGAGGAACATTGCAAAATTTGCTGCTTCAACCAGTGATCTAAACAGACCGGTAAGATCTTGGACTCCCGGCAGCCAAAATATTGATCTAGAAGCTGTTCAGCTAGGGGAGTTATAAATTTTATATGCCTATCAAGCGTTAGGCTGATGATAGCCTTTTGATTCAGTACATCTCTGAATAAGGTTAAGAAGTGCTGAATTTGGCTGTATCCTAGCTCATTACTAACTTCCTGCGTCAACGCAGATTTTATCAAGTTAAGGACGCAGCAGTCACATTGCGCCACCTCTGAAACGTCACAAATAGACATACTCTATTAGCCAGCTCAATAAATGGATAAGCAGCCGTCCGTTGTAGATTCCGATTACCTTTCGGACAACAGCGCTCACATTTTGAGAGATCCCATTCCCGTCGAGAGTTCAGATTTGGTCATTTGCCATTTACCTGACAATGACGATATTACTAAGAAGATTTTTTCGGAGTTACCTTATTGGCTGCTGATACTACCCTCCCATGGCGGAGTTAACGTTCTAAGGCAGATATCCGATTGATTGAAAACTAGTAGAAAAAGGGTTCAAGAGCCCTTTCCAATTTCTCAAGCGACTTTGAGTCGCACAGCTAGCTATATGTTAGGGGTTAGCCCCGCCCCATAAGTGCCAATATGCCATGGATTTCAGATCTGCGGGACGACACTTGGATATTCGGGAATTCATAATCATTTTGCCGAATAAGATCGCAATTTGAGGACACTCACTGGGTGAACAAAACGAACCATAGTGCTGGAGGGCTAGTTGACTGATAAAAGATCCTGAACTGGGCGCGGCAATTATGCCCTTACAGCATTTGGATAATGATTCCAAATCCAATTTGGAAAACCCTGGTTGCCAGCCCGACAAACCGTAGGGGCGAGGGCTCTTCGCCCGCTTATACCGGGAGCAAATAAGCCGAATTTGTGGTGCATTGCGGCTCATGACGGTTATCGAGGTATTGCCAGAGGGGATTTGGAGCCGCGAATGCACCCTACGGATCTGGCGTTTTATGGTTTAACTAAACAACCGGGGATAAATTCTCAGGGCAGCGAGGCGAGCCATTATGCCCATCCAGGCCAGCAGCCACAGCAGGG
The DNA here is from genome assembly GCA_044070495.1 of Spirulina sp. GTDB lineage: Bacteria > Cyanobacteriota > Cyanobacteriia > Phormidesmidales > Phormidesmidaceae > Nodosilinea. The sequence continues at coordinate 158,479 of JBIPSI010000006.1, read as the reverse complement.
AAAGGGGCCACCAGGGCGGCAATCCTAGGGGCCAACGCAGCAAATCTACCAGGGAAGCCAGGGGCAGTAATCCGGCAAACTTAGCCAGCAGAGGCGGCAGGGTATCCCGTGGAAAGTAGGTGCCGCAGAGGGTGAACATGGGGATAACCACCAGGAAAATGGGCACGTTGACCTGATCGACCTTGTTGACGACCCCCGCCACCAGCAGGCCAAAGGCTCCAAACAACAGGCTGCCCAGCACAATCAGCGGGATGGACAGCAGCAGACTGGAGAGGTCGTAGAGGTTGGCCAACACGGCGACTAGTCCGGTGAGGAATCCCGCGATGCTGCCCTTGGTGGCGGCCCAGAACCAATCGCCCAAAAACACGTCCGTATAGCTGAGGGGTGCGGTCAAAAGGGCCTGCCAGGTTTTTTGGAAGTTGAGGCGAATGAAGCTGCTGTAGGCTCCCTCAAAGAAGGACTGGAACAGCACGCCAATGGCGATCATCCCCGGTGCCAGGAATTGGGGATAGGGAACGGGTTGGCCGAGGTGCTGCACTTCTCCAATCAGCGGCGTCAGGCCATAGCCAAAGGCCAGCAGGTAGACAATCGGCTCGGAAATGGGTGGTAAACAGTTCACTAACCAAGTGCTGCGATAGACCTGGAAGTGCCGCCACCACACGGAATAGACGCCCCAGGGGCTGACGGAAACGGGCTTTAGTCCGGCGATGGCTTTCATTCCAGAAGACTCCCGGTGAGGCGAAGAAACACATCTTCTAAGTTAGCCTGTCGGCGCAGAAGGCGGCGGGGATGGTGGGCTTCAATCTGGCTCCACAGGGTTTCGGGATCGTCGTCGGGCAGGGCAATGAGATACCCACTGCCAAAGGATCGTGACCAAACCCCGGCTTTCTCACCTAGGGTTTTGATCACCTCCTCCGGGATGCCTTCTACCTCGGCAATTTCTCGACCCATGACCCGCAAAATCAGGTCATCGGGGGTGCCTTCGTCGATCACCTGGCCCTGTTGCAGCAGCAGCAGGCGATCACACAGGCGTTGGGCTTCGTCCATATAATGCGTCGTCAGCAAAATGCCGCAGCCTTGGGCCTTGAGGTGCAGCACCAGCCGCCAAAAATCTTGACGGGCATCGGGATCTAGTCCGGTGGTGGGTTCATCCAAAAAGATAACTTTGGGATGGTTCAGCAGGGCACGGGCCAGCACCAATCGCCGCTTCATGCCGCCAGAAAGCTCGTCCACCTGGGCTGTGGCGCGGTCGGTCAGACTCACTAAATCCAGCAATTCCCCCGCCCGCTGTTTAGCCGCCGTTCCAGTAATGCGGTAGTGGTGGGCAAAGTGAGTGAGGTTCTTGAAGACTGTAAAGTCGGGATCGAGATTATCGTCCTGCGTAACGATGCCCATCTGAGTACGGGCCTGGGCGGCCTGGGCCGGAATTTGCCAAGGCCCCAACTGCACAAAGCCCCGGGTGGGCATTACCGTGCCAAAGAGCATTCCTACGGTGGTGGTTTTTCCGGCCCCGTTTGGCCCCAGCAAACCGACAATTTCCCCTGGATGCAGGGCAAAGCTCACCCCCTGCACGACAGGTCTGTCGTCGTATTGTTTCCACAAATCGTAGGCCGTCAGGCTCAGGGCGTCGGACATAGCGGGACTTTTGGATTTCCATGGATCACCATAGCGCGACTTCAAGAATTCCTAGGCGTTTTCCAAAACAATCTGATCCCAGCACCATCTGATCCCAAGTAAATTTGGCCAGACAACCCCACAAACTATCCTGATCCCTTTGCCCACCGCCGAACTATAGAGAGGTAGATGCACCCTGATGAAGTCCTCGGCCCTAGGGCTGGGGATTTTTTTTACGAAAAAAGGCTACCCCAAAAACTAGGGACAGCCTTCGATACGCCTCATCAGAGAGAACAGGACGAGACAGACCCTTACCTTTTCGGGTCTGTGCAGTGACCAGCTAGTTCTGGACGGTGCGTCGCCGTTGCACCACACCAGCCGCGACCAGAGCACCCAACCCTAGCAGCATCGAGGGTTCAGGCACATCTGCCGGGGCCGGAACCCCATCCATTTGGAAATTGACCCCATCGCCCGTGCTACCCCGACGCTCACCCAGGTTAAGGGTAATTGACGACACATTGCTGAGGGTCGTGTTCTGGATGTTGTTGTTAGCACCAGCACGAATAAACTCGCTGGCTGTGGAACCATCGGCATACTCGACGGTATAGCTCGTTCCCTGCCCTGCGGAGGCATTCAAAAACTCGGTGTCGAACCAGCTAATGTTGAGTTCTTGAATCACCGTGGCGAAGTTGAACTTAAACAGTCCCACTTCCAACTGGCCATTTTCCACGAGGGGACTAATGCCGTTGGCCGCCATGGCCACTGGCCGAAACCAAAAGTCGCCCGACCCTTCGGAGGTGCCGATATCCTTGGCGAGGAAACGGATACCCCCGTAGGTATTGTTGGTGCCAGCGCGGTCTACAAATAGGCGACTTTGGGTGCCCGTGGAGGGATCAACCAAGCTCTCTACGGAGGAAATTAGGGAGCCAAGGTTTAGGTAGTCTCCCCCCCCAAGGGCGGAGGTAAAACCAACATTCACTTCCCCCTCTTGCTGGGGCACAAAGGAGATGGCCTGGGCAGGGCTAGAAACAATGGCCAGGGAAGATAGCGCCCCCGCCCCAACAATGGCCCAAGGAACTTTTGCCGTAACTCGCGATAGAAAATGTTGATGGGTCATGGTGTGATTTTTGGATTTCTAAAGATAAACAGGCTCAGTCTTCTTCCTGGCTAACTGACAAAACTTGCTAAAACCTAGATCGATCCGAAGGCCAGAAGACCTGTCCCCACAGGATCCCTAGGTACTTTAGGAGCGCGGTTGCCGCCCCCGGTGCAGAATCTTGTGTTAACTAACCAGGGCTGCCCCTAGCATGGCTGTGTTTTCTCGGTATGGCTATCGTTAGAATCCGCAAATTGCCATAGGCGCAAGCACCCTAGAACGGCCATTACCATGTGAATTCACGTAGACAATCCCTACGGTACTGGCGTTTGAAATGCCTGACTTTCCTCAATCAGCGTGTGAATTAAACACGGTACAGGTTGAATCTCTTCAGAATTGCCGCGCTCTTCTAGGATTCTTCAGCAACGCCAAACCCCTGTTTATCCATGTTATCCATGGCTAAACTAGCGTCAGAGCTTCCTTGAGACGATCTACATCAAACCCACGCTGGCGCAAAATCGCCCAGGATTCCATCAAATCTGGGCCTTGCAGGGCACCCATCAACGCGGCCCGCATGGATTTCATCACCAGACCCTTTTTCACCCCCTGGGCCTTGGTTACCTCGTTCACCAGGGTTTTCAGGTCGTCCAGGCTGGCCGGGTTTTGACTCGTCAGACCGTCCAAAATGCCTTGAATCACCGGGGCCACGCCTTCAAGCTGCAACTGGGCCTTGGCATCGTCGGCAAAGGGCAGGGTGGCGGTAAAGAAGAAGCGGCTTTGCTCCACGGCATCGGTCAACCGAGTCAGACTAGGGCCAATCATCGCCATCAGCAACAGCAGCCAGTCCCGATCTGCGTCGGCATCTACGGTGTATCCTGCTTCTTGGAAGTAGGGCAGCACCAGATCCAGCAGGGCAGCGGGTTCCATGTCGTGCAGGTATTGGCTGTTCAGCCAGTCCAGCTTGTCCCAGTCGAACTTGGCCCCGGCCTTGTTGACCCGATCAAAGCTGAACAACTTGGCGGCCTCTTCCAGGGTGAAGCGCTCGTTGGCGTCGGGGGCCGACCAGCCCAACAGGGTCATATAATTCGCCAGGGCAGGAGCAACAAAGCCCATCTTCTGAAAATCAGAAATAGACGTGACCCCATCCCGCTTGGAGAGTTTTTGGCCGGTTTGGTTCAAAATCAGCGGCGTATGGGAAAACATGGGCACCGTAGCCCCCAAGGCTTCGTACAGCAAAATCTGCTTCGCCGTATTAGCAATGTGGTCTTCCCCTCGGATCACGTGGGTGATAGCCATGTCGATGTCATCCACCACCACCGCCAGGTTATACAAGGGCTGACCGATGGTGTTCGCCGAAGAGGCCCGCGCCACCACCATATCGCCACCCAGGTCGCTGGCCTGCCAAGTGACGGGGCCGCGCACCAGGTCGTTCCAGGTAATCGTGCGACTGTCGTCAATTTTGAAACGAATCACCGCCGGACGCCCCTCCGCCTCAAAGGCCGCCTGTTGTTCTGGGGGCAAATCCCGGTGGCGGTTGTCGTAGCGGGGGGCTTGTCCCTTGGCCTTCTGGGCCTCGCGCATGGCGTCTAATTCTTCGGGGGTGTCGTAGGCGCGATAGGCTAAGCCCTTATCCAGTAGAGTTTGAATCGCCTGTCGATAGAGATCCAGCCGCTGGGATTGGAAAAACGGCCCCTCGTCCCAATCCATGCCCAGCCAGCGCAGCCCCGACAGAATGTTCTCGGTAAATTCCGGCTTGGAGCGTTCCTCGTCGGTGTCTTCCACCCGCAGAATGAACTGGCCCCCTTCGTGGCGGGCAAACAGCCAGTTAAACACAGCGGTGCGGGCCGTACCAATGTGCAGATTCCCGGTGGGGCTGGGGGCAATGCGAACACGGACAGTCATGGGGTTACCTGCACTCTCAACAAGGGACAAGCCCCTATTTTAAGGGGCAACGTGGCCGTAAAGCCTAAGAGATCCCAGGGTTCAAATGAGATCCCAGGGTTCTTTAGGACTTGGACGATAACCCTGCATTCCCCAACCAGAACTCTGGGATCTGAAGGCATAGCGCAGCAAGAGATCCCAGGGTTCTTTAAGACTTCGACGATAACCCTGCATTCCCCAACCAGAACCCTGGGATCTGAGTCCCGTAATTTTCCGTAACAAGGGGCGAAAAGCCGATCCACTCGCCCTAGACATCCGTACCTTTGCCCATGGGATATGACTGCTGCTTATCGTTAACATAAGTGAAGATTATTTACAGAGTTCTCAATCATTGCCCTAGCGCAATCGTCACCCAGCGGAGCGAACGGATACGAAATTCCCAGGCCGTCTGCCCCCGCCTTACCCCAGATGGATCGGAGGATGTCATGAACAATCTACTCAGCCGTGGCCTGATGTGGCTCTTTGCCGAAGTCGTCCTCACCCTGCTGAATTTGGACGACATGGCCGACTACGGCGAATTTATCTTCCGGGTGCAAGACAGCCTTGCCCTGCAACGGGAACGCATCGAGTTTATCCTGCCCACCGAAAACCCAGGCGGATGTCGCCCTTACCATGCCTCCCATCGATTAGCCTCGGCCTAGGCACATTCCTAGTCCTGAAACACCGCTAGGTTAGCCCCCGATCCTCGCCTTACAATCAAAGCAACTGCTAGGGATCTTGGTTCCATGCCGCTGCCATTTCCGGGGATGAACCCCTACCTAGAAAACCCTGACCTGTGGCCAGAGGTTCACCATCTGCTGATTAGTCTACTGGCCGAAACCCTCAACCCCCAGTTACTCCCCACCTACCGAGTCGCCATTGAAAAACGGGTCTACCAGCTCAGTGGCGATGATGCCCTGCTGATCGGCATTCCCGATGTGTCGGTGACGGCGGCACGAGCGATGCCAAGGGCGTTTTCTACGGCAAGGTTGGCCCCCGTGGCGCAGCCCATAGCGGTGATGTTGCCCATGCCCATTGAGGTGCAGGAAGGCTATCTAGAGGTGCGCGAGGTGGCCACCCAAACGGTGGTGACGGTGATTGAGGTGCTTTCCCCCGCCAACAAGCGGCCAGGGCGAGGCCGAGAATCTTATCTGCAAAAGCGTGATTTAGTGCTAGGTAGCCATACTCATTTAGTCGAAATTGATTTACTCCGCAGCGGGGCCGCCATGCCCATGGCAGGGGCCGGAGGCAACAGCGACTATCGCCTGGTGGTCAGTCGGCAGGAACGGCGGCCCCAGGCCGAACTGTATCCCTTTAACCTGACAGACCCCATTCCTCCCTTTGCTGTGCCCCTCAAACCGGGCCATGGCGAACCCGTCGTCAACCTAGATCACCTCTTACAAACCGTGCTGGATCGATCCGGCCTGTCGGTGATTCTCGACTATCATGCCGATCCTGTACCCGCCCTCTCCCCTGAGATGCAGTCCTGGCTAGAGGAAATCCTAAAAATGGCAGGATATCGGTGAATGAGCCAATTTTAAGAAGATTTTGACGGAACCAGCCAAGCCCCTAGGGCCACATCTTCGTGGTGGGGAGCGGCGTGAGCGACATGGGTTAGGAGATTTCTAGGAAAGAAGATCCCTGCTTTAAACGGGGACTACAGCCACCGTGGGGTGGGCACTGGCCACCATGAGAGGGAGGACGTTTTCCAGAGATTTCCTTATTGTTTTAATAAGCGGGTAACGCGATTCGAACGCGCGACATTCACCTTGGCAAGGTGACGCTCTACCGCTGAGCTATACCCGCATGTAAAACCGAAGCAGTTGTTAAGAATTTCTTAAGTGTTTCGGTTTTGACCTTACCTAGAATCTCAAAAAGTAACGTAAATGTCAATACCTTTTGAGATTTTTTCTTGAAGTCGCCTAAACGGCGTCGGAGATCATGGTCGAGCTGGCTTCGACGACGGTGCCCCCATGGCCAGGGAGCATGGCTCCAGAAGTCCCTGTGCCAGAGACCCGACGAATTTGCTTCATCAGGCTGGCCATTTCGAGGGCGCTCATGGCATAGTCCCAACCGTGGTTGGCCTTGATGCCTGCCCGCTCTAGGGCCTGCTGGAGGGTGTCGGTAGTAAGGACGCCAAAGACGATGGGCACCCCGGTTTGGAAGCCCGCCGCCGCAATGCCCTTAGACACCTCTGCGGAAACGTAGTCAAAATGGGGAGTTTGGCCCCGAATGACCGCCCCCAGACAGATGATGGCGTCGTAGCGTCCGCTCAAGGCGAGCTGACGGGCAACGAGGGGAATCTCGAAGCTGCCGGGAACCCAGGCGTAATCCACCTGATTGCCCTCAGGACTGGGGTCTACGCCATGGCGCTTGAGGCAGTCTTGGCACCCCGCCAGCAGCTTACCCGTCACCAGATCGTTAAATCGCCCAATCACAATGGCGAACCGAAACGAGTCTGCCGCTGCAAAGGTGCCTTCAAATACCGCCATGAAAATCCTTGAACTATGTTTCTTGAAAGGGCTTAGACCTTGACTAACTGACACTACTCCGAAAAAAACTTGGTATTGCGTAGGTTGGGTGGCGCGTTAGCAGAACCCAACAAGCCCTAAGTTCTCGGCGGGTGTTGGGTTTCGCTTCGCTGCACCCAACCTATGTGAAAAGCGTGTCAGGCCATTGGGCTTAGACCACGAAGTAGTTGAGGCCACCGACCAAAACCACCAGCACGCCCCAGATGATCGAGCCGAACAGAATGAGCTTTTTAGACTGATCCCAGTTTTGGGGAGAGGCGTAGGCCACAGGGACGTACACCACCAGCACGAAGGACATCAGAACCAGGGCGAATAGGGCAAGCTGAAACAGGATGACCATCTAAAATCTCTCTCTTAAACACAGCAGGGGATTTAAGACACCACGCCCTCAAGCCAGCGCCCCTAATTCTTCCAGCTAAGCTGGTTTACCCTGGGAAGCGCCTTTAGGGAAGGATTGAGCGCCACAGGTTCCAGTTTAGACCGCTGCCCTCGACCAAGCTGGGCGGCGACAGCAAAACCGGAGCAAAGCAATGGGCTGAAACCCTCTAACCTTGAGTAGGGCAAGGCAAGTTGCCACAGTGATCTCAATTAGTAAGCTATCAGAAAGCGTGTCCCTTGGGAAACCGATATGGACTTAGTGCTATGCCACACCACCGCCGATTTTGACACCCTGGGGGCCGCCGTGGGGTTGGCGCGGCTGCAACCGGGGGCGCGGGTGGTGCTGACGGGGGGCTGTCATCCCACGGTACAGCGGTTTGTGGCCCTGCATCGGGATGAATATCCCCTGATTGAGCGACGGGCGGTAAACCCAAATCAAATTCGTTCTCTGACCCTGGTGGATGCCCAGTTGCCCCATCGGTTTGGCCCTGCGGCGGAGTGGATTGATCTGGCTCTGTCTCGCCACATTCCCATTACGATTTATGACCACCATCCCGCCACGGAGAAGGCCGTTCCTGCTGACAAAACAGTGATTGAAACCGTCGGTTCAGCCAGCACCCTGGTGGTGGAGGCGATGCAGCGGCAGGGCATTGTGCCCACGGTGGCGGAGGCGACGGTGATGGCCCTGGGCGTCCATGTGGATACGGGGTCGCTGCTGTTTGAAACGGCCACGGTGCGGGATGCAGAAGCCCTAGCTTGGCTGATGGCCCAGGGGGCGAGTGTGCCCGTGATTGCGGAGTTTGTGGAACCGGGCCTAACTCCGAACTTGCAAGACCTGCTGACGGCGGCGATGGAGCGAATGGTTGTCGTGGACATCCAGGGCAGTACCCTAGCCTCGGTGCTGCTGACGGTGGATCGCTATATTCCAGGCTTGTCGGGGGTGGCGGAACGGCTGATTTCCCTGGCCGATGTGGATGCCCTGCTGTTTGGGGCGCACTATCCCGGCAAGGAACTTGGCTCCGATGGCGAAACGCCGTTGCGTAAGCTTCTATTAATTGGTCGTGCCCAAGGACAGGTGAGCCTTAAGCACGCTTTGAAACAGGATCTTAAATCGGATCAGGGCCATGACCAAGGGCTTGGCATTGATCAATCACGGATACCCAATCCGAATTGGAAAACCCCGATTCCCAACCCAACCAACCGTAGGGGCGAGGTCTCCTCGCCCACTGATAGCGGGGGCAAACCAGCCGAATCTAGGATGAATCAGGGGCTTGGTCAGGAACCGGGACAGGGCATTGACTGGGGATCACTGTTTAAACCGATTGGCGGTGGCGGACACCCCACGGCGGCTTCGGCCAATCTCACCACGGATGCGCCGGAGCAGGTGATGGCCAAGGTGTTGGATCAGGCCCGCTTGCAGTTCCCGAAGCCGCCCACCGCCCGCGATTTGATGTCTTCTCCGGTGCGGACGATTCGGCCCGAAACCACCATTGGCGAGGCCCAGCGGATTTTGCTGCGCTACGGCCATTCGGGGCTGTCGGTGGTGGATGCGGCGGATGCCCTGGTGGGGGTGATTTCGCGGCGAGATTTGGATATTGCCCTGCACCACGGCTTCAGCCACGCCCCGGTGAAGGGCTACATGGCCACCAATCTCAAGACCATCACCCCAGAAACCTCCCTCAGCGAAATTGAGGAATTGATGGTGACCTACGACATTGGCCGCTTGCCCGTGTTGCAGGATAGGGCGCTGGTGGGCATCGTCACCCGTACCGATCTGTTGCGCCACCTACATCAGGTGCAGCGGATGACGGGATCGCCCCGGCCCACCCCCGGCCAGCCGCAACTGCCCCCAGTGCCCCCACTGACAGAGGTTTTGGCGCAACGCCTGAAACCAAGCCTGTGGGAGATCCTCACCCAGATTTCCACAGCGGCCCAGGATCGGGGCTGGCATCTCTATCTAGTGGGCGGTGCGGTGCGGGATTTGCTGATTCAGCGGGATACGGTTCCGGCGACCGAAGGGGTGAGCCTGCCCGATTTGGATCTGGTGGTGGATGGGTTTTACAAAACCGCCCAGGTGGGGGCTGGCATGGTGCTGGCGGAGCAGATCAAGGCCCAATTCCCGGAGGTCGATATTCAGGTGCATGGTCGGTTTCAAACGGCATCCTTGGTGTGGCGGAGGGAGTTGGAGCATCCCCTGGCGGGGCTGATGATCGACATTGCCACCGCCCGCACCGAGTTCTACCCCTATCCGGCTGCTAACCCTGAAGTGGAGGCCAGCTCCATTCAGCAGGATCTCTACCGTCGGGATTTCACTATTAACGCCATGGCCCTGCGGCTGACGAATCCTGGCCAAGGGCAACTGCTGGATTATTTCGGTGGGCTGATTGACCTGCGCAATCGCCAGGTGCGGGTGCTGCATCCCAATAGTTTTATCGAAGACCCCACCCGCATTTACCGAGCGGTGCGATTTGCGGTGCGCCTAGGATTCAGCCTGGATAGCCAGACCGAGGGCTACATTCACCACGCGATTGACAGCGGCGTCTATGCCCAGATGCAGCGCCAGGTGAAACGGGTGCCTGCTCTGCAAGTGCGCCTTAAAAATGAGTTGAAGTACATCCTAGAGGCCCACTACTGGCCGGGGGCGCTGGAATTGCTGGATCGATTGCGGGCTTTGCGCTGCATCCACAGCGATTTGGCGATGACGCCGACCCTGTGGCACCAGTTGCGGCGGGTGAGTCGCTGGCTGGATCGGTTTGATTGGACGGAACGCTGTAGCCCATGGCAGCTCAGGCTGGAGGTGCTGCTGGCCACCCTGTCCCCCGGTCAGCGTCATGACATTGCCGCCGCCCTACAACTAACAGAGACCAGCATTCAGCGACTGGCCCACCTGGACGATCTGGAAACGAAATGGCTGGCGACGATAATCCCACCCCTGCGCCCTAGCCAGCGGTATACCACCTTTGCCTCGGTGGATCTCGCTACGTTGCTATTAGTGAGTGCCCGCCATCCCCGCACCCTTGGCCCGGTGATTTGGCGCTACCTCACCCAAGATCGCACGGTGGAACCTTTGGTTAATGGCGATACCTTAAAGGCGTTGGGCTATAAACCCGGTCGCCAATTTAGCCCCATGCTGGCGGCCCTGCTAGCCGCCCAGTTAGACGGAAAAATCCTCACCCTGGAGGAGGCCCAGCAATTTCTGGCCCAGCACTATCCACTGTCCTCGCCCCCGCCCCAGAAGGACGTAGGACAGGTTAAAGTAGCAAAGAATTTACCCTAGCTCAGCACCTGGGGATATGTCCCCGAACGAACCCTATGACCCTAGCCCTTGGTACAGCGCTCCAGAACGGCACCTACGTGATTGATGCCCTCCACGGGGAAGACAGCATTGGGCCGCTATACCTGGCCACCCATGTGCCCAGTGGTCAGTGGGTCTTGGTGCGGGTGTTGGGCAGTCGCCACCCGGAGGCACTGCCGGACTCGGCCCAGCGCGATGCCTTTTACCAATCCCTAGATACCCTCAACCAGATTGATCAGGCGTTTATTCCCAAAAACCTGCGAGGCTTTGAGGAAGATCGGGTTTGCTACCAAACCTTTTCCCTGCCTCAAGGTTCACCCCTTAGCCAAAGCATTACACCGCAAAGTCCTCGCCCCCTAGCCCCTAGTCTGACGATTATCCAAACGCTGGCCCAGGCGCTCCAAACCCTGCGGCCCTTGGGCTGGGCTGGCCTACGAATTACTCCGGATCAGGTGTGGCAAGGCCCAGGGGGATCGCTGACCCTGACCGGATTTGACTTTCCCTCATCCCGGCTAGAGGCTGCGGGGGATGAGGCGGAGATCGTGCGGGGGCTGACCGAGCTTCTATATTTCCTGTTAACGGGGCAGCGGGCCGCCCAAGCCCCCCTCGCCGTTGACCTCCGCTATCGGCGGCCAGAACTACCCACCAGCCTCGATGCGCTGTTTCAGTGGGAGCGAACCTCCCCAGCCCACCCCCCCAAGCTCGACCAGTGGTTAGCGCTGTTGCCCCAGCCCGCCAGTCTCCCGGTGGCGGATGGGGTCGCTCATCGGGTTTCAGAGTCAACGCGCCCATCCCCGCGCCCCTTCTCTAACACCACAGCCCCAAACCATCCTGTACAGGCGGAGAGTACTATGGCTGTGGCGACTAGGGTTGCAGTGGCTACGGTGGATCGACCTCTCCAGTCTTCCAACCCGGTCATCCCTGGGCCAAGTCAGCCCCAGGCCAGGCAACGAGGGCCTAGAATCACCTGGGCTCTTTTGGCCACAGGCTTAGTGTTTGGGGTAGGGGGAATCGCCTTTGGTCTCCAGGCTCGTCTCCACCCCGCCAGCCCCGCCGCCCAAACCCGCTTTAACCCTAACCAAGCCTTTCCGCCGCTGCCCAACTGGAATAGCACCAGCCCAGGGTTCGACAATCCCACCGTCGAAGGGCGGCGCTCTCGCCTTGGCGACCGCCTTAACCCATCCCCAGAGTCCCCAGCCAGCCCCCAGCTTCGACCTTCGCAGACCCTCGATAGGGTAGCTCCCACCGCCCCTACGCCAGATCCCGTCGTTCGTCCCCAGGATCCCCTCCTGGCCCCCGACCCCGTTTCCCCGGCGATGGGTGAGGAGAGGGATGAATTCCGAAATAATGACATCCCCGACGTGCCAGCAAAGCCAGCGCCAACGGTCGATTCAGACCTGCCCGTTGTTCCTCGAGAGGCCGATCAGGATTCAACTCCCGCCCCCATTCAGAGCAGCCCCGATCCCGCCCCCGCGCCCCCTTCCGCCCCTGCCCCCGTGGCTCCACCGGCCCCAGATGCCGTAGCACCACCGCCCCCCTTAGCCCCCGCCCCTGCCCCACCCGCCCCGCTGACCTCCAGCTAGGTGGGTGTTGCCTGCGCAGGGGAATAAGGGCGTTATAATTCTAAACAGTTGGGATTGGTACGAGGTTTTAGTTATGAGCAACCCGGTGCTTCATGCTTTTTTTGTGGGTCGCGCCCTAGCCGAGGTTATTAACGACCGCACCGAGCGTTTGCTCACCGACTCGTTGAGTTGGTTAGGGCAGTTTGACGCTGAACAACGGGAAGCCCTGCGGCAGTTTACCGAAGAAGTGATGGCCCGCGCCCAACAGGCGGAAGCCGCCGCCAGTGCTGGAACGGATCCCGCTAGCCCCTTTTCTGGTGGAACAGCCGCTGGAGAACCTGAGGATCTCCAGGCCACCATCGATACGCTGCGGGCGGAAATTGCTCAGGTGCGTGTGGCCCTCCAGCAATATCGCACCGCCGCCTAGGTTCAGATGCCCTGGTTCCAAGCAATCGTTTTGGTCTACTGCTGTTATCCCTGCGTTGGTCTAGCCCGTTAGGAGTCTGAGTGTCCGCAGTTTTTGATTCATCGGCCCAATCCACCTCGTCGTCCTTGCCCCTTCCTGGCCAAGGCGATGATGGATCATCCTCAGCTTCGCCGCCGCTGACCATTGAGTCTGGGGTGGGTGAGGGCCATGGCGCAGATCCCTTATCCATGGGAGATTTGACGCCTGTTGCGGTGATGGCGGCGCAGACCGACTCCCCGCTAGAGACAGAGCCAGGGAAATCCTACCGATTTCAGCAAAAGGACTACCGCTGGAACCGGGGCCGCTATTCTCGCAAGCGCCGATTTGTGGATATTTGGGGCTTTGTGCTGCGGCTGTTGGGGGCTCGCTGGCTCTACGGCAAGCCCTGGAGCTACGGCGGCACCATTACCCCCGAAAAACAGGCCGAGCGGCGGCGGAAGTTGGCCACCTGGATTCGCGAAACCCTACTCGATCTTGGCCCGACGTTTATTAAGGTGGGTCAACTCTTCTCCACCCGCGCCGATATCTTCCCCATTGAGTTTGTTGAAGAACTGTCTAAGCTCCAGGATCGGGTGCCCGCCTTTAGCTACGAGCAGACCCGCGCCATTATTGAGGAAGACCTAGGCAAGCCTATTCACGTTCTCTACCGCACCTTCGATCCGATTCCGCTGGCGGCGGCCAGTTTGGGACAGGTGCACCGTGCCCAACTGCACAGCGGCGAAGAAGTGGTGGTCAAGGTGCAGCGTCCGGGACTTCAGTCACTGTTCACCATCGACCTGTCGATCCTCAAGGGCATTGCCCATTATTTCCAAAACCATCCCACCTGGGGACGGGGGCGAGACTGGATCGGCATCTACGAAGAGTGCTGCCGCATCCTCTGGCAGGAAATTGACTACCTCAACGAAGGCCGCAACGCCGATACCTTTCGCCGCAACTTCCGATCCATGGACTGGGTACAGGTGCCCCGGGTCTTCTGGCGCTATACCTCCCCGCGCATCCTCACCCTGGAATATATGCCGGGGATAAAAATCAGCCACTACGAGGCACTGGAGGCCGCTGGGCTAGACCGCAAGCGGCTGGCCCAATTGGGTGCCCAAGCCTACCTACACCAACTGCTAGACGACGGCTTTTTCCATGCTGACCCTCACCCCGGCAACATTGCCGTCAGCCTCAGCGGGTCGCTGATTTTCTACGACTTTGGCATGATGGGCCAGGTGCAGCCCATCACCCGCCAGCGTCTGATGGGCACCTTCATGGGGGTAGCCCAGCGGGATGCCAACCAGGTGATGAACTCCCTGGTGGAATTGGGGGCGCTGGCTGAAGTGGAGGATATGAGCCCAGTGCGGCGGGCGATCCAGTATATTTTGGATAACTTCATGGACAAGCCCTTCGAGGAGCAGTCCATCGAAGCCATCAGCGACGACCTCTATGCGGTAGCCTACGATCAGCCTTTTCGGTTTCCGGCCACCTTTACCTTTGTAATGCGGGCTTTTTCCACCCTAGAGGGCGTGGGCAAGGGTCTGGATCCAGACTTTAACTTTATGGAAGCGGCAAAGCCGTTTGCGGCACAACTTATGACCAGCGGGAATTCTGGCGATGGAGCCAACAGCCTACTCAGCGAACTGAGCCGTCAGGCCGCCCAGGTGAGCACCACAGCCTTTGGGCTACCTCGGCGCATTGAAGATACCCTTGACAAGCTGGAACGGGGTGATATTCGGGTGCGGGTGCGATCCGTTGAAACCGATAGAGCCCTCCGTCGGATTGGCTCCGTGAGCATGGCCAACAACTATGCTATCTTGGTGGGCGCATTCACCCTGTCTGCTACGGGGCTCTTGATGACCCCTTGGCCGCTGATTGCCATTGCGCCTGGGGTGTTAGCTCTGGGGGCGGGGGTAGCCTTTCTGCGAGTCGTCATCAAGGTCAACCGAGCAGATCGGTTTCCCTAGGAAGTAGCAACGGGTTGGTTATGGTGGAACACCAGTTTTCGGGGTTGACGGATCCGGGGTTACTGAGAAGTAGCAACCAGGACGACTACTACATCGATCCGGAAGGTCGCTTCTTTATTGTGGCGGATGGCATGGGGGGCCATGCGGGGGGCCAGGAGGCTAGCCGCTTGGCGACATCCACCATCAAGACGTTTCTCAATCAGCACTGGCAGGATTCCCAACCCACCTCTGACCTACTGCGGCAAGCCCTGGCCCAAGCCAACAACGCCATCCTTCAAGACCAATTTCAGCACCCCGAACGCTCGGACATGGGCACTACGGTGGTGGTGCTCACCTTTCGGGCCCAGGATGATCAGCCCTGGTGTGCCCATGTGGGAGATTCTCGCCTCTATCGCCTGCGCGGCCATCAACTCGATCAAATCACCGAAGACCACACCTGGATTGCCCGCGCCATCCGCGAAGGAGAACTGACCCCCGCCCAGTCGCGTAGCCATCCCTGGCGACATGTGCTGTCTCAGTGCCTAGGCCGAGAAGACCTCACCCAAATTGACGTGCAGCCCATTGAGGTTCACCCCGGTGATCGTCTATTGATGTGCAGCGATGGCCTCACCGAGGAGCTTTCCGACCACCTGATCGCTTCCCACCTCAAATCCATTCGGGCCTGCGAAGCCGCCGCCGCCGCCCTAGTCAACTCCGCCAAACAGCGTGGAGGACGGGACAACATCACGGTGATTATTGTGAATCCACTGCCGCCTCCCACCGTCACCCCCTGATCCCCGATTCTGAGGTGAGTCATGGCCGTAACGCTCTACAAATGGACACTCGACCGCTACCATGCGGCCATTGATGCAGGGCTGTTTGAGGATCAGGCCATTGAGTTACTGCGGGGAGATCTGGTGGTTATGGCTCCAGAACGAGAACCCCATGCCTGCTACAGCAGTGTGGGGGCAAATTACCTACGGCAACGCTTGGGGCACCAAGGGGCCGTGCGCGAAACGAAACCCATCACCCTACCCAATGACTCAGAACCAGTACCGGATGTCGCCATCGTACAACCTCCCTTGGAGCGCTATTTAGAGCACCATCCCTACCCAGAAGACATCTTTTGGGTGATCGAATATTCCAACACCACCCTAGCCAAGGATCTGGGCGAAAAAAAAGAGGCCTACGCCGAGGCGGGCCTGCAAGAATATTGGGTCGTAGACCTAAAACATAGGCAGCTTAAGGTGTTTCGAGATCTGGCCCAGGGGCAATACCAAACCGAACTAACCCTCACAGAGGGGAATCTGTCCCTGGTCGCCTTTCCTGACATGGCAATCCAGGTGCGACGGTTGTTTAGCGCAGGGATTTAGCGCAGGCCAGGGCTTAACCTACCCTGCACACCTCAGCCTAGGGGCAACCCGTTGCCCCCCGTCCCTGACTGTAGGCTGTTACGCTAATCTAGGTTCAAAATAGGGCACCCTACAGACAGCCCTTCCACCGTACGGAATCCCTATGGACTGGCCCACCTTCTCCATCATCATTCCCACTTACCAGCGGGAAACCGTGCTCTGCGACACCCTAGATAGCGTCCTAGCCCAGGACTATCCCCACTACGAGGTGGTGGTGGTGGATCAAACTCAGACCCACCAGCCCGCCACCGAGCAACGCCTCACAGAGTTGGCCCAGACCGGACGGATCAGGCTGTACACCGTTTCCTGGGCCAGCCTGCCCGCCGCCCGCAACCTTGGCATCGAGCGATCCTCCGGCGACATTGTGCTGTTTATTGACGATGATGTGGTGTTGCCCCCCGGCTACCTCCAGGCCCACGCCCGTACCTTTGTGGAACGGCCCGACGTGGGGGCGGTGGCGGGCCGCGTGTTCGACCGCATGAAACTGGCGGAACAGAAGGATTTAGAGATCGACTACCTGCCCCCGGAGGCGATGGACCCCGGCATCGCCTGGTATCACCTGGATCTCGTTCACACCACCCAGCCCCAGCAGGTGCTCACCGCTAGGGGGTGCAATATGTCCTTTCGGCGGGCGTTGTTTGACCAATTTGGCCTGCGGTTTGACGAACGCTTCTACGGCAGTGCCGTGCGGGAAGAATCGGACTTTTGCCTGCACCTTCGCCAAACGGGCTACATCATTTGGTACAACCCAGAGGCCCACCTGGTGCACCTGGGCGAAGAAACCGGCGGCTGCCACGACATCAGCACCCGTTCCCTGCGCTATCAATTGGTCTTTTACCACAACCACTTTTTGCTGGGTCTCAAAAACCTTACCCCAGGGCAAAACCTGCGCCTTTTCGGTCGCCTGTTCGACTGCCATGTACTGGGCCACGCCCCCTGCAACAAAGACCCTAACCCCCTAAAAGTCCTGTTCCGTGGGATTTTTTACCTGTGGGGGTTGGCCTATGTCTTTTATACCCTGATCACCACCGCTGGCCGCAAAGGCCGACTGCCCCGTCAGTCCCCCGCTGCGACGGTTCCCGCTTCAGATCTAGGCGCAATACCATCATCTTAGGGGCACAAAGCCTTAAGGCCACGGCACGTGGGGGAGTCACCCAAGGTTAGGAGACCCCTATTTGAAGGAAACGCCCCGCCAAACGCCACGGGATCCCGATCAAGGAGAATCTGTTCATTGGTCTAGCCCTGGTCAGGGTTTAAGATGCTTTCGGTAGCCTTTCAGCCTGGGTCTAGCTTTCCAGGTGAGAAGCTGTGTTGTCTCTCCAGGTTCCTTGCCATGGCTCAGTATCAGCGCATCGTAGCGGCCATTGATCAGTCGGCTCTGTCGGAGCAGGTGTTTTCCACCGCCCTCGGCCTCGCCCAGTCCCAGGGGGCGCGTCTCCATTTAGCCCACTGCTTCACCCTGCCCCTGCCGACCAATCTCGACTTCGGTGACCGCTACCGCGCCAGCGTTAAGGAGTTTCTATCCATCGCCCAGGAAGAGCTCGATGCCAACCTAGAACACACCCGCCAGTGGCTCGCTAGCCTAGAATCCCAGGCCCAGAAAGCTGGAGTGGAGGTCTCCTGGGACTGGCGCGGCGGCGATGTGGGGCCACAAATTTGCGACATTGCCAGCCACTACAACGCCGACCTCATCGTCATTGGGCGGCGAGGACGGGGACGCCTTCAGGCCGCGTTGCTAGGGAGCGTCAGCAACTATGTCTTGCACCATGCCCACTGCTCGGTTTTAGTGGTGCAAAATCAGGCCTAGGAGAACACAACACGACGGCCCCAGCGCAGAGCTTCACTGCCAAACACCCGATCATCCGTAACCAACGATCTAGGAAAATCGGCAAAACAGCTCCCATTGTGTAGCTTAGGTGACACCCTAGCAGAGCCCCACAACGCCTACTCTAGGGATGGGTGATCCTTCCTTGATGCCTGAGGCCTAGATGCGGAATAGCTCCTTTAAGCGCATTGTGATTGGGATTATCTTTTTTGGCCTGACCATCTCCTTTGCGGTGGCAGGCTACATGATGGCGGGCTGGGGCTTCATCGATGCCGTTTACATGGTGGTGATCACCATTTTTGGGGTGGGCTATGGCGAAGTTCGGCCCCTGGTTTCGCCCATCCTGAAGCTGTTTACCATCTTTGTGATTGTGGCCGGAGCGCTGTCGGTGGCCTACACGGTCTCCGGCTTTGTGCAGCTGATCACCGAAGGGGAAATTCGTCGCGCCCTTAACCTCAAACGTATGACCAAAGAAATCGAAAGCCTCGACCAGCACGTCATCATCTGCGGATTTGGCCGCATTGGCCAACTGGTGGCCCGCAAACTCAAAGCCGACCACCAATCCTTCATTGTGTTAGACAACGACCCCGCTAGAGTCGCCCTCGCCCAAGAACAGGGCTATCTCATGTACCAGGGCAACGCCACCGACGAAACCGCCCTAGAGGCCGTCGGTATCCATCGCGCCAAATCCCTCGCCACGGTGCTGCCCAACGACGCCGCCAACGTCTTCATCACCCTCACCGCCCGCGAAATGAACCCCAACCTAATGATCTTGGCGCGGGGGGAAATGCCCACCACCGAGAAAAAACTGCGCCTCGCCGGAGCCAACCACGTCGTCCTACCTGCTAGCATCAGCGCCCTGCGTATGGCCCACCTAATCACCCATCCCTCAGCCGTAGACTTTTTGGCCCAAACCAACGGCCACCAAGGGCTAAACGAATTTCTGGCCGAACTGGATATCCAACTCAACGAAATCGTGATTGAAGCCAACTCCTCCCTGATTGGCGGCACCGTCGGCGACATCGAAGTGAAAGGCCGAGGCACCTTCATTATCGTGGCCCTACGCCGCGCCGATGGGGAAGTAATCATCCACCCCCCTCGCAATGCCTACCTCGCCCTGGGCGATTCCGTCATTTTGATGGGCCACCAAGGCGATATGCCCAACTTCGTCCAGCAAAACGTCCTCAAACGAGAAATGCGCTACCGAGGCGCTCGGTTGCGATAGGCCCGTAGGATAGGCACGGTTTTCTAGCCGATGATTGGTAGGAACCCTTGGCTAGATCGCCTTTAAATTCACCTCCTCACGATGGCTGGAGGGCAGAGGCCGCACCATCAGCGCACTCGAAGGCAGCACCCGCTTCACCTCCTCCACAGTGGTCACCCCCGTCAATACCTTGTCAATCGCCGCCTGCCGAAAGGATTGATAGTGGATGCTCTGCAAATAGTGGTTGAGCTGCGTCATCGACCCTTCGTAGATAATCTGCCGGACGCGGCTATCCACATTTAAAAGCTCAATAATCGCCTCCCGCCCCGCATAGCCCGACTCAAAGCACTGGCTACAGCCGCGCCCCTTTTTGGTCTTGCGGGACACGACATCCTCCCGCGTTAGCCCCAGCACCGCCAACTCGTCGGCACTTAGGGGATGGGGTTCGGCACAGTGGGGGCAAATTCGCCGCACCAGCCGCTGTGCCACCACCCCCAGCAGCGCATCGCTAATCAAACCCGGATCTGGCCCAATATCCTTGAGGCGAGGAATCGCCCCCACCGCATCGTTGGTGTGCAGGGTGGTAAACACCAGGTGCCCGGTCAATGCCGCCCGCACCGCCGTTTCAGCGGTTTCGCTATCGCGGATTTCGCCAATCATAATAATGTCGGGATCCTGCCGCAAAATGGATCGCAGCCCCGCCGCAAAGGTCATCCCCGCCGCCTCGTTCACCTGGGTTTGGGTAATGCCGGGAAGCACGTACTCCACCGGGTCTTCCACCGTCACCACGTTCACCGATTCCGTCGCAATTTCCTTCAAACTGGCGTAGAGCGTACTGGTTTTGCCCGACCCCGTTGGCCCGGTCAAAATAATCATTCCCTGGGGCTGGGCCAGCCAATCTCGGTAAATCGGATAGGTCGCCGCCGTAAACCCCACTTCCTCAATGGCCGCAAAGGAATTGGTCTGCTTCAGCAGCCGCAGCACCGCCTTTTCGCTGGCCCGTCCCTTCACCGTGCTCACACAGGGCAGCGTGTTCACCCGCAAATCCAGACCATAATCCTGCTGCCCAAGCTGATACTTCTCGCCAATCCGCCCATCCTGGGGCCGCCGACTATCGGCAATGTCCATCTGCGACATCACCTTCAAGGCCACCACCAGCCGCCGCCCCACATCCGGTGGAAACGTCGTCACCTGGCGCAAAATGCCGTCAATGCGATACCGCACCCGCAGCCCATCCACCAACGGCTCTAGGTGAATATCACTGGCCCGGTTGCGCAACGCACTCAAAATCAGCGTCTTAATCCGCTCGATCTGGTCATCCACCTGGGACAAATGCAGTTGCGCCGTTTCCTGGATATTCTCCGGCAGAATTTCCCCCGTCAACGGATCCCGCTGAATCTCCGCGCTGGTGCGATGCTGCTCGGAGTTGTAATGCTTAAACCAGGTGCGATAGCTTTCCTCAGAAATCGGAAACACCCGAATCTCCGTATCCAGGTTTTGCCCCAAGGTGTCAATAAGCTCCTGACTCCACTCACTGGGCGAACCCAGGTAGTAACAACTCTGCCACAGCAGCAGCGGAATCACAGGCGGCAATCCCTTGGCGTTCTTACACTGCCGAAAAAAGCGCTCACACAAGTTGAGATCAATCCAGTCAACACAGAAATCCTTCAAGCCATTCGAGATCAGTTGCAGCGCACTCTCAAGGTTGATCTGGCGTTGTTGAAGCTGCTTTTGAAGCGAAATGTTCATAAGAGAGTACCTTAATTCTAAGACTGAAGCACCGTGAACAATAGTTGCTCAGGTGCCTCAATTTGACAGTCTGATTCTTTAAGGAAAACTATCTGGGATTAGTCCAGTAAATTCCTCGACCATACCTCTGTGCAGTGCCATCAGGAATATTAACCCAATAAGTATATTCTCTGACATTACTATTTGGGCCTCGGCTATCGCCATTTGAGTCCAAGATGCGAACCTGTCGTTGTCCGTTGGAAAGTTGACGAGCTTCCATCACAATAGCGACATGGCCATAGCGCACACCACCCACGATTCCAATATCAGGGAAAGAAATGATGGCTCCACGCCGAGGTAAGCCTTGATTGGTAACTGGAGTGAAGAAATTAGGCCACCTACTTGCAACAACTCGTGCCGTATCCTTTCCATGTCCAAAAGCAATTGCTGCCGTGCGCTGGCTTCCAGTCAGATAAACCTCCTGAATGTAGCGTGCAATCAAGGTTACGCATTGCCCTCGAAGATCGGACCTATCCAAGCGAGAAATACCAACTTGGCTCTTAGCCCACCGATAAAATACTTCTGGGTTGCGGTGCATCTGCCCCGGTTGACCCCCTCCTGTAGCTAAACAGGTCGGTGTTGAGTTGGGAGGGTTGCCATAAATAACGCCACTAGCAACCCAACCTGTTCGCCCTTGGTAGGTAACACGAAACCAGCGTTGATCGGCGCGGCCCGTCCAAATATCCGTCACACTAGCGCCATAAGTCCAGCCAGAGAAGGTCAGCATGGTGTTGGGTGGAATGGTGGCCAAAACCCCAGCGCTGGTTGTGGGGTTTGCCCGCAGGTTGGTACGGATGTTTGGCTTACCCGTCATTGAGCCACTGGTACGACCAGAGAAGGTAACAGCTCGTACACTACTGCAAGTAGCTGATTGAGCATAGGCTGGCGGCGTGGGCTGAATCGCCAATTTTAGGTAGTCTACAGATAGGCTAAACCCAGTAAAAAGGGACAGCCCAATTAAACCCATTTTTGGCAATAGTCGAAGCTTGGTAGATGATGTGCTCATAGTAGTTCCTTAGTAGACTCGACGATTGAAAAACAAACTTGCAAACGAACCTGAAGATTGGGAGCATATTGAATTTCGCCATGAAAGATTCATGGCCTTTTCTAGGGCATAATGAATACCTCGTGATAAAAGAAAGCCTTACTTGAGGAAAAGCACCTCTTAGACGCCGTAGCGACAGGTCATTTTAGAGAATGCTTCCTAGCAAAAAATAGGGAATCTCGAAATCGAGTATCACGCATCTACTAACGTCACTACCAGCGCAGATACTCAGCAGAAGTAGGCGTGAGACAGGCTAAGTCACCATTGCTCTCGCGGCAAATAGAGTCGCCATCAACATAGGGTTCACTCCAGTTTTGCCAATCTGGTGTTAGCCGAGTGGAAGACCTTTCAGAATTTTGGTTGCCCTCTTCTGGATATGCCAACTCACTATGAGAGAAAACCTCATCATTGGTTGAAAGCGAAGCAGAATTAGAAGAGAAGTCATCCCCAATACCGCCTGCATAGACTGAACTTCCAATCAGAAAAAATCCCAAGGGAATACCGACAAAAATGGAAAATTCAATTCGCTTAAAATTGCGCTGGTACCGCATGAGATTATCGACCTCAAGAATAAAATCTTACTTCGATATCAAAAGCTTATTTGCTTCGGAGTAGCCCCACCCATTGGGCTCGCTATAAATGCATGGGTTAACTCTCGATAGCTAACGACTTGCCTAGGATG
The DNA here is from genome assembly GCA_044070495.1 of Spirulina sp. Taxonomy (GTDB): domain Bacteria; phylum Cyanobacteriota; class Cyanobacteriia; order Phormidesmidales; family Phormidesmidaceae; genus Nodosilinea. The sequence goes on along the minus strand of JBIPSI010000006.1, from coordinate 135,736 downwards.
GACACACTAAAAGGGTTAGCCCCCGTCGGCCAATCACAACCACCGTGCTATCGATGGACAAAACACTGTCCTGAAAGGGATAAATCAGTTCAGCACGCCAATAGGTAGCCCAGCATTTCACTTGGTACTTCGGCTTAAGTTCTGCAACTACCGTTGCCATAACTGGGGAAGAAAACCAATGGGTTACAAAGGGAAAGTCCATCGCCTGCACCTCGCTGATTGCTGACATTGGCATTCTGCAAGAGATGGCTTATCAGACGTTAATGCCTACAGGACAGGATGATTTTTCAACACTTTCCATCCTTTTCCATCCTGCAGGCTAGGTTGATGTCAAAACAGGACGATTCGGGGTAGCGCTAGATAGAGAGTCAGTGTATACTCTTAAGCCAAGCGTAATAAAGCTTACAATCAGGGCGAGATGGTCGAATTAGGAGACACCGAGTTTGACAGAAAGATTGCGGCTTGGGGCGAGGACAGTTGCCTTTACAAGGATCTGACAGACGCTAAGTCTGAGATCAACGGTAAGCCATGTGTCCTAGCCACCAAGGAATGGCGGTATTTGAGAGGTGTGCTCGTCGGTTGCACCTTGCAGGAAATCGCGGAGGCCTCTGATGTAACGTCAAAGGCCGTGACGGGCTGCCTGAATGAGTATGTCTATCTCTATATAGAGTGGATCTATCAGCGTTACAGCCAAGATCCTACGTGGAGCTTGGCTGAGAATGCTCCCCGTTTTCGTGATCGCTGTGTTCGTAACCTCATTAAAGAGATGGGCTATCGCCCAGAGGATGTAGGAGGATCTAGCAAGCTAGCATCAGTGCCACTGTCCTACTGGGGATATGTTGAGAAGGATGCCCCTTGCTTTGGCCGCCACGAAGAAATCGCCAAACTCAAGCACCGGATTATCGAGGAACAACGGCAAATTCTTGTGATTCGGGGGCTTCAACCCTCGGTGGGTACCACCACCCTAGCCTGCCAGCTAGCCCAAACCCTAGAAGCAGAAGCAGGATATCGAATCTTTTGGTTTCAGATGGAGAATGCCCCTACCCTAGAATCCTTCCTGAACCAAATCGTTCAGCGCTGGGCACCCCATATAGATCAGTCTAACCTCACTCCCCCAGCAGCCTTTAGACAACTGCTTCAGCATCTAGGGCAATCGCCGTGGCTAATGGTGCTCGATGGCGTTTCACCCCAGCGTAATCCAGAAACATCATGGGCTATCTACGATGAATACTCACAACTGTTTGATCCTATGCAAACGGAGATACATCAAGGCTGTCTATTAATGGTAGGCAGTAAACAGATAGAGAATCTTCGCTTCATGAGAAACGGAGTTCACCGTTCCTATGGCATTGCTGGACTGTCTCTTAAAGGGCTTGCCCTAGAGGCCGTTCAAGAATTACTTAACAGTCAAAATATTGTCTCTTCTAACCCATTAGATTACAAATATATTCATGAAGCCTACTTTGGCAATCCCAGCTTCATTCAGTTTGCAATCGGTGCTATTCAGAAAAACTATAAGGGTGATCTAGCAATATTTAATCAAGAGCGTGGCCATACTATTTTCCGCACGTCAGAAATGATGGACTTGGTAAGAGAACAGTGGCAGGGGCTAGACAATTCTGAACAACAGATTTGCCTCCAAATGGCAGAGAGAGCCAAGCCCTTACCCTTAGACGATCTAGAGCGATTGATGCAAGCCGTTGTCTCTCGCGGAGAACTCATGGGAATTCTTCCCGATCTAGAGGAAGCCAAATTCATAAAAGTCATTCATCGCAATGATGGCAAATCAATTCAATATGAGTTAACCCCTCTAATTCAAAGATTTATTACCAGATATTTAGACAACTAACTTTAGTTCAATAGCCTACCTAGCCAAAGTTCTAACATGAAAAATACGAAGCAAGCATCAATCATTAATGGCTATCGCTTGATTGGTGTGGCATCAGACGATCCTAGTCAGGTGCTGCAAGGACAGCCGGATAGCCGCCTATATTTTGTAGAAGACACAAGGATCTCACGATGGCTGCGACGCTGGCCAACCCTAGGGCCAAAGCGAATCCTAAAGACCATCAATCCAGATAGCCCAAATCGCGATCTGCTAAAAAAATCTCTAGAAATCGAGATTCAATGCCTGAAAGAACTTAATCATCCCGGCATTGTTCGCTACTTGGATGACTTTACCCTGTCTGATATTCCCCATCTAGTGGTAGAAAAAATTCCTGGGAAAACCCTAGATCAATGGGTAGACGAGAATGGTATTGACTCTGAAGCCCGAATTTTAGACTGGCTAACTCAACTTGCTGATATTTTAGGTCATATCCACAGCAGAAGTATTTTGCATGGAGATATCAAACCTAAAAATATCATGATCAACCAAAAAGGAGAGCTGAAGCTTATCGATTTTGGTAGCGCCCAGAGAATTGATCCTGCTTATCTATTAAAAATTAGCACTTCAGATATCTTCGATGATGATGGTGTTGATGACATATCCATCACGCCTGAGTACAGTTCTGCCGAGCAATTTGATGGTAAACTGCTCCCACATTCCGATTTCTGTATGCTCGGCAAAACTCTCAAGAGTTTTTTGGATAAGCCTTCAACTAAAACAATTCGATTAAATCCTAGATTGAGAGATCTTTTGGATAAAATGCAGAGTGAGAAGGCCGAAGGCCGACCAGCCAGTGCAGAGGTAATCCAGCAAGCCTTAGATGATATTGCTAACCAGTATTACCGAAAACCACGGCTTTATGGCTGGGGTGAGTATGTCAAGAGAAGCCTTCCTATCAGCGTAGGCGTAACGTCGGTTGTTATTGGCCTACGTTTTCTGGGTGTTTTACAGCCGTTAGAACTACAGTTTTTCGATCATACGCTATGGATGCGTAGCAACTTAGCGAGGATAACTTCTCAACATGGATCAATAAGATCTCGTATAAATTGGTATAGTCCAGATTCCAGGATTTCAATTATTGAGATCAACAATGATGATGTTATTTTTTTAAGCAAAAGATATGAAGACTTAAAGGAGGGAGACAGCTTATCAGACGAGTCCTTAAGAGATCTGCTAGATCTAATTCTTAAAGCCAATCCTGCTGTTATTGGCATTGATATTACCCATAGAAATATTCTTGATATTCGCGATAAAAATAACATAATTGGCATTTGCTATAAAGACAACTCTCAGAATGATGGTTATCAAGGATACTCTAGCAGTGGTATATATACAGATAACTTGGGCTTTGCGGAGGCTATAGCTGACAATGAGAATAGATCTATACGTCGCCATCTAGTTTTCTGGCCTGAGAGAAATGATGAGTGCCTTACTCAATGGTCATTTGCCTACAAAGTTTTAAGCAAATACATTCATTTTCATGAGCCTCGACTTCAAGATAATCATGAAGAGCTTGTTGCAGGTTCAATTCAGAGTTTCAAGTTAAAGCCGCATCATTTTCTATATCAAAATTTTAGACAAGAGCAATTGCAAGCAGATTTCACAAATGAAACTGTTCAAGTTATGATCAACTATAGACCTTATGAAGATGCAGCTACGGTTTATTCACTTCAGTCTATATTAGAAGAAGACCCTGCTCAACTAATGGAGATTTTCAGCAATAAAATAGTCTTGATTGGCAGCAAGGCAAGAAATGATGATATTGCTAGAACACCCTATGGAACCAAGTCAGGAGTTATTATCCATGCCCACAAGATCAGTCAACTGCTGGATTTGACTCTAGGCAAAAACAGAACTATTAGATATTTAGAACCTAAACAAGATATGGCGTTAGTAAGTAGCTGGGGAGTCATATATGGCTTATTGTTATGTATAAGGTCAACCCCAAAAAACGGTTTTATCATTTCTTGTTCAGGATTGATAGCACTTTATATTATTGTTTTAGCTGCTGTAATCTTAGATTGGTGTTTTACTTTTCTACCTCTTGTAATTATCAGTCTTGGAATTTCGAGCTTTTCAATGCTTTGGTCAAAAAAAGTTTTGTCAAGATGGAGACTTACTCATGTTTAGGAAAATGACTTTGAGTACTATGATGCTGACATCTATGATATCAGCCTTTTTAATTGTTCCAGTTTTACGCAGTTACGCTGCTAGTACCGTAGAATTTAGCTTGAAAAATGGAGGTGGAGGAAATAGCTCGTCATCCAGTGCCACTTCCTCAGGACGACCAACGCTCATACCATTAGGTCGAAGAGGAGGGCAGTGTGATCGGCAGGACACATACGCAAACTTGCCAGCGCTAATGATTCTTAGACCTAGCGATGACTCCAGAGCCATCACTCACGAAGCCTTCCCAACTTTTTTGATTTACACGCCTGTAGATATTACACCGCAATCTCAGGCCGTCTTTACCCTGGAAACAGTTCCTAGAGATCTGACAGAAAGACGTGAAGAGATTTTTACCCAGAAATTCGACAACGTTCCAGGAAACTCAGTCATTTCTGTTACCTTGACAGAACAAACAGCTCGTTCATTAAGCCCTGGACAAAAACATAACGTCATCTTCAGAATATATTGCGGTGGTTCAACTGAAAGACCTTCTACAAATACTATTGTTGCCAGATCTACAGTAACTAGAACTGTGCCAATGAATGAGCAAAGAGCGTGGTATGACGCGCTAGTCTATGCCTCTAACAATGATTTTGATATGTGGGTTAACCTACTTAGAGAAGAAGGTCTTGGAGCAATTCCAGAAACACTTTCCAATAATTCTGATTAAAAAATTCGTGATTTATTTACCATGGGTTGCCAATCATTGTAAAGCTTGACCAGTAACCAGGATGAGACAGCCATAATGTATCTGTTACTCCTCTCAGTGCAGGAATAGCTTCAGAGTTAGATGACCAAAACAGGCGATCATTCTGGAAAAAGACCTCCCGATTTATCATTGCTAACTGAGCTTGCCTCAGTGCTTCAGATCTAATAGGAGAAGTTTGTAACTGATTATAGAATTCCGTCATTAGCCCTAGCGTTGGGAAGTCAGGTACTTCCCAAAAGCTGGCCAAAACCGTATTAACTCCTGCTTGTACCGATAAACCTGCAAATCCAAGTTCAGCGCTTTCATCATCTGGACTTAGTGCCGCTTGACACGCGCTAAGAACAAGCAATTCTATTGGTGGGCTGTCTAACCTGAGTCTGTCAAGTTGGTCGAAGAAAAGTTTTCCATCATAGAAAACAAGAAATGAATTTTCAGGTGCTCCTATTTCCACTTTGGCATGGGTAGCTAGATGTACAATATTAGAAGACTGATCTCTTCGTTGTAAGATCAGATTTTCTGGTGTAAAGTTGCTACCCAAAAAACGATCAATATTAGAGTCAGATCCTCCCCATAGAGATTGATTAATTAGTCTAACTTCCTCATCAACAGCTTCTAAATTATCTAATTCCTCATATTGACTAAAGTCACTCATTCCCATAGCCAGAATTCTTGAACTCCGCAGATTGATGTGGCGAGAACTTGTTAGGCTAAAGCTTGGCATTAATCCAACACTGTAGTTCTCAATAATGAACTGACGACCATTGTGCATAGCAGAAAGAACGGCTAGAGGGGTTGTGCGGAGTCCATCATCCATAATAAACACAAGATTCTGAATTCCCTGACTTTCTAAGTCTTGCTCTAAAGGAGCGACTAACCACTGGTATAGTACCTGAGCATGATGTAAGTAGAGAGACTCATCTGTAACGCGCCTTTCTTCGTAATTTCTTAGATCTTCTAGTACCGCACTTTCAAAATCAAAGACTTCTCTGGGAGCGTTTTCTCTGGTTATGTCGTTAGCGTCTATCTCATCAGTATTTTCTGGTGGACGATAAAGAATAGGTTCTCCATAGGCCGTAACCAGAATCATCTGTAATCTATCACTTGGCAGAGGCTCAAAACGAGATAGTGCTCCTCGGTTGATTAGTTTATCGGGATTAAAAAGGCCAGTCTCAGGGATAGTAATCAGAGATTCCCTTGGCTCAAAGAGAACATAGATCAGTGCAGGCCGAATATTTGTGGACTCTTCTACTCTGCGTAAGTCACCCTGAATTTCCTCCAGGCTTTTCACCCTAGTTTCGCCATTAATGCCTAGGTAGTCTTCTGTGCGGCGAGTAAAATACTCATCCAACCAAAAGGGTTGATTATCGGTTTCTGCGGGTTGAATTTCTTCAGGGCGGGTATCGGGCAAGCTAGCATCAGCCAATTGGGTGGCTTGGGGACTAGTAATAATATCAATGTTGCCCTGGGTGTAGGGACCCAGAAATGAGCCGGGGAAAATAATATTATTAGCCCCAGTGGTGAGTGCGCCAACGGTGCCGTTATCGGATGCGGTGGAGATAATAAAGGGCACTAATACATTGGCTGCACCGCCATTGTGGGTGATGGTAATGGTGCCTTCGCCGCCACCGCCTGCGGCAGAGATGCTGGCTAAAATGCCGTTTCGGTCGGGGAAGGCTCCGGTGGCCCGGAAGAAGCGGTCGATGGATCTAATCTCGACGTTACCACCTGCGCCATTGGTGCCGCCTTGGGCATTAATAAAGGTGACTTGCACATCCCCCAGGGGGTCGAGGAGGACGTTGCCGCCATTGCCGACGGTGGCGCTAGTATTGATTTCGCCAGTGGTGATGGTGTCGCGGGCGAGGACGGTGATGTCGCCACCGCTGGTGGTGCCTGTGCTGGTGAGATTCCCGGTCGTGACAGTTCCGGTGGCCGTGTTGCCGCCGCTTAGGGTGATGTTGCCGCTAGCGGTGGCCCCGGAGGTATCGATTGCGCCAGTGGTGATGGTGTCGCGGGCAAGGGCAGTGATGTTGCCGCCGCTGGCGGTGCCTGTGCTGGTGAGGTTTCCGGTCGTGACGGTTCCGGTGGGGGTGCTTTCGGTGGGGGTGCTTCCGCCACGGAGGGTGATAGCACCCCCAGTGGTAGCCCCAGAGGCATTGATGGCAGAGGCGTTGATGGTGTTGGGGTTGGTGATGGTGATGGCTCCTCCAGCGGCGGTACCGGAGGCAGAATAGATGTTGTTGACGGTGATGGTGTCGGTAGTGCTTCTGAGGTTGATACTGCCGCCGTTGGTGGTGACGTTATCCACGCCTAGGTTGGTTTGGGCACTGAGGGTAACTGCGCCGCCGTTGGTGACAACGTTGCTGGTTTGAACGGTGCCACCCCCGCTGCGAAGGGCGACAATGCCATCGGCGGTGGCGTTGGGTACAACGATGCCCCCTGGAGCTGTGACATCAATGCCGCCCCCGGTGGCCGAGAGGTCATTAGCTTGGACGGTGCCTGTGCTGCTGGTAAGGGCGACGTTGCCACCGATGGCGCTGGCAGTGGTGGTGGTGATACTACCCGCCCCATTAACAACGACAGATCCCCCAGTAGCCGAGAGGGTATTGGCTTGGATGCTGCCGCTACGGCCACGGAGGTCTACCCCGCCGCCCGTTGCGGTGGCGTTGGTAACGGCAATGTCGCCATCTGTGCTGACGCTGAGACCGCCTGTAGTGGTTAGGGTGTTGGCAATTACGGTGTTGCCGCTGATGGCGATGCCGCCGCCGTTGGTGGTGATGGTGTTGGCGATGACTGCGCCCGTAGCGGTAACGTTGATGCCGCCGTTGGCGGTGTTAATGGTATTGGTGTTGATGGTGTTGCCGTTGAGAGCAATGTTGCCACTATTGCTAGTAATGCCCCCGGTGTCGGTGATATTGCCCGTGGTAATCAGTTGGGTTGGGGTATTCAACGTGACGGGGGCGTTCACAGTAATGTCGCCACTGCCGCCACCAATGGTGACATTGCTAAATCCTTGCAATGTGGCTATTTCGGCTGGGCTTAAATTTGATGTGACTGTACTGCCCAGGATAATTCCACGGCTCAACGTCGAGGGTTGAATGGTAAGAGTGCTACTTCCCTGAAGGGTTCCAGAGAAGTTAAAGTCATCGGCAATTAAGGTTAAAGGCGTGCTTCCAGCATTTAAGCCATTGAGTGTGATCGTCGCTGTTCCCGAATCGAAGGTCAGGAGAGAATTACTGCTTAAAGTTACGGGCGAATTGAAAATAATAGGACTGTTAGCTGTCCGAATATTTCCTGAGACAGTCGCTTGCTGGCCAGAAATAGTGAGATTTCCAATAGGAATTGTTGAACCTATTGAATCGCCAAGGTTAATAGTGCCTCGATCAGAATCAATGGTCAAGCCTGGATTAGCAACAGTAATACGTCCCTGCTGATCTATCATCTCAGATCCATTTACTCTGCCACTAATATTGACATTCCCTGGCACAGACTGAGAACCCAAATCACTATTTATTTTAAATTCACTTGTCAATCCTAGAACGCTAGAATTCAATTGAACATCATGAGCAAAGATCCCTCCTCCAATCCTTATATCTCCAGCAGCTTCGACAGTAATAGATCCAGCATTAAATATGCTGTTTCCTGCATTGATAGCGGTATTTCCTGGAATAGCTGCAGGAGGGTTTTCAATTAAGATAGAACCTTCTCGACTAATAAAACGTATATCTCCACTATCTCCTCTTGGAGGCACGTTAGGGATTCCTCCTCCAAAACTCTCAACACAGTAATCCGCTGATTGACCACAAACGATTGTGATGTTTCCACCTGCTTCAACATATATATCTCCACCATCTCCATTTGCCGAAAATGAGACAAGGTTATTGTTGACTGTAATATCACCGTTAAGTGCTATTAGAGTTATGTTTCCACCGTCGCCCTCAATAGTTGGATTGGTATTTCTAACTATTGCTCTAATGTTAGTGGTTATGTCTCCTTGAGTAGCCGTTAGATTAACTTCGCCAGCATCACCAAATGGATTATTGGTAACTATCTCTCCAGTGGCAATACTTCCTGCTGTGATATTTAGATCGCCTCCATTAGTAATAATCGGTGATTGAATATCTATATTTCCACTGGCAATAATTGGTGATTGAATATCCAAATCACCGTTATGAACAAGAATTCGAGCATTTTGATTTAAAATCTCAATTAGGCCATTTGCGACTAGAAGTGTTGCTCCATTACTCAAGGTTAGTGTCGGAATACTACTGCTGGGATCGTTGGGATTCCTAAGTACTGCATTCAGATCACCTATTATAATTCCTTGCTCTGCTTGCAAGATTATTCGACTAGTTGATGCAGCATTTTCTAGAACTGTCTGATTAATAGTGATATCTTGCCCGGAAAAATTACTTAAAAGAATGTTGGGAAAAGTAGAAGGAACTCCCGGTGTTGTACCGACAGCATTGCTTATAGTGATAGTAGTTGGATCAAGCAGTAGGGTTCCTATCTCACCATTCACACTTGATAAATCAGCCGTGCCATCAAACTGCAAGTAATCCCTACCTGAAACCTCAGCAAAGCCACCATCGCCAGAGAGTTGTCCCCCACGGGCCGTAATATCGCCATAAACCCCCGTGGCTTCGTCGGCCCAGACGATGATTCTGCCGCCATTTCCGATGGAACCAGCGTCGGCGTTGAGGGTGGTGTTGGCATCCACATAGGTGCGTTCGGCATTGGGCAGGGGGCCATTACCCTGAAACTCTCCGCCCACAAGGATTTGGCCACCGTCGCCTTGGGTACCGCTGGCATCGATTTGGGCACCCCCCAGGCCAATGCGATCCCCAAGCACCGCCGCCGTGCCGCCCTGGTTGCCAGAGACATCCACCCCGCCGGAAACCATCGCCGTACCGGGCGCGTTGGGGATGGGAGTGCCATCGGCCAACTGCACCTCACCCGCCGAATTGATCGCCAAGCCCAGCAGTTCTGGGGTTAGCCCTTGGGTGAGCAGGGTGGGTAGGGCGGTGATGGGCAGTTGCCAGGTTTGGGGCGTGTCGCCCTCGGTGAGGGGCACTTCCACCTCTAGGTTGAGGATGTAGCCGGGGAGGGCCAGTCGCACTAGGCTTTCGCCGGGGACAGCGGTGATCAAAATTTGGCCTTGGGGGGCCGTCAGTTGTCCGGTGTTGATGACAGTGCCGCCCATCAGCGCGAGAGCTGCGCCAGGGTTGACTTGCAGGTTTCCGGCGTTCACAATTGCCCCGGTAAAATCGCTGCTGAAGCGAAAGGCGGTGGGGTCGCCCGTGAGGGCCGAGTAATCGTTGGGGCCAACGGCATTAAGCCAGCGGTCGCCAAACTGAATACCGTCAGCGGTGATGGCGCTAAAACTAGCGGGCACATTCAGTTGGGCATTGGGGCCAAAAATAATGCCAGAGGGGTTCATCAAAAATAGGTTTGGATTGCCCCCTGTCACCTGCAACAAACCATTGATAAGGGAGGGATTGCCGCCATCTACTGTAGAGATAATGTTGCGAAGATTGGGGTTAGCTAAAAAGTTAGCAATTTGTCCTTCCGTAAGGCCGAACTGTTGAAACTGATGGAAGAGATTGATCTGGTCCGAAGAGAGCGATCCACCGTAAATATCCCATTGATTGTTATTAAGAATTACTTCGGTTCCTGTTCCGTTTGGTGTGGGGACAATAGGTTGCGCCTGTACAGACTTTGTGGGTAAGGTTATCCATGCTATGGCCAGTCCTAGGGCTGTGCTTAGGAAAACTGATGGCGAAATTTTGGTGGCAGAAAAAGCACCTGACATAGTTGCCCTCACTGATTAGGAGCGGAATTGTAGTCAACACCGAAATAGAAGCCAGAATCTTGGAGATTGTTGCCCCGATCACTCATATTAATAATGGGAATGCCGTAGTTTAATCGAAAGCTAACACCTTCTAGCCCTTCAATATTTTGCAAAATCATCCCTAGGCCACTGCCCATTAAAAAAGACTGCCCTGTAATCACGTTGGGATTAGTAGGATGATTCCAAACAGAACCGAGATCAAGAAAAGGCGTGAGAATAAAAACAGGTCGTCCCGCTCCATCTCGCTGAACTGTGATGCGATCTTCCAGAGAAAACCGTAGGCCATTGTCACCGGATCGTGCCCCTTGGCGATAGCCACGCACAGAGTTAACGCCGCCGATGGTAAAGCTTTCGGAGGGTAGAAGTGATTGGGGCGTAAGTTGCACATTAAAAGTTGCGATCAGTAAGTGATCTAAGCCAATACGTTGTACCCGTTGGGCCAGCCCCTGCCAACTAAAAAACTGCCCATCGGGGATAGGAGCAGGGTTTTCCGTAGCATTAAAGAGCCTGGTACCTAGGTTAAATTGTGAGGTAAAGGCCCAAGCACCATCGGGTTCTCGAAAAACATAGTCCTGGGCAAAGCTGATAACGCTGGTACTGCTAAAACCATTGGCATCCGGGCCAAAACCAAAGGGTGTAGGCAGACGATCAAACAAAAATGTTTGTCCAGCAGTGCGAGTAAACCCAAGGGAAAGACCCAATTCTTCCTGGGGCGTTCTAATTAAGGGTTGTCGTAACCAGACAGCGTAGCGATTCGTATTACCAGAAACGCCTAGTTGGTTAAAGGGTTCTTCAACGACGTTAGTACCAATCCAAGCTCCAGATAACCGCAACGTTGTGTCCGTTGGGCTAAGAGGTACTTGATAAACGGTTTCAAAGTAATCTAGTCCACCCGCAAAGGAATGGGCATAGTTGGCTGAGAAAGAATCCCCAAATCCCCCAGGATTGAGGTAGGTGAAGCCCAGTTCAAATTGCTCTGCGCCAATACTGGGGGCAGAATCGTTATTGATACTTGCGTTATAAATAAATGGTTGGGCTGGCGTAACTCGAACTACTAGGTCAATTCCACCCTGCTCGCGAACGAGTTCATCGGTTGTTGGTCTGAGGGTGGCTTCTATATTGCTAAATAGGGGATCTAGCCGTAGTAGACGTAGCTTTTCTTCGAGGCGATCTAGGTTGAGTGGCGGCCCACCGACTAGATCTAATCGAGAACGAATGTAGGCAGCGAAGTCGCTAGAGCATTCATCGTCTTGGCTTTCCATAACGCAAATATCAGAGACAAAGCCCTCGACGATTCCTATTCCATTGTCAAATTCGGGGGGAAGATAGTCTTGATCTATAATATTTACTGTTGAGGTAATGTAGCCACGATTAATATATTCCTGGGTAATGCGATCCCGAAGTTCAGTAATTGGAGCGTTCTGATTTAACGTCTGAATTTGCGCCAACCAGCCGCGCATTTCTTCGTCACTAAATATGCTAGACTCCGAGATATAAAGGCTGTCTCGGTTGATGGATTCAGTGGATGAGTCCGTCACAGTCTCAGTGGGCAAACTAGACGCTGAGGAGATAATTTCAATGGTTGGTTCTGGCCTGACTTCTCCATTCCTTAGTGCTATGGAACTGGAATCAGAACCAGAGGGATAGAGGGGTTCGTTATTGATCATTTCCAATGCCATGTAGAGCATATTTTGTCGCTCGGCAGCAGGAAATTGGATACGATAAAATTGCCCATCCTGTTCCCACATCAAGGACGCATAGGCAATGGGGCCATCGCGATATTCTCGGAAATGAGCCTGGATGCCGGGGGCTAGGGTGATGGGATAACCGATGGACTGATGGGCGGCTAAATCCGCCTGAGCGGAGCTAGAGGATAGGGGCTGGGTAGAAAAGTGACCTATGACGCAGTTTTCTGCGGGCGTAGTGGTAGAACATAGTCTGAGGCTGACCATCAAGCCATCCCCCCTCAGATTAGGAACAATCTGCAAGGCAGCATCTTCAGGGATATAACCTTCAGGTGCGTTGAGTAGCTGTAGGTGGGTGGGTAGGCGAAAGAAGGTATTGTCTGGCAAATTTTCCCTAATCTCGACTTGGTAAGGGGTAAAAAAGTTAGTTCCAAGAAAGGAGTTAGTGGATAAGCTAGGAGGGGAATCTGGAAGCGATGAGAGTGCTTCTTTATTGTTAAAATAGGTAAACTTTTTTGAGATATTTTGCGCTACTGAGTAGTCGCTTTGCTCCGCAGCCAAGGTTTCAATACTAGGAAAGAAAATCGGGCTGGTAACGCTATTTAAAAGTAGCGCTAGAAAAGATAAAGAAAAAGAGTGACTTTTTAGCAGGGCCAGTAGATGCATGATTAAATCTTCCCACTTCTTGACAAAATGGGAGGTTATGAAATACTCGTTCGCAATCCTATCCTAAATTTTTCGGGAGGGAACTTCTTTCGGCTAAAGTCTTGAAAATATGTTGTATTTTTTAATCAAATAGACTCTCTTGCGCCTCAGAATCCTATCGGATTAAGATATTTGCCCCACATACAAACTAGACATCACGTTTATAACCTTCTGTGGTTTTTGGGCTGTGGATACCGGGGGTTTTTCAGGATGTTCTACCTGTAGGAGCCTTGGGTTCTGGGGTGCGCGAGTGGGCGAATCGGATTACCCTGAAAGAGAGATAATGTGTTTGCCGTGGGGCGCGGCCTAGGTTTGTATTGTCTATGGCTTCTATCCTCGATCCGCCGATTCCTGCCAAGGTCGCCAAGATGAAGGCGCGGGTGTGTTGGCAACATCCGGCCCTGGTGGCCCGTCACATTGACCAAACTCGGCTGATGTTGGAGGATGGTCACGCCGAGGCGGAGGACTTTTCCTTTTTGGTGATTGGCGATAGTGGATCTGGCCCCCACCCCGACCATCACCCCCAGCGGCGGTTGGCGGAGCAGATGGTGCCCCACTTGCAGGACTGCCGTTTTTTGCTGCACACCGGGGATGTGGTGTATCAGGTGGGTTCCCGCGAGCAGTATCCCGACAATTTCATCAAGCCCTACCGGGAGTGGCTGGTGGGGGGAGATCAGCCCGACCAGATTGTCTACGACCAAATGCTATTTCGGTTTCCGTTTTTGGCGGTGCCCGGAAACCACGATTATTACAACCTGCCCCGGTTGTATAGTCTGCTGGTGCAGATCAGCAAGCCCCTACGCAAGCTATTGGGCATCGACCTCAACCCGAATGTGGGCTGGCATGGGTCGGGGGTGGGGGATGCCTATGCCCGTGCCTTTTTGGACTATTTGCAGGGAATGCCCGACCAACGGCTAGCGGCTCACCTGCGGGAACACTATGGCCCCTGGGACAGCCGCACCCAGGGCTTGCGCTACCGTCCCGGCGTGTATACCCGCCTGCCCAACCGCTACTACACCTTTCGCTATGGCGGGATTGATTTCTTTGCCCTAGATTCCAGTACCTTTAACGATCCCTCGTTGTTGGCCCACCAGGGCGGGCTGGATCATCGCCAGTGGCTTCAGGATCAGCGGCGGCGGGTGATGGAGGATCGGCGGGCGGTGGAGGAAGCCGCTCGGCATCGCAACCCCAAGGATGCCCACGCCCAGGAAGACCTAGACGACTGGCAGGCTAAGGTGGAGCAGTACGACGAAATGCTGCTCGACATCGATAAGCAGCTCAACGCCAACCCCACCGCCCAAATTGACACCGAACAACTGCTGTGGCTGCGGGATAAGCTGATCGCCTCCTGGCAAGATCCAGCGGTGCGGGGGCGAATCGTGTTCTTCCACCATCCCCCCTACGTGACTGAATCGACCAAGTGGAATCAGGGCCAAACCCTAGCGGTGCGTCACCATCTGCGCTGGGTGCTGGATCAGGTGGTGGCGGCGGTGCCTGCGATTCCCCCCGATACGCCCCCGGTGAACCTTGTCCTCAACGGCCATGCCCACTGTTTTGAACACCTGAAAACCCTGAATACGGGCCACGCCGATGGTCATTTGGATTGGATTGTCTGCGGCGGCAGCGGCCTCAGTCTGCGTCGCCAACGTTCTGGGGGAAATACGCTCTGCGAAACCTTTCCTGGCCTCACCCCGGAATCCCCCGCTGAGTTTCGCCCTGTGGCTGAATCCCAGCTTTTTCTAGGCCGCACGGGCAAAAAGCCCAACTATCGCCGCCCCTACTCCTTTTTGCGGGTCGATGTAAAAGGGGGCCAGGAACCCAAATTCGTCCTCACCCCCCATGTATCCGAGCGCTTCCACCAAGACTGGAAGGACTACGCTCTGGATCCGATTTACGTCTAATACTAACCCGCGTTGTCGCTGCCCTCGGCGGGGACGGTCTCGACCACCTCGACGGCTTCGGCTTCGGCGGCTTTTTGGCGGTCTTCGCGCTTTTTACGTTCGGCGGCCAGCATGTCCTTCATCACTTCCTGGGCCTGGGCAAACTTTTCGATGTTGCTGCGGTAGAGTTCCAAATCCTTGGAGAGCTTATCCGCCGAGAAGTTGAGCTTACCCGTTAGTTCCTTCAGCAGGGTTTCAAAGGTGTCTTTGCTTTTAAGGGTGTCTTCCCCAGCGACGGCTTCGATCAGGGTGTAAAGGCCAATGCCGAAGGGACGGCTGTACTTGAATTTTTCCTTGGTGGCCACGGTGCCTAGGGTGCCGCGCAAGCCACCGCTGTGGGCTGCTTCGTTGAGGTTGTCAAACTGGGCTTTGAGATCGTCGAGGGATTGCCCCGCCACAGCGGCTTTCATGGCTTCGGCATCGCCCCGGTACTGTTCGGGGGAGCTTTGAACCGAACGGCAGAGGGCATTGAAAATGGAGGCTTTGTCGCTTTCGGGTTCGTAGCCTTCCATGAAGCGGTCAAAGGTGGTGACGATACCCAAGGCATAGAGGGGATCGTAGGCAAAATCGGCGTTGACCGAAAGCAGGAGCATTTCTACCAAAAGCTCGTCCACTACGCGCCGGTAAATGGAGTTGATGGGGCGGGTGTGGTGAGCGTAGAACTCCCGCTTGGCGTCAGAAACCGTGCGTACAGGTGCGTTATTCACAGCCGAATGTCAAAAAATACAATGATCCCATTGTCCCGTGTGACCGTGCCTTTGCCAAGTTAGGGAAGGCCGTACTTGGCTCCAAGCAGCCTGCACCCTCACCCTAAGTCCCTCTCCTGCCGTCATCCCTGGTCGATCCCCCTAAATCCCCCATATAAAGGGGGACTTTGAATCCAGTTCCCCCCTTCATAAGGGGGGATAGGGGGGATCACCCCTAGGAACTAAGCAGAGAATAGAGACGTGTGTATGAGCAGTAGCCTCCCTGGGAGAGAGGCTGGGGGTGTAGCTTGCTTCCCGCAGGGTGGGCATCCCTTACCCCTTGGCCATACGGGCTTTCATGCGATCCCGGAAGGCGGTGATCATCTCCTCGGTGGGTTGGGTGGTTTGCCAGGCGGGGCGGGCCACTAGGCGATCTGTCCAGGCTTGCAGGGTGGGATAGCTGGCCATGGGCAGGCCCAGTTTTTCAAACCAGGGGGAGAAGGTGCCCGCTACGATGTCGGCTAGGGTGAGTTGGTCGCCGCCGAAGAAGTCGCCATCGCCCAGTTTGTCGGCATAGAACCTCAGGACACCTTCAATTTTTTGCTTGGCCTGGGCCACCGCTTCGGGGGATTCGGCCCCAAAGCCCATCATTTCTTTGAAGAGGGGCGTCATGGCGGGGTTGAGTTCGTTCAGGGTCACCATTTCCACCATGCGGGTGCTGGCTAGGGCGATGGGATCGCTGGGCAGCAGGGCGGGGGTGGGATACTTAGCTTCCAGGTAGTCCAAAATGGCGAAGGATTCAATCACCGAAAAGCCGTCATCCACCAGCACGGGGATGTGGTGAAAGGGGTTCATCGCCAGGAATTCGGGCTTGAATTGATCGCCGCCCAGGTTCATCTCCACCGCATCAAAGGTCAAGCCCTTTTCGAGCAGAGCGACCCAAACCCGGCGAGAGTTTACAGACAGCGGCGTGTGGTAAAAGGTCAGCATGGTTAGAAATTCGCAATGAGGACGGGGGTAGGATAGAGGGGCTTATGCCAGGAGATCCCAGGGTTCTGTCTGGCCTGTTACCCAAAGCCTTAGCTGCATGATTAAGAACCCTGGGATCTGGCACACCTAGAACATCGGGAAAGATCCCAGGGTTCTGTTCTGGTGTTCACCCAAGGTCTTAGCCGCAAGCAAAAGAACCCTGGGATCTGATGTTCTAGCCCATCCTACGACGAATGTTTGACCGATGACCCAGCCGGGAACCGTTTACCTTGTGGGCGCTGGCCCAGGCCGCATGGATTACCTCACCCTGCGGGGGCGCGATCTGTTGCAGCGGGCCGATTGCCTGGTGTATGACGCTTTGGTGGATAGCGATTTACTGTCCCTGATTCCTCCCCATTGCCAGGTGTTTGAGGTGGGTAAGCGGGGCGGCCAACCCAGCACCCCCCAGGCGGAGATTGACGCGCTGTTGGTGCGGCTCTGTCAGGCAGGGCATCAGGTGGTGCGGCTGAAGAGCGGTGATCCCTTTATTTTTGGGCGCACGACCTCGGAAATCCAGGCGCTGCGGGAGGCGGGCTGTCCCTTTGAGGTGGTTCCCGGTATTTCCTCGGCCTTGGCGGCTCCGCTGTTGGCGGGGATTCCCTTGACTGATCCCGTGTGGAGCCACGGTTTTGGCGTCGTCACCGCCCACGATCCCGACCTGCTGGACTGGCCTGCCCTCGCCGCCCTGCATACCCTGGTGGTGTTGATGGGCAGTCAACACCTGGATGAAATCATCCATCGCCTGCAAAACAACGGCTGTCGCGGCGATATGCCCGTGGCCATCATTCGCTGGGGCGGCCACGACCAACAGCAAGTCTGGGAAGGCACCCTGCTCAGCATTCGCCAGGTAGTGAAAGGCCAAACTCTCTCCCCCTGCGTGATGGTCTTCGGCGAAGTGGTCAAACTCCGCCCCTACCTTACCTCCCCCCTCCCCCCTTCACCCCTTCACCCTTCACCCTTCACCCCCTCCCCCCTTCACCAAAAGACCATTCTCATCACCCGCGCCGCTGGCCAAAACAGCCCGTTTGCCGACCTCCTCACCGCCCAAGGTGCCCAGGTAATCGAGCTTCCTGCCCTGGAAATTCGGCCTCCGGCGAGTTGGGATGCCGTGGATCAGTCCATTGCCGAGATCGGTTCCTTTGACTGGCTGATTCTGACTTCAGCCAATGCGGTGAACTTTTTCTTGGATCGGCTGCTGGAACTAGGGCGAGATCTGCGGGCGCTGAACGCACTCAAAATTGCCGTGGTGGGTACTAAAACCGCTACTATCCTCAAACAGCGGGGGCTGTTGCCAGACTTTGTGCCGCCAGATTTTGTGGCGGATTCTCTGGTCAATCATTTTCCTGAAAATGTGGCCGGACGGCGGATTCTCTTCCCACGGGTGGAGAGCGGCGGGCGAGAGATCCTGGTGAAGGAATTTTCCGCCGCTGGGGCCGAGGTCGTAGAAGTCGCGGCCTACGAATCGGGTTGTCCCCTAGTACCGGATGCCATGGCGATTCAGGCGATTCGCCAGCGCCAGATTGACGTGATCACCTTCGCCAGTTCCAAGACCGTGGTGCATACGGCCCAGCTTTTGGAGCAGGGGCTTGGCCCAGATTGGCGGCAATCTTTGGAGGGTGTGGCGGTGGCCTCCATTGGCCCCAAAACCTCGGATACTTGCCGAGAATACCTGGGCCGCGTAGACATTGAACCCGCCGAATACACCCTAGACGCCCTGACGGAGGCAATTGTGGTATGGGCCAGCGGATTATCGGACTAACCGGGGGCATCGCCACGGGCAAATCCACGGTGTCCCGGTATCTTGAGGAAAAACACCAGATCCCGGTGCTGGATGCCGATGTCTATGCACGACAGGCGGTGGAGGTGGGTTCTCCGGTGCTGGGGGCGATTGTGGCCCGCTACGGTGAGGAGATGCTCAATCCCGATGGCTCCCTCAATCGCGGCAGACTGGGGGAAATTGTGTTTAACGATGCCCAGGAAAAAGGCTGGCTAGAGCAGCAGATTCATCCCGTGGTGCGCCAATGCTTCAGGCAGGCTATGGCAGACTTGGCCGATGCGCCCATCGTCATGCAGGCGATCCCCCTACTGTTTGAGGCAGGGCTGACGGATCAAGTAACGGAAACGTGGGTGGTGGCTTGTACTCCAGAGCAACAACACCAGCGGTTAATGACCCGCAATGGTCTGACCGTGGAGCAGGCCGAGGCCCGCATCGCTAGCCAGATGCCCTTGGCCGAAAAAATTGCCCGTGCCGATGTGGCACTGGATAATTCCGGCGACGTGGAAACCCTATTCCGTCAGGTGGATCAGGCGTTGCATCAGAGGCGCTAACCCTTCTGGGGTGGGTGCCCTGTCGGTGCGGGTGTAGGCGCTGTAGGGAGATCCTTGGGTGCGGCCTTGTTTTGTCAGCCACAGCAGACTGATGGCGGTGCGAGGGGGTAATTCCGGCCAAAGATGATTGTGGTTCGAGATATCCACTACACCACCGAGGTTGGTTTCGGCCTCTAGCCAGTGGCGCAGGGGGGCGCTATTGCCCATGGCCCAAAAGGGATCCATCACCACTGCACACCGTCCACCGGGGCGCAGCAATTGCAGACTACGCTCCAAAAACAGGCGCGACCAGTACAGCCGAGACTGGGTTTGGCCCGGTGCGGGTTGGGTGCTGTGGGGATAGTGGCCGGATCGTCGAAAATACTGGTTGGGCAGGGCAAACTGGCCGCGATAGTTGGCCCAGGCTTGGGTGAGGTCGGGGTCGATGGTCAGCACCTGTTTGTGGTTGTTCAAAAAGGTGGATGGCGTCACGCCCTTGGCTTCAAATAGGTCGGCTTGGGCCTCTAAAAAGTTGGCCTCGGTGGGCTGCACCACCCCGCCCGGAAAGTGGCTAATAATCAGGTCGAAACCGCCCCGCTCTTGCATCAGCCGATCAAAGGAAAAGCCCCAGTGGAAGGGATGGATCGCCGCCACGTCTGCCAAATCTAGGGGACGGATGCGGCGCTGTCCCTCGACATCGTACTGAAGCACGCGAATCCCCATTTGCTGGCTGGCCTCTTGCCAAAACAATTCCGTTAGTTTGGCCTGGGTGGTTTGGTTAAGTTCCTCTAGACGGTCGCGCAAAAAGTCGGCCTGGGCGTAGATGGGCACGCTGCCGCTTTCCCCCAAAAGCTCCATCTGGCTGCGGTAATGCTCCACCCGCACCTGGCGTTCGGCCAAAATGGCTTGGTAGGTGTTGGCCATCAAGGGCTGCAACAGGTTGCCCTGTAAGGGGGGCGCGATGGCTTCCGTGGCTTCTCCCCCCGTTCCCCGGCGGCCCTTCATGGCGGATTGATCAAACCGCTCCGCATCCACTGTTACCAACCCCATCAGCCCATTGCCCACGCCTAGGGTGAGGCTGAGATCGGGCAAACTGGCTAATTCCTGGGCGCTTTGGGTGTACTGGATGCCCACCAGCAAAATTTGCAGACGGGCGAGATCAATGGCCTCTGCGCTGCTATCTACACCGTATAGCCCGTGGCTGGCGAACCGACGGTAAAAGTACAGCCCCCAACGTTCCGGCGACCGGATCTCCCTGGTTCCCATCCAGTCGGGTAGGGTAACGGCTCGATCTAAACCCGCCACCGCCGCGAGGGCTTGGGCCAGGTAGAGCCAGGTGTGCAGGGCCACCCGCAAATATCGCCCCGATCCACAGGCCGGATCGAGGAGGCTGAGGTGCCCAAACCGATCCAGGAGGACACGGGCGGCGGCGGCGGGTAGGGTCAGCAGCAGGTGCTCTACCGAGGCATAGCGTTGCCCTGTCACCTGAGTAGCCTGATCGATCAGCAGGGCGTGGACGGTGTGATGGATCAAACCTGTCTGGATGGGTTCTGGCGTGACGAGGGCGGTACCTCCCCGGTCATTGACATACTGCTCTAGAAGTTCGGGCAGCCAGTCGCCTAGGACTGTTGCGGGGGCCATCAGCAGATCCCCCAACCACTCTAGGGCGGGGGCAAAGGCGTCGTCCGGGAGGGGACGGGTGCCCCAGCGCTGGTCGAGTTCTGTGGTGCCAAAGGGGTGGCGAGGCAGAAAGGGTAGGGGGCCAAGGCGATCCCGCAGGGGTCGGGGCCATTCCTCGATGGGCAATGCTAGGCCCTGGGTGGCCAGGGGCTGAAGGATATCCCCAAAGAACCGATCCGCGCCCCGCTGCTGACTTTGGCCAAACTGGTTGTGCAGATACCACTCATCGCCACCCAAATACCCCCGCTGCTGGAGGGCCGCCACTGCGATCAACCGCAGCATGAGGACGAGGGCAAATCTGCGCCGTTCGGCCACCGTTCCCAGGTCGGTCAAGGCTTGGGTGAGGCTGTGCCAGCCCTGTTGAAAACCCCGATAGCGGTCGGCGGTGGCCGGTAGATCGTCGCTATTGAGGGCCGATCCAAGGGAAGGAAACCTATCCTGATGCGCCCCGTGCAGCCGTCGCAATCGATTGGCCCAAATCCTATCCCCTTGGCCTCGAATGACCATCTGCAAGCGCCAGGGGGCATCTCGATCTGGATGGGTGCGCCAAGCCCACAGACTGCGGTGGCCATCGTCAGCCACGATAATCACTAGGGGATCCGCCACCGTGGCGGCAATCTGTTGTAATCGAGATTCTAGCCCCGCTCGACCCTCTGGCCCCTCATCTAGCCTATCCTCTGGCCCATTCGCCATCGCCAAAATGACGGTCGCTGTCCCCCGTTGGGCCAACCTCAGCGCCATCGGGGAAGCGTCATCGGGCCAAGCCTCAGGCACAGGTTCCCAGCCCAAGTCCTGCAAGAAGAGGGTTTCCAGGATTAGATTGTCGAGGCTTTTCTGAATCCCATCCATCCCCTTGGCCCTAGGCGGCGGGGGGCTGGTGGTGGGTTTGGGCATAGTCGCGAAAGCGGTTGAGGTCAGACTGAAGCGTACCTTCTACCAAACGACCCAAAAACAGCCCATCCATCCATTTAATAATCGAAGGAATAGCGTAGGACACCGTTAGCTTGACGCTGGATTGGCCTTCTTTGCGGTCATAGAACCGAATCGCCCCTTTGTTGGGCAGACCATCAATAGCTTCCCACTGAATAATTTGGTGTTCTACTAGATTGGTAATTTTGGAACGCCAGGTAAACTCCAGCCCTCGCGAAGCCAGTTTCCATTCCGATAGTTCCGGGGTCTCCGGGGGAATGCGTACGGAGTCAATCCACTTCATCCACTTCGGCATCTGTTCTAGATCGCACCAGAGATCCCAGGAAGTTTCTACCGGAACATCCACATCCACAATTACGCTGTGGTCAAGCCATTCACTCATGGGGGCTACCTGCCATCAATCCGCTATTACCAGAATACAAGGGTTCCCCAAGTTTGCACGGATGTACCGTTCTGTGGACTACGGGAAATCCTGTGGGTAATGGGATATACCGCTACTTCAGAATTTCCCGCAGTTGGTATAGTCCTTAAGGATTTGGCGTTGGAGATCAAAAAATCGCATGGGACAGCATCGTATCAGTGTGCATCTTCCCTTCCTGGTGAGGGGGCGAAAGCGATGGATAACGGCCCTCACCTGGGCCCTGGGGTTAGGGATCGGCGGCGCATTGGCCTTCAGTCCCTCGGTGTTTGCCCAGCCAGAAGCCCCGGTTATGGTGACGACCTCCGCCCTCACGCCCGAATCCCTTCAGGTTGCGGTGGATACCCTGTGGGTACTGGTCGCAGGGTTTCTGGTGTTTTTCATGAATGCCGGATTCTGCATGTTAGAAACCGGATTCTGTCGCAGCAAAAATGCCGTAAACCTGCTGGCCAAAAACCTGATTGTCTTTGGCCTCTCTACCCTGGCCTTTTGGGTGCTGGGCTTTGGGCTGATGTTTGGCGATGGCAACGGGGTCTTCGGCTACTCTGGCTTTTTCCTCAGCGGTGCCGATAACAGCCCCGCCACCGGTGCCGATTACCAGGGAGCCTACGAATCCCTCAGTTGGGCCGGGATACCTCTCAAGGCCAAATTTTTCTTTCAGTTGGCCTTTGCTGGAACCGCTGCCACCATCGTTTCTGGGGCCGTAGCCGAGCGGATCAAGTTTCTGGCCTTCTTCATCTTCAGCCTGCTGCTGGTGGGCATTTCCTACCCGATTACGGGCCACTGGGTTTGGGGCGGCGGTTTTTTGGCCACGGTGGGCTTCTATGACTTCGCGGGTTCCACCGTGGTGCATTCCGTCGGCGGTTGGGCGGCGTTGATTGGGGCGATTCTGCTTGGGCCCCGTCTAGGGCGCTACCAACAGCGTCCGGTGGCCATGCCGGGACACAACCTCAGCCTTTCCGCCCTAGGCTGTTTGATTCTTTGGCTGGGCTGGTTTGGTTTTAACCCCGGTTCCACCATGGCCGCCGACCCCTTTGCCATCAGCCACATTGTTGTCACCACCAACCTGGCCGCCGCCATGGGTGCCCTCGCCGCCACCGTCACCTCCTGGCTTTACCTCGGCAAACCCGACCTCTCCATGATTATCAACGGCGTGCTGGCTGGCCTGGTGGCCATCACCGCCCCCTGTGCCTACGTCAATCTGGGCAGCGCCGCGCTGATTGGCCTGCTGGCGGGAATCCTGGTTGTGTTCTCGGTCACCTTTGTGGATCGCCTCAAAATTGACGACCCCGTGGGAGCCATTTCCGTTCACCTGGTCTGCGGCGTATGGGGCACCCTGGCGGTGGGTCTGTTCAGCGTTGGCCCCGGCATTTACCCCTGGTACGGCACCGATGGCGGTCCCCTGGCTGGCCTGTTCATGGGCGGTGGGCTAGTCCAAATCCTGATTCAACTGCTGGGGGTTGTGGCCGTTGCCGCGTTTACCGTGCTGTTTAGCCTGGTGAGCTGGCTGATCATCAAAGCCTCCATCGGTATCCGGGTCTCCGCCACCGAAGAACACAACGGCCTCGACCTGGGCGAACATGCCATGGAAGCCTACCCCGAATTTGAAATCACCCACTAACCAATCTAGAAGCCCGGTTTCCCCGCAGACACCGGGCTTCTGTATTTAGCGATTTAGTGACTCCCCAGACTCAGA
The DNA here is from genome assembly GCA_044070495.1 of Spirulina sp. Lineage (GTDB taxonomy): Bacteria > Cyanobacteriota > Cyanobacteriia > Phormidesmidales > Phormidesmidaceae > Nodosilinea. The sequence goes on along the minus strand of JBIPSI010000006.1, from coordinate 112,046 downwards.
GGCATCAGGCTGAGAAAAAACCACGTCCTCGTAGAGGTCAGCCATCGCCCCATCCCAATTCACGCTGGCAAGGACGACCCGATCCCCTTCGCTATAGGGATGCAGTACCCACAGCCCCTCCTCATTGCGGCGAAAGACTTCCACCTGCTGTCGCGTCTGGGAAATCAGCACGTACTCTTCCAGGCTGTCTAGGTGGCGATAATCGGCAAATTTGTTGCCCCGGTCAAAGGCTTCGGTACTCTCAGATAAAACTTCTACAATTAGGCAAGGATGCTGTTTGTAAGTACTGAGGGCTGTATCCCGTTCGTCGCAGGTCACCATCACATCAGGATAGTAAAAACGATTGAGGGCTTCAATGCGGGCTTTAACATCCGCAAAATAGGTACGGCAACCGCTCCCGCGCAGATGATTTCTCAGGAACGTATACAGGTTTCCCGCAATCTGGTTATGGGCATCGGTGCCCCCGGCCATGGCGTAAACGTCCCCATCGCGGTACTCGTGCTTGATGGGGCGGTCGGCTTCGGCAGCGAGGTAGTCTTCTGGGGAAACGTAGTTGAAAGCGGCAACCATAGCGCTACGGGTCTTCTGACGCTGGATTTCTGGTTTTGGTGAGCGAACCCTAAATCCTGGTTGATTACTTCTAGTTTGGTAGGGCGAGGGAATCTCGCCCCTACGGTACATTGAGCGGCGATCCATCTATCGGAACATGCTGCTAACGGAGCTTTCTTCGTGGATGCGCCAGATCGCTTCACCGAGGAGGTTGGCCATGGAAAGCACCGTGAGCTGCTCAAACTGGCGGGCGGTGGTCATGGGGATAGTGTTGGTGACAATCACCTCTTCAAAGAGGCCGCTGGACAAGCGTTCCACCGCCGGGGGCGAGAAAACGGGGTGGGTAGCGCAGGCATAGACCTGGCGTGCCCCTTCTTTCTTCAAGAGCCTGGCCCCTTCGCAAATGGTGCCAGCGGTGTCGATCATGTCGTCTACCAGCACCGCCGTTTTGCCATGCACATCGCCAATCACGTTCATGACTTCCGCCACGTTGTGGGCTTGGCGGCGTTTGTCGATGATGGCGAGGGGCGCATCGTTGAGCTTTTTAGCAAAGGCACGGGCACGGGCCACGCCGCCTACGTCCGGCGATACCACCACCAAATCCTCCAGCTTTTTGCTAGAGATATAGTCAATCAGCACCGGGGTACCGTAGACATGGTCGCAGGGAATATCAAAATAGCCCTGAATTTGGGCCGAGTGGAGGTCGATAGCAAGTACCCGACTGGCCCCCGCCTTCGCTACTAGGTTGGCCACCAGTTTGGCGGTAATAGATTCTCGACCAGCGGTTTTGCGGTCGGCACGGGCATAGCCGTAGTAGGGCACCACCGCTGTAATTTGCCGTGCAGAAGCCCGCCGACAGGCATCCACCATAATCAGCAATTCCATCAGGTGATCGTTCACCGGATGGCAGGTGGGCTGGATGAGATAGACATCGCAGCCCCGAATAGATTCTTGAATTTGAATGTAGAGTTCACCGTCGGCAAACCGCTTACGCACCATCGGCCCTAGATCGGTGCCCAGATAGCGGGCCACTTCACGGGCAAGTTCGACGTTGGCGGAACCGGAAAAGAGCTTTAGACGATTGTTGTCGCTAAAGGCGGGAAGCGACGGCATCTGTACCGGTAGGGTGGCAGAACGAATCACAGCAGGCCCCTCTGAGCATGTTCACCTAGGAAATCCTAACATTCCTAAATCAAAACCTTTTGAGCATTTATCCTTATTCGGAGCAATCAATCTCACTAGGAAACAACGCGAATTGTTGCCGCTGGTGCTGAGTCTCACCTCTACCAGGTCGGCCTACGCGGCCCCGTTTCAATGCTGCCAAAACGTGGTTGAAGGTGGCGGTCTATCGGCTGGGCGTGTTATCGCCCGCTGACAGATTTGCCCCACTTCGCCTCACCCTCGCCCACCGGAATCGCCATGGAAGCCATGCCGTCGAGAGTGCTGAAAACGCCGAAGCTAAAAAATTTATTAATTAAGAAAATATTAACCAAAGTCGGGATGATTGTCCCGCCTTACCCAAGGCTTTTTGACTTCCTGGCCCTACGCCAACCCCTAGGCTCAGCCCTGATATCCCCCCTAAAATTCGTCCGCCAGCCATTCCAACGCCCGATCTCCCAGCGGTAGGAGGATACTCACGGCCTTGCCCAGGCGGGGCTTTTCGCGGGTTTCGGCAATCCAGGTTTGGACGTAGGCGCTTTGGCCCCACTCATTCAGGTACAGGGCCACCTGGTTGAGATGGGCTAGGTAGTCCTCCTCGCTGAGGGGAAAAGAAGCCTGCTCTAGGTAACGCCACATCACCTGAAGAAAAATTTTGCCCTGGGTACGGCGCAGTTGAAGGTCGTAGGAATAGCCCCACTTGTCCACCAATAGGGTGTGTAGATCCTGTCCGGTCATCGCGCCTCCTGGGGTTGCCGCCCGTCCTGCTTGATACATTTCTTTACGATACGGTGTCGGAATCAGTCTTGATCTTCAGGAGCAAAAAATAAGCGTAATCAGTCAAAAATGAGGATTTGCTAGTTAAATCACGATGTCGTCGCCCTAAGTCCCGACTAGATACGCATTTTAAGCCCTGATACATGGCATAATCCAATTTTCTTCCGTCAAGGTGGCAGGCAATTCCTCCCCCTCGGCTGACCATCGTTGAACGCCACGAATCTGAGAACATCATGGTGCAATAATACGATTGGTTAAGTTCTAGGCTTCCGTGGGAGTGGTTTTGCGCTCTGTCGGCCCAGGCGATGGCGCTGTAACGGCGCAGTTTCGGTCGGCGGTGGCACAGCCTGGGGAGCGTGAATAGTTGCTGATAATACATTTGAACGGGTACACCAGTCTTAAATTATGACTCAAGTTTCTGGAACCTCCGATGTCCCCGATTTGGGGCGTCGCCAATTTATGAACCTGCTGACCTTCGGGGCGGCTACGGGAACTGTCCTGGGCATGCTCTACCCGGTGGTCAAATATTTTGTCCCGCCCTCTAGCGGCGGCGGCGGCGGTGGTGTAACCGCCAAAAACGAACTGGGCAACGACGTGATCGCCAGTTCATTCTTGGCGGCTCACAACCCCGGCGACCGCGTCCTGGTGCAAGGGCTGAAGGGCGACCCCACCTACCTGGTGGTCAAAGACAACGGCAGCCTAGAAAGCTACGGCATCAACTCCATCTGCACCCACCTGGGCTGCGTGGTGCCCTGGAACGCCAGCGAAAACAAATTTATGTGCCCCTGTCACGGCTCCCAGTACGATGCTACGGGTAAGGTGGTGCGCGGCCCTGCGCCCCTGTCTCTGGCCCTGGCCCATGCCGATGTCACCGAAGACGACAAGGTTTCCCTCACCAACTGGACGGAAACCGACTTCCGCACTGGCGAAGGCCCCTGGTGGGCCTAGGGTCAACCGCCCCTAGCCGGTCTCCATGACACACTCCATAGCTATGACATATACACCCATGACTGCATTCATCTCATCGGTGCGTCGTTGGCGGCCAGTTGCCGTTGCCTTTGCCACCGTTCTTCTCGTTCTGGGCGGGGTGCTGGTTCAGCCCCAATCCGCCGCCGCCTATCCCTTCTGGGCACAGGAAAACTACGAAGTTCCCCGCGAAGCCACGGGCCGAATTGTTTGCGCCAACTGCCACTTAGCGGCCAAGCCCACCAAGGTAGAAGTCCCCCAAGCCGTTCTACCCGACACTGTTTTCCCCCTGAAGGTGGAAATCCCCTACGACCTGAATACCCAGCAAGTGCTGGGCGATGGCAGCAAGGGTGGCCTCAACGTCGGTGCCGTGGTGGTGCTGCCTGAGGGCTTTAAGCTGGCCCCAGCGGATCGGATCCCTGAGGATCTGGCCGAAGAAGTGGGCGGCACCTACTTTATGCCCTATAGCGACACCCAGGAGAACATCCTCCTTGTCGGCCCCCTACCGGGCGAACAGTATCAGGAGATCGTCTTCCCAATTCTCTCCCCCGACCCGGCCAACAACAAGGCTGTTTCCTTTGGTAAGTACCAAATCCACGTCGGCGGCAACCGGGGTCGTGGCCAGGTGTATCCCACGGGTCTGAACAGCAATAACTACGTCGTCAACGCCTCTGCCTCTGGCACCGTGACGGCCATTGCTGCTCAAGCCGATGGTGGCTATGCCGTGACCCTGACCACCGATGACGGCGAAGCCGTCGTGGATACCATCCCCGCTGGCCCCGAACTCCTCGTCTCCGAAGGCGATGCCGTGGAAGCAGGCAAGCCCCTGACCACCAACCCCAACGTGGGCGGTTTCGGCCAAATGGATACCGAAATCGTGCTGCAAAGCCCCAACCGGATTAAGGGTCTGATCGCCTTCGTGGCGGCGGTCATGCTGACCCAAATCATGCTGGTGCTGAAGAAGAAGCAGGTGGAGCGCGTCCAAGCCGCCGAACTTAGCTTCTAAGGCTTAGCCACCGTTGGCCAAGCCACCATGAATCACTGGGGTGCTCCGGCACCCCTTTTTTATGGGGCTTTTTATGGTTGGACTTTTATTGGACTAACTCAACCCCCACCCCCAACTCCTCTCCTAGGAGGGAGTCGGAAGTGCTTCAAGGTCCCTCCCAACTTGGGAGAGGGATTTAGGGTGAGAGCCAAGGGAATTGAACAATCCCCCCCAACCTAATTATTCGCGTTTGTTGATAGAGATCGTGACGGGTCTCTGTGCATTACGCTACAATTGTTAAGACTTTTTGCATATTCGGAACTTATCTTGAGCTTCTGGTTAGCGGGCGCTCGGGCTGAGTTTCGTAGCCCGTTTGTTACTGCCGACGCTTTACCCCTTACCTTTCCTTTATGACTCTTCCTATCCGCAACGTCGCGATCATTGCCCACGTTGACCACGGTAAAACCACCCTGGTTGATGCGCTACTCAAGCAATCTGGTATTTTCCGCGAGGGGGAAGAGGTTCCAGACTGCGTCATGGACTCCAACGATCTGGAACGGGAGCGGGGCATCACCATCCTGTCCAAGAACACCGCCGTCCAATATAAAGACACCTTGATCAACATCGTAGACACCCCTGGTCACGCCGACTTTGGTGGCGAGGTGGAGCGCGTGCTAGGCATGGTAGACGGCTGTATCCTAATTGTGGATGCCAACGAAGGCCCCATGCCCCAGACCCGCTTTGTGCTGAAAAAAGCCCTGGAAAAGGGTCTGCGTCCCATCGTCGTCATCAACAAAATTGACCGTCCCCAGGCCGAACCCCACGGCGCGGTGGATAAGGTGCTGGATCTGTTCCTGGAACTGGGGGCCGACGACGACCAGTGCGAGTTTCCCTACCTGTTCGCCTCTGGGATGGCGGGTTTTGCCAAGCTGCAACTGGAAGACGAGAGCGTCGATATGCAGCCCCTGTTCGAGTCCATCCTCGACCATGTGCCGCCCCCGGTGGGCGATGTGGACAAGCCCCTCCAGATCCAGGTGACGACCCTCGACTATTCCGAATACCTGGGCCGCATTGTGATCGGGAAAATCCACAACGGCACCATCACCGCCGGACAGCAGGCCGCGCTGATTAAGGAAGACGGCAGCATGGTGAAGTCCAAAATCTCCAAACTGCTGGGCTTTGAAGGACTGCGCCGGATTGAAATCGAACAGGCTTCCGCTGGCCAAATCGTTGCGTTGGCGGGCTTTGCCGATGCCAACATTGGCGAAACCATCACCTGCCCCAACAATCCCCAAGCCCTGCCGCTAATTAAGGTAGACGAGCCCACCCTGCAAATGACCTTTGTGGTCAACGATTCCCCCTTTGCGGGGCAGGAGGGCAGCTTTGTCACCTCCCGACAACTGCGGGATCGCCTGATGCGCGAACTGGAAACCAACGTGGCCCTGCGGGTAGAACCCACCGACTCTCCGGATCGCTTTGCGGTCTCCGGTCGGGGGGAACTGCACCTGGGCATTTTGATTGAAACCATGCGCCGGGAAGGCTACGAGTTCCAGGTGTCTCAGCCCCAGGTGATCTACCGGGAAGTGAACGGCCAACCCTGCGAACCCTACGAACTGCTGATTCTGGACGTACCGGAAGAGGGCGTGGGCGGCTGTATGGAACGCCTGGGCCAGCGGCGGGCCGAAATGCAAGACATGCGGGTGATGGGCGATGGCCGCGCCACCCTAGAGTTTGTGATTCCGGCACGGGGACTGGTTGGCTTTCGCGGTGAGTTTATGCGCCTGACCCGTGGGGAAGGCATTATGAACCACAGCTTCCTTGACTATCGGCCCCTCTGTGGCGATATCGAGGCTCGCCGCAACGGGGTGTTGATTGCTTTTGAGGAAGGCGTGGCCACCTTCTACGCCCTCAAGAACGCTGAGGATCGCGGCGTGTTCTTCATTACCCCCGGCACTAAGGTGTATAAGGGCATGATTGTGGGTGAGCACAACCGCAACCAGGATCTTGAGCTGAATATCTGCAAAACCAAACAGCTCACCAACCATCGGGCCGCTAGCGGTGACGAACTGGTGCAGCTCCAAAGCCCCATCGACATGAGCCTGGAGCGGGCGCTAGAATACATCGGCCCTGAGGAACTGGTGGAAATCACCCCCGAATCCATCCGCCTGCGGAAGGTGTCGAAGAAACTGGTGAAGCGTTAGGCATAACCAGCTATACAAGCCCTAATTAGATCCTTCCCAGAACAGACCGGGATTCCTGCCCTAGGAATCCGGTCTGTTTTTTTGCTGGACTGTTTTTTTGCTGGACTAAACGACCGATGAAATATCGGTGGCTTACACGACCAATGCTGGCTGGTTGGGTTAGTCGGGCGAGGAGAAATAGCCCCAAATGCCCCCCACAGCCCGCGTGGAATAATCGGGTGCTTGCTCGCCGCCAAAGCCGACTATGTACTCAATGATGCGGGCGTTGTGGGCCCGGAACCACAGGCCATCCGAGGGTTCTACCAGGTTAAAATCTTCCGATGCAGGCATATAGCCGACGGGGGGCGTAACCAAGGCCCCAGCCCGGTTGATAAAGCCCGGTTGTCCACTCTGCACCACTTGGGCAAAGCCATCTTTAAAGTCCCCCGCCTGCTCATAACGGGGCCGAATGGCCAGATTACCTTCGGTGTCGATATAGCCAAATTGGCCATTTACCTCAGCCACCGCCAACCCTTCGGAAAAGGGGCGACGTCCCCCGGCCTCTGGGGGAATGGTGAACTGATCCCCGGCGGCAATGTAGTCGAGGGGTACCGTCCGGGCTAAGCCCATCGCCTGACAGAGCAACGCCGCGACCTCTCCACGGGTGGTGCTTTGGTTGGGCCGAAACTGGCGCACATTGGGGCCATTCACCGCCAGCCGTCCCACCGTTGCCGTGGCAATGGCGTTTCTGGCATAGCCGGGAATAGCTGCCGCATCATCGAAGTAGCGGGTCAGCACGGCCTCTGGATCGGGGGCATCGGCATAGCGCATTTCCTTGGCCAGCACGGCGATGGCCTGCACCCTAGGGATCAACTGATTGGGCCGAAAGGTGCCATCGGGATAGCCCGCAAACATGCGCCGCCCTGCCGCCTGCCGCACGGCTGTATAGCCCCAGAAATCGGGCTGAATATCGACAAAATTCACCGGCTGCGGGTCCCAGGAGTAGGGGGATCGCCGTTCATCCTCCGGGCGCTGGGGGTCTTCGTACCAGTAGGAAAAGCCAGGATTTCGCAGTACCTCCGGGGCGGTTGGGGCCGAAAGCCAATGATCGACCCTTGGAAAGGCTTTGAGCAGCACAGCGGCATACTCCGCCCGATTCACTGGCCCATTGGGTCGAAAGGTGCCGTCGGGGTAACCGGCAATTTTGCCCCTGGCCTGGAGTTGATCAATGCAGGGGCTAGCCCAATGTCCCATGGTGTCGGTAAAGGCCGCCGCCGCCCCGGCCAAACCCATGCTCCATAGGGTAGCCGCCATCAGCAAAGTACATCGCCACATACTACTGTCTCGCTAGGGTTAACTGAATGCTCAGATTTTAAAATCGAGTTATTTTGTGACCAAACCCATTGAACAAAACGTATCAGAAAGTAGGTCTGGTGAACCGTACTCCGCAACTCACAAAGGTCTCGAAGTCTTCACCCTTCATCCCGATCTGTGGGAAAGAGCCTTTGATTCCAGTTTCCGACTCTCCCCTTCCACGGGGCGCTTCTGCGGATCTGATGGCGGCCTCAGGAAATTGGCAACGCCAGGATGGTGAACTTTTCCTGAAACGTTCGCTTGCGTTTTCGGACGATATCCCTTGCGCAATGGGCAGGCTGAGCGGTTGTCCAGGTTTTCCCTCAGTAATTTTTCCTATGCATCTCCGTACAACGTTTTTTCTATCCCTGCCGTTGTTCATCTTTGCGGCAGACATGGCCCCCGTCCTAGGCGCGTCCGTCGATTTCCATACCCCACAAGTCCCTCAGGGTCGCAGGCCGATGCGGATCGCCTCATACAGCAAGGATCAGTAGATCACAAACTTATGCTGTCATAGGTAGATATACAGCCCGGACAAGGGGAAAATGTCGCTCAACACCCTGGCGGATGAAGGAGAGCATGGTTTTGAGCGGGAAACGTTCTTGAAAGACTCGTCGCCCCCCTCGTCGGGTCACGCTGACGGTCTGCCACAGCAGGTACACCCAGAGATTCACCAAGATAAAGGCTAGAGCGACGTAGAGCAGCCGTAGCACGGGATTCTTGGTGGTCGAGCGGATGCGGGCCTGATTTTTGATGCGATAGCTAGTCTCAATGCCGATGGGTCTGGATAACTTCACTTAAACCAGCCAAAGTATTCGCTTATAGCCAGCAACACATCATAAATATTGTCAATCTTAGAACCTAATACAGAGATAACTTGGGGCTGCTGTGTATTGGCCTCAAACAGAATCGGACGACCATCGTCGCCTTCATTTTGAGTTAAAACCGTTTTGACTTCAAACAACGAGTCGCGGTAACGGGTATCTTCTAGACAAGGCAGATAGCGTTGGGCGTCTCGAATCATAAACCCAAAATTGGATTGCTGATCGACGGTGTCCATAACGAGATAAGGATTAGGGCAATGCTGAGAGGATTCTATCCAAGCGCCATGGGGGGTATAGCGTACGTGGGTGAAGGTCGATAATTCTCGATCTGGAAAGGGCATAAAGGAAAAGAAAGGCCCATCCATAACAGTCACAGAAACATCTTGGAGTAATTCGGGCAGCTCAACTAGGGCAAGTTCCGTGATTTCATGTTTGAGTTGGTGATCGGTACTAGATAGCCCTTGGATCGTATTTAAGCCAGAGTAGGTGCAATTGAAGACATAGTCCGCCAGTATGGCCTGACCAGCTACGTTGAGCAACTCTATGGGCTGATCTGGAGAGGAACTGGACTTAATAGCAGCCACTTTGTAATCGAGGTTAACCTGTACACTGGCCCTCTCTAGGCGTTCGGTCAACAATTGTCGTAGCACCGCAGCGTCGAAAGCGTACTCTTCTGTTTCATAGACGGCGGCAATCAGTCGAGGTGAAAATAACCTTGATAGGTGGTCTGGGGCTGGCTTCAAAGGAGCTTCGATGTTGCGGCAAAAAAACTCAAACTGCTGGGGGCTTACCTTTGAACTGGTTCGGGCAATCGCATATAACTTGAGAAAATTTGTTGCGATTGCAGGTCGATAATCCTGAAGAAACTGAGCAAAGTTGAGACGACTTCGGTAAGCGGTGTTAAAGCTGCGTGGGTAATGGTAACCTCCGTGCAGACGAGCCTGGTTATTGTAAGAGGCTCGCGTTAAAAGTTCTGATGCTTGCTCTAGCAAGATCACCTGAACACCGTGATTTGCCAAAAACTCAGCGATACTACAGCCGTAAAATCCGCCACCAATCACAACAAAGGGGTGAGTTTGCTGGGTAATTGCCATATCTTTGCGTTAGGGACGATAGAAACCAAACGCGGCCTTGAAGAGTTGGCCTAACATTCGCCAGTGGGTTTTTACCCCTTTAATTTTGCTGGGTGTTGGGCCAGCATCAGGGTAAACCCTGTTCACAGGCAGTTCTTTAACCCGGTATCCCAAGCGGGGTGCCATCACTGATAGGTAGTAATGCAAGTTATAGGTATCGAAAACTTGGCGAAATGGATCGAGTCTCTCGTCTAGTAAAAACTGACGGCTCATGGCCCGGAAACCGTTAGTGGTGTCGGTATATCGAAATCCAGCCCCCAAACTAATAATCGGGGCATGAAGGAGCAACACAGCCCACTTACGAATCCAGGGGGTATTCTTTTCAACGCCACCGGGAATATAACGCGAACCTTGGATGTAGTCCCACCCCTGATCAAGTGCCTCCAAAAATGAGGGAATGGCCTCCACACCGTCTTTGTTATTGCCGTCGATAATGACAATACCTTCGTATCCCTCGCCAAGAGCGTAGGCAAAAAACATACGCAGTTGGGCGCTGAGTTTGCCACTACCGGTTTTGGTCAGCAACGTTCTAACTGCCACTGGGCGTAGACGTTCATCGGCCATTGAGCCATCTGTGCTGCCGCCATCTGCTATGACGATATCGGCCAGCCCATACAACCCTAAGTTATACATTGTTTGAAGCTGGGTTTGGATTCGATCCCCTTCGTTAATCACAGGAATCCCGATGCAGTAGCGCGCATACCGAGGCCTGAACTCGGTCACAGTATAGGTCGGCACCTGCCAGTCTGAGGGCATTAACACTCTTTGAGATTTAAAGAACTCTACCTGCTCAGCAGAGAACGAAAAGTCTGAATCGGGATTCATATTGTTTGATAGGTTTCTTGAACATATTGAATGGCCTGTTCCACATCGGCTATCGGCTGATGGGTAGCGCGCATCTCCACCGATATCCATCTAGACCAGCCTATTGTAGCTAAGCCCTGGGCTACCTCCCTATGGTCAATTTGAGGAGAGGTAAAGGAGCCTAGATAAGGCTCACTAATGTGGATATGATATAAAACATCTGCTGTAGATTCCAAGGCCTGAGGAATAGATTCTCCTGCTAAATGCATGCCTGCAACATCTAAGTGTAACCGCAGGCCAGGAGAATTCACCGTGCGAACAAAGGCAGCACCACTTTGACTATCGGTAATAAAAGTACAGCCGTAATCTATGGGATTGGGTTCAATGCATAGGCAAACCCCAACTTGGTTACAATAGTCTCCTACCTCCGCAAACAAATCTACGGCTTCGGCAAAAGCGTTGGCCTCGCTTCTATCACCACGATCTCGATTTTTAGGGGCACCAAAGACCAGCGGCCCTACTCCCAATTGTGCTGCCAGATTAGCAACCTGCTTCAGATGAAGCACCAGGTCTTGCTTTTCTTTAGGGGTGCCAAATACCTTTAACTGGGGCCGTCCATAAACGATGGCTTGCAAAGATGAACATTGGAGGCCCCGGATAGCTAGATCTGCGTTCACAGCGTCAACCTGTGCTGGCGAATATTGCCAATCTGGCCAGATGCGTGTAGGGGCAATTTCAATAGCGTTAACCCCGTGGATAATTAGGAGGTCATAAACAGCATTGTCTGCTTCTTTAGGCCAGGCAATATTAGAAATTGAAAGTTTCATGGGGTGCGTTTTTTTCAGTAGCAATAAACTGATTGAGACGTTCTAAAATTTGCGCCTTGGAGCGGATGTAATCGCTTTGGCTGCTAAATACCTCCGCATAACGAGTATGAATATCGTAGGTAACGGTTGGACTAGCCTCAGTTCCAATAACTAATTCAGGAAAAAAACGATGATGGATTTCCCGAGTAGAAATTGGCTCTGTTGCCAAGACAATGAGAGAAAGCTCTGCCTGCATAATGCGATTTAAATCGGGCCACAGGTCTTTAAGGTCGTACCACTGAAACTGACTGTCGGGGTTAATTTTATCCACTTGGTTGTGGTGTAGTAGGTCGAAGATTACGTTTTTCTTCAGCCCAGGGCCAAAAAGACCCGGCAGGCGAACGATATGACTCTTAGAAAAGTGGCTAGTCACAGCCTGCTCAAGCTGTAGTCGATGTCGCCCATAGGCGTGATTCTCACGGCTAGCACAATCGAAGGATTCATCAGCATTGATAATGGTAGGAAAGACATCAATTGTTGAGAGGAGAATAAAACGGTCAGCTTGGACTTCCTCTAGGGTTTGAATGAGCGTTTGAATCATCGACCAATCTGCCTCTGGGTTCTGATTAGCCCACCATTTTTTAGCCTGTGGGGCCGCACACACAAGCAGATTAAACTGCTTACCTCGAATTGAGCGAATATTTTGGGTGTTATAGAGTTGATCAAAGCTCTTAGTCGAGAGGCAAAGGTTTTGCCCTACAAATCCTGTGTAACCGATCAAGCCATTGGTCACCATAAAATTTTTCGCCTCCCTCTACAGCAATTGTTATCATGATTAAAACCTCGGCATAGCTAAAGAAAAAATAGTCTAACTAAGCATAGTTTTTTGGCTTACTTTCAAGACTTAACTAGCGCCAATCCTATTCCACACTTTAGTAAATTGTTTTATTTTATAAAAAAGAGTGAACTCAGAGCATTATTTTAGTTTTTTGTAAGGCAATATAAACCCACAATTGAATCAGCAATTCATGGTAAGTAGGTTAGCGTCATAAAGCCGTTATACGCATTTTTATCAATGCCATCCCTATCCTTTTATCCTCACCAACCTCCCCCGAATTCTGGGGCAGTGTCGTTAATGGAATGTCAATTCTTATAGTCTTATACTGTGTTGGGTTGCTAAATTTAAACACTTTTTCCTCAGTCGATTCACCCAATTTAAATTTCACGGTGCTATCCTCTATATGAATGGCATAATCTCCATCCTTTTGAACATTTGGCCCATGGCTGTGGGCTAAAAGATGAACGGTAAATTTCTCGGGTAGAGGCTGAACAAACTCCAGGGTCACGACATTACCTGAAGACCATCGACCCCACCCCGCTGGATACCCTAAACCTTGCGTTTTGAAAATGATGCCTGGCCATGAAGTTCTATTAAAGTCTATTTCTGCACTGCCTGGATTAGGCACATGCACAAGGGTAGCGTTATTCATTGGAATCTGAAATAAATCATCATTTGTTGAGAGAGAATGATCGCCAAGTACTAAAACCCATTCCTTGCCAACTGGAAGCGTTGATAAATCATATTTGCTATCTTTAGGAATAACCTCAAAAGATGCATGGTCAAGATAGAATGAAGCGCCGTACAATCGCAATAACTCTGACCCAACCACTTGAAGTTTTGTAAGATCCTCACTGTACAGGTACTGTTTCGTCATGATACCCACGTCATAAGCAAGGAATTCCCTTGGCATCAGGTTGTTCTGCCTGAGGTCTTGATTAATATGAAAACCTGAAAAAGTGACCACCAGTGGCATAAAGACATAGACGAATAACTTGGCACCCTTTTGTGCTGAATAAACCCACAAAATTAAGGACCCCAAAGAGAACCCACTGAGGATGTAAAATACAGTGTAGTTAGCTATTATTCCACGTAACTCTGGATTATCGACAGTACTTGGCTCATAGGGAATCAAACCCGTGATTACAGCATATAAGATCGCAATGCCAATTAGGACAGCAGTAATCGCTCTACTTTTAAAGGAACTGCTAATATCTTTCCAAAAAATTCGTGATGCTCCAACTATAATAAAAAGTGGGAATGCGAAATTATAATATCGCATGTGAAGCCTAAGATTTGACTGGTAATCTGGATAAGCATAGGCTATTGATCCAGTGTAAAGTGCGGCAATAGGTATGATAAATACAAAAATTGATAGCGCATACAGTATAATGTTAACCACATTAATTGAAGAGCCTCGATCTGACTGTTGCTTCAAAGAAAATATGGACGATGATAGAATTTGGGCAATAGGTACAGAGAATAGGAGAGACAAACCCAAAAAATGTCCTCGAATATTTTCGAGGAACAGTTTAAAGATATTAACGTAATCATCTAAGCTTTGACCTGCGGGAGCTTGAGATTCATATGTGCCAAAAAGCGTTAGTCCAGCTTCGCCAGCCAGAATAAAGCCGATCAAAAACTTGGTTGCAATTGCAGAGGCGAAAAAGGCAGAATAGAGTCTAAGCTTCTTTCTGAAAGAAACTTCACTATTATGCTGATGATCATGTTTTTGGAAAGCGAAAAAAACAACAAGTGAAGGCAACAAGAATAAAGCATGGGGCTTAACTAAAGAGGTTAGGCCAAAAAATAATCCTAAACTCAACCAATTCCAAATCCCGTGTTTAGGACTCATGCTAAGCACAAGCCAGGTAAAAACCCAGAAAAACAGGAAAAATAATGATTCAGGCATAAAGTATGCCGTGTAGGAATTAATTGGCCCCAATATAGATAGAGCTGCAATCAACAGAGATGTTCTTTTGTCCGTGACTTTTCTGCTAATCAGGTATATAAAGGGAGCGCTAGATACAAAAAAAACAGCATTTAATACACGAGCACATTCAAGAAAGCCATCGCCGCACATGCGGGTTGTACGATATATGGAGTAATATAAATATTCCGGATAAATCATAGCATTGAAAGGCAGTAATCTAGAAGAAATGCTATGGAGGTATTCGTCACCCATGACGCCTGGGTATAGACCTAAGCTTCTAAATATCAAAAGAAATGCGGTAGCAATCGCAATCGCAATCAAAAAAGTGTGCGGCTTAGTATTATCATTTTTTTTCTCTACCATATTTTATCAACCTTATTCGGGCTATGAAAAATAATAAACTGAACGTTTTTTTAGGATGCTGAGGACTTAGATCGAGATAGGTCTTTTGCTGCAATGCCAGTGACATTAATATCGTTTTTTCGTTGCAATATCAAGCTCTTGCTCTCGTTGCTAATGAGATAAAATGGGCGATTTTGGTTTTTCATAAAGAGGCGAGCGATATACTCAGAAAGTACTGACAAAATGATAAATAGAATAAAAAACATTAATGAATTCTGGAGCGATAACGTTGTCCATCCTTCTGCGACATGCCCTTTAAAGAAATTGATTAGCACGACATAAAGACTATATAGAATATTTAGGAAAGCCCCAGTTAGCGATAGCAAGGATAAAAGCCTGAGAGGATAGTGAGAAGAAAGGAGGATTAAGCAAAAAGCTCTCTCAAGGGCACCAATATAACTTTGTCTGACAGCGTGGTTCGTTCGGTTGATGCGATGATAATCTAAAGTCGCATACTTTAGTCCTGAGAAGGCTCCAATAACTGGAAAAAGGCTATAGCGATCCGTGTTATCAATGAATGAGTTGATCGCATAACGAGAGTATAGCCTTAGGGTTGACGCTGCAATAGGTAAACTCTCTTGGGTGATAGATTGATAGAGTTTGAAGAAAGCAATGCTAAGCCAATTATAAAGGCCGTGTCTATGCTGCATTCTATCGCTGCGTAATCCGTAAACCATATCGAACCCTCGCTGACTCATCTGAATCATTGGCATGAGGCAGTCGATTGGGTCGTAGGCCGCGTCCATCGTGATTACCACATCACCAATGGCTTGTTCGAGCCCCACGATAAAGGCACTTTCATAGGGAACAGGCCGTGCTAAAACGTATAGCTGAATGTTGCGAAGTGTTTGCTGTGCTTGTCTCACAATAGTTAGGGTGTCGTCCCTAGAGCCATTATCAATTAGCACGATTTCGTAGTCTTTAAACTCTGATGATAGTAGTTCAGAGAGGCCCGAAAGGTAACTCTCAATCCAGTCCTCAGCATCACAAATTGGGGAGACAACTGAGATCAATATATCCGATTTATAGGTTGAGGAATGATCCTGAAAGCTACCAAATCTCATGGCTAGATTACTCCGAGAGATACCTTAGAGGTATAGTCATACAGCGACTGTTCTGAGAACAGAGAAACCTTGAGAACAGAGCAAACTTTAGGATAGATAAACATTTTGTGCAGTCGCTAAATAATCGCTTTGCAGTAAATCACGGCTCTTCTAAGTTTTAGACAATTTTTATAGAATGGGTTCTAACCAGATAGGCTGTGAGGGTACATTCCATTTGTGTAGTCCTCATCCTAAACCCCTCTTCCAGAGGGCGAGGGGAGCAGATCAAGCTTTCCAGTGTCCTCTTCCTGAGAAAGAGGGCTAGGGTGAGGGCTTCCGAGGATCTAGCTAACAAGTTTTGTCTGACAATTCGCCGTAGGCAAAGCTGAATCTAACAACTCTTCTGATAAAGCAGGTGCCAATTTGCCATGTTGGCCCATGACCCAACACGGGTGGGTCTCGGATCAAGCCGTTTCCGTCTGATTCATGGCGTCTAAGGTGTGTCCACGGTGCGGAGCCGTTGCCCTGGCCACCGCTACCGATAACCTAAAGCAACAGGTGAGGGCTCCGGATGATTTCGGCCTGCTTGACTCACAGACGTTGCACCGGGCACAGCAACCGCGCCCCTATATCCTTTGGATAATGCAGGGGGCAGGTCTCCTGACCCTACGAGGGATCTGGATGCTGGCGAGTTTGTCGGTCAACCAGGATTTCGGCACCCTCCACCGTCGCACAGGAAATCCTGGAGATCCTCTGACTGCCGCTCAGACCGGGGCCGAAGCCCTCGGTAGTAGTGCTTTCCACGGTAGGGTTCGATCCAGCTCGATTCAAAGTAAGAATCGCGGATAACGTGATCCATCAAACTCCGCTGGGGATCGGAGACAGCCTCAGTTACCCCCCGACCGCTCCAATCGGCTTTATAAAGGAAATGCTAAAGCATCGCGAAATTACGACTAAATGTGTAGAACGTAGATGGCTTTGGGCCAGATCAGGGCAACCTAAGCCTAAGTCCAAGAAAACCCTTTGCGGCGAACCTGCGATGACTACCTCCTCAGTTGTTCTATATACCTCGGTTGCTCAGGCCCCTGCTCCTAGCAAATCCCCGCAGATCCTCGAAAATCCGTGGATGTTGGCCACCGGAGGCTTGGGAGTTCTGCTCATCGCCCTGGGCATTGTCTCTCACCTCAAAACCAAGCAGTTGGTGAAGCAGCTCAAGTTCCAAACCTACAAAAACCAGGAACTGCAAAAGAAAGTCAAGATGGCCCTAGAGACCATCACCCGCATGGAGCGCAACCCCGACTTGGTTCACTCCCGTGAGTGCAACCTCGACTATCTGCGGATGCGGATGGAGGAAGACGGCTTCCACTCCGCCATTGTGAACCAGTTAAAAGTGAAGGTGAAGCAAAAAATCACCGTAGCCCTGCGGCCCCAGCAAGCGGAAATTGGGCTGGTGGGGGTTGCTGCGAAAACCCGCATCGTCGATGAAATTTTTGACGTAGAGTACAACCTCAGCGACAACCCCTCGGCCCGGAAACGGGTACTGTTCCGCATCCAAATCAAACTGGCCAAACTACCTACCCAGGCGACCTCCGCCACCATCGAGCAGTTGATTGCCTGCATCGAAAACTTCATGAGTCCTCAGTCGGATGATTGCCACTGGCAGCCCACCATCCAAGGCCGCCTCGCCTATATGCACTGGGATCAAAAGGCCAAACCCACCCCGCTGCTCGTGGTGGAACAATCCAACGATGGTGTCAACGTTACCCTACGCAGCAAAAACACTATTCCGGCCACCCAGGGCAAACGCACCCGATCTGCCTAAGTTTTACTGGCCCAGGCAGGGCGTTCTACCGGAGTGCGCTGAAACACAAACAGGTTTCCCGTTGCGCCGCGCCCCACCCGGAGATCGTCATCCAGGTAGGAGGTAATCCATAGGGCCTCCCGCCGCAGAGTTTCAAAAATGGGCAGGGTGAGCTTGGGCAGATGTAACCCCGCCACCCCCAACAGTCGTGTGGGTTGCAGGCTAAAGGCTCCAAAGCTCACACTGGCACTTTCGGCTTCTTCGTAGGGCCGCCAAAGCCCTTGGGCAATGGCCGTTAGTTCGCCCACCAGGGGAAGGCTAACAACGGCCCCATTCTCAGCGGCAATGGGGGCTGTGGCCTGAGAGGACTGGGTGAGCCGCTGCCACACCCGCCGGATACCCACGGGCCACAGGGTCGGCATGCGGCGGGTAACCACGGTGCCCTGGGAGGCGTAGATCAAATCCCAGGTGCCCAGCAGGGTGGGCCAGTGGTCGGGCTGGAGGGGTTGGGCGATGGGTGTGATGGCCTCTAGGTCGTGGATCAGTTGATCAATGTCGGGATGGCTGGTGGGAAGTAGGGCCTCCGCCGAATCCAGATGGTGAATGCGGGTCAGGAGTTCGGTCTTGAGGGTAGGGCGCAGGGAGGAGGAAACCGTCATGGCTAGGGACAGAAACAAAACAGGCTAGGTCAAGGTTGGGGCAACAGCGGTCGGGGGGGAGACAACGCCGTTGGCTGGGTTAGGAATCGGGGTTTTCTAAGTCGGATTGGGGACGAGGTCTGGCCTTAGCCAATCAGCAGATCCTCTTCGGGGTACTGAATGGCGGTGGGCTTGGGATCGCCCAGCAGGGAGGCCATAAATAACAGTATGCCCACCCGACCGAGGTACATCGTGATAATGATGACGTATTTGCCCACATCGGACAAATCCGCTGTAATGCCGGTGCTAAGGCCAACGGTAGCAAAGGCCGACACCGACTCAAACAGCACGGCAATGAAGCTGATCGTGGGATTGCTAATCGATACCAGGGTGGTGGCAGACAGCACCACTAGCCCCGATCCCATCACCACGGCAATGGCCTTCAGCACCCGACTAGGGGGAATTTGCCGTCGATAGCTCAACACATCCTCCTTGCCCTGTAGCACCATGCGGGTGCAGGCCAGCAAAATGCGTAGGGTGGTGGTTTTAATGCCGCCCCCGGTACTCCCCGGACTAGCCCCCACAAACATCAGGGCAATCATAATAAACAGGGAGGCCTCGCCCATGGCCCCAATGTCGATGCTGTTAAACCCAGCAGTCCGGGCAATCACCGACTGAAACCAGGCCATCAGCAGCTTTTGAGCGGGAGAATGCCCCCCCAAGGTTGCGGCATTGTTGAACTCAATTAGGAAAAAGGCTCCGGTGCCAATGGCGAGCAGGGCGAGGGTGGTGCTGGTCGCCACCTTGTAGTTGAGGGAGAAATTGGTGCGTCGCTGGTCTCTTCGGAGGCGGTGCCGCGCCCATAGAAACATTTCCATAATCACTTGGTAGCCAATCCCTCCCAAAATCACCAGCCCTGTAATCGTGACGTTGACCCAGGGATTGAGGGCATAGCCCACAATGCTGTCGGCAAAGAGGCTAAAGCCCGCATTATTAAAGGCGCTGATGCTGTGAAAAATCGATAGCCACAGGCCAAACCCAGCCCCAAAGTCTCGCTGAAAGGTGGGATACAGGAAAAAGATACCCGTGAGTTCAAACACCAAGGTCATGGCAATGATGGACACAATCAGCGAACTACCGCCCGCCAGTTCGCTGTTGTCCATCGATTGCTGAATGGCCACCCGATCCTTGAGCTTGAGTCTCCGCCCCACCAGCAGCATGAGAAAGCTGTTGGCGGTCATATAACCAAGACCGCCGATCTGAATCAGGGCCAGAATAATCCCCTGCCCCAGGGGCGAGAAATAGGTGCCCGTATCCACCACAATTAGCCCCGTTACACACACGGCGGAGGTCGCAGTAAACAGGGCCACCAGAGGATTGCCCCACTCGCCGCTGGCATTGGCCCAGGGCAGCAGCAGCAGCAGCGTACCCACTGAGATAAATACTAGAAAACCCAGGCAAATGGTTCGTGATACGGTCATAGCCTTAATTAACCCATGGCACCTTTCAATCGTTCCATGAGTTGGCCCCCTCACCATGGTTGGATTTAGAATCCCTAACGGCTTAGAATCCCTAACATCCAAAACCCATGACCAAGACAGCACCATCTAGGGCTAACGGTGGCATAATCAAAACGGCCCAAAGTAGAACACCCGTTTGGGTATACCCGTCTGGGGAGGGATCACCCCCGCTCGATCCCTGCTTTTCGGTTGGCCCCTGGTTCCCGATGTCCCGCTAAGACCGAACAAGTCATGAAACTTTGGCTGCTCTGTTTTGTGCTGATCTTCGCCGCCGTTGAGGGGCTGCAAAGTTTGGGCGGCTGGCCCGATCTAGGATCAAGTCCCCTCTGGCATCCCCTAACGGTGCTGGCTGGGATTGGGTTAGCGGTGCTCTCCAATGCCGAGGCCCTGGGGTTAGGAGCCAACCGCACTCCTGACCAGCTAAAATCCGTTACCCTACCGCCGGATACAGCGGCCCTGCCCTCCCCCCCTACGCCCCCCTCAGCGGACGCCCAGGCGCAGGATCTGTCTGCAACTCAGGCCAAACCCCAGACGAAAACGACAACCAAGGCTAGCCCAGGGATCGACTCGCCTTCGGTGAAGCCAAAAACAAAAGGTCGTCGCAGAGTCAACGCTAAGGCCGACTCCATTTCCTTTGAAATTCATCGGTCTTCCTAGGGGGCCGCAGATCCACCTACTGCCAGGCCTGATTCACTAGCCAACTCACGGTTTGGGGCACAAAAATTACCAGCAGCAGCACCGCCAATTGAATGGCCATAAAGGGCAGGGCGCTGCGATGGATATCTTCGGTGGAGATTTCCTCTGGGGCGACGCTTTGCAGGTAAAACAGAGAAAAACCCACCGGCGGCGAGATAAAAGCGGTTTGCAGATTCAGGGCCATCACCACCCCAAACCACACCATATCCAACCCTAGGGCTTGGGCGGCGGGCACTAACAGGGGCAGGGCGATAAAGCAAATTTCAATGAATTCTAAAAACACCCCCAGCAGAAAAATGGTGAGGTTGGCCACTACCATAAAGCTGAGGTAGCCGCCGGGGAGATTCACCAGCAAGTTGGTAATCAGGGTTTTGCCCCCCAGGGCATCAAACACCAGCCCAAAGAAAGACGAGCAAATCAGAATGATCATCACTACCCCGGTGACAAGGGCGGTGGCATGGGCGGCATCGGCAAGCAGCTTGGCGTTGAGCCGACCATTGAGGGCGGCTAGGGCGCAGGCTCCCACGGCTCCTACAGATCCCGCCTCGGTGGGGGTGGCTAGGCCAAAGAAAATACTGCCCAGCACCAGCACAATTAGCCCAATTGGCGGCACCACAGCCTTGAGGGTACGGAGGAATAGATCGCGCCCTGCCACTTGGCGCATCTCTAGGGGCAGGGCCGGGGCAGTGTGGGGTTTGAGGAAGGCCACCGCCAGCACGTAGGCCGCGTAGGATCCGGCCAGGAGCAGCCCTGGGATGAGGGCACCCAAAAACAAATCGCCCACGGACACGCCGATCTGGTCGCTCAGCACCACCAGCACCAAACTGGGGGGAATGAGCTGGGCCAGGGTACCCGCCGCCACAATGGTACCCGCCGCCAGTTGTTTGTCGTAGCCGTAGCGCAGCATGATCGGCAGGGACAGCAGCCCCATCAAAATGACCGTGGCCGCCACCACCCCCGTCGCCGCCGCCAGCAGGGTACCCACCAGCACCACCGCCAGGGCCATGCCCCCCCGCAACGGCCCCAAAACAATGCCGATGGTCTCCAGCAATTCCTCCGCCAAGCCAGACTTTTCGAGCACCGCCCCCAAAAAGACAAAGAAGGGGATGGCCAGCAGGGTGAAGTTAGCCATGGTGCCAAACCAAAGGTTCGGCAGCAGCAATAGGCGAGCCGGGTCGAAGGCTCCCACCAGCCAGCCGATTAGCCCAAAAACAAGGCCCGTTCCTGCAAAGGAAAAGGCCACCGGATAGCCCGTCATCAAAATGACGAAAAAGCCCACGAACATGACAATGGATAGCCACTCATAGCCCATAGCGTTCCTGCCGATCAACAGCGTGGTTGAGGATTGGTTGGGCTTAAGTGTAACAACCCCTGGGGCGTGGGCGTGAGGCTGAATTTTTCGGTTATTAGGCTAACCCCCAGGGGTTAGCTCTTTTGGTCGGCGGTTTCAAATTTGTGGGCGTGGTCTTGCAGCAGAGAACTGACCTGATTGAGGACGCTGTCGCCGCCTTTCTTCTGGATGGTTTGACGTTCGGGGAAGAATTCGGGCTTGTCCATGTTGCGGGCAATGGCTTGACCCACCTGATCGGCAATCAAGGTTGCGAGTTCGCCGCGAGCCGTTTCCCGTTGGAAGTTGGCCCCTTCCTCGGTGGTGGCGTAGAGGGGCGGCAAACGGTTGAGGGCATAGGCGGCGATGTCGCCCAGATCGAGGGTGGTATCGGAGGCGGCTTCGATCTCGGCCACCCGCGAGATCGCCTCCGTCAGCACCAGTTCTTCCATCACGTTGATGAACTGTTTGCGGGGCACCGCCACCACTTCCCCGGTCAGCAGGGCTCCCATCAGACGGTCGAGGGCCATGTACTCTTCAATGGAGAGTTCTGAGGCGGTATCGCAAATACGGCCAACTTCCGCCTCCATGGCCGGGGTTAAGTAGCCATCCTGTAGGGCCTGCTCAACGATTTTTTCAATAGTCATTTGGCCAAACGCTCCATTCAACAAGAACACGGTGAGCAGCCGCTGCTGCCAGAAAACTGTCGGTGCCATTCCTTTAGGCGTCTATGGGACTTATTGTGCCCATGCACCCTGGGACAGGCAACAGGGAACCTAAAGGATTTACACGGTCTGGGGAGAAATTAATACTTCAAAAAGCCAATGGCTTGCTTCCAGATTTGGTATTTTCCTTGGTTTTCCACCTCCAGACTGACGCAGTGCGGATCTTGCCAGAGCACCCGTCCGGAGATCGTGTCCCCCGTTAGTAGCTTGACCTCGACGGTGGTCTTGTCGCGGATCAGCGTCTGAATTTGCCGAACGCTGGGAAAGCCGGTAGCGAACTCCTGGGACATGGTGGCTGAGACCCTTGACATCTGCTGCCTTTACGTTAACTCGATCTCGTTCAATCAGCGCACGGCATGGGAATTTCTTAAGACGAAGTAATCCGTTCAGAGGAGGTTTGAAAAGCCAAAGCGTATTCCAAGTTATACCGATGAGGTCAGCCTCAGCCGTCAAGGATTCCGTAGATTTACACCAAATCTAGAGACTAATCGCCCCTGAGACAACCCTTTTCAAGCACCTCTCAGGACGATCAGCAAAAGGAATGACCGGGGCAATGGGTGGAGGACCGCAGACAGGCCACCGCTAGACCGGGGCCGATGGGGGTGAACCAGGGCCAGGGGAGATGGGTTTTGATGAATTTTGATGAATAATGGGAGCATTCATGTTTTGCAGGCTAAGGGGCGGTCGATGGAGTTCAGTAAATATCACGGTTTAGGCAACGATTTTATTCTGGTGGACAATCGCCATCAGGCCGATCCGCTAATCAGCCCCGAAACAGCGGCGACCTGGTGTGATCGCCACTTTGGCATTGGGGCCGATGGGGTGATTTTTGCGTTGCCAGGGCAAAACGGCACCGACTACACCATGCGCATCTACAACTCCGACGGCTCGGAACCGGAGATGTGTGGCAACGGCATTCGCTGTTTGGCCAAGTTCCTGGAAGCCCTAGAAACCGCCGATGGCAAGGCTCCCCAGGCTCCCCACACCTACCGCATTCACACCCTGGCCGGGGTAATTTCCCCCACCCTGCAAGCCGATGGCCAGGTGACCGTGGATATGGGGGTTCCCATCCTGCTGGCGAAGGATATTCCGACCACCTTAGGAACGCCTGATGACAAAGTCGTAAGTCTGCCGCTGTCGGTGGCGGGGCAAGATTGGGCGGTCACCTGCGTCAGCATGGGCAACCCCCACTGCATCACCTTTGTGGAGGATGTCGCCGCCATTGACCTAGAGAAAATTGGCCCCCAGTTTGAGCATCACCCCGCCTTCCCCCAGCGCATCAACACCGAGTTTATCCAAGTCGTGCGGCCCGATTACCTCAAAATGCGGGTGTGGGAACGGGGAGCTGGCATTACCCTCGCCTGCGGTACCGGAGCCTGTGCCTCCCTGGTGGCAGGGGTGCTGAATGGCCGTTGTGATCGGGCGGCGACGGTGGAATTGCCCGGTGGCCCCCTCAAAATTGAATGGTCGGCGGCGGATGATCGCATTTATATGACTGGCCCCGCCCAGCTTGTTTTTCGCGGTGCGGTGGCTTGAGGTCAGGGTTGAACCATCGGGGGTGAACAACAAGATCGGCCTTGGTGATGGGCGGTGCCCTGCCTTCTGGCCGGATTGTCTGTCGTGGTGCGATAGTCCTTGGTGGTGGGCGGCGTCCACCCTACGTTCGGAGGTCAGCAAAAGGTGGTGTTGGTCGGAAATTTCTCAAACTGAGAACTGGCTGCACCACATCGGTCACACGGCGGTAGACTTGCAGGCTGGAGTACCCCCCTGGGCGTCTGTCTATGAACGAAGGCGCATATCAACGTCGTACCAGCTATCGCCTGCTGTTAGCTACCCTTTGGGCTACGCTGCTGCTGCTGGCGGTGGAGGTATTTGGGGGATGGGCGACCCATTCCTTAACCCTGCTGGCGGAGTCGTTGCATACCTTGATCGACGGTTTTAGCACCGTCCTAAGCTTGGTGGCGGTCACTTCCCCCCAGCGCCAAATGGGCCGAGAGGTGTGGGGCCACGGGCGGGGAGAAGTGGCGGCAACGCTGATCCTCTGTGCTTTTTTGGGATTTACGGGAATTAGTCTGGTCTTCATTGCCCTGCGGCAGCTTTGGGCGGGCATCAATGGCGCGGCTAACCCCTTCCCAGTTACCCTGGATGGCCATGTTCTGAGGCTAACGGCGCTGATGGTGATTGTGAACATTGCCCTAGGGGTCTACGCCAACTACCAAGCCCGGAACCTCAACAGCCTTACCCTGCGGTTGAACACCCAGCATTTTCTGGCCGATGTTTGGCTGAGCCTGGTGATGGTGGCGGTGTTGATGGCCATTCACTACAATCAGCACTGGCTGGATCCAGTTTTTGCCCTGGGGCTGTTGTCCTTGGTGGCCCGCAGTCTATGGCGGGTGCTGAATGAACAACTCCCGATGCTCTTGCGACCCACGGCCATTGCCCCCGAAGCCATCGCCCATTTGGTCGGCCAGGTGGAGGGCGTCACCCACTGCCAGCGCATCCGATCACGGGGCATGGTGGGCCGTCAGGTGTGGGTGGAACTGCATCTGGCCCTGCACCCTGAATATATGGAGGTGGCCAACGCCATTGGCGAGCAAATCGAAGCCCTGCTGCGGCGTCAGTATGGCCCCCTACGCACCCAAATTTGGGTCGAACCCACCCGTCGCCAAGAGCAATACTGGGATCCGGGGCTGTCTGGATATTAGGTAGGGATTAGCTAGAAGGGTAAGGAGACCTTGCCCCTACCGTCAGACAGGGCGGCAATGAATTGGCTGGGATCCTTGGATCGGCCATAGTTATCCTCCTCAAAACTGGAGAGATAAAGGGACTGTTTGGCACGGGTGAGGGCGACGTAGAACAGGTGCTTTTCCTGCTCCAATTCCTCAGGGCGGCGGCAACGAAAGTCGGGGAATTCTCCTTCGACTAAGCCTGCGATAAAAACATGGTCAAATTCCAACCCCTTGGACTGATGGGCGGTGATGATGAGCACTTGGTTATCCTGGGCAGACACCCGATCCAGGTTTTTGCTCAGGGCCGTATATTCCAGCAGGGTTCGGAGGGACAGATCGGGGGGCAGGGCGGGGTCGTCTTGGTTTGCAAACATGTCCACCATCTGCTCCAGGTTTTGGAGTCGCTGGGGTTCGCGGTGGTAGTGCCGAAGCAGGCCGGAGGTTTCTAGAATGTGGCTCAGCAGGTCAGCCGGACGCAGGGTATGGCTGAGAGTTTTCCATTGGGCAATGGCTTCGGCTAGGGGTTCAAAGGTCTCGCCATAGCGGTAATACAGGGCGGTGCGGTCGGCGGCGGTGGCTTCTAGCTTGGGGATCAAGGCGTGAAGCAATTCCACGGTGGTCGTCACATCGTCCATGGCGTTGTGGGTGGGAGTGGTGGGCAGGTTCAACACTTGGGCTAGGTGCCCTAGACGGTAGTTTTCAGCTTCCACAAAACGACGGGCCAGGTTGAGGGTATCGGCCCAGGCCCAATTTGGGGCAGGCAACCCCAGCCGTTGAGCCTGGGTGGTCACCATGCCGATATCAAAGCCCACGTTGTGCCCCACAATCAGGACGTTTTCGGCGAACTGGAAAAACTGCTCCAAAACCCGACGACCGGGTTGGCCATGCTGCCGCAAAAACTCATTACTGTAGCCATGCACCTGCTCAGAGTCGCCCACGTCGGCGGCATCGCTAATGTAGGCATGGAAGGTTTCGGCGGGCTGACCGTTTACCAGTTTTTGGGCGGCGATTTCCACCACCTCATCCTCAATGGCAACCCCCGTGGTCTCTACGTCAAACACCACTAGGGTGCCGTGGCGATAGGCATCCATCACCGCACCGAGGGGATCGTCGTTGACAAAGGGTTGGGGTAGGGCCATATCCGTTAGCCATAGGCCGCAGGGCCGCCCTTCTCCGTAGATTTGGCGCAGGGTTTCTAGGCCGATATTCCGATTGGGAGTACCCAACAGCCGCTTGAAAGCCCCCGTATCAAAGGGATTGACCAAAAAACGCAGGTAGGCTAGGGCGTCTTTAATTTCCTGACGCATAAAAAACTGGTAGCGCTCCACGGTGAGGCAGGGGACGTTCTGCCGTTGCAACCCCTGGGCGATGGTATCGGTACGCCGATTGGTGCGGGTGAGCACCGCCACGCGGTTATAGGCAAAGTTGGACTGGTGTTGGGCCAGGGCTTTAATGCGCTGGGCTATCCAGGCGGCTTCTTGATCCTCATCGGCGGCGGTGTGCACCACCACCGGATTACCAGGGGCACTAGCGGCGGGAATGGTGATGCGGGTGTAGCGGTCGGCAAAGGCGTTGGCAAAGGCATCGGCGGTTTGCAGCAGGCTACGGGTGGCCCGATAGTTCTCCGAGAGGCTGTATTCCGTGGGGGCAAACTCCGCCCGAAAGTGATTCAGCACCACCTCCGGCTCCGACCCTCTCCAGGCGTAGATGGTCTGATCGAGGTCGCCAATCATCGCCAGGTTTTTACTGCGTTGGGCCAGGTGGCGCACCACCTCATACTCGCCCAGGTGGGTATCCTGCACCTCATCCACCTGAATGAAGTGGTAGCGGTTAGCCCAATAGTCCGCCACCGCTGGCACCAACCGCAGTAGGGATCGGGTGAAGAAAATCAAATCATCAAAATCCAGGGCTTGGCGGCGCTGCAATTCCGCCTGGTAGCGTTCGGCCCAGGGTCGATCCTGGTCATCCACGGGGACAAACAACCCCTTTAGGCTCAGATCTAGGGTGAGTTGGTCAGGGTGGGCCTTGGCCTTGGCTTGGCTAATCGCTGTTTTCACCTCCTTCACCCGATCCTCCAGACGATCCTTCTCTTTCTGCCGCATAAAGCCCCTCAGAATATCTGCGCTGTCGTCGGCGTCGTAGATGACAAAATCCGACGGCAAGCCCAGGGCTTCGGCCCCCATGCGCAGAATTCGCACACACAATCCATGGAAGGTTTTGATCGTGACCTGTCGCTCTGTCTGGAGGCGATCCCCCATTTCCTTGGACGCCCGGTTGGTAAATGTCAGGCACAGGACTCGATTGGGATCTACCCCCTTGGTCAAAGCATGAACCACCCGCGCCGACAGCACCGAGGTCTTACCCGTTCCCACCGGGGCCAGCACCAGCAAACTGCCTTGGAGGCGCTGGATGACTTGTTGTTGTTCGGCGTTGAAGGGAAGGGGGGTGGGCATGGTGGGGGGGGTGGTTATTCGTTATTGGCTGTTGGGGGGGATTGGGGGGTTAGGTGTTCGCTACGCAATGTGACAGGCTGGCGCAGGGAATAAGGGGCAAATGGTAGGATAACAGCCAGTCTGGATGGGTGAGGTTCTAGGCCCAAGTTACCCAAAAATCAGGATTTCTACCGCATTTTCAAGCCTCTCGTCATGCAGATCCGCTTTCTGGCGGTTTTTATCCTGGGTGCTGGGTGTGTCATCCTTACCCGACCGTCTTTCCCTGATTGTCTCTCCCTGACTGTCGATCTACATCTGCTCACTCATTTCTCTGAGGACTGCTATGCGCTCCAACCTCCTACGCTCTGTGGCCCTAGGGATTGCAACAACGCTCTCCCTCGGCACGCTATCGATGACGTCTGCCTGGGGACAAACTGCCCAAACCACCGTTGGGGGCCTATCCGAAAATCAGAGCTACATCCGAGGCTGTCGCCAACTCAACCGTGGGGTAGAGGTTTTTGACAACACGAACCTCGGCCCCGCCGCCAACCGCATTGGAACCTTAAATGCCGGAACTCAAGTGCGGCTGACGGGGGTGTTGGCCAGTGGTCGCGCCCAAATCTTTTTGGCAGGCCAAAACCTGTCCTCGGTGCAGCCCGTGGGTTGGATCACGGCCTCAGCCCTGACTACCTGCGGCAGTACGCCCCCGCCCCCGGTGACCAAGGCTTGTTTCCGAGCCAATACGGCCTTGAATGTCCGAACGGCGGCCTCGTCGAATGCGGCCCTGATCACCGCCTTCCCCGCTGGCAGCACCCTGGTGGCCACCACCAATCCACCCACCCAGCAAACCTCTCCCAATTCCCCCCCCGACTACAGCCGCGTTTGGCTGGCCGTTACCCTTAGCAGTGGCGGCACGGGCTGGGTGGCCCGCACGGGCACCTATGGTCAGGGTAGCAATGTCACGTCGATTCCCTGTCCCTAGGCGATCTGAGGCGTAAATCCGCCGTTCCACTCCGCCGCTGGGGAAGCATCCTGGTCGGCGGAGTTGTTTTTGGAGGTGCTGGTGTAGTCGTTGACGGGTAAGGGTTTGCGGCCATAGCTGAGCTGATTTAGCCAAAACACGTCTTCTGAACGCACCGTTTCAAAGCCAGCCCAGCCTAGCCAAGCTTCTACATTGCCCTGGGCGTAGTCGCGGATGAAGGGTTCTTCAAAAATTTGGTTGAGCCAGTCTGTGGCCCTTAGGGTGCGCTGGTTGCCGTCCAAAATTAGCACTTGCCCACCGGGACTCAGTAATCGGAAGCTCTCTTTTAGGATGGCCTTGGCAACGGCGGGGGGTGTTTCGTGGAACAGCAGCGTCATGCACACCACATCAAAGGAGTCCTCCGGTAATCCAGTTTCGGCGGCATTGCTGTGGCGGAAGGTGATATCCAGATGGGCGACCTTGGCTTTGTCGGCGGCCATCACCAACATTTGCGGCGACAGATCTAGCCCGATCACCTCCGCTTGGGGAAAGCGACGCTTCAGCAGCAGGGTGGTGCTGCCCGTGCCGCAGCCCAAGTCTAAAATGCGGCGGGGTTGGCCCTGGATAGCGTTTACCAGGCTCTCCCGTACCCAGGTTTCCCCCGGTGGCAGCACGTACTGGGTGATAGGGTCGTAGGTGATGGCGGCATCGATATTCAGGTAGCCATTTTTCACCCCATGGAAATTGTGGGCGGTGTAGTAGTCGGGATAGGCCACCTGAGGATTGGTGAAGCGGGCTAGTTCGGTGTCCCAGTCGATGCGCTGGCGCAGACGAATAATCGCCTCACGGTCAATCAGCCGCTCGAAGATGGGCATCAAAAACTGGTCAAACAGGGGTTTGGAGGAGGTCACCATGGGCGGTATCACAGGGGAAGGGCAACTGCGTTTAGCCTAGCAAGCCCAGTCCAGGATGACTAGATTCCGCCTTGCTCAGAGGAAATGATGGGGTAGACCATAACTCTGATCCTAATGAGTAGGCGTCCATCACTCTGGGGGCATCACTCCGGGGAAATCTGGGCAGACACCGGGGCCGACCGCTGCCATTGGTTGCCCTGCACCAGGGTGTGAGCCTGCCATGCGGGGTCGGTGTTGGGATGGTCTCGGCGGTAGTGGCCCCCTCGGCTTTCGGTGCGAAATAGGGCACTGTTGAGCACTAACCAAGCCACGTCGTACAGATTACGCAGTTCGCCCCAAGCCCGCAGCACCGGAAGACTGAGGTGGCCCGGTAACTTCTGCTGAAGATCGGGTGCTAGGCGCTGCAAAATTTGGTCAAGCTCCCGGTGTTCGGCTTCTTTGCGCCAGTCTGAGAGGGTGGCAATGGCGGTTTCTAGCCCGGTTTGGTGGCGGCTGATGGCGGCATAGTCCCACATCAATTGGGTCAATTGCTGCCGTTGTTGTTCGAGAACCGCAAGGCGGGGATCAGGACTGGAATCGACTTCTGGGGATTGCGGGGATTGTGGAGTGGGGATATCTGATTTCACTAAGCCCGCTTGCAGCGGCAGATTCGCCAGTTCCGCCCCATAGACTAGGCATTCCAACAGGGAGTTGCTGGCCAAACGGTTGGCCCCATGGACACCCGTGCTGGAATTTTCGCCCACGGCATAGAGACCGGGAATTTGGGTTTGGCTGTGGCAGTCGGTGGGAATGCCCCCCATCCAGTAGTGGGCGGCGGGGGCCACGGGCACGGGCTGAGTCAGCGGGTCGATGCCCCAGGTGCGGCAGACTCGGATGATGTTGGGGAATCGGTAGTTCAGTTTGTCGGCGGGGATGGGGCGCATATCCAGCCACACCTGTCGATCCCCGGTTTTTTGCAGATGGTGGAAAATCGCCCGACTGACCACATCACGGGGGGCCAGTTCGCCATCGGGGTGGTAGTCGTAGGCAAACCGTCGGCCATCTTTATCCACCAGGTGCGCCCCCTCGCCACGCACGGCTTCGCTAATCAGAAACGGCGGTGCTCCGGGCTGGGAGAGGGAGGTGGGGTGAAACTGGAAGAACTCTAGATCCCGCAGTTGTCCCCCGGCCCGCCACACCATCGCGACGCCATCCCCGGTGCTGGCGGTGGGGTTGGTGGTTTGGGCATAGACCTGACCTCCGCCCCCCGTGGCCAACACCGTGGCCTGGGCCGAGATCCAGCGTAGGGTGTGGCCCTGCACCAGGGAAATGCCTCGACAGTGGCCGTCCTCCAGCCATAGATCTAGAGCAAAGGCCGCCTCGTACACGGTGATGTTGGGCCGTCGCAGCACCGCCTCCGCCAGGATGGAGACAATGGCCCGTCCGGTGGTGTCGGCGGCGTGGAGCACCCGCTTACGGGAGTGGGCCGCCTCTAGGGTCATGGCCAAGTCGGGGCCGCTGCGGTCAAAGGCCACGCCCAAATCCACTAGGCGATGGATGCAAGTTGCGGCATGGGTAACCAAATGTTCCACCGCATCGGGGTCACACAGTCCGGCTCCGGCCCGTAGGGTATCGGCCACATGGAGATGGGCGGAATCATCTGGCCCTAGGGCGGCGGCGATACCCCCCTGTGCCCAATCGCTGGCCGAGAGGGAGAGATTATCTTTGGTAATCAGCCCCACCCGCCACTGCTCAGGAATGGAGAGGGCGGCATACAGCCCTGCGGCTCCGCCTCCCACAACCAGGACATCAAAATCCCAGGGCGGGGTTGCCACTGCCGGAGAAGGGATAGGCTGGGCCAAAGGGTGCTCCTGTGGGTACTAGAAATATCAGCGGGCGAGGAGATCTCACCCCTACGGTTCATCGGACTGGGAATCGGGGTTTGCTGACTCGGTATTTGGTATTGGTAGCAGCCATCCTGGATAGATGTGAGAAAGCCCCTGTCAACAAACCCACCATTAGAGTGGCTACCGACAAGGGCTTAATCTCTTTTCTAGAACCGTTTTCCTGAATCCGTTCAGGATAGGGCAAGCGAAGGGAATTCCTTAGCGCTTTGACTTTGACCTACTTGTAGACACCGTTGTTAAAGCGGTCGGCCCCTTCCACCAGAGCCGGATCGGGCACGGTGACCGTGAAGTTGTCTAGGTTGGCTTCCAAAATTTCGATCTGCTTCTCGGACAGACCGGGCATATCCAACACGTCTTCCACCGCATCAAAGGGGGCATTTTGCACGATTTTGCCCGCCAGGGTGGGATACAGACCGGGGTATTTGCGGAAGTTTTGCACGTTGGCATTGTTGAGGTCGAGCTTAGCACCA
The DNA here is from genome assembly GCA_044070495.1 of Spirulina sp. Lineage (GTDB taxonomy): Bacteria > Cyanobacteriota > Cyanobacteriia > Phormidesmidales > Phormidesmidaceae > Nodosilinea. Next base: position 80,196 of record JBIPSI010000006.1, on the reverse strand, counting down.
TACTCGGTGCCCAGTTTCGCATCAACGGCGTTGACGAGGGGGCGCTCGGCCAGCAGGGCAAAGGCGCTAGATCCACCAGCGGCCAGTGCTGGCTGGGCCATGCCAAACCCACCAAACCAACCCACCAGAACTCCAATGGCAATCAGCAGGCCAACCAATCGTTTCATATCCCCTTTTCCTCTCCTACAAAATTAAGCATTACACAGCGTTTCTAAGAGACTACCATTTTCCATCGCCCTTAGGACGGCCTGGGTTTAGTTAGGAATTTCGCCAGGACTTTCGTTAGGAAAATGCCTAAAAGACGTGCGAGTACCCTATCCCCCTAGGCCCAGGAGATTAGTTCCTCACCGTGCGCTCTAGTTCTTCGGCGTAGGCTTCGCCAATGTCCTGACCCCGCATCAAAATCGACTCGTAGCGGATGGTGGCCCGTAGCGAAACCTGTTGACCGAGATCCGGCGGCGGCGTGGTGGCCTTCACCCAAATGGCCCCTGAGGGATCGGTGACCTGGTACAACACGCCATCTAGCAAGGGCAAATGCCGAGTGACTTGGCCCTCAAAATAGGCGGTGCCGCCCCGGTGTTGGCCTAGATCGGCAATGGGGGTGGCGGGGTTAAGCCAACCCATTCCAGGCAGGCTACCCAACTGTTCCCGCAGGAGAAGCCCCAAACTAGGATTGGCCCTAGCGCCGCCCAGGGTGAGCGAAATCAGGATTAACCCAAGCACACCGGGGTAGGCAAGCCGTTTAAACATGGCAGGGAACGGGGAAAACAAGGACAAAACGCTAGCCAACCTAGATCAGGAACCTAGACGCGCCGCTGCCGCGAAACGGGCAAAATCTGAGACACTGGGAAAGGCTCTAGGTCAGCCTGTCCTATCCTAGCTTTGCGGCCCAGGCTTAGCGCAGGATCCTGTCAAGGTGACAAAATTCTCTGGGCGCTGACGGCAACCCCGGCCCTTTTGGGGATCAAGGCATTGTCGGTGTTCCCTTACCCTCCATCCCTTTGTTTAGCAGTAGTCTGTGCCATGACTCAGATTCTCGACGGTAAAGCCCTGGCGGCTCAGGTGCAGGATGAACTCGCGCAGCAGGTGCAGTCTCTCACCGCCCAGGGCCATCGTCCCCCTGGTTTAGCGGTCATTATGGTGGGCGATAACCCCGCGAGTGCCGCCTACGTGCGCAACAAGGAGCGGGCCTCTGGCAAAGTGGGTATTGCTTCCCAGGTGCATCACCTCCATGCCACGGTACCCCAGTCTGAGGTGATGGCGCTCATTCAGCACCTCAACAATGATCCCAATGTGGACGGCATTTTGGTGCAGTTGCCCCTACCCGATGGCCTCGATGCGGTGGCTCTGCTGAACACCATCGACCCCGATAAAGACGTGGACGGGCTGCACCCCATTAACCTAGGCCGCTTGCTGCGGGGGGAACAGGGCCTAAGAAGCTGCACCCCCTACGGTGTGATGCGGCTGATGGCGGCCCATCATATTGACCTCACGGGTCAGCGGGCGGTGGTGGTGGGGCGGAGTATTTTGGTGGGCAAACCCATGGCCATCATGCTGCTAGAGGCCAACGCCACCGTTACTGTGGCCCATGCCCGCACCGTCGATCTGCCAGCCCTGACCCGCCAAGCTGATATTCTAGTGGCGGCGGTAGGCCGACCCAATATGATCACCGCCGACTGGGTGAAGCCCGGTGCCGTGGTGATTGACGTGGGCATTAACCGGGTGGACAGTGCCGATGGCAAGGCCCGTCTGGTGGGCGATGTAGACTACGACGCCGTGGCTCCCATGGCCAGCGCCATTACCCCGGTGCCCGGTGGCATTGGCCCTATGACCGTGGCCATGCTGTTGGAAAATACCGTCACCAGCTACCGTCAACGCCTTCAAATTTGAGGGTTCCCCGACGCCCTAGGCCGTCCTCACCCTAGGCCATGCCATCCCAGAGATAGCCTCGCATTGGTTCACCTTCCTGTCCCTCGTCCTGTTTAGCCCCGTTTTGCCGCTATGGTGTCCGCAAACTCCCTCGACCCGAATCTGACTGAATTTGACCTGTCAGCCTATTTGGAGGAACGTCGCCCGCAGGTGGAGGCGGCCCTAGATGCGGCGGTGCCGATGCAGTACCCCGAAACGCTCTACGAATCCATGCGCTATTCGCTGCTGGCGGGGGGGAAGCGGCTGCGGCCCATTCTGTGTTTGGCTTCCTGCGAACTGATGGGTGGCAATTCTGAGGTGGCTATGCCCACCGCCTGCGCCCTGGAGATGATCCACACCATGTCGCTGATCCACGACGATCTGCCCGCCATGGACAACGACGACTATCGGCGTGGACGGCTGACCAACCACAAGGTCTACGGCGACGATGTGGCGATTTTGGCCGGAGATGCCCTGCTCACCTACGCCTTTGAGCATGTGGCAACCGCTACCCAGGGAGTTCCGGCGGATCGCGTACTGCGGGTGATTGCGGGGCTGGGCAAGGCCGTCGGTGGCGAAGGTCTGGTCGGCGGGCAAATTGTGGATTTGGCTAGTGAAGGCAACCCCGATACCACCCTAGAAACCCTCAACTACATCCACAACCATAAAACCGCAGCCCTGCTAGAAATTTCCGTCACCTCCGGGGCCATCCTGGCCGGGGCCACCGACGATCAAATCCAAAATCTGCGGGACTACGCCCAGCGCATTGGCCTTGCCTTCCAAATTGTGGACGATATTCTAGATATCACCTCCACCGCCGAAACCCTGGGCAAGTCCATTGGCAAGGACGTAGCCGCCCAAAAAGCCACCTATCCCAGCCTATGGGGTCTGGAGGAATCGCGGCGGCAGGCGGATAAACTGATTGACGAAGCCAAGGCGGCCCTGGATGGCTTTGGGCCTGCCAACCAGCCCCTACGGGCGATTGCCGACTACATTGTTGCCCGTACCTACTAGGGATTAGCCATGCCAACGATGGAAAACTTTAGCGACATCCTCGATAACTACGTTCTACTGGTGGCTTTGGTGGCCTGTGTCACGGCCCAAATTCTCAAGGCCATCATTGAACTGGTGCGCCACCGCAAGCTCAACCTCAAGGTGATGGTGGAAACCGGGGGAATGCCCAGCGCCCACTCGGCCCTAGTCACCGCCCTAGCCTGTGGGGTTGGCCAAACCCTCGGCTGGGCCAGTCCATTCTTTGCCGCCACCTGCGTCTTTGCCATCATCGTCATGTACGATGCCGCTGGGGTACGCCAAGCCGCTGGCAAACAGGCCCGCGTATTAAACCAAATCATCGACGAACTCTTCCAAGAAAAGCCCGAATTCAACGAAGATCGCCTCAAGGAACTCCTAGGCCACACCCCCTTTCAGGTGATCGCCGGGTCAATTTTGGGCGTGTTTATTTCCTGGCTCGCCGCCCCCGCCTACGGCTTCTAGGTTTAATCAGAGACGTACCACCACGCTCAACGTAGGGTGCCATTCGCGAAGCAATGCACCCATTCGGCAGCTTGATTTCTGGGCCGATCCTCTACTCCGCCAGCGCCACCGCCGGAGTCAGCATCACCACCTCACGGCTGTCCACAATGAAGCCAGAGATGCCGTAGCCCCCTAGAACCTGGAGGGTAGTAGCGGCTCCCTCTAGGCTAGGACTATAGGCAATCAGCAGGTAGGGACGCTGCCGATAGACCGCCAAACCTACCGCCTGCCCAATTTGGCGCTGCACCGATCGGGCGGCCTCCGGTTGATATTGATAGTCCACCAATACCGCAAACCCTGTATTGAGGGGTTGGGGCGCATAGGCAATGGGGGTCGGGTTTCCTGCGGTAGACGACGATGTCGGCGGTGCGGTAGACGGTGTGGGCGTTGAAGGGCTAGCTGTAGAGGGATTAGCCGTAGAGGGGGTGGTCGGCGGCACCGCCGGATTGGTGCTCGGCGTTGGGGAGGTCGGCGTTGGGCTGGTTGTTGTCGGGGGATTGGTGGCGGTGGTGGCGGCGGGGCGGGCCACAAAGGCTTGCAACCCTTCCACCTCGGTCATGTACTGTGCCCAGGCGTTGGCGTTTTCCAGGCTGGTAAATCCCCCAGCCCGCACCACCGTATCGCTGAGGTAGTTGCAAACCATCACCGTACTGCTAGAGGGCAGTAGGTCTTGGACGCGATCCCGCTCGGCCTCGGTATTGCCCCGCACCAACAGCAGATACTCGTTGGCTTGGGGGGGAGGACAGGCGGGAAAGGCCACCTGGGCCGAGGCGGCACCCATCCAGGGAGTAATCAGCGTCCCAAGCGTTGCCAGCGTGAAGGTTGTTCGCCATCCTCGTCGCCCTAGGGAACGATGGGGAGCCGCTGTTGTGGATAACCCAAACCAGTTACTCATTGCCGTTGTGTCTGCCTTACTGAATACGCACTCTAGACGACGCTCCTAAGGTTACGCCGCCGCGATGCCACAATCTGCCAGCGATTCTAGCCCAAACCTGCGGGTTTCAACCTCAGATTGGCAAATCCGTAACGGGGGGCCTGTCATCGAAAGACGTGATACCAAAGCCGGACAGGAAACCCACAATTCCCAGCCTGACAAACCGTAGAGGTGAGGTCTCCTCGCCTGCTGATACCGGGAGCAACCCAGCCGGATTTAATCTTAGACGTATATGGGACGCTTTAGGGGCAGCGGATCTTGGCCTCTGCCCCCAGGGAGACCTAGGCTGGGAGGGCCGTCGCCGAAGCCAGGGGATCGGGAATGGTAGCGGAGGGAGCCTCAAATTCCCCGGTGGCCACATACTCTAGGCGCAGCTTCAGCCAGGTGATGAAGGTTTTATTGGTGGAAAGCACCGCTACGGCGGGCTGAGGACAGCTTGCTTTCACCGAGGCCAATTCAGGGGCGTCGAGGAACGCCGGAGCTTTGACCAGCCAAAAATCAAGGGCCTGCTCCTGCTCTTGATAGTAGCGGCGACGCTCCTTCAGCACTTCCTCGAAGGGTTCTTCCTCGAGCAAAAACTTTTCACTGGCAACAGCGTAGTAGTAGGTTGTCATCGGGTTCTCCTAAAGATCTCTAACCGTTGGTCTAGCGTGACGGGGATGGGAAGGATTAGATCGATTCAGCGTCGATCCCTATCGATCCATCCTGCGATCAGTCCTAAAAATTCGCGGGCACCGTGGTTTGCCCAGGGGGAAAATTCCCCTAGCACCATCACATTTTAGCCCTAGCCTTGCCCCCAACAGGAGAAAAACGGTAGGTAAGGTCACAAAGTAAGGGGAATGGTCAGGACTAGAGACTGAGCGGGACTCCGTAGATCACCTGCTTCATCTCGCGCACCGCCCGTTCTAGGCCCACCAATACCGCCCGACTGATGATGCTGTGGCCAATGTTGAGTTCCTCCATGCCGGGGATGCAGGCCACGGGGTAGGTATTCCAGTAGGTGAGGCCATGGCCCGCGTTTACCCGCAGGCCCAGATCGAGGGCTTGGGCGGTGCCCCTTTGCAGGATCCCTAACTGTTGGGCGTGTTCCTCCTCACCCTTAGCTTCGGCGTAGGGGCCCGTGTGGAGTTCGATAAACTGGGCCTTAACCTGGGCCGAGGCTTTAATTTGGGCGGCATCGGCATCAATAAACAAGCTCACGGGGATGTTAGCCGACTGAAGCCTGTCTACCACCTGGGCCATCCGGTCAAGCTGCCCTGCCACGTCTAGTCCGCCCTCAGTGGTCACTTCCTCCCGCCGTTCGGGTACCAGGGTCACATAATCTGGCTTTACCTCCAGGGCAATGGCGACCATTTCATCGGTGGCGGCCATTTCTAAATTGAGGTGGGTGCGTACCGTTTGGCGCAACAGCCGCACATCACGGTCTTGCATGTGGCGGCGATCCTCCCGCAGGTGGACGGTGATGCCATCGGCTCCGGCCAATTCCGCCAGTACTGCTGCCGCTACCGGATCCGGTTCCACGGTGCGACGAGCCTGCCGTACGGTGGCGATGTGATCAATGTTGACTCCTAGGGTTGGCAAGCGATTCGCTCCCGGCATTTCAGTACAGTGTCTCTTCGATCCTATCGCAAACCCATGGCCAAACCAATGGGCAAGGGCCAGTCCAGCAACTTAGAAGAAGTCAAGTCACCAGCGACCTAGAAGAAGTCTATGGAAGGCGGACTGGCGGGTTCTGGGGTTGGAGTCGGAGCCCTATGCACGGGTTCAGCTACCGTGGGCTGAGGTGAAGGTGGGCTAGCCTCGACCACCACGGCACGGCTTTCTGGGGCGGCATTAACCACAGCCCCCAACAGCACGATATCGTCCATCTCCAGCAGTTCCTCTAGGATGGCCTCCAAGACGGGCTTTTCCGTATAATCCACGCGGCTGACGATCAGCAGCCCATCAGCCTCGGCGGCTAGGGTGATGGCGTTGTTGTTGCGGCTGAGGGGCGGTGCATCGAGTAACACCAGATCAAACCTGGCCCTAGCGGAGGCCAAAAATTGATGCATTTCGCTGGATTCTAGCACCGCCGCCGCATGGGACTGGGGGCCGGGGGCTAGGGCCATGTACAAGCTCTCCACCTGGGGCACCATTTGCACGGGATCGCTGGGATAGCCTGCGTAGTAGCGGCGGGGAGAGGCCACGGCCTCCGGAGGTAGGGTTAGCCCTAGGGCCGTGCCGTGGGAGGGATGCTGGAGATCGCATTCAGCAATTAGCACCCGTCGTCCGGCCCGGGCCGCCGCAATACCCAGGTTCATCACCGTGGTGGTCTTGCCCTCCTGGTCTCGGCTGCTGGTGACCAGAACCACCTTAGGGTGCTGGTCACCCTCTGGGCGGTTGGGGCTGCGGCGCAGGTTGGTGCGCAGGTCCTCGTAGCTGGCCAGGTGAGGGGCTTGGGCAGAGACCAAGACGGGATGGCGCTGATGGGGCAGCTTGGGCAGGGCGGGAATCACCCCCAGCACAGGGATGTCTTGATCCCGAAAAATCGCCTCCAGATCGTCCGCGATGCGTACGGTGCCATCCAGGAGATCTAACAAAAATACGACGCCCGCCGCTGCGATCACCCCCATCACGCCGCCCAGGGCCACAACCACCAGCGGACTGGTGACATCCTGGGGTTGCAGGGCAGTGATGGGGGGCTGGGCCACGGTTAAGCTGCTGACGGTTTCGGCCTCGGCGGACTCGGCATCAATGCGTCTGGCCTGAATTTGATCGTAGAGGGCCTGGGTGCGGGCCACCTGCTGGGCGAGGCGATTGCGCTCCAGTTGTTTGTTGGGCAGGCTGGCATACTGCTGCCGCAGTTGACCATCGGCCTCCACCAAAATTTGCTGCTGCCGTAGGAGCGCTTCCCGCTGATTGGAGAGCACCACCAGTTGGTTAGCGAGGGCGGCGCGGGCCGGATCCAGGGCACTCCTTTGACGGACTTGGCTGACGCTGGGCAGGGCGGCAAGATCCTCTCCACCAACCACCTCGGAGGCCCGCTCGGCCAATAGCCGGTTGTAGGCCGCAAGGCTGGTTTGCAATTCCTGAATGGTGGGATGGGCCGCTCGTAGGGTGGGGGCCAGCAGTTGCAGTTGGGTTTCCGTCTGCAAAATCTGAGCCCGCAGTTGGGCAATGATGGGATCGGCACTCAAGGCTGAGGCGGTGAGAGCTTCGCCGGGGGTGAGGCCCAGTTGCCGCTGCAAACTCTGAATTTGTGAGTCTAGCCCCGCCAGGGTGATCTGGTTCTGGCGCTGTTGCTGTTGCCCTCCAGAGATCGCCCCTAGCAAACTGCCGTCTAGGGCCGCCTGAATCGCAGGGCCTTCCTGGCGGTCGTAGGTTTCCAACGCCTGTTCGGCGGCCCGAAGATCCGCCTCCACCGCTGGCAATCGATCATCTAGGGCCGTAATAATGGCCCGCAGCCTAGCCCGATTGGTGACTCGGCTCAGTTCCACCATGCCCTCCACCAGCAAATCCGAGACGATCTGGGCCTCCTCCGCTGATGGCCGCTTCACCACCACCACCACCCGTTGCACCACGTTTTCTTCGCCCTCTAGTTTGAGGGTCGTCGAGTCTCGAATGGCCTGGGAAGACAGGGAAATTTCCCGCCTAGCCAATTCCTTAGCCACCTGGTCTAGGAGCACATCCGCCAGCAGAAACTCCGTGGAAATAATCCCCTGGCCTCGCTCTTGCACCTCGGTTCCCGTGGCGGTGAGGGCCACCACGGGGGCGTTCATCACGAGCATTCCCTCCGTCCGATAAACGGGGGGCGGCGGCGGTTGTAGGGCCACCACCGTTGACAGCCCCAACACCCCCAGCAAACTGGCCAAGGCGGGCCATTTGTAGCGGTCGAGGGCAAGTAGGTAGCGACTGATCAGGGGGGAGGGCATGGACTCAGCGGGGGACAGAAAGGACGGGGAAAGACGACAAACACCACATCCAGAACTTCAAACAATCAGGGTAGGCCTACCAGAAGATAGCTAGGGCCTAAACAGAGACTCGGCAGCATTGGTGAGGGAATCGAAAAAGAGCAGAAAGCCTAACACATCCCGGAAGGGCTGGGTGAAGGTGTTCAAGGCATAGGTGACATTGGCCAGCAAATTGCGATCTACCACAATCACATCATTTTCCTGGAGGGGAATATTCTGGCTGAGGTCTCCCTGCACCGCCGCCCGCGCATCCACCACAATCGTATCGGCGGATCCCCTTTCAGGGTTAAATCGCAGCACGGCAATGCGATGGTAGGCCGCCAAATCGGGGTTTACCCCAGCCTGGGCCAAGGCATCTAAAAACCGCCCCCCATTACGCAGGGTGATGGCCCCAAAGCGGGCCTCCGTGCCCCGCGCCCCAGAGGCCCGGTTGAGAATACGCACCACCATTTCAGGCTTGGCTAAGGTGGAGGTAGCCACCAGATTCCGGTCATACTCGTCTAGGCGGGTGGGATCAAGGCGCGGCACCGAAATCACATCGCCGCTTTGGAGGCGCAGATCGGGGATCGGCTGTCCCAAACGCAACGGCGTAAACAGATCTATGTTTTCCCTTAACACCGTGCCGTCCTGGAGGGTGCGCTGGATCTCAATAGCCCGCAAATCCGCCAGGGCAGAGGCCCCGCCCGCCGTTACCAACGCCACGGACAGTTGCGGAGCCTGGAGCGGATAAAACCCCGGTCGTGGCACCTCCCCCACAATGGTGACCTCCACAGGACGCAGGGCCACCAGAGTCAGCGACACGTCGGGATCAACCACATACTGGTCGTACCGCTGTCGAATCTGCTCCTGGGCCTGGTCGAGGGTAAGACCCGCCAGGTTCACAGATCCCGCCAAGGGTAAAACAATGTTGCCCTGTAGATCGAGGGTGGCCTGGAAACTGAGATCCGGAAACCGCTGTACCCCAACAAAAATGCCATCCCCCGGCCCCAAGCGATAGCGATCAAAGGGGGGATCCGTCGCCGCTGGAGCAAAGTGATCCGGTCTAGGTTGGCGGGAAGAATTGCCCAGGGGATCGGGCAACCGAGGAGCCTGGAACCTAGGCTCCGCTTCGGCAGGAATGGGAGTTACCAGGGGAGCGGAGGGCCGTTCCGACTCCATCCCCCCAGAGTCCGTCCATTCTGTAATAGGAGTCGCCGCATCCTCGGCATCGTCAAACCGCTGCTGGGCTGGATTGAGAGGCTCCGTCAGTGGGAGGCGATCCTGGGCCAAGGCAGGATAACTAACGACAATCGCCACCCCGCACCCCAACATTCCACCCCAACCTAGGCGTCCCGCAGGGCACAGCTCAAACCACGGTCTATACCAAGTCCGAATTAGAAAACCCCAATTCCCAGCCCGACAAACGATAGGGGCGAGGTCGCCTCGCCCATCGATACCAGGGGGAAGCAAACCGGATTCAGGATTAGCCCCAAACCAATGTCGCAAATTCCTCGCCCACCCGCCGTGATTGACACCCTGGAAGCGCAACATCCTACACCGCCGCATCATCAGGCCTATCCTAGCGTTCTCGATCCTAGACGCCATCGGAGACGGCCTCTAATCTACCCAAAAATTAATCTGATAGTGAACCTGTCCCCGTTGCCCCACCTGCTGACGTACGGTGGTTTCTGAATTGTTGAAAGACACCACAACTGACCCATCGCCAGGGCTATAGCTCCCGGCTAGGACCACGTCCGTTGCCCCCAAGGCCAGGATATCCTTCAGATCCAAGCGGATTCCCTCCGCCCCAAAGCGATACTTGACCTCACCATTCACCGCCAAGGTTCCCTCAAAACTCGCCCCCTCTGGTACCTGTACCGATAGCCACTGGGGCTCTTTTAATCCCTCTTGATCGAGGTGAATCGTATCTGCTGGTAGCAACTCGGCTTTGCCTCCCATGGGGTCCTTGTCAATCAAGTCGCTAAGGGAGGGATGGGCAACCTGGAAGGAGGGTTGAGTAGGCGGCGAAGAGCCCACGACCGTGGTCGTCGCCAGAAGCACCAAAAACGCAACACCAAGGGCGGAGGGATTAACCATAAAACCAAGAAATATCTGGGTAGCGAAGTAGCAGTGGCGAATAAGGTGGGATCACCTCTCCCCGGAGAAGGGTAGCCTCCCGTGGATGCCATTGGCGGACATCCCGATCCATGATGCAAACTAGCTAAACCTAAATCGATTTAGCCTAGCGTCTGTTGACGCCTATGGTAACAATCGAGTTCCGATTCAGCCTAGGGCCATGCCAAACTCGCAGAAGAGAACTTCAACACCTAACCCAGACAACCGTAGACCATAGCCGAGTGACAAATGCTCCCGATACCAATCGTCCATGCCGCTAGCGCGACACCCCAAAGATAACAATCTATTTTTAGAGCAAATCTGCATTAGAAAACCCTGATGCCCCACCCGACAAGCCGTAGGGGCGAGGTCTCCTCGTCCACTGATACCGAGGGCAAACCAGCCGGATTTAGAATGAACTGCCCGAGAGCGCAGTTAGAAACAATCCAAGGATACAAAAAAGGGAGAGCCTTGGCCCTCCCCAGAATCGTGCGTCCTAGTGCTAGTTGTCTCCGCAGGGGTATCCCCCTGGCGAAGGCGGTTTCGCAGTTCCTGATGTCGTTTGCGAAGCTGTCGTTGACGGGCACTGCCACCCCGCCCCTTATCGTTGCGACCTGGGCGACGGGGGGATTCCCATCGCTTCAACCGTTGCGCCATGGTGTCCTCCTCAATGCGACCAAAGGCTCGGTCGCCATTTGATGATGATTAGTCTTCACGCTAGCGAGTCGCACCATCATTCGTCAAGGTGGGGCTGGTGGAAATTCCCTTCACCGGGGCGAAGCCACAAAAAAGCCCCCCGTACCATGACAGGAGGCTTCTCAAACCTTGAGGGTCAGACCTTAGGCTAAACCTACTTAACGGTCACCTTAGCGCCAGCTTCCTCAAGTTCTTTCTTAGCGGCTTCAGCGTCGTCCTTGGTCACGCCTTCCTTCACAGCCTTAGGAGCAGCTTCCACCATCTCCTTGGCTTCCTTCAGACCTAGACCGGTGAGGCCACGCACCACTTTCAGAATGGCGATCTTCTTATCGGCGGGCACGTCTTCGAGAACCACATCGAATTCGGTCTTCTCTTCTTCGGGCTCAGCAGCAGCGGCACCTGCGCCACCACCCATCATGCCAGGGGCCATCATCATCATGCCGCCACCAGCGGAGGCAGAAGCGTCCACGCCGAAGGCTTCTTCGATTTGCTTAACCAGTTCAGAAGCTTCCAGCAGAGACAGAGACTTTAGCTGTTCGAGAATTTCATCGGTTTTAGCAGACATCGTTAAGACTTAACTCCTGTGTACAAAAAACAAAGTTGGTTGTCGGACTTGTGGTCAAACTGAAGCAGACCAGGGCTTTTAGGCCGCGTCCTGGCCCTGCTCGGAGACCGCCTTGATGGCACGGGACAGCGAAGCCGGAACTTCGTTGATACCCACCGCCAGCTTGGTCGGCACCGCCTTGACACCCACCGCCAGACGGGTCGGCATGGCCTTAATAGCACCCGCCAAACGGGCCATCAGTTCTTCCTTCGTCGGCAGTTCGGTGATCGCCTTGACCTGATCTTCGGTCAGCGCCTGACCTTCCATCACCCCACCCCGCAGGGTGGTTTTCTTAGATTCCTTCTGGAACGCTTGGTATTCTTTGATCGCGCCACTAAAGTCTTCCTTCACCAGCACAAAGGCTGAGGAATCCTTCAGAAACTCGGTCATCGGTTCCCAATTGCTGTCGCCCTCCACGGCAATCCGCATCAGGGTATTTTTGGTGACTTTACACACCGCACCCTTGGGCCGCAGACGGTTCCGCAGATTGGTAATTTCAGCAACACTAAGCCCTTTGTAGTCAATCACAAAGGCCAGTTGAGCTTCCTTCAGGAGATCCTGAATTTCACCCACAATCTCTTTCTTATTCGCTAGGGTTCTCCCCATATCAATCTCACCTCCTTTATAGCGGGGATAGAAAACTGGATACTCACGGGCAGAGGGCCGCTGGTGATGATGTCCCGATTTTTCCCAAAACAAAGCCCCGACCAGTTCGCCGGGGCAGACCCACGATTAGCCGTTTCCAGTCCAGAACTGGAAACCTCCATCGCAACGTCAACCTCGGCAGGATTTATGCAGGAAAAATGCACCTGCTGTCTACGGTCGTCTATGCAGTTGTGAGGGGTTAGGGCAATCGCGGCTCCTTCGTGAAAACTTGAAACTTGGGCGCTGAGGCAACTAAACGGCTTCGGGCAGCTTATAGTCCCGCAGAGCACTTACATCCAACCGAATGGATGGCCCCATGGTAGAGGCGATGGCCACCGTGCGCCAGTAACGCCCCTTAGCACCAGAAGGACGATTGCGGTCAATGCACTCTTGCAGTGCCTTGAGATTGACCATCAGATCCTCAACGCTAAAATCGGCCTTTCCAAACATAACATGGACGATGCCCGTTTTGTCAGCCCGAAATTCGAGTTTCCCGGCTTTAAATTCGGTGATGGCCTGGGGTAGGTCAAAAGTCACGGTGCCACCCTTGGGGGAGGGCATCAGACCACGGGGGCCAAGTTGCCGACCCAATTTTGCCACCTGGGGCATCACATCGGGGGTGGCAATCAGAACATCAAAGTCCATCATACCCTTTTGGATATCCTCAATTAGATCCTCAGACCCAACGATATCAGCCCCGGCAGCGGTGGCTTCGGCCACTTTTTCGCCCTTGGCAATGACGGCGACCCGGATCGTTTGCCCGGTGCCCTTAGGCAGAATTACCGTCGTCCGCAGTTGTTGGTCGGTGTACTTCGGATCGATCCCTAGACGAATGTGGGCTTCCACGGATTCCGTGAACTTAGCCGTAGCGGTTTCCTTCAGCAGTTCCAGCGCCTCTAGGGGTTCGTACAACCGATCTTCAACTTTGGCACGGGCATCTCTCAGCCGTTTGGATACTTTCGTAGACATGGTTTACTCCTTGGGGTACTGGCGAAGGTGTTCTTCTCCCCCGTAATAAATGACAAAACTCGGCAATCAAAAAATCAACAAGCTAGGGTTAGAACCGGGAGACTCAAGGTGAATTCACCTAGTCGGCCACGGTGACACCCATATTGCGGGCCGTACCTTCAACAATCTTCATCGCCGCTTCAACGTCATTGGCATTGAGGTCGGGCAGCTTGGTTTCAGCAATTTCCCGCAGTTGGGCACGGCTAATCGAGCCGACCTTCTTCGTCCGAGGCTCACCAGAACCCTTTTCGATGCCAGCTGCTTTCTTGATCAAAACCGAGGCAGGAGGGGTTTTGAGAATAAAGGTGAAGCTCCGATCTTCAAAGACCGAAATTTCTACCGGCACCACGAGGCCCACTTTATCCTGGGTTCTGGCATTGTATTCTTTGCAGAATGCCATGATATTGACCCCGTGCTGACCCAAGGCGGGGCCAATCGGAGGAGCAGGGTTAGCCTTGCCAGCCGGAATGGCTAGCTTAATCAACGCAACAACTTTTTTGGCCATCGATTAACTCTCTTTTTCCACTTGATTAAACTCCAGTTCCACTGGAGTATCGCGCCCAAAAATAGACAGCAATGCTTTTAACTTGCTTCGTTCTGGACTAACTTCCACCACTTCACCCTCGAAGTCCTTGAAGGGGCCAGAGAGGACGGTAATTTTGTCGCCAGGAGCCATATCAATCTTGATGATGGGCTTCTGCTCCTCGGTGCGCTTGAAGATTCGCCTCACCTCACCCTCACTGAGGGGCATAGGTTTAACGTGCCCCCGACCGCGCCCGTAGGCCCGACGTTGCTCGGCACCAACAAAGTTGATCACATGGGGCGTGTTTTTAACCACCAGCCAAGCGTCCTCTGGTACTTTCCACTCCTTGAGTAGATCGTCCCACTTTTGGCGAATTTGCAATAGTACGTAGCCAGGAAAGACCTTCTCTTCAGCGGTCTGATGGCTACCGTCTTTCTTAACCTTACGGATTGGCGTTTGGGGAATCTCAATCTTGAGAATATGATCGGCCCCGTCGAGGGTTTGGCGACGCTGTTCCAGGTTGGTTTTCACCTTTTTTTCGCAGCCTGAAGCGACCTGGACGGCGTACCACCGAGCCCGATGACGAGACTGCCCGGAAGCCCCCTCCTCAGCGGATTCTTCCTCTGTGCCACGCATGATCTCGCTGTCTTCGTCCATGCCGAAGGCGGATAGATCGTCGTTCAAGTCGTCTGAGGTCAACGCCATTAAAACACCTGCTGTGAAACCCATCTAAAGAGTTGATCGACTAAGTAAATGAGCGTGGCAGAGAGGCTAACCATTAAAATGACCGCCGCCGACTCACTGATCAACTGCTGACGGCTGGGCCAAACGACCTTACCCAGCTCTTCCTTTGTGCCTTTGAAAAACTCAGTTGCGCTAAAGCTATTGTCAGCCTCAGCTGCTACGGTTCCTTTTCGGCTTGATTCAACTGCCGCGTCTTTTTTTGCCACTGGTACTAGCTCCTCCTGGACGTTTAGCCAGAACTGGGATGCCATCCGGTGCGAAGAACCCAAGCAATTAACGGCGTAGAGTGGAGTCAGTAGAAGTGCCCGCAGAACCAGTTCCAGAAACCTCTGGAAACAAGGTCATTGGGCACTCACTATCTGGGTTACTCAGCGCGCCCTGGAGGACTCGAACCCCCGACATCGGGTTTTGGAGACCCGCGTTCTACCAACTGAACTAAGGACGCATAGGGCCGCCAATCACTGGCCTAAAGCTGGATGGCAGTTCTATACCCAGCTTACTTGATTGGGCGGTCAAATCGCTGCTTGAGGCGAGTCGCTTTACCAACACGGTCGCGCAGGTAATACAGCTTAGCACGACGGGCCTTACCGCGACGCAAGACCTTGATGTCGGCGAGCTTGGGAGCATGGAGCAAAAATACTCGTTCTACACCAACTCCCTGGAAAACTTTGCGAACCGTGATAGAGCGGTTAATGCCGCCATTCCGCATGGCAATCACGGTACCCTCGTAGGGTTGAATCCGCTCTTTGCCGCCTTCCTGAATACGAACGCCGACGCGGATGGTGTCGCCGACATAAATCTCAGGCAGGTCTGTCTTTAGCTGCTCCGCTTCAATTGAGCGGATGATTTCCTCTGCGTTCATAGGGCCTGCGAATGTGCACGGTCTATAATTATAGACCATGGACGTCTGCTATGACTACTGGCAATGACAATTTTCCAGATTTTTCCGTGGGTTGGTGGCTGGTTCAAAGGGCCGATTTCCATTACATTGCCCCCATGAATCAGCCTAGGACTCCTTCCCTTTGAGGGCTTCAATAGCTTGGCGAATGTTGGCCAACTCTTGGGTGAGGGCAGCGAGGTCACTCTGGACGGTGGGATCAGCAACGGGAGTAGCCACGGTATCAACGGTGGGCGGACTAGCGGATCCCTCGGAGAAGGGACTGGGCAGTTGGCTCAGCAGGGTATCGACAAATTGACGGGCTTCCCGTTCCGTTACTTCCCCCTTAGACTCCAGGGTTTCGGTGAGGCGACTGACATCGTTACTGAGATCTGAAAATCGCTGACCGGAGGACTGGGGATCTTGGATAGCCTCCAGCAGGGTGGCCGTTGCGCCTAGGGTAACGCGGAAGCCCTTTTGTAGCGTGGTGGTCACGGTGTCGGGGGTCATGGTGTTGTCCTCGTTGTTGTGTCGCTTTATTGAATTGAATAGAAAAAAGGGATCAGACCAGGGAAATGGGAGTCGGGAGATGGGCAAAAGATAGCAGACCTAGACAGGCTGGGAGGGTTCTTGGTGGACACCCAGGTCGGGAATGCCCTGATTCTAGCCCGATGGTGGCGATTGACGGGAAGGCGGCCCAGATGGCGATTAGGTGGCTTGGTCGAGGTAGGTGGTGAGGTCGTCGTAGAGTTGGGATAGACCGGTTTCGGTGGTGATGCGGATGCGGTCGTCGCGCAGGGTGATTAGTACCTTGGCGGCGAAGGGACTGGCCCAGAGATTGGGGTTGCAAAAAACTTCTAAGAAAACGTCACCGCTGTGGCGGTGTTCCGTGGGGGGCAGGGGGGTGCGGCGAGGGGAACCGGCTGCACTGGCGGCTTTCATTTGGCCGATTAGGGCGTCCAGATCGGTTTTGAGGGCTTGGGCGGCGGCGGCGGAAAAACTGAACTGGATGGATCCATCGGCAAGGTTCAGGGTGATGGCCTGGGACATGGGGGGCGGATAGAGAAAGAACGCTGTCATTCTGGCATCTTCCTTGGCCGTTGCGGGAAGCCGGGGCGGCTTAGATGCACTTAGATGGGCGGGAAATTAAGTGGTGCAGGGGGGCCGGTATCTCTAGATACGGAATGTCGCGAAAGGTAACGAACTATTAAGCAAGGAGAGGAAAAAATCCCCGGTGACGGGGGTGAGGTGTCTTGAATTCCGAAGAAATTCCTAAAGCTGGGTTGATTTCTGAGTTGTCCTCTCTACAGTGATAAGCAATCAATGTTCTGCGTTGGCATAGGCATGGATAGGGCGGTGAGACGAGGGACGAGATTGCGACCAACGGTGGGGTTCAACGATTGAGGTATTTACTCTCACCTCTATGAAGCAAATCTTAAGAGAATCCAACCTTAAGACCGCTATTTTGACTCCTCACCATGAGGACTGTAGGTTCAGTTTTCTCATTTAAGACAAGTCTGTTCAAATCAATATCGACAAACGCCATGGCAACCAACCTTTCTTCCTTTTCCTCCGTTCCAGGAGTGCATGGCCACTTTCCTGGCTGGCGACGGGCTACCTCGGCGGAACCGACCGATCGAATTCGGCGGCTGGTGTGGAAAATTGCCCTGGCCACCTTAGCTCTGATGGCGGTGGGCAGCGCTACTAGAGTGATGAATGCGGGCTTGGCCTGTCCCGATTGGCCCCTGTGCTATGGCCAACTGGTGCCCCAAAGCCAGATGAATCTTCAGGTGTTTTTGGAATGGTTCCATCGGCTGGATGCGGCCCTGATTGGCCTTAGTACGCTGTGGCTGGTGGCCCTCAGTGGGTGGTATCGGCGACAGGTGCCGGGATGGTTGCTCTGGGCAACGGTGGGGGCGCTGGCTCTGATTGGCTTCCAGGGTGTGCTCGGAGGGCTGACGGTGACTCAACTGCTGCGGTTTGACATTGTCACCGCCCACCTCGGCACGGCGCTCCTATTTTTTAGCACCATGCTGATCATCGGCACCAGTTTACTGCCCTGCACCCCAACGGGGACAGTGGGACGGTTGCCCTGGCTGGGCTTGGGAGCCACACTACTGGTCTATGGTCAGTGCTTGCTGGGAGGTCTGGTGGGGTCTCGTTGGGCGGCTCACCAGTGCTTTGGTTTGGGGGAACTCTGCCAGGTGATGAACAGCCACCTGCTGGGTGTTCTTCCGTCCACCGTGGCGGTGCTGGCCCTGACTCAGGCGGTCTGGCGTACCCCAGCGCTCAGCTATCCCCTGCGGCAGTTAGGTAACCTGGCCAGTGTTCTGCTGGTGTTTCAACTGGTGATGGGGATTACGACTTTCCGCCTCCACCTACAAGTGGAAACCCTGACGGTGATTCACCACACCCTAGGGGCTGCTCTGCTGGGCACCCTGGTCTGCTTTACCACCCTGGCCCTGCGGGAATTGTTCTTGGGGCGGATGTGGGAAACCTCAGCCCCCACCCCGCCCACCGGCCCCGCCTAGGGTCTCCCTGAAGTCTCTCCATTCTGGAAGGATCCCATTCTAACTAGACCTGATTAGCCCTACTCCTCGACTAGCCCCAAACCCCTAAGGAAGGACTTCCTCCGCATGAATCAAACGACGACTTGGAACGAGGCCACCCGGCATCACGATTCCATTGGATCCGTTATCCGCAGTTATGTGCAGCTCACCAAGCCCCGGATTATTCCTCTGCTGCTGATTGAAACGGCGGCGGCAATGTGGGTGGCAGGCCAGGGCCAGGTTGATCCGGTGCTGGTGCTGGTAACGCTGCTAAGCGGCACCCTGGCGGCGGCCTCTGCCCAGACCATTAACTGCGTCTACGACCGAGACATTGATTTTGATATGGAGCGCACCCGCCATCGCCCCATTCCCTCCGGGCGGATTCAGGTGCGGGATGCCCTGGTGTTTGCAGGCATCCTCGCGGCTCTGTCCTTTGGGTTGCAGACTTGGGTGGCCAACCTGCTCAGCGCCCTTCTGGCCATGGTGGGGATCGCTATCTACGTAGGGGTCTACACCACTTGGCTGAAGCGGTCTTCGCCCCAGAATATTGTGATTGGGGGAGCTGCTGGAGCCATTCCACCCCTGGTGGGTTGGGCCGCCGTGACGGGAGACCTAAGCCTTGCCGCCTGGTTGTTCTTCTTCATTGTGTTTATCTGGACGCCTCCCCACTTTTGGGGACTAGCCCTGCTGATCCAGGACGACTACGCGAAGGTCAACGTGCCGATGATGCCCGTGATTGTGGGCGACGAAGCCACCGCCCGCCAAATTTGGTACTACACCCTGGTTCTGGTTCCCCTCACCCTGATGATGAGCTATCCCCTGGGGGCGACGGGGGCAGTCTATGCCGTGGTGGCGCTGGGGCTGGGGGCCAAGTTTATGCAGAAGGCCTGGGCCTTGCTGAAAGCCCCCAGCGACCGGGATTTGGCCAAGGGGCTATTCAAGTACTCCATCCTCTATATGATGCTGCTGTCGGCGGGGATGGTGGTGGATAGCTGGCCCATCACCCAGGGTTGGACAGCACAGCTTTCGGGACACCTAGGGAGTCAATTGGCTTCCTTGGTGAGCCTGCTTCCCTAGAGCCCTATCTCAACTGAACGGAGTCGTGCACCCGCAGGATGGCAGCCTCGGCGTCTTGATTCTGACGGCTGTAGTAGCTGGCGATGGTAAGCACTTCCCTGTCGTCCAGCGGGATATAGGTGATCAGGACGTTAGGAAAGGCCCAGCCCTGGCTGTCTTCCCACACCCGCACCCCCAGTCGTCCATTGATGGTCACCTCTTCAATGCGTCGGGCGCGACCAGGCTCGTCTCGGTACATCTGAAGAGCATCGCGGAGGGAGGTGTTTTGGATAGATAGGTCGGTCTTGATCAGGTAGGGCGGGGCTGTTTCGCTGTAGGCCTCCGTAGGTCGTTGGTTGTAGATAATGACGTAGTCTCGCTGGTTATTGGAGTACTCGAACCAGTGGTCGGGATAGGCGACGGTGAATCGCGGGGTGGTGGATATCCCCTTGGTGATCGCGATATCGCTGTTCTGACCTGTGGCTTCAGCGGCTAGACCGATTCGATTGGCCGCTGGAGCCACAGGCACAGAGGTCAGTAGGGATAGGCTGATCGCTAGGACAAATTTAAACCCCATGGCAGTAATAGATGAGTGACTAGGACACCTTAGGGAACTACCATCCTTGGAATGATGGGTAGACTCGGCCATGGGCCTGCTCCCGATACAGCCAAGCAGCGGTTCACCTCAAACTCTATTCGCCCCTGGATCGGCGTTTCCGTATCGTTTTCGCCCAACCCTCCCGCCATAAAATTCTGGGTACAGATTCAAAGTTACGTCTAATCAACCTGGGGATTCCTGCCTGTAGTCGGTGAGTTCTGTACAATGAATTTACGGTTATCAACGGATTGTTACAAACGACCTGTTATGACAAACGGCCTATGGCCAATGCGTTTAATCAACGGATGTTTCTGGGGCTAGATAGGCGACATGGATGCCGCTGTTACCATTGAAAATCTGAAAAAATCCTACGGTTCCGTGCAGGCGGTGCGGGGTGTGTCCTTAAACATCCAACCAGGGGAGATTTTTGGGCTGCTGGGGCCCAATGGGGCCGGTAAAACCACCACCATTCGCTGCCTCTGCACCCTGGCCAGCCCCGACGAAGGACGGCTAGAGGTGATGGGCATTCCGGTGGTAGATCAACCCCGACGGGTGCGCCAGCGGTTGGGCTATATTGCCCAGGAAATTGCCCTGGATAAGGTGTTGACCGGGCGGGAACTGCTGCAACTGCAAGCGGATTTGTACCACATGCCCAAGGCCATTGCCCGCCAGCGCATTGACCAAATGATTGCCCTGCTAGAACTGGGGGACTGGGCCGACCGCAAGACGGGCACCTACTCCGGCGGTCTGCGTAAACGGCTGGATTTGGCCCTGGGGCTGCTGCATCAGCCCGATGTGTTGGTGTTGGATGAACCCACTGTGGGCCTGGACATTGAAACCCGCTCGGCGGTGTGGGACTTTCTACGCCAATTGCGAGCTGCGGGCACCACGGTGCTGATCACCAGCCATTACCTCGAAGAAGTAGACGCCTTGGCGGATCGGGTGGCCATCATTGACCAGGGTCAGGTGATTGCGTCGGGATCCCCGAGCGATCTGAAAGACAGGCTGGGCGGAGATCGCATTACCCTGCGGGTACGCGAGTTTACCCCCGATGACGAGGCCGAGCAGGTCAAGGCTCTGCTGCTGGATCTACCCTTTGTCCAGGGGGTGATCCTCAATGCCGCCCAGGGCAATTCCTTGAATTTAGTTGTAGAACGGGATCCTGGGGCGCTGACGGCAGTCCAAACCACCATGGAAAAGGCAGGTTTGCCGATTTTTGGAATTTCTCAATCGCGACCCAGCCTAGATGACGTGTACTTAGCCGCCACGGGCCGCACCCTGATGGATGCTGAACTGGCCGCCGTGGGTCAGCGAGATTTGAAAAAAGAAAAGAAACAGGCGATGAAGGGAAGCTAAGAGGCAAACACCATGAGCACCACCTTACCGAACCGATCCACAGCCCTTAATGGCGCTAAGCCCCTCGACAACAGCGATCTTCAGGCGTGGAAAGACCGTCAAGCCCAAGCCGAGGCCGATCCCGGTCTGTTTTCTGGGGCTTTTCTCCAAGAAACCCTAGCCATGGCCCGCCGACTGTTCCTGCAACTTCAGCGTCGCCCTGCCACCCTAGTGGCAGGCATCATTCAGCCGCTGATTTGGCTGGTGCTTTTTGGGGCCTTGTTTCAAAATGTCCCCGCTGGACTATTTGGGGAAAGCCGCAACTACGGCCAGTTTCTAGGGGCAGGCATCCTGGTGTTTACGGCCTTTGGCGGTGCCCTCAATGCCGGCCTGCCCGTTATGTTCGACCGGGAGTTTGGCTTTTTGAACCGTTTCCTGGTGGCTCCCCTGGCCTCTCGTTATTCCATCGTGCTGGCCTCGGCCATCTTTATTGCGGCCCTTAGCCTGGTGCAAACCGCCGCGATTTTGGGCCTCAGCGCCTTGCTGGGGGCCGGATTACCCCAGGGTTTGGGCCTTGTCCTGGTGCTATTTATCGTCATGACCCTCGTGCTCGGTGTCACCGCCCTCAGCCTGGGCCTTACCTTTGCCCTGCCAGGCCATATTGAGTTGTTGGCCGTCATTTTCGTCACCAACCTGCCCTTGCTCTTTTCCAGCACCGCCCTGGTACCGCTGGATTTCATGCCCGATTGGCTCCAGGTGGTGGCCAGCCTGAATCCGCTGACCTACGCCATCGAGCCTATCCGCTACGTCTATCTCCACCCCGATTGGAGCTTGGGTAGCACAGTACTGAATACACCCTTCTGGGATGTGTCCCTAGGGGTAGCCTTGGTGGTGTTGGTGGCGTTTTGTGGCTTGGCCCTAGGGATAATTCAGCCCCTCCTGCGCCGCCGCATGGCCTAGGTCTGGGCTACCCCCGCATTGGTTAGCGGTCTGATGTCTTCTAGGAGAGATTTGCTATAGTTTGGAACAGACGAGGAACCATGTTCGTCTAATGACAGTGATGGTGTTAAGGAGGCTTTCTATGGCTAATCGACATCCTTTGGCCGCTGGCCTGGGTCTAGTTGCCGTCCTGTTGGCGGCTCCCGGTGCCTTGGCTCAATCCCCCACCCCCACCAGCGACCCCACCGCGCCCGTGGTGGTGAATCCCAATGAGGGCTTTGGCAGCAACGAAAGCAGCGAGAGTCCCTTTGGCGGCAATACCAATTCGCCCTTTGACCTGATTCATCGGGCCGTGTTGATGAACGAAATGAGCTTGTCCGACTTTAGCCGGATGCACCAAAACCGCATGAGCACTGAAGCGGCTAACTTTCGTGCCCTTCAACAGGAAGCCATTCGGCGTCAGCAGGCTGGCCTAGAAGCCGCTGAACAGGAAGCTATCCCCGCCATGCCTAGCCCTGAAAATTAAGTCCAGCCCCGGCAATTGGATGGTGAGCCGCATGAATTGTTAGCCGAATTTCATGGATTCCTGTTGTGCCCGGTTCATCCTAGTCTTTTTCTTGCTGCCTAGGACATTTGCCTAGGTAGTGTTGTTTTAGGGAATAACTTCAGCATTTACTCAACATTGCATAAAATTTTCGCCATTCCCTAGGCTCCTGTTCGGTTGGAAGAGCTCCGTCAATACACTGAAATGGAAAAACGGTTGCAGGCTGTGAACGGTTATTGCCTGCTCAAAGTATGGGGCATCCACTATGGTAGAAATGCTGCGAGCCTTGGTTGGCTCCTACTGGCCAAAATTTTCCTGGGGAATCTACACCTACTTGGCTAGCGCCAAACTCATGACCCTGACGCTCGGTGTTTTGATCATCGTTGCCCTATTTGCGGGGGGGAGGCGCTATCGACGACGACTCGTGGCCACGGGACTGGGGCTACTCGGAGCCTACTGGCTGCTGATTTCGCCCTTGTTCTCGGTGCCCGCCACTGCCCTTTTAACCCAATTTGTGCCCGCAGATCAGGGCCAGTCTGCCGATGCCATTGTGGTTTTGGCGCGCCCCCGTGAGGCCGAGGGAGATCGCTACCGCACCGCCATTACCATGCTGTCGGCAGGACGCGCTCCCCAAATGCTCGTCATGGGAAGAATCGCAGCGGTTCATGTATGGGAGCAACTTCAGCAGACGCATCAATCTGCGGATCAGATTACCGGGGCGGTGTGCGTGAAAACCACCAAACATGAGGCGGAATCGGCCACCGCTTTTCTGGTTTCCCAAGGGGCACGTCGCATCATCCTAATTACCGACCAGCCTCACATGCTGCGAGCTTGGCTGCTGTTTAAGGGCTATGGCTTTGAGGTCATCCCCCGTATGGAACCCTGGGCCGACTGGGTGCCCCACCACGAGCGATCTTTTCTGGCCATTCGGGAATACCTTGGGTTAGTGAGCTATGCCCTGCTGGGTCGATTTCGGCAATCCTCACCCGAACAGTTTCCGGAATTGGTGGCGGAAACCCTTCAACGGTTTCCCATGGATCGTTGCTTTTGGAGCGCCGAACAAATTCAAGCGCATCAGTCTTGATGGAACCCCGATAACCCTAGATGGCCAGATTGGGGAAGCCTGTTAAGCTGAACGTAGCCGTTTATCCCGCTGTGGCACCATGACCATGACAGTCTGGCCTGGGCGTCCCCACCCCCTAGGCGCAACCTGGGACGGGCAAGGTACCAACTTTGCGCTGTTTTCCGAAAATGCCACCGCCGTTGAACTGTGCTTATTTGATGACCGGGGCCAGGAAACCCGACTTTCCTTAACGGAAGTCGAAAACTACGTTTGGCATGGCTATGTGCCGGGGGTGAATCCGGGGCAACGCTACGGCTATCGTGTCCATGGCCCCTACGATCCAGACATGGGCCATCGCTTCAACGCCCATAAATTATTGATCGACCCCTACGCCCGCGCCCTGGACGGCGATGTGCAGATGCATCCCGCCACCTTTGGCTACAACATGGCGGAAATTGCCGAAGAGGACACGGATCTGTCTTTCTCGGACGCCGACAGCGCCGCCTACATGCCCAAGGGAATTGTCATCGACCCTAGTTTTGATTGGGGCGACGACCGCCACCCCGCCACCCCCTGGCATCGCACGGTGATCTACGAAGCCCATGTGAAGGGCATCACCCAGCGCCACCCCGATCTGCCGGAGGAACTACGCGGCACCTACGCAGGGCTGGCCCATCCGGTGATGATCGATTACCTGAAGTCCCTCGGCATCACCGCCATTGAATTGCTCCCGGTACACCATTTCCACGCCTTTCCGGGGCACCTAGCCGGAACCGGATTGCGGAACTACTGGGGCTACGATTCCCTGAACTACTTTGCCCCCTACACGGGCTATAGCTCCACCGGAACGGCAGGCCAGCAGGTGAACGAGTTTAAGCATATGGTGAAGGCGCTGCACCAGGCCAGAATTGAGGTCATCCTCGACGTGGTGTATAACCACACGGGGGAGGGCAGCCACCTGGGGCCAACCCTGACCCTGCGCGGCATTGACAACGCCGCCTACTATCGCCTGGTGGAGGACGCCCCCCGATATTATATGGACTTCACGGGCTGCGGCAATTCCCTCAACGTGCGCCATCCCCAGGTGCTAAAGCTGATTATGGACAGCCTGCGCTACTGGGTGCAGGAGATGCACGTCGATGGCTTCCGGTTTGACCTGGCCTCGGCCCTGGCGCGGGAACTCTACGAAGTGGACAGCCTCGCCGCCTTTTTCGACATCATTCACCAAGACCCTGTCCTCTCCACCACCAAGCTGATTGCCGAACCCTGGGACATTGGCGAAGGCGGCTATCAGGTGGGCAACTTTCCGCTGCTGTGGTCAGAGTGGAACGGCAAATATCGCGACTCTTTGCGAGACTTTTGGCGCGATCACGACTGTCGTTTGGGGGAATTTGCCTTTCGGATTACGGGCAGTTCCGACCTCTACCAGGCCAACGGCAAGCGCCCCCATGCCAGTATCAACTTCATCACCTGCCACGACGGCTTTACCCTGCGGGATCTGGTGAGCTACAACGAAAAGCACAACGAGGCCAACCAAGAAGACAACCGCGACGGCGAAAGCTACAACCGCTCCTGGAACTGCGGCGCAGAGGGCGACACCGACGATCCTGAAATCCTGGCCCTACGTCAGCGGCAACAGCGCAACTTGTTGGTGACGCTGCTGCTTTCCCAAGGCGTGCCCATGCTATTGGGGGGCGACGAATTGGGGCGCACCCAGGGCGGCAACAACAACTCCTACTGCCAAGACAGCAAAATCTCCTGGTACAACTGGCATCTCACGCCAGAAAATCAGCAGCTTTTAGCGTTCACCCGTCGCCTAATCCAGCTTCGCCGCCAGCACCCCAACCTCTCCCGCCGCCACTGGTTCCAGGGCCGAGCCATCCACGGCTCCGGCATCCACGATATCGGCTGGTATAACCCCAGCGGCCAGGAAATTACCGAGGAACAGTGGCACGATGGATCCGTCAAGGCCATCTGCGTCTTTTTCAACGGTGCCGAACTGATGGCCCCCAATCCCCAAGGGAAGCGCGTGGTGGACGATAGCTTTCTGCTGATGTTCAATGCCCAGCCCAACGCCCAAGAATTTCACATTCCCCCCACCCTCAAACAACGCACTTGGACGCTAGTGCTCGACACCCAAAAGGACACAGGCTTTGTGGAGGATGCCCACAGCTACATCCCCGATGAAGTCGTCACCCTGGCGGATTTTTCTGTGGTGGTGCTGCGCTGCCAACAGTGCTTCCAGTAAGCGTCTGCCATGGAGATAGCCCACGATGCGCGAGGTCTCTCTGCCCTCTCCCCGGTGGAGCGGGGTTAGCCATGAATTCAAGGACTTACCTGCCATGCTGACCTATGAGCGCATTTACGCCATTGTGAGACAAATTCCCCCCGGACAAGTCGCCACCTATGGCCAAGTCGCAGAACTGGCAGGACTCTTCGGCAAACCGCGACTAGTAGGCTATGCCCTCTATCGGGTGGATATGGACAAGGACGAGGTACCCTGGCAGCGGGTGATCAACGCCAAGGGGGAAGTATCCCAATCACCCTTTCGCAACGGCACCGACGACCTTCAGCGGGTCATCCTAGAAGACGAGGGCATTGAGTTTGACGCCAAGGGCCGCATTGATCTGAAGCGCTACCGCTGGCAACCCTCAATGGATGTGATTGAGGCCGCCCTCGAAACCATTGCCGCCGCCGAAGCCACCGACTCGACGGTATCCCTTTAGCCAAACCGCACACCATCCCCTGGTGTCAGGGCACCACAGCTCACCTACAATCAGGCCAGGTCAACGCAATACCCACCATGCCCATACTCGTCTTGCCATGGCTCTCTAGGCCCTTCGGTCGATGTTTGGCGATAGCGGTTCTAGGACTCGTCGCCTGTAGCCCCCCTGCTGACACAGATGCCACGACGGCTTCGGAGGTGCTGCCCTCGCCTTCGCCCACCTACGAAACCCTGAGCCTACCCTCGGCCACAGTGCATTGGGTCACCATTCCCGATCCGGTGCGCTATCCCGTGCGGGTGGCCGTCACGGAAAGTCTGACCCCGGTGGAGGCCATGGCCGATCAGGTCTGTGGCACCGAAGGCTGTGCGGCGGCGATCAATGCGGGCTTTTTCGACCCCAACAATGGCCTCACCACCTCGGCGGTGGTCATGGACGGTAAGTTGGTGGCCGATCCTCGCCAAAATGAACGTCTGGTGGGCAATCCAGACCTGGCCAGCTATCTAGACAACATCCTCAATCGCTCCGAGTTTCGCCGCTACACCTGCGATGGAATGCCCAGCTACGCCATCACCTTTCACCAAGATCCCATCCCGGCTGGCTGTGCCCTAGCGGAATCCGTGGGGGCTGGGCCTCAGATCTTGCCCGAAAGTACCGCCATCGAAGAAGGGTTTCTCGACCCCGCCACGGGCCGCGACGCCATCGGTAGCCAGTCCGCCAACGCCCGATCCGCCGTGGGGCTAACCGCCCATGGAGCCGTGGTGCTGGCGATGGTGGCCCAGGTGCCGGGGGTGTCTCCGTCGGGGCTGAGTTTGCCAGACTTAGCCGCCCTGATGGCCGAGCGTGGCGTCGTGCAAGCCCTCAACCTCGATGGCGGTAGTTCGTCTACCCTAATGGCCGAGGGCACCACCCACTACGGACGCCTCAACCAAACAGGGGAATGGGTGCAGCGTCCGGTGAAATC
This sequence comes from Spirulina sp., assembly GCA_044070495.1. GTDB lineage: Bacteria > Cyanobacteriota > Cyanobacteriia > Phormidesmidales > Phormidesmidaceae > Nodosilinea. The sequence continues at coordinate 52,909 of JBIPSI010000006.1, read as the reverse complement.
GATCCTTTGGGTGAGTTCGCAGCCCACCATTGACCCTTGATCAGCTAGATTCAGTAGATCCCAAACGTGCTATTCAGCCACGATCTAACCCTCACCCCCAACCCCTCTCCCACGAGGAGAGGGGAGCCGGAAACGGTCTTCCAAGTCCCTCTCCCTTAGGGAGAGGGATTTAGGGCGAGGGCGGCAAGGGCTTTGCGATCTACTGAGATTAAAACTTTGTTCAGCCTGATGGATAGAGGTTCTGTTGCCTGCCCGCTGAATATCGTCAACCGACACTGGCAATCACCTGGCCAATGTCCTCTGGCGTTGCCCCTGTGGCTACCATGGCACGAATTAATAGGTCAGTCGAAACTGAGGCATCGCCATTTTCAGCCTTAGCAATTCGGGGCTGACTAGAGCCAATTTTAGCTGCCAGTTCAGATTGAGTCATCGTTTCTTGCCGACGCTCCTTGAGGCTGCGACTCAGGGCCAGCTTAATTTCTACTAGGATATTTTCTTCTGGGGTTAACTCCAAAAAGTCTGAGACTGTCCCAATTTTCCAGCCCTTAGATTCCAATCTTTCCTTCTTAGCTTGCTCCATAATTTCATTCCTGTTGATCAGAATCGTATTGACGTAAACGCTTCTTGCAAATTTCAATAATATTTTTGGGTGTGGTTTTCGTGGTTTTATTAAAGACACTGACGATCACAATGGCATCATCATCAACCCGGTAAATGATTCGCCAGTTTTTATCCGCATCCCGGACACGGATTTCATGGCAACGGACACCGATACCGGGCATCGGTCGCGAATGGGGCAACCCAAGGGTTACGCCTTTCTGTAGCCGCCTCAGCAAAATCCCTGTTTCTATCCGTGCTTCCTGGCTGAAAGGAGGCGTCTTCACCTCGCTGTGCAGCCAAGCTAGAGGTTTATCTGGATATCCTATGGTTCAATTATATCAGATCTGATATAATTGTAGTCGCTTTCCTGAATGGTGCGGCCTCTAAATCCATCCCCTGGCAGATGGCAGGCTCAGTCCAATGACCTAAGGTGTATAGCGGTACACGACAACCCGTTCTACAGCGGAGTGAACATCATGAAATCCTCTTTGGTCATTCTTTATCACCGCGAACCCTACGATGAGGTGGTGGAGAATGGCAAGACCTATTACCGGGAAAAGAAAAGCCCTAACGGCATTGTGCCGACGCTAAAAAGTTTCTTTGCCAATGCCGACAGCAGTACATGGGTGGCTTGGAAACAGGTAAAGCCAGGGCAAGAAGATAACTTTGAAGACCGGGTGACGATGGAGGGCTGGAGTGATAATGCCGTCATCCGCCGGATTCCCCTAAACGCTGAACGGGTTAAGGATTTCTACTACATTACGGCTAAAGAATCGATCTGGCCGATTCTGCATTCCTTTCCCTCCCACTTCACCTACGAAAGTTCAGATTGGGAGAATTTCCAGCACATCAATAAGCTATTTGCTGAAGCGGCCTGCGAAGAAGCGGCTGATGATGCGCTAATTTGGATTCACGACTACAACCTGTGGCTCACGCCCTATTACATTCGGCAGAAGATGCCCAATGTGAAAATTGCCTTTTTCCACCACACGCCCTTTCCGGCGGCGGATGTGTTCAACATTCTGCATTGGCGTGAGGCGATTGTGGATAGCCTACTGTGCTGCGATCTTTGCGGTTTTCATATCCCCCGCTATGTGGAAAATTTTGTATCTGCTGCCCGCAGTTTGCGCGATGTAAAACTGGTGGAACGCAAGCCCGTCCCCGAAGCCTTTACCCCCTTTGGTACCGCTCTTTCTGAGCCGGATATGACGACTAAATTGGAGTACCAGGGCCGCACCGTTAATGTGGATGCCTTCCCGGTGGGCACGAATCCCGGCTACATCTACGAAATGGTCAATAAGCCCTCGGTAAAGGAACGCATTGCCCAAATTCGCGCCGATATTGGCGATAACAAACTGATTGTTTCCGCTGGTCGGGTGGACTATGTAAAGGGCGCAAAGGAAATGCTGCTCTGCTACGAACGCTTGCTAGAGCGTCGGCCCGAAATGCGTGGCAAAGTGAACCTGATTATGACCGCTGTGAAGGCCGCTGCCGGAATGCGGGTTTACAAAACCGCCCAAAGCGAAATTGAGCAATTGGTGGGGCAAATTAACGGCAAATATTCCACCCTTACTTGGAACCCCATTTCCCTCTTCACGGAGCCAATTCCCTTTGATGATTTGATGGCGCTATACAAGGCCGCTGACATTGCCTGGATTCCGCCCCTGCGCGATGGCCTTAACCTGGTGGCCAAGGAATACATCGCCGCCCACGACGGAGAAGATGGGGTGCTAGTGCTGTCGGAATTCACCGGATCGGCGGTGGAACTGCCCGAAGCCATCCTCACCAACCCCTATTCTGACAAGAATATGGACGACTGTATCAACCAAGCCCTGGCCATGTCCCCCGAAGAACAGCGCCGCCGGATGCAGAAACTTCACGCCGCCATCACCCGCTACGACGTACAACAGTGGGCCAACCACATGTTCCGAGAAGCCAACGCCGTCGGCATTGCCGATGGCACAGAACCCGAAAAGGAACTGGCTCTGGCGTAGATTTCCTGCTTCCCTAACCGGGCAGACCAAAGGGTTCACCATTATCTACGCCCCTCCTCCCAATCCTCTTGAGAGGATTTCCACTGTGAGCCTTGGACTTTTAGTCCTTGGCTCACCAGCCCCGACCACCAGGGAATAAGCTCCCTGGTTCAGCGCAAAATCTGCTTCAGCAGACTCCAATTTTTCCACAGTAGCCAACAACAAATAACCAATAACCCTTCACAAAAACACTTTAACCATCCATGCGAAACTTCCAGGCAATCGCCACCCAACCCTACGATTTAATCATCATTGGCGGCGGCATTAACGGTGCAGCCACGGCACGGGATGCGGCCCTGCGAGGGCTTAAAACACTACTCCTTGAAAAGGGTGATTTTGCCGGGGGGACGACCAGTTGGTCTACCCGATTAGTGCATGGTGGGTTGCGTTATTTAGAATATTTTGAGTTTCATTTAGTGCGAGAATCGCTCCACGAGCGAGAAGTTTTACTGCGGAACGCGCCCCACCTGGTCAAACCTGTGCAGATGACGATTCCCATCTACCGCAGCGGGTCGCGCCACTACCGGGTGATCCAAACCGGAATGGTGCTGTATGACGTACTGAGCTACGACAAATCCTTGCCCAACCACCGGATGCTGTCGCGCCAGAGCACCCGGCAACTGTTCCGCGCCATGGATAGCGATGACCTGGCTGGATCCGGCCAATACTACGATGCCCAGGTGGAATACGCCGAGCGCCTCTGTTGGGAAAACATCCTAGATGCCCACAATGCCGGGGCCACGGTGTTGAACTACGCCGAAGTCACCGATATTCAGGTGCAGGATCAGCGGATTGTGGGGCTAACGGTACGGGATGTCTGCGGTCAAGATACGGCCCAGGTACAGACCCACACCAAAACCGTGGTGGTCAACACCTCCGGCCCCTGGGTGGATGCGGTCTGTGGGCTAAGCAAGTCTCCCCTCAGCCAAGGGCGCAAAATTGGTGGCACCAAGGGCAGTCATATTATTGTGGATCGCTTCCCCGGTGCGCCGGATTCGGCCCTGTATGTGGAGGCTAAAACCGACGGGAGGCCCTTCTTCATCGTGCCCTGGCTGGGGCAATTCCTGATCGGCACCACCGACGAACGCTACAACGGCCCCCTCGACCCGATCAAAGCCGATGATGCCGAGGTGGATTACCTGATTGCCGAAACCAACCGCGTTCTACCCGCCGCCCACCTCACCCGCAAGGACGTGCGCTTTACCTACTCTGGCGTCCGTCCCCTGCCCTACGCCGAGGGCAAAAAAGCAGGCAGCATCACCCGCGCCCACATTTTGCACGACCACAGCCGCGAGGGTGCAGAAAACCTGATTTCCCTCATCGGCGGCAAGCTCACCACCCATCGCCAGGTGGGGGAAGAATTTGTCGATGCCACCTTCCGCAAGCGTGGCGAACCCGTGCCCCCCTGCCCCACCCATCGCCGCCCCCTGCCCGGTGCCCTGCGCCTGGATGATCCCCAGGTGCTTCCCCTCACCGAACGCTACCGGGATCGCATCGCGCCCCCCATCCTTAACCACCTGCTCAGTATTTACGGTGCCCTAACCCCCCAAGTGCTGGCCCTGGTGGACGAAACCCCCACCCTCGCCCAACCCATCCACCCCGACTATCCCGACATCCAGGCCCAGATTGTCTTTGCCGTCCAGTCCGAAATGGCCCAGACCTTCGTGGATATCCTGCGCCGTCGCACCACCCTGTCCATGCACCACGACTACGGCTTCAACGCCCTACCCACCGTCGCTCAAGTTCTGCGCCACCACTGTGGCTGGAGCGAGGAACGCTGCGACCGCAACATCCAGGCGTACCATCGATTTATGGAAACCAACTGCATCCCCGACTATGCCCTGGGGCAGGAGGCCGCGCTGCAAGAAGCCTAGAAAGTAAAAGGCAAAAGGCAAAAGGCAAAATTTAGGTATAGGTTAAGCCATCCCAAAGTTTTTAGACGAACTCACCACAGTACGTCCAATCCCCAATAACCAATCCCTAATAACCAATAACCAACCCCAAATAACCAATAACCAATAACCAACCCCCAATAACCAACCCCCAATCACCATGACTGCCACTCTCCCCACGACCCAAACCCCCAACGACACCTTCGAGTCCTATAAACATCGCCAAATTGCCCTGACCATTTTGGGATCTGGAGCTTGGGGTAGCGCCCTGGCTCACATTGCCAACAGCAACGATCACAACGTCAGGCTTTGGTCGCGGCGGGGGAATCTATCCTTAAAAGAAGCCGTTGATGGGGCTGAGGTGATCATTTCTGCTATTTCCATGAAGGGTGTGCCGGATTTGGTTAGTCAACTCAAGGAACTCAATATTCCTGAAACTACGATTCTCGTCACTGCTACCAAGGGATTAGATCCTGAAACTACTCTGACCCCTTCCCGCATCTTTCAAAACGCTTTCCCAAACCATGCGGTCGCCGTCCTCTCTGGCCCCAATTTGTCAAAGGAAATTGAACAGGGTCTCCCCGCCGCCACGGTGATCGCCTGCGAAAACGAAACCGCCGCCGAGGCCGTACAGCACGTTTTTGCCTCAGAAAATTTCCGTACCTACCGCAGCACCGACCCCCTAGGGGCCGAACTGGGGGGCACCCTCAAAAACGTGATCGCCATTGCCGTCGGCGTCTGCGAAGGGCTGAACCTCGGCTCCAACGCCCGCTCCGCCCTAATTACCCGTGCCCTGCCGGAGGTGATGCGCGTCGGCACCCACCTGGGCGGACAGCCCGAAACCTTTTTGGGCCTCTCTGGTCTGGGAGATATGCTGGCCACCTGCACCAGCCCCCTCAGCCGCAACTATCGCGTCGGCTATGGCCTCGCCCAGGGCAAATCCCTAGAACAAATCCTTGACGAACTGGGCAGCACCGCCGAAGGGGTGAACACCGCCAAAGTGTTGATGACCATTGCCCAGCGGGAACAGGTTTCGGCCCCCATTTCCCAACAGGTCTATCGCTTACTGAAAGGCGACATTTCCGCCGAAGAGGCCGTTGCCGAACTAATGGAACGCAAACTGAAAGCCGAAGACTATCAACAAGTCCTTCAGCCCGACAAGTAGGTCACTATCAGCACCCTATCGAGGATGAATTCAGGCGAGCGATCCACGCTACGCAATCCCTGAATTTGCATAGGATTGCTATAGTTGAGTCACGTCAACCATACCAGTATGACAACCTATAAAGCCTTTCTTACTATCGAAGACCCTGATCAGGTTGTTCTGTCCAACTTACCCTTTCACAAAGGACTGCGGGTTAGGGTTGTCATTTTGGCTGAAGATAACGAGCGGGGCATAGCCAGCCAAAAGTTTCGTCAGCTATGCCGAGCGACCCAAATTTTGCCTGGGGTCAGTGAGGTTACTGAGGAGGACATTACAGCGGAGATTGACGCTTACCGTAGGGGCGAATGAGAGTCATCATCGACACCGGAGACACCGACTTAGCGGACGGTGAAAGCTTGATGGATGCAGCCATTGTTACCGTAGCCACGTTCAAAAGATTATTCTGCGATGTGGAGTGAGTCATGCCTCGCTTGTCACCTCGCCAAGCCCTAATAAAACCCTTCCCAGTCGGGGCAGTGGCGGTCTTCATCGGGGCCAAAGGGGTGCATGGCGCAAACCAAGGTATTGCCGCCGTGGGCTTGGCCGTAGAAATTGCGACAGCCCACGCAGGCGGGATGGTCCTGAATCATCGGCTCTACTACGCTGTTGATGGGGGCCGACACCCGATCCAGCCAGGGATCTAGCTCCAGCAGCCTGGCCACCATCGGCTCGATCAGGGTGTCCAGTTGTTCGGCCACCTCGTCTACTTGGTGGGTGATAGTAATTTCGAGGGGCTGGATCACCTGATTGACATCGTCGATCAAGCGTTCAATCTCCGGCTCTAGGGCATCTTGCACCTGCTCAGCCCATTGATCTGCTGCCTGCACCAACGGGTCTGACGCCTGGGCGATCTGGTCAATGATGTCCTCCATCCAGCGCTCGGTATCCTGGGAAAGCTGTTGGGCAAATTCCTGAACCGCATCGCCAAAGGCATTAAGAATTTGTTTAGACCAATCATCCATTCGGGCTGTCTCGCTTAAGAATTACTTGTTTGGGAATTGCTGGCTTAGGAGTTACTGGCCTTCCGTTGAAGGGCATCCAGTTCTTGGCGCAGGGCCGACACCTGTTGACGCAGGGCTTCGGCAGGATCTTCCGGTGTGGCTGGGGAACTGGGCTCGTCGTCTAGGATCTCAATGCGGCGGGGCTCAGATGGAGTTTTATTTTCGGGCATGGTTTCCTGGGCGCGACTCACCATGTCATTGACAAGACGTTGGGCCTCTTCGGCGGTCATTTCCCCACGGGCTACCAACTCGTTGACGACCACTTGGGTTTGCTCTTGCAAGTCTTTCAGGGTATGTCCGGCTTTTTCACCGGCGTAGGAGGCTACCCCCACCCCCAAATAAAACGCTTTTTTAACGACATCTCCAAAACCAGCCATGCTCTCCTCCCTTGCTGATTAACCGATGCGTATCGACGACATCACTAGCTTAGGAGGCCATCGGGACGAACGCCTAGGGGGGATATCAGAACCGTCTACGCCAGCATCAACGATTGCCAAGGACAACCCTACCCTGTAAAAGCCCTGAAAATGCAAAAGACCCGGAGTCCACGCCTGTCACAAGCATCCCGTAATGCTGCTACCTTCCGGTCCTGACATGATTTGGGCGTTGCGACCGCATGGGTCCGAGTCTTCTTTATCATAGCACCTCAGCCGTGATCTGGGATACGGTTTGTGTAGTCTGACCGCTCCTAGCCCTGCCCCCTACCCTGTCTACCTGGTCTAGCGTCAGTTGCCAAGCTCTTACTCTGGCAACTACACATCAGAAAAGACAGGGGAGTAACCTGTGCTTCATTTGCCATTGCTGTCTGCGACCGTCACCTCACCCTAGGTGACCCAGGAGGGCTCGTCGGTGCGACATGATGGGGGTAGCCATGCCCCCTAGGTAACGGCACTTTTGGGGGCTGGATCTGGTGGGATGGTGATCAGCCGCGAGCCTTGCTTACGGGTGATGTAGTTGCTCGCCCACTGGATCATGACGATGATTTTATTGTCGAACTCGATCAGGAAAAAGATGTGGACAAACAGCCACACAAACCAGGCCGGGAAGCCCGTTAGCCGCATCCAGGGGAAATTGACCACCGCCGAGTGACGGCCAATTACCGCCAGGCCGCCCGTGTCCTTGTATTCAAACTTGGCCATAGATCGCTGCTTGATCCGATTTTGGATGAGTTTGGCCACATACTGCCCCTCCTGCATGGCAACGGGGGCAATGCCGGGGAGGGGCTTATCGTCTTGGTGGGCAAAGTGTGCCAGGTCGCCCACCACAAAAATGTCGGGATAGTTGGGCACCGTCAGGTCTTCGGCCACGATGACGCGCCCAGACCGATCCCGTTCGGCCCCGGTGCGTTCGGCCAAAATGCCGCCCATGCCGGGGTCTCGCACCCCTGCCGCCCACAGCACAGTGGCCGATTGCACGGTGGTTATCTCGTCGCCCTGCTTGAGGGTGATCTGGTGGCCGTCAATGTCGGTGACCAGGGTTTGGGTCAAAATCTCCACGCCCATACCTTCGAGGTCTTGGTAGGCCCGCTGAGAAAGCTCTGCGGGGAAGGGCGGCAGCACCCGATCCATGCCTTCGACCAGCAAAATGCGGGTTTGGCTGGTGTCAATTTGGCGAAAATCGGGCTTGAGGGTGTGGTAGGCCAGTTCGGCCAAGGCTCCGGCCAGTTCTACCCCGGTGGGGCCAGCCCCCACAATTACAAAGGTGAGCAGGGCTTTTTGCAAGTCAGGATCGGTGGTTTTCTCGGCGGCCTCAAAGGCGGCAAAAATCCGTCGCCGCATTTCCAGGGCATCCTCCACGGTTTTGAGACCGGGGGCAATGTCGGCCCAGTCGTCGCGGCCAAAATAAAAGTGGCTCATGCCTGTGGCCACGATCAGCGTGTCGTAGGAGAGGGTATCGTAGGGCAAACTACTGTCCCCTTTGAGGCTCACGGTTTTGGCCTGGGGATCCACATCCACCACTTCACCCATGAGTACCTGGGTGTTTTTCTGCCGACTGAGCACCCCCCGCAGCGGTGAGGCAATGTCTCCGGGCGACAAGCCCCCCACCGCCACCTGGTAAAGCAGGGGCTGGAACAGGTGAAAGTTGCGCTTGTCGATCAGCGTGACTTCAACGTTGGTGGCCCGTCCCAATCGTTGAGCGGCATAGAGCCCGCCAAAGCCGCCGCCAATAATCACCACCCGATGCTTACCGGAGGGTGGGGGCACGGGGGATGGTTCGGAGGTCAGATCAAGGGCAGGATCTTGCAGGGTTTGCATGGCAGTAGGGCAAAACGGAGGACGTGTTAACAATTGTTATAGGACGAATTCGGCTACAGGACTGTGCGCTGCGCTAAATTTCCCTGTCCTGGATGGTGCTGGGTAAACCCAATGGCATGATGGAAAGTAGGGCGTGTTCTGTTCTCCGCCCCTTGCATCCGCTTCCTGCCCCGATCCTCTGACCTATCTGCTGCGTTCTGCCCCTTTGCCTATGCCCTGGTTTGTCAAAATTGAGAGCGGGATCGTAGATAAGCCCACTTTCGATCAATTTGTGCCCGCCCATGTGGCCTACGTGAAAGACCTGATCGCCCAGGGGCACCGGGCCAAAACGGGCTACTGGGCCGAATATGGGGGTGGTATGCTGATGTTCTGGGCCGAGTCTAGGGCCGAGGCGGAAGCGATTGTAGCGGCGGATCCGCTGGTTAAACACCACTGCGTTAACTACGAACTCCACGAGTGGCGGGTGGTGGTGGAGTAGGAAGATTTGGACAGCTTGGACATCATTGTCACCGGGGAAGGAGGGCCGTATGGCGGACGAGAGCAAAGGGTTTAAGGTCGTTAGCGATAACCGTCAGGCCCGCCACGAGTATGAAATTCTAGAGACCTACGAGGCGGGCATTGAACTGCTGGGGTCGGAGGTGAAGTCTATTCGCCAGGGCAAGGTGAACCTGCGGGATGGCTATGCCCAACTCAAGGACGGCGAGATGTGGCTTCAGAATATCCACATTTCGCCCCACACCATGACCAACAAAGCCTACAACCACGAGGCCAAGCGCCCCCGCCGCCTGCTGTTGCACCGGGACGAAATTCGCAAGCTGATCGGCAAGGTGGAACAAAAGGGGCTGACCTTAGTGCCCCTCAAGATGTATTTGAAGGGCGGCTGGATTAAGGTCAGCATTGCCCTAGCGCGAGGCAAAAAACTCCACGACAAGCGGGAGTCCCTCAAGCGTAAGCAGGAAAAACGGGAAACGGATCGGGCACTCAGCGGACGGGGATAGCGGCTTCTCTATTATCAGAAGCAGCCCTTTCCCTCAATCACGAGTTGAGGGAAAGGGCGCACGGCGGTGCGCCCGTACGGTATCGCTGATAGATTGTTCCTAACGGGCAGGAATGAAGCTAGGAGCCACATCCACCGGACGGTAGCCCGCCGCAATACAGAGGGCCATGGATTCGGTGGTGGCGAGTTCGGCAACCAGGGCGGTGTCAATCACGCAGTCGGCGTAGCGCACGGGCAGAATGCTGCGGTGGCAGTGGTTGAGCACGGCGGCGGAGTTAGATACGTCCAAAAAGTCGTGGATATCCACCACACAGGAGGCCACCTCCAGGGGGCGGCGATCTCGGCTACAGGCGGCGAGGGCGGCTTCGGCGCTGAGTTCCGTGACGGCGGTGACATCAAAGACGCAACTCCCCACCTGTTCGGGCCGCAGGGCACTGGCGCAGGCCGAACCTACCGCCTGGGCAGACAGCCCCACCTCCAGCAAATCCGCAACGCATTGACCATAGTTATAGTCAATGGCTAACCCAGAGGATGCCAAGGTTAATGGGGCCAAAACGGCACTAAACAGGGTAAACGGTAGCGTAAGGCACGGGCTGAGGGACTTAAACACAGGAAAATGAACCATAACAGAACGTTAAGGGTTATATCGGTTGGTTAACGATTGTCATCAACCGTTACCGACTGCGGATCAAGATAATCAGTACAAGACATGGGATCGCTTCACCACGGTTGTCTTCCGGGCTGGGGTTGCCCATGCGGTCGGATTCTAGACGCTGAATCTTCTACAGTGAAGATAGCAGGAAAAGTCCATTGCGTGACCCAGAGGTTAATTTAGTATGCGCCTGAGTGATGTAACTCATCCCAACCAACTGCACGGCCTTACCATCCGGCAGCTTGAGGATATTGCCCGTCAAATTCGCGAGAAGCACCTGGAAACCGTGGCCGCCAGCGGTGGGCACCTGGGGCCGGGGCTGGGGGTGGTGGAACTGACCCTGGCGCTGTACCAAACCCTGGATCTCGACCATGACAAGGTGGTTTGGGATGTGGGGCACCAGGCGTACCCCCACAAGCTGATCACCGGGCGCTTCCATGACTTCCACACCCTGCGCCAAAAAGACGGTGTTGCCGGATATCTAAAGCGCAGCGAAAACAAGTTTGACCACTTCGGGGCGGGCCACGCTTCCACCAGCATTTCCGCCGCCCTGGGCATGGCCCTGGCGCGGGATATGGCCGGAGAGAACTACAAAGTAGCGGCGATCATCGGCGACGGTGCCCTGACCGGGGGCATGGCCCTAGAGGCCATCAACCATGCCGGACATTTGCCCAATACCAACCTGTTGGTGGTGCTGAACGACAACGAAATGTCGATTTCCCCCAACGTGGGCGCGATTCCCCGCTACCTCAACAAAATGCGGATTAGCCCCCCGGTGCAGTTCCTCACCGACAACCTGGAGGAGCAGTTCAAGCACCTGCCCTTCCTGGGCGATTCCCTCTCGCCAGAACTGGATCGGGTCAAGGAAGGGATGAAGCGCCTTGCGGTGCCCAAGGTAGGGGCGGTGTTTGAGGAACTGGGATTCCTCTACATGGGGCCTGTGGATGGCCACAACCTGCAAGAACTGATCACCACCTTCAAAGAAGCCCACAAGCACACGGGGCCAGTGCTGGTGCATGTGTCTACCACCAAGGGCAAGGGCTACGCCATCGCCGAAAAAGACCAGGTCGGCTACCACGCCCAGTCCCCCTTCAACCTAGCCACGGGCAAGGGCATTCCCTCGACTAAACCCAAGCCCCCCAGCTATTCCAAGGTGTTTGCCGAAACCCTGATCACCTTGGCGGAAAACGATCCTAAGATCATCGGCATCACCGCTGCCATGGCCACGGGCACCGGGTTGGATAAGCTCCAGCAGGCTCTCCCCAACCAATACGTGGATGTGGGCATTGCCGAGCAGCACGCCGTTACCCTGGCCGCTGGCCTCGCCTGCGAAGGGGTGCGTCCGGTGGTGGCGATCTACTCCACCTTCCTGCAACGGGGCTTCGACCAAATCGTCCACGACGTTTGCATCCAAAAGCTTCCCGTCTTCTTCTGCCTAGATCGGGCCGGAATCGTCGGTGCCGATGGCCCCACCCACCAGGGCATGTACGACATCGCCTACCTACGCTGCATCCCCAACCTGGTGCTGATGGCTCCCAAGGACGAGGCCGAACTCCAGCGGATGCTCGTCACCGGAATTAACTACACCGATGGGGCCATCGCCATGCGCTACCCACGGGGCAATGGCTATGGCGCACCGCTGATGGAAGAGGGCTGGGAACCGCTGCCCATCGGCAAGGCGGAAGTCCTACGCCAGGGCGACGATGTGCTGCTGTTGGGCTACGGCTCCATGGTCTATCCCGCCATGCAAACCGCCGAAATCCTCAGCGAACACGGCATCGAGGCCACGGTGGTGAACGCCCGCTTTGCCAAGCCCCTGGATGAGGAACTGATTCTGCCCCTAGCCAAGCAAATCGGTAAGGTCGTCACCTTTGAGGAAGGCTGTCTGATGGGCGGCTTTGGTTCCGCCGTGGCCGAGTCGATTCTGGATGCCCAGGTGCCCGCCTCGGTGCTGCGGATTGGCGTGCCGGATATTTTGGTAGACCACGCCAGCCCTGACCAGTCAAAGGCAGCCCTAGGACTGACTCCTCCCCAAATGGCAGATCGCATCCTCAGCACCTTTAAGGTGGAAAAGCCGGTTTTAGCGGTTTAGGCTGCGGTTTCGCGCCTTGAGGCTGACCTAGATCCATCTTGGCCCTGCGCCACGGCTGAATGTCCCAGGTCGGCCACCGCTTCGCTAGGCTTGAAATCAGGAACCTCCAGGCCATGGCCAGTTTCCTCGAAGACAGCGTCTGGGGGTGCCCACAACCGCAATAAAAAGGTAGCCATGGATCATGGCTACCCCTGAGAGTGGACGATTTAGGAGATTGGATCAAAGCCCTGGCCGAGGTTGACGTCAGGGCTTGGTTTGCTGCGTTGACTTAGGCTTCCGAAGTGGATTTCCGCCGTAGGGTGGTAAAGCCACCAAGCCCCACGACTAGCAGGCTAATGAGGGCCGCAGGCTCAGGCACATCTTCAACTGGGGGGCCTTGCTGAATGCCGCGCACCGCAAAGACCACGTCGTTGTAGTCGAGGTCGCCGCCGCCGATGATGTCCTCAAATCCGAGGATGACCCAGTCATTGTGCTGGAAGGCGACGATATGTTGCAGACCATCTACGTTTTGGGTGGGGTTGCCACCAAGGGTGCGACGGGCGACTTCCTGCTCGTACTTAGCTATTTGGCTGGCGGTCGCATTGGCCTTAGGTTTGGCTAGGTTAAAGCCATCGGAAATAATCGAAAAGTTCAGTTGGGTGGGGCCGCTAAAGCTACCCAGGCTCACCCCTTGCCCCAGGGCCAGCGGGCCGTTGCTGTTGGATAGGATGCTGTTGGGTGAGGAGACATCGTTAAAGATCATCTCCGACCGCACGGGGTTGCCCTCGCCATCGGTGGCGCTGTAGACCAATTGGTTGCGATAGCCTGCCCCTTCGTTGATGAAGTACACCTCCACCGGATCTGCCCCGTTCCAGAACAGTTTGCTGGCATCTAGCTGGTAGCGCCCCAAGAATTCAGAAGACAGGGCGTTACGCTCACCCTTCACCAGTCCTCGCACCGTGCTGAGGGTTTCGGAGGATTCGAGCAACCCCATGTCCTTGAGATTATCAAAACCTAGATCCTGGGAAAACTCTGTGGGGCTGAGACTTGCGCTGGACAGGGTAGCTTGGGCAGAGGGAGCCGTCAGCACTATAGCGGATAGGGCCGCAACTGCTGCCGTTCCAATACCTAGAACTGAGTGACGCATAGACATAAAATTGAGATCCTTGGATGGCAATTCGTTTGACGAGAACCTTAGAAATCTGTAATACAGGGAACTGGGAAAGCGGTTGGGGTCTTTACCAACACATTGGAGCCAGAGAATAGTGGACAGATATCCCTAGAGTCGGGGCCGAGGCTATCCGTTAAGGTTGGTAGCTTCCAATGTAGAGGGAGGCCTAGTCGCCTGACTTGGGTAGATGCCACAGTCTTGAAACCCAAAATCAGCACATTTTAGGGAAAGAAAGCCACCAAAGTTGCGGTAAATACGGTGGTTGTTGAAGGGAGAGCAGGGTGGGGCGAGGGATGGGTGTAGGGTAGTGAGTGAGTGGTTTAGGAGCAGTTCATGGTTTTCCAGCCTACCCGCAAACGGTTTGGTCAGCACTGGCTGAGGAGCGATAAGGTGCTGCGTAATATCGTGGTAGCGGCGGCGGTCACGCCCCAGGACTGTGTTCTTGAAATTGGCCCTGGAACGGGCATCCTCACCCAGTCGTTACTACCCCAAGCCCAGGCCGTGGTTGCGGTGGAAATTGATCGAGATCTCTGCCGTCAATTGACTCAGACCTTTGCTAAGACCCCTAACTTTCGGCTAGTTCAGGGCGATTTTTTAGGGGTTGAACCATCGGCTTTGGCCTTTCCTGCCCCCCACGACAACCCTGCTGAACCTTGGCGATCCTGGCCTAATAAAGTTGTGGCCAACATTCCTTACTACATCACGGGGCCAATTTTAGAAAAGCTGCTGGGCACTATTGCGAATCCGAATCCCCATCCCTACGATTCCATTATTTTGCTGGTGCAAAAAGAGGTGGCAGAACGACTCTATGCCAAACCGGGTAACCGATCCTTCGGTGCCCTTTCGGTGCGGGTGCAATACCTAGCAGACTGCGAGCTTGTGTGTCCGGTACCTGCCAAGGCGTTCCAGCCCCCTCCCAAGGTTGATTCAGCGGTGGTGAAGCTCACCCCCCGTCCGCTCTCGGTGGTGGCCAACCAGCCCGATGCGTTAGATCGCCTGGTGCGGTTAGGCTTTGCCAGCAAGCGTAAGATGCTGCGCAACAACCTAAAAAGCACGGTGGATCGGGATCACTTACTAGCCACTATGACGGATTTGGCCATCCCAGAAACGTCGCGGGCGGAGGACTTAAGCGTAGATCAGTGGGTGGCTCTGAGTAATCGTTTGGGGCAGGGCTTGGCACAGGATTAGAACAGGACAGCCGTCATAGGGGGCTGCCGAATTTGGGAGTGCCCAATCCTGAGCCTGGGCTGACGGGGAATGGGCGGGGAGGGGCTAAAATCCTGTAGCAACCCATTTCCCATTTGGTGTCCCATGCGTCTGTATTCGCTGCTGGCTGCGGCCAAAATTAATCTCTACCTGGAAATTGTGGGGAGTCGTCCCGATGGCTTCCATGAATTGATCATGGTAATGCAGAGCATTAGTTTGGCCGACCGAGTGACGGTACGCAGCATTGGCACCGATGAGATTCGGGTGCAGTGTTCTCATCCCCTAGTGCCTACGGATGAAACGAACCTAGCCTATCGAGCCGCGAATCTGCTGATCCAGCGCTTCCCTGGCATTGTGGCCAAGCTTGGGGGGGTAGAAATTACCCTAGAAAAGCACATTCCCGTGGGGGCCGGATTAGCGGGAGGGTCGGGCAATGGGGCAGCGGTTTTGGTGGGGCTGGATATGCTGTGGCAACTGGGCCTCACCCAGGCCGAACTTCAGGAGTTGGCGGCGGAACTGGGGTCGGATATGCCCTTCTGTATTAGCGGCGGCACCGCCCTAGCCACCGGGCGGGGGGAACATCTCGATCCGCTGCGGGGAATCGACGATCTCTATGTGGTGCTGGCCAAGTATGAGTCGGAATTTGTCTCTACCCCCTGGGCTTACCAAACCTACCGTGCCGAGTTTGAACACACCTACCTGGCCGATGCCGCAGACTTTGCAGCCCGTCAACATCAGGTGAGGTCGGGGGCGATGGTGGCGGCCCTGGCCCAGCACGATAAAGCGGCCCTGGGTCAGCATCTCTACAACGACCTAGAGAAGGTGGTGTTGCCAGTCCACCCCAAAACGGCTCACCTGAAGGAAACCATGGTCACCCTGGGGGGCTTGGGCACCCTGATGTCCGGCTCTGGCCCCACCGTGTTTACCCTGGTAGAATCTCAGGCAGAGGCCGATGCCATGGCCCAACGGCTGAGAACCCAGATCACCGATCCTGATCTTGGCCTTTGGGTCGCTCAGTGTTGCCCCACTGGCGTACGGCTGGCTCCCTAGCCCTAGGGTCTGAAGATGCCCTTCTCCGCACCGTTCCCAAAAATCCCCTATGCCCAACGACATCGCCGATTCCGCACTACCAACGCCCACCGCCAAAATCCTCAAGTGCTTTAGCGGATCCTTCATGGCGGGCACCATTGCCCTGCTGGCCTACCGTCTGATGGTGGGCATTGCCACTACCTTTGCCGCCAAGCCCATCGTGTCTGACAATCCGGCGGTGATGAATATTGCCTCCGCCGTGAGAACCCTGGTGGTGGGCATGGTGGCCCTAGGGGCTGGAGTCTTTGGCATGGCGGCGTTAGGGCTGTTTCTACTGGGGCTTCAGCTCCTTTGGCAACGGCTGAGGCCAGCGGCCTAGGAGAACCCTAGGAGACGATTTTAATATCATCAGGATGTAGGTTTTAGTCTGGTTGTTTCCCTTGCTTCATGGAAACGATACAAAAAAGGTCATAAAAGTATTTAAGTTCTAAAATTGAGGTCAGACTTTCGCAAGTCTGGGAAATTTAAACTCAGGTTGGATATCAAGTTTCCTGAACCAGGACGTGTCGGCCAGGGTATGGCCTTGATAACGCCCTGACCCCAGTGGTCTAGGAACCGCCCAAAACGGGCGAACTTAAGGCATATCGTATGACCACAACCGATGAATTCCCCCTAGGGGATAACCGATGGTGGCCCGCTATAGACCATGCTGTGATAGAAGCAGCGTGGATAGATTCTGATGCGCCACTGTCCCAGGTGGCTCAACACCTCATGGCCACTAGGGATAGGGTGGTGGTAGTGGTGAGGCCCCTGACGGCCTGGGTAGAAAAGCGTGAAATGCGACCCCTGGGGGTGATCACCGAAGCTGAGATTGTGCGGGCCTGTGCCCAGGGCCAACCATCTGAACCTCTGACCGCCGAGGCGCTGATGGTCAATGCCATGGCTATTAAACTAGGCGATCCGCTGCCTACGGGGGAAGCCGTGGGGGCCGCGCAACCCCATCCCTACCTGTTGGTGACGGGGTGCCAAGGGCAACTGCTTGGGGTGATTGCCGTCATGGGTGCCAGGGATGCCGCTATTCCTCGCTGCTCAACGAACCTCTGCCAGGGCACCCAGCAGGCGCTGCAAACCCAGCGTAACTACAACCACCTGATCGCGAGCATTATCAGCCGCTTTGTGGACATTGATGCCGATGATCTGGCCCAGGAGATCCGCCGCACCCTGGCTTTGGTCTGTGAGGTGGCCCAGGTGGAGGCCAGCTACCTCAGTTTTTACAACCCGTCAGAGGCTCCTGACAACACCCATCAGGTCTGGGTCGATGGGCTTAGCGAAGCCGAGATGGACCAGGTGATCCCTGGCCCTACCCACCTGCCTTGGAGCTATGGGCTATTGCGGCAGGATCAAATGGTCTATGTGCCTAAGGTTGCCGACCTGCCGGCGGCGGCGGCTGGGGATCGGGATCAGTGGCAACGCCAGGGGGTGGGGGCCATCCTGAGTTTGCCCCTGGTGCATCGGTCGGCGGTGGTAGGTGCGATTGGCTTAGTGGCCCGTCGGCCTAGGGCTTGGTGGTTGGCGGAAACGATTCAGATGTTGCAGGTGCTCGGCAAAATGCTGGTGTCCACCCAACAGCGCCTAGCCGATGAGCATCGGCTTCAGGAAAGCGAGGCGCGGCTACGGCTGGCCCTCAGTGCTACCAACCAAGGGCTTTACGATGTCGATCTCACCACGGGCAAGGTGGTGATCAGCCCAGAGTATGCCACTATGCTGGGCTACGATCCCGCTACCTTTGAAGAAACCGAGGAACATTGGCGCAGTATGCTGCACCCGGAGGATCGGGAAGCCGCCCTGGCGACCTACGATGCCTATATCGCCGGAGCAATCCCCAACTATCGGCTAGAGTTTCGGCTCAAAACCCAGGCCGGAAACTGGAAGTGGCTGCTTTCCCTGGGCAAAATTGTGGCCTGGGATGAGGAGGGTCGGCCCCTACGAATGCTGGGTACCCATACGGATATCGACGAGTTCAAGCAGGCTGAAGCCGCGCTGCGGGCCAGCGAGATCCGATTCCGCACCTTTATGGATAACAGCCCTATGGTGGCCTGGATTGTGGATCCAGAAACCCATCGTTTAGAGTATGCCAGCCGGGGCTGGTACCGTAACTATGCATCACTAACCCCGATCTCCCCGACCCCCCAGGGGCAATCGCTCTTCGACCTGTTTCCCGCAGAGATTGCCCAGGTCTATGCCCACCACAACCGCTGGGTCGTGGATCATGACGAAGGGCTGGAGGTCGTCGAGCCAGGGGTTCACCCCGATCACAGCCCAGGGGAGTTCCTGTCGTTTAAATTTCCCCTGCCGCAACCCAATGGCAAAACCCTGGTGGGCGGCGTGGCTATCGACATCACGGAACGCAACCGCACAGAACAGCGCCTAGCCCTACAAAGCGCCATCCTAGCTAGCATTGCCCGCAGCGAACCCCTAGGGGATATTCTGACGGATCTGGTGGTCGCCCTGGAGGATCACCTGCCGGGGAGCCTCTGCTCCATCCTCTTCTGCCGGGACGATAATCGTCTTTATCCAGCGGTCGCCCCGCACCTGCCCGATGCCTACAGCGAGGCCCTGCGGGGAACGGCGGTGGGAGAAGCGATGGGATCCTGTGGTACGGCGGCCCTGCGACGGCAACCCGTGATTGTCGAAGACATTGCCACCGATCCCCTCTGGGCTGACTTTCGAGACCTGGCCCTGGCCCATGGGCTACGGGCCTGCTGGTCGATCCCCGTCTTTGCCAGCGATGGCCCTGTGCTGGCCACCTTTGCCGTTTACTATCGACAGCCCCAAAAACCCTACCCCTACGACTTGGACACCCTTCAGTTGGCGGCGAACTTAGTCAAGATTGCCATCGAAAAAGACCAGGCCACCCAAGCCCTAGAATGCCTCAACCGAGAACTCGAGGATCGGGTGACCCAGCGTACAGAGGCACTCCGGTACAGCAAAGCTCGCCTCAAGGAGGCCCAGCAGGTGGCCCACCTAGGGCGCTGGGAAATGGATGGCCCAACCCGCCAGATCACCTGGTCGGAGGAGATTATGGTGCTGCTGGGGCATCCTCCGGGGCAGGGCTGCGGGGATTTGCGCCCCCATGTGTCTGAGGCCACCTGGAATCGGTTCAACCGCCTGATTGACCAGGTCCTAGCCACCGGAGAACCCTGTTCCGACGACCTCCCCGTTGTTCGCCTCGATGGCAGCCAGGGCTATTTATTTGTGAAGGCGACCTCCCATCGTTCTCACCGGGGGGAGATCACCCGTATTTTTGGCATTGCCATGGATGTAAGCGAACGCAAGGCCATGCAGCACGCCCTGCAACGGAGCGAGGAACGAGTCCGCGCCACCCTGCTGGCGCTCCCCGACCTAATCTTCCGGGTCAATCGCGAGGGCGTTTACCTCGACTTTATGGTCTCCCCGGCCCTCGGCAATTTGGTGGATCCCCAGCAGGCGGTGGGCAAGCATCTCTCGGAGGCGCTGCCCTTTGGCACTTCCCAGGATCACCTCGCCCAAAAGCTGACGACCATCCATCACGCCCTAGACACCCAAACGGTGCAGTGCTACGAACAGGTCATCCCCCTTAACGGCAGGCCCCGCTACGAGGAGGTGCGCGTGGCCCCCTGCGGCCCCGATGAGGTGGTCTTTTTCATCCGAGACATTAGCGACCGCAAGTGCGCCGAGCTAGAACTGATTCGCAGTCGGGATTTGCGGGAGGCCATTTTCAACGAATCCACCGATGCCCTGTTCTTGGTGGATGTCCAAACCGGAAGAACCCTAGACTGCAACCAGCGCGCCGTTGATCTCTTTGAAGCCTCAAAGAAACACCAGTTAGTTAACATTGAAGGCCACAGGCTTCAGGTTCACCCCTTCTCCGAGAACGACCTCCGGGCCATTTACACCATCCTCTCCAGTAGCGGGGTTTGGAGCCAGGAGGTTGAGTACCGCACGTTCTCCGGTCAGCGGTTTTGGGGCAACATTGCCGCTAAGTTGATTACCGTGGGTGGACAGCAACTCAAGCTGGTGCGCGTCACGGATATTAGTGATCGCAAGCAGGCCGAGGCGGTGCTCCAGCAAACAAACCAGGAACTGGCGCGGGCCACCCGCATGAAGGACGAGTTTTTGGCCAACATGAGCCACGAACTACGCACTCCCCTCAACGCCATTTTAGGGATGGCCGAGGGCTTGCAGGATGGCGTATTTGGCCCCCTCAATGATCGGCAGCACAAGGCCCTGGGCACCATTGAAAGCAGCGGATCCCACCTCCTAGAAGTGATCAACGATATTCTGGATCTCGCCAAAATTGAAGCGGGGCAAATGAGCCTCGATCTCGCCCCTGTGGCGATAACCTACCTGTGCTCCTCTAGCCTCGCCTTTGTGCAACCTCAGGCCATAGCCAAGGCCATTACCCTCAAGGTGAATGTGCCCGATCACTTGCCCGACTTGCTGGTGGATGAGCGTCGTCTGCGCCAGGTGTTGATTAATCTGCTCAACAATGCCGTCAAATTTACCCCCACCGATGGCACCATCACCCTGACGGCCCAACGTCTGGAAACCACAGACCCGACGGATACCCCCTGGGTGCGGATCACCGTGGGCGATACGGGCATTGGTATTGCCCCAGAGCACCTAGAAAAGCTCTTCAAGCCCTTTGTGCAGATTGATAGCACCCTCAATCGTCAGTACAGCGGTACCGGACTGGGCCTAGCCCTGGTGCAGCGCATTATAGATCTGCATGGGGGGCAGATTCAGGTTCGCAGTGAGGTTGGCATCGGCAGTCACTTCTCCCTCGATTTACCCTGCGTCACCTATCCCACCTCACCCCTCCAGGTGAAGACATTACCCGCGAACGCCACCCTCCTATCGACATCCACACCTAGCGCTTCGCCCCTGATTTTACTGGCAGAAGATAATGAAGCGAATGCCGCTACGATTTCCAGCTACCTAGGGGCCAAGGGATATCGTTTAAATTGGGCCAGAACCGGACAAGAAGCAGTGAAACTGGCCCAGGCCCACCATCCAGATCTCATTTTGATGGATATTCAAATGCCTGACGTAGACGGCCTAGAGGCAAGCCGCCAAATTCGAGCCGATCCCAACCTAGCGGAGACAACCATCGTGGCCTTAACCGCCTTGGCCATGCCCCAGGATAGTGATCGATGCTTAGCCGCCGGAATTAATGAATATATCCGTAAGCCGATTAAGCTTAAGGATTTGGCGGAAATTGTTCGTGCTCTTCTAAGTCAAAAAGAAGATATCCAATGACATCCTTCTCTATTCTAATTGTTGATGACGAGCCGGATAATTTTGATGTCATTGAGGCATTTCTAAACCATCCGGACTACCAACTTCACTATGTGGAAAACGGTGAAAAAGCCATGGCGGCTCTTTCCGTATTTCAGCCGGATCTGATTTTGATGGATGTGATGATGCCGGGGATCGATGGGCTGGCACTGTGTCAACAAATTAAAGCCACCCCCCAGTGGCAGTCGGTACCGATCATCATGGTTACCGCCCTCGCTTCCAAACAAACCCTGGCACGGTGCCTAGAAGCCGGGGCCGATGACTTTGTAGGCAAGCCCGTCAACCGTCTGGAACTGACGGCCAGGGTGCGATCTATGCTGCGGATTCGGCAGCAATATCAGCAATTAAATGGCTTCAAGACCGAGCTAGAGGCCAAGGTCAATCAGCGCACCGCTGAGCTTCAACGTCTGCTTTACCAAGATCCCCTCACCCAGTTGTCCAGCCGTATGGGTCTCCTAGAACAGATTGGAGAACAACTCGATCACGCGCAATCCGACTTTGCCCTGGTCTATCTAGACTGTGACGAATTTAAACTGGTGAATGGAGCTTTTGGCTACACCGTAGGCAACCAATTACTTCAGGCCATTGCCCACCGCCTACAACGACACCTAACCCCTACGGACACCCTAGCCAGGGTAGGGGAGGACGAATTTTGCTTCCTGTTAACGCCCTGTCCCGCCGACGGGGATCTTCAAACCTGGGTCGATGGCGTTCTTCAGTCCTTCCATGAACCCTTTCAGACCTCCCACTGTGAAATATTTATGACCGCCTGTCTGGGGATTGCCCTGGGAAACATCGCCACCACCGACCCCGAAGCCCTGCTTCAAGCCGCCGACACCGCTATGTATCGGGCTAAGCGCCAGGGCAAGGGCTGCTACCATCGCTTCGATCCCCAGCTGCACGAGGCTACCCTGCGTCGCATCACCCTAGAAAACGACCTCCAACGCGCCCTCGGTCAGGAGGAATTGGTGGTTTACTATCAGCCCATTGTTAACCTAGCCACCCAGCAGGTCGCGGGCCTAGAGGCGCTCGTTCGCTGGCATCATCCAGAGCGGGGCATTGTGCCACCAGGGGAATTTATCCCCTGTCTAGAGGAAACGGGCCTGGTGGTGCGGGCGGGGCTGATTGTCCTCCGCCAAGCCTGTGAACAACTGAAGCAATGGCATCGACAGGGATGGAACACCCTGACCGTTTCCGTCAACCTTTCGGTACGACAATTTTCTAGCCCTACCCTA
The DNA here is from genome assembly GCA_044070495.1 of Spirulina sp. Classification (GTDB taxonomy): domain Bacteria; phylum Cyanobacteriota; class Cyanobacteriia; order Phormidesmidales; family Phormidesmidaceae; genus Nodosilinea. The sequence goes on along the minus strand of JBIPSI010000006.1, from coordinate 30,226 downwards.
CTGGCGGACATTGACCAAGTGCTGGCCGAAACCGGGGTGAACCCCGCCTATCTGAAGCTGGAAATTACTGAAAGCGCCATCATGGAAAACGCCGAGACGGCCACCGCCCTGATGGATGCCCTGCGAGAGCGTCATATCCAAATCAGCATTGATGACTTCGGCACGGGCTACTCCTCCCTCGGCTACCTCCATCGTTTTCCCATTGACGTGCTGAAAATTGATCGATCCTTTGTTCGCGATATGCAACGGGGGCAGCGCAACTACCAGGTAGTAGAAACCATCATCACCCTCAGCAACCAGTTGGGCCTAGCGGTGGTGGCCGAAGGCATTGAAACCCCAGAACAATTGACTTCGCTTCACAGGCTGGGCTGTGAATTTGGCCAGGGTTTCTTCTTTGCCAAACCCGCCCCCGCCGAAACGGTCACAGCCACGATGCTAGGGAAGGCCCTGAGTATCACCCCCTAGACCACCATGCAGACCTAAGGGTTGTAAGATATGAGGGAGATATTAACCTTTGTAAACCGTTTGGGCAGGAGTCGAGCATGGGCCGCAAACAAGCCATCATCATCGGGTCGGGCGTTGGGGGGTTATCCGCCGGGATTCGCCTGCAAAGCCTAGGGTTTGACACCACCATCGTCGAAAAGCTAGATGCCCCCGGTGGTCGGGCCTACGTGCGCCGCATGGATGGCTTCACCTTTGATATGGGGCCAACGGTGATTACAGTGCCCCACTTCATCGAGGAACTGTTCTCCCTAGAGCGCGACCACGCGGATTTAACCTCCGAAGACTTCCCTTCCGTCATCGTGGACGAAAATAAGCGCATCAAGGAAGGCATCTCCGGTGGCCCCAGCACCAGCCGCTACGTCCAGCTCATCCCCATCCTGCCCTTCTACCGCATCTACTTCGACGACGGCACCTTTTTCGATTACGACGGCGACGATGCCCACACCCGCCAACAAATCCAAGACCTGGGCGAACCGGGAGACCTAGAGGGCTACGAGCAATTCCAGGCTCAGTCCAAGGCCATTTTTGAGCGGGGCTTTTTGCAGCTCGGCTACACCCACTTCGGCACCGTCGGCGATATGCTCAAAGTCGCCCCCGACCTGCTGCGGTTGGATGCGGTGCGTAACCTGTTCCGCTTCAGCAGCCGCTACTTCAAGAGCCACAAGCTGCGCCAGGTGTTCACCTTCGAGCCGCTGCTAGTGGGCGGCAACCCCCTCTCCGTGCCCGCCATCTACGCCATGATTCACTTCGTGGAAAAAACCTGGGGCATCCACTTTGCCATGGGCGGCACCGGGGCGCTGGTGCAGGGCTTCGTGAAAAAGTTTGAGGATCTGGGTGGCCAGATGCGCTACAACACCGAAGTCACCAAAATCAACGTCAGCCGCCAGGGCAACGACAAGGTGGCCACGGGCATCACCCTCGCCGATGGCACCGTGATGAATGCGGACGTGGTGGTCTCCAACGGCGACTGGGCCAACACCTACAGCAAACTGATCGAACCCCAGTACCGCTTCTGGAACAGCGATCTGCGGGTGAAGCTGACCCAGCAGTCTATGTCGGTGTTTGTGATCTACTTTGGCTTCAAGGCCGACGGCACCGAGTCGGAAAAACTCTGCCACCACACCATCCTGCTCGGCCCCCGCTACGAGGGGCTGCTGAAAAATATCTTTGGCCGCAAGGTGCTGTCTAAGGACTTCTCCCAATACCTACACCTGCCGACGCTGACTGACCCCTCCCTCGCCCCCCCCGGACACCACGCGGCCTATACCCTGGTGCCCGTGCCCAACAACTACTCCGGCATCAACTGGGACGAAGCCGGGGAACAGCTCTGTGAGGCCGTCTTCAGCTACCTGGAAGAGCGGGGCTATCTGCCCAACCTGCGGGAGCGCCTGGTGTGCAAGAGCTACATCACCCCCGACTACTTCGAGGGCACCCTCAACGCCTACAAGGGCAACGCCTTTGGCCCAGAGCCGCTGCTGGTGCAGTCTGCCTTCTTCCGGGGCCACAACCGCAGCGAAGACATCCGCAACCTATACCTGGTCGGTGCAGGCACCCAACCGGGTGCAGGCACCCCCAGCGTCATGATGTCTGCCAAGATGACGGCCCGGTTGATTGCCGAGGATCAGGCCATCGATCCGGCCATCGTCAGTGGCAAAGCCAGCCCCGAACTCAGCATCCGCTAAAAACGTCTGGAGTCAGTCTCCGCATCCCGTCCCTAGGCAAAGCCTAGGGGCAACCCTTAAGGCTCCAGGCCTTATCCATGCGGGGGCAGATCTTTTGAAAATGCCCCCAGTCAAAGGCTGAGAACCGACATTCCGCAAATTAACAGGGAATAGCGGTCGCATCTTTCTGTTCAGGTCGCTCTGCCAGCCCTTTGGAGCCATAGCCCCGGTCAACGAAGACCTGGCTATGGAGGGGACTGAGGTGACTGAGTCTAGGTAATCACCGTGGGCTGATCGCGTCCGGTGAGGACTTTGATTTTGGCGATCTCGTCGGCGAGGGTAATCAACTCGGCCAGGGCGGCTTGGGTGTCTTGGTCGTGCTTGGCCACATCCGGCTCATAGCTTTCTACATAGAGCCGCAGGGTGGCTCCAGAGGTGCCCGTACCCGATAGGCGGAAGACCATCCGAGAGCCATCGGTGAAGCCAATCCGCACGCCTTGCTTGGCCGACACGCTGCCGTCTACCGGGTCGGTGTAGGCGAAGTCGTCGGCATAATCGACGGTGTAGGAACCGTAGGTTTTGCCGGGGAGGGTGCTGAGGGCTTGGCGCAGGTTGTCGATTAGGGTGTTGGCTCGGTCGCTGTCTACCCCTTCGTAGTCGTGGCGGGAGTAGTAGTTGCGGCCATAGGTGGCCCAGTGTTCGCGGACGATGGCTTCTACGGACTGCTGCCGCACAGCGAGGATATTTAGCCAGAACAGCACCGCCCAGAGGCCATCCTTTTCGCGGATGTGGTTCGAGCCGGTGCCGAAGCTTTCTTCACCGCAGAGGGTGGCTTTGCCCGCATCCAGCAGGTTGCCGAAGAACTTCCAGCCCGTGGGGGTTTCGTAGCAGGGGATGCCCAGCTTTTCGGCCACCCGATCCGCCGCTTGGCTGGTGGGCATCGAGCGGGCGATGCCAGCAATGCCCTGACGGTAGCCGGGAACCAGGGTGGCGTTCGCTGCCAGAATCGCCAAACTGTCGCTGGGGGTAACAAAGAAGTTTTTGCCCAGCACCATGTTGCGGTCGCCGTCGCCATCGGAGGCGGCCCCAAAGTCGGGTGCGTTGTCGCCAAACATCACTTCCACCAGGTCGTGGGCGTAGACCAGGTTAGGGTCGGGGTGGCCACCGCCAAAGTCTTCTAGGGGAATGCCGTTCACCACTGTCCCGGCAGGGGCGTTGAGTCGCCGCTCAAACAGGGCTTTGGCGTAGGGGCCAGTGACGGCATGGAGGGAATCCATGCAGAACCGGAACTTGCCGCTGGAGAGAAGCTGCTGAATTTGGCCAAAGTCGAACAGGGTTTCCATCAGCGCCCCGTAGTCGGTCACCGAGTCGATCACCTCCACGGTGGTGTGGCCGAGGGTGTGGCTGGCGACGCGATCCAGGTCAATATCCGAGGTGTCGAGGATTTTGTACTCGGTGATGGTCTGGCTGTTTTGGAAGATGGCATCGGTGACAGATTCCGGCGCGGGGCCACCGTTGGCAATGTTGTACTTAATGCCGAAGTCTTCCTCCGGCCCACCGGGGTTGTGGCTGGCAGACAGCACAATGCCGCCGAACGCCTTGCTCTTGCGAATCACGCAGGAGGCCGCTGGGGTAGAAAGAATCCCTCCCTGCCCCACCAGCACCCGACCAAAGCCGTTCGCCGCCGCCATTTTGAGGATAATCTGCACCGCCTGACGGTTGTAGTAGCGGCCATCGCCCCCCACCACCAGGGTTTGGTTTTGGTAGCCCTCTAGGCTGTTAAAAATCGATTGAACAAAATTTTCTAGATAATTCGGCTGCTGAAAAACCTTGACCTTTTTCCTCAACCCGGAGGTGCCGGGTTTTTGGTCGCTGTAGGGCTGAGTGGCAATCGTTTGAATACTCATTGGATAATTAATCGCTCCACGGTTAACCAGGTGCAACCCCAGAATAAAGCGCAAGCTCACCCAGAAAGGTAAATCCATCCACAAGTTAAAGCCAAAATCGTAAGGTAGGGTTAAGAACCGAACAACCCTTAAGCTTTTGTGGCCACGGACATCCCCTGAATCCGGGGTGAGGCCCCATCACCCCATCACCCCATCACCCCATCATCCCCCCCAAAGCCCCATCAGTCCGTAGGCCAACACCGCACTGCCCAGGGGCACCGTGAGGTTATCCAGACCATAGAACGACAGGGTTTCTAGCAGCGTCGCCGCCAGGGCAACGAGGGTCGCTATCGCCAGAACAGCGACAGTGAAGCCTGCGGTGAGGCCGAGGATGAGTAGGCTGACGATAAAACTAACCAGTAACATCGTGAGGCTACCCTCCCAGCTTTTTTTGCTGCCCAGGACTTTGTAGGGATGGCGACCGAATTGTTGCCCCACCAGGGCGGCGAGGCCATCGCCCCAGGTCATCACCAAAATGCCGAGGGCGGCGTACTGGGGTTGCCCACTGGGCCAAAAGGCGGCGGTGAGCAGGCCAATGCTGGCGGCATAGAAAAAGGTGCCCAAGCTGTGCCGTCCCACTCCGTTAATTCCCGGCAGAATCGGATAGCGGTAGGACAACAGCGCCACTAGGCTAAACAACACCGAGGCCGCCATGCCCATCCAGGCCGGGGTTTGCAGCCACCAGGCCAGCAGAATGGCCTGCCCTGCCCCAATATGAACGATTTTGCGGGTAATTTCGGGATTCGCTGAGGTAAACCGTCGCACCCCCTCCGCCGCGCCCCCCACCAGGCCCAGCCAGGTTAACACGATGCCAATTTGGGCCAGGGCAGTCAGCATCATTGCAGGGTAACTCGGTATAGTGGTGTGGGACTTTCTAGACCTTACTACACCGAACCTACACCGACCTCCTATGACTAACCCCTATAAACGTGTCTTACTCAAACTGAGTGGCGAAGCCTTGATGGGCGACCTGGCCTACGGCATTGACCCCAACGTGGTAGAAGCCATTACCGCTGAAATCGCCGAGGTGGTACAAGAGGGCATTGAAATCGCCATCGTCGTGGGCGCAGGCAACATCTTTCGTGGCATCAAGGGCTCGGCATCGGGGATGGATCGGGCCACGGCAGACTACATCGGCATGATCGCTACGGTGATGAACGCCATGACCCTGCAAGATTCCCTAGAGCGAAAGGGGGTGCCCACGCGGGTACAAACCGCTATCGCCATGCAGGAAGTGGCCGAACCCTACATTCGCCGCCGCGCCATTCGCCACCTGGAGAAAAACCGGGTGGTTATTTTTGGGGCTGGGTCGGGCAATCCCTTCTTTACCACCGACACCACTGCCGCCCTGCGCGCCGCTGAAATCAACGCCGAAGTGGTGTTCAAAGCCACCAAGGTTGACGGCGTTTACGACTCCGATCCTAAAATGAACCCGGAGGCCAAACGCTTTCGCACCCTCACCTATGGCCATGTGCTCCAGCACGACCTCAAGGTGATGGATAGCACCGCCATTGCCCTGTGCAAGGACAACAACATCCCTATCATGGTATTTGACCTGTCGGTGCCTGGTAATATTAAGCGGGCGCTGACGGGCGAACCGATTGGCACGATTGTAGGAGAGGCTTGTGATGTCAGCTGACGATATTTTGCTCGAAACCGAAGACCAAATGCAGAAGGCCACGGAGGCCACCCAGCGCAACTTCAACACCATTCGCACCGGGCGGGCCAACGCCTCTCTGCTGGATCGCATTGAGGTGGACTACTACGGTGCCCCCACGCCCCTGAAGCAGATGTCTAACATCTCCACCCCCGACGCCAGCACCCTGATGATTCAGCCCTACGATGCCAGTAGCCTCACGACCATCGAGCGGGCCATCTCCCTGTCCGACGTGGGCCTTACCCCCAACAACGACGGCAAGGTGATTCGGCTCAACATTCCCCCCCTCACCGCAGAACGGCGGCAAGAATTTGTCAAAACCGCCAACAAAATTGCCGAGGAAGGTCGGGTGTCCATTCGTAACCAGCGCCGCAACGGCATTGACGCTATCAAAAAGCTGGAAAAAGCTAGCGATATCTCCGAAGACGAATCCCGCGACTACCAGGACGAAATCCAAAAGCTCACCGATAAATATATCGCCAAGCTAGACGAACTCCTGGCTGTCAAAGAAAAGGACATCACCACGGTGTAGCCCTTTCCCGGAGGGCATACCGCAGGGAGATCCCAGGGTTTGTACGGCAGGCAGGTATAGGTATCGTCTATCACCTAGGAACTCTGGGATCCTTAGTATTAGGGCATCCAGCCTAGGCTCACCTGGGTTAGTGCAGCGTACCCCAGACGACCCCAGGCTTCGGGGCGTTACGGCGACGCCTGGGTCTACCGACCGATGCGATCAAGGTGAATTTAGGGGCCGCCCCTGGGGCAAAATCTTCCACTTTTCTCTATTTAGGGGGGTGAAACAGACCTGGTATGATCAAAGAGAAGATTTTCTCACCCTTAACATGAATTCCGCAGAGCTTTTGTCGCCGACGCAGCCCAATCTTCGTGTCGGGTTGGGACGAGTGCTGGTTGTTGAAGACGAAGAGCTGATTCGGCAGACGGTGGCCCTAGGGCTGGCCGAAGAAGGATTTGATGTGCTGATTGCCGAGGATGGCCTCACCGCCCTGGATCTGCTGGGGGGCACCGCCACCGCTAGCCGGGTGAATCGCCCCGAAATTCACCTGGTGGTGCTGGATCTAATGCTGCCAGGGATGAACGGCCTAGATCTCTGCCGTTTGCTGCGGCACCAGGGCATTGATGTGCCGATTCTGATGCTGAGTGCTAAGGGCACCGAAACCGACCGGGTGGTGGGCCTAGAAATTGGAGCCGACGACTACCTCACCAAGCCCTTCGGGATGCGGGAGTTGGTAGCTCGCTGTCGGGCCTTGCGGCGGCGGCGGCAAGGGCAAACCCAGCCTGCGACAGAAACAGGGTTGACCTTTGAAGACATTACCCTCCACCCCCAGGAATGTCGCGTGTTCTTGCGGGGGGACGAGGTGAATCTATCGCCCAAGGAGTTCCGCATTCTGGAGCTATTTATGGGGCAGCCTCGGCGGGTGTGGTCTCGCGACCAAATCATCGACCAGGTTTGGGGGCACGACTTCATGGGAGATAACAAAACCGTGGATGTCCACATTCGCTGGCTGCGCGAAAAACTAGAGGCTGACCCCAGTCGCCCCGTCTACATTAAGACCGTGCGCGGCTTTGGTTATCGCCTTGGCTAGGGGCAAAGGTTTCTAGGAAGGACGAATTAAGGGGTTTCGAGGCGTGGGATAGGGAACCACAGACGGCCCCTGATCCGTGGAAACCCTCAATAACCTAAATAAATTGTGATCAATACAACCCTTTGGTGAACCAGAGGGGAAGATAGAGGTAAGTATAGTCACCCCTCGCCGCGTTTAATTTTCTTTCCTTAAGAAGGTTAAAGAACGATGGTGTGGGGCATGGTTACTCCCTTGGAATGGGCACACAAAGAGAGATGAGCGTTGTTAACCTTGCCTCTATCCTAGGGCGGTTTTTGCGCTGTTGGGCCGACTTCCTCTCTGCTTGTTCTCTGTTCCTAAGGTAACGCTGTGGCTGGTGAGATCGTATCTATAGATAGCCCCAATGCCGTTTCGCTAGGGGAATCCACTGAGGCGATGGTGAGTCCTGGGGAAACTGTGGCGTCTCTGCGTGCCCAGGTAATGGCACTCAATCGGGCCAACCAGTCCCTCCGTGAGCAGCTTGTGGCAGAACAGGCGACGGTGCGGCGCTGGCAGATGGCCCTAGACAGTACCGGGGATGGCCTATGGGACTGGAACCCTATCACCAACGAGGTCTTTTTCTCGGCCCAGTGGAAAATGATGCTGGGCTACGACGATCACGAAATTAGTAATCGACTAGAGGAGTGGGACAGCCGGGTACATCCCTACGACAAAGCCCAGTGCTACGCCGATCTGGAGGCCCACCTGCGCGGCGAAACCCCAATTTACCAAAACGAGCACCGCATGCGCTGCAAAGACGGTCGCTATAAGTGGATTTTAGACCGGGGGCAGGTGATTGAATGGAGTGCGGAGGGCCAGCCCCAGCGGTTGATTGGCACCCATACCGATATTAGCGATCACAAGCGGGAGGAAATGCAGCGGCAGCAGATGGAAATCATTCTGCGCCAAAGCGAGGCCACCAACCACGCGATTCTATCGGCGATTCCGGATCTGCTGTTGCGGGTAGGGCGCGACGGCACCTGCTTTATGGTGTTGCTGCCGAAGGATGGAGCCTCCGGCAGCTTTTTGCCGATTCAGCGCCACCTCTCGGAGGTGTTGCCCCTCGATATTCTGCACTACCAACTCCAGCGCATTGACCAAGCCCTGACTACGGGCCAGCTTCAGGTGTGGGAGCAGCAGATTCCCAAGCATGGCAAAACCTGCTACGAGGAAGTGCGCTTGGTGCCCTGTAGCGACGAGGAATGCCTGGTGATTGTGCGCGATATCACCGAGCGCAAGCAAACCGAACTTGCCCTAGAAACCAAAATTGATGAGCTGGATCGGTTCTTTTCGGTCTCCCTAGATCTGCTGTGTATTGCCGACACCGACGGCTACTTCCGCCGCCTCAACTGTGCCTGGGAGAAAATCTTGGGCTACCCCCTAGAGGAGCTAGAGGGCACACGGTTTATCGACTACGTGCATCCCGATGATGTGGAGGCGACCCTGGCCACCCTGACCACCCTGGCGAATCAGCAGGAAATCCTCAACTTTGTCAACCGCTACCGCTGCCGGGATGGATCCTACCGCTGGATTGAGTGGCGGTCGGTTCCGGTGGGGACGGTGGTCTATGCGGCGGCGCGAGATATTACCCATCGGCGGCAGTCCGAGATCGATCTCAAATCCACCAAGGAACAGCTTGAGCTGGTGCTCCAGGCTTCCTCCGAGGGTTTTTCGGACTGGAATCTGCTGGCTAACGAGATCTACTTTTCCCCCCGCTGGAAGGCCATCCTCGGCTACGACGACCACGAACTAGAAAATTCCCTGGCCATGTGGGAGTCCGTTGTCTTTGGGGAGGATCGGAAGATTTCCTACCAGCTCACGGAGGACTACAACGCTGGACGTACCGATCACTTTTCCCTGGTGCAGCGCTACCGCCACAAAAACGGGTCAACGGTTTACATGCTAACCCGCCTGCTCCACGTGGTGGATGAAGAAGGCCGGGTGGTAAGGATGGTTGGGAGCCACCTGGATGTGACGCCCACGGTGGAAATCCAGGCGGCGTTGCAAACCTCAGAAATGCAGCTTAGCGGCGTGTTGAACAGTTCCCTGGATGGCATCATGGCTTTCCGGGCGGTGCGCCAGGGCGATCTGGTGATCGACTTTGAGTGGCTGCTGTGCAACCCCACCGCCGCCGATCTCCTAGACCACACCCCCCAACAACTGCTGGGGAAACGGTTATTGGATATTCGCACCCATCGCCACGCGGATACTCTGTTTTCCCTCTGTCAGCAGGTGGTGAGCACGGGCGAATCGGTGCAGCAGCCCGTCCACTACCGCCGCCGCAATCTCGATTTTTGGCTGGAGGTGACGGCGGTCACCCTGGGGGATGGGGTCGCGGTCACCTGTCGGGATATTACTCCCCTGAAGCGGTCGGAAATGGCGCTCCAGCAATCGAACCAAAAATTGCAGGACAATGTCGCTAATCTGTGCCAGCGCCAGCAGGAAATGCTGCGCCTGGGCGAAATGAACGAATTCATTCAGTCCTGCCTGACGATGCAGGAGGCCTACGAGGCTATGGGTGCCCTAGTTGCTCCCATGTTTCCCCACTGCTGCGGCAGTATCTTCATCATTAACGCCTCCCGCAACTACGCTGAACTGGTGGCCACCTGGGGGCAAAACCTCACCTCCATGACCGAGTTCCACCCCCAAGACTGCTGGGCCTTGCGGCGGGGTCGCAGCCACCTGGTCGATCCTGGCCAAACCGGGCTGCGCTGCCACCACAGCAACGCTTCGGCCACCGCTATCACCCTCTGCTTGCCCATGCAGGCCCAAGGAGAAATGCTGGGATTGTTCTACCTCTGTGCCGAAACCTCGGCCCACTTCCCGGAGGCCAAACAGCAGCTAGCCCGCACCGTCGCCGAGCAGTTGTCCCTCGCCATTGCGAACCTGCACCTGCGCGAAACCCTCCAGCACCAAAGCATTCGAGATCCGCTCACGGGCCTATTCAACCGCCGCTACCTGGAGGAATCCCTTCAGCAGGAAATTCAGCGGGCGCAGCGCCACAACCGCGCCATTGGGGTGATCATGCTGGATATTGACTACTTTAAGAGCGTCAACGACACCTACGGCCACGATGCCGGGGATTTGGCGCTCCAGGCCGTGGGCAAAATTCTGCGGGAACGGGTGCGGGGGTCAGACATTGCCTGTCGCTATGGGGGGGAAGAAATGACCCTGATTTTGCCAGAATCTACCCTAGCCGTGACTGAGCTAAGAGCCGAGGCCATCCGCCTGGAAATTGAACGCCTGCGGATAGACTACGAAGGCATTACCCTCCATCCCTTTACCGCATCCCTAGGGGTATCCTGTTTCCCCGACCACGGCTATACGGCCAAAGCCCTGATTAAAGCCGCCGATGCCGCCCTATACCAAGCCAAAAGCACAGGCCGCAACCGCGTTGAGATTGCCCCCTAACCTTCGGCCCGATACTTTTCCCGTGCCTGTGGGCAAACTGTCCTAGACCCCTGGGCCGAAGACCATGCGCCAAGGCTATCCTGACCCTAGGACAATACCCCCGTAAACTATAACCAACAACCAATAACCAACAACCAATAACCACCTAACGGCACCTCCTTCTTTCCAGATCCCTCTCAACCTAACGACGTCGCCATGGCACACACCGTCTTTACACGATTGGCTTCGGGTTCCCTCGTAATGGGCGCGTTGCTGGGCGTTCTGCCCGGTACAGCCCCTTGGCCTGGAGCGCGTATTCTTGGGCCACAAGCAGCCCTTGCCCAGTCCACCCTAGATGAAGCCACCACTGTCCGCGTCTACGACCGCGTCAGTCCGGCGGTGGTGGCGATTCAAACCCGCACGGGGGGCGGCAGCGGTAGCATCGTGGATGCCAGTGGGCTGATCCTCACCAATGCCCATGTGGTGGGGAATGATCGGGTGGTGACGGTGCGCCTCGCCGATGGCCGTAGCTTGCAGGGGGATGTGGTGGGCTATGGCGAAAACCGCCTAGACTTGGCCGCTGTGCGCCTGCGGGGCAACCCCGGCAACCTCCCGACCGTCACCATTGCGCCCCCCAACTCGGTGCGGGTGGGCCAAAGCGCCCTGGCTATTGGTAGTCCCTTTGGTCTCCAGGGCACCCTCACGGTGGGCATCATCAGCCGCATCGACACCGAGCGCAACCTGATTCAAACCGATGCCGCCATCAACCCTGGCAATTCTGGCGGGCCACTGCTCAACCGCGAAGGCCAAATGATTGGGGTCAATACCTCAATCTTTACCACCGGGCAATCTGGGGGCAACGTCGGCATCGGCTTTGCCATCCCCACCAACGCCGTGCAGCAGTTTTTGGCCTCGGTGCGGTCTGGCCAAGCCAGCACCACCAACCGAGGTGGCCGTACCGACCAAGACCCCATCCCTCTGGCCCTGAACGGCAACCCTGTTCAAGGCCAACTCGACAGCAACAGCAACGTCCTCCCCGACGGTAGCTACTACACCCCCTACAGCTTTGAGGGCCAAGCGGGCCAGCGCATTACCATCGACATGGTGAGTAATGATCTCGATGCCTATCTGATTTTGCTGGCCCCCGACAATGAAGACTTCTTCGTGCAGGATGACGACAGCGGCGGCAACCTCAATGCTCGTCTGTCGGTGCAGTTGCCCTATACGGGCACCTATTTGATTTTGGCCAACGCCTACGCCGAAGGGGAAACCGGACGGTACCAACTGCGCCTCAGCGGCAACGGCGGCAACGGTGGTAATTCGGGGGGTACAACCACCTCTCCCCAGGGCAGTGGATCGATTTTGCGCCAGCAGGGTAGCCTCGGCCCCGGCGATGACACCCTTAACGATGGATCCTTCTACCAGGAATATCGCTTCCAGGGGCGGGCAGGGCAAACCGTACGCATTAGCCTCAGCAGCAATGTGTTCGACACCTACCTGATCCTGCTGGATGAGCAGGGCAACCGCCTTGGGGAAAACGACGACCGCAACCCCAACGACACCAACTCGGAACTGGTGGTGACCCTGCCGCGCAATGGATTCTACCGTGTCATTGTCAATGCCTTTGACCGCACGGGGCAGGGAGCCTTCCTACTCACCGTAGACTAAACCCCGACCCCCACTGGCCCTAGACTCCCGTTCCCATGCCCCTGCCGCCCATCCGATAACGTGACACACTGAAACAGTCACGGTTGCGTTTGGGAGAATGCAGGGGCCATGCCACCGTTTGGGGTTCTGCTACGGCTATACCTGCCCATTGCGGCGGGGGTGTTGGCGGGGGTGGGGGTAGGTCACGCCTTGGCCTATGTCCAGATTGGCCACGAACCCAGCCAACGCCTGCACCAGACCGTTCCCCTCGCCCTGGGCAAATTTTTGTTTTGGGTGGGCATTCCCCTTAGCATCATTGGGTTTACGCGGCGGGCGGATCTGTCGGGGCCAGTGTACCTCGCGCCCGTGGTGGCCTGGGGGGCGATGCTGTTGGGGCTGTTGTGCAGTCGCCTGTGGATTGCCTTGCGCGGACAAACCTGGCCCAGACCTACCCAAGGTAGCTTTTCCCTGGCCTCGATGCTGGGCAACACGGGCTACATTGGTTATCCCGTCGTGCTGCTGCTGCCCCAGTTGGGGGTGAGCGTGTTTAGCTGGGCGCTGTTCTACGATGCCCTGGGCACCCTGCTCGGATCCTACGGGCTGGGGGCGATTCTGGCGGCGGAATTTGGAGATCGGCCCCATACCCTGTCCCGTCCGGCCTGGGTGAGCTGGCCCCTAGAGGTGCTACGCAACCCGATTATCCTCGCCTTTGGTACAGGATTAGCCCTCAAACCCCTGCCGCTGCCCCCCTGGCTCGACAGCCTGCTCTACGCTATCGCCTGGGGGGTAGTGATGCTGTCGCTGCTGCTGATGGGGCTACGCATTCAACAACTGAGAACCTGGCGACATTTCTCACGGGCCGGGGTGGCCATGGGCATTAAGCTGCTGCTGCTGCCCTTGGTGGTAGGGGTTGGCCTCACCCTGGTCGGCATCGACGGCCCACCCCGCTTGGTGATGGTGCTCCAGGCCGGAATGCCCAGCGCCTTCTCTAACCTGGTGCTGGCCGAAGCCTACGATCTCGACCGCGAACTCTCCGTCACCTGTGTGGGACTGAGTTCGGTCGGGCTACTATTGACGTTGCCGCTGTGGCTGTGGGGTTTTGCCCCTACCTAGAGGGGATTCCCTTAGCGGTCGAGACCTTCGCCGCCTGCGCATACCCAGATTGCCGTGCTTCAGCCTGTCATTTCACCGTCCTTCCTTGCCTGATTATGTCTGGAGTCCTCCCCTCGCCCATTGTTCCATGGCTGAATTCACCCCTGCCCCCCGTCGCCCCCGGTGATGAGGGGGAAGCCGTTCAGCAACTTCAGACGGCCCTTGCCCAGGGCGGATGGTACCAAGGGGAAATCGACGGGCGCTATGGTGACAATACCGCCGAGGCCGTCCAGCGTTTTCAACAGCAGCAAGGGCTTCCCGCCGATGGCATGGTCGGCCCCGAAACCTGGCAACGCCTGATGTTCAGCCTCAACCCCCAGCGCATCTGGGCCGCGATCCCCAGCCCCACCGCCGAGATGCTGACCTTTACACCCCTTGTCGTAGCCCAGCCCGATCCGCCGCCCTCGCCTCTGTGGTTGCTGATGATGGCGTTGATTCCCTTGTTGGGGGGTGGCCTTACCTACCTGCAACACCGTTGGCAGGGCCGCAAGCGGTAGTCCATCATCCTTGGTGGAGATGCGATGGGAGAGAGGCCATTAGGTCGAGGCTTTGCCTGCCAACCAGTCCCCCATGGCCTCCACAAAGGCGTCGGTAGATTCGTAGGGCAGTACGTTGCGACCAGGAATCATGGTTCCATTGGCGTTGGGGATGTGATGGAGGTAGTCCTCTAGGCGCTGCTGGGGTGGGTCGGTGCGGCTGAGGCGGTTAATGCCGGAGGCGGCATCGCCAAAAATGACGAGGGTAGGTACCGAAATGGCAGCCATCAAGGCAGTGTAATCCTGTCGCCAAAAACCCGCCAGGAAGGAGTAGACGGCGTGACGTCCGCCCGCATCCTGGGCGTCTTCCAACAATTGGTCGAGCCATTCCCGGTCGATGTCCTGTTCCTGGGCAAACAGTTGGCGGCGGCTGAAGGATTCTAAAAAGGCTTCGCGACGGGCGTAGCGAAAGAACCCGATACCGACTGGGCCGCTGAACAGCAGATTCCACAGCAGGGTTTGGCGGCGGTGGGTGGTGGGGGTGGTCATCAGCTTCATGCCCGGTGGGCCGCTCAGCACCAGGGATTGAATCAACCCCTGGGTTTGGGGATGGGCCATCAACTTCAGGCCAATGGGCAGGCTTCCCCCCTGTACCACCAGCACCACAGGCCGCTGCACCATCTGGCACAAAAAGTGGGCCAACTGGTCGGCCCAGTCTTCGGCATAGTAGGCCACCTTGGGTTTTGGACAGTGACCACAGCCCAGCAGGTCGGGCACATACAGATCAGGACGATTGCCCGTTGCGGCCAGGGCCTGGGCAAAGCGATGCCAGAACCAGCCCGCCAACCCCACCCCAATGGGATGGATCAGCAGCAGGGGCGGCGTATCCGGATTCCCTAGCGCTGGATAATGGGTGTAGGTGCAGGGGTAGTCGTTCCAGGAATAGGTCTGGGTCTGGGGCAACGGGGTCATCGTTTGCTCTGGGGAGGTTACATCAGGGAGGTCAACAGTTTGGGCGGCATCAGCCACAGCAGGGTACCACGGCCCTGGCCCACCTGCGCCCAGTGGTCTACCTCAAACCCTAGACAGGCCATGGCCGCTGTGGGCATTCGCACCGTGCCGCCGCCCATTAGGTAGGTGAGGGTGTCTGACCAGGTGGGTTCGTGGCCCACCAGCATGAGGGAATGGTAAGTATCCGACTGCCGCTGAATCACCCCCAGCACCGTGTCCACCGTGGCTTCATAGAGATCGCTGGTGACCTGGGTCGGACAATCCCACGGCCCCGCTGCCATGGCTAACTCTAGGGTGGTTTTGGCCCGCACCGCCGAGGAAGTAATGGCTAGGCTGGGCACACGATCCACCGCCGCCAGCCAGCGTCCCATAGTTTGAGCGGCCCGCTGTCCCCGTTCTGCCACCGGACGGTCGTGGTCGCGGTTAAAGCTGGCCTCCCAGTCTGATTTACCATGGCGAAAGAGAATCAGGTGTTTGGTCATGGGAAGCGTCCAGCTAGGACAAGGATTGTACTAAGACAATGATTGTAGGATGACCACCTGAAGCTCTAGGTCATTAAAGTCATCGAGGCTTGCCTGGTCTTCAAAGCCTAGGTCATAGAGGTTGCCGTTCGCGAATCGGGTGCGCCGTACCTTGATGCCAAAGGCATCCTCCCAGTTTTGGCCACCCCCAGAGCGATGATCGCCATCGAAGTAGTAGGTAAACACCCCCGTTTCTGCCGGAAACATAAACCAGCCCGTGGGCGTATTAGAGAGCAATTCCTGCTGTCGGGCGCTGTCGGGGGGAAGTTCATTTTGAGGGCGCGGGCCTGCATTTTCCTGATACACCCGCAACCGCTGCCGGAAGAGGGCATCCCCGCCAGAAATGCGATACCACACTTGATGGGCCGCCGCCATATCGGTGGTGAATAGGGAATAGGCCGTAGCCCCCGGCATCACAACAGGCTCAAACTCCTGCATCAGGTTGCGCAGGGGCGGTGAGTTGGGGCTGCTTACCTGGGCTGGGGCACGGCTTGCCAAGGGAACAACCATCAGCAAGGCCGCAATGACCACGACCACAAGGCTATAGAGAACGCTACGCCGATTCATGGGGCTGACCTATGCAGGAACTTTGCCCCAAGAATACCGCAGATTCTCGGTATGCGCTGTCTCCATTACGCTTGGTAACTTTCTCCATAGCCTAGGGTGAGCCGATGAAGGCGCCCCTGATATTGGTGTGGGTGAGGAAACCCCACCCCTACGGTTTGCCGGATTGAGAATCGGGTTTTTCTGATTTGGATTGGGTATGGGGCGTTACTCCTAGGGTTTGGTTCCTAGGGTTTGGTTATTGATCGGATTCTGCCGCCGCCGCTGACTTTTGGGTGAGCAGATAAAACAACGGCCCAAAGGATCCCATGGTTAGGGTCATAATCAACCAAGGCCAGGGATTGCGTCCGGTCGCCTTAGCATCGCGCCACATCCAAACCAGGAATAGCGATAGGGCAATCACCAGATCGGCCAAGACTTGCATCCCGGCGGTGCTCTGAAATTCCGTGGCAAAAATACCCAGGTAGCCGTACTGCCAAAGCGCGACGGCACTAATTCCGCCCAGCGAAATCAAGGCAACGACCAACAAACTACGCAGCATGGCTGAACCTCTCTAGGGGTGATAGGCTCAGTATTCAAGGCTTAGGTTATCAAATCAACTACCTCTCAGGTAATAAAATCCCGTGCTATCCTCCGCCCATCCCCTGCCCGATACCCTGCGTCAGGCCCGCAAAGCTCAGCGGATTAGTCAACTTGAGTTGGCGCTACGCCTAGGGGTGTCCCAACGCCACATTAGCTTTGTTGAAGGGGGGCGGGCGAGGCCCAGTCGAGATCTATTGTTGGCCTGGTTACACGCCTTGGAAGCGCCGTTGATATTGCGTAACGAGGCCCTGCTCCAGGCGGGTTATGCCCCGGTTTATGCCGCCACTCCCCTAGAGGATCCGGCCTTGGAGACCATCAATCAAGCACTGGGGCAATTGCTCATGGCCCATGATCCGATGCCTGCCCTGGTCATGGACGCCCAGTGGAACCTGGTGCGGCTGAACCGAGGGGGCCAGTGGCTAGCGGCAACTCTCATGCCCTCGTCCACCGCTTTGCCTGACTCTTCCCCCATGAACTTGCTGGATCTGCTGATCCACCCTGAGGGCTTAACCCGGTCGGTCATTAACCTGGAGGAAGTTGGCCCCGATTTGCTGGTGCGTCTGCGCCAAGAGGCTGCCGCTCAACCTAGTCTTGCCCCCAAGGTGGAGTCCTTCGCCGCCCTGCTGCGGGATCGCCTAGGGGATCAGGCTCTCCAATCCAGACTGGTGACTCCAGCGGCCCCGGTGCTCACCACCCGCTATGCCACCCCCTACGGCGAACTGGCCTTCTTCGCCATGTTTACCACCTTCGGCACCCCCCAAGACATCACCTTAGCCTCGCTGCGGGTAGAGCACCTGTTTGCCGCCGATGCCGCCACTCAAACTATCCTGAACCAGCAGGTGGCGATGGAACCCTGACGATGATCCGTGCATCAGCTATCCATAGCCATCAATTAATCAGTCGATGGATATCAATCGCCACCTCTGGAAAGGCAATCGGGGCTAGGCTACCTGTGGCCATGGGAATGCACGTGGCATACTGTCCCGATTGAGGAGCGCGAAACAGAAGCAATTCCTGCTTTTTGAGGTTGATCAACCAATACTCAGCGATGCCCACCTCAGCGTAGACTCGGCTTTTGATCTGGAAGTCCTTTTCCCAACTAGAGTCGGCGTATTCAATCACCCAAAAAATATTTTCAGGATAGGGATGGTGATTGAGATATTCGCGCCCCAGCCGCTGAACGATGGCAATATCCGGCTCCGGCTCCGATTGATTGGGGAGAGTGATGGGTTTAGCCTGTCGCACCATGGCCCGATTTCCGAGTTGTTGCGCCAAATAATCCCCCGCCTCAGAACTAAAGTAGGCATGGGGTTCTCCCTCTGGAGCCATCTCCACAATTTCTCCTAATAGTAGTTCTACGCGGCGATGGTCAAGTAGTCCCGCCTCAATCATGCGGTGATACTCCTCCAGCGTCCATTTGGCGATGGCAACGCTCATCCCAAGACCCCTCCTTTTAGTGCCGTTCGGCTCGGTTTCACCAGTCGGCCATACTGCTCACAGAAAAAACGTACGCATTCGGGGGCTAAATCGATGGTCGCTTCATCGTAGGCTCCGGTCGCTGGGTTGGGCCAGATCAGGGCATAGTCACCTTTAACGAACTGAAACCGTTCTAACTGCCTCAACGGTCTCAGGGCTGGGCCTGGGTCTTCTTCTATGAGCAGGGGGAAAAAGTCCAGTTCGTAAATGCTGACATTCATATCATCCTCAAACCACAGCCGCAAGGTGTAGTTGCCTAAATATTCGGCCTTGAGCAATCCTTTCTCAGCCGAATTTTGCCAGTACGTTGGGTTATCAGCCAGTGATTGCCAGGATTCCCATTTCATAGCGCCTATCCTACGATTTCAATGGTTTCACGTCGCATCGCTCGCTGCCATTGTTCTAACAAAGCGTCTTCATGGGCCTCCACCCACGCTTCGATAAGGCGCTTAAACTTGGGCGGCAGTGGCTTACCAGGCTGCATCCACTGCCGAGACTGGATGGTGATTCGATAGCTGCCATAGTCATTTTGATACTTGACATGGACGTGAGGCGGCGCATGGTCGTTGTAGTTCATTAATACGACTAGCAAGCCCCGACTAAAGGGATGGGAAACAGGCGGCATTGACGAGGGGCGTTAATCGGCGGGGTTGCTCCAGATCCAAGCACAGCTTTACAGGCCAACGGTTGGAATGTTCGCTGGCCCGTAGCCGCTAGCTAATCGAGCAACTTTCTTGGTCGCAAACTACCGTTCCGGCCACGGCGCTTTCGGGCACCACGCTAAAGCCGCCCACGCTGACGCCGGTAATGCCGTACTGTTCGCGCAGCACTTGGTTAAAGCTGGCGATGATGTTGGGCAACTGCTGCTCTAGCACCGTTTTAATTTGATCGGCCTCAGGGGGTGGGCTACCCACGGTTTCAATCGCCATAGTCAATGCTCGGTAAAGGACTGCCCCCATTGTAAAAGGCCAGGAAACCTCGCTACACCATCCTTCATGGCTCTACACATGGGCCGGACATCGTCCTAATGGGTAGCTGAATTGGCCTGGGCGTGGGCCTTGAGGGCTTCGATAATTTGAATATTGGCCTTGGGGAAGGGATATTCTTCAATTTGGTCGAGGTTGACCCAGCGCACTTCGTCGCATTCGATGGGTTGGGGGTCGCCGCTGAGGTGGGTGCAGTGGTGAACGTTGAGGGTGACTTTGAAGTGGGAATAGGTGTGGGTGACGGTGCAGAGCAAGTCGCCCACGGCAATGTCGATGCCGAGTTCCTCTTGAATTTCCCGCCGGACGCAATCTTCTACGGTTTCGCCCGGTTCAATTTTGCCGCCCGGAAATTCCCACAATCCGCCCAGCAACCCTTCCTGCTTGCGTCGGTCAATAAGCACCTGGCCTTGGTCATTCCAAATTACCGCGACACCAATATGTTTGTGGGGGATGGGGGCTTTGCTCTCGGTCATCGGAATCTCCGCTTGCACATTCAAATTATAGGCGCGACAGTGGCCTTGCCAAGGACAGCGGGGGCAATCGGGCTGGCGGCGGGTGCAGAGGGTGGCCCCCAAATCCATGATGGCCTGGTTAAAGTCACGGGGGTTTTCGGGATCCAACAAGCCCTCGGACAAATCCCACAGGGTGTTCATCGCTTTGGCGGGGGGCATGGGCAGGGCCACTAGTCGAGCCAGCACCCGCTTTACATTGCCATCCAAAATCGCGTAGGGCAGGTTGTAGGCGGAACTGAGGATGCCCCCGGCGGTGGTGCGACCAATACCGGGAAGGGCGGTGATTTGGTCAAAATCCTGGGGAATTTGGCCCCCATGATCCGCCACAAGGCGCTGGGCGGCCCGGTGCAGGTTTCGGGCACGGGCATAGTAGCCTAAACCTTCCCAGGCTTTGAGCACCGTTTGCAACTCCGCCGCCGCCAGGGTGTCTACAGTGGGGAACTGCGTCAACCAGCGCTCGTAGTAGGGCAGCACGGTTTTCACCTGGGTTTGCTGCAACATCATCTCCGAAACCCAGATGGCGTAGGGGTTGTCGATATTGCGCCAGGGCAGTTGCCGTCCTGCCTGTCTATACCAATTCAGCAGGCTAGACCGCAGTTCTGCTACAACAAAATCCGGCCAGGGGGAGACAGCCCCAGCCGGATCCAAAGCTGTGAGATTCCTGACCCCAGACTGTTTCGCTGATTTAGCCGCCGATTTAATTGCAGGCTCAGCGTTGGATTCAACCGTCGCCAAAACGTCCAGTGCCGCCGTCAGGTAAGTGGCTTCCCCATCGCGGCAACGGTGGGACTGAGAGGGGCTACTTAGGGACAGGTCGGGCAAGGATGAAGAGAGGATCTAGAGGTCACTCAGCATCAGAGGCGGAGTCAGCCAGGACAAAGGATTGCTCCATGGCCATGCGCTGCTCGGCTCCGCGCAAAAAGTACCCGCTCATCATAGCAGAGGCCAGCAGCCGCCCTAGGCTTTCGCGGTTGGTGGTAATTTCCACATCAAAATGCTGCGAAGGCAGGCCCCCCAACAGCCCAATGATGTTGTGTTCCATCATTTGCTGCACCTCCGAGGAGGTTGGGTTAGACAGTTGGGCGATGGTTTCAGGACTCATGGCATGGACGTACTGCATCAGCGAATTGCCATGCTCGAAGGCTTTGAAGCCGCTGAACAGTTCTGGGGATTTACCGGAAGAATGGCTCACAGTGGATACCTCGCTTTGCTGGCACTAAGGGGCAGGTCGCCTGGGGCTTACCAAGTCCCATGGGGCGCTTGTGCTACGGCAAGCTGCTGAGGGTGGACTTGGATGTGAATGGAAGTTCAAACATCTAGATCTAAGGTAACGAAAGTTGCCCCGTTCCTCAGGTGGGTAGAACCGTACTGCCTATGGGGAGGTTTTGCGACGGTGCATCTACATAGAAGCCCTCGGCATCTGTAGTACCGAGGGCCTAAAGTAGCGAGGTCGGCCCCGTATCAGTTGAGCGCGTCCCAGGTTTATCCTAGCCAGCTAGGGCACAGGCGCTACGGGATCCTTCTCAGGGGGGTCAAAGATGACGGGGGGATTTGCCGGTGGGTTGGCCGGTACCGTTGGATCGGGACGGAAGGGGGGAGGGTTCGCAGGTACCTCTGGCCCTGTGGGTGGCTGCACCCCAGGGGGTTGAGTCACAGGCGGCTCTACGACCACAGGCGGCTGCACCACGGGAGGTTGAGCCACAGGCGGTTGCGCGACCGGGGGCTGGGCAACCGGGGGTTGCACTACGGGCGGTTGCGCGACCGGGGGTTGAGCCACAGGTGGCTGTGCGACCGGGGGTTGAGCCACAGGCGGCTGCACCACGGGAGGTTGAGCCACAGGCGGCTGTGCGACCGGGGGTTGAGCCACCGGTGGCTGTGCGACCGGGGGTTGTGTCACAGGCGGCTGTGCGACCGGGGGGCGCGTTGTGGGCGTTTGGACGGCTGCACTAGGGGCGGCAGGTTGTCTGGTTGGTGCGTTGCCAGGGGAGTCCTGGGTACCAGAAACGATAGCTCCTCCCCGGTTCGCCGGAATGGGCGACACCCCCACCACGCTACTGGTCACCGGCGCTGTTAAGCTGTGGGGCCGACCACCGAGCTGAGTCTCGGCCATGGCAGGGGACAATAGCCAGGGCTCGCTTGCTGTCCCTTGGTCGCTGGAGGTAATCGCAACGGCGGCTGGGTTCAGCATGATGGCATCGGCGAAGCCTCCCTCCCGATCTAGCGCCTCTAGAGTTTCTTCCCTCACCAAATCGAGATCTGGCCCCAGGGAAACCGTTGGATCTGGGTTGTTGAGTTCTAGTCCATCGGTGAGGTGGCTCGTGTCGTAGAAGGTAGGCAGATCAAAGTCTAAAATCTGTACCTGATTGCCCTGCACCAGCGCCATCTGCCCAGCGTAGAGGGCATGTTCAGAAACGCAGGACTCGGAGCCATCGTCACAGCCCAGGGTGGTTACCGTCATCGGCCCCGTCGGATTATTCGTTAGGGCCATCACGATGGTTAGATTACGCTCCTCGATGTGGCGCACCACCACCGCTGAACCCTGGATGCCGGTAATGGCGCTGGGGGTTTGAATCGTGCTGCGGCCCCGTCCTGGGGGAATGAGCAGCAGCATCGTGCCGTTAGATAGGCGAAAGTTACGGGTATTGGGCAAAAACTGAAAGGTAGCTCGCTCTCCCACACGGGCGAGGGATCCGTCGTTGAATCGAAGTTGGGCCTGGGACTGGGCTGCCGTGCGCAGGGTATCGCCAACGGCCATGAAGTCTCGGCTACGGGCCATGCGTGCGGATCGTCCCCTAGGGATCAACTCCACACGGTTTAGAATCGCCTCAATGTCGGCGCGGGTGAGGGCCACGCTAGCTTGGGCAGGGCCTCCGGGCAGCCAGGTTAGCCCAGCAACCACGAGGGCAGATCCGAGGGAAATCCATCGTGCAGAGAAGGCTAAGGGTGGACGGTTGTTTATCATGGCGCTACGGCGAATTACGGCGTCCTAACTCAAACCAAAAAGTAGCCAGTGGATCTACGGTACCCCTGAAGTCAATCTGTTTTAGACCTCCAAGTCTGAAATGATTTTTCCGTTAAAACTTTAACAAGAGTCCATAAGTTTAATGTTACTTCACAAAGTGAATCCGTATTTCTACGGTTTCTCCGTAGTCACCTTAACCTACTTAGCCTCAATCTGTCTCAGCTCATCCTGAGATCGTCTCGTTCTAGGAGCGGGTGATGCTAACTCCGGCTTGCGTGCTTCCCCAATAAATATCAGCGAACGAGGAGGTTCCGCCCCTACGGTCTTCCTGCTTGGGAATCGGGGTGTTCTGACTCGGATTTGCCCTAGAAAATAGGTGTTTATCCTTGGGGGGCTACGTCAGAGCCATGGGTGATTGGTGTTGAGATCCTGCTCCCTAGGGCGTGGCGTTTGGCAATCCGTCCGGGGTGGGGGCCGGGGCACCCGTGGGGCCTGGCTCGGCAGACGGTGGATCAGCGGAGGGGACTGGGGTCGGGGTGGTGGGAAGTGGGTCGGCAGAGATCGGTGGTTCCGCTGGTGGTGCGGGAACGGAGGGTTCGGTATTCTCTGGCGGGGCGGGCAAATCGGGCAGTGGCGCAACGACCCCAGCAGGCAAGCTGCTAGGCGACTGGGCTGGACTGGTCGATTGATTGAGGGGGATAGGCTGTAAAGCCTCCTGGCTGGCATCTGTTAAGTCAGAAACGCCTGATAAATCGTTAATGAGGCTGGGGTTGAGGATGGTGCTATTGGCGAAGGGAGCTTGCTGAACCACCGCACTCAGCAGTTGGGAACGCAGCAGGGCTACAGGATCTGGATCGGGAATCTGGGTCGTAGAACCGCCCACTGGGGTTGAACCATCTAGGGCAAGCCCCATCACCAGGCGGCTAGTGCGGTAAAACTCCAGCAGGTCAAACTCGATAATTTCCAGCCCTTCCGCGCTGACTAAGGCCATCTGTCCGGCGTAGAGCACCCCCTCCTGCCCACTGGCCTTGAGGGTAATGGAGATGGGGCCAGTCTCGGCGTTGGCGAGGGCCATCACCAGGGTGAGGTCACGGGAGGGCACGTAGCGCACCACCACAGCGGTGTGATCTAGCCCTGTGAGGGCGTTGGGCGTTTCGATGGTAGTACGGCCTTGATTGGGTTGCGCGAAGATGAGGGTGGTTCCCTGGAGGAGGCGCAGGGTACGGGTGCCTTGACGCACCTGTAATGCAGCCTGTTCACCCACCCGTACTAAGGATCCATCGTTCAGGCGAAGTTCGGCCTGGGAAACGCCCTGGGTGCTGAGGGTATCGCCAGGACACAGGCAACTGTCTGGAACGGCCCATCGCCGGGAGCCATCGGCAGACTGCATTTCCACTTGGTTAACCACAGCCTGCACCTCAGCCCAACGAAAGGGTACCTCGGCCCAGGCTGGGGTAACAAAAACGGCTGACCCCCACAGGGATGCAACCAAAGCTGGCCAAGCCGTGAATCGACCAAACATAGAACAACCCATGGCGAGTGCGAGGGGAAATACCGATGCGGCGACAGGATGGAGGGAACCCGCAAGGGAAGCCGCGATCAGCCCAAAAAAGTGACGCTGGAACTGAGTAGCGCTGGAATTTAGTGACGCTGGGAGCAAGATCCCCAGGGGCAGAGGCAAAAACAATATCCCAGAACCGATGGAATCGGGGGAACTAAGTTGGCCTGATTAGTTTCTATAGTAGGTGGGCCTTCAGAGAACCGGAAAGTGGGTTTATCAAATTCCCACTGAAGTTCATAAAACTTTGATAAAGTTAGGCCTTTCTGGTTAGGAATACTGAGACTAAACAGTGATTCTACGGACAAGTGCGTCCACTCCTCAGATGCGATGGTGTTTGTCCCAAGACCACGATGGTTTGTTCTACCCCTCACCCTGCTAGGTCTTGGTGGATGGATGGTGTGTGGATCCACAGCATGGGCCAATGGTGAGGAGTCGGAGATCGTGGCTCGTCCCCTAGCTCCAGCTACACCGCCTTCAGCGGCCTTTCCTTCCACACCACCCCTCCTGAAAGAACCCATATTATTAATAGACAAATCCGACTTAGCATATAAATCTGACTTAGCAGACGTAGAAGATGGGGCAGAGGTCACCCTCAGCGACCCAATCTCCGAGGCTGAGGCCGATCCTGAGTCAGAGGTTAATCCTGAAGCAGGGGCCAATCCTGAACCAGAGGCTGATGCTGAACCAACGGATTTTGATACACCAGACCTTACCTCGGAGGATCTAGACCTGTTTCAGGATCCTGAACTCGGCGTGATTCGGGTACGCAATCCCCTAGAGGATCCTGAACTGGGAATTTTACGCATTCGGGAGCAGCCCGATCTCCCCGTTGCCACGGCCCCGCCCAAGGTTGCCTTTCTAACCGCCCGCTTTTCCTTGGTCAATAGCGATAACGTGCTGCTGGTGGTCAATGATGTGGGCGGCCTGACTGGCGATACCTTCTATCGTCCCGCTGTAACCCTAGCGGCCTACCCCAGCCTTGGCCCCGAAACCGTGCTGATTGGCAGCCTGGATGCCGGGCTTCAGCGCTACACCAGCCAGCCCAGCATTAACTACGACGACTGGCGCGTGCGTCTGGCCCTGCGCCAAGGACTCTCGCCCCGATCCTACATTCAGGTGGGAGCGACCTACCAAGAACTACTGCGGGCTGGCGGATCTCGCTTTCGCTTCTTCGATAATCGAGCTGTAGCCCTTACCCTAGGACGACGGGATCCCCTAGCCCCTAACCTAGTGCTCGACAGCTTTTACCAGGTGCAGTGGAACGATGCCCGGTCGCGATCCCAAACCGCTAGCGGCATTGTGGTCACAGATTTTAGCCGCCTGGGCCAAACGGCGGGGGTCTACCTCGGCTATACCCCATCCTCCCAATGGCATACCGGGCTGAGCTACCAGTTGAACCTGATTGACTACACCACCCAAGATCGCTACGACACCATCCAACAACTGCTGGGGCAAGTGGTCTACAGCATTACTCCACGGGTCAGACTCAGCCTCTACGGCGGCTGGAGCTTTGGCCGTTCCTCCGACCCCCGCATTCGCTTTGGCGACACGATTCTGGGCATCACCATCGATGCTACCGTGCCCCTGTTCTAGTCCGTGGCGTGTCCGTCAGCACAATCCAGGGGCCAGCGGTGGATGAGAGCTGCCGTAACATTTATTTACAAGAAAGTTACAATGGAGCTGTCTTTCATCAACGGTGGGCAACGGCAATGGATGCAACCTGGCTCGATAGCAACTCCTGGCTGATTGAATTGGGCGGTCGGCGCATTCTCATCGACCCCTGGCTGGTGGGAGATTTGGTATTTGGCCAACAGGCGTGGCTCTTCAAAGGCGAACATCCCCAGCCGCGATCTCTGCCGGAAAATATTGACCTAATTTTGCTCAGCCAAGGGCTAGAGGATCACGCCCATCCGCCGACGCTAAAGGCGCTGGATAAGTTGATTCCCGTGGTGGGTTCCGCCAGTGCCGCCAAGGTGGCCCAGTCCCTCGGCTTCACCCAGGTGACGGCCCTCGCCCACGGAGAGCGCTTTACCCTGGCGGATAGCGTCACCATTCAGGCCGTGCCCGGTTCCCCCATTGGCCCCACCACCGTCGAAAATGGCTACATTCTGCGCGATGCCGCCACGGGGCACTCCTTGTTTTATGAACCCCACGGTTTCCACGCCCCCAGTCTCAAAAACGAAGGCCCCATTGATGTGGTCATCACCCCCGTGCTGGACTTAGCCCTGCCCCTGGTTGGCCCCATTATTCGCGGTCAAAAGGGTGCCCTAGAACTCACAGAATGGCTGCAACCCCAGGTGATTCTGCCCACCGCCGATGCCGGAGAAGTGCAGTACAGCGGCTTCCTCATCTCCCTGCTGAAGGCGATTGGCGGCGCTGATGCACTGCAATCTGCCCTAAAAGCCAAGGGCTTTGGTACCCAGGTGATGCAGCCCGAGGTCGGGCAAACGCTGAAGCTGGATTTGCGTTCTGCTGCCGTGCCCTTAAACTAGGAAAGGGTTGGCCTGAACCCCAAGGCTAAGAAAACTCTCCAGAAAATAAGCTTCCCTCGCCCACCCTGACGGGAAGCAAGCTACACCCCCAGCCCCTCTCCCAGGGAGGCTACTAAGTACACACAAGTCCCAGATATAGCCCATGCTCTGGAAAGATCCCCCCTAGCCCCCCTTAAAAAGGGGGGAACCGGAGCCAAAGTCCCCCTTACAAAGGGGGAGTTAGGGGGATCGCCCAGGATGTTGCTAACAGCGGCAAGATCTGTGTACGTAGTAGCCCAGGAAGGAGAGGGGAGCCAGAAATCTTTTCCAAAGTCCCTCTCCCCACGGGAGAGGGACTTTGGGTGAGGGCTAAGTCAGCATAATAAGGACTGTTTTCAACCGAATCTAGCCCCTAACCCCCAATAATCACCTCTTTCACCTCATCCCTACTCTCGCTATGAACTTTTTGGCAAAGCTAATTCCTGGCCATGGGGCCACCCCTACCCTACCCAAGCGCAGCCGTCGGGTGCAGGGGGTGGAGCTGAAGTCGGAGGCCGACCTTGCGATCATGCGCCAGTCGGCCCGGATTGTGGCCACGGTGCTGAAGGAAATTGAGGCCATGGTGGAGCCGGGGATGTCTACCGCCGACCTCGATGCCCACGCCGAAAAACGCATCCGCGAGATGGGAGCCACCCCTAGCTTTAAGGGCTACCACGGGTTTCCGGCCTCGATTTGCGCTTGTATTAACGATGAAGTGGTGCACGGCATTCCCCGCAAGCGCCACATCATTCGTCGGGGCGACCTGCTAAAGGTAGACACCGGAGCCTACTACAACGGCTTCCATGGCGACTCCTGCATCACCATTGCGGTGGGGGAAGTTGCCCCCAAGGCCCGCCGTTTGATGGAAGCCGCCGAAGCCGCCCTCTATGCTGGCATTGGCCAGGTAAAACCCGGTAACACCCTGCTAGATATCGCCGGAGCCGTCGAGGATTGCGTCAACAGCTACGGCTTTAGCGTGGTAGAAGATTTCACCGGACACGGGGTGGGCCGCAACCTCCACGAAGCGCCCTCGGTCTTCAACTTCCGCACTCGCCAACTGCCGAATATGACCCTGCGCCCAGGCATGACCTTGGCCATCGAACCCATCCTCAACGCCGGATCGAAACAAACCCGCACCCTCAAGGATCAGTGGACGGTGGTAACGGTGGATCGATCCCTCTCCGCCCAGTTTGAACACACCGTCCTGGTCAGCGAAACCGGCCACGAAATCCTCACCGACCGCACTACCATCGAGGTCTCCCCGGCCCTGCGGTCGGCCTAACGAATCGGCTCTAATACACCGTCGATAACCCCGATAATCCTATGCCCGGAGCATCGCATTGTTATGTCGTCGCCGCTTCATAGAGGCAAGTAATAAACTTGGCCGTCTAAATCCTCTGCGACACCACACTCTAAAATAATGGAGATGTCTTCTATGACTCTACCTACAGGTGCATCTGTGCGAATCTCGATTACCCCTGGCATGGCGAGATTCTTAGCCAACCTTTCATAGGCGTAGCGGGTGATCGTTGCCACATCATGCGTCAGCAAGACGCGCTTTTCAACAGCCGCCCACTCAAGCACAACAGGATCATCTTCTCCTGACAGACCAATATCTTGAACTCGGACTATATCAATATCTGGATTTCGACGCAGCAATCCCCTAATAATCGTGTTGTCCAGATTTTCATCCGCTAGCAATTTAATCATCCTTGCTGCTCGACTCTTCGAGCCAATAGCCTATCGCGCAAGCCCTGCGGATCGAAACGAGCCTCATTCATTTGCCGAATTTCTTGCGCTTGTTGCTGTCGCTGATTGAGATAGGCTTCTACATCCTCCTGATGATTTAGGTAGAAAGCAATCGATGCATAAACATCGCCTAGCTTTAGAGATGGATAGCGGTAGACCATTTCTTCAGCAGTTGCTCCTTGCTTGAACACAAAGATAACCGTATCTAAGGTTACCCGCGTTCCCCCAACCTTAACTACACCATCAGGATTAATAGTTAAAGGAGCAGGTTCCGCTAGAATCGCAAGAGTCATAGTTCAGAATCTATCTATTACTATCTCAATTCTACCAAATATCAATTCTTGCCTTGCCAAAGGCTAATTGGCCACCCCTAGTAGATGCCGCCAATCCCCATCGCATCGCAGACACCGCCAGCGAACGCTACGCTCAACAGGGGCGGTACGGCAGTCTAGCGATGGTCAGCGCCATACTGGGCCTGGGTGGATGGTTACGCTGGCGAAAATATCGACATTGGCCCTAGGCCAGAGTGACCCAACTTTAGCGAAGGCCCTAACCACAGATTTGCGGCATAACAGTGAATTTGGACGGCAGATAAGCGTGAACTCTCGCCGATAGCCTCTGTGCCGTCCGCACCAGCGAAGTATTAGGTAGCCTCAGCGGCTGTAGGGCTGCTCCAGGCTCAAGCCGGAGATGACTTGGTAGTGCTTCACGTTGAAAGTACAGAGGGTTGCACTACGCCCAACAGCACAGGCTCCAATCAAAGCATCAATCAGACCAACCTTGTGAGACAGATGATAGGCTGTGAAGTCAGATAGGGCACGGGCGCAATCGGTTTCAGTCGGCCAAATGATGGTTAGTGGCGCTACAAGCTGTAGAACTTTTCTGACCTGTTGCTTGTTCTGAGCATCCTGAATCAATTCCATCACCACAAAGCCGGGAATGCTTGGCAGGTCTGGGACAGAGGCAAACCAAGCCAGTGCTGGCGCATACCCCCGCTGAATATCGATCATGACATCAGTATCAACAAGGTACATTCGCTGCCTAGGCTCGCTCACGATGTTCAGCTTGGTCGCGCAATCGGCGGGCGTGCTCTTGGCTATCAGCAATATCAGGCCGAGAGTTGATAACCCCGACGCTTTCCCAGTAGGCAACTAGCTCCACCCCTGTTTTGGGAGGATTTTGCAGAAAAGGGCGAAAGGAGAGAACGCGAAGAATATACTCTGACAGAGGCAATTTAAGCTGGGATGCCTCAGCAGAAAGCTCATTCTCTAGCTCTGATGGTAAGTCTAACGAGATCGTCACGGCACTAATCCTCCGTCAAGCTTGCGTTTAGTAGACAACGCCATCATTCCTCTGCACACAACCTGAGCAGAGGGATGTGATCAATTATGCACCCAACGACTCGTTCCCTATCTCAAACCTCTAGGCCAAGGCCGTGGAACAGTCATGAATAGGCCCGTGATCCATCTAGCGCTTTCGATGCAATACGTAGTTAGGTGTCTTTCTCCGGTGGTGCGAAATCCGCCATGATAGGAGAGTGATCGCTCAGACCTTGGATACGCAGCCTATGAATGTACTCGCATGATCGTGGCTGAAGCCTGACTGCCTGACACATCTTTATGCCGCCTCCACAGGGGGTAGCTGACAGCGCATGGATTGGATCCTAGAGAACCAGATTTGGTCATAATATCGGGCTTCTGCCTTTTTAGAGGCAAAACAAGGTTCAGGGTCAACCGT
>JBIPSI010000005.1:0-179564 GCA_044070495.1 Spirulina sp. | reverse complement strand
AAAATCAAACAACATCCGCGCAATATCACGGGGGACGCCAAAGGGCTCGGTGAGTGAAGGACTGAGAATAGCCTGACGCTCTGCCTCAGACTCGAATTGCCGCTCCTCAAACCACTGAACCATTGTTAAATCCTTCCTAAGAAAATAGCTGCTGGTGTCCAATGCTGTCCTTTGGCCATCACCATCTAAATGTAAGAGGCCAAAAGCGTCAATCTGACAAGGATTTTGGAGTTCCCACTGGTGTGGATTGAGATATTGCATGGGCTACCCCATCGCTCCGGGGGCGGAACGCCTTCAGCAAGGGGCGATTCTCTCTGGGTTTAGGCTTGGGGTAGCCAGGCAATAAAACAAACCCCTGGCCCTTGGTAGGTAGCATCTGCGTCGAACATTTCCGCTAGCGCCCGTTGATACTCTGGGGGGACGGGGCTGATGATCTCCAAGTCTCCTCCCATGGCTTCCATCAGTTCCTTGGCAATGGCCAAGCCAAGCCCGGTGCCGGGAATGTCGCCGCTGGCCTGAATGCCGCGAAAATGGCGTTCAAAAATGTGGGCCTGATCGGCCAAGGGAATGCCTTGCCCCGTATCCCCCACCGCCAGCCCTTGGCAGGTCTGCCCATCGATGACCCGACTGAGGCCACCCACCACCCAAACAGCGGCCCCAGCGGGGGCATATTTGAGGGCATTGTCTAGCAGATTGCTGATCACCTCTGCCACAGCGCTTGAATCCATCCATACCGCTGGTAGATCGGGGGGGAGGTGGTCTAGCAGATGTAGCCCACGATCCTGGGCGATGGCTGCTGCCGCCTGTAGCCGTGGGGCGACCTGGGTTACCCAATCCCCCGGCACTCGCTGAAGGGGGCGTCCCCAGGGGTGGGCTACCCGCGACGGCTCAGAGGATCCTGGGCTGGGATCGGGCTGGGTTGCGCCTGCGGTCGTTGGTAGCAGAAGGCTCCCTTGGGTGAGGGCTGGCGGCAGGGCATCTTGCCGCCAAGGGGCCGCGTAGCCTTCGGATTGGAGGGCTTCATCGCCCTGGGCTAGGGCATCATCAAAGGTTTGGGCGAGGTCTTGCAACCGCCGACTTTCCCGCACAATGCCCTCGGCAATGGGCTGGTTGGGGTCGCCATCGGGGATGCGCTTCACCAACAGGCGGCCAAAGGTTTGCAGGGCCGTCAGCGGATTGCGAAACTGGTGTAGCAAATCATGAAACGTATCGGACTGGGAAGACTGGGCTAGATGGCGCTGCTGGAACTGTTGCTGTAGCCACTGCCCCCGCTGATCCAAAATCCAGGCAAGGGCGAGGGTACTGGCAACCTGCTCGGCCTGCTGGCGATCTTCTCGCCCCCAGGAGGGCTGGGTTCGATGGCTGACTAACATACCAAGGGCCACCCCTTCATGCACCAGCGGCAGCACCAGGGGAGGCGTTGCCTTAGCGTCCGGCGGGGCATCGGTGAGGGGAACCGGAGATCCTGGATGGGCGGGAGACGGAAAGCCCTGAACTTTACCGGCTTCGATATCTACCCAAGGGGAGGACTGGGCTGTGGTGTTCTGATCCGGGGGCCAGCGATCTACGTTCCCCGTCGCCGTACGGGTCGCCGTTTCGTCGCCAATGGCCACAGCTCCAGGGTACGTCATCATCGTCAGGGATTCTGGCCAATCTGCCCAAGGGTTCTCCAGTTTGGGGTAAGCCACGAGGGGCACCAACGACAGTTCCGCACCGTCATCCACCTTTTCCGCCAGATAGATCGCTGTCGAGCTTGCCCCTAGGGACTGGGTCAGCAGCACAACCTGCGACTGGCAGAGGGCAATGAACTCAGCGCTGGCAACAGCCATAATTTCGACCCAACGGAAGAGTATGACGAGAGAAAAATTAAAGTTTTGTCAAATCTTTAACAGTTCTGTTCAAGGATGATCTGGGGATTTACGCCCTAAGCCTTTACCATATAAGGGTTACGGCATCGCAGGCTGAATTTTTAAGAGAAGTTGAAATTCTCATTTTTAGCCTATATACTTGGCCTGGTTCAACAATTTGTAATCAAAACTACATCCAAATAGCTACAGAGAGGGAGGTAGGAAACTTGGCAAGGAGACGCAAGCGTAAAAGCCGTCGTCGATTGGAAGGCCGTCGCATTTTAGAGGCTGTTCCTCAGTATAGTATCGAGAGCGGGAATGAAAAACCGGTCACTGCGGCCCGGAATTTCATTCACTCCGAAGGCATTGCTCCCCCGGCACTGCTCCTCGTAAAGCGGAATGAGCATACCACTGATCGATACTTCTGGGCTGAGAAGGGTCTCTTCGGAGCGCAGTACGTTGAAGAAAATCATTTTCTGTTCCCCAGTCTACGGGCGTTGCTCGGCGAGGAAGAGGACGCTTCAGTAGGTACGGCGGCTCGCTAGATAGAACCATCACTATGACAGGGGTTCGCCCCAATCGAGGGAGTCTCTAAGGCTCCCTTTTTTTGGCATCCTTGGGCCAGCGGAGGCAAGGGGCGAGCGGGAATCCATGGCAAAACCATTCCCGAAAGCGATGTGGTTCGGTACAATGATGCCAGGGTCTACTACGGCGTTGGTGACTACCAACAATGTTTTACGATCTATATTTCTTCTCAACGGGAGCTGAGCTGTGTCGGCGGCAGTAGACCAGGCCTGTACCTGGAAACTTTAAGCTTGACGCCAAGGCACCCACCTGGTTCGTCCAGGTCGAAGGCTGAGGTAAGACGGCGTTGCGGTAGACCCTTTCAAAATTCCTCCGTTGATTTTGGTCGGCGGGGGAATTTTTGTAGGTGAATTTTTGTGGGTGGTTGCGGTGGTCTGTTCGTTGCGGTGGGCTAAAGCGGCGGTACCGTGGGCTAAAATCCCAGGGTTCCACCTTGGCTAGGGGGCACGCATCGTTATGGGGGTGCAGAACCCTGGGATCTATGGCATTGGCGTTCTAGGATGTTTGAATTTTGAAACCGTTTGCCGTGCGTTCAACCCCTACCCCATCCACCCCTAGGACGCTGACCTGGCCCCTTTCTCCGATGACGCGCTTACACCGTTGGCCCTGGAAAAACCTCGGTTGGGTGGCGCTGAGTGGGGTGATGATGGCCCTGGCGCTGCCTCCCCTCAGTCTATGGCCCTTGGCCTGGGTGGCGCTGGTGCCCCTGTGGCGGGTGGTGCAGGGGGCTGCAAATCCCTGGGCGGCGGCGGGCTATGGCCTCTGGTGGGGCTTGGTGTACTACGGAATTTCCTTGGTCTGGATCACTCACCTCCACCCCCTCATGTGGCTGGGGGTGCCGTGGGTGGGTAGCATCGCCATTGCCCTGGGGGCCTGGGGGGTGATCACCCTATGGGGATCCGTTTGTGTGGCGATCTGGGGGGCGGGGCTGCGGTGGATGATGCGCTGGCCCCAGGCGACCCTGTGGAGGATTTTGGCGTCTACAGCCCTCTGGTGTTTGCTCGAAACCCTGCGCAACCATAGCCCCCTGGATTGGTCGCCCCTGGGCCTCACCCAAAGCCCCCACAATTTAGCGATCTTGCCCTGGGTGCGGCTCTCTGGGCCGACCGTCCTAACGGCTTTGATCGTTTTGGCCAATGGGCTTTGGGCCGAAGCCCTCCAGCCCCGCAATGTCCGATGGGGTAAGCGGGGGCTTCTGGGGCTAGGGTTGGGAGTCGTGATTCTCAGCCACGGGCTAGGCTGGGTAAGCGATGCCCGGTCTGCGTCGTCAACGGTATCTGACTCCGATCAATCCTTGACTTTGGGGCTGGTACAGGGCAACGTGCCGACCCGCGAAAAACTCACCCCGGCGGGCATTCGCCAAGCCATAACCGCCTACACCGAGGGCTACCAAGCCCTAGCCAGCCAGGGGGTCGATGCGGTGATTACCCCAGAAGGAGCCTTGCCTGTGATTTGGCGACCGGGCGATCCGCTAGTGGCGGCGGTGATGCGGACGGTCGATCAAACGGGCGTGCCGCTGTGGCTAGGCACCTTTGCCCCGGTGGAGGGAGAGCCCCGTCACTATACCCAAAGCCTGTTAGAACTGCGTCCCGATGTAGCAGGACTCAATGATCCTCGCAGCGCCCGCTACCACGCTCGCTACAACAAGGTGCAACTGGTGCCCCTGGGAGAATACATCCCCTTTGAGCCGGTGCTGGGGCGGATTATCCAGCGGTTGTCGCCCCTAGATAGTTACCTGGTGCCCGGTCAGCCCGGTCAGCGGTTTGAGACCAGCCTGGGCTTAGCGACCGTAGGGATTTGCTACGAATCGGCCTATAGCCGTCTGTTTCGCCAGCAAACCCGCCAGGGGGCCAGCTTCATCGTAACGGCCTCCAATAACGACCCCTATCCCCCCGGCATGATGGCCCAACACCACGCCTTTGACGTGCTGCGGGCGGTGGAGAGTGATCGGTGGGCGGTGCGGGTGACCAATACGGGCCTGTCGGGCCTGGTGGATAATCGTGGACGCACTCGATGGCTCGGCCAGCCCCAAATTACCCTGGCCCAGGCCGTCACCCTCGACCGTCGGCAGACCCAGACCCCCTACGTGCGGTGGGGAGACTGGCTGCTGCCGCTGCTGGTGGCTGGATCCATTCTCTGGCGGATGTTAGCGGATCTATGGGCGCAAAGCAGACGGTAGGGCTGGGAAGTTAGGGTTAGGTCGAGTGAACCTCAGTTCGGGATAAACCAAACATTGCAATATCGAGAAACCTGCGTCCAGCTTGCGCTGTAGCCCTCACCCTAAATCCCTCTCCCCAAGGGAGAGGGACTTTGATCTTTTCTAGCTCCCCTCTCCTCGTGGGAGAGGGGCTGGGGGTGAGGGCTGTCAGGGTGTAGGGCTGCTCAGTTTAACCCGAACTGAGGTTAGGGCTAGGAATTACTGGGCGAGGGCTTGCCAGCAGGGATGGGGTTGAGGCTGCGGAAATAGCTGCCGCCAACGGTGATCCAAAAGCCGACGTAGGCCAGTAGTTGCACCAGGTAGAGGTGATCGCGGTAGCCCAGCAGGGTTTTGAGCACAATGCCCGGAAACTGACGCTCTGGCAGGAATGCGCTGGTGTCCCACATCAACGGGCCAAGAACGCAGGAGGTTTGGGAAAAACAGAGGTCAATGGTTCGGGTATCAAGTTGGCTAATGGCAGCTAGGGCGGCATCGAGGTTTTTGAACACCGACACCACCAGGCCGCCCACAATCAGCAGCAGCAGCAGGCCCATCACCTGGAAAAACTGCTTCAGGTTAATCCGCACACCCCAGCGAAACAGGGCAAGGCCGATCAGGGCCGCCCCCAACAGTCCGGCAAAGGCCCCCGCTGCCGCCGCCGCACTGGCTTCCACGTTGGTAAACACAAACAGCACCGTTTCAAAGCCCTCGCGCAATACCGCAATGCAAACCAGGCTAAACAGGCTCCATCCAGCGGTTTGGCTGTCTTGCAGGGCCGATTGCACCGTGCCTTCGATCTCCCCCTTCAGGCTGCGGGCTTGGCGAGTCATCCACAGCAGCATCCAGCTCAGCATGATGATGGCCACGGCCCCAAACAGCACATTTAGCAGGGGTTTGATAATACTTTGCAGGCTGGGCAACACCTGCTGAAGTTGCTGGAGGCCCGATCCTAACGCCACCCCAATCATCACGCTGCCCACCAGCCCCGCCAGCACGCCCAGGTAAACCCAGCGGTTGAGGGATTGTCGTTGAGCCTTGGCGAGGCAGGCCAGCACAATGCTCACGACGAGGGCGGCTTCCACCCCTTCGCGCAGGGTGATGACAAAGGTAGGCAGAGCGGCAGTGAAGTCCATAGAAATGAGTAGAAATGAATCAGACAGGGGTAAAGCGTTGGCGACTAGAGGTCTTTCTAGTTCTTTTTAGTATTGTGTCAGACTCTTCTATTCCTCGCCGCCTAGTCCTCGTCCATTTTCCCCAAGACCTCCCGAACGCGGTAGATGGGGCGCTGTTGAGACTCGTGGTACGTGCGCATCATCAGTTCAGCCAAGAGGCCCAGGCTAAACAACTGAATGCCTGCCAAAAACAGCACCACCGCCAGCACCAGCAGGGGCCGATCCCCAATATCCTGATCCGCCAGAATCTTGACGAGGCTGAGGTAGATCCCCAACCCCACCCCTGCCGCCATGGCCAAACACCCCGCCCCGCCAAAGATGTGCATGGGCCGGGTAAGGAAGGTTTTCATAAAGTAGACCGTCAGCAAATCCATCACCACCCGCTGGGTACGGCCTAGGCCATACTTGCTGGTGCCAAAGGAACGACGGCGATGATTAACGGGGATTTCTGTAATTCGCGCCCCCTCAATCATGGCGAGGGCGGGCAAAAACCGATGCAGTTCACCGTAGAGGTTGAGATCGCGGATCACCTCGGCTCGGTAGGCCTTCAGGGTACAGCCGTAGTCGTGGATGGGCACCCCCGTTACCCTGGCGATGATCCAGTTGGCCACCAGGGAGGGTAGCAATCGGGTCAGGGCGTGATCCTGACGATCCCGCCGCCAGCCGCTCACCAAGTCGTAGCCCTCGTTCAGCCGCGCCAGTAGCCGAGGAATATCCGCCGGATCGTTCTGAAGATCGCCGTCCATGGTGACGATAATCTGGCCTTGGGCCGCATCAAACCCAGCGGCGAGGGCGGCGGTTTGGCCATAGTTGCGCCGCAGCACAATCGCCCGCAGTCGAGGATATTGCCGCACCAGTCGCCGCAGCCCGTCCCCCGTGCCATCGGTGGATCCGTCATCCACGCAGAGAATTTCCGATACTACTCCCACCTCATCCAACACCGCATTCAACGCCTGGATTAAGGGCAGCAGACTCTCCACTTCGTTGTATACAGGCACCACAACCGATAGGTCTAGGGCCAGATCGGAGGATGAAGGACAATCCTGGGGGCAGCAGACCATGGGGGCAGGGAAGCATACAGCAGCCACCAGCGAGGCCGCCATCAACGTGGTGGGCGTATCCAAAGCTTGGGGGACTTTGAGGCGGACTCAGCCTCCCTTTCCAAGGGGGGCGGGGGGGATCCCCCAACGGTTGCCTACGCCCGTGACGGCCTTTTGTACCGTTACCTTAAGAAAAGTAGGGGCGTTGCTTATAATTTATCTAGAAATTGTATTATTCCGACATTGCTCTTTACAAAGAGATGATAGGCTTTATGGCTAGTCATCTCAAACTTGGCCCTCGGCATTGCGCTCAGCCAACGGAGTTCCTCGTCCCAGTGATGTGGTCGGCCAGTCGTTACCCTTGATACATGATGCCTCGTATACTCGTCATCGATGATGATCCCGCCATTGCAGAACTAGTCTCTGTCAACCTGGAAATGGCTGGCTATGATGTGAATCAAGCTGGTGACGGTGTGAAGGGGCAGGCGTTGGCCGTGCAGCTCATGCCCGACCTGATCATGCTCGACCTCATGCTGCCCAAGGTGGACGGCCTCACGGTGTGCCAACGGCTCCGTCGAGATCGTCGCACCGCCGATATTCCCGTGCTGATGCTGACGGCCCTCAGCCAAACCCAAGACAAGGTAGACGGGTTCAATGCCGGGGCCGATGACTACCTCACCAAACCCTTTGAGCTAGACGAAATGCTGGCTAGGGTACGGGCCTTACTGCGACGCACGGATCGCATTCCCCAAGCCGCCAAGCACAGCGAAATTCTCAACTACGGCCCCCTCACCCTGATTCCAGAGCGCTACGAAGCCATCTGGTTTGATAAGACCGTCAAGCTCACCCACCTAGAGTTTGAGCTGCTGCACTGTCTGCTCCAGCGCCACGGCCAAACCGTCTCCCCCAGCCAAATTTTGCAGGAAGTCTGGGGTTACGAACCCAACGACGACATCGAAACCATCCGCGTCCACGTTCGTCACCTGCGAACCAAGCTAGAACCCGACCCCCGCCATCCCAAATACATCAAAACTGTCTACGGGGCTGGCTACTGCCTAGAGCTTCCCGCCAGCGGCGAATCGATGATCGAAAGCGCCTCCTAGGGCAAGGGCCACGACACCTAGGCACGAAGCCCACGCCATGGAGAGTCATCCTATTGCGCGGTTAGACCGCATCCCATGCCCCCGACCTCAACGGATTCAACCTCAGGTAGGGGCGAGGTTTCCTCGCCCACCCAAACTGAAGTAATCAACCAGGGTTTGGGATTGGTTAATCAGCGGACGAAGCCTCCCGCAGGTGGGCGGGTTTCCAGCCTTCGTGGATTTTTTGGGGCGCACGGGAGACCACCAGACAATCATCGGGGACATCTTTTCGCACCACGGAACCAGCGGCGATGGTGACATCGGATCCCACGGTGATGGGGGCCACTAGGACGCTGTTTGACCCGGTTTTGGTGCGGTCGCCGATGATGGTCGGGTGTTTTTTGTAGCCGTCGTAGTTGGCGGTGATGGTGCCTGCACCGACGTTTACCTTTTCGCCCAGGGTGGCATCGCCCAGGTAAGACAGGTGGGCCACGTTGGTGCCTTTGCCGAGGGTGGCTTTTTTCAGTTCCACAAAGTTGCCGATGCGGCAGTTTTCCCCAACAACAGCATGGCCGCGCAGGTGGGCATAGGGGCCAACCCTGGCTCCGGCCTCCACGGTGCTGTCGGTAATCACGGAAAAGGTGATGGTGGTATTTGACCCAATTTGGCTGTTTTCAACCATGGAGCCGGGGCCAATGCGGCTTCCGGTGCCGATGGAGGTTTTGCCGCGCAGGTGGGTTTGGGGTTCAATCACCACGTCCGGTTCGATGTGGACGGTGGTGTCGATGGTGATGCTGTCGGGGTCAATCAGGGTGACACCAGCGGCCATCCACTGGGTTTTGATGCGATCTTGCAAAATGGCGTAGGCTTCCGCTAGTTGTTGACGGCTGTTGATGCCAAAGATTTCCTGGCAGTCGGCCACATCCACGGCCATCGCAGGGCTGAGATCCTTCACCACGTCCGTCAGGTAATATTCCTGCTGATCGTTGTCCGATTGCAGGTGGGGCAGCACCGTCATCAGCTTGGGCCAGTTAAAGCAGTAGACCCCGGCATTGATGCGGGGATTTTGCCGCTGGGCGGGGCTGCAATCCCGGTGTTCCACAATTTCGGTGACGATGCTTTGCTCGGTACAGAACACCCGACCATAGCCCGTGGGGTCGGCAAATTGGGCCGTTAATAACGTCGCTGCATTCTGGTTGTCTCGGTGGGTTTGCACCAGGGTGTAGATGGTTTCGGGCCGCAACAGGGGCACATCGCCGTTCAGCACCAGTAGATCGCCCTCAAAGCCTTCTAGGTGGGGAATCACCTGCTGCACCGCATGGCCTGTCCCCAACTGCTCGGTCTGGTGAACAAAGGTTAAGTTTGGGATGTGGGCCAAGGCCAACCGCACCTTCTCCTGGCCAAAGCCGACGATGACGAAAATGCGCTCCGGCTGGATGGCCGCCAACCCGTCCAACACCCGTTCCACCATAGATTTACCCCCCACCGAGTGCAAAACCTTCGGCAGGTCAGACTTCATGCGGGTGCCGCGTCCGGCGGCGAGAATGGCAACGGCAACCATGGCAGTAGGCTCCCTCTAGGCGTGGTGCTGCACAAGGGAGTATACAGCATTTCCTGACATCCTAAGACCCCGCCAAGGCTTGAAAATCAAGGGTTTTAGGGCAGTTTGCCAACCTTGTGTAACCTGAGTTCGGGATAACCCCAGGAATGTCATCTTTAGAAACCTACTTTCGACTTGCACTTTAGCCCTCACCCCCAGCCCCTCTCCTCTCCGGGAGAGGGGAGCTAGAAGGTTCAAAGTCCCTCTCCCCAAGGGAGAGGGATTTAGGGTGTAGCTTGCTTCCCGTCAGGGTGGGCTACCAGGGGATCTGGTCACTATGTCTAACCCGACCTGACCTTATGCAGGGTAAGTAATGTTGTCCCACAAGATCACACCATCTCCACAATCCCCATCATGCCCTGGTCTTCGTGGTCAAGGATGTGGCAGTGGTAGACGGTTTTGCCTGTAAAGTCGCGAAAAGGAACGCGGATGCGCACGGTTTCGTAGGGGCGCAGATTGACGACATCCTTCCAGGCCCGCAGCGGTTCCGGCTGGCCATTGCGGCTGATGACCTGAAACCAGTTGGTATGCAGGTGAAAGGGGTGATCCATCCCCGCCTTGTTGATCAGCACCCAATCCTCCACGGTGCCCACCTGGGCCTGCACATCTACCCGATGGTGGCCAAAGGCGCGACCGTTGATGAGAAAAGGATCGTGGGTTTCGGGGTCGATGCCGTGGTCAAAGATGAATTCCCGCACGATGGCAGGTTCCGGCAGAGCTTCCACGGTTCCTAAGGTCGTGGGTAGGTTGACCAAGGTAGGACTCCCCGTGTCGCTGGCCTCCGTTCCACCATAGTCCAGGGTGGCGATGGTTTGGGGTTCCTCCGTGTCGCCTGTCCCACGCCCCATCATTGACCCGTGGCCCATCATCGATCCAGCCATGACGGCAATACCTCGGTCGTAGGGCAAGCTCAGCAGGGCATAGCTGCCGGGAGGCTGATCCCCCGGCACAAGCAGATCCGCCCGTTCCCCAGGGGCCAAAACCACCGCATTTTGGGCCACCGGAGCCGCTAAGGTCAGTCCGTCCGTCGCCGCTAACCACCAGGGATGATCCGCCAACTGGATCTGATACACGCGGGAGGCCGAGGCGTTGAGAATCCGCAGCCGCAGCAAACCGCCCTGGGGCAAGCCAAACCGAGGCTGAAGTTGACCGTTGACGGTGATCAAATCCCCCTGCCGTCCCCACATGCGAAAAGGCGGCGTCGGTTCCTGCACATTGCCGCGACGGTTGAGGTCGAAATCTTGCAGCACCAGCACCGCTTCCTGAGCCGATGCCAATTCAGGCGGTTCGTCTTCCCCCCGCACCAGAATTGTTCCCGCTAGGCCATGGAACACCTGCTGCGCCACCAGGCCATGGAAATGGGGGTGATACCAAAAGAAGCCGCTGGGGTGCTGGTTGGGAATTTGGAAGTCGTACAGCGCCGTTTCCCCTGGGGCTACGGTGCGAAAGGGATCGTCAGCCAAACTCGTGGGTGGCAGGTGCAGCCCGTGGTAGTGCAGGTTGGTGGGCTGATCGAAGGCATTGGTGAAGCGAATTTGCACCCGATCCCCTGGTTTCACCTCAAGCTGGGGGCCAGGGACTTGCTGGTTGTAGGTCATCAGCGTGGCCGAGCGTCCGCCCAGGGAGACCCGCCCCAGGCTGGCCGTGAGGTCAAGATCGAGGAGACCCGCCTCACTACGGTAGACCGTAGGCATGGCCATGGTTGACCCAAACCGCGCACACCGAGCCACCAGCGGAGTGCCCGCCATCGCTGCCATGAGCGCCAAAAACTGCCGTCGTTCCATCCTGTTAGCATCGAGGGTTCCCTTCGACGCTAACGCATTCTATCCGCCATGGGGGGCCAAACTAGGCAGATTCCCTAGGGCATGGCCAAGGCCTCTCGCTGGGCCGTCATGAGCTGCTGAATGCCCCGCTCGCCTAGGTCGAGGATTTGGTTCATTTGGTGACGGCTAAAGCTGCCTTCCTCGGCGGTGCCCTGCATTTCAATGATGGCGAGGTCTTCGTTGAGGACGAGGTTAAAGTCCACCGCAGCGGCCACGTCCTCTTGATAGTTGAGGTCGAGGAACGCTTCCCCCTCCAACAGCCCCACCGACACCGCCGCCACTTGGTGCACTAGGGGCGACTGCTCCAAAAGACCCCGCTGCAACAGAGCATCAATCGCATCCTGCAACGCCACATAGCCCCCGGTAATGGAGGCCGTGCGCGTGCCCGCATCGGCCTGCAACACATCGGTATCCACCAGTAGCGTCCGTTCTCCCAGCAGATCAAAATCCAAGGCGGCGCGTAAACTGCGGCCAATGAGTCGCTGAATTTCCTGGGTACGGCCCGATAGCTTCAGCATTTCGCGGGTTTGGCGCTGGGGAGTGGCCCCCGGCAACATC
The DNA here is from genome assembly GCA_044070495.1 of Spirulina sp. Lineage (GTDB taxonomy): Bacteria > Cyanobacteriota > Cyanobacteriia > Phormidesmidales > Phormidesmidaceae > Nodosilinea. Next base: position 167,660 of record JBIPSI010000005.1, on the reverse strand, counting down.
CGATATTCCGCCGTTAGCCAGCCTCGGCCTGTGCCCTGTAAAAACTTGGGTACCCCCTCTTCCACCACTACCGTACAAAGCACCTGGGTCTCGCCGCAGCGGGTCAACACCGACCCCTCGGCAAACTTAGTGAACCGTCGTTGAAAATTCACCGGGCGCAGTTGATCGGATGCACGACCGTCCGGGCGTTGCCAAACCATAGGAAGCAGGGAAAATCAGGTCGTCCCCTAGGATACAGCAGGCCCCTGGCGCTGGGCGGTGTTTTTCTCCTCCGTTGCGGGGTCGATAGTTCCATCAACTCTCATTACATATGGCGTCTAGTCACGGTATAACCCCTAGAAAGTACGCTATATTTAGCCCAGCTTATTTAGTTCAGCGTTTCTAGACACTGCCCCCGCCCGATGGTTTCCCAACTCAAAGTGACGGCCCCTGCTCCGTCGTCTCCCACCGTGCTCCGTCATCCCTTGCTCCAAACCATTGAGGGAACGGTACAGGTCTATACCTCGGCCCACCGCAACTTTTTTACCAATGTGATGGCCCAAGCCCTGCGTACCGCTGAACAGGGTAAGCCCTCCCTCGTGGTGCAATTTCTCAAAGGGGGGATAGATCAAGGCCCCAACCATCCCATGCAGCTAGGCCAAAACCTAGACTGGGTTCGCTGTGCCCTGCCCTACTGCCTCCACGAAGCCCCCGTTAGCCCCGAGGCTCAGCAAGCGGTGGCCGACCTGTGGCAGCACACCCAAACGGTTGTCAACAAAGGCCGTTACGGGCTAGTGGTGCTGGATGAACTCAGCCTCGCCGTCCACTACGACCTGATTTCCGCCGACGAGGTGGCTTCCCTGCTACGCCACCGTCCACCCCAGATCGACATTATCCTCACAGGCCCAGAAATGCCGGAATCGCTCCTAAGAGTGGCGGATCAGGTGACGGAATTTCGACGCAACTTTTTGCCCTAGCCCTACAGGACGTTGCTTCTAAGGTTGGAATAACCTCATCGCGGCGTCTTTCGCCATTAGGATATAAGGCTGCATTAGCCCCCCGACAGATCGAACTGCAACCCCCTGCCCAACGCGCCCCCGCTGAAATCTGCGACACCATGATTAAAAACGATGCCTGGATTAGCAAAATGGCCCAGGAGGGCATGATTCAGCCCTTTCAGCCCAGCTTGGTGCGCCACGTTGAACGAGAAGGACTACCCGGACAGCATCCCGTCATTAGTTACGGCTTGTCCTCCTACGGTTACGATATTCGCCTGTCTCCGGCAGAATTTCGCATTTTCCGCCATATTCCCGGCACCGTGGTTGATCCAAAAAACTTTAGCCCCGCCAACCTAGAACCGACGGAACTCAAGTCTGACGACCAGGGCGACTACTTCATCCTGCCCGCCCACTCCTACGGGCTGGGGGTGGCCTTAGAAAAAATTGCGGTGCCTGATAATATTAGTGTAATCTGCATAGGTAAATCTACCTATGCAAGATGCGGCATCATCGCCAATCTGACCCCCGCTGAAGCGGGCTGGCGCGGCCATCTCACCCTAGAATTTTCCAACTCCTCCAGTGCCGACTGCCGCATCTATGCCGGAGAAGGAGTGGTGCAACTGATTTTCTTTGAAGGCGAACCCTGCCAAGTCAGCTACGAAACTCGGCGGGGTAAATACCAAGATCAAGAAGAGCGGGTAACCTTGGCTAAGGTCTAGCCCCTCAACAAGATCGCTCTTCCAAAGCCTCAATCCCCCTGATCTCCGGTGAGTCAGGGGGATTGAGGCTTTGGGCAAGGAAATCGCCGCGTTCCGTAAAACTACGCTTGTTTTGAAAAAATAGGCGTAGAAAATTGCCCAAGCGCTGGCATCCTTAATTTCCCTTTATTGGTGAGAAAACAGACCTTACAGTCTTTTTACATATTGACTCGGTGCAGTCAGTACTGTAGATAGCAAGGACATCTACTCCGGCTCTCCTAAGCTTCCATAACCTCACCGTTAAACATACAGAAGACTTGGACCCCGCACACCATGACCCCATCACTACCTGATAGTTGTGGATCCTCTAAGCCCATTACTCAGCGACTTAATTCTTGAATTCGGTAACACCTTACATCGTCATTACAGGTCTTGCCCTCTCCACCCATTGACTTCAGCTTTAGGTTTCAATAGGTTTTCAACATATGAGTCAGTCATCCTTTGCCCAATCCTTACTCGCGTCTACCTGTGTCACTGGGATTATCTTCTCCGCTACGGCACTGCCCTTCGCCGCCCTGAAATCAAATGTTGTTAACGTTGAGATTCAAAATCAGCCGATTTTTACCTCTGAATTACAGTACTTGGCCGCACCCTACCTTGCGGTAGCGGGAGGGGTGAGCGCGGCTGTCGGAGTAGGCGTTTTTGGCATTTTGGGCTGGCGCAGCTCCGCCCGGAAGCTCTCCAACACCGTTGCAACCAATGCAGACCTATCGAAAAGCCTAGATGTCCATAAGGCCGAGTTGGAGCGCATCAAGTTCTCCGAAGCGCGCCTACGCACCCAAGATTTAAGCCAATTCTTGCAAGCCGATAGTACCTCTTGGGCGGCCTCCCCGGCTCCCCGGCCCACCAGGGTTCCTAAGAGCAACATTGAAATTGTTGACGCTGAACCGGTGATTCCTATGCATCGCATTGCGCCGCCGGAACCGAGCCCCGCTAAGCTGGCCCATGCGATGAAGCCCGCCGCTTCTGGCCTTTCCCAAGTTGGCAAGGGTTTTGAAAGTCGTCCTTCGGTAGCTCCCGTCGTTGCCGAACAGGAGCCTCTGGAGAGTCTGCTGAGCCAGATTCAGCAATTGTCTCGCCAAGTCGAGGAACTCCGTAGCCGTTCCTCAACTCAGATGGCGGCCTAAATCCCGACCAACCCTGCCTGAATATTTTGTTCCATCGGCAAACCCGGAGGACAGAAGCGATCTAGGCGGGGTTTTGGCGCGTATATAGGAACCCCTAGGCTGGGTTAATGGTAGACCGTAGGTATGCGACTCAATCGGAACCCAAAGATCCCCCAACGCATTGAGGCTTGCTTCCTCCGGGAGCTACGGTGTGCGCGACAGGCTCAGCTTGATCGGTATCCGACGTTTGAACAGTGGTTGAGTCAGGGGTAAGCCGCGAGGATCTGGTATAAATCGTCAAAGCCTGGTTCCAAGCCAGGCTTTATGGCATCAAGATTATGCCTGGGTTGTCACGGCCTATCGCATCAGACGGTTTTGACTGATGGGCAGATTATCTTCCTGGAAAAACGGGCTATCTGGGGTCGTTTCGATGGCTGTATTCGTGTTATCTAAGGCTGCACGTCCTTCCCAGGGAGAGGTTGCTGACGGTGTTTCCTCTAGACGAACCGCTTGAATATTCGTAGGAACCGGAATCGGTTGGGCCGCGCTGACCCGTAGGTAAGGTTCTCCGTCGGGGGTGAAATACAGTAGGTCGTTAATGGCTGTCTCTAACCGTCTTGGGATAACTGGACGAACCGACCGCTCAAATTCCTCTGGCTCGACGGTTAGCAAGAAGTCAACGGTGGCATCTGGGCGAGCAGTCTCTACCAGGGGAGTTTCGGGCCTCTGCCAGGGTTCTTGGTAGTAGCCCGCTGCGCTGGGTTCCCAGAGCATCAAGGTGGCTTGCCAACGGCCCTCGTCCAGGGTGGCGGTTTTTCGGTCTAGGATGCCGTAGAGGGAGGGTGCCCCACTCTCAGCATCGCCATCAGCCGGGTTGAGGCGGCGCACCGCAGATACCGTCAGGTCTGCTTCCCCCGGCAGCGTGGCTTTGCCAGAAAGGAGAAATCGGCCTGGCTCTCCCGTTTCGGCAACCTGATCAATGGTGAGGAGATCGCCACTGGTTGGAGAAGATTGTGAAAAGCCAACGTTGATCAGGCTACAGGCGGTATTGAGAAGGATAATCAGGGCAATTGGTATAAGAAGAAGAGTTTTTTTCATAAGAACCTTTACGGAGCAACAACAATCATTCATGTAGAACATGTAGGGCTAGCGTGGTCAGCCGATTAAACGTTAACCTCCTAGCTACGACAACATCCTGCCGACCCCTAGGCTAGGCCCAAGCTTAGGCCAGTATTGTAAAAACCGCGATATACGGAGACATTAGCTATCATGCCCCCAAGCCGTAAATCCTCTTACATGTTTTATCGTTACCTCACAGGATGGATTTCGCTATGTATTTTGGTCACTGGCTTTGCGGGCGTTGCCCAGGCGGAGGAAGCGGGCCTAGAGGTAGAACAAGCTGAGGACATTGAAATCGTCGTTCCGTGGATGCCGACAGCGGATCCTCTCCCCGATGCTGCCCTGGCATTCGGTTCTGATGATGAGGTGAGTTCCCTAGCCGTTGAGCCCTTGGCGGACGAACCCTTGGCGGACGAACCCTTGGTGGACGAACCTGCGGCCTTGGAGCCTGAACCCTCGGTGGGGCTGGCGGCGGAGACTCTGGTTAGCACTCCAGCCGCCACCGATTCAACGACCGCAGCGCCCAGCCACACCGCTGAGATGGCTGAAGGAGAAGGGGCTCTAGCAACGGGCGAGAATGGCGTCAGATCCTCGGTGGTCACCCTGGCTAGGGCTGAGGCCATCGATGGTGGGCCAGCGTCCGCCGTTGCGCCCCGTGATTCCTGGCCCCAAGCGGAGGAGATGGCCGTTCCGACCCTGGCTCAGGCCATTCCCCAAACCACCGCAACCGGAAACCCAGGGAATGCGGTGAACTGGAATCAGGGTTCTCCAGAATCCGGCTATGCCAGCCTGGTTCCCGGCCTCCCGGCGGGCTATCCTGCCGGGGCGTTGGTGGCCTTTCCCGTGGGCGCGTTCCCGGTCGGAGGCTCACCTCTGCCTAATCCCTCATCCCCGGCGGCGAGTGGTTATCCGAGCGGTACGGTGGTGCCTTGGGCCATGGCCCAGGGGGCAGGCGGTGTGGTGCCAGGGATGCCAGCGGTGCCAGGGATGCCCACGGCGATGTCGGGATATCCCGGAGCGCCCATGGGGGGAGGCATGTGGATGATGGTGTGGGTTCCCTCCGGGGCCTCGCTGCCGGGTTATCCTATGCCCGGTGCGGCCCTGGGAATGCCCCTGCCTGGGACGCCAGCCTACGGGATGCCGATGCCCTATGGGGCACCCATGGGGGCTGTTCCCAATGGCGGCGCTTGGCCCAACGGCATGGTGGGCTATGCGCCTATCTCGCCCTACGGCACCTTACCAGGGGCAGGTATGGGAACCCCCATGGCCTATCCCTACGGCGGCCCTGCCCCAGGGGGGAATGGCTATGGTGCAGTAGGCACCCCAGTTCCGACCCTAGGCGTGCAGCCCTATGCCCAAATTGAACCACCGCCAACCTCGACCCCGCTGGCGGTACCCGCCCTACCAAGGGTGCCAGGATCGGGTGCCCCCACACAGTTACTCCCCCCCAGCACGTCAGTGCCTGCTAGCCCTGGGGTAGGATTTCCATCCGCCAACGGGATGCCCTTCCCAGGGGCAGGTTCCCTGCCGCCCACAACGGCCCAATTTCCCCAGCCCACAGCCCCCTTACCTGGGGCTCCTTCGCCCACCGTTTCCACCAACGGGATGGCCGTGGCCCCCGCCCTGGAGGATCCTAATCAGGCGGTGACCGCAACGAGCTTGAACCTGGAAGGGCTGTATGTGCTTCAGGCAGGGCAGTCTTCGGCGCGGGCGCGATTGTCGGGCAGCACGTTTTTAACACCGAATCTGCTGGTGGGGGGTGCCCTCGACTTGGTGACTGGCCCGGATCTAACCAATAGCGACGGGGTGCAGCTCACGGAACTCTATGTGGCGGCGGCGGTGCCCGGAGTGCCTGGGCTGCGGTTCCGCCTGGGGCAACTGGACATCACCTCCTACTTTGATCGCAACAGCTTTGCGAAAGACGTGGGTCGCGACTTCTTTAACTCCACCTTCCACACCAATCCCGCCCTCATTGCTGGGGCCAATGCCACGGCATCTCGGCCTGGGGGTTTGGTGCAGTGGTCATTAAACGATGACCTCACCCTCAGTGCCTCCGCCTTTTCCTCGGCGGCCAATATCACGGACTTTGCCCTGGATGGCTTTGCCGGGGAAGTGAGCCTACGCACTGGAGATTTGATTTTGCGCGGCACCTTCCTCACCGGGCGGGATACGGATTTCCAGGGCACCGGGGATCGGTTGGATGCCTACGGGGTCAACGCGGAGTGGTTTTTGCCCCAGACCAATCTGGGCTTCTTTGGTCGCTACGGCCAGTTGAACAGTAGCGGCGGATTTTCCGGTAGCACCTACAGCTTGGGGATGAACGCCTTTGACGTGTTTATGAATGAGGATCGCCTGGGGCTGGCCTACGGGCGCAATCTGCCCTCCGCCTCGGTCAATGGGCTGACCCCCGATGTGCTGGAGGTGTTCTACGACTTTGAGGCGCTGCCCAATGTGCGGATGGGCTTTACCTTCCAACAGCGCAATCAACTGCGGGAATCCTTTGCGGGGTTCCGCATCCGCAGCGGCATCGACCTACTACCTAACCCGTCTCTTCAGTAAGGTATCCGCCATGACTATGATGCAACCGAACCAAAGCCAATGGCGCATCCTATCGAGCCTAGGACTAGCCCTCACCCTGGCAACGGGAAGCGTAACCCTACCGCCCTGGGCGGGTTTCCTGGGGGGATCGCCAGCCCTTGCCCAGACCGCTAGCGTCAGCCGAGGCTATAGTCTACTGATCGAAAATCGGGTTGGGGAAGCCGTCACGGCCTTCCAACAGGCGGTGCAGGCGAACCCCAACGACCTCGAAGCCCTGATCGGGCTGGGCATTGCCTATCGACGAGCGGGCCGCGATGCCGATGCCCTCGCCACCTATCAGCGCGTTTTGGAGGTGGATCCCGATAACCGCCTTGCCCTGGGCACCATCGGTTTCCTGGGGGAGTTCCGCTCCGAATGGCAGCCCTTGGGGATCCAGGCCCTCACCCGCCTGCTTCAGCTTGATCCCGACAACCTAGATGCTAGGGCTCAGCGGGCCAAGCTCTACTATTACCAGGGGCTATTTTCCCAGTCCTTGGCCGACTACGCCCTGGTGCTGCCAAGAACCTCCGACCCCAACATTGTGGGGCCATCGGCGGAGGCCCACACCTTCAGCGGCGACTACGCCACGGGCCTCGCCCTGTTTGATCGCTATCGGGCAGCGCGGGGTGTGATTGCCGGGGATCGAGCGATTGCCTATGCCCAAGCCCTGCGGGAAAGCGGCCAGTTGTCGGCGGCGATCCAGATATTGGAGCGGGAACTCGGCCCCATCACCGGGCGAGCCATTACCCCAGAACAGGCCCGGTTGCGGGGAGCCTTAGCCAGCAACTATGCCGCCAATCGACAGTTTCAGGCGGCCCTAGAATTGGTGCAGCCCCTGCGAGGACGGGGGGACGCTCGCCTTACCCTGGCACGGGCGCTCAACGCCATTGGCGACTATAGCCAGCAGGTCATCTACAACCAAGAGGCAGCGGCCCTTTATCGGGATGTGCTAGCCACGGCTACGAACGTGACCCCCGGCATTCGCCGCGAGGCCAGCTTTGCCCTGGGCAGCCTGCCCGATCAACGGCCCCTGGCCCTACAACTGGTGAACCAACTGACCCAGGAGCAACCGGAGGATCGCAGCCTCGCCCTACAGCAGCAGATCCTGGCCTTCCAAACCGGGCAAACCAACCGCAATGCCTTTGTGCAACAGGTTCGCAGCAGCTTTCCATCCCTACCCGCCGACCCGGTGCAGGTGCGCACCATGGGGCAAGTGCTCAGTCGGCTCGATCCGCCGCCGCCGGAATTGTTGCCGCTCTACCAAAGCCTGGTTGCGGGTGGAGCCACGGAAGCCTTTCTCCACTTCCGTATCGCCCAAATTTTGATTCAGCAGGGGCGCTTGGCCGAAGCTCAAATCGCTCTCTCCACCTATGCTGCCACCCCGGCGGGAAGTCGCGATGGGGATACCACCCAGTTACTTCTAGCGGACATTGAGCGGCGAGAGGGCAACTTCGCCCAAAGCCAGCAGCGCTACGAGCAATTGTTGAGCAGTAGTACCCTGCCTGCCATTCGATCAGGGGCGGCCCAGGGGTTGGCGGCGGTCTATCAAATCCAGGGACGATTCCCAGAGGCGTTGGCCCTCTACGACCAGCTCATTGCCGCCAATCCCCAGAATTTTGCCTATCCCCTAGGGCGGGCGGCCTTGGCCTACCAGGCCGGACTAATCACCGAAGCCCAGGCCACGGCGGTGCTGAATCAAGGGCTGCAACAGTATGCCAACACCACCCCACCCCAGGAATTGATTACCCTGGTCACCGCCCTGCCGCCCAGTGCTTCTCTCCTGGGTACCTACCAAGCGCTGCTGGCGGTGGATGCGGGGAACCCCCAACTGCAACTGCGGGCTTTGCAGGTCTTGGCGGAAACCAACCCCACCCAGGCCGAAGCCCAGGCGAGCCAATTGGTCGCGGCCAATCCAGCGGTTTTGGATTGGTACTTTGTGCTGGGGGAAGTGGCCCAGCAAACCGAAAACTACGACCTTGCCCGTCAGAGTTATGGGGCAGTGCTGCAACGCCAGCCCAACAACCCCGATGCCCTGCTGGCCCTCGCGGGTTTGGAGTTTCAGGTGGGCAACTACGACCAGGCCGAGCGACTGTATCAGCAGGCCCTCGCCCTGGATGCGGATAACAGCACCGCCCGCACCTCCTTGGCCGCCCTCAATGCCGCCCAGGGCAGGCCCCTAGCGGCTATTACGCAACTGCAAGCTTGGCAACGGCAGCAGCAGGCCCAGGGCATTCGTACCCCCCAGGTGAACCAGCAAATCCAGCAAATTCAGGAAAGTCTGTTGATGCAGCGTGGCATCCAGCCCACTTGGGAACGCTTTTAGGAGTCGCCCTCGCTTCAGGGTGCCGTCAAGGGCGATTCCATCACCGATTGATCCCATCACCGATCCTTCATCACTGATTTATCCCATCACCAATTGATCCCATCCCCGACCTATCGTCTGTACCGTCTAGCCAAAGCTTTGTGGGTTATGCCTCCCCCTTTTCCCGTACGACGTCTATCGGCCCTCGCTGTCCTCCCCGCTCTGCTGATCCTAGGGATCGGCGGTTGTCGCTGGAATCGCCCCGATCCTGTACCCTTTCAACCCCTCACCTTTAGGGGGATTAACCTCATCCCCGCCCTGTGGCTAGGGACAGGCACAGACCCCACCACCCTAGACCGCGCTGAGCTATTGGCGGAAAGCTGGCAGGCCTATCGGCAGCGGTTTATTCAGTCCGATGGACGGGTGATTGACTGGGAAGATGGGGGGCGCACCGTCTCCGAGGGCCAAGCCTATGCCATGCTGCGGGCGGTGCTGGCGGATGATCCAGAAACCTTTGACCTCACCCTGCGCTGGGCGGAGGACAATCTGCGGCGACCCAGCAGCGCCAACGATGCCGATGGCATGGATCACCTGTGGGCCTGGAAGTGGGGACGGGCCACCGACGGACGCTGGCAGATTTTGGATGCCAACTTTGCTAGTGATGCCGACATCGATGCCATTACCGCGCTGATTTTAGCCTCCCGACGGTGGCAGAGACCGGACTATCTGGAGCTGGCGCGGCTGAAGTTGGCGGATCTGTGGGTGCAGTCTACCCTGCCCCTGGCGGGAGATGGTGCCCGCTACCTCTTGCCGGGGCCGCTATCCGCCTTCCAACCGAGGCCAGGAGCGATCTACCTCAACCCCTCCTACTTGGCCCCCTACGCCTTTCGCCTCTTCGCCCAGGTAGACCCAGAGCACGACTGGCTGGCCCTGGTGGAAAGCAGCTACCGAGTGCTTGATCAAGTTTCTGTGCTATCCGTGAGCGGTTTGCCAGGGGATTGGGTACTTTTAGATATGACTTCTCAGACCTTGGAGGAGACTCCCCAAGCGGCCACCCTGAGAAGTCAGTACGGGTTTGATGCCCATCGCGTGTGGTGGCGCATTGCCTGGGATGCAGCCTGGTTTCAGGAGCCTAGGGCCACGGCCTTTTTGACCGAGAACCTGGTCTTCCTGGAGCAGCTTTGGCAGCAGGATCAGCGCATCCCAGCAGTGTTGTCCCTGGCGGGGGATCCCCTGGTTGATTACGACGCAACGGGCCAGTACGCCATGCTGTACGCTGCCTTTGCCCAAACCCAGCCCTCGGTGGCCACGGAGTTGTATCAGCAAAAAATTATGCCTGCCTACCGCAACGGAATTTGGGACAACGCCAATGCCTACTATGTTCAAAACTTAGCCTGGTTAGGGCTTTTTCCTCCGGAATCCTTAGCTGTTGAGTGGTTACAAGAATTGGAGCAGCCGTGACAGCGCTAGCCATACTTCCCCTGCCTACCCTCAACTCCAGGCCCAGATAACGGGAGCATCCTGGGATCTTAGGCATGACCTATACGTAATGGATACGTGATGCGTACTACCTTAAACAAATTAGATAAACGAATGTCTTTCCTCCGGCGACTAGGGCGGTGGCGTAGCCTGGGGCTTGTCATCCTGGGCCTTGGATGTGCGGTGATCCTAGGATTGAGCGGATTAAGTCCGTCCCACGCGCAGTCCGGCAATGCCGTGGAGCAGCAGGAGGATGCCGTGATTCAGCAGCATTCCCTACCCCGAACCACACCCCCGGCCCCCGTGGTTCGTCCAGCCCCCCGCCCTGCGGCTCCGGCCCCCGCCCGTCCGGCTAGCCCCCCTGCATCTCGCCCAGGATCCAATAGTCAACCTGCTCCCACGCCCCCCAATCCCAGCGGCCCTCCCCCGGCGGATCCCCCAGCTAACGCTCCGGCGAATCCACCCGAAACTCCCGATCCAGAGGCGACTCCCCCGGCATTAGCGGGCCCCCAAAGCCAGTATGTGCTGCAATTCAACCGTTCTCCGGTGGTGGGCAACGCGCTGCAAATGCAGGGGGTCCTCTCCCAGGCTCGGATTGGGTTTACCCGCCCCCGCCATTGGCAGGTGGAGTCGGCCAAGGTGATTATCCGTTTTCGCCATTCCCCCGCCCTCTACGCCAACCGTTCTAACCTCACGGTGCGCTTCAATAATCGCCACCTGGGCAGCGTGCCCCTCAACCGCGAAGATGAGGCGATTGGCAATGTGGCCTTTAACATCCCGACTGACCTGATCCAGGACTTCAACAATGTGATTATGGAGGTGCAACAGCACACCTCACCCACCTGCACCGATCCCACCGACCCAACGCTGTGGACGGAAATTCTGCCGGATTCCAAGGTGATCTTGGATTATCGGCCCCAGGCCATTGCCCTGGATTTGTCGAATTATCCCTACCCCTTCTTAGATCGCCTGGGCCTGGATCCAGATCGCCTTACCTACCTGCTACCCAACACCGTCGATACTCCCTGGCTAACGGCCAGCGGTCGCTATCAGGCGGCGGCCAGTCGGCTCAGCAACGGTAGGGCGATTCAAACTCGGCTCGTCAAACAACTCAATCAGGTGGCGGAGGGGCAGCGCCTCGTGGTGATCGGCACCCCGGCCCAGCAGCCCGCCCTGGCGGAGTTAACCCTCCCCTTCGCCATTGAGAATAACCAAGTGCTGGATGGCAACGGTAATCCCTTGCCCAACGGGGTTGGGGTGTTGATGCTGACCACCACGCCCAACGGATCGACCCCGGTGCTAGTGATCACGGGTAACGACTCCCCAGCAGTGCTCAAGGCGACCCAAGCCCTGGCCCAACCCGCCGACCAACAGTTGCTAACGGGGCAAGCGGCCCTGGTCAATGCCGTGGCGGAGGTGTCTGCCCCTGCACCCATGGACTGGCCTGGGTATCTGCCAGAGGGCGTTAAGCGGCTGCGGTTGAGCGATCTGGAAATCGCGCCGAATCAACTGTTCCAGGATGTAACGGTGAACGGTTCGCCGGTGCCACCGCCGGTGGAAATTCCCCTGCGGATTCTGCCCAATGAACAGGTGTTGCGGGGTAGCACCTTCACCCTGCGCTATAGCTATAGCCCCGGCATTGACCCCAAGCGGTCGTCCGTTTCGATTATGCTCGATGGCCAGGGGATTGGCGGCGAACGGCTGCGGTCTCGCAATGGCGGCAACGACTCGGTGACGGTGACGGTTCCCCCGGAACTGGTGACACCCAATTCGGTGCTGGCGATGCAGTTCTATACCTTCCCCGACAGCCCGATTAGCTGCGGTGTGCTGCCGGATCAGCCCATGTGGGGATCGGTACATGGCAACAGCGCCCTGAATCTCAATCGCTCAAACATCATCCAACTCACTGACCTGAACAACCTAAAAACCGGGTTTCCCCTGGTAGCCCCCCAGGATTTATCCGACCTGGCCCTGGCTTTACCCAACCAACCCTCGGAAAGCGACGTAGCCACCATGCTGGCGGTCAGTGATCGTATGGGGCGGCTGAGCCGAGGGCAATCGGTCAAACTGGGAGCCTACACCGCCGATACCATCCCCAACGAAGCGCGGGAACGCAACTTGGTCGGCATTGGCCTGCGGGATAACTTCCCCATCCCAGAGGTTTTCCAAGCGGTGGAGGGGTTTAGCCTAGGGGAGCAATTGTCTCGCCAAAACAACCAAAGCCAGTTCCAAACCCTGCCGGATCAGGCGGGGGTGATTCAGGCCCAGGCATCGCCCTGGAACCGAGAACGGATGCTGCTAGGGCTATCGGCCCAAACTACGGCGGGCTTGGGCGAAATTCAGCAGATGTTTCAGCAAGATGCTCTCTTTGCCAGGCTCAACGGGGACACGGTGATCGTGCAGCGCACCACCCCCAATCCCTCGGTCTACAACCAAACCGACTACCAGGTGGTCGCCCTAAGCCAGCGCCCCCCGCAAACCCTGGATCGCCGCAGCCTAGGGGGGCGTATCGTCACCTTTATGCAGCGTAACTGGTTCCTCTTGCCCGGTGGCCTAGTGGCCCTAGTGCTGCTGCTCTACGGCCTGTCGCAACTGTATCTCAATCGCCTAAGTCGTCCTGAGGGAAGCCAATGAGTAACCTATCCACGCCCACCGATCCCCGTTCCGGCCCGTGGCTCGTCCGGCTCATTGACGGCCTGCCTATTTGGCTAGAAGCCACCTTTGGCAACCGAGGCCAGCGCAACCTGTTGTGGCTGATGGCGGTTGCCCTTTTCCTCTCCCTGCCCCTGATTGTGACGCCGCTCTCTTTGCGGCAGCAGGGCATTTTAGCGGTGTTGCTGATTGCCATGGGTTGGTTTTTGGTCAAGTTAGAGCAGCGTCAGCAACATGAGCGCACCAGCGAACAGATTCACCTCGTGCTGATGTGGCTCAGCATTGTCGTCACCCTGCGCTACCTCTACTACCGCACCCTCAACACCCTGAATTTCGACGGCTGGGTCAACACCACCTTCAGTCTGCTGCTCTATGCCGCTGAGCTTTACGCCATTGGCACGCTGATTTTGGCCTACTTCCAAACCCTCAAACTCAAGCACCGTCGGTCGGTCAGCATGGATCGAGTGCCTCTCGATCAGTGGCCCCAGGTGGATGTCTATATCCCGACCTACAACGAAGATATCGAGATCGTCCGCAAAACTGCCCTGGCCGCCCTCGTCATCGACTATCCGGCGGGTAAAAAGAACATCTACGTGCTCGACGATGGTCGGAAATACCCCGAACGGCGGGCCAAACTGCGGCAGATGTGTGAAGAGATCGACTGTGAACTGGTGACCCGAGGCGACAACAACCACGCCAAGGCGGGCAACATCAACAGCGCCCTCAACCGCACCCCCGGCGACCTGGTGCTGATCCTCGACTGCGACCACATCCCCACCCGCAACATTTTGAAGGAAACCGTCGGATTTTTCCTCAATCCCAAGGTGTCCCTCGTCCAAACGCCCCACTGGTTCTACAACCCCGACCCCTTTGAGCGCAACCTGCTGACCCAGGGCAAGGTGCCCGTGGGCAACGAGTTGTTCTACAAGGTGCTGCAAAAGGGCAACGACTTCTGGAATGCCTCCTTCTTCTGCGGATCTGCCGCCATTGTCCGCAAAAAGCACCTGCTAGAGGTGGGCGGCATTGCGGTCGAAACCGTCACCGAAGACTGTCATACCTCTCTGCGGTTACACTCCAAGGGCTACGAAACCGTCTACTACGACAAAATCATGGTGGCTGGGCTAGCCCCCGAAAAGTTTTCCTCCTACGTGGGGCAGCAGGTGCGCTGGGCGCGGGGCATGGCCCAAATTTTGCGCCTAGAATGGCCCCTGTTTAACCGCAAACTCACCATTCCCCAGCGGATTTGCTACACCTCCGCCACCACCCACTTCTTCTTTGGCTTTCCGCGCCTGATGTATGCCATTGCCCCCATCGCCTTTTTGATGTTTGGCGTCAACCTGGTACGTGGGCTAGGCGTGGAAACTCTAACCTATGCCCTACCCTCGATTCTGCTGGCCCTCAACGCCAACTACATCATCCAAAAGGGGGTGCGGTTCTCCTTCTGGAACGAAATCTTTGAGTATTCCATGGCCTTCCAGGATGGCATCGTCACCTTTATGGCCCTGGTAAACCCCAAAATGGGCAGCTTCAACGTGACAGATAAGGGCTTACAGGTCACCAAGCGCGACTTCGACTGGGCCTCGGTGCGCCTGCTGGTGATTATCGGCATTCTCAGCCTAGTTTCCCTGATTTTAGTGCCCTACTGGCTGATTACCGAACTCCAAGATGCCGATGCCGTGTGGATTAATGCCACCTGGTGCGTGGTTAACCTGGTATTGCTGTCTGCCGCCATTCTGGTGGCCCTAGAGCAGCCCCAACTGCGTCAGTCCCACCGCCTCAACCGCCAGCTTCGGGTCACGGTATTTTCCGGCAACAGCACCTTCCATGGCAGCACCATCGACATTAGTGAAACCGGAGCCCAAATTCTGCTCACCGACTGGCCAAACCTACCGGATACGGTGGATGTGGAGATCCACGGCGACACCACTAGCCGCGTCTTCCTCCAGGGGCGGGTGCTGCGGGTGAACCCTCGTAATGACCAAGAGGTCGCCATTACCGTCACCTTCGAGGACATGACCCAGGCTCAGCAGGACGATCTGATGCTCGTGATCTTCTCCGACGTTAGCCAGTGGTACTCCCAAACGCGCAACAATGCCGATAAGCCCCTAGAATCCATTCGCTTCCTGATGACCAGTTTGCTGCGGGCCTTCCGTGACACCAAACCCTCCGAGGCCCAGCCCGTCTACAAAACTGTGAAGGCATACACCCAAATCTACAGCCAGGGCCATTACCTGGATGCCATGGCCTTCGCTCTGAATAGCCGGAGGATGCAGGTGGTCGTTGCCCAGGATCATGGCCTTGTCCTACACCCTGAAATCTTTGGCAAAGGAGAACCCGTGGGCTTGATGGTACACACCGAGGATCAAGACGTGGTGAGACTCGTGGCTCAACTCGATGCCATCCATTCTGAACCCACTACCACCACCCTCGATCTCAGCTTTCCCAAGGTGCTGGATGTTCAGCAGAGCCATCGCATTAAGGCTCTCCTTCAGACCCTCAGAGGTGTCTCCCCCGCCGAAGCCCCAGTCATGGGGGACGCCTAGGTCTTCCCCAGGCAGGGGCGCATGACGAAACAGGGCGGGGGCAATAACCTCCGCCCCTTGGTCACCGCCCTCGGATACACCTCTTATTCGTGGCTACCCGAGAAAACCTAGGGGTCTACCCAGCGACCATCGGACTTAATCAGGTTGATCAGTTCTTCCACGCCTTGGTCTTCGGGCACTTTTTTGATTTCGTCGCGGCCCCGGTAGAGGGAGATGTAGCCCGGAGTTTTGCCTACATAGCCATAGTCGGCGTCGGCCATTTCGCCGGGGCCATTGACGATGCAGCCCATCACCGCAATGTCTAACCCGGTCAGGTGGTTGGTGGCTTCCCGCACTTTGTGGAGGACTTCTTCCAGGTTAAACAGGGTGCGCCCGCAGGAGGGACAGGCGACGTATTCCACCATGGTTTTGCGGAGACCCAGCGCCTGCAAAATGCTGTAGCAGACGGGGATTTCTTTCTCCGGTGCTTCGGTGAGGGACACGCGGATGGTGTCGCCGATACCTTCGGCCAGGAGGGTGGCAATGCCAGCGGTGGATTTGATCCGACCATACTCGCCATCCCCGGCTTCGGTCACGCCCAGGTGCAGGGGGTAGTCCATGCCGAGGTCGTCCATGCGCTTGGCCATTAGGCGGTAGGCGGCCAGCATCACGGGCACCCGCGAGGCTTTCATGGAAATCACCAGGTTGCGGAAGTCCAAAGATTCGCAGATGTGGAGAAATTCCAGGGCCGATTCCACCATGCCTTCGGGGGTGTCGCCGTAGGTGAACAGCATCCGCTCGGCCAGGGAGCCATGGTTAACGCCAATCCGCATGGATTTGCCCTGGTCGCGGAGGGATTCCACCAGAGGCTTGAGGGTATCGCGGATTTTGTGGCCGATGTCGTCGAATTCTTCCTGGGTATATCCGGTGCGGTCGGCCTGGGGCTTTTCAAACACGTAGAGGCCGGGGTTGATGCGTACCTTATCAACGTGCTTGGCCACTTCCAGGGCGATTTTCATGCCGTTGTGATGCACATCGGCCACCAGGGGCACGGGCTGGTAGGTGTCTTCCAGGATTTTGCGAATGTCGGCCAGGGCCTTGGCGTGGGCCATGCTGGGCACCGTGACCCGGACAATCTCGCAGCCAATTTCGTGCAGACGGCGAATGGCGGCGGCGGAACCCTTAATATCCAGGGTGTCTTCGTTAATCATGGACTGCACCACCACGGGATGGCCCCCGCCAATGGTGACGCTACCCACGGGCACCGGGCGGGTCTTGCGACGGTGGATGGTGGTATCGAAGGGATCAAAGGCAGGATTCGTCGAAGCCTGGGAAACAGGATTGGGAAGAGTTTGCATAGCCTTTGCTCTAGGGTTGCCAGGGGGTTGCCGGGGCAGGAACACCAGGTTAGCCAAATCGCCCGCCGGACGACCCCTAACCGGGTTACACAACGCCATTACAGTCATTTCCCAGAGTGCCACATAATGACCCCTTTAAAGCGGGGTTTGCATTGATGGTAGCGATTGAAGGGCCGCTACCCTAAGACCTTCGCAGCTTTCCCAGGGCATCGGTCTTTCCCAGGACAGATGAAGGACGGCGTGGAATGGTTTACCCTAGATTTGCCTTTGGGTTTGGGGCTAACGTTGCGACTAAACGCTGGGACTAACGCCCTATGAGATGCCCCCCTTTCCCACGGGAGATTGGCCTTGTTCTCTCCCTTCATGTCTGATCTGTATACCCAAATCTTTCGCCTCTCCGGCGAGCATCCCACCCTGTTTTGGCTAGGGCTGCTAGGGTTGATAGCGGCCCTGGCGTACCTATCGGGGAATGCGGTGGCCCGCCTGGTAAATTGGGCGGTGCGACGGCTGACGGCGGGTAAGGCCGATCAGTTTTATCGGTTGGTGATTCAGCCTCAGCAGGATGCGTTGCAGTGGGTGTGGGTGCTGGGGTTGCTGGATGGCGTGGCCTACCTTGTTCTGGCCCGTGATTTGCAGGTGCGCTGGTATGTCTATCTGGAGGTGCCGCTGACCCTGGCCTTCACTCTGGCGCTGGGCTGGTTTTTGGCGCGTAGCTTTCAGGCCTATTTCAATACCTACCTGTTGGATGCCGCCCTGAATATTGGACGCAAAACCAACGGTGAGGTGCTGGTGCTGGCCCGGGTGTTGGCCAACTTGGGCATTGTGATGATCCTGGTGGTGGTCTTTGCCGAAACCCACCAGATCAACATTGTTGGCCTGGTCGCTAGCCTGGGCGTTGGCGGCATTGCTGTGGCCTTTGCGGCCCAAAAAGTGCTGGAACAACTGCTGGGCGGGCTGGTGATTTATATTGATCGCCCCTTTGATATTGATGACTACATTGGCCTGCCCGATGGCACCTTTGGCAGAGTCGAGGCGATTGGCCTACGGTCTACCAAAATTCGGGTGGCGGGCAAGGGGACGGTGGCGATTGTGCCCAACAACGTGATTATTCAATCCACCGTGGAGAATTTTTCCGGTGCTAAAAAGGTGATGGCCATCACCTACCTCAATCTCTACCGATCTGTCACCCCAGAGGAGCAAGCCCTGATTCGCCAGGTGATTTTAGAAAGCACCCAGGATCTCTCTGGCATCGACCCCCGCAGTACCGACATTGTGTTTCGTGACCTGGATCAAAGCCAGCTTACCCAGGCCCAAATCACCTTCTTTATCCTGGGTTCCGGCGATAGTGCCATGACCATTCGGCGGCAGCTCCTAGCCATTGCCAACCAACAGCTCACCGCTCGCCTGAAGCAATACGGCATCGCCTTCGACATCGAAGAACCCACGGTCTATGTAGACTCCCCCATCACCGTCTAGCCCCCCGCTATTCACGCCGCTAGTCCCGACCCTGACCTACCTCTGATCTCGACCCCGCTACGACTCCACCCATATCCTCCGTCCCGTGTCTCCCCAAGAATTGCTCGATTTCGTTGATGTCCAACTGTTGACGCTGCCGCCGATTGCCATTTTTTTGGTGGCGCTGCTGCTGTCGATTCTGATTGGGCGCTATAGTCCAGGGCTGTTGGGGCTAATTTTGCGGCGGCTATCGTCCCAGCAGGGCATGGTGGCCTACAACAATCTGATTTTGCCGATTAAGGGCACGGTCAAAACCGCTGGCACGCTGCTGCTGGTGTCGCTGTCGATGGTGTGGCTAGAGGCGGCTTCACCCAATCTGTACGGATTTTTTCGGCCCCTGGTGGATTTGGCCACCATTGTCAGTGTGGCCTGGTTGACCTCGCGCCTGTTTCGGCAGTTTGTTCGCAGCTATGGCATCGCCCTCGTGCGCCGCCTGGGCCGCGAAGTGGATGAACTCCTGCTCGTGTTTGAAACCCTGGCCAACGTGATCATCGGCTTTGTGGCCCTGTTGGCCTTTGCCCAAAGCCAGCGGTTTAACCTGGTGGGGCTAATTGCCAGCCTGGGCATTAGCGGCATTGCCCTGGGCTTAGCGGCCCAAAAAATCCTGGAACAACTGCTCAGTACCCTGGTGCTGTACCTGGATCGGCCCTTTGTGCCAGGGGAATACATTCGCCAGGGGGATCGCCAGCTTTGCCGAGTCGAGTCGATTGGGCTGCGCTCCACCAAACTACGCACCGCCGCCAAAAGCACGCTGATCATCGTGCCCAACTCCAAGCTGGTGAACGAGGAAATTGAAAATGTCAGCCGCGCCAAGAAGGTGATGGTGATGCTGTACATGGACTTTCTCAAGCCCCTCACCGAGGAGGATGCCGCCCTGGTGCGCCAGGTGGTCACGCGTAGCACCAATTCCCTGTTTGGTATCGATCCGGGCAGCACCCAAATCAGCTTTCCTGGCCTAGCGGAGTTTTCCCGCGACTCACCTCGCCACGGTGCGTCCAGCGGTGGTGGTAAAGACCGTTCCCAGAAGGATTCCGTAGCCGCAAATCAGAGCCAGTCCAGGACCGAACGGGCTCGCGTTACCTTTTTTATCCTCGGTTCCAGCGAAAATTCCATCGAACTCCGCAAGCGCCTGCTGGAGTTGGCCAATGACAACATCGCCAGCCAGCTTTTGGAATATGGTATTGAGTTTACCCTGCAAGACCCAACGATTTATGTGGAATCGCCCGTCACGCTCTAGCCTGGATTATTCACGCAAGGTCAAAGAGGGACAAAAAAGAGCCTGAAGCGGTTGAGCATCGGAATCTTCAACGAACTGCCTGCCCTGCGCACCATTGCCTATTGTCTCTGCGCTGCCAAGCCTTAGTCTTTGCACAGCGCCTGAGCGTCATTTTGGGGGGTGTTTTGCAAGTGCTCGCGCACCCATTGGCAGCCGTAGCTGAGGATTTGCGGTTGTTCTACCACGCGATCCAGGGGCCAGAGAATAACCATATTATCCAGCCCAGCCGAGGCGAGTAGGGGGCCGTGGGTGCTGGTGTCAGGGTGGAAATTCACGTCTAGGGCGCGTTCTTCGTGGCCTTCGAGGGTGAGGCGCAGGGGGCCGTCTAGCGACCAGAGTTTGAGGGATTTATCCCAACTGGCGGAGGCAATGACGGTGCCCCAGTCGGCGGGCAGGCCGGAGTTGAGAGGGATGAAGGTGACGGCGTTGACGCGGTCGGTATGTCCTTCAAAGGTGCGAATTAGGGTGCCCTCCAGCGACCAGAGTTTGATCGTCATGTCTTCGCTGGCGCTGGCGATGAGGGTGCTGTCGGGGCTAAAGGCCACGTCCCAAATGGTATCGCTGTGTCCAGAGATCACCGGATGGGAGTGCGGGGTAAAGGTTCCGGTTTCATTGCGCCGCCAGAGGTGAATCACTTCGTCTAGGCCCGCCACCGCTAGCCACTGGCCGTCTGGGCTAAAGGTAACGGCATTTAGGCGGTTTTTTAGGGAGTCCTGGGGTGAATTGGCCGCTGATGAGTTGGCACCTTGCAATCTGTCGGCCTCTGGGCGTCTTTGCAACGACTGTATCAAGGTGCCATCGGGTCGCCAGAGCTTGATCTGTCCGTCCCAGCCGACGGTGGCGATGGCGCGATTGTCGGGGCTAAAGGCGACATCAAAGGCGGTATCGTCGTGGGCGTTGATCGAGCGCAAGGGCTTACCATCCATGGCCCAGAGGGTGAGGATGCCCGCGTTGCTGACGGCGGCTAGGGTTTGCTGATCGGGGCTGATCTCCACCGCCCAAATTTCCCCTTGGTCGAGGGGGATGGTGCGCTGAAGTTGGCCCTCCCGGTTCCAGAGTTTGACGGTGCCGTCGGAACTGGAGGACACGATGGAGTCGCCGTCTGGGGCAATCCCCACATCCCATACCGAGGCGCGATGGCCCCGCAGGATGGTGAGCATCAGGGAATCAAGCTGCCAGATTCGCACCAGATCGTCTTCGCCGCCGGAAATGAGCCGTTGACCGTTGGGGCTAAAGGCTAGGGCCAGGGTGCCGCTGGGGTGGGCCGTCATGGTGCGGAGGACGGTGCCATCGCGGTTCCAGAGTTTAATAGTGTTATCCCAACTGCCGGAGGCCAGGGTTTGTCCGTCGGGGCTGAAGACGAGGCGACCGACCATCTTGCGATGCTCGGAGGTCACGGCTTGCAGCGTACCGTCGGCGTTCCACCAGAGGATATTGCCGTAGGAGTCTCCCGCCACCAGGGTTTGCCCGTCTGGGCTAAAGGCCACGCTTTGCAGTCGGTTTTCGCCTTCGGTGGAAGGGACGGGGTTCTGCAATCTGCGAATCAGAGTGCCATCAAGATTCCACACCCTAACGGTGTTGTCGTCGCTGGCGGAGGCGAGTTGCTGCCCATCTGGACTGAAGTCTAAGTCCCAAATAGTGCCGCGATGGCCAGACAGGGTGCGGATGATCTGGCCCTCCCGGCTCCAGAGTTTGATCAGGTTATCGCTACCAGCGGAGGCAATCTGCTGCCCGTCGGGGCTAAAGACAACGGCCTTGACGGCTTTTTGGTGGCCCTTCAGAGCGGCCACGGGCTGGCCCTCTCGATCCCAGAGATAGACGGTGCCGTCATCGCCAGCGGTGGCCAGGGTGTGGCCGTTCTCCTCTGGAGACGCTCCGCGAACGGGGCTAAAGGCGGCATCGCGGGCGGCACCGGGAAGACGGGCGATCAGGGTGCCATCCATGCCCCAGAGTAGGGTGGCCTCTTTTTGGTAGGTGGCAGCGATCCGGTCGCCGCTGGGGCTGACCGCTAGGCCACGCACGCGGCCCAGGTGGCCATCAAAGCGGTTCCATTCCAACGCTTGAAAGGTGGCGCGGCGCAGTTCGCGATCAGTCAAGGCCGCCAGTTCATCGGGTACCCGCCGCAGTTTATCGAGCCGGGTTTGGGCCTGGAGTGCCGTCACCAGGGCATCTAGGCGGTTGCCAGAGGCAAACTGGGCTTCGGAGAGGCTAGCAATGGCCTCAATTTCCCTCAGGGTGGCCTGGTGGCGCTGGGCAAAGGCATAGAGACCCAGGCCCGTGGCGATGGCCAACCCCGCACTCACCGCCCCCAGCAGCCACCGCTGAAGCCGAAACCGTTCCTTCAGGCGCTTGGCCGCTTCGCTGCGTTTGACCTCATCCAGATCGGTACTGGTGCCAAACCACTTCACCACCTGCCCCGCCCCATCGCGAATGGGCACAGCCCGGTTCAAAAACCAGCGGTACTGGCCGTTGGCATCTTGCAGGCGCAGCTCC
Organism: Spirulina sp.; assembly: GCA_044070495.1. Taxonomy (GTDB): domain Bacteria; phylum Cyanobacteriota; class Cyanobacteriia; order Phormidesmidales; family Phormidesmidaceae; genus Nodosilinea. Next base: position 145,526 of record JBIPSI010000005.1, on the reverse strand, counting down.
ACTTCGTAGGGGTTGCCCGTGGCAAAGGCCTGCTCCCAAGCCGTTAGACTGGTTTGCCGATCCTCTGGGTGAATCACCTCTAGGCGCTGAATTTCCTGCAATCCGTCCTGGGAAATCCCCGAAAAGTCGCTCCCCTGGCGGTTGGTGTAGGACAGGCTGCCGTCCGGTTCCACAATCCACACCATCTGCGGCACCGCTTCCGCCAGTTGCCGAAAAAACCGCTCACTCTCGGCCTTGGCGTTGAGTTGCTGCTGAATGCGCTGGCGTTCGGCATCCTGGCTGGCGGCGAGGAACTGGTAATCGATATCGCTGAGGCTTTTGTCCCGCGCCCAGGCTTCGGCCTCCAGCAGGATTTGGCCCTGGAGCAGGTAGGTGGAATCCTGGCGATTCGAGGCCACCCACCCTTCTAGGGCGCTGGCGTAGGGGCGCAGCCGATGCAGTTGGCGGCTCACCCAGTCGAGGGTGAAAACCTCTCGGTAGATGCGGTTTTTAATCGCCAGATGGTTACCCCGCCGCACCACCAGCCCCGACAACAGCAGATCGCTCTGTTCGCGGCTATCGTCGGAGGGCACCGTTTCCCCTTCCAGCAGTTGTTGATACAGGCCCAAAATTCGGGCGGTGCGGGTTTGGTGCCAAAACAAATGGTCGCGGATGGTGCGCAGGTGAATCGGCTCATCCTGGGCTTCCCAATGATCTAGCAGCGCCGTTTTCACCAACCCCTCCACCCAAAAATCAGCCATGCCGGGGGAGAGCGCCAGGGGCACCGTCTCCGATAGCTGGGCATTTTTCGCCGCAATCTGGCACAGCTTTTGGGTTAAAAAGGGCTGTCCCCCCGTCCAATCCAAAATGGCCTTCAGCACCGCCTGGGGGCAATCCACCAGCCCCTCTAGCCCCTGTTGCAGGGGCGCACTTTCGGCCAGGGTAAAGCCCTCCAGGGAAATCGCTTGGCCAATGTTGAAGGGGGTGCGCTGCTTGTCGGCGATGAGGTCGGCGGGGGTGGCCACGCCAAATAGGGCAAAGGTGAGGCGACGGTAGCGCGGGTCGTGGGCGCGTAGGTTGTAGCACGACCGCATCCAGGCAAAGAAGTCGTCGGTGGAAAAGTCGAGGCTCAGCAGCCCATCGATTTCGTCGATAAAGATATAGACCGGATCATCCGCCGTAGCGGGCAGCACCACCTCATCCATTAACTGATTGAGGCGCTGCACCAAGGGCAGGCTCTCCCGCGCCTGCCACCAGGCCAAAAAATCTACCTGCCCCAGCACGTTCAGGCTTTGCAACAGGCTCACCCCCACCCCGGTATACCACTGGGCCTGGGTGAGGCCGTTGCTGCCCAGGCGGGTCATATCCAGGTAGGCACAGCGGCCCCCATCCCGCTGAATCTGATCCTTAATCCGCACCAGCAGGGAAGATTTGCCCATCTGCCGAGCGCTAAACACATAGCAAAATTCCCTGGCAGCCAACGCCGCCAGCAGATCCTCATCGGCCTGGCGCACCACATAGGTACTGGCCTCGGCCTGGAGGCAACCGCCAACTTTATAAATGGAGGGGGTGAGCACAGGCGGGGCATCCCCAGGGCGAATCGCTCTATTATGCAATAAGTTAAGTCATTTAGTCGGCTTGTTGGCTTGCCGCTTACGCTAAGCTGACTGGCAAAAGGCAGCAACTATTATCTCGCTTCTACCACCCTAAATGTACTACTTACTATACTAACAGGGTGCTCGATCAATGTGAGCGTCATGTTGCAAATAGGGTAAAGACTATATTTTAATCAGCAAGGTGTTGATGACTGATAACACATCCCACAAACTGACAATTGCTACCCATGTACCATCAAGAATGGTTTGCCGAAAAAATCGTTCTCGCTTTCCAACAAATATAGAAAATGGATAATTTTCTACCTGAAAAGTTCCAAGAAATTCATGAATATTGCTTTTTCCTTCACGATCAACTTGTGGAAACACTACGCTCGGGAGAAGAAGCAAATATTTTTGAGACGAAAGTTAGATTCAAGGAATCTAATCACTCACAAGAAATCGAAGGAAAATCTGGCGAAGATTTGATTGATTGGTTTCGGGCCAAAGGCTACGAAAGAGACGTAAGAATTATTTTTTACAAAGAGATTTTTCGTGCGTTACTTTCTGACTATCTTCATTTCATACATGAAGCTCTAGAATGTTCAAGGAAAGGAAAGCTTACGATAACGTATGCATTGCTTCGAAAGCCTATGAAGGAGAACTTATTCTATCTCGAATGGCTACTTGCCAACCCAAGAGACTTCTTCGACAAGTATGAGTCTAGAGATCCAAAACAGCTGTCCATTTCCAGAATTTCCGAAAAAGATAGAATTGAAACAATAAAGACTGCACTAGAAAAAACTTCACTGGGTGTCTGGATAGAGCCATCTTTCATTCATGACATAAGATACAGCAAAAGCTCAGAATTGTCGTTTGAAAACTATTTCCAGAAAGCCAATCATTTAATTACTACTTTTAGGTTTCTGGAAACTGAGCCAGAAAATTTTAACTTTATTTTCTCGGGATTAAGCAATAAATTATCACAGTGGGAAGGCCTGTATGCAATTCTTCCATTTATTTTGTTTCACTCGGTTCAAGTGATCGAATCGTTGCTGAGAAGAATGGCAAGAAGAGCTGTAGACGGCCATGATTTTGTAGAAGTAAAGACTCATATCGGTTTGATAAAGTGGTTAATCGAGGGTTTTTGGGAATTTGAAGCCGATGAAATTCCTATGCCTATAATTCTTTTTTTGAAAGAATACGATTTGCCGTGCAAGCTTTGCAATTCTAGAATCAATATTTTGCGATCTGATCTTGATCGTCTTTATCTGCAAGGAGAATGTGTTTGTCCTTGTTGCAAGTCTGTAGTCTCATTCGTTTGAGCGATTCATTTTTTAGAGAGCAATCATTCCAAAAAGTGAGCAGTGCCACCCTACGTTCTTTCTAAGCCACCGCACCATGACTATCGCTGTCGGGCCATGGCCATAACTGTTTCTACCGCAAAGCTAGGAATGGCCCCAATGGCAGGCAACAGTTCTGAGCCAGCGTAAATCATTGGTAGGTCTTGCCCTTGCCATACCCAAACTTGCTGGCGTTGGAGGTCAATTAACCAGGCCAGTTGAGTGCCATTGCTCAAGCAGTGCAGAATCTTGTTTTGCAAATCCAACGTACTTGGATCGAACGTACTTGGATCGGTGGAGCGAATTTCGATTAGCCAGTCTGGGGCACCGGGTAATGGCCCATCGTCTTCGGGCAGGCGGTTGCTGGGCACCACCACAATATCTGGCACTGGCGAGAAGGGCGGCACTATGCAACGCAGCTCTTGGATGGCCTCATACTCGGTGGTTTGGCTGTTGATGGCATTCACCAAATTGCGCTGAAGGCGAGAGTGAAACAGGGTGGGCATGGGTTTCTGTTGGGCGCGCCCGTTGACAAACTCCCAGGCAGGGGAACCTTCGATGTTGGGTTGGCGCAGAAACGCCTCTAGCGGGGTGAGGGTTGTGGGGGATCGCATAGGCCAGCGCGAGGCGATGGTGACTTCTATTGTAGGGGCGTTATGGGGTGGGGAAAGGTCATGGGTGCAACCGTGGGGACAGCCGCCAAGAGCTTCCCACGGCGTAGAGCTTGCCCCATAACGAAACCAACCTAATCAACCGCCAGCCTTTGCCGCAGGGATTGACGGTAGAGGTCGCGGCTGATCTGCCAGCCCTCGGCAGAACCTTTGATCAGGCCGATGCCTTCGAGTTGGTAGGCCAGCAGGGGATCTAGGGGAATGGCCTCCTCACCCATGACTAAGGCCCGTAGGGGTTCGGCCCATTGGGGTGAGTTGACCTCTGCTAGTAGCTTTTGCAGGTGGCCTTGGTAGATGCCTTGGGGGGTACAGGCGGTTTGTAAGAGTACTTCCAGGCTCATCAAATCCTGGCTGAGGTGGTAGATGGATCCATGTACCAGGGAGGGATGCCCGCCGACTAGAGCCATGAGTTGATGGGCTTCGTGATCGGCCCAGTTCAGCCCATACAGTCCTGCTAATTCCAGTATTTGGGCCGCCGTAAACTCTGGCAGCGCCAGGGGCAGGCCAATGTTGAAGGGGGAATAGTTGATATCCAGCGGCAGGTAGCTATCGGTGGAATAGGTGACCACCAGGCGCAGGTGTTGCCAGAGATCGTCGTGGCTGGCTTCTTCGTACCACGAACGCAGCAGCGGCAAAAATCCTTGGGCGGTGGCGGGGTACTCGAACAGGCGGCTTAGGTCGTTGATCGCCAGCAAAACGGGACGGTTCACGGTGCGGAGAACCTGCTCCCGCACAAACAGGGTGGCGCTGAGCTGACTGCCGACGATGGCGTTCCAGGCGGTGGCGGGGTCGGCCTCCACACCGAGCTTGAGGGCCAGGGTGGCGCTAAACCATTGCAACAGCCGATCCCCATCGCTGAGGATGGCGGCATCCAACTGTTGAAAATCAATCAGGGCTGTGGCGTAGTCTAACTGCTGGGCTTGGTGGACAATCCGCAGCAGTAGTGAGCTTTTGCCAAACTGAGGCGGCGCTTTGATGCGCACCACGCAGCCCGGTTGGGTGATTTCTTGAAAGGCCCGTTGCTCGATGGGCGCTCGTAGGATGTATAGCGGCGAAGCCAGGGGAATCGGGCCGCTGGGGTATCGGTAGGCCGCAGCGGATGAGGGGGACTGAGCCAACTCCTCGGCGGCTAGCTCGGCATCGGAGCGATCTATCCATCGAAAATCGCTCTTGGTCAGGTCTAGGGCAAGGGCTGTAAAGACTTGCTGCAAACTGCGTTGATCAATCCCCGCCTTGGCCGCCCGCAGCCGCCGAATGGTGGAGGGGGACACTCCCGTCAGGTGGCTCAAGGCTTCGGCATTGTAGGGCACACCTTGGTTTTGCTGGTCGGCAAGCTGGGCAATGGCCCCTTGCAAACGCGCTAACCCAAGGGAGGTTAGTACCACCCCTCGCCTACGCTTTGCCACTTGCCGTTCGTCGGAGTTCATAGTGTGTACTTTACATCGCCCAGGAAGCTTTACCGAGGAAAAAGATAGTTGCTCCCATTCAAGGACTAACTGACTGAAATAGTGCTTAAATGACCGACTTAATCGATGCAGTCAGTTAATAGTTAAAGGAAATTAGCATTGGGTTTGATCTTGAAATGAAACAACCAAGATTAGCCTCGGAAGATTCTCCTAAAAAGCCTTAACTGACTGAGATAAAGGATTGGCATCCAAATAATCAACCCTTCATGTATTTACCCATTAGCGCGAATAGCTTAGGGGGAATCGGCTTGTTAAGCAGGTCTTAAGATATGTTGTATAGCGATTGAATGGGCTGATATACTCCACGCCAGATTTGCGATTGAAATACATTGGTTCGCATGGAATCTGTCTAGTTGATCTAGTTTTCTAGCCTATTTTCTCGGCAATAGCTTTGGCCTTGACTTGTTTTAAAGGTTTCGTTGAAGTATGAAAGTTCAAACCGTTTTGTTGTCGGCTGTGACTACCTTTTCGGCCTTGAGCCTGGGACTCTCGGCCAAAGCCGATACCACCCCCGCCCACTGCGACCTATACGCCCCCGGCGAAGACTACGCCTATTTATCGAGCAACTGCACCTTTTCCCAGCGACAGGGGCACATTGGCATTCAACTGCAAAGCAATGGCGCTCGTTACGATTTTGACCCTGTCGGCAATCAGCCAGGGAATTTCCGCGACCAGCATGGTCAGGCCGTCTACCGCCAGAGTGGTCTAGGCAATGCGGGAACCATTTTTGAGTTTGTCGATGGCTCCCACCTCTGGGTCTATTGGGACGAAAGTACCTCTTTCGGTACTGGCCCCATTACTCAGGGCATAAGCGGTACTCGCGTGGCTACCCTGGTTGCCCATGATCGCGGCTCTCAAATCAATTTACGCAGTCAGGCGTCCGCTCGTTCCCGTGCTGTGGGTTATGGCTTAGCAGGTGACCGGGTCAACATTTTGGAATGTGTGCCAGACCGCGATACCGCTGGCAGCGACTTGAACTGGTGCCGGGTGCAGTTTTTAGTCTCTGGGGCGATTGGCTGGATCCGCAGCGACTTCATCATCTTCCCCAGCGATGGGGAGTAGGTGACCGAGCCGCCTCAACTATCCGTAGGGCACTGCCCACCTTTAATGCATAGGCCTGCCACCCCTTACTGCCTATTTCAACATTCATTCCTTTGTGAGATTGACCATGAAACCTCAAGCTATTTTTCTGGCGATGGCCTTACTTTTGGGCGCAACTAGCGTTCCCGCCACCGAATCACCCCCCACGGCTCCCATTCTTCTGGCTCAATCTAGTGCGCCCGAACGCACCTACATGACGCCCCAGCGCGACCCTAATCAAATTGCTATTGACATTAGCGATGGCGAATTTCGGGTCTATGGCATCATGCACCGCAGCTACGGTAACTTCTATACCCTGACCACCAGCGGTGTGCAAATCAACTACAACCGTGATACGGGCAACGTGCTGGTCATCAATTCGATGACGGGCACCGAACTCTACAACTACACCTTCACCGAAGCGAATAGAAACTCTAGCTCGAACAGCGGCTCTAGTAGTGGTTCCCAGGGTTCCCAACCCTCCTCCGCAACACCCCGCACCAGCCTGTCGCAAATTGACAACGACCAGATCGCCGCCTACATCACCGAAGGCGAGTTTTCCTTTGATGGAATGCTTTATCGCACATCGGACAATGCTTTTGTGGGCGAAGATGGCCGCGTGCGGGTGATGTACGACAAGGGTACTGGGCGGGTTGTGATTATCAACGTGGTCACAGGCACGGAGTTTTACAACTACTTTCACAGCATGGCCAACGAGGGTTCTTTGTAGTAGGTGACGTAATAAGATCCCCCCTGCCCCCCTTATTAAGGGGGGTAAAAAGAGAACCATTGACTACTAGAAATTGGGGGGATCACGCTCATCTGCAATGGCTCTCATTTCATCAAAAAATACGGTACTAAGAGGCGCAATAAGAACTCCTCTACCTCCTTAGTAACGGGGGTAAAAAGAGAACCATTGACGACTAGGAACTGGGGCGATCACGCTCCTCATAAACGGTTCCCAGATTTTAGGAATAACCCTGCCGGAATAACCATGAAAAACCAACTCTTTTCCCTCGTTTCTGGGGCCGCTATTATGGCTCTTCTAGCCGTTGCCCCCGCCAAAGCCGATACCACCACCGCCCGCTGCGATGTGTATCCCCGTGGAGAAGATCGCGCCATTTCTAGCGACGCTTGCACCTTTTCCCAGCGACAGGGCTACGTCACCATCACCCTAAGCAACGGCACCACCTACGAACTCGCCCCATCGGGCACCCAGCCCGCCACCTATACCGACCAAAACGGTCGCCGCGCCACCCGCGAGGATGAGTTGGGTATGGATGGCGTCATTTACCGCCTCGCCGATGTCTCGATCTACGTCTACTGGGATGCCAGCACGGTTTCCAGTGAGCCGCATCGGGGCGGGGGCAATGTGCCCTGTTCCGCAGGGCGACCCAACTACGACAGCCTGTGCCAAGCCGCAGCTATCTATGGCTCTGGCCACGCGACCTTAACCCTGGTGGGGCCAGGGGGCGATCCACACCATCTCTATTACGACGGCCAAACCCTCTACTCCACCGACGCTGAGGATCAGGTGTTGATGCAGGTTGTCGATGGTCAGTATTTGGTTTCGGTGAATGATGCTGAATTCTTTAAACTTGACGAAATTATGGTTACTGGGGCGGATTAGATGTGTTTTCTAGGGATAACCTGCCATACACCGCTCATCCTATGTCTACCCCATTAAAGCGTTTCTTTGCCCTAGCGTTGACCTTTCTTTTGGCGATGGTTCTCAGCCTAGCCCTGGGTCAGCCCAGTCAGGCTCAGTTCTCCTTTCCAGAGGGGTTTGGTCAAAAAGGGGTGATCGGGCCACCGCCAGAGGTGACGCGCTACGGCAACATGGAGGCGATCTCCGTTCAATCTCCCCTCAGCGAAAATAATCTTTTTACCATTGCCTCTCCCACGGTATATGACCGTTCGATGGATAGTTTGAGTGGTCGCCAAACCGTGGAGCAACGGGCAGAGGAAATTCAGGCCAAGTTGCTGCTCTTACTTCAGCGGCCTATGGATCCAGAAACCCTAGTGTTTGAGGTGTCACAACTCAATAATGTAGCCATTATTGATGTGCGAGATGATCAGTTTCCTCGGCCCTTAGTCTTACTTTCGATAACAGAATTTGACGCCGATTTTAATGGTCAGCCCATTGATATCCTCGCGGAGGAATGGCGCGACATCCTCGAAGCAGAACTTCGCAGTGGGCTAGAACAACTACCTGCGGCCCGTCGTCGGATCAATCACATTTTGACTGGGGTTTTGCTGAGCAGTTTTGGCATTATTGCTCTGAAGTATGCCCTATCTAAACCGCAAGGTCGGCTGCGACGACAGAAAAAAGCCCTTCAGTCTGCACCGCTGCCTGACGCTGCCATTCCTGAATTTGCGGTGATCCCTGAATCTTCCCCAGGGGATGGGGGCACAACGGTAGAGGAATCCCTCATTCTGCGGCGCACGGACTTTTTGCAGCGGCTACCGCAAATCTTTAACCTAGATCGCCAACTGGCTGCCCTAGAAATTCTCCAATGGCTGCTGTTTTGGCTACTGATGGCGATTTTGTACGGAGGCTTCTTTTGGCTGGCCAAGGTCTCCATCTACCTCATCCGCAACCAGTTTCATATCCTAGATATGCTGCTGTCTCTGCTGTTGGTTTGGTTTGTAACGGGGTTGGCAATCCGCATCAGTCGTAGGCTAATTGATCGCTTTATCACCCGCTGGAACCCCCTAGATTTGATCGATTTTATTGAGGTCGGTGATAGCCAACGCCTTAACCTGCGCACCTCTACCATTGCCGGGGCGATGAAAGGGCTGGCAACCGTGGTGATTTTGCTGGCGGGGGTGTTGTCGGGGTTGAATACGCTGGGGCTATCCACGGCTTCGGTGATTGCCATTGGCAGTTTGGCGGGGTTAGCCATTACCTTTGGCTCCCAAAACCTGGTGAAAGATTTGGTGAATGGCTTCCTAATTTTGGCCGAAGATCAGTACGCCATTGGCGATGTCATTGACCTGGGATCGCAGACCACGGGCCTAGTCGAAAACCTTAATATGCGCGTTACCCAAATTCGTAGCAGCCACGGCGAACTGATCACCATCCCCAACAGCAGCATTACCCAGGTCAAAAACCTGACTCGCAGTTGGTCACGGGTGAATTTCAGCATTGATGTGGCCTACCACACCGACCCCGACCACGCCCTAACGGTGATGCGGGCCGTCGCCCAAGACCTCTATGACGACCCCCTCTGGCACGACAAGATTCTCTCGGCCCCCAAAATTCTAGGGATTGACAGCGTCTCCCACAGCGGCCTGACCATCACCACCTGGATTCAGACCGAACCAGGGCAGCACATGGCCGTGGGGCGCGAGTTTCGGCTACGGGTACGACGCGCCCTAGAAGCCAATGGCATCGAGATCGGCATCCCCCAGTACTACTCCCTAGATGGGGCAATGAAGCTAGATAGCCACCCTATGTTGCCCCTCACCCAGCGCCCAGACGACCGAAACAACGGCCATCCCTAGACCGAGAGCCACAACCCCGCTGATTAACCCTACCGATCAACCCCGCTAATCCTGATGGTTATTCCCCACCTACCCGAAAATCTGCGCCACCGTCAGCCCAAAACCCGGCACTACGGTGGATTGCAAAGTTTCTGCACCGCTGTAGACCCGGTCTTCATACTGCCCGTTCACCCACAGGCACAGCGTCACCTGCCGGGTTTCAGGATCGACAATCCAATATTCTGTAATGCCCCGCCCCGCATACTCGGTGTGTTTGTAGCGGTAGTCGCGTTCGCGATTGGCCTGCCCAGGGCTGACCACCTCCACCACCAAGGCCGGGGGAGGCATATCGCGGGTAATGGTGGCGCGGGTCGTCCCAGCTACAGCAGCCTTCGAGGCTTCGGTATGCACCAGCAGATCGGGAATTCGGCAGGTGGCGCGTCGCCCGGTGACTTCGATCTCGGTGTCTTTGTAGGCCAAGAGGGAGATGGGCAGATGCTTTGCCAACTCAAACAACAGCTTGCGAGCAATATCGTTGTTCTCTTCCGATTCTGGGGGCATTTCCACCAGCACTCCGTTCACCAGTTCGTAGCGGGTATCGGTGCCATCGTCGTGGCGCAGATAGTCCTCAAAGGTCAAAAGCTGGTTTTCCGTCGGGAGGGCTTGGCTCATGGGTACCGTGCTCCGCTCACGCAAGGCCGTAGATCCTATTCTATCGAAGACCAGATCCCAGAGTTCTGTTGGTGGGTAAGCCAACACTCGTGGTTAACAGGCTAAAGAACCCTGGGATCTCGACCAAATGTTCCCAATGCTCGTCTGACTCGTTTTTTTCTAGCCATCCAGGAAACCCCACCATGACTCACTCATTCAATCGCTTGATCGGACTCGCTGCCCTGGGCATTACCATCGTCACGGCCACGCCAGCGATGGGCAGTGCCCCTACCAGCCCCGCTTGGGAATCCACCGACTGCTCCACCTTTGGTCTGAACGTGCTGCAAAGCGCCATGTCTGACTGCGGCTATGTCACCGTGCCAGAGCGCCACAGCCAACCCGATGGGCCGACCATTCAGGTGGCAGTAGTCAGAACCCGCAGCATTGGCGAGAACCCTGCCCCATCCCCCTTGTTTGTGGAAAATGGTGGCCCCGGCAGCACGACCATTAAAACCTTTGCGGTCGATGTGTTAACCATCTGGCCGGTGTTACCCGCCTTGCTGCAAGAGCGCGATCTCGTGTTTGTCGATCAGCGGGGCACTGGGCATTCACGCCCCTTCTTTAACTGCCCCGAGAGAACCGATCACAATATATCGGTGGCTCGCGACGAGATCGCCCCCACCGATACCCAGTGGATGGAGGCCTGCCTCGATCGCAGTCTTGCCGCAGGCATTAACCCCAACGCCTTCAACACCATCGAAAATGCCGCCGATATCTATGCGGTGGCCGAAGCCCTGGGCTACGACGAGTTTAATTACTACGGGGTGTCCTACGGCACGCTGCTGGGGCAATACGTGCTAGAGCAGGCGGAGGAACACACCGCCCAGCTCCGCAGTGCGATCCTCGACGGGGTGGTGACGACGAATATCGACTTTAACCTGGCCGCTACCTACACCTTTAGCGGGGCGCTGCGCAACCTGTTTGCCGCCTGCGCCGCCGATGCCCAGTGTAATCAGACCTACCCCAACCTGGAAACCGTCTTTCTGAGCGTGCTGGATCGTCTAGAGCAAACCCCTGCTCCGCTGACGCTCTCGATCCCCGACACCAAGGAACCCCTGGAAACCACGCTAGATCGAAACGAATTTCTGCTGTTTTTTGAAGCCCATATGGCCAGCAGTCTGAATGCCTCAGCCCTGCCCCAGAACATTTACCAGGCGGCTGAGGGAGATTTTAGCTGGGCCGTAACCGCACTCTCGGAGAAGCTCCAGGATACTGAGGCCACAGGCATGTATCACGCGGTGCTCTGTTCGCGGGTCGATTCCGTGGCAGTAGATCCGTCTACCGTGTTTCCTGCCCCCTACGAGCAGCTGATCGCGATCGGGGAGAGTGAGAGTGCTTCCTATCAGAGCTTCTGCGAACTGCTTCAGGTTGAGCGAGAGCCAATCTTCGCCTACGACAACACCGAGATTCCCGTCCTAGTGCTCAATGGCGGCTACGACCCGGTCACGCCCCAACTCTACGGCGAGACCGTTGCCCGCAATTTTCAGAATGCCTATGTCTACACCTTCCCCGGTGTGGGTCACGGCTCGATGGTGGCACCACCGGGCACCCCAGCCGCGACCTGTGTAGAGGCGATTGCCCTCGATTTCCTGGCCGACCCCACCCAAACGCCGGAGAGTAGCTGCCTGGCTGAAGTCACACCCAGGTTTGAGTACGAGTAGGCCAGTCATCTTTCCCCTTTACGTTCATCCAGCCCCCATGAAACTCCTGCGTCGCATTTTACCGCTGGCCCTGGCCGCGATTGCCCTCACCCTGGCTACCCACGTCGCTGCCGTTCCCCCACCTCCCGAAGGCCCCCCTCGCGCCTACCCGACGGAGTTCCCGGTGTCAGAACCCGACTACACCAGCAAGCGCCTGCGCGACTTCGGCCCCTTTGCCGAGGCGCTAGCGGCATGGCCCTCAGGGCGGCGGCGCTACCTGAATGATCGGCTGCGGTTGCCAGAGGCTACGGTGCCTGAACTCCAGCAATACATGGCGCGGGGGGTGATCACCGCCGAGGAACTGGTGATCTACTACCTGGATCGGATTCAGCGCTACGACGTCAACCAGCTCAACTCGGTGATGGAGCTAAACCCCGATGCTCTGGAGATCGCCCGCAACCTGGATGCCGAACGGGCCGAGGGCAACCTGTGGGGGCCGATGCACGGCATCCCGGTACTCATTAAAGACAACATCATCACGGGCGACCAAATGCACAGCGCCGCCGGGGCTGTAGCACTGAAGGATTGGCGGGGTGATCGCGATGCCCAACTGGTCAAAAACCTGCGGAACTCAGGGGCCGTGATTCTCGGCAAGGCCAACCTATCGGAATGGGCGAACTATGTGGATCCTGCCATGCCCAGCGGCTTTAGCGCCCTGGGCGGGCAAACCCGCCATCCCTACGGCCCCTTTGACCCGCTCGGCTCTAGCTCTGGCTCAGCGGTGTCTGTGGCGGTCAGCCTCACCGCCGTCAGCGTGGGCAGCGAAACCGAGGGTTCCATCGTCAAACCAGCGGCCACCAACGGCATTGTAGGGCTGAAACCCACCCACGGCCTGGTCAACGGCGACTACGTTATTCCCCTGGTGGACTGGATGGATGTGCCGGGGCCAATGGGCCGCACCGTGACCGATGTGGCCACCCTGCTCAGCGCCCTCACCCACACCGATGAAGGCTCGGAGGAAAGCCCTGACCCCGCCGTGGCGGAGCTGCAAAGCGCCGACTTTACCCGGTTTTTGGATCTGGATCGGGCCAGGCAGCAGCGGGTCGGCGTGGCCGTGACCTCAGAGGCCGTCATCGACCAGTTAGAAGCGGCGATCGCCAATCCGCCCGCCGAGATGACAGCGGACATTGTGGCGCTCTTACCCAGCCTCGTAAGCCGGTACCAACGGGCCAATCAAATCGCCAACAAGGCGATCTCAGCCCTCACCCAGCAGGGCATCCCCGTTGTTGAGGTGGATAGCAACACCGTGCCCCCAGCCCCGGATGCCAACGCCGCATTGCCCCCCGGCTTCAAAGCCTCCCTCAACGCCTTTTTGCCCACCCTACCCAACCCGCCCGTCGCCGCCCTGATCGATGTCATTTCCTTCAACAACGCCGACCCCGCCAACCGTATTCCCTACGGGCAAGACCACCTCAGCACCGCCCAGCGCAGCGACAGCCCCTCCTCCGCCTACACCACCCTGCGCGACACCCACCAAACCACCGCCCGCGCCGCCCTCGACCAGCTCTTTGCTGAAGCGGACATTGATGTGCTGATCGCCAGTACCCAAGCCTACGCCGCCGCCGGATACCCCGCCCTCACCGTGCCCATCGATTTTGCTGAGACGGGCGAACCCCTCGGCGTTTTTCTGATCGGCAAAGCCCTCAGCGAACCCGATCTGCTGGCGGTGGGCTATGCCATCGAGCAAGCCACCCAAGCCCGCCAGCCCCCCGATCTAGACAAGACCCTAGCCACCTTCACCAACCTCCACCACGCCATACCCAGCCCCCAATAACCCTCCCCCAATTCCAAAAATTCAAAGCTCCCCACTTTCCAGCGTTCCAACGTTCCCACCTTCCAACATTCCCACCTTCCAACCCACCATGAAACTCCTACCCCTACCCCTCCTCGCCTTCGCCGCTACCCTCGCAGCCCAAATCCCCGCCCTGGCCCAGGCTCCCCGCCATTCGATTACCGTCATCCCCTGCCCCACGGTGTTGCCGCCCAACGAAATTGAAGGCGAAACCATCACCTGCGGCATGTTCACCGTGCCGGAAAACTACGCTGAACCCAACGGTCGCCAGATTGAACTCACCTACGCCGTGCTGCACAGCCGCAGCCTTTCCCCCGCCCCAGATCCGGTGATGGATTTGCGCGGCGGGCCAGGGGGCAGCACCCTGGAATCAGGGGCCTTAGAAACGCGGGTGAACATCTACGAACCCCTGCGCCAAACCCGCGACATTATTGTGTTGGATCAGCGGGGAACGCTCTTCTCTAATCGGCTGGGCTGTGCCCCGGTGGCGCTGCTGACCTTGGGTGTGTTGCTCGATCCCAGCAGCCCCTACGCAGGCACCCTGGATCCGCTCGTCAATCGGTTGCGCGCACGCTTGCCCAACACCGATGACGACACGCTGCAAAACTATGCCTTCTTCGACCTCTGTGCGCGGGTGCTAGAAAACCACGGCAACGACCTCAGCAACTACAACACCCCCAACAGTGCCCAGGACGTGGTAAATCTGACCGCCGCCCTGGGCTACGGCCCGATCAACCTCTACGGCATTTCCTACGGCACCTACCTGGCCCAGCGGATTATGGCCAACCACCCCGACCGGGTGCGCAGCGCAGTGCTCGACTCCACTGTGCCCATGCAGGCCAGCAAGTATGAAGCCATCGTCCGCGACCTGGAGATCAGCTTCCTCAACCTGGTGGCAGATTGCGAAGCCGATACCGCCTGCGGTGCCGCCTATCCCAACTTGGTGGAGCGCACCCAAGCCCTGCTCAACCGGCTCGATGAAGCCCCCATTCCCCTAGCGGCACCCGTCACCCCCCTAGAGCGGACTACCCCCCTGGAGCGCATCACCGCCGCCGAGTTTGCCACCCTGATCGAGCTGATGAACCACAAACCCGGCCAGATTGCCCCCTACCTGCCGCTGATTGTCCACGAGCTAGAGCAGGGCATCACCACCACCTTTGCCGGGGTGATCAGCGGGTCACTATTCAGCACCGCAGCCAACCCACCGACCTTTGAATCTTCGCCCGAGGTCTACCGTCTGCAAGCGCGAGATTTTGAGGCCAAGGCGGAGGATATTCTACGGGCTAGGGCCACCGCCGCCGAAACCAGCCGCCCTGCCAGCCGCTGGGTACAGCAGATCCAAGCCATTGCCGACACCCTGCCTGAATCGGAGGGGGTGCTGCTGTTGGTCAACCTCTTGGGGGTGGGCTATACCGAGAGTCCTCGCAACCGGGAGACCCTGATCGCCTTTGTAGCGGAAGAATTTGAGGGCGACACCGCCGCCACCCTGACCGAGGCCGTCAACGCCATGTCCGATATCGAGGTGCGCCATGTCTACGACGTGGTCTCGGCCCTGACCGACTCCATTGCCCCCATTGATGACATCACCACAGGCATGTTTCGTAGTTTAGACTGCCGCGAACTGGTGCCCTTTAGTGATCCAGACCAAACCCAAATCAACTACGAGACCATGCTGATGCCCCAGCTCGGCCTGGGGCGGATAGTGGCCGCCCAGCAAGCCTACGACCTCTGCTCCTTCTGGCCCGTTGAACCCGCCCCCACCCGCGAACACGCCCCGGTCAACAGCACCATCCCCACC
The DNA here is from genome assembly GCA_044070495.1 of Spirulina sp. Classification (GTDB taxonomy): domain Bacteria; phylum Cyanobacteriota; class Cyanobacteriia; order Phormidesmidales; family Phormidesmidaceae; genus Nodosilinea. Next base: position 129,908 of record JBIPSI010000005.1, on the reverse strand, counting down.
CTGGTGCTGCAAGGCCGCTACGATGTGCAAACCAACACCGAAATGGGCATCGGGGTGATGGAGGGGCTACGCAACGGTACCTTTGTGGAGTTTTCCAGCACCGGACACGGGGCCATCGTGGCCTCCCAGTGCGCCAAGGATATCGGGGTCGCCTTTGTGAACGATCCCGACCGCACCCCCGATACAAGCTGCACCGCCGAGCTATTCCCCACCTTTGTGCTGCCCCCAGCGGAGTAGCCTAGGCAATGGGCTTAGCTGAGGCGGGCGGTGCATTCCAGCAAGAGGCGCTGGTTGGTGATGGCGTAGGGTTGTACGGAAAGGGCCTTTTGAAAGGCCTGAATCGCTTCGGGATATTGCCCCAGGGCGGCATGGCAAAGGCCCAACCCGTGCAGCGCCCCAAAGTGGTAGGGAATCAGTTCAATCACCCGCCGACAGTCGGCCATGGCTTCTAGGTAGCGGTCTTGCAAATAGTAGAGGACGGCTCGCCGGTTCCAGGCTTCGGCAAAGTCAGGCAGGTCGGCGATCACCTGGGACAACAGCGCCTCGGCATCAGTGAAATAGCCCTTATCCATCAGCGCTTGGCTTTGCTGGAGATTGCGAAAGCCCTGGGCACCCTTTTGGCTAAACCACAGTTGCCAAAGTTGCTCGGTGGCGGCTTCCCGGTGTTGGGGGTCAGGAGCCTTCAGCGCATCCAGCAAGCGGTCAACGATGGGGGAATCCATGGCGCAGCGTATCTCACATCACTAAAGCCCTTATCGTACCCAGGAGCGCGGCCAACACGCCAGGTTTCAACGACTTAAGGCTGACTTAAGTATTTACGTAACAATAAATAAAGCCTTGTGCCCAGAGTGTGAGTCTAGATTCTGAAGTGGGCAGACTACAAATGTGCAGGTCAATAGACCTCACAAGTGGCCCGATGACTTGGCCTCGTCCTAAGCCAACGGGCGTACCCATGGGCGCATTCCGTCCGTATCGATTTCACTAAACACACTTCATTGTTTAAGGGTTCAAACCATGGCTGTTGAAAAAGTAAACTCTTCCTCTAGCTTGGCCGAAGTTGTTGACCGCATCCTGGACAAAGGGATCGTGATTGATGCTTGGGTTCGCGTTTCTCTGGTGGGCATTGAACTGCTGGCCATCGAAGCCCGTGTCGTGATCGCCTCCGTTGATACCTACCTCAAGTACGCTGAAGCCGTTGGCCTCACCGCCCAGGCTGCCGTTCCCGCCGCATAGGTTAGTCGTTCTGCGACCTAACCGTCCCATCAGGCAACAGGGATACTCGGTAGATCAAAAACGACCGCTTTCGCCGATCTAGCCCACCCTTCGGGAAGCAAGCTACACCCTAAATCCATCTCCCATGGGTAGAGGAGAGGGACTTTGAAAAACGTTCCGGCCTTCCTCTCCCCGTGGGAGAGGGGCTGGGGGTGAGGGCAGCTTAAGTATCCCTGTTTGCTGATTTCTGCCGTGAGGGGACAGAAATGGATGTCTTCTCAGGCGTCGGCTCCCTCAACCCCACCGGGGTTGCCGAGGTCTGTTTTTGAATCGTTATCTAAGGGAGAGCAGTCCTGTGGCAGCACTTTATGAACAATGGCAAAACGCTCGTGCCCTCCGTCAGCAGGAGGTAGCCGAGCGACGGGAGCAGGTGCAGGTCGAGTTGGAGACTTGGCAAAATGACCGTCTGACCCAGGCTAGCCAACTGCACCAGAACCTCTCTGACATGGCGGAAGCCCTGCGGATCGAGACCGCTGAATGGCTAGGCCAAACCACCGAAGACCGACTGGCCCAAATTCCACCGCTCCGTCAAGCCCTTCAGCGCTACACCGAAGAGCTTCAGGCCGAAACCCAAGCCCTACTGACCGACTATCAATCAGATCGCGAACTGAGTGCGGCCCTAACTCGGCAACAATTGGCCCAGGATCGCCAAGATCTAAGCGACACCGTGGACGAGCTACGCCTAGATATTGCCCAGGATTTGCGCCACATTCAGCAGCAGGTGGACGCGATTCAAACGCAAACGGCGGTGGATCTGGCGGGCTATCGCCAAGATCAGGCCATGCTGCGGGCGGAATTGCTGCCGGAACTGGCCGATTACGTTACCAACCTCAAGGCCGACGTGAGCCAAACCCTAGATGACCTCAACGCCGACCGTCAAATTTTGGAAGTCCAGCAGCAGGAAAAGCGCCAGCAGGATCGCCAAGCCCTCACCGAACAAGTGGAGGCTATGTTTGATGAACTGGCCGGGTTTCGCCAGCACCTAGCGGAACAGCATGCCGCCGTAACCGAGCAAGTGTGGGGCACCGGAACCGGGCGCTACTCTCCCCCCAAGGTGCAGCAAAGTGCCCCTAGGGTAACGCCCAAGCCTGCGCCCAAAGCCGCACCCAAACCGGCCCCCGCCGGAGTCGCTCGACCCGCTGCCGTAACCCGTCCTGCCCGTCCGGTGGCCCAAACCCGTCCAGCGGCAACCCCCAAGGCAACACAGCCAGCCATGGCTAAAGTGGCTGCGCCTAGTCCAGCCCCTAGCCCAGTGGTGAGTCCGGCCCCTGTTGCTGTCGTCACGGCTCCCCAGCCCGTTTCCCAGGCAGAACCCGTCGCCACGGTGATGCCCCCCGTTAAGGCCGCTGTGGCCGTAGCCGAGCCGCCCGTCGTCACGCCCGATTCGCCCCCCCTAGAAGAGGTGGTTTACAACTACCTGCACCTAGCCAACGGTGCCCGCATTAGCGAAATTGAAACCGAGCTTGGCATTACCCGATTCCAGGCCGTCGATGCCCTCCATGCCTTAATTCAAAAAGGCTTGATCGTTAAACAAGACCGCACCTATCTCGCGAAAGAGGAAGCGCTTCTGTGAACACCGTCCTACAAGCCCGCCCCCGGAATTTTGTTTCGACCCCCACCCTAGAACGAACCGCCTTTCGCGCCCTGCGCTACCTAAAATCGGGGTATTCTGTCCACCTTAAAGGGCCAGCCGGAACGGGTAAAACCACCCTGGCCCTGCACTTGGCCGATCTCCTGGGTCGGCCCATCATGCTGCTGTTTGGCGATGATGAATTCAAAACCTCTGACCTGATCGGCAACCAAACCGGCTATACCCGCAAAAAGGTGGTGGATAACTACATCCACAGCGTCATGAAGGTGGAGGACGAACTGCGCCACAACTGGATTGACTCCCGCCTCACCCTAGCCTGCCGGGAGGGCTTCACCCTGGTCTACGACGAGTTCAACCGCTCGCGCCCAGAGGTGAACAACGTGCTGCTGTCGGCCCTGGAAGAAAAGCTGCTGGTGCTGCCGCCGAACCAAAATCGCTCAGAATATATCCGGGTTAGCCCCCATTTTCGGGCCATTTTTACCTCCAACCCAGAGGAATACTGCGGCGTCCACGGCACCCAGGACGCCCTCCAGGATCGCCTGATTACCATCAATATGCCAGAGCCGGACGAACTGGCCCAACAGCAAATTTTGACCCAAAAGGTCGGCATTGACGCCGCCGCCGCCCTGCAAATTGTGCGCATCGTGAAGGCATACCAGACCGATGCGGCCCCGGATATGATCTCCAGCCTGCGGCCCAGCCTGATGATTGCCACCATCTGCAACGACCACGGCATTACTCCCCTGGCCGAAAATGCGGATTTTCGGGATGTCTGTAGCGACGTGCTGCTAGATCGGTCGAAACACCCCCTGCCCGAAGCCACTCGCCACCTGTGGGATCTGTTCAACCAGTTCGTGGCATCCCAGGTGGACATTGCAGAACAGCTCAAAGGTACCCGTGACGGCCAACGCACCGCCCGCCTGCATGGAGATGATGATGAGAGTGGGGCAGCCCCAGAGATGCCCCCAATTCCTGATCCCGCTCCTGTTGCAGAAGAACCCGTGATGGAACAGCCCGTTGCGGAAGAAGCCGTTGCGGAAGAACCTGCGATTGAAGAACCCATTGCAGAAGAACCTGTCCTTGAGGAATCTGCTCTAGAGGAACCCGTCGCAGAAGAACTCGTTATCGAGGAGGAACCCGCCCTAGAGGAACCTGTCGCCGAGGAACCCGTCGCAGAAGAACTTCTTGTAGAAGAACCCGTTGCGGAAGAATCCGTTATCGAGGAATCCGTTGCGGAGGAACTCGTTGCGGAGGAACCCGTTGCCGAGGAGCCTGTCCTAGAGGAACCTGTTGCGGAGGCCGATCCTTTCCCTGTAGAAGCTCACTTCGAGGAGCCTATGCCAGAGGACGTCATCCTCGAAGAGGAACCATTTTTGGAAGAGGCGACCCAGGAACTTCCTGCCTTTGAGGAAGAACCGTTCCTAGACGAGGTGGCCGACGAAGCCCAAGCCCTCGACGCAGAACCCTTTTGGGAAGAGCCTAGCCGAGATATTTCGGTGTATGAATCAGCAGTCTTCGAGGAGCCTGGTCTAGACGAGCCGAGTCCAGAAGACTCAGCGGTTTTGGAGGAGTCTGGTCTCGGTGAGGCCACACCCGTGCTAGATCAATATGTTGTAGAACAACCTGCACCCTCAGAGCAGGCGGCAGAAGCCCCAGGTTTTGCAGCGGCAGCGGCGGAAAGCATGGCGGTGGAGTCTTTAATCACTGACTCTGCCCTAGATCAAGCGGTACCAGCCACTACGGTGATAGCCGCCGTAGACACCCTACCCGTGGCCAGTAGCAGCCCATCCGCTCAGACGGAAAACGTAATCGAGTCTCGCATTTTCGACTTTTTAGATACCGTAGGATCAGCCTCCTTTTCGCGCATTGAAACCGACCTGGGTCTAACCCGCTTTCAGGTTGTCAATGCCCTAAAGTCGATGCTTGATCAGGGATTGATTGAGAAGGGGGCAGATGGTCAACGGCCATCGGTGTATCAAATTCGTGCCGAATATCAGGAACTCCTGTGACTACCCCCGCCCCCCGTCCCCAATCTGCTCGCATCACCACCGCCACCCAAAGTTCGTCCCTAGTGGATGTGCTGGAGCGGGTGCTGGATAAGGGGATCGTCATCGCTGGCGATATCTCGATCTCCGTGGGTTCTACGGAACTCCTCAGCATCCGCATTCGGCTGCTGATTTCTTCGGTGGATAAGGCCCGCGAAATCGGCATCAACTGGTGGGAAACAGACCCCTACCTGAGCAGCCGCGCCCAGGAGATGATGGAAACCAATCAACAACTGCTCCAGCGCATCGAAGGTTTAGAGGCTGAACTACGGGCCTTGCGATCCGCCGAACCCGCCCAAGCTTCGGACGCACCCTCGGCTGAGTAGGGCATCACGACTAATTGACCGAGGGTGGGCTGGGTTCGCTGTCGGCGGCGGGGGCAGACCGTCGAGTCCGCATCCGGTAGCCACCGTAGATGAGTAGCGCCAGCAGCACCCAGTAGGGGCTATAGGCCAAGAGCCAGAGGGCCATTTGGAGGCCGCCCACGGTGAAGGCTTTCACCGATTGGGTGGCGGATTGCCAGGTGTTGCCGAGGGTTTCGGAGACCGGGCGCAGGGGCGTTACCGCCGTGATTGGGCTTTGCAGCGTCAGGTCGATGGTGGAATAGGCCACCTGGCGCTTGAGGTTTTGTTCCTGGGCAGCTAGCCGTTCGATGGAGTCGCGCACGGTGCTAAGTTCTCGCGCCACCTCCAGGACGTGGGAAATTTCCCCCGACCGTTCCATGATGCTTTGCAGAGCGGCTTCCGACTGGCGCAGGTTTTTAATCCGGGCCGACAGATCCACCAACTGCGACGACACATCCTCGGCACTGAGGGACTGGGACTGCACCGTGCCCAACTCCCGCAGGGCGGCCAGGGTGGGTTCAAGCTGGGCCTGGGGCACCCGCAGGGCCATATAGACCTGGTGGGCAGTGCCTTCGGGCCGTCGGGTATCTTCTAGCTGCAATAGATCGCCCTGGGCGCGGCGCACCACGGTCTGCACCTCGGCCATGGCCCCATCAATGTCGGTGAGGGTGAGAACCAGGGTGGCCCGCTTCACCAGTTGGGGCGCGGCTTGGCCAACGTCTGTCTCCGGTACAGGAGCAACGTCTTCGGCCTGGGGGGCTGCTATCCCTTCTGTTGTGGGGGCGGCGCTTTGGCGGGCGGCATCCATTTCCACCAAGCCCGACCCATCAGCCTCGGTTTTAACGGCCTCGCCAGGAGACTCCATCACCGAAGCCCCCGCACAGCCCCCCATCAGCACCAGCCCCACCAGCCCCACGCCCAGGGCCGAGGGCCGCCGATGTCGATATTCGCTACGCCCTGTGGAAGTTGCCATAGCCCATATCCCAACGCGACACCTCTACTATGGCGAATCGCTAGGGGAGCAAGGGGCTAGTTACACAATATGCAACGGGGTAACAAATTCGGTGGTTGATAGAGGCTCGGTCGTAGGATTCAGTAGATTGCCAAGTTTCAGCCGCCCTCACCCCCAGCCCCTCTCCCAGGGAGGAGAGGGGAGCCAGAAGCGATTCAAAGTCCCTCTCCCAAGGTGGGAGAAGGATTTAGAGTGAGGGCTGAATCTCGGCAAAAGAGCGTGTTTGTGACCGATTGCTCCTCCGAGTTTCTCGATTCTCAGGCACGTTTTGAGGGATTAAAGGCCGTCGCTAAAGGCTTGGATGAGCTTGTCGAGGTGGTTGTTAATGAGTAGGGCACCTTCGGCGGGAAAGGTAGCCGCCACCTCCTGCTGAAGGGAACGGTAGGCATCGATGGCAGAGTTTTCTTTGTGGAGGGCGCGGGTGATGTTCTGCATCCACAGCACATAGTCCTCCATGAACCCTTGGGAGTCATCCATGAGGATGGCTTGGGCGATGCACTGGAGGGTATAGGTCATATCCCGCTGACATTTTGATCCATGGTCGGTGATCACCTTGCGGTGAGGGGTTTGCATCAGGCGACGCAGGCTGCTTAGCACCAGGGTTTCGGCTTTCTCCTTGAGCACAGCGTAGGTGGTAAAGCGGGTTTCGTAGGAGGCCACAAACTGGGCAAAGGGGCGCAGTTCAATGTCACTGAGGTAGCGACCATCGGACGCTTTGATGGATTCGATCAGAACTTTGTTCATGGCGGAATGAGGGAACTTAGAAAAGGGAGGAGAAGACAAGGAAAAAGCGACGCCTATAACCATGGCGGGACGCTCCTCTAAGGTGCCCAAATCCGTCATAAAACGTCACCGTACATCTACCTTTTGATAGATGTATTGGATTAGAAATTGCAATCGTAGGTATTAGTCCAACCCTAGTTCTCGCTTCAGCAGGTTGATGGATTTTTCGCCGATGTAGTTGTCGCAGACGATCAGGTGGGGTGGGCGGATCAGATCTTCGCGGGCCTCGGTGATGTTTTTTTTGACGGCAGGCAAACTAGCTTCGTCAAACACCACAATGGTTTGGGCGCTACGCACCACGGCCCCCAGCTTGTAGCTGTCTTCGGTTTGGGCGGTCATCACCAGGATGTCGTCGCCGCGCAGGCTGTAGCTGATCACCTCGGCGGCGCGCAAAATGCCCGTACTGAGGCTAACCATCCCCAGGCAGGTGCCCTTGGGCAAGTCCTTCAGCAGGCTGAGTTCCTTTTTGTAGTCGTAAATATCCACGGCAATCACGCGCACAGATTTGGGGGCGGCGATGGCCTCGGCTTCGTTGATGAAGTAGCGGCTGGTGACCACCGTGCCAGATCGAGCCTGGGCCAGCACCACATCGAGTTCTTCGAGGGGCACCAGTTGCAGGGGAATTTTTAAAGCGGCCTCTAGTTCCCGCGCAATCAACTGACCCGCGCCAATGTCTTGGTGGGGCACCGTCACTAGCACCCGCGCACTGCACCGCAGCCGCCAGTCAATCTCGGCCAAAAACAATTCCCGCGCCTGGTTGAGGGAACAGCCCTGGCGCAGCAATTCATCCAAGCCCGATTCCACCACCTCCCGCGCCTGGGGAAACTCATCCCACAGAGCCGACTGGGGCCGCGCACTTTCCCCCACGCCCTGCTCTCGCACGTAGATGCCCGATCCCGGCATGGCCTCGACCACTCCGGCATCCTCAAGCTGGCGATAGACCTTGCTGATGGTGTTGCGGTGCAGGCCCGTGTGCATGGCCAGTTGGCGGGTGCTGGGCAGCCGATACCCCGGCGGATACTGGCGGGAGGCAATGGCAAACCAAATTTGGTCGTAGAGCTGGGTCGAAGCGGGAATGTCGCTATCGGGTTGAATATGAAACTGCACCACCGCACTTACCTCCCTTAAATGGCTGCTGTGGGATTCCTTGGCCCTCACCCCCAACCCCTCTCCCACTGGGCTGCTGCTTATACAGGGCTTGACTGCTTCAACCACAGCCTGGGAGATCCCCCTAAATCCCCCTTGGAAAGGGGGACTTTGACGCTAGCTTCCCTCTTAGAAAGGGCAACCCTTCCTCTAGTTCCCCCCTTCTTAAGGGGGGCAGGGGGGATCAATAGAGCCTTATGTATAAGCAGTAGCCCTCTGCGAGAAGATTCAGGTGAGAACTATCCCGTTGATCCACAGGCAGTACTGCTAATTTAGGACGAAACTTTCAAAAGTCGCCGCCTTCGCCGCTGTGTGGTGGGGCAACGCAATAATTTTTGACATTTGCCTCGGCCCCAGCGGTAAGGTAGGGAATGTTCCTCACCTCCTCAATTCACCATGTCTTCCCTTGTGCGTAGCGCCACCGTTTCCATTACTAGCGGCAATCTGCAAATTCCGGCCTATTTAGCTGAACCCTCCCGTGAGGGGATGTTTGGCGGCGTTGTGGTCATTCAAGAAGTGTTTGGGGTAAACAGCCACATTCGCGAAGTCACCGAACGCCTAGCCGCAGCGGGCTATGTGGCCATTGCACCCCACATTTACCATCGCCAAGCTCCCAATTTTGAGGTGGGCTACACCGAGGAAGCCCTAGCCCAAGGGCGCGACTATAAGATGGGCACCCGTGCCGAAGAATTGCTCAGCGATGTACAGGGGGCCATTGATTTTCTGCTGTCTAAGGAGAATGTGCGCCCGGTGGGGGTGGGCTGCATGGGCTTTTGCTTTGGGGGCCATGTGGCCTATCTGGCGGCAACCCTGTCTCAGGTGAAGGCAACGGCTGCGTTCTATGGGGCGGGTATTGTGAATAGCACTCCGGGCGGCGGTGCCCCCACCCTCAGCCGCACGGGGGAGATTGGCGGCACGGTCTATGGATTCTTTGGCGAAAAGGATCCGCTGATTTCTCTAGAGGAAGTAAATGCTATCGAAGCAACCCTCACCCAGTGCGAAATTCCCCACAAGATTTTTCGCTACGCCGATGCCGACCACGGCTTTTTCTGCGACCAGCGCGAGAGCTACAATGCCGCCGCCGCCAAGGATGCTTGGGAACACACTCTAGACCTATTTAAGGCCACGCTGGGCTAGGGCTAGTTAACCCAAAGACGATACGGCTAGGTGTGCAATGGATGATGCGGCTCAGCCGTTTTTGCAACTGGCCTTGACCCGGAATAGGCAAGGCGGTATTTCGCGGCAAGGATCTTTTAGCTCTAACCGAATCGCTAGGGCAACTCAACGGAGGTGGGTTTGGCGATGTGGGGTAGGCCCCAGCCCAGTTTTTCCCGCAGCACCTTGAAGAACTCTGGGGAACGCAGCCGAATAAATCGGGCCATGTAGGGGGCGCGGCAGGTGCTCACCCAGTCTCCGGGCATGACGTAGCAACCGGCGTTGCCATCCACAATCATCACCAGGGGGTCGGTGTTGGCTGAATGAATGCTGACGGCTTCGTGATCGGGAAAGACCAGCCCCCGCGAGGCCAGGGAATGGGGACAAATGGGGATGAGTTGGGTCACCGATACGCCAGGGGTAATCACTGGGCCACCGGCAGAGAGGGCGTAGGCGGTGGAACCCGTAGGAGTGGAAATAATGATGCCATCGGCGGCGATGTCTACGGGGGAATGGCGACCAATGCCAACCTCGAAGTGGCACATGCTGGTGAGGGGTTCCCGGTGCAGCACCATTTCGTTGAGGCAGAGGGCTTCCCAAATTAAGGCGTCACCCTGGCAAAGTTTGACCGCCAGCATGGATCGCTCTTCAATTTCGTACTCCCCCGCCAGCACTTGGGCCATGGCCTGGGGCAGTTGGTTGAGGTAGGCTTCGGTGAGAAAGCCCATGTGGCCGGTGTTGATGGTGAGCAGCGGAATGCCAATGGGGGCCAGTTGCCTAAAGGCGGCTAGAACGGTGCCATCTCCCCCCAGCACCAGGGCAAACAACATGTCTGCATCAAACTGGGGCGGCACCAAACTATCGAGGGGGGTGTGACACATGGGCCGCTCTGGGCTAGAGTAGCCCAGGATGCCTCCGGCCCCGGTGGCAAGGACAACTTCTAACCCTTGCCCCTCCAGCTTTTCTTGCCACTCTAGGGCAACCTGCTGGGCAACGGGCTTAATGTCGTTATAGATGATGCCGACCTTGGGCACAGGCAGTTTCCAACGTTGAGCTAAAAAAAGAGCACCGACATTCCGGTGTGCGGCACCCATGCGTGAGGCTGGGCACGGTAAACCGACCATAGGGCTTCATCCTAGGCTACCGTTTTTTCGTCTTGGATTAAACGGTTCTCAAAAAATCCGTTACGCCAGGCTCGGCTGGGCTGTAGCGAGGTTCACGGCATTCGTACCATAGGCTCTCTACTCTAGAGGTATGGTACCTATGGAAAAGGAACTTTCACCACTGCCCTGGCATTCCCTACGCCCTCCTACCCCGTCCCCTTGCCCCTGTGTAATCGTCGTGCCTACTCGTCCCTCCGAAACCACCGCCTACGTGCGTATTACCCATCAGTCCTGGAGTCAGGGTCGCATTGAGGGCGAAGTGAGGGCTAGCGATTATGCCTGGCAGTTTCAGTGGCGCTTTCGTCAGGGCCAGCTACGCATTGAACCCTCCCTAGGACGAGCGTTGATTTGCGAACCCCTCAGTCGCTTTTTGGAGCGCTGTGACTACCAACTGGAGCCAGGGGGAGACTATTCCTTCACCATTCGCGCCAAGCTCTAGTCCTACCGCTGGCACTGGGGGCAATAGTGGGCCGAACGCCCCGCCAACTTGATGCGCTGAATGGGGGTTTGGCAGACGCGGCAGGGCTGTCCTTCCCGGTCGTAGACCCAGGCCACGCCGCCATAGTTGCCGTTGATGCCGTAGATATCCCGGTAGTCGCTGAAGGTGGTGCCGCCGGATTCGATGCTGGTGGTGAGTACCTGGAGAATGGCTTCGTGGAGCTTAGTCAGGCGGCGAAGACCAATCTGATGGGACAAAACCGTGGGGCGCAGGCCGCTGAGGAAGAGGGCTTCGTCGGCGTAGATATTGCCAATACCCGCCACCAGGGATTGATCCAACAGCGCGTTTTTAATCGGGCGGTGACTGCGGGCAAGGCGTGCTTTGAGGTAGGCCGGGGAAAACGCCTTATCAAAGGGTTCTGGCCCTAAGGCTTGCAGTCCGGTGATCACCGAGGCTGGATCCTGACCGGGCGGCACCCACCACAGGCGACCAAAGGTGCGTTGGTCGATGTAGCGCAGTTCGTGGTTGTCTGCGAGAAAGATTCTGACCCGGCAATGGTTGGGCACGGGTTCCGCCGGTTCGACCCAGAGCAACTGCCCGGTCATCCGCAGGTGAACCCCCAGATAGCCCGCCGATTCTCCCTCTCCGTTCGCCAACTGTCCTAATAGGTATTTACCCCGGCGCTGCCAATCGGTGAGGTGGGTATGGATCAATCCGGCCCAAAACGCCTCTGGGCTGGGGGGATGGGCCAGGGTGCGGGCCAGTAAGACATCACCGTTGACGATGGGCCGATGGAGGGTGACACGGTTGAGCCCACGGCGGACAGTTTCAACTTCGGGCAGTTCGGGCACAGGGGTCTCCAACAAACAACGCACAGTAGGCTGATCCTAGCCCCAAAACACAACACCCCTGCAACCCTTACTCAGCCCCACCGAGACCAAGGGTCAAGCGTGGGGTAGAGGGTGGACAGCAGGGGCGTGTATGGGATAACCGTCAGAGCGTGGCGTTGTCCAAGAGGATAGGCTTACTTCTTCGCCTTGGGCGCTTCCACTTCTTCCAGTTCAGAGAGTGCAAAGTTGTTGGTGTTGATGCCAGAGTAGTTCACCTTTTCAAAGCGAACCACGGCGGGATACTTGATGCCGCTTTGGTCAATGGTGGCCACGGTACCCACATCCCGATACCAGTAGGACTCTTTGCGGAGAATCCGAACCTTAGAACCGCGTTGAACCATAAATAATGCCCTCTTGAAAACCAAGTATTTATGACAATCTATTAAGGCCCAAACCCCTTTTTGGCCTTGTTCTACTAACAAGAACCGAGCGAGAACCTCAATAGGGTTGACTTCCACGTTCAACAGATTACTACGACTGCACGATTCCCGTGGGCCAGAAGGGTTTAAGTTTTGTTGCGGCCAGGGCGATGGGATCCAGAGCTAAGGTTTCCTTAGCCCGCAGACCTAGCCTTAGCCATTAGGGTCATCTAGGGGGCTAGGGGTATCTCAACCATGCCAAATTGCCCTGGGTCAGCGCAGGGCCAAGGGAATTCGGAATAAGTTTTGTGTCTGCCGATGGCGGACGGGATGGGCGGGGATCGCTGGATCTCCCTCAGTCTAGGTGATTGGCGACAAGGGGAAGCTAACCCTTAGCATCAACATTGATTAAAAACCCTGTTAATTCTGGCCTAGCGTGGGCACATTACTTATAGCAGTGAGAAACCTTCAAGGCTTGATAGACCATGGTTATGACCCCAGAGACAGCCCATCGTCTGCACCAAAAACTTCCGAGGAAGCATAATCACTATGCCCTCAAGGACTTTTTCCAGTTCAACACCGATTACGGCACCATCACCGACTGGAACGACACCCGCAATGTGTTGACCAGTGAAGACTTCATCATTGGTCTACTCGAGGGGCTCCAGGAGGAGGTGGGGGATGCCTCCTCCGCCATCATGTACACCGTGGGCCTAGAGTGGGGCAAGTTCGACTCCCTCCAGTTTGAAACCTGGTTTGAGAAGGAGTTTTCCATGAGCCCCCGACGGGCCAACCTGATGTTTCTGCTAGAAACCTGGTGGTGGCCCTACATTTCCCAGGGCTGGGGCCGTTGGGAGGTAGACATGAGCGACCGCAAGCAGGGGTTCATGTTCATCAACCTGTTTGACTCCGCCGTGGCCCGTACCCTAGGGGATGTGGGTAAGCCTGTGTGCCATATCTATGCCGGATTGTTCGCCGGATTCTTCACCGAAATGGTGCGCAAGCAACTGAGCTGCATTGAAATTCAGTGCTACTCCATGGGCGAAACCTACTGCAAATTCCTGCTAGGAGGTCGCGAACGCATCGACGCCGCCGCCTTCTGGATGAATGAAGGGGCCAACGCCCGTGACATTGAGAAGCGCCTGCGGGCTGGGGAAGGTGGCGCATGATATCCGCAACCCTCACTGCCACCAATGGCCATAAGGGCACCCAACCCTGGCTGCGCGAGACCGTCCAGGCCTTTTTTGAGGGCGTACCCTGGAGTGGAATGCCGACCCACCAGGTTTCCTCCGCTGGCCCCGCCAGTGCCGCCAGCCCAGGAACCGCCGAGTCCCCCCTCACTCTAACGGTAAGCCAATTCTTCGAGATGATGGCCTGGGAGGGCAAGCCCACCATTGGGGTTCCCATTGCGCCCCTCGAGGCACCCACCCCGGCCAACGACGCCCCCAGCGATGATCTCACCCTGGACGATTTCTCCAGCCTGTTTGGCTAAGCCCATGGCCCTAGCGGCCTTCCCTTATCTGCTGCCCTGCACGCCTCACGAAGGATCGGATCATGACGTTCAAACTCGACAGCCTGTTTGAAAACGCGGAAAAGCCCTACCTTGATGCCAACGATCTGACGCTGCTGAGCCAGTACGTTAGCTCAATTCCTGAGCGCATCGCGGTTTACCGTATCCTGCGCGATCAGGAAATTGCCATCATGCAGCCCATTGCCGATGCCCTACAACAACGCACCCAAGAACCGGAGGCTAAGGTGGAGCGCAGCGTGCGCCATGGCCTGATGGCGCTACGCTACGTGGCCATGGCCATGCTGTTAGACGACAGCGCCTTTGTGGAAGGGCGCTTGCAGGGCTGGCTGCCGGAGATGGTCAAAGCCCACGAAACCCAAGCTCTCGATCAACAACTGTTTCAACTGCTGGATCAACAACTGGCTAAGGTGCTAAGCCCGGCCCAAATCAATCTCCTGAAGCCAGGGATGACCAAGGCGCGGGAGTTAATGCTAGGCTCCTTGCCCCCAGCGACGGCTCCGGCTCCAGCGGCGATGGATCTCGATCCCCTGGCGGGTCTGCTCTAGTGGCCTTAGGCCCATCCATTGCCCGTGTATACCCTGGGGCCATGCTGGTCTGAATGTTCCCAGCCCCCCATCCACCGTACCTGTGAGGGAATCAATCCTATGGTCTCCGTTGCCGATCTACTTGTTGATGGCCGTCTACCGGGTAACTACTTTGCCCAGGATCTCTATGTGCGCGGCTCTACCGAGCTAGGACTGCTCGAAAACCGCCGTGGAGATAGGCTCCTGGCCATTCCAGAGCCTCTACTGCAAGCCATCTATGCGGGCTTGGAAAAGGAAACGGGCCAAGCCTCTAAGCTGGTGCTCTATAACTGTGGCCGCTGGTGGGGCAAGAATTTCTACGCCCGTTTCTGCGAAGAACTCGCCGATTACTACAGTCAGCCCCTGGCTAATTTGTCTATGGCGGAGTTTTTACAGTCCCTTCAGCAGTGCTGGAAAACCCACGGCTGGGGCCAGATTCACCTAGACATTACCTACCGCGATCAGGGATTTCTAGGTCTAGAGATTGCCCACTCGCCCTTTACCGCCGCCGCCCCCGCCAGCCAAACGCCCTCCGGCGATCTGGAGCGAGGGATTTTAGAGATTTTCTTTAGCCAACTCACCGGACGCGAACTGGTTTGTGTGCAAACGAGCTGCACGACGCGGGGCGATGATGCTAACCGCTTTGTGCTGGGGCTAGCAAAACGATTGCAGCCAGCGGCGGCCCTTGTGGCCAATGGTCAATCCCACCAGAGCGTTATGCAAACCCTGGTACAGCAGGGATGAGAGCCTAGTGGCGATTACCCGACCGATCCGACGATCCCACTATCGACTGCTCGGCCTGGTGGGCCACGGGCAGTTTGGTCAGGTGTACTGCGCCATCCATCGCAAAACGGGTGAGATGGTAGCGCTCAAGTACCTGCATAGGGATCGGTTCCCGACCCACAAGTTTTTGCGGGAACTGAGGTTTTTGCTCAGCCTTGAGCATCCCAACATTGTCACCTGCCAAGCCTTGGAACATTCCGCCAACGGGCGCTACCTGGTGATGGATTACTGTGAAGGGGGCACCCTGCGATCCATCCTAGAAAGCGACATTATTTTGTCTTGGGAGGAAATGTTGGGCTTAGTGCTGGATATTTTGGCGGGGTTAGACCACGCCCACCAGCAGGGCATCGTCCACTGCGACATCAAACCCGAAAATATTCTGCTTACCCTTACTCCTCGGGGCTGGGTGGCGCGAATTTCCGATTTTGGCATTGCCCGCCTCAGCCAGGAGGTGAACGAGTCGGACATGGGCCATTCGGGGTCCCCCGCCTACATGGCCCCAGAGCGTTTTTACAATCAGCACCCCCTCACCTCCGATCTCTATGCGGTGGGCGTCATTCTCTACGAAATGCTGCTAGGGAAACGGCCCTTTTCGGGCACCCCCATGGAGTTGATGGTCGCCCACATGAACCAATCCCCTGAGGTGCCGGAGGATCTACCGGCCTCGATTCGGGCGGTGGTGGTCAAATCGTTGCAAAAGCTAGCTCCCAAGCGCTTTCAAAGTGCCCAGTCCATGCGCCAGGCCATTGGTCAGATCTACCAAGACTGTCGCGACGGGAAACTCGCAGCCATATCCCCCGGCGGCAAAGTATGGCCCGACCCCGTGCCCGCACCGCACCTCTCCTGGGTGGCCATGCCCCACCCGATCACCGTCATGGGGTTGACTTCCTTACCCATGACCAATCCCCCGCCTGCACCGGATGCCCCGTTACCGAACCATCCCTGCCTACTCATCGCCGCTCACCAGGATCACGTCTGGTTTTACCATTGGCCAACTCAGGGGTTGCTAGCCGCCCCTGGCCCCACCCAGGGCTTTACCTTGTCAGGATCCATACAGCGGTTTCTTCCCTTGCCCCAGGGTGGCATTTTGGCCACTTCCACCTCCCTCCATCTCCTTTCCATGACCCATGGCCTAGGCCGCATTGCCCAGGAGAGTGGCCCGGTTCAGGTGGCCGTCGCGCCCCACGGGCGTTGGTTTGCCACGGTTCAGCAAACCAACGCTACCAGCGCCAGCCTCCTCATTCGCCACCTGAAAAGCTCGCCCCAGTCCCCGATCAACCAGTCCTCGATCAACCAGTCCCCGATCAAAATTTCATCGGCCTGTCGAGTTTCGATTCCCATTGGCGAGGGCCACATTACCACCCTGCTGGTCCTCGATGTCCATCACCTTGGTCTGGTTGTTCAGCAGCTCCACAAAACCATCGTTCACCTTGTTACCCGGCGGGGGCACTACCTAGGGCCTATCCCGCTACCCGTATCGCTGCACAACCTGGTGCCCACCCAGCGACCCTATCGCTACCTGGCGCTGGAGGTTGGGCAGCCCCAATCCCTGCTGGTGGTTGATCTAAAACCTCTAAGAATCGTGCGCTATCGAGCGGATATTCATCCCCAATGGATTTTTGAAACGGCGGTCGGCTACGGCCTCCTAGACACCGAGGGCCACCTGTCGTTAATGAACGAAGAAGGTCAAATCATCAACCGAGTCACCAATCTGCCTTGCCCCACCGCCATGGTGCAGCGATCCCCCACTCAGTTTTTGTGGAGCACACTCGATGGCGACCAAAGCCGTATCTACAGCCTCGATCTGGCCCAGCTCGGCCTAGATTTGGTCTTTTAAGGCCGAGCCGTCAGGAAGTTATTGCCTCAAAGATTTGGGGATGCTAGGGAGGCTGGGGGGTGAGGTACCCCTGGAGGAAAGTCACCAGGTCTGTACAGGTGATCAGTTGGGTTTCATCAAAGTGATCTAAAACGTCGATGCCAAAGGCGTGATAAAAGTCTTCGCAGAGGGTGAGGCCCCAATCAAACCAACAGACCGCCGGAAAATGGAGATCCTCCAACAGGCGATCATTGGGATGAATACGGCCCACGGATAGGCCGCTGTAGGCAGACAAACGATCATAGAGGAATTCGACCAACGCTTTTGACAGACCGAGAGAAGGGCTAGCCCAGTGACGGCGAAACCAATCTTCACAGGTCAGGCAGGGGCGCGCAGCAAGCCATTGGTTGACTTGATCTCGCATGGCCTGATCTGGACTGAGCAGCCCATAGGTGGTGATGCTGCTTACAAAGTTTCTCAACGGTTGCCACATAGTAACTTGAAGACAATGCCCGAAAAGCATTTCCCCAAGTATTCCCAAAGCGAGATCCTAAATCATGGTTTAGGCATCAATTCTGGCGGGTGGGGTCAACCCTAGTCTAGGGGCAGGTCACAGAGGTTGGCCAGGGTCTCGATGAAGCCGGGGTAGGACACCGCTGCGGCGTCGGCCCGCTGAAGGATGGTTTCGCCCTGGGTGCGGAGGGCAGCAATGGCCAAGCTCATGGCAACCCGGTGATCGCCGAAGCTTTCAACGGTGGCTCCGGTGAGGGTGCTCTGGCCGTGGATGGTCAGGCCTTCGGGGGCTTCCTCCACCTTGGCCCCTAGGGCGGTAAGCTGGCTGGCCATGGCGGCAAGGCGATCACATTCCTTCACCCGCAGTTCCGCCGCATCGGTGATCACGGTCGTCCCCTCGGCAAACAGGGCGGCAATGGCCAGAATAGGAATTTCGTCGATCATCCGAGGAATCAGGTCGCCACCAAAATGGGCGGCCTTGAGGGGGCCATAGCGCACCCGCAGATCCGCCACGGGTTCCCCGGTGACTTCGCGGGAGTTTTCCAGGGTGATGTCTGCCTCCATCATTTTCAGGGCGTCTAAAATCCCGGTTCGGGTGGGGTTGATGCCCACATTTTCCACCACCAGATCCGAACCAGGGGTGATGGCTCCAGCCACCAGCCAAAAAGCTGCCGAGCTAATGTCTCCGGGCACCACAATGGTTTGGCCCGTCAACGTAGCAGGGCCGTGGACGGTGACGCTACAGGTGTCGGGGTCGATGCTGAGGTTGGCCCCAAAGGCGCGCAACATGCGTTCGCTGTGGTCGCGGGAGAGGCTGGGTTCGGTGACGGTGGTGGATCCTTCGGTCATTAGCCCCGCCAGCAGCAGGCAGGATTTGACCTGGGCCGAGGCCACGGGGGACTGGTAATGAATCGGTTTGAGCGCTGTTCCCCGCACCGCCAAGGGCGCTTGACGATTGCCCTGACGGCCCCAAATCTGGGCTCCCATCTGCCCTAGGGGATCGATCACCCGGCCCATGGGCCGAGACCGCAGGGAACTGTCCCCCGTTACCGTAAAAAATCGGTCGGGGTGGGAGGCCAACAGGCCCAGCATCAGCCGCAGGGTCGTCCCAGAATTGCCTGCATCCAGCACATCGGCGGGTTCCTGCAAATTCCCCAGGCCCACCCCCTGCACCGTTACCCACTCGTCTTCCAGATCTGACATTTGGACGCCCATCGCCCGAAAACAGGCGGCGGTACTGCGCGGATCTTCCCCCAGCAGCAAACCCTGGATACGGGTTTCGCCCTGGGCAATGGCTCCCAACATCAGCGCTCGGTGGGATATGGACTTGTCGCCCGGAATCGTCACCCGCCCCCGTAGCGCTACGCCCTCTCCCGGAAATGCCAGGGTGAGGGTTTGATGGGGGTTAGGCTCAGCGAGGTGAATGCGGGCAGTCATGGCGGCAAGGATAAATGGCAGGAGTGAGACAGCAACAAGGCTGTAGCCGATCCTACCGCTTTCTGTCCCCCCACAAAGCAGGGCGGCCTATCGGCCTGAAAAAGCCTTAGAATCAGGTCATGTACGTTTCTGTAATGTACTCAAAACGCACAGCAGAATCATCCAGGACAAACCATGGCAGCAACTCTCAAACGCGGTGATTTAGTCAAAGCCCTACGGGACAAACTAGAAAACAGCCTAGAAATTAAAGCCAGTGATGCTCGCCTCCCCTCCTACCTCTTTGAAACCCAGGGGGAAATTGTGGACATCAACGACGAATACGCCCTCGTGAAGTTTGGCCATGTGCCCACGCCCAACATCTGGCTGCGGGTTGCTCAGCTAGAAAAGGCCTAGGCTCGATACGATACCTGGTAAAAAACGAGGAGGGTGGCCAGACGATGACGACAGATAACTCGTTTCCCCCAACATTACTTAAGGGCGACCTGCTGCGCCTGGTTCCCATCAACCTCGATACGGCAGAATCCCTAGGCCCCATCACTGAGGTTTGGGTTGATCCGCGTCGCCATTGGGTGATTGGGATCGGCTGCGGAGGTGGCCTGGGTCGCCGCAGCCAGCGGTTCATGTGGAATCAGGTGACTTCCATTGGCCACGATGGACTGGTGTTGCGGGCCTCGGCATCTCCGGTTGGCGAACCCGCTGGCGAGGACATTGCCCAAAGCCATGTAGAAGCCTCCCTGGCCGAGGGAATTGCCCTCAGCGATATTGAAGTGTGGTCTGATCACGGTGATCGTCTAGGCCCGTTGAGCGACTATCGCTTTGACCCTAGCCGTGGGGCCATCCTGCAATACCACTTCAGCACCCAATCCGCTTCGGCCCTTGTCCCCGGATGCTATGCCCTCTCCCCAGAGGCCGTCATCAGCCTAGGCCGTCGCCGCATGATGGTGTCCCACGCGGCCCTTGCCCAAGCCGAACGTTTGGGTGAGCCGGTTTCTCCACGCCCCGCAACACCTCGATCTCCCCTAGAAGCCCTGCCCCTGGATCAGGTCTTTGAACATATCCCCGACCCCAAACAAACCTGGGACGCTACCCTAGACAAAACCCGTCAGGCCCGCACCCAGTTTTCCGATCAGGTGCAGGAACAGGGCCATCGCCTCCAATCTGAAGCCCAGCAGCGCTTAGGGCATTGGTTGGGTGATGTGAAAAAGCGTACCCGCCGCCTGCGCCACCAAATACGGGAAACCGTCTCCGATGTCACCGCCGGACTGCCCACCCCACCCCAACCGAAAGACACCCGCCCACCCACCATCGATGTTGACGCCACGGAACTCTGGGGCGATGACGATCCACCGCCTCGTCCCTAGGGTCTTGGCCTCAAACGACCCATCAGCACCACTTGAGAGGACGTTTGAAAAGCCGAAGCTTGTCCCAAGTTATACCGATAAGGTCAGCCTCAACCGTCAAAAAAAACGTGGTTTTACACCGATCTAGCGACCAATCGCACCTGAGTCAATCCTTTTCAAACGCCCTCTGAGCGACGTCAGTTGGTAGCGCTAAGACAGCGGGCAAGAATCCTTCGATTCGCCTGGGATCTGATGGACTGATTAATCTTGAAGCGAGGTATCAGAGCCAAATTTGCGGCCCAGCCATCCCATCACGCCGCTCGCAATGGCCCCCGCCATCAACACACTAATGGCGGGCAAAATCAGCGGATTCCAAAGGGAGTACCACAGGTCTAGACCAAGTTTGAGATTCATGCTGCGGCCTAGAACCGCTGCCATAAACCAGGCAAAGGCCATGAGCACCAGCCCTAAATCGATGACTAATATCCAGCTAATCGTGCGCGAAATAACATCCTTCATGGCGATCTGGGCAAGGTACAGCGTCCCTAGTTTAGTGGAAATCCTTGGTTGATTGGAACTATAGCGATTCTCAATAGAGTGAGATACACCGTTGCTGAGATCTAGATCCCCCCAGGGCCTCGTGGTCTGAGTTTCATGCTATACCCCCCTTTTTAAGGGGGCAGGGGGGATCGCATCAATGTACTTCACCCGTGTGAAATCCGCTATATGCTTTTCTAGCTCCCTGCCTACCGAAGCATCTCCAGGGTATAAAAGCAGAACCCCAAAAAAATTGGCTGACCCTCTCTGGAGCCAGCCAATCTAGTCATGTACAGCTTTTTCAAAAGTCGATCGCCTCTGGGGAATAGAACCCGAAGACTATTGCGATAGCGTTTGGATCACAACCGGCGGGACAGTTCTCTGAATTAGGTATTTATTCTCAGAGAGTCAGGGTCTAGCCGACCTAGATCGTATCGGTAACTAACGGTAGTCTAGTCCTGCTCCTGGGAAATCAACAGGTTGTCGGGATCAACATAGTGGCAGACAGCATCATCAACACAGATCAAGGCCCATCCAGAGGCGTCGATGCTCACTAGGTTATAGTCCCCATCCTGCACAAAGAAGCCTTTGTGGTTGCGGGTTTCAGGCTTAATACCAACAGAAGAAGTGTCAGACATAGCTACACGCTCCAGAAACAACGACTAGCAATAATGAAGAAAAGCTTATGGCTTAGTTACGAGAATCCTATCATCTCCTTCATGGGATTTTTATTAAGTAATTTGAGGGAATGTGTCGAGGCAAGACGATTAAGCGGTTTACCCTTCATCAAACTCCAGTTCAAGCCCTTAAAATAGCGGCATTAAGGGAGGAAGCATGAAATTTCTATCGCCAACGAAAGATTTATTGAAGTTGTGTAAACTTTATGATTTTTTGCTCTCAGATCTACAGCTTCTCCCACGACACTGCATAAATACTCAGTCTTTATAAGTGGCCAATCTGCATAAATACTCAGTCTTTATAGCTGATCAATCTGCATAAATACTCAGTTGTTTTAAGTCATGACTCTATTTAAAGGCTGGGCCTTTTAGCAGAGTGAGCCTATCCATAACCACCCAACTTTTTCGGGTAGATAGTCAGCACAAATGCTCAGTCCTTTAGCGAGCTGACTGACAAAAGATTCTGCATCGGGCGCGAAAACCGCGCCCCTACAGTATGGGGTTCATGTAGGGGTCAGGTCTCCTGACCCTTTGACTGCTATGGGTTCTAGCAAGTTTTGTCAGTCAACCAGGTCGTTTAGAGTCCTGATCTGCCTTTATCCCTATTTCCAATCAGCGCCTCTAAACGGGCGCTATTCCTTGAATTGGCACCCTTGGCTATTGACCTATTCTCAGCCAGTGTCTTAGCACTCGCCAGCGATGTTGGAGGGTGGGTAGCCGCATCCAGTAGCCCCAGCGACGGGCCACAGACCCTAATCGTCCGGTGAGGCAGAGGCCGAAGCCATAGACCACGGCTTCCCCCTTACCCAGGGTGAGCATATCTCCCAGGTGATGATAGTGGAAGGGGCGGAGGGGACGATGATGGACACTAGCCCAGAGGTTATGGGCCACAATCGGGGCGGCCTGGAAGGCGGCCTGGGCCGTCATGGGGGCACGGCTACGGCCTGGGGCGGGCATTTCGGCGATGTCTCCTAGCACAAAGACATTGCCGTAGTCTGGCAGTTGTAGGGTGGGCTGCACAAGGCACTGGGCCAAGGGCGATTGCTTGGGAATATCGCTCCCTAGCCAGGGCTGGGGAATGGTACCCACGGTCCAAATCACAAGATCGGCAGGACAATGATAAATTGTGTCGGCGTGTTGATAAATGACCTGATCCGCCTGTACGGCCTCGATGGCTACATCCGTAAATATTGCAACCCTACGCTTTACCAAGGCCTTGGTGGCGGCCTGCTGAATGGCCAGGGGATGGGATCGCAGAATCACGGCCCGTCGGTCTAGCAGCGTGATACGACCGCGTGGCCCCAGTCGATCCGCCAACTTGCAGGCCAGTTCTACCCCGCTTGGCCCCGCCCCGGTGACGACCACATGCATTGGCTTCGCTACCGTGGCCGCAGGTTCGATCTGCGCCAGCCGTTTTTCTAGCGTCCAGACATCCTCTAGGGTAGTAAACGGAATAGCATGGTGGCTTCCAGGCGTGGCGGGTGGGCGCAAACGACTGCCTGTGGCAACCACAAGATAGTCGTAGGACAACACCTCTCCCTGCCGCAGCCTGACCTGCTGCTGTTGGATATCCATCGCTTCCACCCAGTCTTGGCGATGGTCGATGGCATAGGGGCGAAGCAATTCCCGATAGCTGGGGGCAATCTCCCAGGGTTTTAGTTCGTCGGTCAACACCTCGTAGAGCAACGGCGTAAACAAAAAGCGATCCCTTGGCTCTACCAGGGTGATCCGAAAGGTGGAAGCAGATTGCCGCTGGTAGCGCTGGAGGGCCAAGGCGCAGTATAACCCGCCAAACCCGCCGCCCACGATGCAGACATGGGGCAGAGCCAAACGGGAATCGGTCGAAGCGGTGGAGCGGGGCAAGGCGGTACCCTAATTCAGGAACGTAGCAAAGAAGCGTAGGAAGACGTGGGATTATGTCTATCCTACCTCCGTAGGAATGCCCAAATTGGCTCTATCTTTACCCACAATCAGCCCAGATGTGAACAGATATGTCGTCTGCCCCTAGGTCGCGTCTTAATGGAAACCTGCCCCCACCTGTTCCCCTCGATGCGGCGGCGCGGGTTTGGTCTGTGAACAACGCTGTGGTGGTGGTCGTCCCCTTGGGCAAAGTAACGCCACAATCTGAATGGATCAGCTCAGCCGAGTATGTTCGGGCTGCCCGCATACATCACAGGCGATCACGGCACCAATTTCTGGCCAGTCGCACCCTGTTAAGGCAGTGGATCAGTCAAGTCACCGGCCAAGCTGCCAACCACCTTACCCTAGACACTGGGCCTCACGGTAAACCCTTCCTAGTCGAGGATCCGACCCTTCAATTCAACCTCTCCCACGGCGGCGACTGGCTGATGATTGTCCTCAGTGATCGCCAAGCCGTTGGCGTTGATCTAGAACCGATTCAACCCCGACGACGGTTAGACCAACTCTGTCGCCGCTACCTCAGTGAGGCCGAATCCCAATCGGTACTGGCCCTGCCGTTAGACGAAGCCACCTTACAATTTCTGCGGTATTGGACGTGCAAAGAAGCCTACGTCAAAGGGCTGGGCGTGGGGCTAACTATTCCGCTCAACACCGTGGAATTAACCCTGCCACCTAACCCTCAGTCCACAGAGCCTCAATGCCTTGAATCGACCCAAGGACTAGAACTGGGCTGGCGGATCTATCAATGGCAACCCACACCGGGTTACGTCGCGGCCTTAGCTTTGAAAGGTCAAGCGTAGGATGACGAGAAACCCGGTTTCTGCATCGGGTAGTCCACGAGATTTTGCGTTCACCAAGGTAGAAACCGGGTTCCTGAACCGACGTTCTAGTTCTTCTCCAAGTCGGCGGTTTCCGTGGGCATCGTTTCTTCCGCCTGGTTCCAGTCGATGTCGGGCATACTGGCGGAGGCTTCCCGTAGCGAGACTTCCCAATGTTTACGCATTTTTAGCAGATAGGGATCTCCGGCATGGAACTGCGCCCGGTGCTTCACCTCAAAGCTATCTGCCTCATACATAGTCATGTTAATCGGTGGGCCAACGGATAGGTTCGATCGCATCGTGCTATCCAATGACAATAGAGCACATTTGGCAATGGCATCTAGGGGCGCATCGAAGCGAATGGTGCGGTCTAGGATGGGCTTGCCGTATTTGGTTTCGCCAATTTGCAAAAAGGGCGTTTCTGGGGTGGCCTGGATGCAGTTGCCCTGGCTGTAGACCAAAAACAGGGCGGGTGCTTCGCCCATAATTTGCCCCCCCACCAAAAAACTGCACTGAAAATCAATACCATCCTTCTCCAACCAGGCACGGTCTACGTCCTGCATCGCCCGAATTTGCTTTCCCACATAGCGGGCCACATCGTACATGGTGGGTAGGGTGTGCAGGTTAGAGGCTTGGTTGCCTTTAATATCTTGGCTGAGGGTATGCACCACCCCCTGGGTGACCGACAGGTTCCCTGAGGTGCAGAGCAAAATCACCCGCTCCCCCGGCAGGGAAAAATCAAACAGCTTGCGGTAGGAGGAAATGTAGTCTACCCCAGCATTGGTTCGAGAATCTGCCGCCAGCACCAGACCCGACCGGGCCAATATCCCTAAGCAATACGTCATAGCGCCTACGATGGTTCCGTACTCCTTAAAAAAAGCGCTGACAACCGCCAGCGCTCTTTGTACTATCACCGGATAACCTGAGTGGTCTGGTTGATCCAACCCGCCATGCCAGGATTAAGCCCCGGTTTGCTTGCTGGAGGTTTGGATATACAGAATTAGCAGGAACACCGTGGGCACCAACACAAAGAGAATGCTGGCCACAAAACCGAGCTTGTTAACTTCCATGAGCGCTTGCCTCTACTCTCAACCAACGGGATGCTCGACCAGGCGATCATCTATAACGCCTTTAGAATATCACTCTCTCCGCCAGGAAAAATAGAACCACAACGACAAGTGGACGAGGAGACCTTGCCCCTACTTGGCCTAACGTTTGGGCTTGGTGACGACGGTCACGGAGCCATTCACCGTAGCTTGGCAGGCGAGGCGGCAGGTGCTAGGCCACTTCTTCAACTTGCGCTCCTCCACTGCTGTCCGGGGGGAGAGGTTCTCGCCGCCCTCCACCACATCCACAATGCAGGTGCCGCATTGGCCATAGCCGCCGCAGTTCATCAGCTTGCCGCTGAAGGTGTATAGATCAATACGATTCTCCAGCGCCTTGAACCGCAGGTTCGCCCCATCGGCCACGATGATCTCTTGGTCTTCGTTAAGAAACTTAATGGTAGCCATTGGGTCACACTCCTTCACGTTGGCGTCCGTTTTTAGACTAAAGCTTATGTTTGCTGGGCTTTAGGCGGCTTTCCCCGGTTGTTCCAAGCTCCATTTGAGGCTCAGATTGGCGTCAAATGAGCTTGCGGGGGGCATTTGAAGTAGTTACACTTCTTTAAGCAATTTCATTGTTACATCTGATCTGTACCAAATGAATTTCTATCCCCCAGTCGCCCTGGCCAAGTCCAGGGATTGGCGCTGAGATGGGGATGCTGTGAGGGATCTGGTAGCCCTATCTGATAGGCTTATCAGTATCTGGCATGGTTAAGACAACTTCCAAAACATTCACTGTTTTACCTAGAGGAGGAGAGTAGTCAATGGGACTACCCTGGTACCGGGTACACACCGTCGTCATCAATGATCCCGGGCGACTGATTGCTGTACACCTAATGCATACGGCCCTTGTGGCTGGTTGGGCTGGCTCGATGGCTTTGTTCGAGCTAGCTACGTTTGATCCTAGCGACCCCGTTCTTAACCCCATGTGGCGGCAGGGCATGTTCGTGCTGCCCTTCATGGCGCGTCTCGGCGTGACTGAATCCTGGGGCGGCTGGAGCGTCACGGGCGCAACCGCTGTGAACCCTGGTTTCTGGTCTTTTGAAGGCGTGGCGGCGGCTCACATCGTGCTGTCGGGTCTGCTGTTCCTGGCGGCCTGCTGGCACTGGGTCTTCTGGGATCTCGATCTGTTCCGCGACCCCCGCACCGGGGAACCGGCTCTGGATCTGCCCAAGATGTTTGGGATTCACCTATTTTTGTCCGGTCTTCTCTGCTTCGGCTTTGGGGCATTCCACCTCACGGGTCTCTGGGGGCCTGGGATGTGGGTGTCTGACCCCTACGGTCTAACGGGCCACGTTCAGGGCGTTGCCCCTGAGTGGGGTGCGGCGGGCTTTAACCCCTTCAATCCGGGCGGCATTGTGGCCCACCACATCGCGGCGGGTATTGTCGGGATTATTGCTGGTCTGTTCCACCTCACCGTGCGTCCTCCCCAGCGTCTGTATAAGGCTCTGCGGATGGGGAACATTGAAACGGTGCTGTCTAGCAGTATCGCCGCTGTGTTCTTCGCTGCCTTCGTGGTGGCGGGTACCATGTGGTACGGCAGCGCTGCCACCCCCATCGAACTGTTTGGCCCCACCCGCTATCAGTGGGATAGCAACTACTTCCAGCAGGAAATTCAGCGTCGGGTGCAGGCTGAAGTCAACTCTGGCGGCACCCTGGCTACGGCCTACGCTCAAATTCCCGAAAAACTGGCCTTCTACGACTACGTGGGCAACAGCCCTGCCAAGGGTGGTCTGTTCCGGGTTGGCCCCATGAACCAAGGCGATGGTCTGGCTCAGGGCTGGCTGGGACACCCCGTCTTCAAGGATGGCGAAGGCCGCGAACTCAGCGTTCGTCGTCTGCCCAACTTCTTTGAAACCTTCCCCGTGGTTCTGGTGGATAAGGACGGTATCATCCGCGCCGATATCCCCTTCCGTCGGGCCGAGTCTAAGTACAGCTTTGAGCAAACGGGTGTGACCGCCACCTTCTACGGCGGTGAACTGGATGGCCAAACCATCACCGATCCCACCCTGCTGAAGCGCTATGCCCGTAAGGCCCAACTGGGCGAACCCTTCGAGTTTGACCTCGAAACCCTCGGTTCTGACGGTGTGTTCCGCACCAGCACCCGTGGTTGGTTCACCTACGGCCACGCGGTCTTCGCGCTGCTGTTCTTCTTCGGCCACATCTGGCACGGGTCTCGTACCCTGTTCCGCGATGTGTTCGCCGGGATCGACCCCGACCTCTCCCCCGAACAGGTGGAGTGGGGCTTCTTCCAAAAAGTGGGCGACACCAGCACCCGCAACGAAGAGCGCGTCTAGTGACATCCCTAGCCTTGCCTAATCCGCAGGGTTAGCCCATGGCCCGACTGGTGAGCGTTTTGCAAAATCAGTCGGGCTTTTCAAGCGATGGGGGCACCGACCCCATTGAAATCCTTGTAAACTATCCATAGATAGATTAGGAGCTCTTTAACCATGGAAGCTGTCGCTTACATCTTCATCTTTGCCTGCATCATTGGCACCCTGTTCTTTGCCATCGCCTTCCGCGAACCCCCCCGCATTTCTAAGGACTAATCTCAACGACTGAGCCAATTCCTGAATAGCCAGGAACAACGGCCTTAAAAGCGTCCAGCTTCTCCTTGGAGATCTGGGCGTTTTTAGCGTTCAGGGGAATGGGGTGTACGGCTGTGCAGCGGCGTGGTGCTTCGCTGGGGTGAATTGCTTGGGTGACGAGTTCCTTTGGTGGTGCATTGCTTCGCGAAGGCACCCTACGGTACTTTGAGAAATGTAGGGTGGGCACTGCCCACCATCCCCCTATCCGAACCATACCCCCATGATTGGACAACAATCCACCGCCAAAACCATCTTTCTGCTTGTTTCTATGGCGGGGTGGCTAATTGTGGGGGCAGCGATGATGTACCTGTTTCCGGCCATTGCCGACGGGCTGTTCGGCAACGACCGCACCCACCTGTGGATGACCAACCTAAGCCGAGGGGGCTATGACCCCAGCCTAGGTTGGCTAGGGGGTGGGGTGGCCCTGGGGTTAAACGTGGTTGGGAACTGGATTTGGTATCAGTATTTCGACGGTAAGTAACCTCAGATCATCGCCACAGTGCCTAGCGGATATATAACTCCATCACCCGTGCCAGGTCTAGGCGAGATTGGGCGCTGAGGCCAAGGGTGGAGCGGTGACCTCGGTTGAAGTGGTCGGCGGCGGCGCAGGCAATCATGGCGGCGTTGTCGGTGCAAAGGCTGAGCGGCGGAAAGAGCACTCGCAGATTGTGGGCTTCAGCCGCTTTCTGGAGATGCTGGCGCAGGGCACTATTGGCTGCAACACCGCCGCCGACAGCGATGGTGGTAAAGCCGTGGTCACGGGCACAGTTCATCGCCCGCTTAGTTAGGCTTTTGGCCACCGTGGCCTGAAAACTCGCCGCCAAGTCCTCCACAGGCAAGGGATCGACACCCTCCGCCCGCAGTTTTTCCACCAGCCGCAGCACCGCCGTTTTTAGACCGCTGAAGCTGGAGTCGTAGGGATGGAAGCCCCCCTCTGGTAACGAAATGTTGCCCTCTGGGAGAGGAAAGGCTTTATCGTTACCTTCCTTAGCAAGGCGATCAATCACTGGCCCACCGGGGTACCCCAGTCCTAATAATCGCGCCACTTTGTCGAAGGCTTCCCCCGCTGCATCGTCGCGGGTTTGGCCTAGGGTTTTGTAGTTGCCGCAGTCCTGCACGCCAATCAAACTGGTGTGTCCGCCAGAGACTAGGAGGCAAAGGTAAGGCGGCTGAAGGTCGGGCTGAGCCAGATAGTTGGCGTAAATGTGCCCCTCTAGATGATGGACGCCTAAAAACGGCTTGTTGTGAACCATAGCCAGGGTTTTACCCGTCGTGAGGCCCACCATCAGTGCGCCGACCAGGCCAGGGGAACTGGTCGCGGCAATGCCATCGATCTCGTTCCAGTCCAGCCCTGCTTTATCCAGTGCGGCCTCTAGCTCGGATCCTAGGGTAAGGACGTGCTGACGGGAGGCTACTTCTGGCACGATGCCGCCGTAGCGTTGGTGGATGTCGATTTGGGAGGAGACGACGCTGCTGAGGATGGTGCGGTCGCGGACAATTGCCACCGCCGTTTCGTCACAACTGGTTTCGAGCGCTAAAATCGTGGCCATTGGGTTAAGGGACGTAACGTTTGAGGAAATTTGTAGAGATGTAAACACCCTACCGATCTTAGCTTTACGCTGTTTCGGCGGCGGGGTATTATGGCCTCCAAGTTGGGTGAATTTTTGTACAAAAAACTTAACGTTCGTTCGAATCGCCCCAGTTTCTTAGGTCATTAAAAGGAACAGTTTATGCGACGGTTTTTTGCTGTAGCTCTGGTCATTTGTCTCTGGTTCGGGATTGCAGCCCCGGCCTCCGCTAGCATCGCTGGCGATAACGTGTCGGGTCTTACCCCCTGTGGTCAAAATTCCGCCTTCCTAAAGCGGGCTGCTACCGCTACGACGGACAAGGATAAAGCTCGGTTTGACCTCTATGGTCACTCCACCCTGCTGTGCGGTGATGATGGCCTACCCCACCTGGTGGTGGACGGCGATCTGTCCCACGCTGGGGAATTCCTGATTCCTAGCCTCCTCTTCCTGTACATTGCAGGTTGGATTGGCTGGGTTGGTCGTTCTTACCTAATCGCCGTACGTGGCGAGAAGAACTCTGAAGAGAAAGAGATCATCATCGATGTGCCTCTGGCGATCAAGTGCTCTCTGACTGGCTTTGCATGGCCCCTGGCTGCCTTCAAGGATATTGCCAGTGGCGAAATGTTCGCCAGCGACGACGAGATCACCGTTTCCCCTCGCTAGGTTGCCCTAGCGTCTTGATGTTTCCCTTTCTGTTCAGGAGAACGTTCCATGGATAACCTGCTCAAGTATCTGTCTACGGCTCCGGTGCTGGCCACCGTTTGGATGGTGATCACCGCTGGCATCATCATCGAGTTCAACCGCTTCTTCCCCGACCTGCTGCTCCATCCCTAGGGGTAGTTCGAGTCACGGAGTTGGCTAACGCTGCCCTCAAGCTGTGTTTCAGCCAATTTTCCCTAAGCTGTTCCAAGGTCTGAGTGACTGTTTCATGAGGTTCAAGACTGTCCCTATCGCCTAGCGATTCCCATCGCCCAGCGATACCGACCAGAGCTAAATAAACAGTCACTTTTATTGCTGTGATACCTGTTTGAGTTGGAGAACAACATCCTATGTCCGATGTGATTAAGCCCGCATTTGGCGATCCCCAAATCGGCAACCTCGAAACGCCGATCAACTCCTCGGCCTTTACCAAAGCCTTCATCGGCAACCTGCCCGCCTACCGGGCTGGTCTGTCTCCCCAGCGTCGTGGCCTAGAAATTGGTATGGCCCACGGCTATCTGCTCTACGGCCCCTTTGCCCTGCTCGGCCCCCTGCGCGATTCGGATATCCCCGGTCTGGCTGGCCTGCTGGGTGCGGCGGCCCTGGTGGTGATCCTCACCGCTTGCCTGTCCATCTACTCTGGGGCTGGCATCAACCCCGCCGTCACCAAGGCCACTGCACCTTTTACCCCTCCCGCTGGTTTCGACACCAACGAAGGCTGGAGCGAATTTGCGGGTAGCTTTTTGATCGGCGGCATTGGCGGCGCAACCTTTGCCTACCTGCTCGCGGCCAACATGCCCATGCTGACTGGTCTGGTCAGCGGTGGCCATAGCTAGTTCACCCGACTTAACCCAATGGATGCTGACTTGACGTCTAAGCTCCGTAGGAGTCATCCATGACAATGCCAAAGCCGCCTGGGAAACTGGGCGGCTTTATGTTGGTCTACGGCCCATACCCTGGTGGCTGAACAGGGTGGTTTCTGTGGCCTAGGCCAACGACCCATCCGCAGCAGCACCTAGTTTTCTGGCGAGTTCTTGCTGATGTAGGAACCTAGCCCATTCAACATCAGTCAAGCTAGGCAGGCAACCCGGTGCTAAATACCTGTTGTAGGACGGCCCAGCGGGAGCAATCCCAGGTGTCAATGTGAGCAACAATTTTGCCCTCGTCGTTGAGGGTAAGGTAGCTGTGTCCGGGAATGCCCATGGCGGGTTGCCAGGGCAGGGGCGCTACCCAGTTCAGGGTCCAGCGGGTGTGGATCTGGTGGGAATCGACGTATTCAATGGCGTGGAGTTGTAGGTCAATGGCTTGGAACCAACGGGACATGAAACCAATCATCTGCTGATAGCGCTGGAGGCCACGAAACTCATTCAGGGGATCCTTAAAATACACATCCTCGGCGTAGAGGTGATAGCTCTGCTGGTGGGGAAAGCGCTGATAATCTTGGCGCAGTTGTTCCAATATATTCATGGTGGTTCGGGCTTGGCTGGGGGGACGCTGGGGTTCAAAAACGGTTGGGCCGAGCCGCTCTTGGGTTCAGCCGCCGTTTGCTTCCGACAGGCTGGATGCAGAGAGGTCTAATTTCAGAAGTCTCTGATTCAGGAGCGTTTAATTCAGTAACCGCATGATTGTGAGGCATAACATCATGATGACAGTGTTTAGAAGTCGTTTGACAGGCTGGTTAGGGTTGGCTGCTTTGGCCACCGTGGCTGCGGCTTGTTCGGTTCCCACCACCGCTTCCTCCTCTCCAGAAGCGTCAACCGCTTCCCTGCCCCCCTACCTTCCAGGCTGGGAGGTATACGAGGTATTGGATGACGCCAGCTTTGACCTGCCAACGGGAGAATTAACTCCCTTTAGTTTGGCGCAATCGCTCCTAACTGAACCCGAAACCCTGGAGTGCTTTCGGGTCTCCCAGGTGCGGGTGGAGGCTCTGGACGAGGGGGGCATGGCCGTTCTCGCCACCCAAGTGGGTCTGTGTGATGATTCGGTGGCCGCCATTGAGCAACGCATTGATCTAGTCCTCACCGAGACGGGCTGGGCCTTAGACCAAGCAGGGCAACGCTTCGGCTGTGCAAGGCCAGAGTTTACCTGGGCCGAACCCGGTACCCTCTGTCCCTAGGCCCAGGGTTTAAAGACCATCTTGGCCTTGAGGATGGGACGATCCTCCCGATACTCCATCTGACCAATGCCTAGAAAATCTCCGGTTTCCGCCGCCAAAATACGGTAGGGCTGATCCATGGGGAGCAGTGTAGGAGGGGGGAGCTTTTGGCCCTGCTGCCAGCGACGAGCTAGATCGGCCTCTAAGGGTAGGGCAGGCAAGTGCTCTAGGGCCGATTCTGGGGTCTGGAGTTGGAACGTATGAGCCTCGATTTGCTGTTGTATCTGATCCAGGGAAAGACTAGAGGCGAGGTCAAAACCATTACTGCGGGTGCGGGTAAGATGGGCCAGGGTTGCGCCAGTACCGACTTGCTGACCCAGATCACGGGCAAGGGCACGAATATAGGTGCCCGGGCCGCAATCTACATCTAGGGTAAGTTCAGGATAGTCTCCCGCCTGCCAGCCCTGCACCGTGAGCCGATGGATGACCACCGTGCGCGGAGGTGGCATGACCACATGGCCGCGACGGGCGAGGTCGTATAGACGCTGACCCTGCACCTGAATGGCGCTAAAGGCAGGCGGAACCTGGGCTAGGGTACCCACAAACGCTGGCAGGATCGCCTGAACCGCCGCCAGGGTTAGGTCAGTGGCTAGCCCCTGGCTCAGCACATCGCCCTCTAGATCGTCCGTGGTGGTAGTGAGACCAAAGCGAATCACGGCTCGGTAGACCTTGTCTGAGGCTAGGTAGGGTAATAGCCGCGTGGCCCGCCCTACCGCCAAGGGCAGAACCCCCTCCGCGAGTGGATCAAGGGTGCCGCCATGCCCCACCTTCGAGGTGCCCAACAACCGCCGCACCGTCGCCACGCAGTCGTGGGAGGTGACCTGACTGGGTTTATTCAGATTCAAAAAACCGTCCACCGCTACCTTAACTCACCCACTACCGAACCGCCCTACCCTGCGAAGCTGTCAGCGGAGATTACCCAGGCTATGGCCCGTGAGCTACCCGATCCAGTCGGTGGACTGATCACGTATGACGGCGACCGATACCGCTTTTCTAGGGAAAATGGGCGACTCACTTAGCCTCCACAGACCTTTCCGATATTATCGTGATCGTGCCCCCAGGCCCAGACTCGGTTTTCGTTAGGCTGGGGCTAGGCGGGTACAATAGTCTGGAATTCGACCATTCTCCTAATCACCTCGCACCTAAGGCACCCCTATGCCCCTCGGACAAGAGCCTCCCCAACTGCTAAGACGGCGCTTATTTTACGAAGGCCGTAAGTTCAACTTTGAGGTTAATCGTCTCCGACTTCCTAATAAAGCGGAGGGGGAATGGGAGTGCGTCCGCCACCCCGGAGGAGCCTTAGCAGTGCCCCTCACCGACGATGGTCGTCTGATTTTGCTGCGGCAGTATCGGTTTGCCCTCCTGGGCCGACTCCTGGAATTCCCCGCAGGTACCGTCGAACCTAACGAATCCCCGGCAGAGACCATTCGTCGCGAAATTCAGGAGGAAACGGGCTATGCCGCCACCACATGGCTGCCCATTGGCACCTTTCCCCTCGCCCCAGGCTATTCCGATGAGTTAATCTACGCGTTTCTGGCCACCGACCTAGAACCCGTGGAAGCGGTGGAGGGCGACGAAGACGAAGACCTAGAAGTGGTGTTGATGACCCCCGACCAGTTGGAAAAGGCCATTATGGCCGGGGAAGCCGTAGACGCCAAAACCATCGCTAGTTTCTTTTTGGCTAAACCCTTCATCACCAAGCTGACTGATTTCTAGCTGACTGATTTCTAAAGAGACATCCGAGAAACATCTCAACACAACCTACGACAACTGACGGAAGTGAGCCGAGGTTTGGGGCAGGGAACTAAACCTTGGGCAGCTTATGGGCAAGGTTCTGTAGATCTTCCATTGAGCGTAGGGCAGCCATCACCCCAGTGGTGGCCTACCCGGTCTACCACCATTGGGTCTACAGGGCTCCTAGGCTGTGCATTTAACTCAGGGGGGATCGCTGTGTTTAAGTCCGTGGGTCAGCGGGTGTGTGCGTTTGACTTAGAATGGGTGCCCGATGCGCCCTCGGGGCGGCGGGTATATCGGTTGCCGGAGACCCTGCCCGATGGGGAGGTGTTTCAGGTGATGTGGGACAACGGCGGGGCTACGGAGGATAAACCTCGGCCCTACTTGAAAACGGCTCTGTGTCGGGTAGTGTCGGTGGCGGCGGTGATTCGAGAGCAATCCCGCAAAGGCGAGGTGACGCTGCGGCTGACGGCCCTGCCCAAACAGCTCGACCAGCCCATGGCGGAGGGGGAGTTGATCGCCACGTTCCTGGGCTATGTGGGTCAGCAAAAGCCTCAGTTGGTGGGGTTTAATTCCCACACCTCCGACCTGCCCATTCTGCTCCAGCGGGGCATGGCCACCGGCATTTCCGCCAAGGATTTTTGTCACCGCCCAGATAAACCCTGGGAGGGGATTGACTACTTTGCCCGCCACACCGAGGCCCACATCGACATCAAAAATTTGGTCAGCGGCTGGGGCATTGGCACCCCCTCCCTCCACGAACTGGCAGCGGCCATGGGCATTCCCGGCAAGATGGGCACCGACGGCAGCACCGTGGTGGATTTGTGGGTGGAGGGCAACCTGCGGGCGATTGTGGAATACAACCACTTTGATGCCATCACCACCTACCTGGTGTGGCTACGGACGGCCCTGTTTGCGGGCTTTTTTAGCCCTGAACAGCACCAAGTCGAAGAAGATCGCGTACGGGATCTGCTGCATCGACACATCGAGGCGGGAGACCAGCATTTGGCCCAATATTTGGAGCAGTGGAACCACTTCCAGCCACAGCCCGCCGACACCGTGGCGATTGACCTACTGCCCATGACGGATCAATCAGTCCCTCCAGCGGAAGTCGCCGCCTAGTCATGGCAAAACCGCTTGGCAAGAGGATGGGACGACCCGGCGGGGTTAATGCAAATCATCGTCAATAAAGGGTAGGATGTCTGGCAGGGCGGGCCTTTCCTTCCCTGGTTCCCATGCTGACCAACGCAATGACTTCATTGGATATTCTGCGCCTTGATGCGATCACAAAGCGATACACCCCCAACGCCCCCCCGGCGGTAGATG
This sequence comes from Spirulina sp., assembly GCA_044070495.1. Taxonomy (GTDB): domain Bacteria; phylum Cyanobacteriota; class Cyanobacteriia; order Phormidesmidales; family Phormidesmidaceae; genus Nodosilinea. Next base: position 94,601 of record JBIPSI010000005.1, on the reverse strand, counting down.
GAGTGAGTCTCGGATTGCGCCAGGGCGAGATTCTGGCCCTACTCGGCCCTTCCGGCTGCGGCAAAACCACCCTGCTGCGTCTGATTGCCGGGTTTGAACGCCCCGACCAAGGCACCATCTCCCTGGGCCAGCAGCCCGTCTGTGGCCCCTGCTGGCTACCCCCAGAACGGCGGGATGTGGGCATTGTCTTTCAGGACTATGCGCTCTTTCCCCACCTGACGGTGGAGAAAAATGTGGCCTTTGGGCTGCAATCCTTAGTGCGTCTAGGCAGCTTGAATCCTAAGCAGGTGCACACCCAAACCCAGGAGGCCATTGCCCTCGTGGGTCTGACCGGGTTTGAGTCCCGCTTCCCCCACGAACTTTCCGGTGGGCAGCAGCAGCGGGTGGCCCTAGCCCGTGCCCTGGCCCCTCGGCCTACGATTATTTTGCTGGATGAACCCTTCAGTAATTTGGACGTACAGGTGCGCCTACATCTGCGCCAAGAGGTGCGGGATGTCCTTAAGCAGGTGAACGCCTCCGGGGTCTTTGTCACCCACGACCAAGAGGAAGCCCTCGCCATTGCAGACCAAGTCGCGGTGATGCGCCAGGGACGGCTAGAACAGTGGGGTAGCCCCGAAGCGGTCTACATGGCCCCGGCCTCCCGCTTCATTGCCAGCTTTGTCACCCAGGCTAACTTCCTGCCCGCTCGCCGCACCCCCCAGGGCTGGGAAACCGAGCTCGGTCTGTTCACCCAAGTGATCCAGGCCAACGGATCTATCCCTGACGACACCCTAGCCCAGGGAGAAATCATGGTTCGCCAGGAAGACCTCTCGTTGCAACCCGTGGACCACAACGGACTCCTGCGGGTGAACAGTCGCCAATTTCTGGGCCGAGAATACAAGTATGGCCTCTCTACCCCCTCTGGGCATATCCTCTACGCTCGCCAATCCGCCAGCCAGGTCATCCCCGTTGGCGGGCAGGTCAACCCTGCCCTTCCCCCCCAACCGCTGAGAATTTATCCAATCCAGCCTTGAGGTGAGTCATCAGCACGGGATTCAGATCCATCCAGGGTCTTGGTCTTGGAGGCTAGATCGTTAACCCTAGCCATGGACAGGGTCGCTTACGGGCAGCAGACCCGACCGAATTTGCCCTACTAGCGCGCCGTAGAACGCCTAGACCACCACAGCAACACACTATAGACCAAGACCAGGTAGGCCACAGCAAGAACGGGAATGATGAACGTAGTGGTATTCACGGCCATGACAGTCACAACGGATAGGCAGAACGGGTAGGAGCAAACAAACAGCGCAGATCTCAACTCAGGGAAGTAGCCTAGGCCCGTTATCACCGTTATTCCAACGCCCAAAACCTGCTGGCTTTTCTGCATTGAAAAACCAGCCTGCGAAGAAGATAGCGATGATCCGCAAGATTGCCCAAAACCAGCCCTAGTGTCCTAGCTATGAACACTAGAACTAAGGCTCCCTTGAGCGCACAGCACCTATGAGTTGTAGCGGCATTCATCCATCGAAGGAAAGTCCCAGACGCCTAAGGACAGTCTGCATCGCCGCAAACACGGCTGAGACCGACGAGCACTTAGAGGAAACGCAGGTAACCGCTGGCCTAAACACCCAAAGGCTACCCAATTTCAGACTGACGACGATGGAAAAATAAGAAACCTAAGCCGCTTACTTTAGAAAAGTCTTACTTTGTATCTTAACACGCGCTTCCCTGACTAGGAGAGACGTTGAAGAAGTTGATGGCAGATATTGATCTGGGTTGGACAGCCCATGGCATCTGGCCTTTTCGATGGGTTGGCAACCCCTATTCGAGGGGTAATTTTTCCCCTTTTGAGGAGCTTTAGGAGGATAAATCCCGAATCTGGGCAGAATCGGGCCAGCTAAAATGCCTGTTCAATGCCGCCACATCTCTGGGGGTTAGCTTAAAATAACGGTAGACTATGTTAAAAAACGTAACCATAATCGCCTTCCTCGGCTGTCCATGACTTCAGTAACCTCCCTTTTCGCGCCGGTTGAGACCGATCTTGACCTCCTCACCCACAACCTCAAGGGGTTGGTGGGGGCACGGCATCCGATTCTGTCCGCCGCCGCTGAGCATCTTTTTGGGGCCGGGGGCAAGCGCCTTCGCCCTGCCATTGTGCTGCTGTTAGCCAAGGCCACCATGGCCAATCAGGAGATTACGCCGAAACATCGACGGCTGGCCGAGATCACCGAGATGATCCACACCGCCAGCCTGGTGCACGATGACGTGGTGGACGAGTCCAGTGTGCGGCGGGGGGTGCCCACCGTCCACAGCCGCTTTGGCAATCGCATTGCGGTGCTGGCGGGGGATTTCCTTTTTGCCCAGTCCTCCTGGTACCTGGCCAACCTCGACAACCTGCGGGTGGTAAAGCTGCTGTCCCAGGTGATTATGGACTTGGCCGAAGGGGAAATTCAGCAGGGCCTAAATCGCTTTGATACCAGCCTATCCATCGACGCTTATTTGGAAAAAAGCTACTTCAAAACAGCGTCGCTCTTGGCCAACAGCGCCAAGGCGACAGGGGTACTCAGCGACATCTCCGAAGTCACCATCAACCAGCTCTATGCCTACGGTCGTCACCTGGGGTTGGCCTTCCAAATTGTGGACGACATCCTCGACTTCACCAGTTCCGACGAGGTGCTGGGCAAACCCGCCTGTTCTGACCTCCGCAGCGGCAACCTCACTGCCCCGGTGCTCTACACCATGGCCGAACAGCCCTTCCTCGCCACCCTGATTGAGCGGGAATTTGCGGAAGCCTCCGACTTTGACCAGGCCATTGAGCTAATTCACCAAGGCAACGGTATCCAGAAATCGCGGGATTTGGCGGCGGAGCAGTCTCGTCTGGCGGTGGAATGTTTGGCCTCTCTGCCCCCCTCGGCGGCAAAGCAAGCCCTCCAAGATATTGCCGACTACGTGCTGCGGCGGGTATTCTGAGCCCTAGGGTAATCCTTTACCACCACGCGCCATGGCCCCACGGGTAGTTTGTTTGGGCGAGGCCCTGATTGACCGAATTTTTGATCGCCGCGACGGTCAAACTCCGAATACTCCCTTTTGGATCGATCATCCCGGTGGGGCTCCGGCGAATGTAGCCACGGCCCTGGCCAAGTTGGGCACCCCCGCCGCCCTGATCACTTGCCTCGGCACCGACCCCCAGGGTCAACAGGTAGAAGCGGCCTTGCAGGATGCGGGAGTCGATTGCACGGCGCTGCAATGGACAACGGCCCACCCCACCCGTGTGGTACTGGTGAACCGAGATGCTCAGGGAGAGCGTACCTTTGTGGGGTTTAGCCTGCCCGACCCCAGCCGTTTTGCCGATGCCTACCTAGGGGCCGACCCGATTGACTTTGCTAGCTTTGAAACCGTCCAATACCTGGTAATGGGCACCCTGGGGCTGGCCTACGAGAACCTGGGACAGAGTATGCGAACCGCCTGGGCCTGGGCCAAGCAGAACGGCATCATCACGGTGATTGACCTCAACTGGCGACCCGTGTTTTGGCCCCAGCCAGAGCAGGCAATTCCGATTATCCAGGCTTTTTTGGCTCAGGTGGATATTCTGAAGCTGAACCGGGAAGAGGCAGAGATCCTGTTTCAGACCACCCAAGCAGAGACGATTCAAGCGCGTCTATCGGCCAAATTGGTGCTGTTGACCGACGGGGCCAAGGGTTGCCACTACGCCACCGCCACCCTAAACGGCTACGTCCCAGCCTATGCCGTAGATTGCGAGGACAGCACGGGGGCAGGGGATAGCTTTCTAGCTGGATTTCTCCACCAACTGACCCGGCAAGGGATGGATCTCTTGGAAAACGAGGATCCTTTACAAGCCGCTGTACAGTATGCCAGTGCCTCCGGGGCGCTTACGGCAACCCAGCCCGGAGCCATGACGGCCCAACCCGATGCCAGAGCCGTGGAGGCGTTTTTGTACCTCCACAACCAGTTAATGACTTAGGAAGCAATTTAGGACATACCCATGGGGCAGGAAATTGAGCGGAAATTTTTAGTCACGAATCATCACTGGCGTAGCGATGACCCAGGCTTGCGGTTGCGCCAGGGCTATATCCCCACCCAGGATGCCCGTACCGTGAGGGTTCGGGTGGTGGGAGACCAGGGCTATCTCACCCTGAAGGGGCCAGCGGTGGGAATGGTGCGCCCAGAATTTGAGTACCCGATTCCCCTGGAGGATGCCGAAACCATTCTGTCTACCCTCTGCCAGCCGCCCCTGATTGAAAAGCAGCGCTACCGTATTCCCCTGGACGATGTGGTGTGGGAGGTGGATGAGTTCTTTGGGGCCAACGCAGGGCTCATCATCGCCGAGGTGGAACTGACTTCACCCGATCAACCCGTGCGCCTCCCCGACTGGATTGGGGAAGAGGTGACCTACGACCTGCGCTATAGCAACTCCAACCTAGCTCGCCATCCCTTTACCGACTGGAGCTAACCGAAATGACCAACGCCAACGTCCCAGAGTCCCGCCTAGACCGCCTAGAAACCCTAAATGTCCCGAATTTGGCAAAATGGCTGGCCTAGCGGCTAGGATTTGGGCAGGGTTAGGAGGAGAGCGTACCGGGGGCGGGATACTGCCGCCCGCGCCACTGGGTGGGGCGTTGCCAGGACGACAGAGCAATGCGATAGACTGCCGCCACATCGGCCAGGGGAGATAGCCAAAAGGCCCATTTGCCCTGGGCTTGGCTAAGGTCATAGGCAGATAGAACGGCGGCTTGCATCCCGATTCGTGTGAATAGCAAAAATCCGTTCATCACCAGCAGCAGTTGCAGAGCCAAAGACCATTCAGCCCAATGCAGAGCTTTCATCACCATGAGCAAGGGCGTCAGCAGCCAAGGTAGCCCCTGTACTAGCGCCAGGAAAGCCACATCCCACCAGGTTTGTTCCGGTGTAGCGGCATCCTTAAGATCGAGGGAGCGGCCCCATTCTTGCCAGGTTTCGGCTAAACCTTCATACATGCGCACCTTCAGCAGGCGGCTGCCGTCCCAAAAGCCCACCTTGGCCCCCTGAACAGCGGCATTGCGGGCCAGAGTGACATCATCGCAAAAGGAGGCACGGGCGGAACTGTAGCCATCTAGGGACTCCAGCAGGGATCGCCGCACCATGAAGCACTGCCCATTGGCCATCACCCGCTGGGGCTGGGAGCCTCGATTTCCGGCGGGGCCGAAGCGGTAGATCAGAGTCATCAGTAGGGCGGGTTGCAACCACATCTCCCCAGCGGTTTTGAGGATAAACCGGGGAGCTAAGGATACCAAGTCATAACGTTCCTGCTCCATGGCCTGGACTAGGGCCGCGATTAACCCCGGTTGCGGCTGGGTGTCGGCATCAATGCCCAAAAACCAGGTGCTAGCGGGGGAGCTGTGGCGAAAGCCGTAGTCTAGTGCCCAGGGCCGCCCCACCCAACCCGACGGTAGCGGATCGTCGGTGAGTAGACGGATGCGAGGATCGTTCCGTTGATAGGTGGTGACCACATCCTGGGTGCCATCGGTGGAACGGCTATCGACGACCAGTACCTCGCGCAGCTCATAGCCCTGATGGGTCAGTCCCTCCAGGCAGGGGGCAAGGCGCTGGGCTTCGTTTAAGGTGGGCACCACCACCGAAACCGTCCCCAATTCCTTCAGGGTGGCCGATTGGGGAGCCAAGGGTGGCCTACGCAGGGGGCCAGTGATCAGCCGGGAAAGCAGCACCGCGACCATGGGCAGTTGGAGGACGATCAGCAGCAGGGCAACGCCGCTCAACCAGGGAAAAGACAGCAGCAAGGAAGACAACGACAATTCTCCTGGATGGCTTACTTGAGGGCCGCATTGGCCGGGGGAGCCACCGCTGGATCAAGGGCTGCATCCCCATCGATATCCCCTTGGTTGGCGGTGCGCCAGCAGAGAATGGCCGGAATCAGCCCGGTGATCATTCCCATGGCAATCGGCACATAGAACCCAGCGGCGAGGCTCATTACCATGGCAAAGGTGAAGTTGCCAATGTAGACAATCAGAGGAATTGTCACGGACTTGGGCGGCTCTAACCCCACACCCAAAACCCGCCAGAGGGACAAGCCAACGGAGATAAAGACCACCCCGGTACCCAGCCAGCCCGCAAAGTTTTGGTAGGGCATCCCAAAGAAGGCACCGGGCTCATGCCAGTACCAGAAGGGCAGGGCGGTTTGGCTCATGGCTGGATCGAGGACAAAATCCCAGGAGGTGAGCAGCACAGATCCCAGAAAAATCGCTCCCAGGGAACGCAGCCAGCCGTAGCTGGATTCGGCCTGGGGGGATTGAACCCCGGTGGCCTTCAAACCGCTACGGGCCAAAAGATAGGAAGATAGCCCCAGATAAAACCAGGACAGCGGAATCGTGAAGGGAACCAGGCCACCAATCTTGTAGCCTAAGCCGTTGAGATAGCTGTAGTGACCAAAGGGAAAGCCCGTGCTAGTTCCTAGCAGTTCGCTGGAGAGAGAGACGCCGATCGCTGCCGCCGCAAAGGCCAAAATAGCCTTCAGCCCCAGAGTACGGTATCCGTAGAGCGCCACCGCCACCGTACCCAACAGAATATAGCCGACGCCACCCCCCGCCATGCTCCAGCGGAACATCGTTTGTCCAGCGGGCAAGTAGTTGAGGATGCCGGGGTGAGGCACCACCCATAGCAATCCGGCCAGCCCGAAGGCCATGGCCACCAAATGTCCGTACAGGCAATAGCGTTCAATCGTCAAAAGGCGTCTCATGGTGAATCTCAAGTACCGCTTGCAAAATGGGGAAATGGGCCGTGGAGCGATTGACTAATACCAACCAATGATGAAATCGTGCCTCAAATTATAAGTTTTGTAAACGTCTGGCCTTGAAAATTCCGCTGTCTGAGGCGAGATTCTTCGATGCCCTCACCCTACCCTATCCCTGAGTCCTCACAGCGGTGGAGCGATGTGGAAAACCGGAAAACCGGCTAAGATAAGTTCATAACCGGTTTCCTCTGTTCTTGGCTATGGCCCGCATGACGACAACTGGCCCAATGCTTACGGTACGGCCATTGCAGTACCGCGATCTTGACGATCTCATGCAGTGGCAGCCCGAAGACATGGATGCGGGAGATGACAGCCTATCCTCGGCCTCGGTAGTGTCCTGGCTCGATCACCAGCGCCGATGGTACGCCCCCCTCAAGCTTTTAAGCTGGATGCCAAGTCCAGTGGCTCAATCCTCGCTGACCTTCGTGGCCAAACGCCAGGGGTGCCTGGTGGGCTTTATTCAGGTGGCTCCCTTCAACCGCACCCGCAGCACTTGGCAGGTGGAGCGGGTAGTGGTCAACCGCGCTGTGGCCGCTAAGCTCATGATTACGGGCTACATGGATGTGGGGTCGCGCCTGCTGCGCCACTGCTTCGAGGCGGTGTGGGAAGCCCGCACCTGGATGTTGGAGGTGAACGTCAACCATAAGACCGCCCTCTCTCTGTACCGCTTTAACGGGTTTCAGCCCCTGGCCCAAACCACCTATTGGTCGTTGCTGCCGGAGGCCATCGCGACGTTGGCTCAGCGGGAGCCAGATTTGCCCAATTTGCTGCCCGTCAGCAATGCCGATGCCCAACTGCTGTACCAGCTCAATACCGCCTCAATGCCGCCCCTGGTGCGTCAGGTCTTTGACCATCAAATCCAGGACTTCAAGAGTGGGGTGATGGGCACCGCCAACGCCACCGTAGATCGGCTGGTGAACAACCTAGAAACCGTCAGCGCCTACGTCTTCGAGCAGCAGCGCAAGGCCGCCATTGGCCAGTTTCAGCTCACCATTTGCCGCGATGGCCGCCAACCCCACACCGCCGAACTTACCGTTCATCCGGCCTACACCTGGCTCTATCCAGAACTGATAGTTCAGATGGCGAAGATTTTGCAGCCCTTCCCGGCCCAGCCCCTGCACCTCACCTCGCGGGACTACCAGCCGGAGCGAGAGGAATGTCTGGCCCAAATGCAGGCGATCCCGGAATCCCACACCCTGCTGATGTCCCGTTCGGTATGGCACAAGGTGCGGGAAAGCAAGCCCATATCCCTCGAAGGGCTGCAATTATCCGATGTGCTGACGGGGCTGCAACCAGCGGCTAAGCCGATTCCTGGACGCATGACTTGGGCAGCGGATTTACCTCCCAAACCTGCGCCAGCCCCCGACAGTACTGATCCCTCGGCCCTGCGGCCCCAGACTCCGGAAACCCCCGATCTTTAGGTTTAGAGAGGGATAGGTTAGAGAGGGACTTCAGCTTGACTCAAGAAATTTCGGCGTTGGGCCTCGATATTGGCCGCAAGCGCATCGGTGTGGCAGGTTGTGATCGGTTGGGGTTGATGGCCTCTGGCTTATTAACCATCTACCGTCAGTCCTTTAACCAGGTGGTGGCGGAACTAGCGGAACTGGTGGTCGAACGGCGGGTGGAGGTGCTGGTGGTCGGCCTGCCCTTTACAGTAGCGGGGGAGGAGGGATCCCAGGCCAAACAGGTGCGGCGCATGGCCACGGGCCTCTCCAAAGCCCTAGATCTCCCCGTTGTCTACATCGATGAACGATTTACATCTATCGAGGCGGAGGAATTGATTCGGAACCAGGGGGGATCCGCTAGGGATGATCGGGGTTTGGTGGATCGCAAGGCGGCGGCGCTGATTTTGCAGCGTTGGTTGGACGAACGGCAAAGGGCGGAACAGGATGGGATATTCTGATAACACGGTTTTTAACCGCTGCCGTTCCTCCCAGTTTGTCCATCCAACGTTTATAGAGTAGCCTCCATGGCGGATGATACCCAAGCCTTTGACGACTCAGCCGTTGTCCTCACCGATGATTCAGGCCGATTTTTGCCCTGCCAGGTGGAACAACGCTTTGACCTAAACGGTCGTGAATATCTGCTGTTGTTGCCCCTCGATCCCCCCATTGAAATCTTCGTGTGGCAGCAGGAGGAGGAAGACGAGGTGCTGATGGACATCGAAGAAGAGGACATTGAGCGTATTTTCCCCACCGCCAAGGCTGTCTTGGCAGAGCAAAACCTCGTGCTCCAACACACGGCCATTACTCTCACGGCCTCGGGGGAGTTGCCTGACGTGGATGAGGAAAACTGCCTCACCCTAGAACTGGATGAGGTCGATGAAACCGGAGAACCCATGGCCGAGGAGTTTCAAATTCTGGCCACCTGCTTCCATGACGAGCAGGAGTACACCCTCTGCACCCCCGTGGAACCCCTACTGATCTTCGCCTACCGCACCGCCGAGGGCACTCTGGATATCGTGACTCCAGAGGAATTTCAGACCATTCGCGGTAGCCTAGAGGAAAAACTGTTCGATGTTTTAGAGTAGGGTGCTGGGGCGTATTTGGCACGGGCCAAGAGTCTGAACCTGGTTACACTGAGAGGTAGGTCGTTCCGAAATTCTTGATCCAGAGAATTCTTGATCCAAGATTGTTGATCACTGATAGCAGCGCAATCCCAAGGTTATGGCGAAAGGTTCAAAGTGGGTAAGATTGGGATTCCTAGGGCTTGTGGTGCCCGTGGCAGCGGGTATTGCCGCATGGCAGGGATGGGCCTGGTGGAGTTGGGCGACCAGTCCTGTGGTGGCCGAATCCGCTGAGCAAAGTCCCGACCAGACTGTCCAAATCCAAATTCCCCCTGGCACCCCAGGGCAGCAGATTGGTCAAGACCTAGAGGCGGCGGGACTGATCCGCTCGGCCTTGGCCTGGAAACTATGGTCTCGCTGGCAGGCACGGCAGACCGACGAGGGAGGATTCCAAGCGGGCACCTACGCCCTGGCCCCCACCAGTTCCATGACCGACATTGCCGAAATCATTTGGACGGGGCAGGTGGTGCAGACCTCCTTCACCATTCCCGAAGGCTGGAATCGACGCAGAATGGCAGACTACTTTGAGCAGGAGGGATTTTTCCTCGCCGCCGAGTTTCTAGCGGTGACGGAGGAGATTCCGCGAGATCGGTTTCCCTGGATTCCCGATGGCTTGCCCCACCTAGAGGGCTTTTTGTTCCCTAACACCTACCAACTACCCGCCGCAGGGATCACCGCAACCCAGGTGCGCGACATCATGCTTCAGCAGTTTGAAACCGTGGCCCTACCGCTGTACGACCCCAACGCCACGGAGCTATCGTTGCTGGATTGGGTCACCCTCAGCAGCATTGTGGAAAAGGAATCCGTGGTGGAGGAAGAACGGGGCACCATTGCCGGGGTGTTTACCAATCGGTTAGAGCAAAACATTCCCCTGGGGGCCGACCCCACGGTGGAATACGGCCTCGGTATTACCCAAACCCCAGAGCAACCCCTCACTTGGGCCCAGGTGGGCACCCCCTCGCCCTACAATACCTATATCAACCCAGGATTGCCCCCCACCCCCATTGCCAGCCCCGGCCAGGCCAGCCTAGAGGCGGTGCTCAACCCTGAGGACACGGATTATTTATTCTTCGTTGCCCGCTACGATGGCACCCATGTCTTTAGCCGTACCTTGGCAGAGCATGAAGCCGCCAAGAATGCCATTCGGGCCACCTTTGATAATTAGGGTCAAAGCACTCGGTGATAATTAGGGTCAAAGCACTCGGTATAGTCGTCATGATGGTGGGTTTGGGTGATGGTGTGGTCTAGCCTGTTAGAGCCCAACTTGGTGCTGGGTGGAAGTGTGTTTGCGCTCTCTCCCGATCTGATGCGCCACCATAACCTCAGGGGGTTGATCCTAGACGTAGACGATACCCTGGTGCCCCTGCGGCAGGCCGAGAGCGACCCAGACCTAGCGGTGTGGATGGCCAGCATTAAGGCGGTGGGCGAAGTCTGGCTGGTGAGCAACAACGTCAACAGCAGCCGCATTAAGCGCATTGCCACCCCCCTAGACGTGCCCTACCTCACCAGTGCCGGAAAGCCCTCTCGCCGCAAGCTCAAGCAAGCTCTAGAGGCCATGGACCTACCCCCCGAACAGGTGGCTATGGTGGGTGATCGCCTACTCACCGATGTGCTAGCGGGCAATCGCCTCGGCCTTTTCACCATTTTGGTGGATCCCATGCCAACCCTTGATCAGGCCCGTCCTCGCCTATCCCTCCTACGCACCCTAGAGATAGCCCTACTCAAGCTACTGGGCATTTCCCTGGGGGCTGTGCCCCCGCCCTAGCTCCTAGACAAGGGACTAGCCCGTATCTAAGCCATGCGATGATTCGGTGGCACAACCCCTGAACGTCCTTAAGGGACTAGCTTTGCGTACTTTTGCAACGAAATACCAAGAAGCCTAACGAAGCCGGGGAAAACGTTAGGCTGGGAAACATAAAGAAAAGATTACGGATTCACCTTCGACTGAAAATGACCTCCATAATTTAGAAAGATAAACAAAGGTCAAGCCAAATAAAGACCTTTAACTTTAATAAGTTCTTTAATAAACTCCTTTCTGGGTGCCGGTCATTGATTGATCGGCACCCAGATTTTATTTTAAACCTTGCCGAAGGTGAAGGGCGAATGGCTGAGGTCATCACCGGATTCCATGGCCAGATAATGTCCAGCTAAGAGATTCCCCCCTGGCCGAAGCTGGGCCAAGTTTGCCAGATCATCGGTCGGTGGGCGACAACGGTGATGGTTCTCCAGAGATCGCCTCAAGACAGAGAGGTTAAGGGCGTACTATCGAAAGGGAGCATGAGCAAAAGGAAGCTATGGCGGTGAGTGCGGCGCAAACCCTGGTGGTCAAAATTGGCACATCCAGCTTGGCGGGGCCGGGGCTGGGGCAGTTTGCCCTGTCTACCCTGGCCAGTGTGGTGGAAACTCTCTGTACCCTGCGGAGCCAGGGGCATCAGGTGGTGCTGGTGTCTTCGGGGGCGGTGGGGATTGGCTGTCGGCGGCTGGCCATGGCCGAGCGCCCCAAAACCCTGGCCATGAAACAGGCGGTGGCGGCGGTGGGGCAAGGACGACTGATGCGAATTTACGACGACCTGTTTTCGGCCCTGAATCAACCCATTGCCCAGGTGCTGCTTACCCGCAGCGATCTGGCCCAGCGCGCCCGCTACGTCAATAGCTACCGCACCTTTCGGCAGTTGCTCTCTCTGGGGGTGATTCCCATCGTCAACGAAAACGACACGGTGGCGGTGGAGGAACTGAAGTTTGGCGATAACGATACCCTCTCCGCCCTCGTAGCCAGCCTGATTGGGGCCGACTGGCTGTTTATCCTGACCGATGTGGATCGGCTCTACTCCGCCGACCCCCGGTCTAACCCCGACGCCCAGCCCATTCCTCTGATTCAGGATCTAGACACCCTGCGTTCCCTCAAGGCGGTGGCCGGAGGGCAGGGCAGCACCTGGGGGACAGGCGGCATGGTCACGAAACTTGAAGCCGCCCACATCGCTACCACCGCCGGGGTGCGGACGGTGATTACCAACGGCAAACAGCCCGACAACATTTTGCGGGTGTTGCGCGGCGAATCGGTAGGTACCCAGGTGGCCCCCCAGCCCAAACCCAGCCGGGGCCGTAAGCGCTGGATTGCCGCCAGCTTGCCCCCCGCCGGACGGCTGTACGTGGATGAGGGCGCAGCCAAGGCCATTTTGAGCCGGGGCAAGTCATTGTTGGCGGCGGGTATTATTGAAGTCGCCGGAGAGTTTCAGCCCCAGGATGCCGTGCAACTCTGTGCCCAGGGAGGGGAAGAAATTGCGCGGGGTATCGTCAACTATGGTGACCAAGACCTAAAGCGGATTATGGGGCGGCATTCCGACGATATCCCAGCCATTTTGGGCTATGTTGGGGCCGATACTGTGATCCACCGCGATAACCTGGTTGTCCTTAAACCCTAGGATTCTATGAATGCCACGCCGTCCAATCCTAAAGCTGGCCTTGGCTTGGCCATCGGCACTATCGTCGCCATTATCGCCACCCTGGCCGTCAATACCCTCTCCAATCTGTACCCACCGGGGGGGCAAAACGTGGGGGAAATTTCCAACACCGTCCTAGCTGGAGTGCTGATCACCCCCGCCAACTACGCCTTCATTATTTGGGGCGTGATTTATCTGGGGCTGATCGCCTACGGAATCTACCAATTTCACTCAGAACGACGGTCAGACCCTCAGATTCAGCGGGTGAACCAGCGATTAATCCTAGCCTGCGTGGCCCAAGTGATCTGGATCTTTCTGTTTACCTGGCAGTCCTTCGCGGCCTCGATTCTGGCCATGCTGGTGATCCTGGGATCTCTAATCGACATCTACATCACGCTAGGCATTGGCCAAGTTCGTACCTCCCGTCAGCGGCGCTGGATGGCCCATATTCCCTTTAGCCTCTACCTGGGCTGGATTGCCGTTGCCACCATTGTCAACATCGCCGCCACCCTCTACGCCGCTGGTTGGGGAGGTAATCCCATGGTTTGGACGGTGGTGATGATGGGCGTCGCGATTCTGTTGGGGGCGGTGGTGCTGTGGCAGCGGCGGGATATCACTTTCGCCCTAGTGTTTATCTGGGCCTTGGGGGCTATTGCCCAGCGCCACTCGGATCAGCCCGCTCTGTGGATGACGGCCCTGGGGGGGATGGTTATTTTGGGATTAGGTAGCCTGTGGAGTCTGCGCCGCCCTCGCCTGGGTACGGCCTAGACTAGGGTGGTATTGCCAAGCCTGAGGCTAACGACCTAAGGTCAACTATCGCTTATCAATCGGGATACGCGCCTGGGAGAAAGGAATCGAATGGGATCACGACTCGCCGCCATCGCCACCGCCTTCGACAATGTCTATAGCGGTTGGATTCTGTGGAACCTCTTTTTGGCCTTTGTGCCATTGATGCTTAGTTTTTGGCTGTTTCGTCCCCGTGCTATTCCCCGGCCCTGGTTTCAGATGGCCTGTGCGTTGGTGGTGGCTATCGGGGTTGTGGGTCTCTGGTCTAGAACACCAAAAATCTTAGTTGCGTGGGCCAGCACCCTGGGAGATGCTGTCACTGGAGATGTTAGTGCGCTCCTGCGGCTCAGTTGGCTGGGTCTGGTTGGGTTGGTGGCGGTGGGTCTATGGCGATGGGGGCTAAGCCCTCACCATGCTCGGCGTCCCTGGCTTTGGTGGCTGGGGGTTGTGGTGTTTATCACCTTTTTGCCCAACGCCCCCTACCTGCTCACGGATATCATCCACCTGATTCGCGGCACTCGCGTTGGCGAGATTCCGACGTGGGTAATTGCCCTCGTTTTTGTGCCCATCCACGCCACGGCCATTGTGTTGGGGTTTGAAGCCTACGTGATTTCCATCCTGAATCTGGCCTACTTCCTCAAGCAGCAGGGCGCAAAAGCCTGGATTCTCCCTATGGAACTCACCATCCACCTTCTCTGTGCCGTTGGCATTTACCTAGGCCGCTTCATTCGGTTTAACAGTTGGGATTTAGTCACCGATCCCCTAGACGTGATCACCGATACCCTTAATATTCTCACCTCCAAACGGCCTCTGGCGGTGATCGTCGTGACCTTCATTATTCTGACTGTGTTCTACTGGCTGATGAAGCAAATTACCCTGGGGCTAAAGCTACGTATCCACTATGCTCGCCGAGGCATGGATGCCCTAGGCTAAAACTGCAATCTGCCCAACCGCCATGAAAGAACCTATCCTAGAACCCCTTCTTAGACGCCTCAGACTTTCTAAAGTCCTAAAACATATCCCTACCAATGTCGTCTTGTTAGATATTGGGTGCGGTACCAAGGCCGCTTTTTTGTGCTACATTTCCCCCCGCCTTCAAAAAGGATTTGGCGTAGACTTTAAGGCCGATCCCTTTGAATCAGGAAACCTTACCGTATCGCAGCTTCACTTTAGCGGCCAGTTGCCTTTTGCCGATGGCACCTTTGATGTCGTCACCATGCTAGCGGTGCTGGAGCACATTGAGCATGAAGCCGCTATGGTGAAGGAGATTCATCGCGTTTTAGTGCCAGGGGGGAAGCTCGTACTCACCGTGCCCTCGGTGTGGGCGCAGCCGGTGCTAGAGTTCTTGGCCTATCGACTCAAAATTGTCAGCGAGGCAGAAATTCGCGATCACAAACGTTACTATGATCGCCAGAAACTTTATCATGTCCTGGTAGAAAAGGGTGGCTTTAGCAACTTTAATCATCGCTACTTCCAGCTTGGCATGAACAACTTTTGCACCGTCAATAAAGACTAAGAAACAGGGTAACTATGAAGCTAACGGTTGTCATTCCCTGCTTTAACGAAGTGGGTACGATTCAGCAAGTGGTCGATGCCGTGCGAAAATCCCCAGTTAAGCATTGTGAAATTATTATTGTTGATGATGGCTCCACCGATGGCACCCGTGAACTGCTAAAGCAGACTATTGCCTCGCAAGTGGATCAGGTGATTTATCATCCCGAAAATCGAGGTAAAGGAGCTGCCCTTAGGAGCGGTTTCGCTGCGGCAACGGGAGATATTGTTATCGTTCAAGATGCCGATCTTGAGTATGATCCGCAGGAATTTCCGCACATGATCGACCCGATTATTAGCGGTAAGGCAGATGTGGTGTTTGGCTCACGATTTCAGGGGGGAGCTCCCCATCGGGTTGTTTACTACTGGCATATGGTAGGCAATAAGTTTCTTACGACACTCTCCAATATGCTGACCAATATCAACCTCACCGACATGGAAACCTGCTATAAAGCCTTTCGGCGGGAGGTTATTCAGTCTATTGCTATTCAAGAAAATCGGTTTGGGTTTGAGCCCGAAATTACCGCCAAGATCGCCAAGCTAAACTGCCGTATCTATGAAGTCGGCATTTCCTACTATGGTCGCACCTATAAAGAGGGCAAAAAAATTGGCTGGAAAGACGGGGTTCGCGCCATTTACTGCATTCTTAGGTACAACTTATTCGGCTGACTGGTTATCGGCATCCTCACAAAGACGCTGTGATTAGCCGCAATGCACCACCGGGGAATTGCGGGTGGCCAAGAGGATTTCGGGCCACATAGACGATGGGGTGGGCCATTAGATTAAGGCTGTGTCTGACGAAGCGACGGCCCTGAGAAAGGTGAGGGGGTCGCTTTTGTGCTCAGCAAAGTCTAGAATGCCGCGATCTCGGTGTTCGTAAATCAGCCGGTGATCAGCATCAAACAAAAAGGTGCCGCCCCGCTGGGTGAGATAGGTGGCATCGGGGACATAGGTGCTCCATTTGCCGAGTACCTCGGCCATGTTGCGCAGGCGTAGGGTGGCGAGTTCAAAGGGGCGCTGAAACCCACTGCCGCCCGCCCAGCGAAAGAACCGTCCCCGCAGGGGCGGCAAGGGGAACGCCTGGATTTCCTCGTCATCGCCGATCAGTTGGGGGGCGTTGCGATCCCCTCGGTAGCCCCGAAACACCTCCGCCAAGGTGCCTGGGCTGGCGATCCCCGCACACATCAGCATCAGGTTTACCCAGGCCCGTTGCCCAGGGGTAAGGCCCGGAATGGTCAGCGACAGACCCTCGTATAGGCCAAGCTGGCGGTGTAGGTCGGCGGTGGGATCCACCCAAAGCTGATCGGCAGGAAACCCTGTGAACTGGCAAAAGGCTTGGCCCGACTCGCGCTGGCCAATACCCACCGCCCGCACCGTCACCCCCTTGGCGACCAGAACATCCCAGCCCCGCCGCACCAACCAGGCATATTCCAGGCTGTCGAAGTCGCCCAACTGGGGCAAGACCATCACTAGGGTATAGTCTGCCCCGGTGATCCCCGAGAGAACAGGCGTCCATTGGCCATCGCTGACCCGTTGCCGTTGACTGTGCTGCAAGGTTTGGTAGATGTCCATAGATTTAATCCCTTCCATTGCAAAGTTCTGCTGCGAACTGCTAACAACCGTTTCAGGGCGTAAAGGTTCTCTAGGGGAATGCCCCACGGGGGCAGCCCTGGCCCACAATAAAACCATGGCGACCGCAGCCAAGCTTGGCCTGGAATGACCCGATTTCCTTCAAGGCCACCTGTTCGTTCAAGGCCAACGTATCCACAGGCTCACCTATCCAAAGGATTGAACCATGACGACCCCCAAAGAAGTTTTTGCCCACCTCCAGCACATTGAAGAAGTGGATGCCGTCCAAGGCGCGACCTACCGAGAAGAAGCCCAGGAGGTGCTGGCCGATGATCAGGTGAGCCTGAAGTGGCGCAAGGCCATCGCTGACCGCCTCAATCAGGCCAACCACGATCTGGCCCTCCACACCGTCACCGAAGACAGCTACTAGTCTTCTTTATGAGATCTGCTGATTTAAGGGCTTTGTCTCTGTTAGAGCGGTAATGACCGTGGCGAGGACGCGGGTTATGTAACCCTTAACACCTATCTGGTCACGTTACTAGGGGGCAATGGCGACCTTGTTACGGTAAAAGGCGACGTAGCCTTTGATGTTGTTGGCGGCGGGTTTGGGGTCGGCATAGTACCAGGCGGCACCGCCGTTGACTTGGCCATCTACCACAATGTCGTAGTAGTTCGCGGTGCCCTTCCAGCCGCAGACGGTGGTTTGGGAGATGGGACGGAAATAGTCCATATTAAGAGCGGTGGGGGGAAAGTATAGGTTTCCTTCCACCGTTTCGCATTGGTCACTTTCGGCGAGAACGACGCCGTTCCAGGTTACCTGGGCCATAGCTAGGGTACTCAATTGATCACTACGGTGTTCATTCTAAGGGGTTTGTGGGGTCAGCATGGGGCTAGAGCAACTGGCACATCTGCGTATTGTTCTGGTGGAACCAGCAGGGCCGATCAATGTAGGGGCGGCGGCGCGGATTATGAAAAACATGGGGCTGCACCATCTGGTGTTGGTGAACCCCCAGTGCGACCCCACTAGCACGGCGGCTTGGCGCATGGCGGTGCATGGGCGGGATGTGCTGGAGTCGGCCCAGGTGGTGGCTACCCTGCCGGAGGCATTGGTGGGTTGTCAGCGGGCGGTGGCAACCACAGGCCGAATCCATCCCCAGCGCCAAGGGCTAGAAACCCCGGAGGCGGTGCTGCCCTGGCTGCTGTCTACGGATCCCCAAAGGCCGATCACCACAGCGCTGATCTTTGGCCCGGAGGATCGGGGCCTGAGCAATGAAGAACTGATCTATGCCCAGCGCTGGATTCGTATTCCCGCCAGCGAGGCCTATCCTTCCCTCAATTTGGCCCAGGCGGTGGCGGTGTGTAGTTATCTGCTGCACCGTCAGGCCACGGGGGGCCAGCCTGAAGCGTGGGGGTTGGTGCGGCCTGAACCCGATAGTCCTGAGGCTCTCCATTTAGATCTAGATCCACTAGATCCACCGGCTAGCCTGGATCAGATTGAGGGATTTCACCAAGACTTAGAAGCGATTTTGCTCAAGATCGGTTATCTTTACCCCCATACTGCCGCCAGTCGCATGGCCAAATTGCGGCACCTGCTCCATCGGGCTGAGCCAAATTCCCAGGAATTGGCTATGCTTAGGGGCATTTTGCGGCAGGTCAATTGGGCCATTACCGGCGCTCCTCGTTCCCCCTAGACTTTCGATATGGCACAGCACGACGACTTTTCCAATCCTTCGTCCCGGCCTAATTCCCTGGGGGAATCGGGATTGACCAACGGTTCTAGCGGTTTTAACGGTGCAGGGCAAGGGGCAGCCGATGGGGACTGGCGGAATCGGTCGTCGTCCACGGCGCGTCGCCGCAACCAGTGGCGGCAGTATAAGTACATGACCCCCGATTTTGGCCGTCCCGACTCCGAACCCGAATCCCCTAGCCCAGGAGCGCAGGCCACTCCCCCACCGTCCACCCCGGCGGTGAATCGAACCGCCGCCTTGCCCAGTTTTAACCTCAAGGGTGGCCCCAGTTCGACCCACGGTGCCCCCCACAGTCCTAACTTTGTCCAGGGGACAAGCGCTGCCCGTCTGCCCCAGTCGCCTCGTCCGGCGGGGATGCAGTCCCCTAATGCTGTGGCTCCCAGTGCTGCGGCCCTCGGTGCTGCGGCCCCCGGTGCTTATGCCCATGCCCCCACGTTTCGGCCCTCGGCCCCCGGCAGTTCGGTCAGCATGCACCCCCACAGCACCTCTCTACCCCAGGGTGGAGAATCGGGGGCTGTGACCATGCCCCGACGGCCTAGTCCGGCCCCAGAGCCACCCTCTCCCAAGGTGACACCTATGCGGTCTAGGGATTCGCGGCGGCGAACGGTGGGCATGGCGGCGGGTATGGCGGCGGCGGCCACGGCGGCGACCACCGCCGGATTAGCGGCCCTCGCGGCCCCCCCTCAGCGGGAAGGCACCACCCAGCGGACACGGCGATTCTCTCCCCAGCGACGGCTGGCTAAACTGCCCCTGCCCGCCCTTTATCTGATGCGGTTGGCCATTTTGGGAATTGGGGTAGCGGCCATTGCAGGCACGCTGCTGTCGGTATTAAGCCCCAGTAATGTGACCTCCGGTAGCGGCGAAACGACCACAGCCACGGCTCCTCGGCGAGGCAACCCCAGTCCCCTCCCTGGCCAAGGGGCGGTCACCATTGCCGACATTCAGCCCAGTAGCGAACTCACTCGCCTGAAGGCCCAGTTGGATCAACTCGCCACCCTCACGCCAGGCCTTACCCCAGCGGTCTACGCCTTTGATGTCGATTCGGGGCGCTACGTTGATCTCAGCGGCACCGAGGCGGTGGCGGCGGCCAGCACCATCAAGGTGCCGATTTTGGTGGCCTTTTTGCAGCAGGTGGATGCGGGCAATCTCGCCCTGAACCAGGCGGTGGTGTTGCAGGAACAGCACCTTGCGGGCGGATCGGGCACCCTGGCGAACGATGCCATCGGTAGCGAATACACCGCCCTGGATGTGGCCACCCGCATGATCATCCACAGCGACAACACCGCTACCAACATGATGATCGAAGCCCTGGGGGGCCAGGAGGCCCTCAACCAGCAGTTCGCCACCTGGGGGCTAGAGTCCACCGTGTTGCGGAATATCCTGCCGGATTTGGAGGGCACCAACACCACCAGCCCCCGCGATTTGGCCCTGCTGATGGCCCTAGTGGATCAGGGGGATGTGCTCAGCCGTCGGTCGCGGGAGCGGTTGTTCAGCATCATGCAGCGCACCGTTAACCGCAGCCTGATTGCCTTTAGCCTCACCGATGGTTCCCTGGTGGCCAACAAAACCGGGGATATCGCCCTGGCCTTGGGGGATGTGGCCCTGGTGGATACCCCCAACGGCAATCGCTATGCCCTGGCGATTATGGTGCAGCGTCCTAACAACGATGGCCGCGCCAGCGAACTGATTCGCCGCATCACCGAAGCCATTCACAAAGAACTGAACCAGCCCATTGCCCCGGTAGGACGCCCCGTAGCCCCCGGCGAAGCAGCCCCCGCTGAGGATACGGTTAACCCCGATGGGTCAGCCAGCCCTGAGGCATCCCCTAGCCCCAACGGTTCTCTCAGCCCTGACGATTCCCTCAACCCTGAGGGCGCGATGGATTCCGAATCTCCCGCGCCTAGCCCTGCTAGCCTTCCAGGGGCCAACCCCACAGCCCCCTCTACGGGTGACCAAATTCCCCCAGGTTAATCGATAGAGTCGTGGCCATCCTGCTGGGAAGCTACCGCTCACATATACCGCTCATATATAAGGCCCTATTCCTCTGGGTTCCTGGGGTTTATCCCCCCTAGCCCTCCTACCCTGCGGGAAGCCGCAAGCGTCTATAAAAAGGGGGAAACCGGATTCCAAAAGGCAGCGACAGCGACGGATAGCGGAGAACGTTGCTTTCTCTTTTGAGGAGAGATGTTACGGCTGATGTCGTAGTCTTAGTTTTACGACAGATTTAGGCACACTAGGGCTAGTGGTCTGTAACGTCTAATACATGATTTTGGGTTGGTCTCGAACCATCTTTGCCCGCACCCTGCGGCGTTTACCGTTGCGAGGGGTGCTGGTTGTTCCCTTTGTGGCCCAGATAACGGCGGCGGTGGCGGTTACGGGTTGGTTATCCATGCGCCATGGGGAGCAGGCGGTGAACCAGGTCGCTAGCCAGTTGCGCGCCTCGGTGGCCCAGCAAATTGTGCAGGAACTGGATAGCTTTTTGGCTATGCCCCACCTGGTGAATCGGCTCAACCAAGACGCCATCCAGGCAGGGCAGCTCGACCCTGAGGACTCCGAAGCCCTGTTTCAGCACTTTTTGCGGCAGTCCCGTCAGTTTCCCCTGGTCGATTCCATCTTCTTTGGCCATGTCAACCAAGAATTCATTGGCCACAGCGATCTAGGCCCTGGCCAGCATCAGCGCATGCAGGGGGGGCCATCTCTGGGGGGTGCTATCCAATTTTCAACGGTGGATGACAACGGCAACACCCTGGCCATTCAGCAAACCACGCCAGGATGGGACACCCAAACGCGGCCTTGGTATTTGGCGGCCATACGGGCAAACGGGCCAGTGTGGGGTGAGGTTTTTCCCTACCATGCCTACCCGGTGCTGGCGCTGCCCACCTCCCGCCCGGTCTACGATGCCGAGGGTAAGTTGATCGGCGTGTTGGGCAATAACTTCTTTTTGTCAGCGATCAGCGATTTTCTGGCTACGCTGAAGATTAGCGACCACGGGCAGGCGTTCATTTTGGATCGAAAGGGCTTGATTGTGGCCAGTTCCACCCTGCCGGAACCGTTTGTGGTGGTGAATGGCCAGCCCCAACGTCTGTATTCCGTCACCAACCAAGACCCGCTGATTCGGGCCAGCAGCCAGTTCTTGCTGCGACAATACAACGGCTACCTGGGCGATGTGCGTTTACCTCAGCAGTTTGAGTTTCAGCTTGATCGCCAGCGGCAGTTTGTGGAAGTGGTGCCCTTTCGGGACGATGTGGGGCTGGACTGGCTGATTGTGGTGGTGGTGCCCGAACGGGACTTTATGGCCACCATCGAAGCCTCCCGCCGCTCCACCGTGATTCTCTGTCTGTTGGCGTTGGCGGTGGCCCTGGGGTTAGGGCTGATTACCAGCCGATGGATTTCGCGGCCTATTGTCCAGGTGAGGCGGGCGGCCCAGGCCATGGCCAACGGCCAACTGCACCACAACCTACGCACCAGCCGCCTGGATGAACTGGAACAACTGGTGCTGGCCTTTAACACCATGGCCCAGCGCATTGCCGCCACCGTCCACGATCTGCAACAGTCGAAGGCCGACTTAGAGACAGCCAATGCTGAGATTCAGCAGCAGTCTGCCCTATTTTGCCTAATGGCCGACAATATGACCGACTTGGTCTGCCTCCAAGCCCTAGACGGCACTTACCTCTACGTCAGCCCGTCGGTGGAATGGACCTTGGGCTATCAACCCAGTGAACTGCTAGACACTCAGGTTGCCGATTGGGTGCACCCTAGTGATGTCTCTACCTGCCAGCCATCGGCCCAGCCCCAGGTGTTAGCGGGAGAATCGGCCAAGGCCACCTACCGGATGCGCCACAAGCTGGGCCACTACCTTTGGATTGAAACCCTCATCCGCCCCATCCTCAACGCCAGTGGTGACGTCATCCAATTGCAAACCGCCTCCCGCGATGTCACCGAAACCATGCGGATGCGCAAACAACTCCAGCACGATGCCCTCCACGACAGCCTCACCGGATTGCCCAACCGCAAACTGCTGCAAGATCGGCTGGAATTAGCCCTCAACCGCACCCGCCGCCACAGCCACTATCGGTTTGCCGTGCTGTTTTTAGATGTGGATCGGTTCAAGGTGGTGAACGACAGCCTCGGCCACCTGATTGGCGATGAACTGCTGATTGAAATCGCCAGTCGCCTACGCAGTGTGGCCCGCCCCACCGACCTCGCGGCCCGCCTAGGGGGAGATGAATTTATTCTGCTGATGGAGGACGTGGCCGACCTCACCGAGGTGATTAATCTCGCAGAAGTCGTCTTGGCCAGCCTGCGCGAACCCCTGCACCTCAGCAGCCAGGAGGTGTTTACCACCGTCAGCGTGGGCATTGTGATGGGAGACAGCACCTATACCGACGCCCCCGAACTGCTGCGCGATGCCGACATTGCCATGTATCGCGCCAAAAATAAGGGCCGCGATGGCTACGAAGTCTTCAACAGCGCCATGCACACCCAGGCCATCACCCGCCTGCAACTGGAAACCGAACTACGGCGCTCCTTGCTGGAACATCCCGAAGAATTTGTTCTCTACTACCAGCCCATCGTGGACATGGCCACCGCCGCCGTTGAGGGCTTTGAAACCCTGGTGCGTTGGCAGCATCCCCAGCGCGGCCTGGTGCCCCCCGGCGAGTTCATCCCCCTGGCGGAAGAAACGGGCCTGATTGTGCCCCTCAGCTACCACCTGATGGAAACCGCCTGTCGGCAGTTGCACGATTGGCAAACCTGCTGTCCCCAGGCCCAGGGGCTTACGATTAGCGTCAACCTCGCCGCCATGCAGCTCCATAGCCCTAGCTTGCTGTCCCACATTGACGATATCCTGGCCCGCACGGGTTTGCCGCCCCAGGCCTTGGTGCTAGAAATCACCGAGAGTATGCTCATCGACGATATCCAGACCACCCTCACTGTCCTCCATGCCCTCCGCCAGCGCTCTATTTCCCTCAGCATCGACGACTTTGGCACCGGCTATTCCTCCCTCAGCTACCTCTACCAATTCCCCATCAACCACCTCAAAATCGACCGATCCTTTGTCAGCCAAATGCAGACTAGCCCCCACCATCACAAAATTGTGGAGACTATCATTACCCTGGCCCATCAGCTTGGGTTTACCGCCATCGCCGAGGGCATTGAAGCCGAACTCGACGTACAAACCCTCCAACAACTTAACTGCGACCTCGGCCAAGGCTACTGGTTTGGCAAACCCCAGCCTCCCGACGCCATCGAGCAATGGCTCTGTCATCCCCTGGATCAATCCTGCCTGAGGGTGGCCTGTCGGCGGTGACGGGTACCTATCCGGCGGGCCTCCCCCGATTTGGGGATCCCTATTGGGGATAGCCCAGTTCAAAGCCGTTGTCGGGTTCGATGGTGAGGGTTGCGCCACAGAGGGAAAGATCGGGCCATTGCAGCAGATTGTAGCCCTGGAGTTGAATATCCAGGGTAGCCTTGCACTGCTGGGGGTTAAGGGGAATGGTTTGGGTTCTCCCCGGTGCTAGGGGGCTGGCTAGAAGGTTTTGCCCCTCCACGGTTAGCGACTCTAGGGCAACGGTGCCGCGATGGTCAATGGTGATCTGCGGGGAAAAGGTGATGTAGTTGATCACGCAGACTAGGCCGTAGGTGGCGTGGGGGCCACAGCCTGCACCCGTGCGAGTCCAGCGGGGCGTAAAGATGTTGACCCGATGCCCCCGTCCTGGGACGCCATCGTCCACAATCAGATCGAGGATGACCTCCTGACCCGTGGGGGATCCGTAGGCAATATTTTCGCCGCTGGCACTATTTAAGGCTCCGGCCCGGTCAAGGCGGTCACTGGGACGGCTGCCATCGGATCCGGTGTGACCCGTTGCACCATCGGCCTGATCATCGGCGTGGGTTTGGGCGGCTAGGGCGACCTGGGCTGAAAACTCCAGGGGCGAGAGAGGCTCTTGATTCCGCAAAAAATCGATGGCCTCCTGCACGGCGGATTTTCCCTCTTGGGTGGCAATGTTGCAGCGGCGGCCACAGCCATTGACGATCTCTCCGGCCTCGTTCATGGCGGCTAGGCGGGCTTCCAGCAGGGGAATGAGGCTGGCTGGGTTCTGGCGGGCCTGGTTTTGGAAGGCCACAATATCCTGCTCAAGCTGAGGCCAGTGGTCGGTTTGGGCCTGGGCCGATTGACCGAGGCCGAGGGATGACGCGGAGTCTAGCGGAGCCAGGGTTGAAGGGCTGAGGGAACAGGCCATGGTTCCCGCCAATAGGGCGGTCAAACCCGTAAGGCTGAGGGATATCCAACGGAATCGGGGTTGCACGGAGTGATTCATAAGCTTAAGGACGATATCGATAACGCACGAGGGCCATAGCAGGAGATAGCGCCAACCAGCGCAGACCACGACAACCTGCCCTAGTTTTCCCTCGCGATGGGGATCGATCACGCCAAAATCTAGGTAGAAGGTATTTTTGCCCTTTCACCCTCCTAGCAAGCCTCAACTAGAGCATCGGTTCAGGATTGAGAGAAATCCGGTATTGAGAGAACCCTGGTTTCTTTGTCGGTGCGCCCAGGAGATTTGGCCTTTGCGCAGAAACCGGGGTTCTATAGCGGCGTTCTAGACGATGGGTATGCCTGTCAATCGTCATCAATCCACACCCGCTTGATCCGTCCGGTGTGGCCAGATCGAATCTCAACCTGGGCCTTGGTGACGCCAAAGTGTTCGGCCAAACAGGTGATTAACGCTTGATTGGCCTTGCCCTCGGTGGGGGGAGCTTTGAGGTGCACCAACCAAGTGCCGTCCTCTCGCCGCAGGATTTTTTGCTGTTTGGCGTTGGGTTTAACCTGCACCGTAATCTGTCCCATGAATCTGTCCCATGGCATCCTGATTCCTTACCCAGCCCAGGCCCCAACCCCTAGGCGTGAGGATCGGTCTGATCCCCATAGGATTCGTCGTTGCGCTCTAGGGACTCTGGATTTTTCGCCCCGAAACTGAGGGCTACCCCAGCCCCCACGGGCAGAATTACCGTGCCCCAGCCAATGGCCAAGGCCCAGGCGGGGTAGCCTTCGTAGGGGGTGCGCAGGTCGGTGGAAAGCTGGGTGGCCAGCAAAATCACCAGCACCACGGGGGCCACCCATTTGATCGCCACATTCCACCAGCGGCCTATGTGCCAATCGCTAATCTCGTTGACGTAGCGGCGTAGGGCTTCGGCCCCAAACACCCAGCCCCCCAGCAGGGCCATGCCCAGGGCGACGAGGATGGCGTTGTAGGTGGTGACGAAGTGATCGACGATATCCAAAAAATAAAGCCCCGCCTTGGTGGTGTAGAGGCTACCGACCAGGAAGGCCGCAAAACAGGCCCATCCGGCAATGTGGGTGCTTTGGCGTCCGGGTTGGATATCCAGCACCGCCGCTACGGTGGGTTCAATCAGGGAAAAGGCGCTGTCGATGCCGAGGGTAAGCAGCATAAAAAAGAACAGGGCGCTAAACAGTCCGGCCAGGGGCATCAAACTCAGCGCCTTGGGGAACACCACAAAGGCTAGCCCCGGCCCAGAGGCAGCCACATCCTGCACCGTTACCCCGGTGCTCCAGGCCATGTAGCCCAGCACCGCAAACACCACAAATCCGGCAAACAGACTAATGGCCAGGTCGGCAATGGCCGTCAGCCAGGAGGACTTAACAATGTCTTCGTCGGGCTGTTTGTAGCTGGCGTAGGTGAGCATGATGGCAAAGGCCACAGACAGGGTGAGAAACGCCTGGGCCGCCGCCGCCGTCCACACCGCTGGATCCAGCATGGCGCTCCACACCGGGCTGAGGTAAACCCGCCAGCCCTCTAGGAACCCCGGCAAAAAGATCGACCGCACAAACAGCACCGCCAGCACCACTACCGGAATCGGCACCGTGTACAGCACCACCTTACCCACGCTCTTGGGGCCTTGCCAAATGCAGAAATAAATCGACAGCCAAATCACCACCAGGGAAATCAAAATCGGCCCGTTGAAGCCGCCCAGTTGTCCTACGCTGTCGCTCAGTTGCAGCACTTGGCCAAAGAAATAGCCCTCCGGGTCGTCGGCCCAGGGCACCCCCAGGGATCGCACCAGGTACAGCAAACACCAGGCCATCACCACGGCATAGTAGGCCACCACCAAAAAGGCCGAGGCCACCGCCACCAGCCCCACGCCGCCAAAGGCTGGGTGCATCCGCCGCAGGGATTGAACCGGCCCCCGCTGCATCCGCTGACCAATCGCCAATTCCAGAATCAGCATCGGCGTGGCCAGCAGCACAAAGGCCAGCAGGTAGGGAATCAAAAACGCCCCGCCGCCGTAGCGTCCGGCCAAGTAGGGGAAGCGCCACACATTGCCCAACCCCACCGCCGAACCCACGGCAGCCAAGATAAACACCGTCTGAGATGACCACTGTTGCCGCGACATTCCCAATCTCCGTAGAACCTTTGCACGATAAACCGCCCGTTATCCGACCTAGACGACTCCGTAAGGATCTTTAACAGAACCGTCTATCAGGGTTATCCGCAACCCTTTCCCTTGCCGCTCTGCTCAATCCATGGCGAATCCACATCGCATCCAAGAATTCATATCGCATCTAATACGTCAGGTTTCTAGCCATTTACGGCAATGGGGCTTCTGGGTTCATAGAGAACTTACCGTATGATTCGGAATAGATACGGTTAGAGTAGTAGGTACTAGACACGCTCTGCATCCTCCCAGTCCGGTCGGTCTGAATTACGCTAAATCGGGTGTTCTATGGTCACTCAGTCTAATCGCGGTATGTTGGCCACACTCTCGATGGTCAACCAAAGTAGCTCCCTCACCCATCGGGTGCGCGATCTGCCCACGCCCCAATTTATCGACCTGCTGGATCGAATTACCGACGAATTCGAGCATTTCCTCCGCGCCATCGACATGATCAACAACGAATCGTTGGAGATCATGCTGGAGCAAATCCTTGAGGCGTTTACCCTCAAGATTGGCCAAATTTTGCAGGCCGAACGCACCACCATTTTTATGGTGGATCAGGAAAAACAAGAACTCTGGTCGAAAATTGCCCAGGGTGATGGGGAGCGATCCCTAGATCTACGGGTACCCATGGATAAGGGTATTTCGGGCTATGTGGCTACCCACGTTAAAACCCTGAATATTCCAGACGCCTACGACGACGACCGCTTCGACCGCTCCTACGATAAAAAAACCGGCTACCGCACCCGCAGTATCCTCTGTATGCCGGTGCTGAGCAAAAAGTCAAACAACATCGTAGCCGTCGTACAACTGCTCAATAAACTCAATGAAATGCCCTTCAACGAGGAGGACGAGCAGCATTTTAGGGAGTTTGCCGAATCCCTAGGGGTAATTTTAGAAAGCTGTAATTCGTTCTACGTTGCCGCCCGTAACCAAAAGGGGGTCGCCGCCCTGCTGAAGGCGATTTCCTCCCTAGAACAGAGTTTGGATTTAGAGAAAACCCTGCAATCGGTGATGGAGGAAGCCCGTCAACTGATGCAGGCTGACCGCAGTACCCTCTGGATTATGGATGAAGAAAAGGGGGAACTGTGGTCGCGGGTGAAGATGGGTGATGGCAAAACCATGCTGGAACTGCATCACTCCATTGGCAGTGGTGTTGTGGGCCATGTGGCTAGCACTGGCGAGGTGCTGAACATCCCCGATGCCTACAAAGATCCCCGCTTTAATCCTGAAACCGATAAGCGCACGGGCTACGTTACCCGCAACATTCTCTGTATGCCCGTGTTTAATTCATCGGGTAAGCTGATTGCCGTTACCCAACTGATCAACAAAGTTCAGGGTACTTTTAATAGTTCCGACGAGGCCTTTATGCGGGCCTTCAACATTCAGGCGGGCATTGCGTTAGAAAATGCCAAGCTGTTTGAAAGCGTCCTGGTCGAAAAACAGTACCAAAAAGACATTCTGCAAAGCCTCTCCGATGCGGTCATTTCCACCGATTTGGAAGGCCGTATTGTCACCATCAACGATGCCGCTGTCGATTTACTGGGCTGTCCCCATGAGGGCGACCACCTGCGGGAACGGCGCGATCAATGGCAAGAACGGCTTCTCAACCGCCCGGTGTGGGAGGTGATGCCCATCGAAAGTATGCGCTTCCGCATTGAAGACAGCCTCAGCCACGGGGCCAGACATTACGTGCCCGAACAAACCCTGCGCGTTGCCCTGCAACTGGGGGATGACGAGGCCGGAGAAGGCCCCATTCACCTCGCCCTACCCGATCCGGCCCAGGCTGATCACTATCGTCCCTGGGGCGATGCCGATGCGCCTCTCCTCACCGCCGATCGGGTGAAATCCCTAGAACGCAGCGTCAACCTGACCGTGAACCCCCTCACCAACCCCGAAGGCAAGGTGCTGGGCGGCCTGCTGGTGCTAGAAGACATCAGCCAGGAAAAACGGATGAAGAGCACTCTTTATCGCTACATGACCCCCGGTGTGGCCGAGCGAGTGATGGCCCTGGGCGACGATGTGCTGATGAAGGGCGAACGCAAGGACGTGACGGTCTTGTTCTCCGATATTCGTGGCTACACCACCCTCACCGAAAACCTGGAAGCCGACAAGGTGGTGGAAATGCTCAACGCCTACTTTGAAACCATGGTGGAGGCGGTGTTTAACTTCGAGGGCACTCTAGATAAATTCATCGGAGATGCCCTGATGGCCGTCTTTGGTGCGCCCCTACCGTTGACGAACCATGCCTGGTCGGCGGTGCAAAGTGCCTTGGATATGCGCCGCCGCCTCGCCCAGTTCAACCAAGAACGGCGACACCTGAAGCAGCCCGAAATCCGGATTGGCATTGGCATTAGCTCCGGCGAAGTGGTCTCCGGAAACATTGGCTCCCAGCGCAAAATGGAGTACACCGTCATCGGCGATGGGGTGAACCTCAGCTCCCGCCTGGAGGGCGTCACGAAGGAATACGGCTGCGACATCGTGATTAGTGAGTACACCTACTCCCTCTGCCAAGACAAAATTTGGGTGAGAGAGCTAGACCGCACCCAGGTGAAAGGGAAAAATCAGCCCGTCAATCTCTATGAGCTGATTGGCCCCCGCGAAATGCCCCTAGACCCTGGCACCGAAGACTTTCTAGAGCGCTATGCCCAGGCTCGTACGGCCTACATTGCCATGAACTTCAAAGAAGCCCTGGAGTTGTTCTACGCCGCCAAGGACATGCGCCCCAACGACAAGGCCGTGGCCGTCCACATCAACCGCGCCCGCCACTACCTGGTAGAGCCGCCCCCTCAGGACTGGGATGGTGTGCATATTATGACCACCAAGTAAGTCGGTCGGTTGCCTGACACAACTCCAAAAATCCTTGATATATCGCAACTCCAAAAATCCTTGATATATCGTAGGTTGGGTGGCGCGATAGCAGAACCCAACCAGCCCGAAATTCTGGATGGGTGTTGGGTTCCGCTTCACTGCACCCAACCTACCGACTCTACAGACTGACCCTCGGCCTCCTAGGGGGCGATTTTCTATAGGATGGGAGAGCGTTTAGAACGGGAGGGGCCATGGAGGCAGCAGAACGGGGGGATCGGCTTCTGGGGGGGCGCTATCGCATTTTGCGACAGCTCAGCAGTGGTGGCTTTGGCCGCACCTACCTGGCGGAGGACACCCACCGCTTTCAAGAACTCTGCGTGCTGCGAGAATTTAACCCCCAGGTGGAGGGAAAAGCGCTCCTAGACCAGGCTCAAATGCTGTTTGAGCGCGAGGCCAGCCTGCTCTACCAGTTGGATCACCCCCAAATTCCTCGGTTTCGCGAACTGCTGCGGGAGGAAGGGCAGCTTTTTTTGGTGCAGGACTACGTAGAAGGCCCCACCTATCGCCATCTGCTGGCCCGTCGGCAGGCCCAGGGGGGTCAATTTTCGGAGGCGGAGGTGCTGCCGCTGCTGGCCCAGGTGTTGCCTGTGCTGCAATATCTGCATGGGCTGGGCATTGTGCATCGCGATATCTCCCCCGACAACCTGGTACAGCGCAACGCCGATGGTCGCCCGGTGCTGATCGACTTTGGCAGCGTGAAGCAACTGCTGGTGAATGTGCGCTACCAGATGGGGGCGGCCCAGCCCTACCGATCCGCCGATGGCACCATCACCCGCTTGGGTCATGGGGGATATCGTCCCAAAACTCAGGCCAGCGAAGGCTTAGCCAGCCCGTCGGATGATCTCTACGCCCTTGGCATGACGGCCATGGTGCTGCTAACGGGCAAGGATCCAGAGAACCTCTACGACGACCGCCGGAAACGCTGGGACTGGCCACCGCACCTGGAGGTGTCGGATCGGCTGCGGCAGGTATTAGAACAAATGGTGGCTATGGATCCGGCCCAGCGGCCCACCTCGGCAAGGCAGGTGATGGCGGCATTAAACCTGGCTAATCCTGCGGGTGCCGCCCCACCGGAAGAGACATCCCTGCCCGTGCGAATGCAGCCCATCGTCCCACCGCCGCCAGAACCGCCCCCCACCGTGGCCGTGGCCCGTCGTCCGTCCCCCAAATCAGCCAGCCAAAACCTGGCCTACCCCACTGCCGCCCCGGTTTATCCATCGGAGCAAAACGCGGCCTACGGCAATGCGGCCTACCCCGACCCCACCTACACCGTGCCGCCGCCGCCCCGCCCCACCAAGGTTTCCCAGCGGTCGGGGGCGGGGTGTGGATCGGCCCTAGCGGCCATGGCCCTGGTGCTGGGGGTGGCGGTGGGCTTGGGCTGGTGGCTCGACCCGTTGGACTGGCGCAATTCGGGGGCCGTCAACCCTGGGGGAAATAATGCCGCCAACCCCAACCTCAGCGAGGCAGAACAGGCCCGCAAGCAGGCGATCCGAGATCGGGCCTCGGCTCTGGGGGTAGATTGGGCTTACTTGGTCAGCCTCACCGATCAGTTTTTCTTTGAGCAAAACCCCAGCTTGCAGGGTACCCAGCTCACCGATCAACCCCAGGATGCCGCCCTGCGGGAGGACTGGGACGCCATCGCCACAGCCAACCTCGATTTAGTGGAAACCCACCTCAGCCCAGAGGCGAGGGCCAAACTGGGGCGCTACAACCCCACCGACCGAGAACGGTGGCAGCGCCAGGTGAACGAACGCTACGTCAGCAGCAAGGCCATGGAAGACCTGGCCAACGCTCGGTTTCAGACGCTTTTTCCGGGGCGCACCCAGCAGGGCTTTGTGGAAACCCCGGTGGATCAAATCTGGCTGGCCCTGGCTCAGGATCGCGTCACCGCCATCACCAGCGGCGAAGCCCTAACGGAAATTCGCTTTGAGCCGGATCGCTTTGACCATCAGGTCACGGGTAACTTTTCCCCCGGCGACGGCCATGTGTATATCCTCAACCTGCGCCAGGGCCAACTGATGCGGATTAACCTCCAGGCCCCGCCCGATAGCACTCGCCTGTCCCTCTACGTGCCGGTGCCCACGCCGGAACTGCCCCACATTCTGGCCAGCGCCGCCCAAAACACCTGGGCCGGAGAACTGCCCCAGTCGGGCTACTACGAAATTGTGGTGGTGTCCCAAAGTGGGGAAACCATTCCCTTTAGCCTGACCGTGGGGGCCGACAACGTGACCGATACTAGCCCCGAACCACCCCCCGCCAAAACCAATTAGCCCACCACGCTAGCCCATCCAGAATCCCCGCCCAGTATGCCCCTCGACCACACCCAGACCCCTCTGCTGACGGCCCTTAGGGACTGTGCCCAGCGGCCCCATGCGGCTTTCTATACCCCCGGCCACAAGCGCGGCCAAGGTGCCCCGGCTGGCCTACGGGATCTGCTGGGGGAAGGGGCTTTGCGGGCCGATCTGCCGGAACTGACGGAGTTGGATAACCTGTTTGCGCCGGAGGGCGTGATTCTGGAGGCCCAACGCTTAGCGGCGGGTACCTTTGGGGCCGAGCAAACCTGGTTTTTGGCCAATGGCTCCACCTGTGGCCTAGAATCCGCCATTTTGACGGTGTGCAATCCGGGGGACAAAATCATCCTGCCGCGCAATGTCCACCGCTCGGTAATCGCGGGGCTGGTGCTGGCGGGGGCGCGTCCGGTGTTTGTGGAGCCAGAGTATGCCCCCGACCTGGGCCTCACCCTGGGGTTGCGGGTCGAAGATGTTGAGACAGCCCTAGCCCACCACCCCGATGCGCGGGCGGTGCTGGTGGTGTCGCCCACCTACCACGGGATTTGCTCCCATTTAGATGCCTTGGCCGACCTAGCCCACGCCCACGGCATCCCGCTGCTGGTGGACGAGGCCCATGGCCCCCACTTTGCCTTCCATCCCCACCTGCCCACCCCCGCCCTGCGCCAGGGGGCCGACCTGGTGGTGCAGTCTACCCACAAGGTGTTAGCGGCCCTCAGCCAAGCCTCCATGCTCCATATTCAGGGGGAACGGATTGACCGAGAACGGCTCCAGGCCGCCCTTCAGATCACCCAATCCACCAGCCCCAACTACCTGCTGCTAGCCTCCCTCGATGCCGCCCGTCACCAAATGGCCACCGAGGGCAAGGCCCTGCTAACCGACACCCTCGCCCTTGCCCAAAATCTGCGGGATAAGTTAGCCCAACTGCCGGGGGTGCGGGTGGTTTCTCCCCAGGACGTAACCCCCTACGCCAGTGTGCAAGCCCTTGATCTAACGCGCATTACCGTGGACGTAACTGACCTGGGCATGACCGGGCTAGAGGCCGACGAAATCCTCCACGAAACCCAAGGCGTGACCGTGGAACTACCGGAACTGCACCACCTCACCCTAATCGTTAGCCTCGGCAATACCCCTGCCGATGAAGATCGCTGCCTAGCCGGATTCCGCCACCTCACCACCCTCACCACCCCGCAATCCTCATTCCCCCACAATCCTGCCCCCCTACCCCCTACCCCACACCCCTTCACCCTGCCCCCGATGTCGCCCCGCGAAGCCTTCTTTGCCCCCACCGCCACCCTACCCGCCGCCGAAGCCCTAGGCCACCTCAGTGCCGAAACCCTAGCGGCCTATCCCCCCGGCATCCCCACCCTGTTCGCGGGCGAGGAAATTACCCCCGCCGCCATCGCCCACCTCACCACCGTTTACCAACAGGGCGGCTACGTCACCGGGGCCAGCGACCCCAGCCTCGCCACCCTGAAGGTGATTCGCCCCTAGATTTCGCCCCCAGGATCCCTGATTGCTAGACTCACTAGGTTACAAACCTGCTCTTTTACCGAGATTTGGCCCTCACCCTAAATCCCTCTCCCGTGGGGAGAGGGACTTTGAACCTTCTAGCTCCCCTCTCCTCCTTGGGAGAGGGGCTGGGGGTGAGGGCCAATAGAGACTCCGTAATAACCCGGTTCTGTCATTGCTAACCCCGTTGTTTCCCTGAGCTTTCCCTACCATGCTGACCTTTGCCACCGACCGCGACTATGCCCTAGCCCATCACCTGATGCAGCCTTGCCTAATTCGCATCATCGACAACCTGCGCAAGGCCACCGAAACCCTAGACTGGCAGAGCGAATACACCCAAACCCTGGCCTGGATAGAGGGCACCACCGATGATCAAAAGCAACGGGTCGCGGATCTCTCGGCCCAGCTCGGTGAGGCCAAGGCCGACGCCGAGGCCACCGCCCAGATCGAGCAGGCCCTCGCCCAACTGCCCACCCCCACCCCGATCTACCACCTGCGCCTCACTCAAGGGGAACGCATCGCCACGCTGGATGTGTGGGAACTCTGCTTTCGCCTCTGCTGCGAGGACTACGATCCGGCTCAACCCGCCACCACGGATGCGTCCTTGGTGATGGAAGATGGCGAAATCGACTGGATTGCCCTGGACGAAAAGGCGAAGGCGTTGGTAAACCAGGCTTTGGCTGAGGCCGTAGCCCCCGCCCAAGGGTAAACCTACGGCGATGACAGACCTTCCAGGAAACGGGCCAAGTCGGGAGGCAAATCTACCCGGATAGCGGCCTGGATGGGGGGCCGTCTTGTCTGGATGGAATCACCGGAATTGCCAAGATCGCCCCACAGGTCGCCCCGTTGCAGACCCTCTAGGCACCGCAACAGGTTTAAGTCACGGGTGGCTTGCGGAGGTTGATGTCCATGGAAGGGGTTGCGCAGAGCGTCAGCATGGGACTGATGTAACACGCAACCCGCCGCCCGCAGGGGAATCCCCAACAATTCCGCCCGCATCAGCAAGTCTTGATCCTCCCAGCCCCAGCCATGGAACTGTTCCTTGTAGCCCCCAAGTGTTTGCCAGGTCTCCCGCCTTGCCGCCACCAAGCCACAGCCCGGACGGTGATCGGGCCGAGGGGCAACCTGTTCCACAATGACCGCTAGCCCCTGGGCTGTCGTTTTCAGACGGTAGCCGTAGCGAGGTCGTGATAAAGCCGTCGTTTGCGGTTCCGTTTCGTTCACCTGGGCGATGTGGCAGAGGGCCGTTGGGGTTGCATCCAGGACAGTCAGCACGGACTCAAGGGCCGCTTCATTCCACAGAATATCCGCATCCGATACCAGCACCGTTTCCGCCTGGGCGTGGCGCAGGCCCTCGTTCATCAACGCCGCTTTGTTGAATCCAGAATCGAGCCGAGACAACACCGTCACCCTGTCCCCATTGGCCAGATGGGCCAGGGTATCGACGACTTCGGGCTGGGTAGATCCGCCATCACACAGCCAAATCCGATAGGTACCCGCATTCCAATTCACCAAACTCCGCCACAGAGACTCCACACAGGCTGCTACCGGACGATCTTTGAGCGGAATGATGATGTCGAGCATGGGGGTCATGGTAAGGCAGGGCCAGCGTGGTGCTGAAGGCGGATCGGGGGCGCTTGGCAGAGGGGGCTAAGGTCAAGGGGAAGCCCCTGACGGTGGGCAGTGCGGTTTTGGTGGGCGCGTTGTTTGAGGGCTTTTAGCAGGGCTTGGCGAGCGGGGGAATCTAGGCCCGTTTGGGGATCGGTGGTGAGGGAGTGGGGCCGTTTTTGGCGTAGATAGCCGTAGCTGGGCAGGTTGAGGATGCGCCCCACCCAGGCGGCCCGCAGCAGAAATTCTGTATCGCCGCCAAAGCGCAGGCCCGTGGCAAAGCCTCCCACCGCCATCACCAACTGCCGCCGTACCAGGCTGGTGGGGTGTAGCAGGGGGTGTCCCGGTTTTTCCGCCAGGGCGAGGTTCACGTCTAGGGGATAGTGGACGGGCAAAAGGCGACCCGGTTCGCATTCCCAGCGCAGTTCTTGGGTGCCGATTAGGTCGGCCTGGGTGTGTTCGGCAACGGCTAACAACTGGGCAAGGCGTTCCGAAAACGACCAATCATCGGCATCTTGGAACAGGTAATAGTCGTAATGGGTGTCTTGGATGACCTGCTGCACCAATCGGTAGGGGCCAACGGTGGCAGGGGCGGTCAGCAGGGTCACGGTGGGGAACTCGGCCACAATCTCCGCTGGCGGCAGGGGGGAACCATCGTCCACCACCACAATGCCATCGGGGGGGCGGGTTTGGTTGACCAAGGCAGCCAAGCAACGCCGCAGCCAGGGTTCGCAGCGGTAGTGGGGCACGATGGCGAGAACGGTGGCGAGAAGGGTGGCGGGGTGGTGGGGTGATGGGTGGGTGGGTGGCGGGCGGGTGGGGGTGTCTGGCCAAGCTTTCGTCAAGGATTTTGCCGAGGAGGGCGTCAAGGATTCTGTGCCCCCGGCCCAAACCCGCCAAGAAAAAAGAATCCGACGCCGTTCCAGGCGTTCCGCTAAATCCATCAGCGACCACGGGCGATCCCCAGGCAACTCCGTCAAACCAGCCTGCACCAAGTCCGTAGAAGCAATCCAGGCTGTAGAAGCCTCAGGACTAGCCTGGGCCGTTTCTTTCGGAAACCCAGGCGATGGCAACCAGGGAGCCAGGTAACCCATGTCAACGTGGACGAAATCCTCCGTTGGCCAAGGCAACCCCCCAAACGGCCACCCCCCATCCTCCCCCAACACCCCATACCCTACCCACCCCCGTAGGGTGCATTGCTTTGCGAATGCACCACCCAGATCCCTCTCCGACAAGAACCTCACCCTTCCACAATCCCAAGAAAAATCCTCAGAAAAATCCCCCGATACCAGCACCACCCACCGATGGTTAGGCAGGTCTGGCGGACGTTTAGCCATCGCTGCCGCCACCATTTCCGCTGACACAAAGCGACCGTCCAGAATCAGCAACGGCTCTGTTGAGGTCACGGTCGAAGTCACGGTCGAAGTCACGGTCATCCCTCGGCCCCCTGCCAGGGCAGCAAATCCACCAGGACGGCTTGCTTTGTGTTGTAGTGCTGGGTCAACGCCGCAAAGGCCATTGATTGCCGAGGAGCCAGGGCCGCCACCTGCAAACAGCGATAGGCCAACTCCACCTGTCCCTGACGGTGAAGGGGCTGGGCCAAGGCTTGCACAATGGGCAACCAGGGGGTGATGCCCGCTGGGGGGGACTGGGCTGGATCCAGCCATCCCGGTATGTGGGTGTCTAGGATGGGGAGCCACTGGGCCGGATCGAGGGCTTGCCCCTGCACCCGTTGACCATAGCCCCACTCGATCCAAAGGCGGGCTTGCTGACCGGCTGGGGTCGCCGCTTTGAGGGTGTGCCAATCCTGCTCTAGGGCTGAGTCACAAGTCAGGCCTGAGGAACCCTGAATAAGGCGCTGTCGCCAGGTTAGCCAAGCCTTGGCAAAAGGACTGAGGTGGCCTGTATCCAGGGATGTTGTGGAGGCTGAATCCGTTAGATCAACAGGTGTTTTTCCCTGAACGAGGGCGATCCAGTGCAGCAGGTGATCTGGGGTAAATTCTGAGGCCCATTGACGCAAATCCCCTACTAGAACCGCCAGCAGGGGCGTGAGAGCCTTGGCCACAGGGGGACGTTTTGGGGGTGCTTGGCGATGGATCACCCCATCAAAGGCGGCGAGTAGGTGGTGGGCGTTGAGGGGATCGAGGGGCCACACCTCCCCAAAATTATGGCGCTGGGAAGCCATCAGATCGGCCCAGGCGAGGGCGGTGATTTCGGTAGGCAGGTGCAGGCTGGGAATGAGGCTATCTAACCAGGCGGAGGCAGGAAGGGGCATGGACTGAAGCCGATCTAGGGTCTGACCATAGAGGGTTTCAGCCTGGGACTGGGGCAACACACTCGTTGCCAACAGCAAGACTCGCCATCGCAGAATTTCCAGGGCTGGATCGGCTAGGGGGGGCCTATCGACGAGGTCAGCAATTTTTTTCTGCATGACCCAGGGCAACGGCTGACCAATCACCGTGGGACTCACTAAATCCTTTAGCAGTGCGGCGATGGACTGGGCTTCTCCGGTGGGCATGGCCCCAGTTTGCAACCAAGCCCCCAACGATTGCTGGGTCACTACGGTTTGCCACTGTTGATCCGTCCAGGGTGCGGGGGGAATGGATTCAGCCAAGCTAGATTCGGCCCAGGTAATGGCGACGCGGCTGGGGCCAAAGGTGTCTTGTACCCAGGTGTTTAGGCTCTCTTGGGCTTCGGAAAATCTGGGATCCTGCCGACTTGGGTTGAGAGGATTCTGCTTGGATGCGAGGCCATCCTGAGGTTGAGACGGATTGACCAACTGTTCCGAAGCAGGTTTCGCCCAGGCCAACACTTGCCCCGGTGCTATCCGCTGGATGCGGTAGTGGGAAATCCCCGGCAGCGGCGGCAGGGGAACGTTTCCGGTGGGCACCAGGCCGTTAAGGGTGGTGACGCGATCCTCCATGCGGCCTAGGATGTCCACCGTTAGCCCAGGGCGACCGCAGGGGCAGGGGGTGGCGTAGGGCTGCACCAAATCGCCGCTTTGGTAACGAACCAGCGGTATGGTTTCGTTCCACAAATCCGTGGTGATCAGGTGTTGATCCAAAATTTCGTAGAAACAGCGGTGTTCGTCGAGGTGCAGGCGGCCCGCCTCTGGGCAGGTCATGCCAAAGGCCGCCGATTCGTGGCAGCCATACTCGTTCACTACCGGAGCCTGAAACACCGCTTCTAACAGGTGTTTCTGATGGTCAAACAGGGGCTCTCCCGTGCAGATCACAGCCCGCACCGATGGCAAGGATTCGGTTAACTCAGAGGCCACCTCGCACAATCGGCTGGGGTAGCCGCGCAGGGCCATGGGGGTGTGGCGCAAGCTTTCCACCAACCCCGCCATCATTTCAGTACTAAGGGGGCCACCTAGGGCCAGATCCCCCGTCCGACCAGGCATCAGCCGACTGTTTAGGTTGAGAATTGGTACCGCTGGGGAAATGCCCCACCAGGCTAAACTTCGCTCACGAGCCTGGATGCGGGCTTGGTTCCAATCGGCCCCGGCAAAAAATTCGTAGGCTTGGCCCCGGCTACCGCTGGTGCTGCCCCGATAGGCGATCCTAGCTACCGAGGCCAAAAATAATCCGGGTTGGGAACGAATCTCCGCCTTGGTGAGGATCGGAATTTGAGTGAATCGCTCTGCCCAATCCGCCACTAATCGTAAATTCGGCTGGTTTACCCCCGGTATGAGCGGGCGAGGAGACCTCGCCCCTACGGTTGGGTAGGCGGGAAATCGGGGGTTTCCAGGTCGGCCTTGGGATGGCTGAGGTTGTTCTACCCCGTCAAAGAACGCCGCCACCAGCCCCGCCGCCCGCAACCGAGGCCCGTTGCCAGGGGCATCCATCGCGGCTTGCAGCACCGCCGCTAGTCGATCTTGGACAAGGGCCGGTGGCGCAGGTTGTCGCCCGTCGATCATTCCTGATCCGTGGACTGGGTTCGGGCAGGTTGAGCCTGGGAGGCCTGGGCAATCTCATCCCCTAGGGCCAGCCAATCGGCAGCGGGGGCAGGCTGAGCCGAGGACACCAGAGGCGCAACGCCCATGGCCATGGGTTTTTCGCAAAACTCACCCAGATCTCGCAAAAAGCGCGTTGCCACCCAGCCATCGCGAAAGTAGGGAGCTGAGGCAAATTCGGCGTCGTTGGTATATTCGCCAAAATGGCTAGTAATTCTTGTCCATTGGCCGCTAGGGTCACGCTCTAGCACCACCACGGCCCAGCCCTTCGGCACCGACCCAATCGCTCGACCATTGGGGGTGGCCCGAATTCGCAGCGGATCCCGTTCTGTAATTACCCGCGCATAGCGCTGGCGAGTTTGCCATTCGCTAGGGCAAGCCGCCTGGGCTAGGGAGGGTTCTGGCTCGGCCAAGGGGACAGCGGGGGCAGGTTTAATCCCCGCAAAGGAGAGCAGCACCCCAACCAGGGCCACGACAGCCCCCTTCCATTGATTCAAAAACATGGCGATTTCCCAAAAAGAGATAGTCCCTCCATGCTAAGCAAGGGATTTTGGCCTGGAAAGACTTAGGACACAGTCTGTTACTCGCCCCTGCGGCCTGATGCCCCTGGGAATGCAGGACGGGGGTTAAGGGATAATGAAAACAGCGTTACGGAGAAAACCCCGGTGACCTTGCGCCCCCCTCGATACGACATTGACGCCATCATTGACGGCTACTCCCGAGGCTATTTTTTGATGGCCGACGACGACGGCAACACCCTCGGCTGGTACGCAAGTCGTCAACGCACGCTTATTCCCCTCGACCAACGGTTTCGATATCCCAAATCGTTGCGGCGAGTACTCAACCAAAACCGCTTCCGGGTGGCTATTAATCAGGCTTTTCAAGATGTGGTCGAAGGCTGCGCCGACCGAGACACTACCTGGATCTCCGAGGAACTCAAGCAGGTGTATTGGGATCTCTATCAAATGGGCTGGGCCTACAGTTTTGAAACCTGGCAGGGCAACGAACTGGCAGGCGGCGTGCTGGGCCTGGTGATTGGCGGGGCATTCATTGGCGAGTCGATGTTTTTTCGTATTTCTGAGGGGTCTAAGGTGGCCATGGTGAAGCTGGTAGAACACCTCAGACGACAACATTTTGTTTTATTTGATGCCCAAATGATGAACCCCCATCTTTCCCGGTTTGGGGCCTACATCGTGCCCGAACGAGAATACAAAAGCTTGCTTAAGGTGGCCCTAGCCCAAAACTGTACGTTTTGATAATTCCTACCAACATCAATCCTAAAATCCAGATTGCCCACCCTAGTCCTGATTGCCTGACACCTCTCCAAAGTAGGTTGGGTGCAGCGAAGCGGAACCCAACACTGGGGGCGCAGGGCACAGGGTCTTCCCTATCTAAGGCATCGTCCGAGGCGTCGATAGAAAACTCTCTGGCCAAGAAATAGATCCGTCCCCGATCCAGGTATCGCATTGTAAACGAGTGTTTCAATCCGGTTACATCCTCTCAGGGGCGGCCCGAAATGCCCAAATTGGCGTGATACGATGCCTCTCGTAGCTTTTGCGATTTTGGGAGACACATCCTTGTCACTTCGGGTAGCAGTAGTAGGATCAGGTCCGGCAGGCTCCTCGGCTGCCGAGACTTTAGTAAAAGCCGGTATCGAAACCTATTTGTTTGAGCGCAAGTTAGACAACGCCAAGCCCTGCGGTGGGGCCATTCCCCTCTGCATGGTGGACGAGTTTGACCTGCCCCCCAGCATCATCGACCGCCGGGTGCGGAAGATGAAGATGATCTCCCCCTCCAATATTGAAGTCAACATCGGCAGCACGCTGAAGGATGACGAGTACATCGGCATGTGCCGCCGCGAAGTGATGGATGGCTTCATGCGGGATCGGGCCGCTAAGCTGGGGGCCAAGCTAATCAACGGCACCGTCTACGCCCTAGACCTGCCCAAATCCAGCAACCAACCCTACACCCTCCACTACACCGAGCACCGCGAAGACGGTCTGGTGGGCGACAACAAATCGCTGCAAGTGGATCTGGTGATTGGGGCCGATGGCGCGAACTCCCGCGTGGCCAAGGCCATTGATGCCGGGGACTACAACTACGCCATCGCCTTCCAAGAGCGGATTCGTCTGCCCGAAGACAAAATGGCCTACTACGAAGACCTGGCGGAAATGTACGTCGGCAACGATGTCTCCCCCGACTTCTACGCCTGGGTGTTCCCCAAGTACGACCACGTCGCCGTGGGCACCGGCACCATGCGGGTGAACCAAGCCAAAATCAAGCAGCTCCAGGCCGGGATCCGCGCCCGTGCCGCCAAGCGTTTGGAAGGCGGCGAAATCATCAAAGTGGAAGCGCACCCCATCCCTGAGCATCCCCGCCCTCGTCGGGTGGTGGGTCGGGTGGCCCTGGTGGGCGATGCCGCTGGTACCGT
Organism: Spirulina sp.; assembly: GCA_044070495.1. Classification (GTDB taxonomy): domain Bacteria; phylum Cyanobacteriota; class Cyanobacteriia; order Phormidesmidales; family Phormidesmidaceae; genus Nodosilinea. The sequence continues at coordinate 53,035 of JBIPSI010000005.1, read as the reverse complement.
CACCAAGTCCTCCGGCGAAGGCATCTACTTTGCCGCCAAGTCGGCCCGCATGTGCGCCGAAACCATCGTGGAATTCTCCAACGGCGGTCAGCGCATCCCCACCGAAGACGAGCTGAAAATCTACCTGAAGCGGTGGGACAAGCAGTACGGCATGACCTACAAGGTGCTGGATCTGCTGCAAACGGTGTTCTACCGTTCCGACGCCACCCGTGAAGCCTTCGTGGAAATGTGCTCGGACATCGACGTGCAGAAGCTCACCTTCGACAGCTACCTCTACAAAACCGTGGTGCCTGCCAACCCCCTAGTGCAGATGAAAATCACCGCCAAAACCGTGGGTAGCCTGATTCGCGGCCACGCCTTGGCTCCTACTCGGAGCTGGTAGGGTCGGCTAGATTAACCCTCTGATTACCCCCGACGGGCTTGCCCTGAGGGGGTTTTTAGCGTTCATAAATCTGGAAGAACTCTCAGCGTTGTCACCATAACTTATAGCGGATTCCAATCGAGTGAAGTACATTTTGGGGATCCCCCCTGCCCCCCTTGATAAGGGGGGGTACAGAGCAAAACTTAGACCGCTAGATACTGGGGGGATCTAGAACCCGGCAACGGTGTACCTCACTCTATCGAGAACCGCTATAGTACTCCGTTGAAAAACATCTCATCTCATCTCATCTAAATCACCTCATCACGCTGATCGACTAAAGAAGACTGAAGGAGAAACATGAAAAAAGTTCGCCAGCTTTTCAATATGTTCTACAGTAAAACCACGCCGACCATTGAGAACTTCAGAGATAATAGATTCAGTTTTAAAAATAGGGGTTAAATCTTTTTGCTTAAGATCAAATTCATCGATCAGTGCTTTAAGCAGTTCCACACCACTGAGATCTGGAATAGTAACGTATTTTTCCTCATAGTCATGAACAAGCATTCCCAGCAGATGAATGTAATCTCGCTTGTCGGCTGTTATCTCATCGGAGTCTAGCAAGGAATCAATAAATGCCTGAGTTGCCATCAATTCTGCCTCAGACTTGATAGGACGGGGTGGAAACTGTTGGAGAAGATCACGGTAGCTATCAGCCTCAGTCACAATCATTGTTTTCTCCTTACCTCAAGAATGAACTGACATGAGATGCTCTGGCTATTCAAAATAAGTATCAAGCCTAAAGTACCTACTGGTAAAAGATTTTGTTTACCTCGTTCTTCATCGCGCCAAGAGACTCAGGCTACTTATACCAACTATCTTTCCTCCAGTCGCCCTTGTCATATTCTGCATGGGTAAGAACATGTCGAATAAAAATTTTCTGATAGCTATAATCTACCAATGCAATTAGACGATACTTATTGCCTCCTATATTGAAAATTGTGAAATTCATGACCTGATCGGCAGAAGAAAAAACTTGTCGTAATTCTACAAAATTTTGCCAATTAGCCGTGCTAGCTAACTTATACCAAAGCAACAGGCTTATCTTAGAATTAGGGTGCTTCTCCCAAAACTCAACCAATCGGGAACGCGTAATAATGTGCATGAATAGCCTTGTAGGTCAGCGCAGACAATACTTAACGGCAGCTACTCAACCAAGGGGGATTTAGAACGTTCATAACTGTTTAGGCGATCTTAGCAATTTGCGAAGTTGACTGCAAGGGTTTCTTCAATCCTGATAAACCTAAAAGTGTCGTTGTGGGTGCCCCTGCTGTTGAATAGCGATATCCATAAGATCTAGCGCAAACACCTGGCTGAACGACTGCTTCACCACGGGCACCACCTCCGCCACGGTGATGCCGGGACAAAATTGCGCCACGCTGCCCACGGATTTATCGGCAATGCCGCAGGGAACGATGGCCTCAAAGCCGGATAGGTCAGGACAAACGTTGAGGGCAAAACCGTGCATAGTAATCCAGCGGCTAACCTTGATGCCGATGGCCGCCAGTTTGGTATCGCCCACCCACACCCCCGTTAGGCCCGGTTGGCGGGTGCCGGGGATATCCAACGCGGCCAGAGTTTGAATCACCACCTCTTCCAACTGCCGCAGATACCAATGCAGATCGGTCTGGTGGCGCTTGAGATCGAGGATCGGATAGCCCACCAGTTGGCCGGGGCAGTGGTGGGTCACTTCGCCGCCGCGCTCGATGCGAAACAGGGGGTGGGGAGGATCACTCTCTAGAAATTTAAGATTTTCTACGGTGGATCCTTGCCCCAGGGTGTAGACCGGGGGATGCTCTACCAGCAGCAGACGGTCGGGCTGGGGGGATTGTCGATGGCGCGAAACCCATGCCTTTTGTAGGGTCCAGGCGTCCTCATAGGGCATCAACCCTAGGGGATACACCTCGCATAAAGGCCGGATCTTTTGGTCGTCGTGCCCCATCTTGTCAACCGTACAACAACTGGAAAATGTGATGAACTGTGGAGAATTGCGGAGGTAGCAATCAAGAATTATCAACCCATGCAAAGGATTCTAACGGACAGTGTTGTGCAGAATACAAGGTGCTAGGGTGAAGTCATAAGCCGACGTTTCAAGGAGTCCGCTTTATTATGAAACTGGTTATCCATGGCAGAAATATCGAGATTACCGATGCAATTCGCGACTATGTGGAGCAGAAGATCCTCAAGGCGGTCAGCCACTTCAATCATCTGACCAACGAGGTTGACGTTCACCTATCGGTGGCGCGCAATCCTCGGATTAGCTCCAAGCAGTCGGCAGAGGTAACGCTCTATGTCGATGGGGCCATTGTGCGGGCTGAGGAAAGCAGCGAAAACCTATACGCCAGTATCGATCTAGTTGCCGATAAAATTAGCCGCCAACTCCGCAAGTTCAAAGAAAAGCGCAACGACCGCAAGCACGGCAGTCTGGGCAAAACCACAGAAGCCTACTTGAACGAAGCGCCCGTTACCAACGTCACGGAGGTGCTGAACAACGCCGAACCTCAACTGCCGGAAGAGGTGATCCGGGCCAAATACTTCGCGATGCCGCCGATGACGGTGTCCGATGCCCTGGAACAACTGATGCTGATCGACCACGATTTCTATATGTTCCTCAATGCGGACACCAACGAAATCAACGTGGTCTATGAACGCAACCACGGCGGCTATGGCCTCATCCAACCCCGCCAGCCCAACGGCAACGAAGCTAATGGTGTCAGCAATAAAGAACTGTCGGCTGCGGCACCCTAGGTTTTCCTCGCGCCCGAACTGGCATCCTGCCTAGGGGCCAATTCGGGAGACCTGCTAGGGCCATAGCCTAATCTCTACCCAAAACCGGAGTGCTTCAGAGAAAGTGCTCCGGTTTTCCCGTTGCTCAATCCCGTTGCTCAGGCCTGCTTAGCGCTCCCAATCGTGGCCACAGCTTCGATCCCAACCTATGCTAAACTAGGCTTCAGGCCATACTGGCTCTAAATAACTAGTTCTAGATAAATAGAGCGCCATCCACCTTGCGGGTGTAGTTTAGTGGTAAAACCTTAGCCTTCCAAGCTAATGATGGGGGTTCGATTCCCCCCACCCGCTTAAATCTGTACAGTGACACGTTATTTGTCATCGGTGACAGATTGATGTCGTCAAGGTCATATTACTGTCGTCGGGACAAAATCTTGTCGTCAAAATACTGGTGACAAATTGTTGTCGCTTAAGTGGAATACAGGAAGGCTAAGGTTTTACCTTTCAACTCGCTGGTTTATTCTGTCTTCTGAGGTCTTCAGCACTAGCCAAAGTCCCTAATTATGTCATTTGGCCATCATACACAGATAATTCCCACCAACCTCCCCTGTGCAGGGTGGTTGATTGTGACCAACCCGCTGATCTCTTGTCCACTCCGTATAGTGCTTTCAACCTCCCCTGTGCAGGGTGGTTGATTGTGACGTTCGTTGACCTCCTGGGAGCTAGGTGCCTACCTTCTTTCAACCTCCCCTGTGCAGGGTGGTTGATTGTGACCTGAAAGCAAGCACGCCTTCCCATGGGCTGCGCCCTTTCAACCTCCCCTGTGCAGGGTGGTTGATTGTGACGCAGGCTTCTGAAAGGCTCTCAAGACAAGGCTTTCAGAAGTCATTTGCGCGGATCGCCTCATCCATCCCGGCAGTACTGGTGAGGTCGAGGGTCTTTTGACCTGGGCAAAGACTTGGAATAACCGTGTGACGGGTTGTTCGGTCTTGGCGCGGATCGAGAAGGCGTATTTCATCCTTCCAAAGACCCTCAACCCCAGTATTGGAGCGAGTTCCCCCTTGGTCGGGGGTGATTCGGTAGCCACTACAGCAGTACATCCACACCCTTATTGCTGGGAGCGCACCTACGTCATAATCAAGGTTACAAGCACGTCAACTACGACTTAATCTCTTCGGAGAGGCCGAAGCCTCTCGTCCGACAGCATCAGGGCGAGTAGCTACCAGGGCCAGAAAGCACGGCTGTTTTCCAACAGCCAAACTAACCCTTATTTCACACGACTCAGAGGCTAACGCATGAGTCGCGGCGCGATTGAATCATTCGGTTGTCTAGGTTCAGCGGTCGGGTTCAAAGCTGTTTGCCCATTATAGCCTAGGCTTTTGGTTCTAAGGTACTATCGTTTGTCGTGCCTCGTAGGCGGCTATGGCTACGGCTTTTGCCCGCTCCTGGGGATTTTGCCGCCAGGGTTGTTTGACGGTTTCGATGACGAGTCCTTGCTGGGCGGCTTTGCTGGCCACTTGATCGAGTAGCCTGCTGTAGCTCCATTTGTGGATGCTGATCTTGTATTGCTTGGCGTAGCGTTTCTGCCCTTCGATGGAACCGGGCGCTTTTTGCTCGGCTTTGGTCTGAATTTCGGCCTGAAGGGTTTCGCGGATGTTGTCTAGCTTGGGGATGGCGATGCTCCCGGCTCCGTGTTGTTGGGCCACAGCGACGACGGCCTTGGCCAGTAGGCGATCAATATGTTCTCCCAGGTGGGAGGTGCCAAAGCGGTTATCTTTGCCCTGCCGCTGGGCCTTGTGGCGGCGATGGGACTGCTGCTGTTGATCTCGGCGGTGTTTGAGGAAGAGGCTGTAGTCTTGACCCAGGAGTTGGCGGAGGCTGCGATAGGTCAGGATTTCCTGGGTGCTAGCGTTCCAAATCGCTAGGGTAAGCGGGACATCCCAGCCCAGGCTGAGGCCAGCGATGATATGGGCTTGTCCTTGGTCGCGGGGGCGGCTGGGGCGATGGAAGGAGCTATCGAGGCGCTCTAGGGTGGAGGTGAGGCGTTTGGCATAGCCTGCCTGGGTTTTGGATAAGTCACCTTTCTCGTTGAGGCGGGTGAGTATCTGGGAGACCTCGGCAGCTTTTTCCTGGCGCACGTCGTCGGTGCCCTCAGCGCTCCAGAGGCGGGTATCGACGGTGCAGGAGAGGGTGAGGGTGTGGGCATCCCAGGGGTGGCCTTGGTGGTCATCGCATTCTTGCCAGGAGAGGCGGGCAGAACGCAGGGCAAAGAGGGCGCTGGAGTGCTGGTTTTTGCTGGCCCGCTTGGTTTCTTGGTCGTCTAGGAATCGCTGAAACCAGGGCAGTTGCCGTTGGTCGCAGTAGATTTGAAACCGATGTTCGCTCAGGCCGTTGAATCGTACACAGAGACGACCGGAGGCATTCCGTGACCAGACGAGGTCTTCGTTGGTTTCAAACAGGATGGGGAAGGGGATGGTGCGGGGCTGGGCCAACAGTTTGTCTTGCCACTGCTTATGTTCGCGGTTGTCTTTGGGGACGGTGGTGGTGGCGGTGAGCAGGGTGGAAAGCCAAGTTTGTCCGGTGAGGTCTCGGCCCTTGGGAAGGCGGGCTTCGAGTTGGTCTTGGAGGCGCTGCACCTGGATTTCGGCTTTGCGGCGGCGGTGGGCAAATTTCTCAGGGTCTTCGGGCTGGTCGGGAATTTTGCCCCCGTTTTTGAGGAGATAGGCGGTGGCACAGCGAATCAGGGGTTGTTTGGCCTGGTCGTGCTTTTTGAACAGATGTGCTCTGATGGCGGTTTGTTTCGATTGGCCTGAATGCCCTTCCTCCTCAATCGCTGTTTCAGCGTCATCCAAAATCTGGGCGGCTTTATCTTGGATATCTTCTAACGCATGGCCACATAGCTCCACTAGCTCGTCATCGCTTTTGAGGATGGTGAGCCAGGTTTGTTGGCCAGAGATTTTCTGTTGGAGGCGGCGTTGCAGGGTAAACCAGGACTTGAAGATGTAGTTGACGGCTTTTTCGGCGGAGGCATAGAACCGGGAGGGCTGACCGGAGAAGGGGGCTTCTGTTTTCAGGCTTTTGCAGAGCTTGGTTACAACATCGGCGGGATGTCGGCCCTTAATTCGCCAGGTTTCAAAGTCCTCGTGGGTGACGATGCCCTGGATGAGGGCGTTAATCAGCGGTGTGTTCTTTTCGGCGGCGAGTGTCCACAGGTATTGACGAGTCTCAGCAGGGGCGACTAGGCGGCATTGAATCGTTTTTTGGGCCATAAATTACAACCGTGAGAGAATAAAGACGCTGTCTTGTTTCTGGGCGATCAAAGCTCACTGGGAATCAGATGTTGGGTAGGCTCGTCTCCCCTCGGACACAAAGCCTGACTTGCCAGATGGGAGTACACGGTCTGCTAAGCCAGCCCCAATTGAGAGCGGAGAGTCGATAGTTGCTGCTTGACCCCTGACTCCATCTGCTGAATATCTGCGTAGACCTTATCGACACTGGTTTTGGCGGCGGTGCAGTTGGCTTTCATGGCCTGGGCGCTGTTGAGGCAAGCCGATAGCTGATCGATAGTTTGCTGGATAGCATTGAGATCAAGCTGCTCTGAGCTGCCTTTGCGGTGGAGCGCAATCAGCTTAGAGCGAGTAGAGAGATAGGCCAGCTCTAGGGGCAACAACCCAGACTCCTCATTGTCAGGATCTACGGCAACCATGACAAGGTTGTGACCTAACTCGCTGTAGACGGCTTGGTTTTGCTTGGCGTAATCACGGTGAACGACGGCGATCGCAGCCTGGGCATTGCGAAACTCCATCGCCTCCTGCATTTGTTTGATTAGCCCCCGCTTGCCGCCGATGTTGTACTGACCCGCCTTGGTTTCTACGACGATCTTGATATCGGCGCAGGCTTCATCGAAGATTTCCACCAGCACATCGCCCACCTTGCGTCCAGTGCCCTCCACCAACTCGTCACTTAGGGGAGTGACGATATCTTTACAGTAGCGGCTGGCCTGGTCTAGGCACTCAGCGGCCACAACCTCAAACGGGCGACCTTTTTGGATGCTCTTTTCCAGCAGGGCCGATTGCTCTGCCTGCTGCTGCTCCAGCAGTGCCTGAATGTTCAGGCCGTTTTTGATCAGCTCGAACTGCTCCTTAAACTCTTGATGTAGGTTGGTGTGCAGTTGAGTGATCGCCGCCTTGTGGTTGGCTAGCTCTCGCTGCTGGTGCTCCAGCAGTTGGCCTAGGGGGGAGTTGTGGTCAGCGATACTTAGGGCTTTGCGGAAGGGGGCATCGGCCTGCTCAAACGCTGCCGACAAAAGCGCTTTGACCTGGCCAGGAATGCTGGTCAAGTTATTGGGATCGGCAAGTTTGCGGTGAATATCCTCTAGTGCCTTGGTGAAGGTGCCCCCGTCAGCAAGATAGCGCTTTAGCTCGGTGGCGAGGGCCGAATTTTCACCGGTCAACTCTTGGTCAATGAGCTGTTCTAGCTCTTGGCGGCTCTCAGTCTGGAGCTGGCTCCAGGACTGTTGAATGGCGGCAAACTCCCGCTGGATAGTGGCTACGTACTCGGTGGTGTCGAGGCTTACGGCAGCCTGAGCGAGTGCCCCTAGGCCGAGCTTTAGGCCGTGGATGAGATAGTCATTCAATCGGATTTCGTCTTGCCGGATGCTGGCTGGAATGCTGACCAGCACATCTAAGGGAACATGGAGCGGGTGAAAGCCCGAATCGCTTAGCTCATCAAACAAGCTGACCTGCCGGACAGCGACAGGGGCGTGAGCCTTGAGGGAAACAGAAGGTGGTGTAGACATCGGTAATCTCCAAAACTTGATTTTTTCGTCAACTGTCCACCAAGCTAACCGATGTTGATTTCTACGTCAACATCGAGTTGATGTTTTTTTCAAGTCTTGGGTACTATGGATTCATCTGGGGGTATCCTGACCCGGTTTGTCTGGTCGAAATTGGAGCCTTTTCAGTTATCTGTGGATCTGACAAGGGTTCCCTTTGTCCCCATCGAGTGCCTGCCCCTACTGGATATCGTTTGCCAACTTTAGTTAGAGCGTGCCTATGCTAGGCCTACAACTGCGTTCAGAATTTGAAGGAAAACGACTCAAGGGAACGCAAATCGACTTGGTGGAGGCGAGTAAGCTTCCCGCTGAGCAGTTCCTTGCCATTACCTATCCTTCTACCGATTTGCTCAAGACGTTGGCAGCCCTCGCGCCGGGGGAAGGGCGACCGGTGGTGTTGATGGGTGAGCGCGGCAAAGGTAAATCTCACCTGATGGCGGCTCTCTACCATGCCATCAAGACCCCTGACGCAATCGCAACATGGCTAAACTACTGGGCCGCGCAGCTTGGTAGCCCCTACATCGCTGGGCTACGGCCCCGCACCGATACCCAGGTCATTAGCGTCAACCTCAACCGCCAGAGGTACAAATACTTATGGGATTTAATTCTGGAGGAACACCCGGAGGGGAATTACATTCGGGGTAAGTGGGAAGGCATGGGAGACAAAAAAACAGACATTCTCCCCCATGACCTCGTTATAGAACTTTTACAGAAGCAACCTATTGTTCTGATTCTGGACGAGTTCCAGACCTGGTACGACGCCCTGACAAACAGCAAACGGCTACCGGCACGTACCTGGGCGTTTAGCTTTATTCAGATGCTCTCTGAAATTGCTCAGGAGTACCCCGATCTACTGTCCCTGGTAGTTTCTGTCCGTAATGGTGGAACCGATGCCTATCTACAAATCCACCGGGTGAACCCTGTCCTGATTGACTTTGAGGGGCCTAACGCCGCTTCCGAACGCCGGAAACTGCTGCTGCATCGACTGTTTGAGAACCGTATGCAGGTGGCTGAGTCAGCCATCGAATCCCTTACCCAGGCCCATGTGGCGGAGTATTTTCGGCTTAGAGCAGTGCCGCCCACCGAACAGGAGCGCAAACAGCAGGAATTTATTGAGGCTTGGCCCTTTGCTCCCCATCTGCTCCAGTTGTTGGAAGACCAGATATTAGTGGCCACGGAGGCTCAGGACACCCGCGACCTGATCAAAATTCTGGCTGACTTATTCAAGCGCCATAGTGATCGCCCGCTGATTACCGCCGCTGATTTTCGGGTCGATGATGAGGTCAGTGGGGTAGCTTCATTGCTCGATTCGGTGGTGGGGCAGCGTCATCTTAGTCTTAGGGATAAGGCCCAGCGCAACCTAGTCGCTGTCCGCGAGGCGGTGAAGCGGCCAGATGCTGAGGTGCCCCATCTGTCGGAAGTTATGGGGGCGCTATGGGTGCGTTCTCTTTCTGTTAGTCGGCTAACCGGGGCCGATCCAGCAACGCTCCAGCTCGACATCACCCGCGATCGCGCCATTGATGAAAACGCCTTCCAGGTTGAGCTAGAGACCATCGCCGAGAACAGCTTCAACATTCATCGGCTGGGCGATCGCCTGGTGTTCCAGGTAGAGGACAACCCCCAGACCAAGCTGATGGCCTTTGCCCGTAACGATCGTCTGTTTGAGGACGGTTCCGATCAGTTGCACCTGCGCAACGAGATTCGCTACGCCCTGGCGGGCAGCGGCGATCTGCGGGGAGATTTCCGGGTGATTGTGCTGCCTACCCAATGGCTTAGCAATCCGTGGGGAGAACTCGACCCCGCTGAACACCCCGACCAGTGGGATGCCCGATTGCCTATCCTGGTGATTCCGGAGGAGGTGGCTAAGCTGAATGAACGGCTTGGCCCTTGGCTGAAGGAGCATGTGCCCAAACGCCGCAATACCATTCGGTTTCTGCTGCCCAAAGTAGGCAGCTCAAACGCCTACTACGACCGCGACTTGATTGTTTTGGCGCGGGCCGTGCTCAAAGCCAAGGAATGGCAAGGGCAAAGCCCTGAATATAAGGGGTTTGAAAAGAAATATCATCGACAGTTGCAGGAGGCCCTTCAGGATCGCTTTGATCGCTTTGCGATTCTGCAAACCTGGAACTATGGCGAACCGAACCGCTGTCAGTTTGTGGTGGAAGGGTTGCAGGCTAAGGGATCTAAGATTCCCGATGCTATTGAAGAACGCCTGCGTCGGGACATCTTTATTCCTGAAGACTTTGAGGAGCAGGTGCTGGAGGCAACGACCAATGGCGACTCGGTGAGCAAGCTGTTGAGCGAACTGCAAGAACCCCGCACGAACGGCAGAGACTGCATTCCTTGGCTAGGGGAAGTGCAGGTGAAGGAAAAGCTAATTCGCCTCTGTGCCCAGGGCAAACTGGCCATCAACCTCCAGGGGCGAGAAACCATCCAGGCCAAGCCAGGAGAAGAGGAATCCGCTGCCTATCACCGCATGAAGGCAAAGCTCCCCAGCGGCAGACACCTAGAAGAAACCTACCTGCAACTGCCCCAGGCCGCCCCCACCTCCGATGGGTCGTCGTCCGGCTCCTCTGCCCCGCCCGCCTCCACAGGATCGAGCAGTACCAGCATTGTGTCGCCCGATTCTGGTGGATCGCCCCCGACGATACCGACCGGAGACACCCCCTACCCCCCGCCCACCACACCACCACCACCCATACCCCACGAACCCGACCCAGGCACAGGGGTAGGTACCACGGGTGGATCAATGGGCGGATCCATCTTTGACTCTACGCCACCAGCCCAGGTGTCTCGCCGTTTCACCCCGGCCACCTCTGCCCTCAACCTCTATGCCAAGGCCACTGACGAGTGGGGCATCAACCCCGGATCCCAGGTGAAAAACCTGACCCTTAGCGTGGAGTCGTTGACCGGGGCACAACTGCAAAAGCTGCTGAAAAACCTGCCCGACGGGCTGACCTATGGCCTCGAACTCGATAAGGAGGAAGGCTAATGACGGCTTCCCTAGAACTTCTGCAAAAGGCCTTAACGGCTCCGGCCTCGGCGGGGTGGGCGGCGATTTTTGCCTATGCGTGGCAGATCTTTAGCCCGCCAGTACCGCCCGGCAAGGTTGGCCCGACCATCGTGCAGCGCGATCGCGATCTGGAGGCCGTTGACCTGTTCCTCGCCTCTGCCGCCTGGGATCTGTGGCAGACCTACGATGCCGAAGTGGAGCACACCGCCGATGCCCTAGCGAGTTGGTGGAATCGCCAACTGGGGGGCAAAGCGGTGCTGATTTTAGATGGCCTTTCCCTGCGGGAGGTACCCTGGTTGCTCCAGGGTGCCCAAGCGCGAGGGTTTCAGATTCTACAGACCAAGGTGACGGGGGCCGAACTGCCCGCCGATACCACCCCCTTTGCCCAAGCGTTAGGGTTTGCCCAGCGGTCGGCCCTGGCCAATAACCAGGCGGGGCACTCGCACCGGCTGGCAGGGGCAGTGACCGAGAGCTTAGATTTGCCCTGGATCGATTGTTCAACGATGATCGGTTCAGAGCGCCACTGGGTGCTGTGGCACCACTGGCCCGACAATCGGGTGCATGAGCTGGGTGAAAAAGCTGGGTCGGGGCTAGATAAGCTAGCTCTAGAGGCAGAAAAAAACCTCACCAGCGATGATTTTTGGGCCTTGGTGGAGCGGCTGGCGACGGGGCGGCGGTTGGTGATCACCTCTGACCACGGCTATGCGGCTAGCAGTCTGTTTGCCAATGCGGATGGGGAACAGGCCGATTATCTCAAATCTGCATTTAAGAATGGCCGATGGGCTGACCCCAAGGAGCCTCTCGGTAACTGGAACCCGCCGATTGACGTGGTGTTGGACTCGCGCCGGGGGTGCCATCGCTATGTGTTGGGCCGTCGCAAATGGAAGGGCCAAAGCGGCTACCCCACGCTCACCCACGGGGGGCTGAGTGTGTTGGAGGTAGCGTCGCCGTTTATTGAAATCAGCAAAGGATAGGGCAACCGTGGCACGAGAGAAGAAGCAAACCAAAAAAGAGTGGCTGGCGGAGCAGGTGGCCAAGGCGGTGGGGGCAGGCCGTCCGGTAGCGGTGGAGACGGTGGATTTCTCTGACCCCAATCGGCCTAAGACGTGCCTGGAGGTAGACTTCCCGATTTTGCCGATTAACCAGATTGCGGCGATTGAGGGCAATGCGGGCAAGCCGATTTACCAAATGTCGAAGTGGTGGGCGCGGCGGCGGTCGAGTGTGTTTCGGGCGCTGCTGCTGGCGGCGGCGATGAAAGCGCCGGATGACCCGGCGGAGGCGGCGAAGGCGGTGTGGGATGTGTACTACGCCAACCACCAGAAGAAGGGGGCGCTGAGCCATCTGAAGGTGGCGGATATTTTTATGGGCGGGGGCACCACCGTTGTGGAGGGGTCGCGGCTGGGGATGCAGATGTTTGGGGTAGACCTAAACCCGGTGGCCTGGTTTGTGGTGAAGAATGAGCTGGCCCAGGTAGACATCAAAGAAGTGGAGGCGCTGCTGGCGGATATTGAGGCGGAGGTAAAGCCGCAGATTATGCCGTTCTATGCCTGCGATTGCCCTAGGGGGCACAAGGGCAAGTGGACGCAGCTTTCCACGAATCGGGTGATGGATGAGACCTTTGACCCGCTGGGCCTGACGCCGGAGGAACGGAAGGATTATCGCTACGATGGCCCGGAGATTATCTATGTGTTTTGGGCGAAGCATGGCCCTTGCCAGGTGACGGGCTGTGGCCACCGCACACCGATTATGAGCAGCCCGGTGATGGCGGTGAAAACGCTGACGGTGAAGGCATGGCTGGATCGGGAGTGTGAGCAGTGTGGCGGCAAGTTTGATGAGGAACCGCAGGAGGCCCGCATGGCACCGGGGGTGTCGCTGGTGGTGGCGGAGGGTGAAGCGCCCTATGCGGTGTTGGATGCGGAAAATAAGGTGACGTGCCCGCACTGTGGCCATCGGCAGCTATCGAAGGGTATGGTGATGCCCCGATGGCAGAAGAAGAAGGTGTCGTTGTCGTTGTTGGTGCATCCGCAGTGGTTGGCAGGGTCGCCGAAGATGTCACCGGATGGAACGGAATATGGCGGCAGCGCGACGGATACGCCAGAGGCGACAGCAGCTTGGAACCGGGAACGGGCGAGCAAGATAAAGCTGCTGGAGGTGAGGGGTGAATTACCGGAGGAAGTTATCTGCCCAGATACGGGCATTACGATAAAAACGGATGTGGGCACGGTGCCGAGGAAGTCGCACTATGCCTGTGGAGCCTGTGGGACAACTCAGGACATTTTGACGACGGTAAAAGCAACGCGCAAAACTGGCCCGGTGGCGATGTATGCCATTCAGGGCTATTGCCCAGACTGCGCGAAGGAAGACAAGCCCTATGGGGGCCGCTTTTTTGCGCCCGTAGCCAACACGGCTGGGTTTGATGCAGCAGATCGGGAATGGGAAGCCCGCAAAGAGAAAGATTTAGCTGATTTTTGGCCTCGCAGTGAGGTGCCCTATGGGTTTATGACTTCCATGAATAATGGGGGGATTCCAAATCATGGGTATACCCATTGGTGGAAGATGTTCAACAGCCGCCAGTTACTGGGTCATGCTCAGATATTGAGAGCTATAAGCGAAGATAATTTACATAATCACTCTTGGAAAGTCAAAGAATACGTATTAGGGGGATTTCAGCAGTATCTTCGCAATCAGTGCATGTTTTCCTTTTGGCATATGACCTATGACAAACTTGCTCCAGCATTGTCAAACAGTAATTTTCATCCAAAATCTAATGTTGTTGAGGTAGGAGTTTTTAGCCCAATGGGGTATGGCCCCTGGGCTTCAACTGTGGAGATCTTACGCAAGGGCCATGCGTGGTTTAATTCGCCCTGGGAGTTGATTGGAAAAAAATCTTTGCCAACTTATCTTGCAGATGAAATCAGCGGGAAAAGTATTAAAGTTAATTGTTTTGATTCTGTTGTTGAAACAAGCTTTGAGATAGAGTCGTCCTCTTGTACAAGTATCAAAAGTCGAGACAGTGAATCTTTGGATGCAGTAATAACTGATCCTCCATTTGGGGGGCTACTTCATTACTCAGAGCTTTCAGACTTTTTCTATGTTTGGCTTAAATTGATTCTGAAAGAAAAGTATCCTGAGCATTTTGACGCAAGATTTTCACCAAAGGCTCTTGAATGCCTTTCAAACAAGGCTCGGGAACCTGAAGATCCTGATGGCTTTTACAAGCGTCTTTTAACTCAGTGCTGGAGCGAGTCAAATCGATTGCTTAAGCCAGGAGGAATACTAGCTTTTACATTCCATCATAGTTTAGATGAACCGTGGGTCGATGTCCTTGAAAGTCTTTTTGATGCGGGCTTTTATCTAGAGCAAGCTTACCCAATTCGTTCTGACGAAACGAAAGGAGAAGGCTCAAAGCCGGGTACCTTTGGTTCTCAAAAGATTGAATACGACATTGTCCACGTTTGCCGCAAGCGCATGGAAGAACCCCAACCCGTAAGCTGGGGCAAAATGCGCCGGGAGGTACTGAACGCTGTTCGCCAACTGCAAGGCATTTTAGAACTGCACGAAAAAGCAGGTTTGCCCAAGGCCGATCTGCAAGTCATTAAGCGAGGCAAAGCCCTAGAATATTACTCTCGCCACTATGGCAAAGTGTATTTAGACGAAGGCAAACCCATTTCCGTTAAAGAAGCGCTGGTGGGTATCTTTCAGCTTTTGGACGAAGAAAACAGCACCAACGACGTGCTGCCGCCCATCGAAGCAGAACCCTTTACCCGGCAATTTCTGAGAATCTTTGATCGCCAAACCGAGCTACCCCGCGACCAAATGCAAAAATACCTGCGCGGCACGGGCATTTCTCCCCAAGAATTTGAAGAACGCGGCTGGTGCAAGCAGCAGAAAAAAGTGTATTACCTCACCTCCCCCCTCGAAATCGCCCAAACCTGGCATGGTAAACACCGCCAGCGCCTCACCAACGACTACGACCAAGCCATGATCCTCATCGGAGCCTGCTTCGAGAACAGCGGCATCAACGCCAACGACACCCTCAACAACCCCAACTTTCGACCCCACCCTGCCCTCGCCGCCCTGCTCGACTGGCACAAAGATCGGGGAGCCACCGCCGAAATTCGTCAGGCTGCCACCTTGGCTCGCCGCATTTTGCAAACTTGGGAGCGCAAGCATCCCCAAGAAACCACCACCCAACTGTCCATCTTTGGGGAGTAAATCACCATGCGACCCGTGCGAAACCCCAACTGGCATAAAAACGGCATGGCCCTCTTGTGGAATGCCGAAAAATTGGCCACCATCGCCGCCCCCGACGAAGTCTATTCCCTGCGACAGTTTCTGCGCCTACAGGAGCACTGGCCCGATGACCTGCCCTCCAGCCATGGCAACACCCTCGTCGTCGCCGGGTTAGACGGTGCCCTCGATAGCCTCTCCCCCGACGACGGCCAACAATTCCTCGAAGACACTATCCAGCCCGCCATCCTCAGCTTCCAAGACGAGTACGAAGGCCAAGCCGGGTTGCTCTTCTGGCTCCCCCAGGGGCAAAAACGCATCAAACACCAGCCCGCCACCAACGCCTACACCTGGGCCTGTGGCGGCAGGTACAATGCCCAAACCCTCGCCATGGGCCGTGCCCTGTGGGCCGGAGCCGCCACCGATGCGGGCCACCTTCTGCGTGCCGATGCCCCCACCAACACCGACCTCGAAGGCCCCGATTGGATTGGTCTTTACCTAGAGCGCATTTCCTAACCTGGCCCAGGTTGCCTCAAATTTCCCCACCCCCACCGGAGTTCCCTCCCCCACCGCCATGGATAACCCACTGCTCGAAGCCAGCCTCCAACCCGGTAAGCGCATCACCCACGCCGAATTTGGCGAAGGGGTGGTGCTAGAAGCGCCCCGCAACGGCTACGTGCGAGTCTTCTTTGGCAGCGGCGAACGGCAACTGCCCCTCTCCAGCGTCACCCCCCAACTCTCCAGAAACGAGCGCATCATCCACAACGTTTCTGGCACCTGGGAACGGCTGCGACAGCTCTGGCTCGTCCACGAAGCCCACGCCCTGCCCCTGATGGAAAGCGCCGCCGCCCTCACCGCCGCCAAAATTGACCTGCTGCCCCACCAGGTGGTGCTTACCCACCGCATCGCCACCAACAGCCCCCGCCGCTACCTAATCGCCGACGAAGTGGGCCTAGGCAAAACCATTGAAACCGCCCTGCTGCTGCGCGAACTGGCCAGCCGCTCAGAACTCAACCGCGCCCTCATGGTGGTGCCAGCGGGCCTGGTCAACAACTGGCATCGCGAACTCAACGAAGTCTTTAACCTCAATTTTGAAGTCTTTGGCAGCGAAGGCGATGTGTTTGACCGTAAATCCAACGCCTTTGAGAAACACGACAATTTAATCGTCAGCATCGACACCCTCAAACGCACTAGCCGCATTAAAAAGCTGCTCGATGCCCCCACCTGGGATCTGGTGGTGTTTGACGAAGCCCATCACCTCAATGCCTACAAAAGCGGCAACCGGGTTCGCAAAACCGAAAACTACAAGCTGGCCGAAAAGCTCAAAGACCACACCCGCGATCTGATCTTGCTCTCCGCTACCCCCCACCAGGGCGATCACTTCCGCTTCTGGATGCTGACCAACCTGCTCGACTCCACCCTGTTCAAAAACCCCGACGACATGGTGGAAAATCGCCATCGCCTCAATACCATTGTCTTTCGCCGCACCAAGGCCGATGCCTGTAGGCCCGACGGCTCCACCCTGTTTGCCCGCCGCCAAGTGGAAACCGAATCCTTCACCATGGCCGACGAAGAGCGGGAGTTCTACACCAAGCTCTGCCAATACCTCCAGGATGGCTTTGACCTAGCCAAGCAGCAGGGCAACCAGGCACGGGCCTTGGGCTTCATCATGGCCATTTTTCAAAAAATTGCCGCCTCTAGCTTCGCGGCGGTGCGCCTCACCCTGCGGCGACGGCTGCTGATGCTCACCATCCACGAAGCCATCCTGCGCGACCAAGAACTCGACATCGACAACCGCGAGCGCCTGCTCGATGAGGCTCGATACCTCATTCGCCAGATGTACCAACTGCCTGAGAATGCCATGGGCCAGGGCGAGTGCGATCGCATCTTAGCCGAGGCTAAGCTCGCCATTCTCAAAAAGATCGACGATGGTGAACTAGAAATCGGCTCGGACGCCTACAGCGGCGAAATCAACGCCAGCCAGGCCGAAGCTGCTGCCGTGAGCTTCGTCAAAATTGCCCTGCCTGAAGAGCGCGATCGGATTAATGCTTTGCTAGAAAGTTTCCCCGTCGCCCGAGAAACCAAGGTCGAAAAACTCATGATCGCCCTGGGCAACCTCTGGAAGCAGAACCCCACCGAAAAAATCGTGATCTTCGCCACCTACCTGGGCACCGTCGATCTGCTAGCCGCAGAAATCGAAACCACCTACCCAGGCCAGGGCGTAGTAGTGCTCCGAGGGGGCGACCATGGCTCTAAGCTGGCCGCTGAGCGCAAATTCCGCCAAAAGAATGGCCCCCGCGTGCTGATTTGTACCGCAGCAGGGCGAGAGGGCATCAACCTGCAATTTGCTAGGGTGCTGTTTAACTTCGACCTGCCCTGGAACCCGATGGATATCGAGCAGCGCATTGGTCGCATCCACCGCTATGGGCAAAACCATACGGCCCAGGTCTATAACCTCGTGCTCTCAGACACCATCGAGGGCAAAATCTTTCTGCTGCTGGAAGAAAAGCTAGAAGAAATTGCCAAAGCCGTCGGCAAGGTAGACGAACATGGCAAAGTGGCCGAAGATCTGAAAGCTCAAATTCTCGGCCAACTCTCCGAACGCCTGAGCTACGAAAAACTCTATCAACAGGCGCTGTCTGACCCAACCTTGAAGCGCACCCAGCACGAATTAGCCAATGCCCTTTCCAACGCAGCAGAGGCCCGCAAAGTGGTCTTTGAGCTATTCCAAGACCTGGAAGGCTTCAACATTGATGACTACAAACCCTTCGCCGATGTCAGCGCTAGCCTAGATCGCATTATCCGTTTCCTATCGGCAGCCCTCGAAGATCAAAAACAGAGTGTCGTCCGCATTGGCGACAGCCTGTTTGAACTCCGAGGTGACCAGGGCACCAAGCTACTGCGATTTACCACCAATCGGGAACTGGCCTGCGAAAATGAAACCCTCGACCTCATGGGGCTAGACCATCCGGTGATGGAGCAGGCACTACAGAAGTGGCAAAACGTTGTGCCTGAAGAGCTGGGAGCCTCGGTCATTGGCGATGACGAAATGCCAGCGGTGTTGACCTGGTGGTTGATAGAGGTTTTGGGACAACGAGGGGAACAACAGTTTGTCCTCAAATCTCTAGCAACCAACCCCAACGGCAAACGCCTACCCACCCTAGAACGCAAAGGCATTGATGTCTTGATGCAAGCCCCTGCCGTCCCTAACTGGGAAGTCAAAGAGCGGCAAAGACTACTTCACGAATACCTGGAACCCATGCTCAACCGAGAGCTAAAGCAGCAGGGGCTAGCCCAAGCCGAACGGGCTTTCTCTACCCAACTGATTGGCTGGGTAGAGGTGCAGGGCAAAACCAAGCGCCAACCCCGTGCCCAAAGAGCTGGAGAGCCGGTCGCCCCGTACACCACCGATGAAACCTTTGGGCAGGTAATCTTCCAGGCGAGGAAGGCAAAAGGGCTGAGCCAGCGAGAGCTAGCTGACTCGGTGGGACTAAATTTCACCTATCTGTCAAAGCTAGAGAACGATAAAGCCGACTATCCGCCCAAGGAAGATGCTATTCGGGCGATTGCTCGTATTTTAGAACTCGATGAAGAAGAATTGATTTATCTAGCTGGCCGTTTGCCCGAGAGTGAAGAGCAGTTTCTCAAACAGCACTACGACAAAATGCCCGCTCTTTTCAAGAAAATGCAGGAAGATCCAGATTTTGCCGAGAAAGTTTTTGAAGAAGCTCAGTCGAGTCCTTAGTAATTGTGAAGACCCATATTTTCGCTGAAGGCATTGATCTCTATCAGCACTCCCCTTCATCAGGAAAGCAAATCGCATTCAATTCGGAATGGATTATCAGGAATTCCAGACGATCTAACAAAGAAAATAATCACAATGAATCCATTCAAGTCTCAGGAAGAAGAAGCAAAGGCAACTGCCCATCATGAGGCAGGACATATATTCATGATTCGACTATTTGGATATGATGTAATTAATGCTTCCATAGATAAAGACAATGGAGGAGAGACTAATTACATTCCTTATACTCCACCAGAGTTGATCGAAGACTTGATGGAAAAATATATTTTCACTTGTATAGCATTTGCTGGATCCATAGCAGAGGATATTTTCAGGGGATTTGAAGAGCCTTTTGCTTCTCTTAGTGTAGGAGGCGGAGGAGATGATTTTTCTAAATATACGAAGCTAGGATTTCCTATAGGATCTAGCGATAGATTTCTTGACCCAGTGAGGAAAATCGTCGAAGAAAATTGGGATTTAATCTCGCACATTGCTGATATAATTTGCGAGAAAAAATGCCTCTCCAGCTCAGAAGTCAACGAGATCTTTCAGGATAAAGATTTAGATGAAAAGCAAGAGTTTTACAAGCTTGAGTTAAGTAAGATTAGTTTGCCCTAGCTAGATTTTTGAAGTTTTTCGGTCATGGCAAACGATATCTTGCAACGACTACAGCAGCCATCCTCCCAAAGGGCTGGAGCCTTAAACTTGGCCCCACAGTTAGGGCACTTAGAGAGTAGCTTGAGGTTGTGGCGCTCACACCTCCAAACCGACTTGTATTGCCACTCCATCCGATGACAGGGACTCTCCCCATAGCAGGCCCCACACAGCCGAATCGGCTCATGCACCATCCCCTCTCCTTGAGGTGGCAGCATGGCCCAAAGGCGCTCCGCCGATAGCCCTAGCACCTTCCCCAGCGCCTCAAACTGCGCCTGGGTGGGATAGGGATTGAGGTGAAACTTTTCCCAACGGGCCACCACCGCCCCAATGCCCGCCATGGTTCCCAGCCCGCCCGGTGTCAGTTGATTGCGTCGCCGAAACCTCCCTAGGTAATGGCTCAGGCTTTCGCCTGGGTAAGGTTCCACCTCAAATAACCAGGGCTGAATCCCAGACTCCACCATTATTTGTACTCCCTAGCCACCTCTTGCAGCACCGACTTCTCAATTTTCTTGTGCCCCTGGCTCAAGGCACGAATCGCCGCCTCCCGCAGTACCTCATCCATGCGGCCAATGTAGCCCTCCGTCGCCTCTATCAGAATTTTCTGCATCGCCTTGCTGGTTAAGTTAGAGGCCACGGGCAGCAGCAAAACCTTCTGCTCCCAAATCTTGACCGTTTTGATAAAGTCCTCCCCGGAGAGCTTGCCAAAGCGGTAGCAGGCTCGGAAGCGGTTATACACCTGCTCATCTCGCTTGATGACGGCATCCAGCCGATCCGTGCCGACTAAGACCACCGAAATCGCCAGCTTGTCGTAAAAATCGCGCACATCGGCAAAGGTCTCGGGCTTCAGCCGATCCGCTTCGTCGATGACGATCATCTCGACCTCGCAGCCCTTCAGCACCTCAAAGGCCCGCCCCCGAAAATCAGAGACCGTCCCCTTAGCCACCCGATACTTGAGAAATTCGATGATCTCCTTAAACAGTTCCCTCGACCCGCACTTCTGTGGCGGCTGAATGTAGACGACCGGGACAATCGGCTTCTTGCCCGTGGCTTGAGTGGGCTTGTTTCGGTAAAAGTACGCCTCACAGGCACTCGACTTTCCAGTTCTCGATTCCCCCACAATGCGGCAAGACTGACGCGCCTTGCGCTTCCCATCCAGCCAACCGTGAAGCTGGCTGACATGCTCTAGGGGCAACACGGTTTTCTTCCGTAGGCGGGTGATTTCCGCCTGTAGCGAGTCCGTATCCGGCGTTGACTCACCTAGCACCTCAGCCCAGGCCTTTGCTTGTGTCATGCTCACCACGCTCCACGAATATCGTCAAAATCAATCGGCTCGAAGGCACCTAGATCCAGATCCTCCTCCCCACTAAGCGCATCGTCCTCCTCGACCACATCATCGAACCGCTCTGGCAACTCTGGGGGATCGGGAGCAACCTCTAACAATTTCTGCGCTTTGACAGAATCTTGCTCCGCTTTACGACGCTGTTTGCGGTTTTTCTTGGCAAGCAGGGCATCCCGCTCAATGGACTCTTGCAGGATTGACTCATTGCTGATGGCCTTGCCCGCCTCCCTGAGGCGCTTGCTACTAGCCTTGGCTTCCTCATAGGAAAGCTGCTCTGTTTCCAGCCCTTGGGCAAAGGCACGGGTGAGAAAAACCTCGCGATTATCCTCCTGGCGATAGACCCAAACGGTGGTGATGTCGCTGGGGTTAAATCGTACCCATACCTTCTCCCTGACATACCCCGCCAGATACTCGCCCCGAAACATCAGGTTTGCAAATTGCAGGTAGCCCCCGCGCTGCACGGTACGGCGACTGGCTTTCATCAAGCAAATGTCGAGGTGTCGCTCCTCCAACAGGTCTGGGGGTGCGATCAACCCCGCTTCCCAGCGCTGAAACCGAGTTTGGTCACCCATCCGCGCATCAATCGACTGGTTGTAGTTGTCGCAGAGGAACCGCACCACCAACTGCTCTAGCTCCCGTAGGGTCAAACTCGCTTCCTTGTCCGCCTCCTCTGGTCGCTGCTGGACGTTCGATCCGGTGTAGCCAGGGAGGGTCGAAAAGAGCTGATCATTGAGGGTGCGAAAGACCCGCTCGACAATGCCCCCTTCCGGTGGACGATCCCGGAGATGGCAGCTAAAGCCCAAATCCGCCCCAATGCGCTGGATGTGGTTAGACCGAAAGTCGCGCCCCCCATCGGTAAAAAAGTGAACGGGCTTACCATAGGTGCCCCACTCACAATGGAGCTTGTACTCCGGGCCATACGGCTTAGGCAACATGGCGTGCCGCAACGCCAACGCCACCACCTGCGAACTCGGGGCATCGAACCCCACATTCACCCCCATCACACAGCGGGAGTAGCTATCAATCACCACCGTCAGCCAAGGCCGTCCCACAGGGTTGCCATGCTGATCTACCAACAGCACATCGGCAGGGGTATGGTCGCACTGCCAAACTTGGTTGCTGTACTCAATCCCTAGATCTTCACCATCCCGCGTTTTAACCGACAGCGTTGAGCCTCGCCAGCCAGGACTGCGAATGCTTTTGGCCTTCTCCTTCCGCTCCAGGACAGGCTTCAGCACTCGCAGCACTGTTTTGTAGCTCGGTGGTTTATCGTCCTCCATCTCACGAGCCTTCGCCTGCACCCTAACGGCCACCTGCTTGGGTGTCATCCGCCGACTGCCCTTGTTGCCCGCCTCGTAGGTTTTGATGATGAAGTCTTGCCAGAACTCAGCAATGCGGTGCTTCCCCTGGTCAGATCGGCCAGCGGTCACAAAAGCAGAAACCCCCTCCGCCTCCCAGCGCTTCACCAACCGCTGCACCGTGCGGAGAGAACACCCCAGCTTGTCTGCGGCGTCTCGCAGCTTTTCGCCGTAGGTTGCCCGGTCACAGGGTTCCAATAACGACTGAATCACCTCCAACTTCTGCTGAGCCCCTTCATCTAGTTCTTCAACAATGGTGATTCCTTGCTCTGAATCAGAAGTGCGACTCGGAGGTAAGCCCAGATCCATGGGCGACTCCAGGTTCTCCGAGGACATATCCAACGCCATCTAGATCCTCCTCCCAGCCCAACAACGACATCAATCCTGACCGACCTTTAATCACTACAACGAGCCAGCCAGATAGTTTATATGTATTATATAGCGCCATCCAAAAAACGACACTGATTCTGTCACTCGCTGATTTTGAAACCTAAAGAAAAACGACAAATAGACTGTCACTTTGTCGGATGACGACAGCCTATTTGTCCCTTGTCTGCCATCTCATCTGAGGTCTAAAATGCCTGCTAGAATGCTCGAAGCACCTGAAAATAAAAGGTTTCAATCGGACGACAGCAATTTGACCCGACGACAAATAACGTGTCACTGTACAGCAAATCCCTTTAGAATCAACGGTTTCAGGGATTTTAGCTCGTCTCAGAACGGCAGTAGATTAGTTCTCCCGTCCTAAAGGTGGGGTGAAGTTTGGGGACTTTTGAGGCAGTTTGGGTGTAAGTCGGGTGTAATTTGGGTGTAGCAGTTAGCCCTGTGGCGCTTACATCCATGTTCTCTAAAACCCCGACTGGTAAGGCTTCCAAAGGTTCCGTGGCGATTCTGGTGTCCCATGGGAGGCTTCAACTGCGATTTCGCCACCAGGGCAAACGCCATTACCTCTCTTTGGGGTTTGCCGATACTCCGGCAAACCGGAAGTTGGCGGAGATGAAGGCGAAGGAAATCGAGCTGGACATTCTTTCAGGCCACTTTGACGAGACGCTGACTCGCTATAAGCCCCCAAAGGCGGCACAGCAGCGCAGCCAGAGGAGATTACACCCACGCCTACACCCACGATTCAGGAGATTTGGGAGCAGTACACCACCTACAAAGCCTCTAGCGTTAAAGAAACGACTCAACTCTACTATATTCCTTTCATCGGCAGGGCTGTTGCTGTCTCTAGGCCACCCCCGAAGCCAAGCCCTGTAGATGACGCCCTTCTTACTCCGATACGGCCAGTTTTCTCCTGAACGGCTAAAATGTTGGCACATTTCCAGGCGGCAGCATGGATCGCGTCCAGCTTTTTACCACCCTCAGCGCCCTGGTGCCAGGAGACTTTGAAAAGCTTCTGTTTGCTATCAAGCCCCCCCGTGGTTTGATTCCTGGCCCTAGTGCCGCCCAGGCCATGCGCGTTTCAGCGTTATTAGACTGGGCCGACAGCCCCACGGGTCGAGGACTGGACGAAATTCAAGACCTGCTTGGCCAGCTTCCTAGCCTGCCGCCACCGCCCAAGCTTTGCCCCAATAACCTCCCCCGCAGCGGCACCCAAACCTTTGTCGGTCGCCAGGCAGACCTCGACCGTGTTCACGCCCAACTGCACGAAACCAGCCGCCTTGCGATTACGGCCCTAAAGGGGATGGGCGGCATTGGCAAAACCGAACTGGCTCTGCAATATGCCTACACCTACTTGGACGCAGAGACCTATCCCGGTGGGATTTGCTGGCTGCAAGCCAGAGATCA
Source organism: Spirulina sp. (assembly GCA_044070495.1). GTDB lineage: Bacteria > Cyanobacteriota > Cyanobacteriia > Phormidesmidales > Phormidesmidaceae > Nodosilinea. Next base: position 28,887 of record JBIPSI010000005.1, on the reverse strand, counting down.
AGATGTGGCCAGCCAGATCGTTCGATTTGCAAAAACCGCAGGGATGTCACCCCCCGATGGTGAATTGGCCGACCAGGTGGCCTACGTGTGGGCACAGTGGCCCCTAGCGCCCTCGGTCATGCTGGTTATTTACGACGATGTGGCCGACCTTGCCAATATTCAGCCCTATTTACCACCCCAGACCGAGCAGTTTCGAGTCTTGCTAACCACGCGGCAGCGCTTCTCCGGCATCAACAACCTAGAGATTGATGTGCTTAGCCCAGAGGCCGCCCTCGACCTGCTGCGCTCTATTGTGGGGCCAGACCGCCTTGACGCTCAGTTGGCCGAAGCCACTGCCCTTTGTACGCGATTAGGTCGCTTGCCTCTAGCGCTAGAACTGGTGGGTCGCTACCTGGAGCTAGACGAAGACCTGACCCTAGCAGAGGTGCAGGCCGAGCTGGATGAAATGCGTACCGATGCCTACGCCCTGCTAAAAGACGAAACCGCAGCCACCATGACGGCAAAGCTGGGGGTAGCCGAAGCCTTTGAACTCAGCCTGCAACGACTAGACGAAGCCAGCCAAACCCTGCTCTCGCTACTCAGCCTATTTGCCGCAACGCCTATTGCTTGGGAGTGGGTGCAGGCCTGTTTGGCCGATGTGCCCACGCCTACCCTGCGGCAGCAGCGCAATAAGCTGCTACGAAACAGTCTGCTTCAGCGCGTCGATCAAGATATCTATCAGTTGCATCCGCTGATTCAAGAATTTTTGCGGGTGCGATTTGCCACCCTAGACAACACGGCACCGCTGCAACAGAGCTATTGTCAGATGATGGTGCAGGTAGCCCAGGGCATTCCCCAAACCCCCACCCGCAACCAAATTTTGGCGGTGACTCCGGCCATCCCCCACATTGCAGAGGCGGCTACGACTTGGCAACAGTGGCTAGAGGATGATTCCTTAGATTGGCCTTTTATTGGCCTAGGGCGGTTTTATGAAGGGCAAGGAGCCTACGAACAGGCCGAACCCTGGTACACGGACTGCTTGGTAATAGTGCGTAATCGCCTGGGCGAGGATCATCCCGCTGTCGCCACCAGCATGAACAATCTCGCGGGTTTATATGAGTCGCAGGGGCGCTACGGGGAGGCGGAACCGCTCTACCGCGACGCCCTGACGCTGCTCCAACGGCTGTTGGGCGAGGAACATCCCGCTGTCGCCACCAGCATGAACAATCTCGCGGGTCTGTATGAGTCGCAGGGGCGGTACGGGGAGGCGGAACCGCTGTATGTGCAAGCGCTTACCATTGCGGTGCAACGGTTGGGAGAAAATCACCCCAACACGCAAATTTTTCGGAACAATTTTATTGGTCTTCTGCAAGCGGTGGTTGCCGCCAACCAAACCCATCTGCTCTCTAACCACCCCGCCACCCAAGCCCTGGTAGCGCAGCTTCAGCCCTAGGGGGTTGCGGCCACCTCCCCAGAAACCGGGGTTCTCCGAGAAGCCTGGTTTCTTTTCCCGCCAGCATCTCCCTTCTCAGCCCAACCCATGCCCTTGTAAATCCCTATGGGTCGCCTCATAGATGGCCTTGGCCTGTTCCACCGACCGATGGGCCTCCTCCCACGTTGGGTCGTCATCATCCGTCGGATAGCGGGACTCCACCGCCCACTCCGTCAGTTCTGCGAGGTCAACAGAACAACGGCTAAGCGCCCAACCCCTGGGTACCAAGTTTTTCAATTCATCCAAATCATGCCGAAAGGGAAACTTAATTTGTTCAAAAATTAGCGCTGCCTTCAAACTCTTCTCAGCGGCTTGCTGCGACAGAAAACAGATATGCCTGGGTTCCACAGCACTTTGCCCCAACAGCGCCACCGCCGCCTTCAAATCCTCTGCGGCATAGCGAAGCCACCGAGCAGCCTCAAGGTGGTGTTCAGGCTTGCTCATAGATCACCTTGCCCTCGGTGATAGCCTGGTGCAGCACTGTGCCCACAACATAACCCCGACGGGAGATTTCCTCGGTGGTCGTGACGATAATATCCTTACCCATGGGCAAATCGGCCAAACACCGACGCATGGCAATGGCCGCTTGGCGCTTGCTCGCCACCTGGGGCATCACCACCAACAGATCAATATCACTCTCCGGCGTTGCTTTTCCCGTCGCCTGGGAGCCAAATAAGATGATCTGAATCGGCTGAAACTGGGGCACCAGACGGGCCTTGATCGTGTCTAACGCCGCCTGAATGTCATTCCTCATGGGAGAGCCTCCCAAATGTGACACGTCTTCTCTAAACCCCATTATCCCCCGCCTAACGCTGACTCACCGACAAAATGGTCAGGCCAATCACCTCATCATCGGCATAGCGAATCACCACATCATTGTCTGTGACTTCGCTATCGGTTGCCGCCACCGCAGGCTGCTGAAAATTGATGTACAGCACATCCGCCTCGGCATCAAACATCATCCAACAAGGGCGCTGCTCTACAGTCTGTAGCACCTTAGCGATATTCAAGTAGTTGTCAACGTTAACCTGAGTTAAGGCCATAGCTGATGTTTACCCTCCAGGTAGCGGAGCCGCTGATTAAAAAAGGCTGTGACAATGAAGCCATCCATAATCGCGCCCTGTGTCTCAATTTCTCGGTAGATCACCAGCAGCCATTTTTGTCGAGATACTGACCGCACGGCGATCAACTGCCCATTGCCGCCATCGAGTACCCGGTCTGAACTGGCTACTGCCTCTAAAATAACAGCTTGATAAGCCTCCATTTCAGGATGCTGAGATGTAATATGCCCCCAGCGCTCTTCTGTGAGCCGAATTGATACGCCATTTACCGATGTAACAATGCCGACGAGCACCCTAAATGTCCTCAGTGCCTTGTGGAGGATTAACCATGAAAGACTACCACATCAACATTTTCTACAGCGACGAAGACGAGGGCTACATCGCCGATATCCCCGACCTCCGCTATTGCTCTGCCTTTGGCGAAACCCCGCTAGAGGCTCTGCAAGAACTCACCATGGCCAAACAAGCTTGGCTAGAGACCGCCCAAGCTGAAGGCAAACCCATTCCGCCACCCACCTATCGCCCAATTATCTACCAACTTAAATCCGCTTAGAGCCGCAAGGGCGCACCGCCATCCCCAGAAGCCAGGGTTCTCCAAGCACCCTGGCTTCTCTCCCTGCCAGCCCGCTTATAATGAAAAAAACGACCATTGACATGGATACGGCCACCCCCCTCAGCCACATTTTGGAGCGCAGCCCCGACAAAGTGAGCGGTGCGTGGGTGTTTCGTGGCACCCGTGTTCCGGTCGCCGCTTTTTTTGAAAACCTCAAGGACGGGGCCTCCGTCGATCAGTTCTTGGAATGGTTTCCGGGCGTTACCCGTGCCCAGGTAGAAGCCCTGCTGGATTACGAACTGATGGCCTTAAATCAATTACTGGCCAGTTGATGAAAATCCTGTTCGATCAAGGAACGCCAGTTCCCCTACGCCGCTATCTACCAGGTCATTCCATCGATACGGCCTACGAAAAAGCTTGGTCAGCACTCACCAATGGCGACCTGCTGAAGATTGCCGAACAGGAGGGTTACGAGCTTCTGATCACCACGGATCGCAACCTGCGCTATCAGCAAAACTTGACGACGCGCCAGATCGCCATTGTCGTCTTGCTCTCTACGTCGTGGCCAAGGATTCAGATCCACACGGATCGCATACAAGCATTAGTTGAATCCGTTATCCCTGGCGAGTATCACGAGGTTTCGATATAAATCCTCAAATCTTTAGAGAATGACGCCTTTATCATTACCGCCTATTTGACCGACCAACTCAAGCAGGGAGAGCAACGATGGCCCAGTCTGTAAAAATCTGGTTTGACCCCGAAGCTGACTTTTTAGAAGTCTTGTTCTCAGATGCCCCCGGCTACCTGCGCGAAACCGATCACGACGCCATCATGGAGCGAGTCGATGACCAGGGTAATATTTTGGGATTTTCTGTCCTCAGCGTCAGCCAACTCTCCAAAGAAAAACCCCTCTATGCCCAGTTGATAGCATCAAAGGCGGCCTAGCCGGATGGCCTCAAGGTAATGTTCAGGCTTGCTCATAGATCACCTTGCCCTCGGTGATGGCCTGGTGCAGCACCGTGCCCACAACATAACCCCGACGAGCGATTTCCTCCGTGGTCGTGACGATAATATCTTTGCCCATCGGCAAATCGGCCAAACACCGACGCATGGCAATGGCGGCTTGGCGTTTGCTAGCCACCTGGGGCATCACCACCAACAGATCAATGTCACTTTCCGGCGTTGCCCTACCCGTTGCCTGGGAGCCGAATAAGATGATCTGAATCGGCTGAAACTGGGGCACAAGACGGGCCTTGATCGTGTCTAACGCCGCCTGAACATCATGCTTCATAGGCATCTCATCCGAATCACTCCAGGCGATAGCTCATAGCCCAACATCCGCCTTGAGGGCTTCCCAAGACACCATCCCTTCTGTTGTTGTTTTGCTCTCTACGTCGTGGCCCCGAATTCAGCGGACAGATCGCATACAGGCGTTGATTGAAGCGGTTTGCCCTGGCGAGTATCACGAGGTGTCTATTTAGAGCTTTGAAGGTGTACTGCCATCCCCAGAAGCCGGGGTTCCTGAAGAACCCCGGCTTCTCTGCTGTTGTTACCCAAGCCGAATTTTTCAGAATCTTCAGTAGGATGGCTATACCTTTCCTCCGTCCTACCCCGTCCTATCTATGGACACCCTTTGCCTTAACCCCCAATGTGCCCAGCCCGTTAACCCCACGGCGGCCCTGCGTTGCCAGTCCTGCGGTGCGGATTTGTGGCTGAGCCAGCGCTATCGATGCGTGGCGGTGCTAGGGCAGGGGGGCTTTGGCCGTACCTATCGGGCAGTGGATGAAAGCGTCCATCCGCCGCAAATCTGCGTGGTGAAGCAGCTTTGGCCAGAGTCCATGCATCCCCGCCAAAACAGAACCCCTGAGGCCCAACATCAACGCTTTCGGCAGGAAGCCGAGCAGCTAGCCATCCTGGGCCACCATCCCCAAATTCCCAGGCTGTTAGAAGCCTTGGACACGGATCAAGGCCAATTTTTGGTGCAGGAATATATCCCTGGCCCCAACCTCGACCAACTCAACCCGCCGCTGGAAGAAACCCAGATTCGCCGCCTGCTGAGCGACCTGCTGCCCGTGCTGCAATTCATCCACGATCACCAGGTCATCCACCGCGACATCAAACCCGCCAACATTATCGCGCCCCCCGATAATCGGCCCTTTGTGCTGGTAGATTTTGGCGCTTCCAAAACCGTGAACCCAGAAGCCCTAGCCCAAACCGGAACCGTGATCGGTAGCGCAGGCTATGCTGCCCCCGAACAAACCCTCGGCAAGGCTGTCTTTGCCAGCGACATTTTCAGCCTCGGCCTCACCTGCCTGCACCTGCTCACCGGACTCCATCCCTTCGATCTCTATGCCGTGGGCGAAGACGCCTGGATCTGGCAGCCCTTTCTGACCCAGCCCATCAGCCCTGCCCTGGCCAGAGTGCTCGACCGCATGGTGAACCGCCGCCTGAAGGAGCGCTACAGCCGCGCCCAGGAGGTGATGGCGGATTTGCGGTGGGGTAATTTCTCCCTAGATGGCTCTCCCTCGGAAGTTAGGGGTCGGACGATAGAGTCCTCCAAGTTCAAAGTTCAAAGTTCAAAGTTCAAAACAACAGTCACACCCTGGCAAGAACGCCATCGTATTGATCTCTCCGGTGTGGTGGTTCAGGATTTGGCGATTCATTCCCAGGGGCGCACCCTCGCCGCCGCCTGTGCCGATGGTTCGGTGCGGCTGTGGGATTGCACCAATGGTCAGCCCCTTCATCAATTCCGCAAAACCCTGCGAGGGCTGGGGCATCGGGGAACGGTGACCTCGGTGATTTTTGGCCCCGGCGAAACGGTGATCAGCGGCGGCGAGGATGGACAGGTGATTCAGTGGGATTTGGCTGATCCAAGCCATCGGCAGCGAATCCCCCTCAACAGTTGGCAGGTGTCGGCCTTGGCGGTGGATGATGCCCTGGGCGGCGATACCCTGGCGGTGGCCTGTGGCGATGGGCGGATTTATCTGGTGTCCCTAACGCAGCAGGTTCAGCCCAAGATTTTAGTGCATCACCAGGCGGCTGTGACCGCCCTGGCGGTTAACCTGCCTGAAAAGCTTTTGGTCAGCGGTAGCCAAGATCGCACGATTCGCCTGTGGTCGTTGCCCGCCGGACGGCTCAGCCACACCATCACGGCCCCCAAGTCTGCGATTACCGCCCTGGCTTGCCACCCCCAGGATGGCCGCATTATCAGCGGGGATGCCCAAGGCCAAGTTCAGGTTTGGGACGCCTCACAACCCGCTCAGGGCAGCCTGATTCAGCGATTTCCCAACCCCATCACCGCCCTAGCAATCAGCCCCAATGGTCAGTGGTTGGCGATGGGCACCGAATCTGGAACCCTAGCGTTGGTCAACCTCACCCTTCAACGTGACGCCTTGAGCGCCGTGCCGCTCGTGGGCCATGGCTGGTCGTTGACTGCCCTAGCGTTTACCCCCGACAGCCGGATGATGGTGAGTGCCAGTGCCGATGAAACCCTGCGCTTTTGGTGTCCCACATCCTAGTCGGCCCGTTCCTTCCGTCGCCGCACCTCCTCAAAAGCCGGATGCACGGAGGTATTCAGGCCTGGGGGCAGCACCGGGATGGCGCGTCCGTTGCAAGCCACGTTTGATAGAATGGGCATGATTTTAGAACGGTGGGGATAGGACGTGCTGCCTCGTACTGCTATGGTTAATCCCAATTCCCCACGCTGGTTTCGATGGCGGACGGGCCTGTGGTTAGGGTGCTGGATCGCCCTGATGACGGTGAGTATCGGCTGTACCCAGCCCAATGCCGCCGAGGACACCCCCGACCCCAATATTGCGCCGCCCCCCCAATCATCGACGGAAAATGTCGATAACCAGGGGATGGTTGGTTCTGAATTAGGTCAGCAATTGCCCATCACCGCCAAAACCGTGCTGGGGGGCGAAGACATTTTTCTGGAGGTGGCTGAAACTCCGGCCCAGCAAGCCCTAGGGCTGATGTATCGCGATGCCCTGCCCGATGATCGGGGGATGTTGTTTCCGATGAATCGCCCTCGTCCGGTGCGCTTTTGGATGATGAACGTGCCCGTAGCGCTGGACATGGTGTTTGTCTACCAGGGCACAATTCAGTACATTGCCGCCGAGGTGCCCCCCTGTCCTGCGGCTCCTTGCCCCACCTATGGCCCCGACAGCCAACTGGTTGATCATGTGATTGAACTGCGGGCGGGGCGGGCCGAGGAACTGGGCCTCCAGGTGGGTGATGGGGTGGAAATTTTGCCCCTAGAGTGAGGCAAACCCTTATACGGGCGAGGAGACCTCGCCCCTACGGGATGTGATGGAGAATCTGCCGCTAGCGTGAGTAACCCTAGGGGGATAACTTAGCTCCCTGGTGAAGGGCGAGGGCTGAGAGACCATTGACGGTAGCGGTAAATGTTCCGTCTGCCCCAACCTGGAGTGGATCTGCCTGGTTCTGGCAGCCTTGCCCATCCGCCGTGGGCAGCCCCACGGTGACGTTGCAGTAGCGGCCTGGGGGAAGCTGGGTTTGGAAGGTGTGGGTGAGGGTGTCCTCCTCGCCGTTGATCACCACAAAGCCCAGATTTCCTCGGCCAAAGGCAATCTGATTTGCGCCGTTGTCCCACCAGTCGGTGACAGCGGGGTGGGCCTGGGTGGCATGGCGAAAGGCCACCATGTTGAGGATGGCGGGCCAGCGATGCTCACAAATCCACTCGTCAAAACACTGGGCCTCGCCGTTGTCGTAGATGGGGCGGGTGGTGCCGTCGGGGTAGGTGGGGGGGCCTTGGTCGCTGTCCTCAAAGGCGTAGCTCGACATCACCTGGGGAATGCCGTAGGGGAAGGCCAGCATAAACACATTGGCCAGGGCATAGCGGGCACCGTCTTTGTAGGTGAGGTAGTTGCCGCCGCCGCCGTGGCCGCGCTGTTTGTCGTGGTTATCGATAAAGACCACCGCCTGACCAGAGGGAGCCAGCCCCCAAGATTCGCCTAGAGTTTCGAGGTTGGCCAGGGTTTGGCCCTCCAGCCCTAGGAACGCCTCGCCCAAAAACTCACCATACTTAAAGTCGATGACGTTGCCGTGGGGATAGTAGTCCTGCTTGCGAATGGCCTCGGTGCCGGGGTCAATCACCTCTTGGTAGATAAAGACGTCGCCGGAAGCACGACTGCGAAACTGATCCAGAATTTGACCCAGCTCTTCGTGGCGAATGTGCTTGGCCGCATCAATCCGAAAGCCGCCGATGCCCAGGCTGGCTAAATCTAGCAGATAGCTGACGATCTGGGCCTGCACCCGTGGGGAACTGGTATCGAGATCCGCCAGCCCCACCAGTTCGCACTGGGTGACGTTGGTGGCGTCGTTGTAGTTGTCAATGGGGGTGCGGCAGCGGTTAAAGTCCTCCGGTTCATAGAGGCCGGGATACTCGTATTTGGTGAACCTCGTTCCGGCACTGCCCACCCCCGCTTCCATCCCGGCCATGTGGTTGATCACGGCATCTGCATAGATGGTGACTCCGGCCCGACGGCAGCGATCTACCATTTCAACCAAGTCTTCCCGGCTCCCCCCCCGGCTGTCCAGACGATAGCTTACGGGTTGGTAGCGCTGCCACCAGGGATAGCCATAGTCCGGCAGGACTATGTGCTCCTGGGGCGGAGAAATTTGAACCGCCCCCACCCCCGCTGGCCCCAGCACCGCTTCGCATTCAGCCGCAATGTCCAACCAGGGCCACTCAAACAGATGGACAAAGACCGGAGGATCGGATAGATCAGGGCTGGGGACTGGAGAAGACTGGGCCAAGGGGCCAAGCCACATCATTAAGCCAGCCAGCCCTCCCACAGCACCCAGGGCAATAGCGTGTTGACGAAAAATCATTGTGGACGACTTAACCTATCTGTTGGAACTCACAAAACCAACGTTTCTTACTGGTGTCTTTATATCCATAAATCATCATAATCTGCTATGCCATAATGCCGAGTTTAGCCTGCATCCTAGAGGAGTGCTGAGGCGATATGACGATTATGACTTTTGAGTGAGGGAAATGTCAGATTTCCATGGAAAACATCTATGATATTGGTTGAAAAGGTCTTGATTGACTACGGTGAGATGTCAACAAAAAAAGATTTTTGATCTCTAAAAGGCTTTCTAGATTCAGGATTTCATTTGTTATTTTAGACTTCTAATCGACCGTTGCCGAGAAATTATGGCTATTCTTTACCATTGCTCCTCGTGACAATGCCGCCCTGGGAAGAGTCGTCCTCCTTGGCCTCCTTAAGAGGACGTTTGAAAAGCCGAAGCAGGTCCCAAGTTATACCGATGAGGTCAGCCTCAGTCGTCAAAAATCCCGTAGATTTTCACCGAATTAGCGACCAATCGCACCTGAGGTAACTCTCTTCAAACGCCCTCTAAGAGGGTATTTGAAACGTCAAAGAGCGTCTCAGGTTATACCTGGGTCGTAGGTTGACGGCCTCAAAGGTCCCTGGTTTCGCTGTCTCTTAGGGGCAAACTATACCTGGGACAACCCGTTCCAAACACCCCCTAAGGTGAGGGGGGATATCAATTTAGCAATCTCATTGGCCTTGGCGTCATGCCTTGGCCGCTGGAACGAACAACCGTATTCTCTGGTTGTAGGATCGAAACATGGATTCAGCCACGTTTTTAGAGATTCTGCAACAACAGCGGGCCATTGCCGTGCTGCGTGCTCCTCAGCTAGATCTGGGTTTGCGGATGGCGGAGGCCGTAGCGGCGGGTGGGGTGCGGCTGATTGAAATTACTTGGAACAGCGACCAACCAGAGAAGCTAGTGGCTCACCTGCGCCATGCCCTACCCCACTGCTGGATTGGGGTGGGTACGGTGCTGTCTATGGCAGATTTTCAGGCGGCGATGGCGGCGGGGGCCGAGTTTGGATTTTCGCCCTACACAGATCCCGATCTATTGCAGTGGGCGGCGGATCGACGGTGGCCCCTGGTGCCCGGTGCCCTTACCCCCAGCGAAATTGGGGCGGCGTGGCGGGCAGGTGCCCCAGCGGTGAAGGTGTTTCCGGTGGGGGCCATGGGGGGGCCAAGCTATCTACGCAGTTTGCAAGCCCCCCTAGGCCACATTCCCCTCATCCCTACGGGCGGGCTGGCCATCGATCAGGTGGACACCCTGCTGAAGGCTGGCGCAACGGCGGTAGGGCTTTCCACGGGGCTGTTCCCCGCCGATGCCCTCGCCCAGGAGGATTGGGGCAAGATTACCGATCTGGCACGGCAACTGGTCAGAATTTGCCAAGCCGTATCGGATACCCGATCCGAGCTAGGCAACCCCAATTCTCAACCTGCCAAACCCTAGGGTCAACCAACCCCGCCCCTAGCGAATGCGTTGGAGGGTGCTGATGATGCCCAGGCTAAAACAAATCAAAATCAACACCCACAGCACCACCCCCGGCATAAAGGCCAGCACCGCCAGCCCCCGCAGCAGCCACACGATCAGGGTGACACCGAGGGCCACCAGAAAGACCTTGGTAAAGGGTTGGAGGGGGTAGCGGCGGCGAGGAGTCATGGACAATCTCCTGGGTGGTGTTGGGAAAGATGGTTTTAGGCTAGCAAGGTTTCGGGTGGGGAAGGTTACAGGTGGGGACGGTTGCAGGTGGGGACGGTTGCAGGTGGGGACGGTTGTAGGTGGGGACGGTTGCAGGTGGGGAAGGTTACAGGTGGGGAAGGTTGTGGGGGGCTTTGGGATTCGTGGCTTTGGGGGTTAATGGCCTTGGGGTTAGCTGTTTTCAGGATGTTTGGCGGGGTGGCGTAGGGCGGCAATGAGCAGGCAGATAATGCCGATATTGATACAGACATCGGCCATATTGAAAATCGGGAAGCGAATCAGCCGGAAATCTAAAAAATCCACCACTTCTCCGGCCAGCACCCGGTCGATACCGTTGCCCAAGGCCCCGGCTAGGATGAAGCCATAGCCTACCTGTTCCCAGCGGTTGGGGAGAACCACGCCCCAGCCCAGGGCAATTAACCCGGCACTAACGGCCATGGAGAGCCACTTCAGCCATTCGCCATTGTTGCTGAATAGGCTAAAGGCCGCCCCGGTGTTGGTGACGTAGGTGAAGTAAAACACCCCTGGCCAGATCGCCATGGCATCGGGCGGGGTGGTGAGTTCAAAGGTTTGCGTGACCCAGTACTTGGTGAGTTGGTCGATCACCAGACCCAGTACCGCCGCTATCCAAAACAGGTGATTGCGAAGTCGCATGGGCTTAATAAAATAGCAATTGCCGCAGGGCAAGGGATAGCACCGACACCGCACACACCACGACGAGATGACCGGGGAACGGCAGCACCGAATAGTTCAAAACCAGTTCCCAGTAGGAGGCCGAAACCGTGCTTAGCCAGCCTAGCAGGGAAGCGAACGTGAGGTAAACCAATCCACAGACATGGATCACCCCTAGGCCACAAAGGCTGCTTACGGTCAGGTTTTCCAGCTTGGGCGGGTCTTGGAAGGCCAGGTAGCCACAAATCCAGCCCGCTGGCAGAAATCCTAATAAGTAGCCAAAGCTGGGTTCGCGCACATAGCTAAGCCCGCCGCCCTGGGTGAATACCGGAAACTCGAACACCCGAAACAGGGCCAGACCCAGCACCAGGTAAGCAATTTGGGAAAGGGCCGCCGCATTTTTGCCGCCCACGCAGCCCGTGAGCAGCACCGCCCCCACCTGAAAACTCACCCCCAAAGACAGCACCGTTAGCCCCGTCTGGCCCCAGGCCCAGGGTGGATTCACCGTAAACGCCTCCATCCAGGTGGCCACGATGGTGAGCACCAGGCCAATCAAAGCCCAGAGGAGTTCAAATGGCGCGAGCACCGAGGACGACTTCACCCAATCACAATAAGGATCAACAGCGGCCTAGCCCGTAGCCCAACGTCCTAGGTACGGATTCCCTAGGTACGGATTCCGGGAGAATCCGGTCTACCCAAGGGAATCAGATCGGCTAGGGGAATCGGGTTTACCAGGGGTAAGCCCCCAGGGGGATAGGCATTTCAGACATTCAGCGTAGCAGGGTTTGTCTCAATCCGATCACGGATCCGGCCCAGTCGCGCTCCACTACCCCACAATCTCATAGGGCGTCCGTATCCTTGGTATGCTGGTAAGGTAAATGGGGCTGAGGAAATGCTTCGGTGTTTCCGAGTCATATTTGCTGTGTCGTGATTACTCTTGCGAGTCCAGGCAAAGACGAACGTGGACTTATTTGAAACCTTTAGAACCGATCACCCCGTCCTTGGTGTTGTCCATTTGCTGCCTCTGCCCCAGTCACCACGCTGGCAGGGAAATCTTCAGCAAGTCATCGACCGCGCCGAACAGGAAGCCACAGCCCTGGCCTCCGGGGGAGTTCACGGCATTATTGTAGAGAACTTTTTCGATGCGCCCTTCACCAAGGGATCCGTCGATCCTGCCGTGGTTAGCGCCATGAGCCTGGTGGTGCATCGGCTGCAATCCCTGATCATGGTGCCCATTGGCCTCAATGTGCTCCGCAACGATGCCCGTAGCGCCATGGCCATTGCCACCTGTGTGGGGGCTAAGTTCATCCGGGTGAACGTGCTGACGGGGGTGATGGCCACGGATCAGGGCCTGATCGAAGGCTGTGCCCACGACCTACTGCGCTACCGCCAAACCCTCGGCAGCGAGGTCAAGATTTTGGCCGATGTGCTGGTGAAGCACGCCCGTCCCCTGGGGTCGCCCAATCTAACGACGGCGGTGCAAGAAACCATTCACCGAGGCATGGCCGATGGCGTCATCCTATCGGGGTGGGCTACGGGCAGCCCCCCCAGCCTAGAGGATTTAGAACTAGCCAAGGCCGCCGCCGGAGCCTGCCCCGTCTTCATTGGCAGTGGGGCCACCTGGGATAATATTGGCACCCTCATGCAGGCTGCTGATGGCGTGATTGTGGCCAGTTCCCTCAAGCGCCACGGCGATATCAATCAGCCCATTGATCCGATTCGCGTGGGGCAGTTTGTGGAGGCCATGGCGGAGGGGCTGCAAAGCCCAACCCTAGGGGAGACCATGCCCACCCTGGCGGTCTCCTAGGCTTCCTAGGCGGAGTCTTGCAGGCGATAGATTCACAGACTGAAGATTCACGCACTAAGATAAACAGCAGACCTCACCCGTAGGTCTAAGAAATTCGGTTGCTGGTCAACGGATCAGCCGAGCAGAGTACTTCAGGTTGAGAGAACTCCGATGAGACGACGACGTCAAGAAAGCCGCTGGATTCATCGCCGCTCCCGCTGGCTGCTGGCTGGTATTGCAGCCCTGGGGGCGGTAGAAACGGCTTACCTCACGATTACGAAGCTGATGGGCAGCGATGCCTGCCCCACCGAGGGCTGTGATCGCGTCTTGAACAGCCCCTATGCCACCATCTTTGGGCTGCCGCTGACCCTGTTTGGCTTTTTGGGCTATGCGGCCATGTTTGCCCTGGCCACCGCGCCCCTGTGGATCAACCCCGACCAAAACAAAGCCCTGCGCCAGAAGCTAGAAACCACCACCTGGCCCCTGATTTTCACCCTAGCCACGGCCATGGTGGTCTTTAGCGGCTACTTGATGACCATCATGGCCTTTGAAATTAAGGCCTTCTGCCCTTTCTGTGTGGCCTCGGCCCTATTTGCCCTAGCCATGTTTGTGATTACCCTGCTGGGGCGGCGCTGGGACGATCTGGGGCAGCTTGCCTTCATTGGCGTCATTGTCGCCATGGTGACCCTAACCGGAGTGATGGCGGTCTATGCCCCCATTCGGGCCGGTGGTGGATCGGGTACGGTGCAAGGCCAGGTAGGGCCACCCATCACCACCAGTTCTGGCCCTGCTGAAATTGCCCTGGCCCAGTACCTCAAGGACAGCGGTGCGTCGATGTATTCCGCCTGGTGGTGCCCCCACTGCCACGATCAAAAGCAGGCTTTTGGGGCCGAAGCGGTGGCTATTCTACCCAACGTAGAATGCGATCCCGAAGGCGTTAACCCCCAGACCGATCTCTGTCGTTCGACGCCTGAGGTGACGGGCTTCCCCACCTGGGAAATCGACGGGCAATTCTACCCCGGTGCCCAGCCCCTGCGCCGTCTAGCCGAGCTGTCGGGCTACACTGGCCCCACCAACTTCCTCCGCTAGGCCCGTCTCATCGGGGGCAGTTGTACCCCAGCAAAGACCGCTAGTTCTCTGGGCTGGCGGTCTTTGTTGTTTGAGAGCCTGAACTCAAGGCCCCTCGTTAGGCTAAAGGGTCGCTTGGCGTTCTTGCCTAGGAATCGGCAAGCTTGAGGGCCAGGGTGAGACCATCGGCAATGGGCACGAGACTAAGCACAATGCGCGGATCGGCGGCCAGGGCTGCGTTGAATCGTCGCAGGGTTTCGGTGCGGTTATCGGTGACCGATGGATCCGCCACCCGCCCTGACCACAGCACATTGTCGATGGCGATTAATCCACCGGGCCGCACCAACTGAAGCACCTGCTCGTAGTAGGTGGGGTAGTTGCTTTTGTCGGCATCAATGAAGGCAAAGTCGAAGCTGTCCTGTTCGCCCCCAGCGATGAGTTGGGCTAGGGTTTCCGTTGCCGGAGCGAGGCGCAGGTCAATTTTGTGCGCTACCCCCGCCTGTTCCCAATAGCGCTGGGCGATGGCCGTGTAGTCGGGGTTGACATCGCAGGCGATTAACCGTCCCTCCGGCGGCAGGGCCATCGCCACCCGTAGGGCGCTATAGCCCGTAAACACCCCTACTTCCAGCGCCTTTTTGGCCCCCATTAGCTGAATCAGCAGCGCCATCAACTGCCCCTGTTCTGGCGCAATTTGCATCTGGGCCATGGGGTGCTGGGCCGTTTCCTGACGCAGGGCCTTGAGAATGTCTGGCTCCTGCACCGAGTGGGCCAGGAGGTACTCATACAGGCCATCGGTGAGAGTTAGGGTGCGGTTTGACATGGGAAAAACAGCCTCGCAGAACACAGCCCCATCATACCCATCGGCCTGGGGCGCTAGGGCCATTCCCCCTGAGCCACCCACCATCTCAGGGATTTGAGTGGGGGCAACACTTCTAGCCATCGCCCCGGAATCTAAAGCCAAGGTTAGAAAGAGCACCGAGGGGCGGCATCTGCGCCACACTAAGGGAACGACTTTTCGAGACTCCAGGGCTGGCAAAAGTGGCCCTGAACCCCTAAAGTTATTTACTCATTCCGATCTAAACTGCCATGTCTGACTTTGATGATTTTTTGAAGCACAAGTACGCTTACGTGGCCATTGGTGAATTCAAGCCAGGCTGCTTTTCCGAAGCTCGCCAGCTTTATGAAAAGGCGGTTTCCACCTTTGACAAGGGCTTTCAGGGGGCCTACCTTTTGCAGGAACCGGGCACGGATCGCGGCATTGCCATCATCCTCTGGGAAAACATTGAGGACATGGGCGAACACCACAATGTCATCTACGAGCAAACCCTGGCCAAAATTGCCCACCTGTTCGCTGCCCCGCCCGTCACCACGTTCTACGAAGTGTGCAGCGAAATTGGTCTGCCCCAAGTCCTTGCCCAGGCGCTTAACCCCAATTAGTGGGGGTTGGGTTGGGCCTGGTTCGCCCCCACATCCTCCTGCCGCCGCCCAAGATGTCAGCCCCAGCACTCTCGATTATGATGGAAGCTGACCTTTTTCCATTTTTGCGATTCGTCCATGCCCACACCTAAGCACACCCAAGCCCACCTATCGCGCACAGTGCCCAAAAACCAGTCCGAGTTCTTCAAAAAGCGCACCCGCGATTCTATGGAATACTACATGGGGGCCAAGCTGCTGGAGGTGGGCGTAAATCCCAAAAACACCGTGTATCGCTGGCGTTCAGAGATTAAGGGCGACAAAGAAGTGATCACCGTCAGCGCCTACTGGGGAGAATCTCGACGGAAGCTAGAGGGCGATCTATAGGGCTAGACTGGGCTAGGGAAACCGCCCTTGTATTACAACTTTTTACAGATACGCCCAGCTATCGCGCTTGGGTCGAAATTTGGTAACAATAAATACAGACGGGCCGATAAATCTGCACCCTCAATTCTCCCTGGCGATGTTTTGAGGCTCAGAGCATGGGTCTGTTGGCGGTGGGTCATCCCAAGCTGTCTCCATTTCAGGGGCGGCAATTTGTTGTGGGGTATGACGCTCGCGGGGCCTTGGTGGCCCTCCATAAATCCGTTCATCTCCAACCCTGGAGACGGAAGTAGGGAGTTTCCCGAAGGAACGCGCCTCTTAACTCCTCTTCGACCCCTTGGAGGCGAAATCCATGACTGTTAAAACCGAAAAACTACTGCACCAAATTCGGCAGGCTCAGCAAACTGGACAGGCCATTTTAGCGGCGGCCAGCCTCACCGACCTCAACATCATCTACGTCTTTGCCACGGCGAACACCCTCGTCATCAACTGCCGCGACTACGCCTCCCTGTGGCAATTAGACGATGCCCAACTGGAACTCCGCCACGCCATCCGCCGCCTAGGCCTAGACATTACCAACATTTGGGTGGAGCGCAATGGGCACCTAGCCTACGACTTTTAGCCGTTTAAGTGAGGCGAAGTCTAATCTTCCTCGGCGGCGGTTCTCAGGGCGAGGGCCGCTAGGGTGAGACTGAGGCGGGCCTGTTCGATCTCCGAAAGGCTTTGCCAGTTGGACTTCAGGATGGAGCGCAGGTTCAGATCGAGGATTTCGCTGTGGCCATCCCGCAGAGAGTAGGCTAAGGGACGCGCCAGCACGGCCAAATCCTCGGCATCCCAGGTGGGCAGCACCGCCTGGGCGCAAGTCACAATCTGGGCGAGGTAGGTTTGGCCACTGCCGCGCAGGGCGGTGACGGTGATCGCGATGGTTTGTAAAATCTCGTCGGGTGGGGGGCTTTGCAGTCGGGCCTTGAGCTGCTGAAGAATGGTGCTCACCAAGGACTCCGAGGTCTGGCCCCACTGATTGTTTAATTGAGCAGAGAACCGCTGCCACCCCTCCGCGAGGGCGGTGTGGATCAGTGCGTCGCCATCATCGACGGTGGCTGTAGCGGTCGCAAAGTAGGGTTCGGCCTCTGGGGCATTGGGTTCCCAGGGGTAGATCGGCGATGGAGTCACTAGGGCGGAGAGCAGGTCTGCCTTAGATTGGTCGGCGGACTTAGGATCGGAACTGGGGGAGGACATGGGCAAAGTCATAGGTCTACAGGGAAGATGCACGGGACGGTAAAGAATCTGGGTAGAGATCCTGGAAAAGACTACACCACCGCCAGGGGTTATTCCGTATCCTAACCTGGGATCCTAATCTGGAGATTAGGTCAGGATTGGGTGACTTGAGATCAGGGGAGTTAGGTCAAGGGTGGGTGGGGCTGCCTTCAAGGGTAAATTCCAGCAGTTGGCCCTCAGGGCTACCGAATCGCAGGGCTGTACCCAAGGGAAGGGTGACCTCCGCCCGATGCACATGCTGCCAGGTCTTGCCATCGAAGTAGTAGGAACCAAATCGAGATCGGTCGCGCAGGTAGTAGGTCGGTTGATCGGGGGTGGAACCCAGCCCATTGCGGCAGAAAATTTCCGCATGTTGCCCAGATACCCAGGGTTCTGAGATGACAAGGTCATTGTCGGGCAGGCGTCCTACCCGCATCAGCCCGCCCCCCATGCGCCAAAACCGAGTGGGATGGTCGGCGCAGCGAATCACCGGCCCCTGGGCTAGGGGTGAGTCCTGTCCTGGGATTTGGGTCACCGCCAGATCCACGGGTTGCAGGAGCGCTCCCTCAAATTGGGGATGCTGATAGAGAACAGGTAAGGTCCAGGCGGGATGGTTGAACCGATAGACGGTGAGCAGATGTTGGCGGGCGGTGGCCATGGCCTGGGCTATGCACTGGCGCTGGGCAAGGCCCTGGGCGAGGACTTGAATGAAGCTGAGGGCCTCCTCGTCGGCAATGGAGTCGCGCATGGCTAGTACTGCTGGTATGCCATGGTGTAGCAACACCTCAGCCAAGCTACTGCGCGAAATCACCTGGCTGTGGCTCTGATCGGGCTGGGCTCCCCAGCAGGTATTAAAAACGGCCAACCGCAGACGACAGCGCACCAAGACCTGGGCCAGTTCCATTCCGCTCAGGGTCACGTCTGGGTTCAAGAACAGCAGCCCTCCATCCGGGGCTGGTACCCCGTGGCCTGCATAGAAAAACACGTTGAACTGACCGCTCTCTAGGGTGGTGACTAGGGTCTTGGTGTCGGGTTCTACCAGGGTGCTCACTTGGCAGGGAGCGGCTGCACTGGCCCCGATCCGCGAGGCGCTTTGCTCTAGGAGCTGTTTCAGAATGGCGGCCTCTTGGGACAGTTGCAGGGTTGCCGTCGATCCCATTTCTCCCCCTTCCCCTTGGCCCAGCACCAGCAATACCCGCAGCGACCGATCCAGGTCTATGGGCGGCAGGGTATCCACAGCGCTGGTGGTGCGGCTAAATAAAATTTGTGGCCCTAGGGAGACTGCCGGACGACCGGGCTCCGGCTGCATAATTTCCCAGGGCAGGCTAATCAGTTCGGGGGCACGAATTTCGAGCTGAAGGTGCAGGGGGCAGTCTAGCCCCATGGCCATGCCCAAGCTGCGCTCTAGGGTGGCTCGCAGGGGGCCGTCAAACAGCCAGTTCCAGAGGCTCACCCCTAGGCCCTGCATCAGGCGTCCAGTTTGCCCCCCCGATTCCATCGGTGGCCCCACCTGATCCAGCAGGGCCTCTAGGTCAACCGGAGAGGCATAGGCCGAGGGAACGTGGGGCACCAGGGGTAGCCCCCGCAGGGAGAAAAATTCCTGCCACCGCGCCCACAGTTGAGACATGGCCTCGTCCCAGACCCGATCATGGTGGGCATAGCCATCGGGGAAGGGGCTGCTGAGTACCCAAATGGCATAGTGATTGGCATCGGCCTTGGTCAGTCGATCAAGGGCAAGTCGCAGGGTCAACGCAGGGGAAGAGGACATAGGGAAGGGCGACAAACCACAATAGAGAAATGCTAGGGAGCAATGCCGGGGAAATGCCTAGGCTGGCCGGGATCCTGAAAGTTAGGGGATCCTAGGGAAGGGTGCAGATTCCCCGCTGGCTAGGAGACACTCCGGTCAGGGGCGTGGCGTTGGTGGAGAGGGCCTGGGAACGAACCCAGCCTTGACGACCGGGCTGGGCCAACGGAGTCGCTAACCGAGCCTCGGTGGAGGACGCTGATCCGGCCCCTACCGACGATGAACCCGATGCTGGGGGAACCGGGGCGAGGGAACCGCCAGAGGGAATGGCGCAAACCTGAAGATACACCCACTGAGGCTGATCGGACAGTCCACGCCGATCTACCACCTTTAGAATACTGCCTACGGGAATGGTGGGTAGATTATTCGGCACAGAGGCCGTGGGATTGGGCCGCAGGGCCAGGGGATCGGGATCACCGGAATTCTCCCAGGCCACCGACCGCTGCCAAAAGGATCCGACCGCAATATCAAGACTTTTCGCTGGGGCTAAGTCCTGAAAAACTTCCGCCTGGAGGTCAGAGGGCCAGGGGGGGAGTGCCGCTAGCGGTAAGGGTTTGGGTTGCCAGCGGGTATAGGCCCAGCCCCCGACCGCCAGCAGTAAAAGGGTAGGAACGGCCCCCGCCAAAAACGCACGCCAGGGCCAGCGAGGGGTTGATTGAGGGAGAGCGGCTACCTCTGTGGCAGGGATGAGATCGTCTCCAGGGCCAAACTCAGGGGATGATGCCCCAGGCGGCGTGGGTCGGTCGGAGAAGGTTCCCCTGGTGGGTTGCGCCAGAAGGGTTGATCCTGAGTTCGGCGGGACAGATGGCGCAAGGGCCGCCGCAGGCAGGGGCGAAGCAACCCGCAACGGCTGGGGCAAAAACCGCATCAACCCCACGGTGATGTTGTCGTGGCCATTGAGCTGGTTGGCCCACTGAATGAGGGACTGGATGGCAGGCTCCAAGGGCGCGGCTTGCCCCACCAAGGGCGCAACGGTGTGGGGCCACAGGGTCTCTACCCGGTCGTAGTCGCTGAGGCCATCGGAACACAGCAGCAGCACACAGGGATCGTCCAGCAAAAAGTGCTGCACCGTGGGGTATAGGTACTCCGAATCGTTGATGCCGAGGGCCTGCACCAACGCCCCTCCCCCCGCCATGTGGGTGGCTTCTTGGTAGAGGGCATAGCCGAGGCGGGCCTCACGGGAGGCCACATCGTCGTCTAGGGTGATTTGGTAGGCGGTGTGGGCACTCACTCGATAGGCGCGGCTATCCCCCAGGTGGGCCACAGACACGTAGGGAAAGTGAACCAGGGCCAACACCGCCGTTGTCCCCATCCTGGCCCGCTCAGAGCGGTGTTCGTCGTTGTTGCGATTCACGATGTTGGTGTTCACCTCCACCATCGCCTGCCTCAACCCCTGGGCTACGGTGGCGGGGCTGAGGTCGCCCTGCTGGGCTAGGGGCTGGAGGGTCGTAAGAAAGGTTTGAATGGCGGTTTGGGAAGCCACGTTGCCCTGTTCGTGGCCACCGATGCCATCGCACACCACCAGCAGCGGTAGGGCCAACCCGCTTTTCTGGGAGGCGGCAACCCCTGAGATCACCTGTTTGTGACCCTTTCCTTGGGGATAGCAGGCGTCTTCATTGCGGTCGCGGGAAAGCCCCTGATCGGTTTCGGCGGCCCACTCCACGGTCACGGTTAGCCCCGTCGCTAGGGTCTGGATCGCCTGCTCCAATTCCGCCAGCAGGGCCGAGGCCGAGACCAATTCCCCACGGGCTAGCGCTGCGGTGAGCCAACCTAGATAGTCTCGCAGCACAGGCTGAGCCTTGGATGCCAAGGGTTTCCACTGACGGCCAAGGGCGGCCAAGGCGGGCGACTGGGGTGCATCGGGCACCAGGCGAGTGATCCGCAGCAGGGACTGATCAACCCTGAGGGTCTCTGGGGTGATCAAGGTTGTGGCGACCCGTTGCTCGGCCAAGGCGGGCCACAGGTAGGCGATCTGCCGGAGCCAATTGAGCTGTTGTAGGGCTGTCCCCTCTGCCCAGGCTTGACCCATGAGGGGTAACCGTTGCACCTGCACCGGATCGGAGGGCGAAGGAGGCAGGGTGACCGCCAGGGGAGACGCCTCCAGCAGCAGCACATCTACCCCCAAACCACTGGCTGCACCCGTGAGGTAATCGTAGGGACGGGGAATATGTTGAATAAAGCCAGACAAATGCAGATAGGGAAGCACCCGTGGTGGAATGGGATCCACCGAGGCGATGGGATCCTCTGGGCGGGTATCTAGCCAGACGGGATGTTTCCAGACCATGTACCGCTGAGCCACCCTAGTACCAGAGATGAGGGTGGCTTCAACCTCCTTGGGTAGGCCATCGCCCACCGCCAGCAGCAACCGATAGGGCAGGGGCGTTTGGCAGGCTGGACAGCGCCCAAGGGGCTGAGAAACCCAGGTGCGGCAGGTCGGATTGGTGCAGTGAATCACCATTCCGTCAACCCATAGAGAACTGTCGTCATCCTATCGAAGAACCTCCCCTGGAGCCTAGGCCGCTCGCCCCTATGCTGGGGAGAGGAACACGGGCCATGGATTACCTACTCCTCCGCCACCACCTGGGGCAGACCCATGCTGTAGTTCAGGGCGCGGCTCTTAAGGTTGTAGCTAATTTGCCCCGTCTTCAGCAGAGTTTTGATGAAATGCTCCAGATCCGAACCAATCCGACGCAGGTTGTAGTCGGTCAGGTCTTCCCCTTCGGCGGCGTCTACCAGTCGATCAAATTCGCCGTAGAGGGCCTTGAGGGCCTCCTCCGACCAGTTGAACTCGTTGTCAGGATCCACATCTAGGGTAAGGCGATCTTCACTGGGTACCAGGGCATTGTTCTCAACAACGGCGGTGTAGATGTGTACGTGGCGAGTGGTGGACTTCAGCATCATGGTCAAACGTTGCCTCTGGAAAGGTGGATGACGTTACGTATTAAAGCCTACCCGATCCGCCGTGCCAATCCCAATGGCCAACGAAACAACCCGTTGCCCCCACGCCCAGAACCCTCGGCAAAACGCCTGGAAAAGCTTAGGAAATCCCCCTGCTCAACCGCTCTGCTAGAGGCCGCAGTAGTATTCGCCCCAGCGCAACCGACGGGACGGCCCCATATCCACACAGGTAAAGCCCGTGACCTGGCCGTTAATTAACCCATAGACATCGTGCCAGCCTGAGGCATTGGAGGCGTACCGCACGGCGCTGACGTTGCCACAGCTTTGAATCAGGCGGTCACTCATATTTCGCATAAACTGGGGCGACGATAGCACCGATTCCTGCCCCGCCCCACCCAGTTGAAAGGTGATTTCGTTAGGGCGATCTCGGTAGGGTGATTCTGGACTGGGGGCGAGGTAAATCGCACTCAAAAAGCCGTTCCTCACGCCATTCACCCGATCTCGCTCCGCCGCCAGTTGACGGTGGCATCCCTCGCTGAGGGCCGCGCTACCCTGCACCAGAAAATCCCCACGCACCCAGCCCACCGCCCCCGACTGCGGAAACCGCACCCGATGCCACTCGCGACAGCTTAGGGGGCTATCACAGGGTTCAAAGGCAGAGTCCAAAAGCGTCACCCGATCCCCCGGCAGACCGTAGTGCTGGGCTGTATGGCTTGTACCGGGGCCAGTGCGAACGTTAATCCGAGAACCCGGTTCGGCGGTCAGCGACCCCACCGAGTTTCCTTGGGCCTGTACCGCCAGCGGTTGACCCAATAGCCCCCCATAAGCCAATCCCAACCCCCATACCAGCCCTAGGGTTGCCGAAATCCCTCGATTTCCCATGGCTTTAGCCTCCTTTCCATCATGAACCTTGGGCGTCCATGTATTGATAAGGATGCCCTTGTCCATGGTGGCAAATTGCCAGCCTGAATGTCACCTTTACACAGATACCGTGGTAACTCCATTGGCAAGCTAGCGTCTTCTACCTCATAAAGAAGCCGACATCCAAAGGGTCAGTAGACCTGACCCCTATATGAACCCAATCCTGTAGGGGTGCGGTTTTCGCACCCGATGAAGAATCTTTTGTCAGTCAGCCAGCTCCAAACCACTCCGATAACTAAGTGACTTTGGATAAATTGGCGCTACGAGCTGCGGCTTTTGGGCGCAGCATCATAAATTTTGGATGTTGGGTTTACATTGCGCCACCTCACCTACGGGCTGAAGTCCCATAAGCGACACCTACGGGCAAGACTAATCTGACTTTTCATCCTTTGAAGCTTACGTGAAGATACTTAGAACCCTGTTGTTCGGGGGGGATGCCTGCTCCATGATTGCACTGTGCAAGGCGACCAGGGTTGAGGGGCTAGGCAAGTTGGCTTCCAGCAACCCAGTGGTCTGACACACAGGGCTACCGAAATGGAATCAGGGAATCGGTTGAGTGTCATGTGAACGATTCAACTAAGCAGAAATGCTTGGGAGCACACCGAATTGCGTCTATCCCCAAAACCATGTTTAGGAGATAGAACCGTGAAAACAACTTTGTCAAAATTTGCAGTTGCCTCTGTAGCAGGGCTAACTATGCTTGGCTCCGTTGGAATGATTGAGCCTGCAAGCGCAGCTAACATAACTGCCGCTACTGATGCTGGCCTTACCCTAGGGAAGGGA
Organism: Spirulina sp.; assembly: GCA_044070495.1. GTDB lineage: Bacteria > Cyanobacteriota > Cyanobacteriia > Phormidesmidales > Phormidesmidaceae > Nodosilinea. The sequence goes on along the minus strand of JBIPSI010000005.1, from coordinate 5,256 downwards.
GTGTGTTCTACCAGCCACTTCACACCTTCAGCTACTGATTGTGCTGGCGCATTTGACGGCCTGATTAATCAGCCAACTGAGCGGGGCAAGTTTCTGACTGCCCTGAACAACGGCTTGTTTGCGGAGAGTTCTAACTGGTTCTTCAGCTCTAAACAAGACAGTGACGGTATTGAGGGTACGAATTCGCTAGGGGCGAGCGTTTCAGGTTTTGATAGCAAAAGTGGCTCTGTTTCTTTTGCTAGCTTAGATCCCGCAAAGTTTAGCTTGGTACTAGTTCCTAAGGGTGCTACCGAATATGCAGCGTATTACTTCCAGGCAGGAAAATACACAGCAACTTCTTTTGGATTTACTACTGACGGAATTAAGACACCAAATGGGAATAACAACCCTGAGTTGTCCAATTTCAGTGTCTTTGCTAGGCCTGTTCCCACTCCCGCCCTTCTCCCTGGCCTAATTGGCATGGGGGTTGCTGCTCTGCGGAAGCGTAAGGCCGAAGCCGAAGACAACACCGCCGCCTAGGTTGGGTAGAGGGCTGTAGCTTAACTGCTGCATTCTTACCCCTGCCAACTTCTTCAACGCTTCAATTCAGGACTTAGACAGGCGTTCTAGCCGTTGCCGTTGGGCAGCATGGCTAGGACGCCTTTTATGTGCGCCCCCGGTGTTTTGGTTCTGGCTGACTGACACAACGCCGAAAAGCCTTGATCTCTCGTAGGTTGGGTGGCGCGATAGCAGAACCCAACCAGCCCAAAATCCTCGGCGAGTGTTGGGTTCCGCTTCGCTGCACCCAACCTACTTTGGAGATGTGTTAGGCAATCAGGTTTTGGAGAGGCTGGGGCTTACTGGTGGGATAAACCATCAGACGGGCGGGGAAAACCGTTTCCACTGGCTGGGGGGCGGGGTGAGGAATTCGTAGGAACCCGCAGCCTGCCCTGGTGCGGCGGTGAGCACAATATCAAAGGAGAGGGAAATTCGCAGCCCCTCCGTGTGGTTCATGGTGACGCCGTGGCGCTGCTTGGCGGGGAAGAGAATCAATCGGCCTTCCGTGGGCAGGTAAAGGGCCTGGTCTTGGTTGAGGTAGTTCCACTGGGCGATGATGTCGGTGTTTTCGCTGCCAATGCCGGGGCTGACTTCGTTTTGGCGGGCGTCGTCAAAAAAGGCTAAACAGCCCGATTCATCGCTGCCGGATTCGGGTACCGCCACGTAGTACACGGCGCTGATGTTGGCGGTGTTGTGGCAGTGGGTGCCCACCTCCTGCTGATGGCGCGACACCACAGGCCAAGCCCGCTGAATGTACAAATCCACCTGGTTTAGATCGAGTCCTAGGGCATCTAGGTATTGCCGGGTATGGGTTTCCACCTGGCCCACAATCCAGGCAAAGCGCGGGTCTAGATGAATTTGCTCCACCCCGTGCAGGTCTCCCGTCCAGGCCATTTCGGGGAAGTTGCGCGGCTCGTAACCCGACTGTTCCAGGTCAAGCACCGCCTCCATCAACGCCGCTTGATGCTGGGGCGCATCGGGCAAGTCTTCGTAGTAAATGGCGAGGGGAAACCAGGTATCAACGGCCATGGGGATATCCAGACGGGGAAACGACCCTAGAAAAGCACGATACTATGAAACTAGAGATGAACTTTTGTAACACACCTTGGCCTCCGTAACCCAGCCGATTAACCCCAACGCCCTCCCCTGCGCTTGGCACGCCCTAGATCCCCTGTGGCAGGCCGGATCGCCCCTGGTGCAGCAGGGGCTACCCCACGACCAGATGGCCCCCGCTTGGCAAATTTTGCTGTTGGGCGATGGTTCCCCCACCCGCCATCTGCAACTGCTCACCCGCGAACCCACCGAGGTAGACGTGATTGACATGTCCCGCGTGGGCCTGGATTTGGACGGTGCCCCCGACATTATCCGGGTGGTGCCGGGGCCAAGGGTGCGCCGCCAGGTATGGCTGAGGACGGCCTCCGGGCAGCGCCTTGCCTACGCCGCCTCCTGGTGGGAAGCCAGCCATGTGGATGAGTATTTGCAGAACAAGTCCCTACCGATTTGGGCCAGCCTCGCCCGTCTACGCACAGAACTGTATCGCGACATCCAGGGCCTCTATTTTGGCGAATCTCCAGCCCTAGAAGCCGCCTTTGGCCAACCAGGGCCGTTTTGGGGCCGTCACTACCTGTTTTGGCACCGAGGTAAACCTTTAACGCTGATTTATGAGGTCTTTTCTCCCTACCTCACCCGCTACCTAGGGCCGATGCAAAGACCGATTGAGCCTCAAAACACAGATAGGGGTTAGAAGCGCATCAACCCCCAGGCCGCAAAGAGGTTTGGCAAAGGCGACCTAGGGGTTGAATAGTCAGGACTTTAGGCCTCTGGGCTGGTCAAAACAGGGCACGGCGGCGGGAGAGCAACTTATAGCCAAACCCCATCGCCATCAACGAAAGGAAAAATTGCCACAGACTGGTGGGGTTTAGTATGGCCCGACTGCTGGCAAAGACACACACAATGCCAAAGGCCACCGCTACCCAGCCAAAGGGCCGCATGGGGGGCGGTAAAAAGACCAGGGCAAACACCCCAATACAGAGGGAAATAACGGACATATCGGCAGCAATGCCCCGCCACCAGGGATAGGCATAGGTGGTGAAGATGATGTTTTTACCCAGGAAATAAATGCCTAGCACGATGAGCGCTAGACCCAACAAATAATTAAAGACTCGCATGGTGATGGTGTTGAAACGTCAGCACAACCCTAGGGAACGACTTCTCTCTAGGTTACCCATCCCGGCCAGGAAACCCCACTGGCTTGGGGGGGATCAGGCGCTACGTAGCACACCCACCCATACCCATCCATCAACGGGCCAATTTAATCTAGACCGGGATTCTCGTTAGAATAGCGCTAAATATGGGGTCGCCCTGACCATGAAAACGCTAAGCCTATTTGACCATGAGCGGCTCTCGCTAGATCGCAGCATCGAGCTATCGGCGGAGTCGTTGCGTCACTATGGGGGGCTGTATCCGCATTGGTCAATCGCCTTCTCCGGCGGCAAGGATTCTACCGCCACCGTCACCCTAGTAGCCCACCTGCTCGATCAAGGGTTGGTGCCCCGCCCTGAGAGCATCACCGTCCTCTATGCCGACACCCGCCAGGAGTTGCCGCCCCTGCACAATGCGGCCATGGCCCTATTGGACGCCCTCATGGTTCGGGGCTTTGATACCCGCGTGGTGCTGCCCAAGCTGGATCACCGCTACTTTGTCTACATGCTGGGCCGAGGGGTGCCGCCGCCCAGCAACACCTTTCGCTGGTGTACGCCCAAGCTGAAGGTGATGAGCATGGAGCGAGAACTAGAAACCCTGCGCCAAGAGCGGGGCGAAAAGTTTCTGATGCTGACGGGGGTGCGCATTGGTGAATCTGCCGCCCGCGACCAACGCATTGCCATGAGCTGCACCAAGGATGGCGGCGAGTGTGGCCAGGGCTGGTTTCAGCAGACCACCTCAAATGCAGTCGCTGATGTGCTTGCGCCGCTGCTGCACTGGCGAGTCTGCCATGTGTGGGACTGGCTGGTGCAGGCCGATGTGGAACTGGGCTACCCCACCTTTGAGGTTGCCGAGGTCTACGGCCACAACCCCCAGGATGACCTGGGCGAAACCGAATCGATTAATGCCCGGACGGGCTGTATTGGCTGCCCCCTGGTACAGGAAGATGCCGCCCTGGAGCGGGTTTTGGCCAACCCCAGATGGACGTACCTATCCCCCTTGCGACAACTGCGCCCGTTGTATTGGGAAGTCAAGAAGCCTCAGTACCGTTTGCGGAAGCATGGGGAAGTTAAAAAGGACGGTTCTTTGGCCAAAAAACAGGGCCGCCTAGGGCCACTCACCCTAGAAACGCGAGAATGGATGCTGGGGGAAATTCTCCGCATCGAAGCCGAAGTCAACGCCGGAGCCGCCCAAGCCGGACAGCCCAAGATTTGCCTGATTAACGCTGAAGAACTGGCCCGGATTCATGAACTCATTGCCGCCGAAACCTGGCCCGAAAAATGGGACGGCACCGAACACCGAGGCGATGAGTGGCTGCCCGATATTTTGCCCGATGGCAGTGTGCAGCCATTGTTGTTTTCAAACTAATGTCTAGCGACGAATGAAGCTTCTCACCGCCAAGGCTACATCGACAAAGGCGACGGGATAAACTTGGCCCTCCGTCAAGGTTTCTTGTTGTTGGTAGCCGTTTTCAGTCGGTTCTTTAAAGACCACTAACTCCATAGTTTTTAGGTTGACAACCCAATATTCTAGAATACCTGCTTCGGCGTAGATCTGGATTTTAATTTCCAAGTCTTTCTTCAAGCTGGCATCGGCATACTCGATCAGCCAAAAGATGTTTTCTGGGTAGGGATGATGCTCGAAATATTCCTCTCCCAAATCCTGCACAACGGCAATATCCGGTTCGGGTTCTGAGGCATTGGGTAGCGTGATCGGCTTTTCTTCGCGTACCTTAGCTCGTCCTGCAAGTTTTGAACGGATATAGTCTCCCGCCCGACTGCTGAGATGGGCATGGGGTGTTCCCTCTGGGGCCATTTCAACAATTTCTCCCCACAACAATTCGACCCGCCGATCCGTCAAAATTCCCCCATCGATCATGCGGTGATAATCATCTAGATTCCATTTGACCGTTTTTAAGACTGAGACCATATAGCCTCCTGCGGTATGGGGGATACTCTCAGTATAGGTAAAAACCCGGCTTCTGCTGCGCTACCCCAGGGGGTCTTGTGCTTTGGCCAAGAAACCGGGTTTTTATATCGTTCTTCTAAGGCTCAGCAAGACCTAGGCGACAAAAGTCTTCAATGCTTTTCAAATTGGGATCGCCTGCTAGGTAGCCGATGCCTCGATGCAAATGTAGCCGTAATTGGGTAGCCAGGGTTTCGGGATCGGTGCCGAGGTCATCTTGATGGCAGCGCTGCTTGAGGGCGATGAGCAGTTGGTCGGCAATGGGGCCACCGAAGACCTGCCAGGTCATTTCTAGGTTGCTGTCGGCGGGGATGGGCACGGGGGACGGCATCGACGGTTCCGCCAGGGAACGGCACAGCGCCCAGCGGCAAAGGACGTTCCAGGTGGGAATTTTGGTGATGCGCTTGAGTTTGACCAGTTGGTCTTTCGCGGATTGGGAGAGTTTGATGCGGTCGATGGGGGGGAGCATGGGTGGGGTGGTGGGGTGGTGAGGAGGGTGAGGGTGGTGAGGAGGGTGAGGGTGGTGAGGAGGGTGAGGGTGGTGAGGAGGGT
>JBIPSI010000004.1:0-199576 GCA_044070495.1 Spirulina sp. | reverse complement strand
TCACAGGTCAGGTGGCTGGAATACTCTGATGTCATGGCTTCCAAGGAGCTACAGTGTTCGTTACTCTGAGCCTAATACCCAGGAAGCCTTTTCTGCGTTCCGGGTCACTCTGTGCCAATTGCTACTTTCCAAATATCCTCTGAGGAGGGTGTTGCTAAGTTTGTGGTAATTCCTAGCTCACCTCCTCGTTTCTCCCTTTGTCAATCCCTCCACTGGTCGGGCTTACAGACTGCTCACCTCAACTTTTATCCCAGCACCTTGCATCTCTAGATGACTTCAACTCAAATCATGGGTTTTCGATTCTTAATTTTTAACATTAAAGAAATGTCTAAAATATTGTTTTTTGTAGTTAATCATCTTATTCTGAGGTGTCAATCTCAAGAACCTGATCATGTTTTTTACCCGCCACCTCCCTAAAATGCTCTTCGTTATGGGGCTGGCGACAGCCTCTTGTTTTATCTATGCCATTGCGCCAACGTGGGGAATCGTGAACATCCTGAAAATTCCCTATGATGAGACCTTTAAATCTGATTATTTCAATCAGGGGCACTACTTCTTTTATAACCACTGGGGTGTCATGGTTGGGTTTATGGGGGTGGTTATGGTGGTAGCTGCGTTCAAGAAATCCTGGCGTGCCCCGGTGGTGTTCTACTCTTTTGCGGAAAAAGCCTGGATGGTTGGGCTTTATGTCATTTCTCGCGGATTTGCTAACCCCAATACCTACGGCTATTTCCCGGTGTTGGTCGTGGATTCCTTGGTGTCTCTCTGGACGCTGGGCTATTGGATCGAGCAGCGATCTATCTTTCCCGATCCAGAGATTGCGTTCCCATCTATGACCGCTGATTTGGAGAGTTCTTCACAAGCCGTTTTGTCGGATTCTGAAAAGGTAGTCTGACTTAGGCAGTAGGCCAATTGTATAGGCAATCTAACGCCCCCGCTCACCGAACCTAGATAACCTCTGCTTCTTGCTGATAGATTGACTTCGTTCTGGTGCAGCGGGATTGTTAGCTGTTTTTTGTCGCATCAGAACATGAAACGTTATGAGTTCAATGTCTTTTCAATGCGGCGATCAGGAACGAGCCACATGACGGCAACCAGAATATACAACGCACAGGCAAGCCAAGGGATTGCAAAAGCAAGGGGAATTGCAACGGCATAAATCAATACCGATAACTTTCCTTTAAGATCCCGACCAAGAGCGTTCGCAAGGGTGGAATTTTGGCCATGGTACAAAATAAGCGTGCGGGTTAGAGCAAAGTAGGAAATCGCAGCCAACAATAGAATCACACCATAAAGCGCAACGGGCATCGCCGCAAAGTGATTTTCACCCATCCATGCTGTAGCAAAGGGAAATAATGATAACCAGAACAACAAATGTAGGTTTGCCCACAAAGTTGCACCATTGACGTGTCGGACGGCCTGAAATAGGTGATGGTGATTATTCCAGTAAATACCAACATACACGAAACTCAACACGTAGCTTAGGAATGTTGGAATCAGGGGAAGTAGCGCCGCTAGATCTGACTCGTGAGGTCTTTTCAACTCCAGCACCATAATGGTGATAATAATAGCAATTACCCCATCACTGAATGCTTCTAACCTGCCTTTAACCATTTTCGGGTATGCTCCTTATGCGGTTGGGGTACGATCTACGGCTACCTGTCCATAGATGGACAGTTGCATAGGTATCTTGCCAGGTTGCTAGGGGCAAACTGAGCCAAATACTATCAATGGGATCACCCGGAACAGAAATTGCCATAAGAAGCCTCTACTTAAAGAAAACACACTGAAAATCTATCGTGAAATTTGTGCGGCGGCAGATAACCTCGACTTTGAGCAACTATGAGCAACTAAAGGATGACGCGCCCTAGAATATAAACCCTCTAAAATCGCAGACCAGCCCGCAATCCTAGAAACAGAGCGTCGCTGAAACTCTGGTTTGCGGGATTGATGTATTGCACATCCCCCGTCAAGTGAAACCATGGCGTAATCGCATAGCTATAATAGGCTTCCAAACCAGAGCCATTCCCAAAGTCAATGATGGGATTGACCGTGCTTTGAAGCTCATCACTGAAGTTCCAGTAAAAAACACCCAGCCCGAAACGATCTTGAGGTCTGTTAGCGAATAGCCCTCTACCACCGATGCCTGTCACCACTGACCCTTGAATCGGGTTGGGGTTGCCATCGGCCAGCAACCCTCTGAAGTAGATGCCCCAGCCTTCACGGGGGTTATCGGGCAGTTGTTGGAGTAAATGGCTGAACTGGAACGCAATCGCGTAGGAGCCTTGTTGAGTGCCACCTTCGATGTCCGGCGGCAACAGAATATCGTTTAGGTCTGGCCCTGCTTGAGTGCTGTAGGTGCCCGCGAGGCTAACGGTGGTTGGTCGATGGCTAATCGTCGTGGCGTAGGTGGCCCCAGCCGAGAAGGTTACGCCGTCTTCAAACAAATTATTGGGCCAGTAATTGTTGGTCTGGTCGTTGGGGTCATAGACCATGAAGGTGAGGGTAATGGGGTCGAGGCGGATGTTGGTGATCGCTCCAAAGATGGTGGGTGGCAGGACACCACTGGGAGGAGCAACGAAGGAAAGGTTCATAAATCGCTGTGTACCCCAACCACCAAAGAACGGGTCACGGGCTAACAAGTCGAGTACGTTAATTTTGCCAATGAGCAGCGAAACATCGCCCAACCGCTGGGATAGGTAGAGCGAGGAGGCCACTAAATTTCCTGAGTCTCCCAAGGGAAGCGCGGCTCCTGTATTGACAGGCCAAAAGGCTCCCTGGGCCGTCGGCAAGGGAGGAATACTGCCGTACCGTAGTTCCAGGTGGGTATTGAAACTTCCCCCCTCCCAGAGGCCCAGCTTTTCCGTATCAAAATTGATCAGGGCATCGAAGCGCCCCCCGTAGTTGAATTCACGGGAGCCGGAGCTGATCACGGCCCCCTGCAAAAACTGCGTGAAGTAGAGGTCGAAGGTGACGCCACTATCGGCAAAGTCTGATCGCAGCCCGCCCCAATCCCCTGTTAACGTTGAGCGTTCCCAAACACTAAGTGGCGGTGAACCACTGCTGGTTTGGGCCAAGGCTGGCGCTGTTGGAATAGGAGCATCCCCGGTGAGAGAGGCCGCTGCTAGGCCGGTTGACACCGGATACCGATCAGCCGCCTGACTCGACATCGCTGACTCCGCATCATTGGATGGGGTGAGCCATGGCGGCGTGGCGTTCTCACAATTGGACGATAACTCCGGGCTGGGTTGAGCCGCAGATGCCTCATATTGCAAGGGAAGCAGCGATGTTGACGGTTTGACCGTTGTTTCCTTGGTTATCCCTAAATTATCCCTAGGAAAACCTGCGATCCAATCGGCGCAATCGGTTGCTTGGAGGGCAATAGGACCTTGGCAGGGAGCGGTATAGCCTGGAGCACTCCATCCCAGCAGGGGAAGGATCAGCGCCCCACTGCCCAAGACAGACAGGGGCCAGATGGTCTGCCTAGGAGTTTGTCTATAGCGATAATTCACTCGGTTTCAGCGGGTGTTTGGGCTGTAACAACTGACAAGAGATGACCCAAAATTGTCTTGCTTACGCTGCTCGTGTCGCGGCGGGCAATGCCACGAGGTCGGCTAGCTCGGCTAGGGTTTGGGGGGCAAGGCTGGGCTGGGTGGGTTGCAGTTGAATGTTGGGCACGCCGCCCATGAGTTGAAAGGCCCGTTGTAGGGTGCGATCTCGCCAGATATCGGGTTGGGGCGAATGTTTGATGCCCTCGGCGCTGAGGCTCTGTTTCCAGCCGCCCAGCATTCCCGCCACGGCACGGTTGGCTAGATTAGCCACGAGCCAGTTACTGCTGGGGTCATTCAAGGCTTGTTTGCGGTGCCACGGAGCCTGTCGCCAGTGGGTGATTAACCAGGCCAGGGAAACCATATCGTGGGCCACCACAGAACGGGAGGCGATCACCAAGCCCTGGGGTGGGGCGATGACATAGCCGAGGTCGGGGCCAAAGGTGGCCAGTACCTTATCGGCGGCGGTGACGACGAGGCGCTGCTTTTGCAACAGGGTGGGTACGGTGTTGGCCTCGGCGGTTTTTTCTTGGATGGTTTTGGCGTCGTGGTGGTATTCCAGGCGGGTGTCGTAGCGCATGTAGCCCACCACCGACTTGAGGGCCAGGGTGTTGCCCAGCAGGGCGTGGCGGCTACAGCGAGGCATAGACACAATATGGTCTACCTCCCGCAGAATGTTGGGTAGCGTGACGCCTCCTCGCCAGTGGGAACCGGGGGCAGGTGGTTCTTCGTAGAAGCTGTCCCAGCCCGATTCTTCAAAGAAGGCCCATTCTGCGCCAGCCTCTAGCACAGGGTTGAACAGCCCCGCACTCTTGGCCAGAGCGCGACTACTGCCCTTGCAACCTTCCGGTTTCTGATCGAGATGGCCCACGCCGCTCATGTCGGCCACAATCACCCGCCCTGCGCCGCGCCCCCTCAGCAGCCGCACCATACTGGCAATGGCGAGGGGACTGGTGGTGGAGGGGTAGGGCTTACCGGAGTTCAGCACGGGTTTAATCAGCACGGTATCGCCGGATTGCAGCCAGTCGAGGGAATCGACGGCCAAGGTTGCCTCGCGGATGGCCTGATCCATCTCCGGGGGGGAGGGTTCCCGGTTGAGGGGGGCTAAGCTGACGATTTCCTGCGGATTGAGGGGGAGAGACATGGGAACTTCCATCCTGTGGGGTCTAATTTTTTACCCTGGTATTTTTAGGAGAATTACTGAGCCGATAAAAATTCTCACCTTCCAGGTAAATCCGCTCTGAGCGGCTGTGAATACCTAGGACATTTCAGACGTTTGGAGAAATAAAGACGTTTTGGAAAAGCCATCCTCCGCTGCGGGTGCCAGCATAGACCAGACCAAGCACAATACAGCGACGAATGGCTTCAGCGTGGTGTGAGACGGTCTACTTCAATCACCTATAGAGGAGGGATCTAGGAAAGTAAAGCGACCTCGCCTAAACTTGCGTTTTTTGAATAGAGGCTGAGGCGTTGTGCCGATGGTCTATGTCGTTTTGTAGCCAGGGTATTGTTTGGCCTCTGGCTGGGGAGATAGCATCAATCGCGCTAGTCATTTTTGTGAGGCGTTGGCTGTGCGTGAGCGGCCTTTGCTGGGTACGTCTTTTGTACGGATGTTTTCAATCATTACGGATGTCGTAAATCATACTGGTGTCGCAAATCATGCTTTCTCGGATTAGATCCTTGCTTTTCACTGGGGCGATGATTGCTATTTTGGTGCTGCAATCCGCTGTGCCCCCGGCCTTGGCCCAGGAAATTCTGCCCCATCCTGACAAGCCCTTTTCGGGCAAAATTGGGCTGAGCTATCAGACCTCGGAAGCCGTTAAAAGTCAGCTCAAATTGCCTAGCACCTTTGGCATTGAAAACGCCCCTAACGTACTGCTGGTGCTGATTGACGATGTGGGCTTTGGGCAGTTCAGCAGCTTTGGCGGCAGCATTCCCACGCCGACGATGGATCGGGTGGTGAAGAGCGGCCTGCAATTTACCCAGTTCCACACCACGGCGCTCTGTTCCCCCACGCGGGCGGCTTTGTTGACCGGGCGCAATCACCATTCCGTGGGTAACGGCGTGATTACCGAAGCGGGGACAGGTTTTCCGGGCTATACCGGGGTAATTCCCGATAATGCGGGCACCTTTGCCCAAATTTTGCAGGCCTACGGCTATGCCACCGCCTGGTTTGGCAAAAACCACAACGTGCCCGACTGGGAAAGCAGCATGGCGGGGCCGTTTGATCGCTGGCCCCAGGGGCTAGGCTTCGACTATTTCTATGGCTTTGTGGGCGGCGACACCGACCAGTTTCGCCCCGCCCTGGTGGAAAACACCACCCGCATCGAACCGCCGGAAACCAACGCCGACGGCACCCCCTATCACCTCAGTACCGACCTGGCCGACCACGCCATTAACTACATTCGCCAGGTGAATGCGGTTTCCCCCGAAAAGCCCTTTTTGGTGTACTTGGCTCCTGGGGCCACCCATGCCCCCCACCAAGCGCCCCAAGACTGGATCGACCAATTCAAAGGCCAGTTCGACATGGGCTGGGATCAGTACCGCATCGACACCTTCGAGCGGCAGAAAAAGCTGGGCGTGATTCCCGCCGATGCGAAGCTCACCCCCAGACCCGCCGCCCTCGCCGCCTGGGATACCCTTTCCCCCGAAGAGCAACGGGTCTATGCGCGGATGATGGAGGTGTTTGCCGGGTTTACCGCCCATGTGGATCATGAGGTGGGTCGGGTCGTTGATGCGATTGACCAGATTGGCGAACTGGCCAACACCCTGGTGATCTACATCGCCGGAGACAACGGATCCAGCGCCGAGGGGGGCTTCAATGGCCTGCTGAACGAGATGACCTTCTTCAACGGCCTGCCCGAAGACCTAGAAACCAAAGTTGCCGCCATCGATGACCTGGGTGGGCCAAAGTACTACAACCACTTCCCCGCCGCCTGGGCCTGGGCGATGGATAGCCCCTTCCAGTGGACAAAGCAGATTGCCTCCCACTTTGGCGGCACCCGCAACGGTATGGCCATGGCTTGGCCAGCGGGCATCAAAGACAAGGGCGGCAAGCGCTTTCAGTTCAGCCATGTGATCGACATTGCGCCGACGATTCTGGAGGCGGCGGGGATTCCCCAGCCCGTGCAGATCAACGGCATTGACCAAAAGCCCATTGAAGGTACCAGTTTGGCCTACACCTTCGCCGATGCCAAAGTGCCCACCCGCCACAGCACCCAATACTTTGAGATGGCGGGTAACCAGGGCATCTATAGCGACGGATGGATGGCCAGCGCCCTCTGGAGCGAACCCTGGGTGCCCGAACCCTCGGCGGACAAAGACATCCTCAACCTCGATTGGGAGCTTTACCACATCGACGAAGACTTCACCCAGGCGGTGGACTTGGCCGCCCAGATGCCCGAAAAGCTCCAGGAGATGAAGACCCTGTTCTACGCCGAGGCCGCCAAGTACAACGTGCTGCCCCTGGATGGCCGCAAGGTCGCCCGCCTGAATGTGGCCAACCGCCCCAGCCTCACCGCAGGACGCACCCACTTTGCCTATCCTCGCGGCATGCGCCTACCGGAGGGGTCGGCCCCAGATGTGAAGTACCGCAACCACACCATCAGCGCCAACGTGGAAATCCCGCCCCAGGGCGCAGAGGGAATGCTGATCACCGTTGGGGGGCGCTTCTCCGGCTATGGCCTGTTTGTGAAGGACGGCAAACTCGTCTACCACTACAACCTGGCCGGGGTAGAGCGCTACGAGGTGGAGTCCAGCACCCGTTTGCCTGCGGGTAAGGTTGTCCTCAAGGCCGACTACAAAACCGACGCCGTTCAACCCTACGCCGGAGGCACGGTAACGCTCTACGCCAACAACAAAAAAATTGGCCAGGGGCGCGTAGACAAGAGCATCCCCAACCGCTTTACCCTCGACGAAACCCTCGATATCGGCTTCGACACGGGAACCCCCGTCACCGAATCCTACGAGTTGCCCTTTGCCTTTACGGGCAAGCTGGATGAGGTGGCCATCGACCTGAACTAAGCCGTCTTGACTCCAGGCTAGGCTTAACGCTGGCTAACTGACACAACGCCGAAAAGCCTTGATCTCTCGTAGGTTGTGTGGCGCGATCACAGAACCCAACAAGCCCAAAATCCTCGGCGAGTGTTGGGTTCCGCTTCGCTGCACCCAACCTACTTTGGAGATGTGTCAGGCCATCAGGGCTTAACGTCTGGCCTGGAGAAAATGGTTTATCGAAGTACAATCCCTGATTTCTCGTTGTTCAGAAGCCTTGTACCGCCAGGGGTGCTAAGGAGTACTCACGTGAGCAGCCCAGCATCGAAGACAGATTCAAGGCCCCATAGATTCAGCCGACCAGCCTTCAGATTCACCACGCCGTTCTCGCAGTATGCTAAGACTGAGTTATGTTCTTGGCGTTATGAAAAGGCGCAATGGTCAATTTAACCCCAAACGCAAAATGCTGAAGGTTGAAGCGTGTAATTTCAAGAGCCTTTCTGAACTTGCATCTCAGGCTAAGTATGGTGGAAATCCTGAGCACAAGAGGAATCCAGGCGACTTCGGATTAACACCGCCTAGTGGGCCTCGACCAGGCAAATCTCTCTGTGACGCTATTAAAGTTTTTACCAGGCAAGAAGCTCTAGAGCTACTAAAGAAAGGCATTGAAAATGGACTAGTCAGTGAACGATTTGAAGGACAGTGGCCCAAGAATGTTTGGTCGGTGACGGAGGATGAAACTCCGCTAGAAGCACAGCTTGAGTCAGCCGAGCAGGGAGCATACCATGGCTATCCTATGCAAGCTGAAGATCCATTTTGTGAAGAGGTAATCCAGCAATGGAGGCTTCGGAGTGAACTCGCTAAGTCTTAATTTTGAATGGCTTACCAGTGGAAATGATTCGCCCGAAATCCGACAGACGATGGGAATGTTTGGGTTAAAGGTGGGAGATATCAGTCTTACGAAAAATGAGGATACTTGGTCTCAAACGATCCGCGACAGCGTTCTTGTTTCCGCTTACCCTCTCGCTGCATGGATAGTCTCTTCTTGGTGGAGGCTACTTTACGAACCTCTTCCACCAACAGGAACTAAGCCTTCAGTTAGTTGGAGGATGGCGCACGAGCTTACGGCAGCAAACCAAGGATTTATTTGGCCAAGAGTAATACTCGCTTCAGATACTGAGTTAATGCAGATATGGTCTATAGCATCTAGCGCCGTTGAACAACAGTCGGTTCGGTACATCAATAGTCTAGATCGACCATTTCCAGTGGGTTTACTCGAATTCGAGCAAACGGCTAGGGTCTTTATTGAATCTGTCTTATCTCGTCTTGACGCAACAGGAATTACCGACACTCCATTAGCTAGCCTTTGGCAAGAAGTTCAAGAAGAACTGGCTGATCCCTATGCCAGTCAGTATCGTCGTCGTGAAGCTGAGTTAGGCTTTGACCCCGACGATTGTCCTGAAGACCTTGTAGAAGACGTCCTAAGTCTTGCTGAGCAGATGGGAGACCAAACATTATCAGAGGTGGCTCCTGCGTATAGTAAAGAGATGTTAGAAGCAAGCCCACTCAGCGCCAAAATTGATGAACTTCTCCAAGAATCAGGATTTGATGGGAAACCAGAAATTTCTGTTGATCACGCTGCTTCACAAGAATTTTCAAAGGCACCATGGCAAAAAGCCAACGAATTAGCTTGTCGCTTACGTGCTGTGGTTGATATTGGCGAAAAGCCAGTCACCGACGATCAACTCTACGACTTACTTGGCCTACAAAAAGCTGAATATGAAGCGTTTGATCCGCCACGTCAGCGACGTATTGCGGTTGCAGTTCCATCAGGAAAAACCGGATTTAGATTTCATACTAGAAAAAGACACCCAATTGCTAAAAGATTTGAGCTAGCCAGGTTTATTGGCGATTACCTACTTTATGGAAATTCTGGAGAATCCTGGCTTGCAAACACCGATCTAAGAACATCAAGACAGAAGTATCAACGGGCCTTTGCCGCAGAATTTCTTTGCCCCCTTAGTAGTTTACAAGCCTACTTAGAAAATGATTATTCGGAGTCGGCCATGGAAGATGCGGCTGAATACTTTAAGGTGAGTTCGCAGACTGTCGAATCAATACTTGAAAATAATGGGCTGATTTCCTCTCCTCAATCTGCCAGCTATTTAGAGAGTAGCCTTCCCTATTAGTTGATATGGGTAGAACCGTAGGGTGCATAGCACGAAGGGCGCGGCAGAGCCTACGCGGCGATCCCCTGTCTAGCAAGGTTCTGAGCGTTTTGATTAGCCGCAATGCATCACAAGGAAATCGGGGGTAGCCAAGCAGGGGATTTAGGATTAGACCCTGCCGTAATCCAGCCTACTAAGTTCAAAGGCACCCCACGTTAGCCATCTAGCGCCCCCGAATCGGCGAAAAATAATTCATTCCTTAAAATGCAGGCATTATTCCGTAGATCCGCTAGACAAACGCTAGGGTCGGAGAAGCTATCTAGTAAAACTGACGCTTAATGCGTAGTTAGACACAAGAAATCGTCATTATATGAAAATCGACAGTCTTGACCACTTCGTGCTGACCGTCAGAGATATCGACACCACATTGTCCTTTTATTCAAAGGTATTGGGTATGGGAGGTTTATAATCGGATAATGTGTCTAGAACCGATATCATGATCGATATTCAACGGGGGTATGGGCCAGCACTAGCACTGAAATGGATTTATAGCGGTTCTCGATAGCGTGAGATACACCGTTGCTGAGTTCTAGATCCCCCCAGTGCCTAGTTGTCTAAGTTTCACGCTATATCCTCCTTTTTAAGGGGGGCAGGGGGATCATCGCAATGTACTTAACCCGTGTTAAATCCGCTACATGCCACAAAAATCAGTCTGGTGACCGGGTCATCATTAACTAACTATCAACTGGGCGACCCCATCGAGCTAAACAGCATTGGCCTAAGTTTCGCCATCGAGCACGTTTACCGTGGCTTAACCCTTATGTCGGATATTCAGACGATCTAGGCGAGTAGGCTAGCTTACCGCAGCGGCAGCCTAAGGGTGGCTAGGCCCGCCTAGGGGGGTGATTGCCCAGCGCCGAGCCGAGCCTTAGAATGGCGCGTAAGAATTCAAAGCATGGCTGTAGGCTAGGGGTGATCGTCCACCCAATGCCTCTCTTTAAAGCCCCTTTCTCAACGCCCCTGGTCACCAGGCCTTGTTAACCGAGGAGCCCTCTTCTATGTTTGCCCAAATTCCTGAGCGCCGCATGCATTGGATTCGCTGGGTCGTGACCACCGGATGGGTGCTGCTGATTCTCTCGTTGTTTTTCGACCCTTGGACGGCATCGCTGACCCAGCCTGATCACCCCTGGAGCCCCCTACGACTGACGGGGGAATGCGTTCCGGTGCAAGGGGTCTGTGTGGAGGAGACCCCTCAGCCGATTGGGGCGACGCTATTTTGGGGGGCCATTGTGCCCTCGGGCATTTTTATTTTGCTGGTATTTAGCCACGAGCTATGGCGGCGGATCTGTCCCCTGTCGTTTCTCTCGCAGATTCCCCGCGCCCTGGGCTGGCAGCGGCAGTTTAAACGGGAAAACCCGAAGACCGGCAAGGTGCGCTACGAATTGGCCAAGGTGCGGCCTGAGTCGTGGCTGGGGCGCAACTATTTGTACGTGCAGTTTGCCTATCTCTTCGTTGGGCTGTGCGGACGAATTTTGTTCTTCAACGCGGATCGCCTGGTGTTGGGCAGTTGGCTGGTATTCACCATCGTTGCGGCCATGGCGGTGGGCTATTTTTACGGCGGCAAATCGTGGTGCCAATACATTTGCCCGATGGCCCCGGTGCAGACGGTGTTTAGCGAACCCCGTGGTCTGCTGGGCAGCCAAGCCCACACCAGCGAAAGCCGCATTACCCAATCCATGTGCCGCACGGTGGAGGCCGACGGCAGCGAAAAAAGTGCCTGTGTCGCCTGCCAAAGCCCCTGTTTTGACATCGACTCGGAGCGCACCTACTGGGATGGGCTGCACCGTCGCGATGAGTCGGTGATGCGCTACGGCTACCTGGGCCTGATGGTGGGCTACTTCGTCTACTACTACCTCTATGCGGGCAATTGGGACTACTACTTTTCGGGGGTGTGGAACCGCGACCCCAACCAACTGGCGGCGCTATTTAGCCCAGGGCTGTACCTGGGGGGGCAGGCCATCGCCATACCCAAGCTGGTGGCGGTGCCCCTGGTGCTGGGGGCGTTTACCCTGGGGGGCATTGGGCTGGGCACGCTGATCGCCAAGCGAGCCAAGGTCTATGCCCGAAACTCCGTGGCCCCCAACCCCGACCGGGTACAGCACCGGATCTTTGTGATCGTCACCTTCATTGCCTTTAATTTCTTTTTCTTTTTTGCCGGACGGCCCCTGCTGCGGCTCACCCCCGGCTGGGTGCAGTTTGGCTTTGACGGACTGGTGCTGTTTTTAAGTACCCTGTGGCTGCAACAGAGCTGGCAACGCAGCCCCGAACGCTATACCCGTGAGAACCTGGCCAGCCGCTTCCGCAAGCAGTTGGCCAAGCTGGGGCTGGAGATAGGGGCGTTGCTGGATGGCCGCTCCCTCGACGACCTCCATGCCGACGAGGTCTACGTGCTGGCCAAGGTGCTGCCCGACTTTACCCGCGAAAAACGCCACCAGGCTTACAAAGGGGTGGTGCGCGAGGCCCTGGCCGAGGGCTATATCAATACCGCCAACAGCCTGGATGTGCTCCAGCAAATGCGCCAGGAATTGGGCATTTCCGCCGACGAACACCAGGAAATTTTGGAGGAACTGGGGGTAGAAGACCCCGACTTGCTCAACCCCGACCGCCAGCGCAGCCTAGAGAATCAGGTACGCATCACTGGCTACCAAAGATCTCTGGAACGACTGCTGCGGCTCCAGCAGGCCCAGCCCAACCTAATGGCCGAGGCCGAGGTTCCCTCCCTACAATCCCTGCGCCAGGAGTATGCCATCACCCCCCAGGAAGAAGCCTGGGTGCTCAGCGGCCTCTCCTCCCAGAACAGCCAAAAGGCTGAGGGGCTGATGGCTCGTCTGCGCGAATGGCTAGCCTATGACCACGCCCTCACCCTGCCCACCCTCCAGGCCCAAGCCCCGGTGGTAGACCTAGTGCTGGCGGTGGTGCGCCGCAAGCAGGGGCTGATTATGCGATCCCTACTAGAGACCCTGGCCACCTTGCCCGCCACCGAGGCCCTGCCCCTGGCTCAATCCTTGGCCGAAACCCTGTCCTCAGTGGCCCCCGTGCTCCTGGCTGACCACCTAGGGTCGGACTGGGAGGATCAGCTTGCCCCCGAAGTGGTCAACCTCCTCAAGGCTACCCCGACGGAACCTGCGGCCCCCCTTGCCCCGCCGACCGACACCGACACCCTCAGCTATTTGGCCAACCTGATCGACCATCCCAATCCCCTGGTGCCCGCCGCCGCAATCTTTCTGATCGCCCAGATCGATCCCGCCCGCGCCCAAGGAATCAGCCAAACCCTAGTTCCAGAGACCACCTCCGATCTAACCCAAGCCACCGCCAAGGTCATCCAGGCTCAGACCACCGCCCCAGACCTAGCGGCGATTCCCGACCTCGAAAAGGTGGTTTACCTGGCCCACAGCGACTTCTTCAACCCGTTGCAACCCAAAACCCTGCTGGCCCTCGCCGCCTTGGCCGAGGTCAGAACCTATGCCCCTGGTGATGCCATCACCCACGCAGGCGACACCTGCCGAGAGCTATTGATCCTCATTGATGGAGAAGCCAGCATCCATTACCAACGGGCCGCAGGGGTGGTGGTGGAGCGGTTCCACCCTGGGCAGACCCTCGACGAGCTAGAGGTGTTGGCCCACGCTAACCTAGACAATGCGATCCTAGCGGATGGCGATCACACGCGCATTTTGGCCGTGCCCGTGGATGCCTTTGATAGCCTGATCGACCACGACCCCGATTTTGCCCGACGGGTAATTGCCCTCGAAAGTCAGCGATTGCAGCAGATTGCGAACCCCTTGGCCCCTACGCCATGAACCATCGCCAACCCAAATAAGGAGATGTCTGGGAAAGCAGATCCCTGCGTTAGGCAGGAACTATAGCCACCGTAGGGTGGGCACGGCCTACCATGAGAGAACGTTTTCCAGAAATCTCCTAATGAGACCGAATCCGTTAATGTGCGTTTTTTGAATAGTGGAGCCAGCGGGCTTCGGCCTACAATTTGCCTGATTTAATTTCCACAGATTGGCACTACTGAGGCGTGATCCCGATGCAACGTCCCGATCTCAATCGCCGCACCTTTTTGGAAACGTCTTTGAAGGCCTCTCTGGCCCTAGCCCCTGCTGTCATGTTGTCTTCCCACGCTCTAGACGCCCTTGCGGCTACCCCAGGCAAGCAAATTTTTTCCATCCTCCACACCAACGACATGCACTCTAACGTGGTGGGGGTGGGGCCGCTGCGAGACTACACGCCCACCACGTTGGGGGATGACCAGACCAAGGGTGGCTATGCCCGCCTAGGGGCGTTGATTGCCCAGCGCAAGGCCGACCTAGGGCAGCTTGGCCCCGTTTTGGTGCTGGATGCCGGGGACTTTAGCATGGGTACCGCTGTAGCCGCCGCCTGTCGAGAATTGGGAGCGGAACTGCAACTGATGGCCACCCTGGGCTACGACGCCACCACCCTGGGCAACCACGAGTTTGACCTAGGGCCGGATGGCCTGGGGCAGGCGATCAAGCGGGCGGCGGATGCGGGCGAGATTCCGGCCATTGTGGTGACAAATAGCGATGTCAGTGCCGACTCGGAACGCTTGGCTGACCTGCAAGACTTGGCCCAGCGGGGGGTGCTTCAGCCCTACCGGATCATTGAGCGGGGTGGGCTGCGGTTTGGGCTGGTGGGCATCATTGGCTACGACGCCTTTAAGTACGCGGCGGATGTGGGCGCGGTGGCCTTTGGCGACCCAATTGAAACGGCCAGGGCGGCAGCGCAACGGCTAAAGCAAGCGGACAAGGTGGATGTGGTGATTGCCCTCAGCCACGGGGGCGTGGTGAAGCGCCCAGATGGGTCTTTCCAGGGGGAAGACCTGAACCTGCTGGAGGCCATTCCTGAGCTGGATGTGGTGATTGGTGGCCATACCCACAGCGAACTGCGGCAGCCGCTTTTGGTGGATCATCGCCCCGTGGTGCAGACCGGAAAATATGGCGAACACCTGGGCGAACTGGTGCTGAGCCTGGAGGATGGTCGGGTGACGGTGGAGTCCTATCGGCTGATTCCGGTGGATGACCAAATTCAGGGCGATGCCGCCATTCAGGCTGAGGTGGAACGCTTCTTGCAGCGGTCGGGAGAGATTACCTTTGCCCCACGGGGCTATGCCACCAGCCAACCCCTGGTGATGATCACCGAAGACTGGCCCATGGACTACGGGGATATTGAATCCGGCACGCCCCTAGCCAACGTGGTGACGGACGCCCTACGCCTTGCCACCACCAGCCAAATCGCCTTCACCGCCAACGGGGCCATCCGGGCCGGACTTACCAAGGGCAACACCGGGGTGCAAACGGTGTACGACATCTTTACCCTGGCTCCCCTCGGCAATGGCATTGTGGATCCTACCGCTGGCAGTGCCATGGTGAAGGGTTATTTCACGGCGGCGGAGATCAAGAACATCCTGGAATTTCTGCTCATCGACGACCCCAACCATCCGGGCGAATACTATCCCAGAACCTCCGGCCTGCGGTTCTACTACGACCCCAGTCGCCCCCGCTTTGACCAAGTTACTGCCCTAGAACTGGGTAACCTGGACGACGGCTACACCCCCCTCGACCTCGCTGCCCCAACCCTCTACAGCTTTGCCACCAGTTTGTACATCGGCTCCATTCTGGTGTACATTCCCCAACTCACTAAAGGCGCGTTACCCCTCCAGCCCAAACAGGCCGATGGTAGCCCCCTCACCCGCAAAGACGAGGCCATTGTTGACCCCAGGGACTCTACCAGCCCCTACGTTCTCCCTGCCACCACCCACCTCAGTGCCGACCTCGCCGCCATCAATGCCGCCAGCCGAGAGATTAAAGAGTGGCAAGCGATTATGGACTATCTGGTGAACTTGCCCACCAAAAATTCAGACGGTCTTTCCATGCTAGTGAAAGATGATCGCGCCAGGGAAGTACGGGGTATTAAGGCTCGTTAAACAAAACCGATTCCGTTCAACCCTACGCCGGGGGGACGGTAACGCTAGTTTTGATTAGAGCCCGGGATTGTTGTGTGGGGAGGATTCCAGCAATGTTAAGAGAAATCTTAAGTTGCAGGACATCTAGGGGATCGAGTATTTATACTGAAACTTTCCACCTAAGATCCCATATCCGGCATTTAGGCTGATTTTTTCCCACCTAAGATCCCCCCAGGGGTATTTAGGCAGACAGATTTCTACCTAAGATCCCGTATAGGGGTATTAGGTGGAAAGTTTCCCTCTAATAAAGAGTTAGCTGGCTCCGCATCCAGTCCTTGCACTCCGTTGTTGAATGGTTATGGAGTAAATGATGGAGCATCTCATTTCGGTTAAAGACTTTGCAGAGAAGAACGGGTTACACAAGCAGACCGTTTTCAAAGTTCTTAAGCGTCTCGAAATCGAGCCTTCTAAGTCGCGCGGTGGCAACCAGCATCGCGGTCAGACTATTTCCTACATAACCGAAGAAGATGGTCGCCGGGTATTGGAATCCCTCGCTGCAACCAGAAGCACCCAAGACGGGCAAGAAGGCGAAGAGGACGAATTTACTACTGAGGCTGCTCTATACGACCTTGGTGTTTTCTATCTGCTGATCCTAGAGCCGGAGCATGATCCAACTCGTTTCAAGGTTGGCTTCGCAAGCAACCTAAATGAACGCCTTCGCCAACATCGCTGTTCAGCTCCTTATACTCAGGTGATCAAAGCATGGCCATGTCGCAGGCTCTGGGAGAAAACTGCTATTGAATGCGTGACCGAAGGCTGCGAGCGCTTGCATACCGAAGTGTTTCGAGCGCCTTCACTTCAAGCGGTCGAAGAAAGATGCGAGAAGTTCTTCGCGCTAATGCCGAATCTCACTCGTGGTCAGTCGGCATGAAGCCCAACAAGTCATGCTAGCGAATCGTTAAAATTAAAGATAAGTGCGTGAGGATAACTCAATGCAAATTACCCTGAACCTACCCGATAGCCTTGGCGCAACTGGAATCTTTAACCAAAGCGATTGGCTCCGGGAAATTGCCATCGCCCTGTTTCAGCAGGAGCAGATTTCTCTCAGCCGCGCCAGTAAAATTGCTGGGATGGAAATCATGGAATTTCAAAAGCTGCTAGCAGATCGTGGCATCTGTGTCCATTACGACGTAGAAGATTTTGAGCAGGATGTTCAGCATCTGCGTGAGCGGGGCTGGTTATGATCGTCGTTAGCGATACCTCCGCCCTTTCCAATCTTGCCATTGTTGATCATCTCTGGTTGCTAGAAGCTATTTACCAAAACGTGATTATTCCTGATGTTGTTGCTACTGAACTCGCAGCCGCCAGCAATTCCACTATTTCAGCTATTCTCAAATTAGGTTGGATTCAAACCCAATCACTCATCAACTTCAAACTTGCTGACCAATTACAACAAGAACGGGGACTTGATGCCGGAGAAGCGAATGCTATTGCATTGGCATTTGAGCTACAAGCCGATGATTTGCTCATTGATGAACGATTGGGACGACAAGAAGCTATCCGGCTTGGACTATCTATCGTTGGTATTCTGGGTATTCTGCTTGTGGCTAAACAAAGAAGCCTCATCCCTCAAGTTCAACCTGTTATGGATGCCTTAATCAACCAGGCTGGTTTTCGCGTCAGCCCTCAGCTATATCAGCGTATCTTAACCCTTGCCCAAGAGCCTGAGTAAGGATAAGCCGAGATAGTTTGTGGAGAAAGCCAGCTAACACTGCGTGGCAGCGGACGGTCGAAAGCTACTGGTACTAAGTTCGAGATTGTCTGCCGCCGCTGCACTTCACCGTTATGCCGCTTGGCTTCTTGGTAGGGCGGCAGGCAAAGGGTTAGCGGTTTGCCGAATGAGGCTCAGTAACCATTAATTTTCTATCGCTAGTAGGGAAAGAGTATGGATAGCAGCACCTTAGCCATTAGAAACACACTAGATTCATTTTTTAGTGAAAAGGACTTAGCCGTTCTTGTTATAAGGGGTTCATGGGGGATTGGAAAAACCTATTTTTGGGAGAACTACGTTCAAAATAGGATAGACAAAAAAGAGCTAAAGCAAACAGCATACTCCTATATATCCTTATTTGGCTTACATGATTTATCAGAATTGAAATCAAAGATTTTCCGAACAGGAAAGTTATTGAAATCAAGAGAGCAATTCAAAGAAGAACTTAAAAGCTTTTCTTTAAATGAGAATCGAATTTCGGAAGCATTATTTGGTGCGCGTTCAGGTAGTCAGGACTTCTTGCGATTTCTAGCTCCGCTATATCAATTTGCCAAGTATGTTCCTCAAGTCAAGGGGTTTTCTTCAATAATCGACTTAGCGGAATATCAGTTGATTAGTAATTATCTTATTTGCCTAGATGATATTGAGCGAAAGGAAGAGAGCTTAAAGATAAGACAAATCATGGGGTTTGTCGATGAACTAAGCAAGAGAAAGCAGTGCAAAGTCATTCTCATTCTTAATGAGAAAACATTGAGTGAGCAAGATTTAAGTGAGTTCAATAAATATCGCGAAAAAGTTATTGACCTAGAGGTTGAATACAAACCTACGATAAAAGAAAACATCCTAAAGGTCTTTAATTCTGAAGATGAATACTTTGAAAGCCTCCTAAATGTGTTTCAGGCTCTTGATATTTCAAATATCAGGATCTTTAAGAAAATGAAATGGAGTATAAGTAAAATTTGGAACTTCGCTAAAACTTGTGAAACCAGCCTTCAGGAAGAGATTTTAGTGCATCTTGCAGTATTTTGCTGGGGGTTCTTCAACTCGGAAAATAATCTCTCTCTATCATTCATTAGTAGTAGTATAAAAGAGACTACATGGCTTTCACTATTGTCAGAACGTGAGAATGAACAAGCCAGGACTGAGGAAGAGAAATCGTGGAGCCAGATAGCTAGTTATTTAGCTCTATTTCCTTCATGCTACGATGATTATCTTGTCTCATTACTTACAGACGGATATTTAAATGAAGAAGAGTTTAAAAAAGAGGTAGATAAAGCAAATTATAAAAAACAGATAGATATTACTCAGCAAAAACTACGCGATGCATGGGATATATATGCTGACTCATTTGATGACAACTTAGATCAGTTAAAGTCAACCATTCGAGATATTTTGGAATCCGATCTGAGTAAAATTAGTCTCTGGGACTTCTCTCAATCGATAGACTTGCTCGAAGAATATGGTGATGATGTGAATAGTTATATTGATAAATATGTATCTCTTCACGCCAATGAACTGGCTAACACTGATCCGGAGGATTTCTCGTCTATTAGAAAGATAAAAAATGTTATTTTGGAGTTTAAAATACAAGAATTACGAGACAATAGCAAAATTTTAAATATAAATGATGTGCTTGACGGAATCGTTAAAAATCAAGGGTGGGGTCGAGAAGATATTAACTTTTTAAGTTCTCTTACCGAAGATGATATTTATGAATGGATGATGTCAAAGCCAGATAGAATCGTTTCAAAAATCAGAAAGGGACTATTGACATTTAAAGGGCTAAGTTCAAACAATGAAAAGGAGTCTCAAGATTATAAAACTATTGCCGATATAACAATAGCTGCACTAATTAGAGTAGCTAAACTAAATCCGTTGAATAGGAAGAGGGTAAAGTTCATCTATAGAATTGAAATTCCAGAAGAAGAAAGTTTGTGATTGTAATACTCAATTTTTTGCATCCAGCCCTTTTCTGTAATCGTTGACATATTACGTTCATACGCGGCATAACACTGCGTTGGTGCGGACGGTACAGAGGTTATCGGTGAGGTAGTGCATTAATCTACGGGTCAGAGAAAAATCAGCCAGAAACAGCAATCTACTGCCGTAAGGTCTTTAGGGTCGCCTGATTATTCTCTAGCCTGTACGAAATAGGACTACCATCGGTGAGAGTTTGAGTTTGTCTGCCGCCGCACAACTTTGACGTTAGGCTGATGAGGTGATCGGTTGAGCTATGCGCTGCTAAAATCAAACAATAGCTATCATTTTATTAGGTAAAAGTTGCCGTTTCTCATATAGCTTAATCGTATGATTGCCGCCAACGATAACGTACCTCGCCTCACCCCCGATCAATATCTGGTTTGGGAAGAAACCCAGCCAGAAAAGTATGAGTATATCGACGGTGAAGTCTATGCCATGGGCGGCGGCAGTGTGAACCATGGACGCATTGCCATTCGTTTAACCAGCCTCTTTGAGACCCATCTAGAGGGAAGCCCTTGCATCACTGGAAACTCTGACATCAAAGTTAAGAGTGTGGCCAGCCAAAACTATACCTATCCCGATGCCAGCGTCACCTGCGATGATCGTGACAGGCAAACGCCTCAATACATTACCTATCCCTGCTTGATCGTTGACGTGCTATCAGAAAGCACCGAAGCTTACGATAGGGGCAGCAAGTTCAGGCTGTATCGCCAAAATCCAGTTCTACAGGATTACTTATTGGTAAGTTCCACCAAGATTGAGATGGATTTGTACCACAAAAATGAGGCTGGTGACTGGGTGATCATTAACTATCAACCAGGCGACACCATCGAGTTAAAAAGCATTGGCCTAGGTTTTGCCATCGAGCAGGTCTACCGTGGACTAACCCTGACTTCAGACCTCTAAATCTGAAAAGCAAACCTAAAAATATGGAGAGGCCGAAATCAGGTAAATTTCCGTGAGATTGGGATGCTGGAGTAAAGCGTAACCCATGCAGGACAAGCCTTCGATGCGTTATGGCTGGGCCGACGAAGTGGCTGGAGTTGGGGACAGGTCAGGCCATGGCCGTCGTTTATCCCTCGGCCAGTAACGCCCCTGGAACCGCCGTTCCTACCGCTCCCACCAAGCGCAACATGGTGGTGATTTGGGGCGACGACATTGGCCAGAGTGACATCAGCGCCTATACCAAGGGTCTGATGGGCTTCCGCACCCCCAACATCGACCGCTTTGCCAAGAAGGAGCACTCCCCTGGGAAAAACCCAATCTGAAGCTATCCCTACCTCAACCCAAGATGGTGTGAAGGGTTATCCAATAGTCACTCATCTTCTGTTCGCGAACCCGTGCCAAGCTGCAAACGTTGCACACCTTCCTGAAAGCCTTCGTCATAATACGTGGTTGCCCGAAAGTTGTCGTAGGGAAGCCCATTGAGGGCGTCCTGAAGCCCGCGAAAGAATTCTTCCTCGGAGGATACAGGTTGCTGACTCTCAGCCTCTGCGGCTCGCTGTTCTGCTTCATTGGCGCGGCGATTTGCATTAATCACGGCACTGGTTCCCGCAGCAGCCCCGACCCCCAGCATAAAATTTCCAAAGCTGGCTTGGGCTACGTTAGCGGTAGGTACTAAAGACGCCATTGCAGTCAAGATAGATAAGCCAACAGCTATTGATCGCTTCATCATTTTATCCCTTTCATGTCATGCTACGACGTTCACATTTTCCGTAATTTTAATACCCGACTGGGTATCAATTTTCCGTAGGCCGTGCGGCAATCCAACCCTCGACGGTGGCGGAGGTGACTAGTACGCGACCATTGACTTGCCCAAAGCGAAGCACCGTCTGACTAGCGGCTATCAAGGCTTCCCCCTCTGAGGTTTGAATGTTTTCCATCTGATAGATTTTAGCGACACCAAAGCCGTCATTAACGATGTCGATGTCGATGTGGCCCCTCAGCATTTCTCGGCTCTGAACCTGACCAAAGGTTTGCTCTAACATTTGCCGATGGGCATCTATCCCTTCTAGGCGAGTGGTCACGGTTGAAAGCCCATTCCCAGACTCAACGGTTACGACTGTCACCGCAAAGGGAGCAATCAGCGCTAGGGTTCCCTCAACATCGCGACTATCCCGTGCTGCCTCCAACTGCTCAATAACGGCTTGAACATTGGCTTCTGTCAGCGAGGTGCTAGCCTGGGCAACGTTGACGGGGTGGGTCGCAGGCATCGCTTTTACAGGCAAAACAATATTCCCTACGGCCAGACAAAAAACTGCCGTGGAATAGACCAAAAACTTTGACTTCATGCCCATGATATCCATGATTAAAGCAGGGAAAACTCAATCCAACTCTAGGATTTTACTCTGGGAGAATAGGCTAATTCTCAAGTTGTCGAAGCGAAAACCTAGATAAAAACACCATAAGAATCTGTCCTAAGACTTGACCAAGATGATTTATCTTGATTGGCACTCAATCAAGATAAATCAAAAGATGCTAGAAGGCGTGAAATACAGAAAAATTAACGACCGCACTGTGCTTACACTAGGGCTAAACTACACACAACACTCTAGACAGTTCTTAATGATCCACAGCAGAATGCAAGCTTCATGCCTCTTCCATGCTGCCCGAATCACCGGAAACCCAAGGGTTACAGCGTTTGATTAGACAGGGGTCTGGGCCACTGCTATGTTAACTTGCGTTTTTTGAATAGTGACCGCAAAAGACTTCAGCGTACAATCCGCTCAATCACTGTTGAATGGCATTGTTAACGTCAGCATCACGGAATGGAGATACAGCCCCAATGGAGACATCAACCCTATGAGTAATCCTCCTCTTCAGGATGGATGGGGTGGGAAATTTAGCTCCCCTCGCCTCCTAACTCGTTTAATTGCCGGAGTTTTAGCATTCACCCTGATCTTGTCCCCCTCTAGCTGGCTGGGGTTGGGGAATGGTCAGGCCATGGCCGCCGTCTATCCTTCGGCGAGTGCCACCCCTGGCGCAGCGACAACCGCTCCCACCAAGCCCAACATTGTGGTGATTTGGGGCGACGACATTGGCCAGAGCGACATCAGCGCCTACACCAAGGGGCTGATGGGTTTTCGCACCCCTAATATTGACCGCATTGCCGAAGAAGGGGTGATTTTTACCGACTACTACGGTGAGCAAAGCTGCACCGCCGGACGCGCCGCCTTTATTACGGGACAGAGCGTGTTTCGTACTGGGATGAGCAAAGTGGGTCTGCCTGGATCGGATTTGGGGCTGCGGCCTGAGGATCCCACCATTGCCGAATTGCTTAAGGCCCAGGGCTATGCCACCGCCCAGTTTGGCAAAAACCACCTGGGCGACAAGGACGAATTTTTGCCCACCAACCACGGCTTCGATGAGTTCTACGGCAACCTCTACCACCTCAATGCCGAGGAAGAGCCGGAACTGCCCGACTATCCCGATCCCCAGGAATTCCCGAACTTTGCCAAGCGCTTTGGCCCCCGTGGGGTGCTTCACACCTTCGCCGATGGCCGCATTGAAGACACTGGCCCACTGACCAAAAAGCGGATGGAAACCATCGACGACGACATCGCCGACCGCTCCGTGGACTACCTGAAGAAGCAGGCGACAGCGGGGCAACCCTTCTTTATGTGGACGAACTTCACCCACATGCACTTCCGTACCCACCCCAAGCCCGAAAGCGTGGGGCAGGCCGGACGCTGGCAGTCGCCCTACCACGATGTGATGGTTGACCACGACAAAAATGTGGGTCAAATCCTGGATGCCCTGGATGAGTTGGGCCTTGCCGAAAACACCATCGTTTTCTACAGTACCGACAACGGCCCCCACATGAACTCCTGGCCCGATGCGGCCATGACCCCCTTCCGCAACGAGAAAAACTCTGGCTGGGAAGGGGCGTTCCGGATTCCGGCCATGGTGCGCTGGCCGGGACACATCCAACCGGGTACCGTGTCGAACGATGTGATGTCTCACCTCGACTGGATGCCCACCATCCTTGCGGCGGCGGGTGCCCCGGAGGTGAAAGACAAATTGCTCACCGGATACAAGGCCGCTGGCCGGAACTTTAAGGTGCATTTGGATGGCTACAACTTCCTGCCTTATTTGACCGGACAAACCGCCGAAGCGCCTCGCCAGGAGTTCTTCTACTTCTCCGACGATGGCGACCTGCTGGCCATGCGCTACGACAACTGGAAACTGCACTTTAAAGTGCAAGACGCCATGGGCACCCTGGATGTTTGGCAGCGGGAATTCCGGCCCCTGCGCTTCCCCTACATCTTTAACCTGAGGACAGACCCCTACGAACGGGCCACCCTAACCTCCAACACCTACTGGGATTGGATTTTGGATCACATCTTCCTGCTGGTGCCCGCCCAGGGCAAGGTGGCCGAATTCCTGTCCACCTTCAAGCAGTATCCCCCCCGCCAAAAAGCCGCCAGCTTTACGGTGGATCAGGTGCTAGAACAACTGCAATCCATCCCCCCCGGCAGCAACTAAGGGTGTTGCTGCCCTTACCCTAAATCCCTCTCCCAACTTGGGCTACGGCTTATACATAAGTCTCTGTGTTACGTGATGCTTGGGGTTGATCCCCCCTAGCCCCCCTTAAAAAGGGGGGAATCGGAGTCAAAGTCCCCCTTTTTAAGGGGGATTTAGGGGGATCTCCAAGGACTTACAGCATGAAAACAAGATGGGTATATACGGTAGCCCTCTGGGAGAGGGGCTGGGGGTGAGGGGTTCAGGGACTTTGCGATCTACAGATCCTAGGATCTTGGCTACCCCCATGCTGGCCTCTTACCCCGACGCACACCCCTATGACCTCAGATACTCCGCTTCCCCCCCGCACTCGCCTACGAGCACCCAAGGCGGCTGCCGTCGCGGGCATTTTGTTTTCGGTGTTGCTCATCATCAGTTCCGTCCTGATCTTGTTGGCGACCCCACCCACGCCCTTAGACAATGAGAGCGGACTATTCAGCCAAACGCCCGCCGTGCTGCTGGCCCTGAACCTGGTGCCCTTTGCCGGGATTGCCTTCCTCTGGTTTATGGGGGTGGTGCGCGACGTGCTGGGGGAGCGGGAAGACCAATTTTTTGCCACGGTGTTTCTGGGCAGCGGTCTACTGTTTGTGGCCATGCTGTTTGTTAGTTCAGCGGTAACAGGTAGCCTAATTTTGCTCACCACCCGCCTCCCCGAATCTGATCTGCCCGCTGTCTACGACCTAGGCCGGATCATCGCCCGCGAAACCCTCAGTACCTACAGCATTCGCATGGCCGGGGTGTTTATGATTTCTAGCTGCACCCTATTTCTGCGAACGGGGGTGATTCCCCGCTGGACAGCCTGGATCGGCTTTGGGTTTGCCGCCATCATGCTACTTAGAATTGGCTATATCAACAGTTTGGGCTGGGTCATGCTGCTGTTCCCCCTGTGGGTGCTGCTGGTCAGCCTCCATATTCTGACGAAAAGCTACACTCACCGCTCCGAAAATCTGCCCCAGGGCTAGGGCCAGTCTTTTGGTAGCCGTCGCTGAGTTTTCCTATCCCGATTCATCACCAATTCATGACCGATTCCTCTTCCTCCAAAACGGCCACACCTATGCCTCGTTTGGTCTTGGCCATTCGCTGGACTCGCTTTATGAGTGTGCTGGCGGTGGCATCGTCTTTGATTGGGGCGTTGCTGATGTTTGGAATTGGCACGGTCAACACCCTAAAGGCTGTGATACTGGCTATCAATGCCGAGGAATCTGTAATCGAAGGGAGCCGCATTTCTCCCACAGAACTGGCCACCATTGAGCTATTGGAATGTCTGGATGAATTTCTGGTAGGGCTGGCATTTTTATATTTTGCCTACGGCATTTATGCACTGTTTATTCAGCTTGAAAAGTCTGATACCGAAGCGGGTACTTGGGCGAAATTGGGCGGTATCAGCACCCTCAAAAAGACCTTGATGGAAGTGCTGATTGTGCTGTTAACGGTGATCTTTGTCAAAGGACTACTCGAACGGCTGTCGTTTCGAGGTCTAGAGTGGACGTATTTGGTCATTCCCCTGTCGATTTTGGCCCTCGCCGCCAGTACCCGCCTGCTGCAATTTGAAGGGGCCGATGGCGCTAAGTCTAAGGAGTCTGAGGAATGACGGCGACGATCCCTTCCCAATCCTTTGAGCAGCGCTTGGACAAGGCGGGGCTGACCCGTGCGATGGGGTTGCTGTGGCTGCTGTCGGCGGGGCTAATCGCCCTGGATGGCTTCGACTTTTTTGTGATCGGCGTAGCCCTACCTTTTTTGAAGCGGGATTTTGGCCTGGATGCCGTCACCGTGGGGGCGGTGGCCACGGCGGCGGTGGTGGGTTCCCTGGTGGGGTCAATCACCCTGGGGCCAATCACCGATAAGGTGGGCCGCAAGCCGATGCTGATTGTGGATGTGGCGCTGTTTGTGGTGGCCACAGCGGGAACGGCCCTGGCCTGGAATGCCGCCTCGTTGATTGTCTTTCGGTTTTTGGTGGGGGTGGCCATCGGGGCCGACTACCCGATCAGCGTCGCCTACATCACCGAAAACGTGCCTGCCCGCTACCGGGGCCGCTTGGTGATCGGAGCCTTCACCTTTCAGGCGGTGGGGGCCATGCTGGGGGCGTTGACCGGGGTGGGGGTGATCTATCTTTTTCAGGTGATCTATCCCGACCCGGAACCCATGGCGGTGCAGTATGCCTGGCGCTGGATGCTGGGCGTGGGGGTGGCCTTGGCAGTGATCGTGGCGGCGGTGCGGCTGAGCGTTCAGCTTGAAAGCCCCCGCTACCACATCAGCCGGGGCGAGTATGCCGAAGCCTCCGAGGCAGCCAGCCAGCTTTTGGGCGAAGCCATCGTCATCACCGCCGAGGAGGAACCGCCCCCAGAAACCGAACCCGTCGCCCTGGCCACGCTGTTTACGCCAACCCATCGCCGTAGCACCCTATTGGCCTCGCTGCCCTGGTTTTTGCAGGACATCGCCACCTACGGCATCGGCATTTTTACCCCGGTGATCATTGCCAAGCTGGCCCTATCCACAGAAACCAACTTCCTGGTACGAGAAATCAAATCGGCCCAGGGGGCGGCTCTGGTAGATGTATTTTTGATTGTTGGCTTTCTCTGCGCGGTGGCCCTGGTGGATCGTTGGGGACGGATGCGCTTGCAAATCATCGGCTTTATTGGCATGGCTGGGGGACTGCTGCTATTGGCGGCCTCTGGCCTGGTGACAGCGGGCAGCGGGGCCGAAACGGGGCTGGTGTTAGCGGGATTTCTGGTGTTCAACCTAATGATGAATGCTGGCCCCAATGCCACCACCTTTTTGCTGTCGGGGGAGGTCTTCCCCACTCACCTACGGGCCACTGGGGCTGGGTTTGCCGCCTCCTTTGCCAAGGCGGGGGCGGTGTTGGGCACCTTTGTGCTGCCGATTGTGGCCAAATCCTGGGGGATTCCGCCCCTGCTGGTGGGGTTAGCGGTGATTTGTGTCCTAGCAGCGCTGATCACCCATCGCTTCCGCATCGAAACCACGGGGCAATCCCTCGAAGCGGTGCAGGACTGGGAGCGATCACAAGCCATCCCCCAACCCGCCCTATCCCGCACTTCACCCCCTCAAGGAGGTTAGTCTATGTCCTGGTTAGAGGTTATCGAAACCTTCTCTTTTCACCTGGCCACCCTTGGCGAAACCATCCTAGAAGCCCTAGGGGTAATCTGCATTTTTGTGGGGATCATCGTTACGGCTCGGCTAACGCTGAAAATCCTCAAACATCGCCGTCGGGTGATGCTACCTTTTATTCAAATTCGGCTAAAATTTGGCCTTTGGCTGGCCCTAGCGCTGGAATTTCAACTTGGGGCCGATATTTTGAGTACGGCCATTGCTCCTACCAATGAAGCCCTCATTCGCCTCTCGGTCATTGCGGTGATTCGCACCTTCTTAAACTACTTTTTGAATAAAGAAATTGAGGCCCAAATGGAATTTCGAGAAAAAGCCATTACCCACAACTATCCCCCACTGTATATGCTGGATAGTCCCATGGAATTCATGGAAATTCCCCAGGATGTTACCCCCCCACTTCCCACCCATGACCAACCCCACCCCTGATTTCAACCCCCAAGATGAGCTGGCCCGCGAGCGCAACCACCTGGCCGCTGATCGCTCCCTGCTGTCCTTTGCCCGCAGCAGCCTTACCCTCATTGGTATTGGGGTGGGGGTCGATCAGGTGGTTAGCGCCATCGCTCCGAGTGGTCGCTTTATTGACACCTGGGCCTACGTCCTCAGTCTGCTGCTGGTGGGTTTGGGGGTCGTTACTCTGGCCCTAGCCATTCGTGATTATCAAGGCGAAATGCAGCGTCTGAAAGCCCCTATCTATCGCTATACGCCCCGTTGGCCCCTAGGATCTACGACGGGCCTAATGGCGCTTATCCTCGGTATCCTTGCCTTTTTCTGGTTGGGGTTTCACCTATGGTTTTGACGAATAGTTTTGACGGTTGTTGGGCAAGGAGACTTTGCTTCTACGACCTGGCAGATTGGGAACGGTTCTTTGAATGTGGATTTGGTATAAAGCAAGCACTCTCTAAATTACAAACAAGGCGGCAAAGAATCCCGCTGTACCAAGAATCACAATGCCAATTACTACGATGCGATTTAACTTGCTTGTCGATAGCATTACATAATTGGGGTGCTCAATGCTTTTAATTGCTAACCGATGTTGTATCAGTCCTATACCTAATAAAATCAGTCCTACTTCTACAAAACCCATGCCAACTAGCGTAGCTGCTTCCCTAGTCATGACTGGATTTATCTCAGGAAAGCGCTGTCTTAAGCTGAGAAAAATTTGGTCAAAGGCAATGCCAAAACCAATCAGGCTTAGACAAATTCCCAGCCAGGCGTTGATCGTTCGTTCCGCCGCTGCCCGATTGCGCTCCTTCGCTAGCTCATTGGTTGTATTGATGGGCTTTTGCGGTGCCGAATCTGTCATAGCCCCCGTTCTCCCTTATCCGTGAGGACATTTATAGTTGTTTTGAGAATAGCCCAATTTTTAACGATCTAAAGTTCAAGGTTTAAAGTTCAAAGTTCAAAATTACCCTTATCCATTTGTTCACTGACCCCTATGACCGAACCGAACCCCGCCACCGAACTCGCCAAAGAACGCAACCGCGCTGCCGAAGAACGTACCCTGATGGCCTGGATTCGCACCTCCCTAGCCCTGATTGGCTTTGGCTTCGGGATTGAGCGCATTGTGGCCGCTATCCACCAAGCCCTCGGCGATGTCGTCAACCCGTTTAGACTGTCTCGCATTTTGGGCCTGTCCTTTGTGGCCCTGGGCACCTTTGCCATGCTGTTTGCGGCCCTCGATCACCAGCACCAGCTCAAACGCATCCAGCGCAACGACCTGATCTACCAATCCCGCCAATCTCCATCCCTGGTGGTGGCCTGCATCCTCACGGGACTCGGCGTGATCGCCTTCCTCGGCATCCTGATCAGTCCCCTGGTCACCTGATCCCCAGAGACGCAGAGGCGGAATTTGAGGTTCAAGGTTCAAAATTCAAGGTTCAAAATTCGGCCCACGCTGTGAAGGATGCGCCAACATCTCACCCCTGTCCCCTGTCCCCTACCTCATCCCTATGTCTTCTACTGAACCCCCATCCCCTACTCCTCTGCCCAACAACAATGAGCTAGCCATGCAGCGGACGGTCATGGCCGAGAAGCGCACTGAGCTAGCCGAAAATCGTACGGCCATGGCCGAAAAACGTACTGAGCTAGCCGAAAACCGCACCGAACTGGCGGAACAGCGCACCGAGCTGGCCGAGAAGCGCACGGGGCTTTCCATCGAGCGCACCGACCTGGCAGAACTGCGGACGGAACTGGCCAAGGAACGTACCCGTGCCGCCGAAGAGCGCACCCTGATGGCCTGGATTCGCACGGCGTTATCGATGATTAGCTTTGGCTTTGGCATTGATCGCCTGTTCACCTACCTGGATCACACCGAGACCGCCGCCGGAATCAACCGCCTGACCGAGGAACGGGTGCTGGGCCTGAGCCTGATGACCCTGGGCTTGGTGACGCTGGTGATGGCGATTATCAACCACTGGACGACGCTAAAAACCATTGAATCCGACGATTACAAGTATGGCCCCACTTGGTCGCAGGGCTTGGTGGTGGCCACGGTGCTGCTGTTTTTAGGGCTGGCGGCCTTCATTCCCCTGGTGGTGGGGGGCGTGCAAATGGCGGAGGTGTTTACCCTCAACAGTCGCGTCATCACCACCCTAGCGGCCCTGATCGTATTCATTTTGATGCTCAGCCTGGGGGCGCAAACCTCGCCTAGCAGCCTGGCCACCCTATGGCAGCAGCCTGCTCTGCTGGGACGTTCCCTGCTATCCACCCTAGTTCTATTCCCGGTGGGGGCGGCGGTGATTGGCTACCTGGTGCTCAGCGGTGGTCATCCGGGGGTTGGGCGGGTGGCCTTGGGGTTGGCAGTCCTGGCGGCGGCACCGGGGGCACCCCTGCTGTCTCGGCGGGCGGCGATGGCGGGGAGCAACCCCGATGTGGCCATTAGCCTGCAAGTAACCCTGGCCCTATTGGCCACCGTCACCACGCCGTTAACGCTGTGGGTACTCACCAGCCTGTTCGCCCCCATCGATGCCAGCGCCGACTATCTGACGATTGCTAAACAGGTGCTTCTAGCTCAGTTTTTGCCCCTGGGGCTGGGGCTCGCCATTCGCCAATTCAGCGGTGAGCAAGCCGCCAACGTAGGCCAACTGCTCTCCACCATTGCCAGCACCCTGTTTGCGGTGCTGCTGGTGTTTGCCCTCGGCATCAGCATTGTGGTGTTGCCCACCATCGCGTGGCGCGGCTTGGTGGCGATTCCGCTGATTGTGATCTTTGGCCTCGCCTGTGGTCACTTCCTCGGTGGGCCAGAGATTGCCGTACGATCCGCCGTCGCCACCGGAACCATTGCCCGCAACGCCGGAATGGCCCTCTTCCTCCTCGCCGCCAACGGAGGCGGAAACGCCATCCCTACCGTGATTGCCTACGTGGTCATTGGTGCCCTCAGCGCCCTGCCCTACAACGTCTGGGCCAAACGACAAACGAAAGCCGTGGAAAATCTGACGTAGACCCAAGATCCCAGGGTTCTGACTTGAAATAGGCAGTAATTCATGGCCAGTAAGCCAAAAAACTCTGGGATCTCGTTAAATCTCCACCCTTCCGGCCCCCCTCTCCCAGGGGGGAGAGGGGCTGGGGGTGAGGGCCAAACCCATCACAAGCGCAATTCGCTAACAAAATTGTCTTTGCACCTTTCCAATCACTAGACGCACCCTGCACCGATTTCCTAAGTGGTGCATTGCTGCGCGAATGCACCCTACGAATCTCCCTACTCCCTCGACTCTATGCCTATTCCTCGCCCTCTCATCCTCACCATCCTCACCCTTCCTACTCCCTCGACTCTATGCCTATTCCTCGCCCTCTCATCCTCACCATCCTCACCATCCTCACCATCCTCACCCTTCTTTGCTTCCCCCTCCCCGCCCTGGCGGAGCCTTCCCCCTGCCCTAGCGACATGATCTTCATCGCTGGGGGCACCTTCACCATGGGGGATAAAGACTCTGATTTTGTGGAGGAAAAAATCGCTGAGGATGTCTCTGTCAGCAGTTTTTGTATCGAACCCCATGAGGTGACCAACGCCCAGTTTGCGGCCTTTGTGACGGCGACGGGCTATGTGACGGTGGCGGAGCGACCCCTGTCGAAGGAGCAGTTCCCGGATTTGCCGGAGGATCAGCGGGCAGCGGGTTCACTGGTCTTTCAGCCGCCGGAGGAGAGGGTGCAGCAGGTGGCCTACCTAAGCTGGTGGCATTGGGTGCCGGGGGCCAACTGGCAACATCCCTTTGGCCCAGACAGCGACCTGCAAGGCAAGGAGAATCATCCCGTAGTTCACATCGCCTACGAAGACGCCGAAGCCTACGCCAATTGGGTAGGTCGTCAACTGCCCACCGAAGCCCAGTGGGAATACGCCGCCCGTGGAGGATCCGAAGGCTGGACCTACACCTGGGGCGAGCAATATTCCGCCAAGCAGGCCAACACCTGGCAGGGGCTATTTCCCTTCTTCAACACCAAGGCCGATGGCCACTTGGGCACGGCTCCGGTGATGTCCTATCCACCCAATGGCTATGGGCTGTACGACATGGCGGGCAACGTGTGGGAACTCACCTCTAGCTGGTTCACGGTCTACCACGACGACCTCGCCCACCAGCACGACCCCACTGGCCCCACCCAAGCCGTCAGCTACGACCCCAAAAAGCCCCAGGATGGAGCCACCCACGTCATTAAAGGCGGTTCCTACCTCTGTGCCAAAAACTATTGCAGCCGCTACCGCCCCGCCGCCCGCGAATCCCAAGCCCCCGATACAGGCACTACCCACATCGGGTTTCGCCTGGTAAAAGCCATTGCCCCTAACGCTACTTGACCTTTGGCCGCTGGGATTTCTGATTAGGGCTAGGCTAATTGGCTGATCCCATACCGAAGAACCTCGATATCTCGGAGGTTGGGTGCAGCGAAGCGAAACCCAACGCTCACCAAGGGTTTAGGGCTTGTTGGGTTCTGCTATCGCGCCACCCAACCTACTAGCTAAGCCAACCGATCCCGTTGCCCCATTTGCACTTGCCATAAGCTGGCGTAGATGCCCTGGTGAGATAGCAATTCCTCATGGGTACCGGATTCCACCAGTTGGCCGTCCTCCATCACATAAATTTGGTGGGCGTTGCGGATGGTGGAGAGGCGGTGGGCGATGGCGATGGTCGTGCGGTTTTGGGTGATAGTGTCGAGGGAGCGCTGGATGGCGGCTTCGGTTTCGTTATCGACCGCTGAGGTGGCTTCATCGAGTACCAAAATGGGCGGATTTTTGAGGATGGCCCTGGCGATGGCGATGCGCTGGCGTTGGCCTCCAGAGAGCTTTTGGCCCCGTTCGCCGACGAGGGTATCGTAGCCCTGGGGCAGGGTTTGGATGAACTCGTGGGCCTCGGCTAGTTTGGCGGCTTGGATGACTTCTTCTCTACTGGCGGCGAAGGTGCCGTAGGTGATGTTTTCCGCCACGGTGCCGTGGAACAGAAACACATCCTGGCTGACTAGGCCAATGCCTCGGCGCAGGTCGGTGGGGTTGATGTCGCGGATATCCACCCCGTCTAGGACGATCTGGCCTTGGCTAACGTCGTAGAACCGCAGCAGCAGCTTTACGAGGGTGCTTTTGCCCGACCCGGTAGACCCCACAATGGCGACGGTTTGCCCAGCGGGGACTTTTAGGGTCAAGTTTTCGACCACGGGGGGGCGGTCGGGGTAGGCAAAGCTGACATTCTCGAAGCGGATGTCGCCCCGGATTTCGCTGACGGGCACGCGCAGGGAACCGGGCGTCAGGACAATCGGCGCATCCAGCAAATCCATCACCCGGTTCGTCGAAGCCATGGCCCGCTGGTATTGGTCGAAGGTTTCGCCCAAACGGGTCAGGGGCCACAGCAAGCGCTGGGTGAGGAACACGAGGACGCTGTAGGTGCCGACGGCCATTTGTCCGGCCACGGTGGCCAAGCCGCCATAGACCAGGGTGGCGGTGAAGCCAAATAGGATGAGGACGCGAATCAGCGGAATAAACAGCGCACTGAGGGCAATGGCCCGCTGGTTGCTGAGGCGATAGGCTTCGCTTTCGGCCTGAATGCGCTGGATTTCGTAGTCTTCGGCGGTGAAGCTTTTGATCGTTACCATGCCGCTGAGGTTGTTCGAGAGGCGGCTGTTCAGCAAACTCACTTTTTCGCGCACATCGGCGTAGCGGGGGGCCAGCTTGTTTTGAAAGGCCACCGCCCCCCAAACAATCACGGGCATGGGCAGCATCGCCAGCCACGCCACCTGGGGAGCCAGCACAAAGAACGCCCCCCCAATCAAAATCACCGTCGTAATCACCTGGAGAACTTCATTTGCCCCTCGGTCTAAAAAGCGTTCGAGCTGGTTGATGTCGTCATTCAGCACCGCCATCAGGCGGCCACTGCTGCGGTCTTCAAAGTAGACCATATCCAGGCTTTGCAGGTGGGCATAGGCTTCTACCCGTAGGTCTTTTTGGATGGACTGGGCCAGATTGCGCCACAGCACATCGTAGGCATACTCAAAGGTCGATTCCAGCCCCCAAATCACCACCGTCAGTAGCGTCAAGGCCACAAATTGCCCCGGAATCGACGCAATACCCCAACGGGCAATCCAGGAATCCTGCTGCTGCACCACCACATCCACCGCCAAACCAATTAACACCGGGGGCGCGAGGTCGAAGGCTTTGTTCAGCACCGAACAAACACTGGCCAGCCACACCCGACGGCGATACTGACGGCCATAGCGCAACAAACGGCGCAGGGGATGGGGCGGTTTGGAGGGAGTGGGCATGGGTAACGGGGTAGACACCATTTGAAAATCTGAATACAGCGAGAACCGCCAGACGAAACGCTCACAGTAGAACCGCCATCTTACCTGACCCACAGACAGGTTCCCGGAGGCACAAACGCCAGGAAGGCCAGATATGTCGGTTTTAGGCTAAGTCGTAGCCCTAAAGCCTTGGCCTGGGAGGACGGTAGGAAAAGGGGGATGCCACCCGGTATGACATCCCCCACAGAACCAGTGCCTTGAGCAGTGCTAGCCTAGCGCTGCATCGCCTGTACGGCTCGCAACGCATTCACCAAACCCGCCCCAAAGTAGTACTGCTCTGCACTCACTGGGGTTTTTGGGGGATAAATTCCCGAAATCCGCACGAAAGGTAGGTCAAGCAGGGTATTAAACCCTAGATCCCTTTGCAGCCGATAGTGGGCCTGATCGGCGTCCGTCAGGGAGATGGCCTCGTAGGTGGCGCTTTCCTTCAGGCGAGCGATCAATGCCTCCCGGCTGACCCGATGGTGGGGGTCTTCGCTGCGCATGAGAGCCACCACCCCCGCCACTGCCGGAGCCGCGAAGGACGTACCCTGCACCTGAGCATAGTACCCGGTGGACGCATCCCCCTGTTCTGGCACCGCTAGCCCTTCCCACAGGGCCGGAATCCAAGTACCGCTGGTGGTGAGGATGCCGCCGCGCTCACCCCGGCTGAGATCGCCCCCCGGTGCCACCAGATCCACCTGTGCGCCATAGTTGGAATAGGGCGCACGCTGACCCTCTAGGGTGGTGGCCCCCACCGAAAGCACCCCCGGCACGCCCGCCGGGAAGCCCGCCCCATCCAGGTTTTCGTTGCCCGCCGAGGCCACAATCACCAGGTTAGGGTAGGCATCCTGCAAGGCAAAGAGATGCTGGGTCAGGGTGGGGTGGGGGATCAGGGCACCGAGGCTGAGGTTGATAACATCGACCCCACGGGCAGCGGCATAGCCCGTGGCCTCAATCAGCCGTGCGGTGGTGGTGCCGCCATAGACATCAAACACCCGCACAGGGAGGATTTGGGCCTGGGGAGCAACCCCCATCAAGCCATGGCCCCCTTCCCCTTGGGCGGCGATGACTCCGGCAACCCAAGTGCCATGAAAAGCAGACTCCACCCGTTGCCGGAGGCGGTGGCGCACTTCGGCCACCTGTTGCCGATGGGGAAGATGGCCAAACCGCTGGGCCAGGTGGGGATATTGGCGCAACAACTCGCGATCACTCAGTTGAAAACTATCCTGGAACCCAGGCCGCAGGGCTTCAATCTCGGTGGGGCTCAGGCGGGTATCGCCATCCTCCTCCACAAAGTCGTAGCCGCAGGTTTCGTCGGGAAGCAGGGGTTCATCGTCCTCCCCCAAGCACATCACCTGGTTTACCAAGTCGGGATGATCCCACTGGATGGTGCTGTCGATAACCGCAACCGTGACCTGGCGGCCCTGTTGCCCGATCTCCCAGGCCTCCGGAGCCTGCACATCCACGCGGGGCAGCCGTTGCCCTCGGTAGGGCCGACTATCCACATGCCAAGCCTGGGCCTGGGGATTGGCGATTTCCCCGGATACCCCGGCATGGGGCAGGATATCCAGGGTGGCAGCGCTGGTCTGACCCGGATTAAACTCCACCGAAAGCACCCCCGGCAACTGTTGTAGCGACGCCTTGAAATGGGTCAGATGGATATCGGGCCGATCCGGCTTGGCCTTCACCAGCCACAGGTTCAACTCGGTAAAGCGCAGGGGCTGCACCAACTCCAACCCCAAAGGGGCCAGGGTAACTGCGGCCAGGGTGGCAGAAACATCGGCCTCAAAGGCGACCAATAGGGTGGGTTCGGCCAGGGTGGGTGCACCCTCGGCGGCAAGCTCAGCCTGACGCGGGGGGAAGGGGGTGGGCTGATCCAGGACGAGGGGAATCCCTTGGGCCAGAACGGTAGACCCCTGAGCGGCCATCAGGCCAAGCGCCATCATCGCCACAAACGTGCGTTGCATCATGATTAAGCTCCAAAAAAGTTGAGAAATATGAGTGCAGACAAGGGGCTGAAGCGCTTCAGACTCAAGTGGGGAAAGGGAAAGGCCCGACGGTGTCCCCGGCATCCAACGG
Source organism: Spirulina sp. (assembly GCA_044070495.1). Taxonomy (GTDB): domain Bacteria; phylum Cyanobacteriota; class Cyanobacteriia; order Phormidesmidales; family Phormidesmidaceae; genus Nodosilinea. The sequence continues at coordinate 163,648 of JBIPSI010000004.1, read as the reverse complement.
GTGGTTGAATCGATTCCGTAACTCGCACAAACCGGGTACGTTCAAACCCTGGCCGCACAACACCCGGCAGGTTGGCGGCGCTGAGGCAGGACTAATCCAGGAGCGACCTGGCTATAGCCCATTGATCCAATCGCTGCTGACCACCAGGATGTTGCCCTGGCGACCCACAACCGCAACACACTCTCCAACGGACAGGGTGATCACCTCATCGAGCATCCAACCTGCCAGCTTGGCTCGCCAGTGGGTGCCGTCGCAGAACACTTGGCCAAGGCGATTGCCCTGAATGGTCTGGGTTACTTGCCCGCTAACCGGATGGTCGAAGTACTCGATTGAACGGGCTGGGGAAAAAATAGACATGGCATGGCCCCAAACGATAGATGAACGTTGACTTAGGCAAACCGCATCAACAACACAACCCACAACGCTGCTTCGCGCCCCTCTGGGTCGGTCACGCGATGGCGTAGAAAAAATCGACGAATCATGGCAATCAACAAAAATAGAGAACAGAATCTGTAACTTGGGTGGCGCAAAATAGAGCCCTAAAAAGGCAGAATTAGGCCAACGCTTTATGCTCAGGAAAAGACAGGCTGACTCGATGATTACCCTCTGGTTCTGTGCAGCCAGCCAACAAAATGGCAAAGGCCAACACGAAGAAAATCATGAAAAATATCCCAACCCCATTGGGGCCATCGTTGCAGTCGTGACCACAATCACAGCCGCAGCTAGAGCAACAATGGGAACACCCACAACGGCGATGACACATGGTGATGGTCTCCAGAGCGATGACAACAATGTCCGGTTGAGGACACGACAAGCATCCCTTGAATCCCTAGCGTGACTGGGATCTGTTGGTAACTACGATCACTGGGGGCGGCAGGGCAAACCGGGGGGCTAGGGCAAACCCTCGAATGCCAAAATCCGTGAGTTTTTGCTCACAAAGCCATCGAATGCTGACGTGGAGCGTAAAACAGAGATAGCAATCCTTGATTTGTGCGGAGTTTGGTGATGACCCTATGTAGTGATCGGGTAAGCCCCCTACTCAATAGCCCCATGACCCGCGAAGAATTTGACGACTGCCTGGAGACGCTAACCCCTGGACAGAAAAAAATACTGTGGCTGTTCCTCGATGACAAAACCATTGCGGAGATTGCGGCAACCCTCATATGTGGTCAGCCCAACGTTCGCCGACACATCTCTAACATCTGTAAAGCCTTTGGCTATAGCAATGGCGACGGCGAATTCTACTCCTATCGGAATGACCTAGTAGAAGACTTTTTGCAGCACCTCCCTGAGAAGGTTGGCCCTGGGTGGAAAGAAAAACTGGGCACCCAGGCAGAACAGCCCGATTTCCCTGGTCGCCCATTCACCGTGGATTCACGCTTCTACATCAACCGTCCCCTAGCCGAAAGGAAAGCCCTCCGAATATCCGATCCAGCCGCCTTGGTGCGTATCCGTGGCCCCCGCAGGACGGGCAAAACCTCGTTGCTCAACCGGATGATACATTCTGCCCAGGCCCAGCAGTACTACACGGCTATTGTCGGGCTATACAAGCCTGAGTCTGATATTTTGCAAGACTTAGAGCGGTTTCTACATTGGTTTTGCTTGCAGGTGAGCGAGAAGGTGGGCTTGCCTCCCAACCTAGAGGACTACTGGAGCACCCAACAGGGCCATACCAGCAGTTGCTCCAGCTATCTGCAACGCTATATTTTAAGAAATCTTGACCAACCCCTGGTGGTGGCGATTGACGAGGCCGACCGCTTGTTTGAATATCCCCAAACCGCCCAGGCCTTTTTTAGGCTGGTGCGGGGCTGGTCGGAGGAGGGCAAGGTCTCGGAGGTTTGGCAAAACCTTCGTCAGGTGATGGTCTACGCCACCGATGTTTACATCGACCTAGGGGGCTACTATGGATCGCCCTTTAATGTGGGTACGGCCATCACACTCCTGCCCCTCAGCCTCAGCCAGATTCAAACCCTAGCCCAGCAGTACGGCCTGTTCCAATTCACCGGGGCCGATGCCCAAACCCTGATGGATCTGGTGGCCGGACATCCCTATTTGGTGCAGTTGGCGCTGTATTCCTTGCATCAAGATAGCAACCTATCCATGGCTGAATTGGCCAAGGTTGCCACCAGCCCCACCCAAATCTACGGCAACCACCTGCGAACGCTAACGGGCAAGCTAGGCAATGCCCCAGATCTGGCCTCGGCCTTTGATGCCGTCATTGCCGCCCAGGGTAAACCCATCGCCATGGATGACACTACCGCCAAAAAGCTGGAAGGCATGGGCCTAGTCACTCGCCAAAACGACACCGTGACCGTTAGTTGCCAACTCTATCAACGCTATTTCCAGGGCCGCTTGTTGGGTTAGAGCATTCAAAAGTCAAAAGTCAAAGTTTTGGATGGGCGATCTGGCCCTCTGCCTTGTGAACAGTTCCCTTTCACCCCCCAACCCCCATGGACTTTTCCTCCTACATCTACCGAACTAGCGGCAGTCTGCCCTACAACGACCCCAGCTATGTGGAGCGGGAGGCCGATGAGGCTATTTACCGGGCGGTGAAAGCGGGCAAGTTTGTCTATGTGTTTAACTGTCGGCAGATGGGCAAGTCGAGCCTGCGGGTGCGGACGGAAAAGCGACTGAAGGCGGAGGGGGGATGTTGTGTATCCCTCGACCTGAGCGGGCCTGGGGCAGATCAGGTGACGGCGGCCCAGTGGTACCGCACCCTGATCAGCGAACTCAACCGTATCCTAGAGCTACTGCACCCCTTGGAGCTAGTTGCCTGGTACAACCGCCAGGGGGATGTGACCCCGGCATATCGGCTAGATCGCTTTATCGACGAGGTGCTGCTGGTGCAGCGACCTCACCAGCCGATCACCATTTTTGTTGATGAAGTTGATACGGTGTTGGCCCTAGATTTTCCACCAGACGACTTTTTTGCCTGGATTCGCGCCTGCTATAACCGCCGGGCTGATAACCCCGACTACAACCGCCTGACCTTTGTACTGCTGGGGGTGACCACCCCCTCGCAACTAATTCGTGATACCACCCGCACGCCCTTTAACATTGGCACAGCCATTGAGCTAACACCCCTGCCCCTGGAGAATGCGGCGGGGTTAGCAGAGGGGTTGGCCGGTTGGGTGGCCGACCCCCAGCGGGTGCTGGTCGAAATTTTTGCCTGGACGGGGGGGCAGCCCTACCTAACCCAGCGGCTGTGTGAGCTGGTGCAAGAGCAGGCCCAGAAGGCCGATGCCCTGCCCTGGATAGCGGCGGGGAATGAGGCTGCCGCCATTGCCGCTTTGGTGGATGAAAAACTAGTGCAAAACTGGGCGGTGGCGGATGAGCAATCGCACCTAGGCACCATTCGCCAGCGGCTGCTGCGGCAAGAACGGCTGACCGGACAGATCCTAGGCATCTATGGGGAAATATTGCAGCAGGGCCAGGTGCCCCAGGATAACAGCGAGGCCCAAATAGAACTGCGGTTGTCGGGGCTGGTGGTGGCGAAGGATGGCTACCTCCGGGTCTATAACCCGATTTATCAACATATTTTTAACCAGACCTGGGTGCAGCAGACCTTGGATCGGCTGCGGCCCTATGCCGAGAGGTTGAATGCTTGGGTGCAATCAGGCTGTATGGATGAGTCGCTGTTGCTTCAGGGCCAGGATTTAACAGATGCCCAGGAGTGGGCGAAGGATCGGGCGCTGGGCGATCAGGATCAGCGCTATTTCCGGGCGAGTCATGAGTTAGAGAACCGGGAAGCGCAGTTGGCCTTGCAGGAAAAGGATGAAGCATTACGACAAAAGGATGAAGCGTTACGGCAAAAGGAAGTTATTACCCAGCAGACAGAAGCCAAGCGCCAGGAATTTGAACGGCTGAGTCAAGATGCTGAGATACAGCTTCAGGAGCAGGGAAAAAAGCTTCAGGATGCGGAAATACTGCTTCAGGACAAGACCCGTAAGGTCAAGAGTCGATCTAGGTTAGCCAAAATCGCCTCTGGTATTTCGGTCGTGGGCATTGTTGCTTCGATAGTGAGTTTTACTGTGGCAGGAGAACGTAGTACACGGGCCAGAGAACTTAGCCAAACAGTAGCTGCTGCCGAGACAGAGTTAGCTGCTGCCCAGACAGAGTTAGTCGAACAGAAGCAGGAACTACGGCAAAACCGGGAAGAGTTGGCGGAAAATAAGAGCGAGATGGAGAGAGTGAGGCAAGGTGCAGCGACAGCCCAACAAACGGCGGCAGCGGCACGACAGGCTAAATTGGTGGCGGAGAGAGAGCGGCAGCAGGCGGAGCAGGAACGGCTGATAGCTAGTCGTTTGGCGGATGAAAATGAGCGGCGGGCTGATGCGGCCCAGAGAGCCTATGATGGGGCAGAAATTGCTAAGGCCGAAGCCGAAGCCGCAAGAGATGCAGCGACAGGTGCGCGGGATATTGCCATACGAGGAACCCGCCTAGAGCAAGCTGGTATGGCCTTTCTGCGGCTACCAGAGGAGAGAATTAGAACCTTTGAAGGGTTGCAGCAGGCTTTAAAGATGGCACTGGATTTGAAAGGACTGCTCAGAGACCAGCCTAGCCACTTCCTCACGCTGCAAAACTATCCCGCCCATAGCCCTGTTCTTGCCCTCAGGCTGGTGCTCAACAGTTCACCGGAGACACTGGCGTTTGAGGGTGAGTTCCTAGCCTTTACACTCAATGGCGATGGTCTGATTACCTACTCTGACGGCCAATCCCGGTGGTACAGCCTCGATGGCCAAGAGCAGGAGGGGGTGACGTTTGAGGGCGAGTTCAGAGCCTTTACGCCCAAGGGCGATGGCCTGATTACCTTCTCCCCTAGCGATGGCCAGTATCGGTGGTACAGCCTCAATGGTCTTTCCCAGGAGGGGGTGCCATTTGTGGGCGAATTCATGGCCTTTACACCTGAGGGCGATGGCCTGATTACCGCCTCTAATGGCCAATCCTGGTGGTACAGCCTTGGTGGTCAAGAGCAGGAACGAGTGACGTTTGAGGGCAAGTTTAAGGCATTTACGCCCAAGGGCGATGGCCTGATTACCTATAGCGGTTATGGCCAGTATCGGTGGTACAGCTTCGATGGCCAAGAGCAGGAACGGGGGCCATTTGTGGGCGAGTTTATGGCCTTTACACCTGAGGGCGATGGCCTGATTACTTTATCCTTGTTTGATCACCAATCCCGGTGGTACAGCTTCGATGGCCAAGAGCAGGAAGGGGTGTCCTTTGTGGGCATCTTCAGAGAATTTACGCCCAAGAACGATGGCTTCATTACCGTTTCCAGCACTCGTGACATTACTCACTTTGTATCCTTACGATCTGCGTTTTATCCAGGCAAAGGGAGGGTCAGAACCTTTACACCCAAGGGCGATGGCCTGATTACCGTCTCCAACGACGGCCAATCTCGGTGGTACAGCCTCGATGGTCTTGACCAGGAGGGCGTGCCGTTGGAGGGTGAGTTCAGAGACTTTACACCCAATAACGATGGCCTGATTACTTACTCCCGTGGCGACGGCCAATCTCGGTGGTACAGCCTGGATGATCTTGACCAGGAAGGAATCCCGTTGAAGGGCGAGTTCAGAGAATTTACGCCCTATGGCTTGATTACCTACTCCTCTAGCGATGCCCAATCCTGGTGGTACAGCCTCGATGGTCTCGACCGGGAGGGTGTGCCGTTAGAGGGCACGTTCAGAGAATCTACGCCCAATGGCCTGATTACTGTCTCCAACGACGGCCAATCCTGGTGGTACAGCCTGGATGGTCTTGACCAGGAAGGAATCCCGTTGAAGGGCGAGTTCAGAGAGTTTACGCCCAATGGCTTGATTACCTACTCCTCTAGCGATGACCAATCCTGGTGGTACAGCCTCGATGGTCTCGACCAGGAGGGCGTACCGCTTTTGGGTATGTTCCAGGCCTTTACACCCAATAAAGATGGCTTGATTACCTACTCCTGGCGCGATGGCCAATCCTGGTGGTACAGCCTCAACGGTCTCGACCAGGAGGGCGTGCCGTTGGAGGGTGGGTTCCAGGCCTTTACACCCAATAAAGATGGTTTGATTACCGTCTCCGACGGCCAATCCTGGTGGTACAGCCTCGATGGTCTTGACCAGGAGGGCGTGCCGCTGGAGGGTGAGTTCAGAGACTTTATACCCGATGGCTTGATTACCTACTCCCCTAGCGACGGCCAATTTCGGTGGTACAGCTTCGATGGTCTTGCCTGGGAGGGCATGCCGTTGGAGGGCGCGTTCAGCACCTTGACGCCCGATGGTTTTGCTACCTACTCCCGTAGCGACCGCCAATCTCGGTGGTATAGCTTTGATAGTCTTGACCGGGAGGGCATGCCGTTGGAGGGCATGGTTACAGGCTTTACGCCCGATGGCCTCATTACCGTCTCCAGCAACGGCCAATCTCGGTGGTATAGCTTTGATAGTCTTGACCAGGAGGGGGTGCTGTTGGAGGGCGAGTTCATCGCCTTTACGCCGAGGATGGGCAATATCATGACTAACTCTGCTGATGGCATTACCCGGATTTGGAGCCCTAGGGGTGATCTTCTCGCTGAGTTTCCTGGCAGGGTTGGCCATGATTCCGTTACCCCAGATGAGCGATATATCGTCACTTATTTCGACAATGACACCCACCGCATTTGGCCCATTGACAACGGCCTTGACGATCTCATTACCCGTGGCTGCACCCAAATTCAATCCTTCCTGCGTGTTCGCCCCGACCCCGACCTCAGCGCCCAGTGCGCCACCCACCTCCAAAACCATCCGCCCATCCCGTAACATGGTAGACCGCTTGATCTCAGCCACCCACTAGGCCTAACCCATGCCGTTCCCCCAGCCGCCCAGCCCCACCGCCGCCACCCTCGCCGACTGGCTTACCATCGCCGTAGCCCGCCTCTGCCAGCACATCGCCCCAGAGCGCATTATTTTATTTGGGTCTTGGGCCAGGGGCAGTGCCACCCGTCGCTCCGATATTGATCTCTTCCTCGTGTGGGATTGCACGTTGCCGCCCCTGGAGCGCATGGGTCAGGTGTTGGCCCTGTTAGTGGATGCCCCTGCCCCAGTAGAGGTGATCGTCTACACCCCAGCGGAACTAGCCCAGCGGGCCAATCGGCCCTTTATCCGTCAACTCTTAGCCGAAGGTAAAACCCTATATCCGCAAGCCCCCCAATGAGCCGCGAAAAACTCCACCAAGAAGCCATCCGCTGGTATCGCCAGGGCTTGGACGACCTAGAAGCGGCCCAGGCGTTGATTGCGGCCAAGAAATTTGCCCAGGCCTGTTTCTATGCCCAGCAATCCGCCGAAAAAAGCCTCAAGGCCGTGTGGATTAGTCTCGACGGCGATCCCTGGGGCCATTCCTGCACCCGGCTCCTACGCGATCTACCAGAACCCGCCCTCGCCCAGTTCTCCCCGCTGCTAGAACTCGCCCTCGCCCTGGACAAGCTCTATATCCCCACCCGCTACCCCGATGCCCTGGCCGAACTTACCCCTGGGGAAGCCTTCACCCAACGGGAAGCTGAATCGGCCCTAGCCGCCGCCGAGCAAATTTTGCACCACGTCCGGCAATGGTTGCAGGTGCCATAGTTCGACGGAAATCAGAGGCCAGGGTTCCATACATCGTTGCCGCATGGCCCGCAAGCCCGCAGGTTGTCTTCGGTCAAGGCTTTCATGCTGTTGGGGTCGGTGTTGGGGATTACCAACGTTCCCAGCCTGAGCTTTGGTGTTGGGGGGCAAAGGTGTTGGGATGGAAAATTTCGGCCAAAATCTCTAGGGATTCCACCAGGCGTGGCCCAGGTCGATTGAAATACTGGTTGCCATCGACGACATACACATCACCCTGGCGCACCGCTTTGAGGGTGGCCCAGGCTGGATGCTGGGTCAGCGCTTCCGTTTCGCGACGGGTGACGGCGAGGTCGTAGCCGCAGGGCATAATCACGATTTTGTCGGGGTCAGCGGCCACCAGATCCTCCCAGGTGATCCAGGGCGAATGCTGTCCGGCGGTGCCAAACAACGAGACACCCCCCGCCATGGCCACCAGTTCCGGCACCCAGTTGCCAGCGGCCATGAGGGGTTCTGTCCATTCAATGCAGGTCACCGTGGGTTGGGGCGCACAGGCCGCCGCCCGATCCGCCAGATCCCGGATTCGGTTTTGCAGGTCGCCCACCACCGTTGCCGTAGACGCTACCCCCAGGGCCAGCCCCACCCGCTCAATATCGGCCCACACATCGGCTAACTGGTTGGGCGATAGGGAAAGAATCTGGGGCTGGCTGTGGACGAGTTTGGCCACCGCTGCCTCCACATCCCCCAGGCTAACGGCGCACACCTCACACTGGGCCTGGGTGAGGATGTGGGTGGGTTGCAGAGATTCCAGCACCGCTAGGTTGACTCGATAGACGCTGAGGGCCGAGGTCAGCAGATCGGTGACGCGCTGGTGAATGGTGGCGCTGTCGCCCACGGGGTCGAACTTGGGGGCGGTGCAAACGGGCAGATCCTTCACCGCTAGCGGATAGTCGCACTCGTGGCTGCGACCCACCAAGTTTTTGGTCAATCCCAGGGCATCCACAATTTCGGTGGCGCTAGGAATCAGGGATACAATCCGTAGCGGCGGCTGGGCCAATGGAGCCGAGGATGGATCCTGGGCCGAGGATGGATCTTGGGTAAACGCTTCAGAGAGGGCCATCGAATCCTTAGAATGGGGGTTTGGGGTTGTCGTCCCATCGGTGGTTGTGCAATGGGGCGGTCGTGACCTAGACCAGCGGCCCATGTCCAACGGCGCAACGGGTCGGCCATACTAGCTTAAAACACACCGTGGGGGGTTCCCTCAATTTGAGGCAGGCGACATCGCCCTGTTCCTGGCCCCGTGGTGCTTTCCATGGATAGGGCAGGACGGTTAGGTTAAGGCTCCCAGCCAAAATGGCAAGGGTTCCTTAACCCGATTGGGGAATCCTGTGGTCTAAAGTGTGGTCTTAATTGTGGTCTAAAATGCTGAGCCATGGACTGGATTACCGCTCGACCCATTGCCCATCGCGGCCTGCATCGAGGCCAAACGGTGCCGGAAAACTCCCTGCGGGCCTTTGAGCACGCCATTGCCCAGGGGTATCCCATTGAGATGGATATCCAGCTTTTGGCCGATGGTGAGTTGGCGGTGTTTCACGACAAAACCCTGACCCGCCTCACCGGGCAACCAGGCACCATCAACGCCCAAACCCTCACCAGCCTAAAGCAGTACCATCTTTACCAAACCGACCAAACCATCCCCTCCCTCGCCGAGGCGCTGGATTTGATCCAAGGCCAGGTGCCGGTATTGATTGAAATTAAAAACGAGGGTCGCGTGGGTGCCCTAGAACATGCCCTGCTCAAAACCCTCAGCCACTACCAAGGCGAGTTTGCGGTGCAGTCCTTCAATCCTCTCTCCTTGCAGTGGTTTAAGCACCATGCTCCCCACATCCGGCGGGGGCAACTCTCCAGCGGAATGGGCTGGGATCCTGCGCCGTGGCATCTGGCCATGGCCCACAGTAATCTACTGTTTAACTGGGCTAGCCAGCCCCACTTCATCGCCTACGACCTGCGTTCCTTGCCCAAGCTATCGACCACAGTGGCCAAGTGCGCTTTTCACCTACCGCTGATTACCTGGACGGTGCGCAACCCCTCCGACCAAGCCAAGGCCCAACACTGCGCCGACAACTATATTTTTGACCCCTTTTAGGCGTCCTTTCTTAAGTGTCCTTTCGACACGAAAAATGCCTCGGCCCCATGTACATCGCTGAATCCACCCCTCAGCCAAATCATTGAACATTGAACCTTTACCCGCAGGACGCAATCCTAGGCTGCCGTCGCGACGGCAAGCTCCCCCAGCCATACCCCAAGGGACTCCATCAGCCGTAATGTGCCCCATGGGGAATTAGAAAATCGAAAAGTTCAGTGATTACCCTTAGTAAATTTGCCCCTGGGGCTGTGCATATTGAGCCTACCAGCATGGGCCTGCCGATTCGTTATCTATTCTCAGCAACGAGGATTTAGACCAGGGTGCATCTCACCTCTGCGTTGGCTCGATGGATACACATGCCACCGAGTCAACGACAAGGAAACCCTAACGTCTAAGACGATGGCAACCTAGGTCATCTGGTTGTTGGAGGGGCCATTGCAATGGCCATTGTTATGTTTAACCGTTAGGAGTTTTTCCCTATGTCCAGCCGTGGTTTAAATCTTTGTACCCTAGCCGGTAATGTGGCCGCAGACCCAGAAGTTCGCAGCATTGATCGCAAAGCCGGGGGCAGTTTACAGGTCGCTAATCTAACCATTTATGTGGATCGCATCCCTAGCCGCAAGGAGAACGACAGCTTTACGGTAGATGTGAGCGTGTGGGAAGGATCAGCGGCTTGGCGCAAGCTCTCCCACATTCGCAAGGGGTCGCTCATCATTGCCAGCGGTACCATTGACGCCTCCCCCTACGTGAGCAAAACCGATGCCCAGGCACGGGCTGGCCTGAAATTGCAAGCCAACGACATCTTTTTGGACTCTAGCCCCAAAACCGCCGAGGCCCCTGTGGCGACTGCGGCACAGACGTTTTAGGGCCAGGTAATCCACAGATTTCCACGGAGAGAGCGCCGTGGACGAGAGCGAGGGTGCAGCGTGTCTGCACCCTTTTTTTAGGGCTAGGGGATGGGCCTAGGAGAGCTTGAGGACGGCCATGAAGGCTTCTTGGGGCACATCCACGGTGCCGATGGCCTTCAGGCGCTTCTTACCCTTAGCCTGCTTTTGCAGCAGTTTTTTCTTCCGGGAAATGTCGCCCCCGTAGCACTTGGCCAACACATCCTTGCGCAGGGCGGGGATGCTTTCGCTGGCGACGACGCGGCTACCAATGGCGGCCTGGATGGGAATTTTGAACTGGTGGCGGGGGATCAGTTCCTTGAGTTTTTCCACCAGGGCTTTGCCCACGTAGTAGGCTTTGTCGCGGTGGACGATGGAGGCGAGGGAATCGACCTGATCGCCGTTGATTAGAATATCGAGCCGCACCAGATGATTTTCCCGGTAGCCAATCAGGTGGTATTCCATGCTGGCGTAGCCCTTGGTGCGGGACTTCATTTGGTCGAAAAAGTCCGTTACCACTTCGGCCAGGGGCACTTCGTAGATCAGCGTCGTGCGGCCCTGGGCCAGGTATTTCATGTCCTTGAACTCGCCCCGCCGCCCCTGACACAGCTCCATCAGCGTCCCCACGTACTCTTCGGGGGTAATCATGTCGAGCTGGACGTAGGGTTCTTCGATTTTTTCGCGGGCCTGGGGGTCGGGTAGGGTGCTGGGGTTGTCGATTTCCAGCAGTTCGCCCTGGATGGTGGTGACCCGGTAGATTACCGAAGGGGCGGTGGTGATCAGATCCAGGTTGTATTCCCGCTCTAGGCGTTCCTGTACAATTTCCATGTGCAGCAGGCCCAAGAAGCCGCAGCGGAAGCCAAACCCCATGGCGCTGGAGGTTTCCGGCTCGTACTGTAGGGCGGCATCGCTGAGGCGCAGTTTTTCCAGGGCTTCTCGCAGTTCCTCAAACTGGTCGGACGAGGTGGGGAAGAGGCCACAGAATACCATGGGCTTAGCTTCGGCGTAGCCGGGCAGGGCTTCGGTGGCAGGGTTTTGCACCAGGGTGATGGTATCGCCCACGCGGGCATCTTCAACGGCCTTGATGGAGGCGGCGAAATAGCCCACTTCCCCGGCATGGAGTTCGTCTACTTTAATTTGGGTGGGGGCCAACACGCCCAGTTCGTCGATTTCGTATTCTTTGCCGGAGGCCATCAGACGCACTTTATCCTTGTGGCGAATGCTGCCATCCATCACCCGGAAGTAGACGATCACGCCGCGATAGGGGTCGTAGTAGCTGTCAAAAATCAGCGCCCGCAGGGGTTGATCCACGGTGTCTTGGGGCGGCGGCACCAGGTAGACGATGGATTCTAGAATCTCATCAATGCCGATCCCTTCCTTGGCCGAGGCCAGAATCGCGCCGCTGCAATCTAGGCCGATGATTTCCTCAATTTCGGCCTTGATGCGCTCTGGGTCGGCACCGGGCAGGTCAATTTTGTTGAGGACGGGAATAATTTCCAGGTCGTTCTCTAGGGCCAGGTAGACGTTGGCCAGGGTTTGGGCCTCCACGCCCTGGGAGGCATCCACCACCAGCAGCGCCCCTTCGCAGGCAATTAGGGATCGGGACACTTCGTAGGAAAAATCGACGTGGCCCGGTGTGTCGATCAGGTTAAGAATGTAGTCTTTGCCGTCCTGGGCTTTGTAGTTCATGCGGGCGGCCTGGAGCTTGATGGTGATGCCCCGTTCCCGTTCCAGATCCATGCTGTCGAGGAACTGCTCTTTCATTTCGCGGTCGCTGACGGTGCCGGTGCGCTGCAATAGGCGATCCGCCAGGGTCGATTTGCCGTGGTCGATGTGGGCAATAATCGAAAAGTTACGAATCTGAGAGACGGGAACCTCTGTCATAAAAGGCTTACCAGGGGGATAAAGGGTGCTAAAAAGGTCGTTGGGAAGACTTTACCTATTGTAATGGGTTATCCAACCAACGTTCTCCAGAGACGATATCTTCCCCAGGCAGGGCTAACTCAAGCTATCCCAGACGCCCCGGTTCTCCATCCACTGCCACCCGCCCCTAGAGAAGGATTAAACTGAAAGCAGTAGAATGAATTGCGATTGCAGCCCACGGCACTACACACAAAACTATGGAAGACGTTGCGACTCCCGCTGCCCCTCCCCAGGGCGATAAGGTAGAGCTTTCGGTACAGCTCGATCGAGAATTGCTGGATCAGGTCAAACACCTCACCTCCGACCCCGCCAAGGTGATTGAAGTCGCCCTACGGCAATGGCTGCGAGGGGATCGCCGCTCTGAGGATGACCTTGTGCGTACCCTGCCCCGCAATCCTACGGTGCCCCCCAAGGGCGAATGGAACGATTGAACCCCCTGCTCCTGACTCCCGTTTTGATGGTCTAATGGCTGCTAATTCCACGCCTCAGCCCGCCGATTCAGTCCCTAGCCTAGGGGAAGAGTCAGCCATTTGGGTGGTGTTGCTGAGTCCGGTTGGGGTGGTTCAAGCGGTGCAGACCCTGGGGCCAGAGGTCCTCCCTCCAACCTTGCCCCAAAGCTGGGTGGGGCGGTTGCTGTCTGAGGTGGTTTGCTTTGCTGAGGAACCCGCCTTACCCCAGGCCCTCGCTACGTTGGCGCAGCAGACCGCTCCCCTCACCTTGGTTGGGCGGTTTGCCCTCGGTGCCCACAGCATTGAAGTACGTTGGGTGCTCCATCCCCTGTTTACCCCCGATCAGCAGCGCCTAGGAATTAGTGCCGTGGGCTATTGGGCCATTCCATCGGGCTGGTCACGGTCACACCCCAATCGCTACCCCCAGGTTGCCACCAGCACCGTCCTATCCCAGGCCGATCAGCTCTGTGCTCAGCTTCAGACCTACTCCCCCCGGCTCAACCAAATTACCCGCAATGTGCGCTGGACGCTGGATCTAGACATCATTCAGCAGCAGACCGTAGAAGGGCTGGGCGACCTGTTTGCGGTTAGTCGTTGCCTGGTGGTACCCGCCACGGTGCAGCCCTTCCAGGTGGTTGCAGAATGCCTCAACGACCACAGCCTGCCCCGCTGGCAAGGGCAACCCCTCCCCCCCACGGAATATCCGTACCTGGAGCAGGCCGCGCAGTTTCCGGGGGCGGTGCGGTTTCAGTCGCCCGATGCGCCAGGACAGAGCACGGTGGCGGTGGCGACCCGCAACCAGGGACAGATCAACGGGTTTATCCTCCTCTACGACGCCGCTGCCCGCGAGTGGACGGAGGTGGAACTGGCGTTGATTACCGATCTGGCCGATCAGGTGGGGACGGCCATGGCCCACGCCCATCTCTTTGCCGAAAGCCACGCCCTCGCCATCAAGCTTCAACAGGCCAACGCCAGCCTGCTAGAGAAGCAGCGAGAATTTCAGGAGGCCCGTCGCCAAGCGGAGGAAGCCCGCCAGCAGGCGGAGGAAGCCTCACGGCTGAAGAGCGAATTTCTAGCCAATACCTCCCACGAACTGCGCACCCCCCTAAATGGCATCATCGGTTTTCTAAAGCTGGTGCTCGATGGTATGGCCGACGACCCGGAGGAACAGGAGGAGTTCATCCAAGAGGCCCACAAATCCGCTATTCACCTGCTGGATTTAATCAACGATGTCCTCGACATTGCCAAAATTGAAGCGGGCAAAATGCAGATCGACATGGTGCCCGTAAACCTAAAGGAACTGCTGGCGGGGGTAGAAAACTTCTCCCGTCCCCTGGCGGAACAAAAGGGGCTATCCTTTCAAATTTTGCTGCCCGCCACCCGCGACGAAATCACCATCAACGGCAACTATCAACGGCTGCTCCAGGTATTGCTGAACCTGGTGAGCAACGCCGTCAAATTTACCCACGAAGGGGGCATTACCATCCAGGCCGAGGTGAAGTCCCAAAAGGCCGAGTATCAAGGCACCACCTGGCCGGGGACGGTGAAGATCAGCGTCATCGACACCGGCATTGGTGTTTCGTTAGAAAAACAGGATCGGCTGTTTCAATCCTTTAGCCAGGTGGATGGCGAGCGCACCCGTCAGTATGGCGGTACGGGGCTGGGGTTGGCCATTTCCCAGCGCTTGGTGGAGGCCATGGGCGGCACCGTTCATTTTATTAGTATGGGAGAGGGCTTGGGTTCAACGGTGACCTTCACCGCCCTGCTCTACCAAGCCCCCGTTCTCATCGACAAAGACCCTGTCTACCCCGCCAGTTGAGGCTATCTCTGTGACCTCGTCCCCCAATTCCGATATCCCCGCATCCGATCCCACCCAAGAAGCCCTGCAAACCCTTGCGGCCTTAGCCCAAGGCATGGTGGAAACCCTGGATGCCGCCGCTGCCCAGGTGGGCAATGGGCTGATGGCACCCTGTCAGCCCTGGTTAGAGCCTCTGACGGCCACCGTGGGCCAAGGCATCACGCCCGTGGCCACCCACCCCATCATTCAGGGCCTAACGCTGGTGCCGGGGTGGCGATGGCTGCTGGCGGCCTTGGGCCAGGTCGATGTGAACCAGGTGCGCCAAGGGGTGGATGACCTGCGCCGCGCCTATCCCCAGGCCAGTCAACGCGCCCTCGCCCGTCAGGTGATGGCCGATACCAGCCTCAAATCCGCCGGGGTCAGCCTTGCCACCCACCTCACTCGCCTAGCTCCACCCCTCACCCTGTTGCTGTCCCTGGTAGATTTGGGTGCTCTGGCCGCCCTGCAAGCCGACATGATCTACCGCATTGCCGCCATCTATGGCTACTCCCCCGAAGACAGCGAGCGACGGGGGGAGGTGTTTACCATCTGGCTGCTCTCGGCCTCGGCGGCGGGGCTGGTGAAGGCGGGCCAAGGGTTCTTTGACCTGATCCCTCTCCTGGGGATAGCCGTGGATGTGGCCACCGACACCACCTTGATCTACAGCGTTGGCTATTGGGCCTGCCGCTACTACGAAACCAAGCTGGCCCAACCCACTGAAATTACGATTTTGTGAACCCTGGTTTTCCTAACCTGGTTTTCCTAAATCCTGGTTGATCGTCCCCGACTGAGGCGGGCGAGGAAACCTCGTTGGACGGGCGAGGAGACCTCGCCCCTACGGTTGGACAGGGTAGATGCTAGGAGGATGGGGGCCTAGGGGCGGCTGAGGGTGATCAGGCCGTAGAGGTCGGGGTTGTCGGTGGGGGATTGATCGGCATCGGCGGCGTGGTTGTCGCGAAAGGTGGGGGGTGGGCCGAAGGCTCTGACTTGGGGGGTGGGCTGTTGACGGCGGTTGGCGGCTGATACCTGGGGCTGAGGTTTAACAAAAATCGCTCCGCCCTTGCCCTGGCCCAGGTTGGCCCCATCGCCGCCGATGGCTTCGTTGTGTTCAAAGACGGTGTTGTGTAGGATCAGCCGCCCCGCCTTAAGGAAGATGGCCCCACCGAGGCCCCCGCCCCCGCCACCCAGCCCCACGGCCCCATCGCCGCCGCCAAAGCCGCCCTGGCCTGGAATGCCGGGGCTTCCAGCCATGCCAAAGTAGCCGCCCTCGCCGCCAAGGCCCCCGGCCCCACCGCCGCCGCCAAAGCCGCCATTGCCGCCGTTGCCGCCAGCTCCGCCGTTGCCGCCGCTGGCGGTGGGTGCTTCGGCCTTGCCTCCCCGTCCGCCGTTGCCCGCATTGCCCACACCGCCCAGGCCACCGCCGCCGCTAAAGGCCGCTGTACCCAGGGTTCCTAGGTCGCCCCAGGGGCCGCTGCCGCCAAAGATTCCTACGCCGCCGTTGCCGCCATCGCCACCGTTGCCGCCGTTGCCGCCCTCCGTGCCGCCATCGCCGCCGTTGCCGCCGTTGCCTGCATTGCCCAGGCCGCCAAAGCCACCGCCCCCCGCAAAGGCAATGGTGCCAATGCCGCCCACGCCAATGCCATTCACCCCTGCCATCGCCCCCCGGTTGGCCTTGACTCGGTTATCGAGGGCGTCGATACTGAGACCATTGGGGGCCACGGGCAAGGTACCGACCTGATGGATGCCGATGCCGTTGACTCCGGCAATGCCCCCCCGATTGAGGGTGTAGCGCTGCTTCTCTAGGCGAATGGCGGTGTCTTGGGTGTCTTGGCGGGGCAGACTGGTGCCGCCAATGGCTTGGTTATCGACAAACCGCACGGTGGACAGGGTAACGGTGCCGTCGTTGATCAGCAGTCCGCCCCCCAGTCCGGCGCTGCCGCCCGTCCCGTCTAGTCCGTCATCGCCGCTGGCCAGCCCGTTGGCGATAGTTAAATTTTGTAGGGTGACCTCTCCCTGATTGACCACCAAAACGCGGTGTTGCTTTTCGCCGCTGATCACGGTGTCGTCGTTGCCCACCAGAACTAGGTTTCCGGCGATGGGGGGCAGGGGGGCTGCGAGGGCGATGGTGTCGTGGATGGTTTCGAGGGAGATGCGGTCGTCTTCGGGGGTGCGGTTGGCCTGGAGGATGGCCTCTCGCAGGGTGCCGGGGCCATGGTCGGCGGCGGCGGTGACGGTGATTTGCTTGAGCAGAATGGGCCAGGTATCTAGGCCCGTCAGGGAAGCAGTTTCGATGGAACCCCGCCGTTGTTCAAGCTGGCTACTTCCGCCTAAAGCTACCCCGCCGATGGGAATATCAGCGGCGGCCACATCCACGGGCAGCACCCTGCGCCAAGTGTTTAGCAAATCCTCCCCGATGGTTCCTTGGGCCACTTCACAACCGTAGATCAGCAGGTCGGCCTGGGGTCGTAGGGCACGCCGCCAAGTTTGGATCTCAGGGCGATGCTGGAGCAGCCAGGGGCTATCGACATCGGTATGCCCCAGGTAGAGATGTCCGGGCTGACCGTGGGCGATCAGGTGCACAGCAGCTAGGTTGCGATAAGGACGCAGGGCTTGGGCGATGGCCGTTAGGGCGTGATCGGGATCAGCCTCTAGAACCACGAGTTGCTGATGGGGTGCAAGGGTGAGGGGTAGATCAGCCTGGAGCAAGCTCCCATCTACAATCACCAGTTCAGAAATCCTGTCCTGAGTCGGAGCCGCTGGCCAAGAAGAACCCTCCAACCTCGCTAAGGCAGGCCAAGGCGAGGAAAAAGCCATCCCCTGGAGCAGCATCACCGCCACCGTGGCGACTACCATGGACACCCCATGCCACCAAATTTGTGTCACCCAAGCCTTGGCCATTGCCCTACCCAAATTGGTTTCCCTTTGTATCAAGGAAAATGCTGGCCTAAATCATAATCCGTCCTGGCTCTGGCGTCTGCTCAAGTCGAGCAATGGCGGAAAATCGGTTGCCAAGGATGCGGTGAGGGGCCGAAAAAAGATGTTTTATCATTTGTAACCCCCTATCTTGGTCGGATCAGGTTAAAAATGGTCTAAGTGTCTCTAAGGCCAAAGGTCGCAGAGGTCGCCGTATCCCAAGGTTCCCATCTCCCACAGATACCCCTCTGGATACCCTTTCTGCCCTGGTTCCTGACCGCTTGCCCCGTTTTGTAGATTTGCCGTGATTCTATCCTCCTCCCCTACTATCCATCGTGGTAAGTCCCTCTACGAGCAGGTGTATCAAGCGCTGCGTTCGGCCATTCTCACGGGGCAGTTGGCCCCTGGGGATCGCCTGGTGGAAACCCAGTTGGCCGAGTGGCTCCAGGTGAGCCGCACCCCCCTGCGGGAAGCCCTGCGCCAGCTTCAGCAGGAGGGGTTGGCCA
Organism: Spirulina sp.; assembly: GCA_044070495.1. Taxonomy (GTDB): domain Bacteria; phylum Cyanobacteriota; class Cyanobacteriia; order Phormidesmidales; family Phormidesmidaceae; genus Nodosilinea. Next base: position 145,434 of record JBIPSI010000004.1, on the reverse strand, counting down.
CCGCCGATGTCAGCGGTGGGCTGCGGGTCACCACCATCACCGCCGCCGATGCCGCTGAACTGTACGATTGCCGCTTGGCCCTAGAATGCCTTGCCGTAGCTGGGGCCTGCCATAGCGCCACCGCCGATCAAATTCGACGCATCGAAGCCTGTGTGTTGCAAGCCGATTCCCTAGAAGCGCAGGTCAATCAAACCCTAGAAAATCCGACTTCAGGGGCACAGCCGCGCAAAAAAGCTCCCCTATCCCAGGCGACAAAGGCCAAGGAGGGACAGCCCTCTCCCCAACAGTTGCTCGATGTGGACTACCAGTTTCACCATTTAATTGCCGAAAGTTCGGGCAATCGGCGGCTGATTTCCTTGCTCGATGGCCTGTTTGATGCCATGGCCTTGCTGCGGATCCAAACCCTCAAGCAAAACCCCGATGTGCTCGATATTCGCCTAGAACATCGCCAAATTTACCAAGCCATCGCCGCCCGCGATACCGAGGTGGCCGTCGCCGCCATTCGCAGCCACCTGAGTGCTAGCAAAGCCAGGGTGATTCAAGAAATCGAAGCCTACCCGCCCCTCAAGTAAGCTCTGATCTGGGTTCATGAGGTCAAAAACGCTCTCTTTTGCTGCAATCCAGCCCACCCTTACCGCAAGCAAGCTACATCCCAAATCCCTCTCCCTTGGGATTACGGCTTATACACATCTTGTTTTTATACCGTAAGTCCTTGGAGATCCCCCTAAATCCCCCTTGACAAGGGGGACTTTGAATCCGGTTCCCCCCTTGTGAAGGGGGGCTTCCGGTTCCCCCCTTGTGAAGGGGGGCTAGGGGGGATCTTCAAGGAAACCAGCGGAACAGAGGCCTATGTATAAGCGGAAGCCCCTACGGTATGGTGGGATCGACTAGAGCACTCGCCCAGAGGCTCCTCGCGGTTGGTATTGGCCCATGCCGGGACGACCGAGCCACTGATCGCCATCGACAATGCACTGGCCGCGTAGGAACACTTTTTTCACCTTGCCCGTCACCTCACGGCCTTCAAAGAGGGAATAGTCCACTAGGGAATGGTGGGTGCTGGCGCTGAGGGTATGGGTTTCGTTGGGGTCGAACAGCACCAGGTCGGCGTCGCTGCCCACGGCGATGGTGCCCTTGCGAGGGAAGAGGCCAAACATCTTGGCGGGGGCCGTGGCGGTGAGTTGCACGAAGCGGTTGAGGTTAATCCGGCCCGCCCGCACGCCGCCATCGTAGAGCAGCATCAGGCGCAGTTCTACCCCTGGGGCACCGTTGGGGATGCGGTTGAAGTTGTCGCGGCCAAACTGCTTGGATTTGAGGATGCCCAGGGGGTTTTCGTTCATGCAGAAGGGGCAGTGGTCGGTGGCCACCAGTTGCAGGTCGTCGAACTGGAGGCCGCGCCAGAGGGCGTGTTGGCAGTCGTGATCGCGCAGGGGCGGGGTCATCACATACTTGGCGGATTCAAAGCCGGGGGCGTCGTATTCGGAATGATCCAAAAACAGGTAGTGGGGGCAGGTTTCTGCAAAGGCATGGACGCCCCGATCCCGCGCTTCTACCACCGCCTCCAGGGCTTCTTTTGCGGAAAGGTGAACGATGTAGGAGGGTACCTCCGCCAGTTCGGCAATGCGAATCACCCGGTGGGCGGCTTCCCCCTCCATCAACCGGGGGCGGGTGAGTTGGTGATACTGGGGCGAGGTGTGGCCCTGTTCGAGGGCTTCTTCGATTAGCGCTTGAATCACAATCCCATTTTCGGCATGGAGGATGGCCATGCCACCATGCCCCCCCACCTGGCGCATGGTTTTGAAAATAGCCGCATCATCCACCATCAACACGCCGGGATAGGCCATGTAGAGCTTGTAGCTAGAAACGCCGTCCTGGTTAATTAAATCCGGCAGTTCTGCTAGGGAGTCGCGGTTGACGTCGGTGAGAATCACATGGAAGGCGTAGTCTACCGAGCACTGGGGTTCCGCCGCCGCCAGCCGTCGATCTAGGGCCGCCTTGGGGCTGTCGTGATGGAATTGCTGGGCAAAGTCGATAATCGTGGTGGTGCCGCCAAAGGCCGCTGATTTGGTGCCCGATTCAAAGGTGTCGCAGGTGTAGACATCGTTGCCCATGGGCGTTTCCATGTGAACGTGGGCATCAATGCCGCCCGGAAACACCATCAACCCCGTGGCATCATGCACCTCGGCATTTTCGACGGAAAGACTGCGACCAATGGCCTCAATGCGGCCCTCTTGCACCAAAATATCGCCGATATAGTCATCGACAGCGGTGATGATGCGACCGCCCCTAATGAGCACCTGAACCATAGTAAAACCCTCGATTGAGCCGGGATCACCCGTTCAAATCAGGGAAAGTAAAGATCGCCAAATTACAACTTAGAAAACCTGCAACCTGGAAAACCTGCAACCTAAAACCAACAAACTGACTTGCACGGATATTTTGACTATAGAATCCTCCGATAATTTTAGGCATTTATACATGAAGGTTTAAGGTTTGAAGGGGGCGTATCTCAGCGTTGTTGCCCACCCTAGGGACATAAAATTTCGATTCCTCTTCTCCCTAGGGGGAAGAGCTTAGGGGATGCGGGCCAAGCTAGGCCTAGAAGCCATTGGCTAACGGTGTTCGATTCCTTGTCATTCAACTATTTTAGATCGGTGTTAGGCCATCAGTTTAAGCTCTTTGTTTGAGCATCAATTCCACAAAATAAGTTATGAAACGTAGATCTTCTTGAATCTCACCCTGAAAATCTTCTATATTTTTAACGGTAGTTCAAATTTGGTCATCTTTACCTAGGAGAAGCCATCCATGCCAACGGTATCTGCCCAAGGAAAAACCTTTGAATGCGAAACTGGGGCCAACCTGCGAAAGGCCCTCCTCGCCAATGGCATAGACCTCTACAACGGTCAATCTGCGGTGATTAACTGCCGGGGGCTGGGTTCCTGCGGTACCTGTGCCGTGCAGATTGAGGGCGAGGTCTCGGAACCCACCTGGAAGGATAAAACCCGCCGATCCCTGCCCCCCCACAAGGCGGATCGAAATCTCCGTCTGGCCTGCCAAACCCAGGTGCTAGGAGATATCAAGGTCACGAAATACGATGGCTTTTGGGGCCAGGGCGAAACCGTGGTTTGGTAGGAGGTAGGGGACTCCCGCTGAGGGAAATCAGCGCCCGATCTCGGCCTGGTGAGACATCCCACAGGACAAGGCGGGTCATTTATACTTTGTGGTCAGTTGTCCGTTGTTGACCTGCGGGTTTGGCTATGACCACGTATCCCCCCTTTCATCGAGAATCCACTCCCCTTGGGGGGCGTTACCACATTGTGCAGCCCTTAGGGGAAGGGGGCTTTGGACGAACCTTTACGGCTCAGGATCTCCACATGCCGGGGCATCCTCTCTGTGTGGTTAAGCAGCTTAAACCTCAGGTCTCTAGCACCGAAGAATTGCAGGTAGCGCGGCGATTGTTTGATACCGAGGCACAGGTACTCTATCAGTTGAGTTCCCATCCCCAAATTCCCGGTCTTTTAGCCCACTTTGAGGAGAATCAAGACTTCTACCTGGCCCAAGAACTAATCCAAGGACACGCTTTGACCGAGGAACTGTCGGGTCAACCTTGGTCTGAGGAGCAGGTCGTGGCTTTTCTGGGGGATTTGCTGGGGGTGCTGGCCTTTGTGCATTCTAAGGGGGTGATTCACCGCGATATCAAACCCTCTAATCTAATTCGTCGCCAGGATGATAATCGGATGGTGTTGATCGACTTTGGGGCGGTGAAACAGGTCAGCACCCAACTGCACAGCCAGCGTTCTGGCCTTAGCCACACCATTTCCATCGGCACCCAGGGCTATATGCCCAGCGAACAACTGGCTGGGCGGCCCCAGTTCAGCAGCGATCTCTATGCCGTGGGCATCCTAGGCATTCAAGCCCTAACAGGCTACGCTCCCACCGATTTACATCCCCACCCCCACAGCGGCGAACTCGACTGGCGCGGCTATGCGTCCCAACGCTATCCCGATTTATTAGACCTCTTAGATCGCCTGGTGCGCTACGACTTTCGGGCGCGGTATAGCCACGCCGCCGAAGCCCTAGCCGCCCTACGACAACTGCCCCGCAACCTCAGCCAATACATCCCCATCGAAGCGGTACCTATCGGATCTCGCCCGTCTTCTCCCGGTCGTTCTACCCAAGCGACTCCGACGGTGGCCGTGGCCCCTGGGCACCCTAGTTTTCTCACCGCCGTAACCCCCCTCACCCATCCTGCTGCCTCCCATCGATCCTCTGGGCCATCTCCGTCCTCTAAGCCTGCCTGGGTACCGATTTTGGCTCTAATGGTGCTGGCGGCAACGATAGGAGTGTTGGGAGCCGTCGGATGGCAAGCCGTTACCGCGTTTTCTAACCCTGGCAATGGGGGGAATGCTCCGGTCGCCAACACCCCAAACCCAGAGGCGGCAACGCCTACAGCTTCCCCCAGCTCAAATGATGACGGTCAGCTAGACTCATCCACTGCATCTAACGCTGTCCCTAGGTCGTCTGAAACAGCGAACAAAACCCCTTCCGTGGCTCCCCCAGGGAATGCGTCCTCCGAAGCGCCTCCCACCAACAGCGCCTCAGCGCCACCGGACTTTTCTGAGGCCAGCCACACCAGTCCGCCCCTCGACCCTGGTGTGGCTCAGTCAACGGTGGTGGAACTGTATAACCACATTACGAACGGCAACTGGGAAAACGCCCGCGCCCAGTTTAGTCCAACCTTAGCTGAACAGTTTGATCCGGGCTTCTTCGAGCAGTTTGACCAAGTGACCGTAGAAAACTTCCGAATTCTTGAGCAAGGCCCAGATTTCGTGGCACTACTAGGCGAAAACACCTATTTTTACCCCGATGGCACCACCCAACGGGAGGAGCGCACCTTTATCGTGCAGAGAGTGGATGGCCAGCCGCGCATCGTGGACTCTGACTTTAAGCGAGTGATCAAGTTTCGCTAGGAAACAGTCGCACTCAGGCCCGTTTGCCCACCTGGGCGCTCAATGGCGAGAAGGTACCCACCCAAGCCTGCTGAGCCGAAACCAGCGTCGGATGGGGCTGTCGGCGATAGTGAAGGGTATAGGTACCTGGGTGCTACCTGCGAGGCTCCAGCGATGCCCAGGCGAACAATCCCTACGACCCGTAGGCGGCAGTCCTCTGGCGCGGCCCCATCCGGAGACGTAATCCGCTAACGGCACACCGTTCGACCGTTAAAGATGTTGTAGATCACCGTGATCTCATCCCCTGGTTTGGCGGCTTGGTTAGACAGGTGATCCACCCTCACCTCCGACTCGCTAAGCTGGCCTTTCCAAACCCCGTGCTGGGCTTCGGTGGTGCCGGAATAGCTGAGGCTGGCCGTCATGGGCTCAGCATTGCCAGAGTTGAGGGTAAAGCGGCTAAAGCCTGCCTCGCGGGTGTAGTTGACGGTGAAGGTTGACCCGTTAGAGAGCGTTCCGGTGCAGGTCATCGAGAGGTTATCCGTCGGGGGTGGACGATCCGGTTGCGACGGCTCTGGCGGCGGCGGACGATCCGAGGTCAGATTTTCCTGGCCATCCACCACAATGTTGCCGCCATAGGCCCAGCCCAGTTGGGGCGACAGGTTGCTGCTCACCTGGTACCAGGTGCTATCGCCCATGGCCGTTTCGGCAAAAATCTCCAGCCGGGTGCCGTTGGGGGCCGCATAGATGACGGGGGTATCGGTGCCGGGGGCGGTGTGAATCCGCAGGGAGGGCTGAGCCTGCACGGTGCCCGATTTAATCGGCGGGTTAGGCGGACGATCCGGAGTCAGGTTTTCCTCGCCATCCACGGCAATGTTGCCGCCATAGGCCCAACCTAATTCGGGGGATAGGTCACTCCTCACCTGATACCAGGTGCTATCGCCCATGGCGGTTTCGGCAAAAATCTCTAGCCGGATGCCGTAGGGGGCATCGTAGAGGACGGGGGTATCGGTGCCAGGGCTGCTGTGAACCAGCAGGGAGGGCTGAGACTGGACGGTACCCGTTTTGATGGGGTTGCCCGGATCGGGTTCCGGCTCGGTGATGGCCACCTCTGGATTGTCCGGCTCCTGGGAAACCGGGGGCGTCCGCTGGCAGGCCGTTGTCCACAGGCCCAACAACAGGACAAACGTAAACCATTTCATGCTTTTCACAGTTTGAACAATGAATCGATTGAACGATGAACCTACACGGATAGACGGCATTGGCCCTATGACGGCATCCCTAGCCAAGACACGTTAGGGGGCATCATGATTGCGGATGATTTGTCAGAGGAAGGACGGCCATACCCTAGGCCACTTATATCCCATTACGCCATGGTTTTGAGGGAACAATAGCAATGATTAAGCCGATCTCAACGCCTATCATCAGACCTCGTGTTAGTCAGATCCTTTACCCAGTCAGCCCCTAGATTCCTTACCCAACAAGGCCGAGGACGACCCCTCTAAAAATGTTATCCCTACAACGTCAAAAGACTTTTACGAAATTAAAGACCTACATGAAGCTAGGTCTGTTTTTTTGGAGAGCGGTAAAAGTACCCAAAGATGACTTTATATTTCAAAGAAATCTTAATTATTACTATTGGCGAAGGAAGCGTATTATACGTTTGATTCACCATGCTTAGACAGGCCAACATGGCTTGGCAGATAAGCGGTGAACGTCCTTTTAGTTAAAGCCTTTTGACGAGATTTTTAAGGAGTGGTACACCCCATGTTGAGATATTGGCCGTTGGCGATGATGGTTGGGCTGTGGCCCGTGGCAGAAATGGCCCAGGCCGTTCCCCAGCCTGCGCCCCAACTCATTGCCCAGGCGCAACTCTACGGCACCGTGATTCCCAATGAACTGAATGTGCGGGATGGGGCGGGGACGGATCGTCGGGTTCTCTACGTGCTTCACCGCGATGCCGTGGTACGCATTACAGGCCAGTATGGCGACGGGGCCGACAGTTGGTACCGGATTGTGCCCATGACCAGCGGCTATCCCCAAACCGAAGGCTGGGTCTCTGGCGCATACCTGAAGATTCGGGATTCTCAGCCCTCAGGCTCCTACTACGACACAGGCTATCAAGACGGGTTGGCCGCTGCCCAAGCCGGACAAACCTACGACCCCGTGGGCGGCAGTCGCGATCTGCCAGCGGATGCCTCTCGTGCCTACACCCGTGGCTATGCCGATGGCTATGCTGCCGGACGACCGGGCAACCCCTCTGGCCTCCAGCGCTACTACGATGACGGCTACCAGCATGGCCTAGAGGATGGTCGGGCCGGACGCACCTACGACCCCGTGGCCGGAAGCCATGGTCTGCCCTCGAACCTCTCGCGGGAATATACCCGTGGCTATGCCGACGGCTACGAGCAAGGTCGGCCCTAGGGCAATCCAAATCAGGCTTACGGAGGGTTCGTAGATCGCATCATCCCCGCCGCCCTCACCCCCAGCCCCTCTCCCCGTGGGAGAGGGGAGCCGGACAATCCTTCAAAGTCTCTCTCCCTGTGAGCTACTGCTTATACATAAGGCCCTATTAGGCTTGATGCCTGGGGTTGATCCCCCCTAGCCCCCCTTAAAAAGGGGGGAACCGGATTCAAAGTCCCCCTTTCCAAGGGGGATTTAGGGGGATCCTCCAGGCATGACGACATGGGAACAAGATGTGTATAAACAGCAGCCCTGTGGAAAAGGAATTTAGGGCGAGGGCCACTCCACTTCCCCTGATAAACTCCGCTTTAGTTCCGCATTCCCTGCCACTGCAAACCACCATGACGGCCACCCAAACCGCTACCCCGATTCAAATTCGGGGGCTAACTAAAACCTATCCCAACGGCTACAAAGCCCTGAACGGTGTCAATCTCGATATTCCCATGGGCATGTTTGGTCTGCTGGGGCCAAACGGAGCCGGGAAATCTAGCCTCATGCGTACCATTTCCACCCTTCAGGAACCCACGGAGGGCAGCATCCAGTGGGGCGACATCAACATGCTGGAGGAAAAGGTGAGGGTGCGCCAGGTGTTGGGCTATCTGCCCCAGAGTTTTGGCGTATATCCGGGGGTTTCCGCTGAGAAACTGCTGGATCACTTTGCCGCCTTAAAAGGGATCACCAACGGCAAGGAGCGCAAGGAACTGGTGACGCACTTGCTGAATCAGGTGAACCTGTACCAGGCCCGTGACCGTGCCGTCAGCGGATTTTCTGGTGGGATGCGGCAGCGGTTTGGCATTGCCCAGGCCCTCGTCGGCGATCCCCGGTTGGTGATTGTGGACGAACCCACCGCTGGCCTCGACCCCGCCGAACGGGTGCGCTTTTTGAACTTGCTCAGCGAAATTTCCGAGCGGGCAGCCATTGTCCTCTCCACCCACATTGTGGAGGACGTGAGCGAACTGTGCCCCCAAATGGCGGTGCTGATTGCCGGACAAATCCGCGCCACCGGGCAACCCATGGGCCTGATGCAACAACTCGCAGGCAAGGTGTGGCGGATCAAAATTCGGCGCGATGAACTGCCCACCTACGAAGAACAGTACCAGGTGCTCTCCACCCGCTTCTTCATGGGCGACATCATTGCGCGAATTTTCAGCGAAACCGACCCCGGTGCTGGCTTTGAAGTGGTTGAACCCGACCTAGAGGATGTCTACTTCTGCGTCATGAAGGAGATCCCCGCCTTGCCGTCCACCAGCCAAAACGGAGCCACCCCGGCCCCGACTATCGGATCTCCCGCATCGTAGCCCCCAAAGCGAGATCCCAGGATTCTTGAAGAACCCTGGGATCTGAACCCAGCGCAACCCAATCCCAGCTATGCAAAAATCGCGGCGGTTGTTAACCCAAACCCAGGTACCACGGTGGATTGAAGGGTCTCATCGCCGCTGTAAACCTGGTCTTCGTACTGGCCGCTTACCCATTGGCAAAGGGTTACTTGGCGGGTTTCGGGATCCACAATCCAGTATTCGGCAATGCCCCGCGCCGCGTACTCGGTGTGTTTGTAGCGATAGTCCCGTTCTCGGTTAGCTTGGCCAGGGCTGACCACTTCCACCACTAAGGCCGGAGGGGGCATATCGCGGGTGACGGTAGCACGGGGGGCACTGGCCACAGCGGCCTTGGATTCTTCGGAATGCACCAGCAAATCAGGAATTCGTGCGGTAGCCCGTCGGCCTGTGACTTCTATCTCAGTACCCCACACCACCCGATCCGCCGGGAGATGTTTGATCAATTCCAACAGCAGGGTTCTAGCAATACCAAGGTTTTCGTCGCGTTCAGGGGGCATCTCTACTAAAACTCCATTCACCAGTTCGTAGCGGCGGTCGGTGCCGTCGTCGTGGGCCAAGTAGTCCTCAAAGGTGATCGGGGGGGGAAGGGAAACGGTTTGGCTCATCCGAATGCTCTCCGTTTAGAGGTCTTTCAGGGGGCGTTTCAGGGACGTTGATGTTTCTTATTCTACTGATTCCGCTAATCCAGCCATGATCGCAATGACCAATTCACCTCAGGAATGATGCGCCATGCAAGTTGAATTGATGTATCAGCCCGCCTTTACCCTCGGTCGTGTCCAACTGCGGGGCGGGGAACAGGTGCGGGTGGAGGCATCCTCGATGGTGGGGATGTCTGCCGGGACGACTCTGGAAACCAAAACGGGCGGCTTTATGCAAGCCCTGAAGCGATCCTTTTTGGGCGGAGAAAGCTTTTTCCAGAATGTCTACACCGCTCCAGCCCAGGGCGGCGAGGTGTGGGTGGCCCCCTCTCTACCGGGGGATTTGAATGTGTTGACCCTAGCCGAGCCGATGCTGATTCAATCGGGGGCCTACGTGGCCTCGGATGTCGGCATTACCCTGGATACCAAGTGGGGCGGTTCCAAGTCCTTCTTTGGCACAGGTGGCGGCTTGTTTATGCTGCGGGCCGAGGGGCAGGGGCAGGTGGTGGTGTCCTCCTACGGGGCGATCCACGAGATGACCTTGGCCCCTGGAGAATCCTTCACCCTAGATACCGGGCACCTGGTGGCCCTGAGCGAATCCATGTCCTTCAAAACCCGATCCATCGGCGGCATGAAAACTTTTCTGTTTAGCGGCGAGGGCTTTGTGGTAGATCTCACCGGGCCAGGGAAAGTCTTGGTGCAAACCCGATCCCAGGATCAATTCCTGGCTTGGCTGATTCCCAAACTGCCCCAGCCCAGCACCAGTAGCAGCAGCAGTTAATCGGTCTTCCCCCAGATCCCAGGGTTCTTGAAGAACCCTGGGATCTCGATCCCCCCACAACCATCTATCCATTCCTGACTATGACCACACAATCTCCCCCCAATCCATCGACCCATCCCCCCATCTCCCCCTGGCAACCCGTCTGGGAGATTGTGCGCTTTGAGCTACAGGACAGCCTGCGTACCCGGAGTTTGCTGCTGGGTTTTGGCTTTTTCTTGGTGGCTGGTCTGGTGACTATGCACGGCTTGGGCAGCGATTTGCTGTTCTTCCCGACCATCCGACAGGTGATGGGCATGAACCCACGACCGGGGGAACTGGTGCCCTACGCCAATGCACCGCTGCAAATTATGAGGGTGTTTGGGGTGGCGAATATGCTGGTGATTCTGCTGACCGTTGGCATCTTTGCCGAACGGGCGACGAAGGATTTCACCAGCAGCATGGATGGCCTGTTGTTCACCAGTCCGCTGAAGGAGTGGCAGTTTGGGGCGGGGCGGTTCATCGCCAGTACGGTGATCATCCTGGTGATGTCCTTGGGGCTGGGCTTGGGGCTGATAGTGGGCGAGGGGTTGCCCTGGATGGCCACTGCCCGGATGGCCCCCTTCAACCTATTGACCTACCTTCAGCCCTATGTTTACCTGATCATTCCCAATATTGTGATTTTTGGACTGATCAGCTTTGGGCTGGGCTTGCTTACCCGTCGCTCCCTGGCGGGCTATCTGGGGTTTGTGGCTCTTCTGTTGGCTCAAATTCTCCTGGAAGGCATTCTGGGGCTGTTGCGGGCGGGGCCGTTTTTCGCGGCGTTAATCAACCCCCTAGGGACAGTCCCGATTGACTATACGGTGCGGCTTTGGACGAAGGTAGAGCAAAACACGCTGAATGTGCCCTTTGCCCCGGTGATTTGGCTGTCTCGCTTGCTCTACCTGGCGCTGAGTGTGGCGTTTTTTGTTTGGGTGTGGCGGCAGTTTAGTTTTTCCGGTGGGGCGTCCGGCTCCCCAGGTCGTTTAGTTCAACTGCTGGCCTGGGCAGAGGATCGGCTGATCTTTTGGAAAGCCAAACCCCAGGCCGAAGCGGCCCCAACGGCTCCCCTGGTGCGGGATCTCGACCCAGCCCCCGCCACCCAGGCCCACTATGGGCTCGGTGCCCAGGTAAACCATGCATGGCGCATTGCCAAGCTCGATCTCAAGCGCCTGATCTGGAATCCGCTCACCCTGGCCATCCTCGCCATCAGCCTGATTGCCACCGGGTTTCTGCTGGTGCTGATGTTTGCCAGCGGCGGCAGTCCTAGCCTATTGCCCACGACAAACCGCGTGGTGGACGGCATGAGCCTGGTGTTGGGGCTGGTTGCGCCCCTGCTGATCGTGTTTTTGGCCGGAGATCTGGTCTGGCGAGAGCGGGAGGTGAAGATCGATCCCCTGGTCGATTCCCTGCCCGCCCGCAGTTGGAGCTTTGTAGTGGGCAAGCTGCTGGTGCTAGCGGTGATGCTCTTCCTCGCCCTGCCGCTGCTGGTGTTCGGGGCGCTCCTGGCCCAAACCTTCAATGGCTACACCCAGTACAACCTGGGGGTCTATGGCGCTGGACTGTTTACCATCACCCTGGTGGATTTGCTGCTGATTGCCGTGTTGGCCATGACGGTGCAGGTGCTGGTGAATCAGAAATTCTTGGGCTATGTGCTGTCGGCGCTGCTGGTGGTGCTGTTTACGGCGGGGGGGAATGTCGTCTTTAGGAACGCCCGTCTGCTTCAGTACGGCTTTCGGCCCAAGTCCTACTACAGCGACCTCAGTAGCTATGGGGCCACGCTGGAACCCGTGCGCTGGTATCAAGGCTATTGGCTGGCCATTGCCCTGCTGTTGATCTGCGTCACCGCCCTGTTTTGGGTGCGCGGCGTGGATACCCAACCCAAACAGCGCTGGCGCATTGCCCGTCAGCGATTTACCCGCCCCATGCAAATGGTAATGGCCCTCAGTGCGGTGGCGGCCCTGCTGCTGGGCGGCTGGATCTACTACAACACCAACTTGATCGGTGCCGGAACCGCTAGGGGCGAAGGGGTGGCCCAACTGGTGGCCTACGAACAAGCCTACGGCAACCTGCGGGATGCCCAGCCCAAAATCACCGCCATTAACCTCCAGGGCGATCTCTACCCCGATGAAGATTCCCGTTTTGCGGTGAAGGGCACCTACACCCTGGAAAACCAAACCCCGCAGCCCATCGACACCATCTTGATCCAGGTTTTCAAATCTATTCAGATGAACCAACTCGCCCTGGCCGGAGCACCGGAGGGCCAGCCCATCGAACACCCGTCGTTCCAGGGCTATGCCTTCACCCTGCCCACCCCACTACCACCGGGGGGCACCGTCGAGGCCAGCTTTGACCTGGTGCGCCAGCCCCCAGAGGGCTTTACCAACGATCCGGGCGGCACATTTGACGACTACGTGGATAACGGGGCTAACTTTGGCACCAACGAGTTTCTGCCCCAGGTGGGCTTTAATGATCGGCTGCGGTTTTTGATTAGCCCCGAAATGCGAGAGCAGGCGGGTTTGCCCCAAATCGACCCCGCAGCCGAACAGGCCAGAGCCGCCCAAGTCAACGCCAACCACCCCGATACCCATCTGGCCCAGTTTTCCGCCATCCTCAGCACTACGCCTGACCAAATCATCCTGACCTCCGGCGAACAGGTGCGGGACTGGACGGAGGGCAACCGCCGCTATTTTGAGTACCAAAGCCAGGTGCCTATCAAAAAACAAGTGCCCTTTATTTCTGGGCAGTACGCGGCTCAGAAGGCCGACTGGCAGGGCCTTCCCATCGAGATTTACTATCATCCCGACCACGACCGCAACCTAGACCGCATCCTCGCCGGAGTCAAACAGGGCCTAGACTACGCCACCCAACAGTTTGGCCCCTATCCCCACACCTCCCTGCGGATTGTGGAAACTCCCTACGCCAGCGAAGCGATTAGCTATCCCGGCGGACTGATCTTCATGGGCGAAAACCAGGTCTTCCTCGCCAACGTGAAGGACGACGGCACCCGTACCCTGGATTCCGCCTTCCACATCGCCGCCCACGAAGTCGCTCACCAGTGGTGGGGACACCAAATCCACATCTCTAACCAACGTCCCGGCGACCGAGTGCTGACGGAATCCCTCGCGGAATACACCGCCAACCAGGTCTACTCCCAGGAATTTGGCACCACCGGGCTGGGGGCCGCCCTGCGAAACAACCTGAACCTCTACCTGCAAAACCGCAACCGATCCGATGTGCCCCTCGTCGAAGCAGGCGAAGGCGACAACCACCTGGTCTACCAAAAGGGCGGCCTGGTGATGTATGCCCTGCAAGACTACCTGGGCGAAGCCTTGGTCAACCAAACCCTCTCCCAGTTTTTGCGCGATAACGCCGCCGTACCCCCCTACCCCACCGGAACCGATCTGGTCGCCGCCTTCCGGGCCGTCACCCCCGAAAAGTACCAATACCTCCTCACCGACCTGTTCGAGACCGTCACCCTCTACGACAACCGCATCACCGCCGCCACCGTCAGCCCCCGCGCTGATGGCAAGTTTGATGTCACCCTCACCGTCAACACCGCCAAGGTGCGCTCCGACGAGGTGGGCAACGAAACCCCAGCGACCATGAACCAGGAGGATATTGATGTAGGGATTTACAACACCGAGGGCGATCTGATCTACCTGCAAAAACACCCCTTCTCCGATGGCGCAAGCTCGCTGACCATTATGGTCGATCAACCACCGATCCGGGCGGGCATTGACCCCCTGCATAAGCTGATTGACAAACTCCCGGACGACAACATCGCCGGGGTCGCCGAAGCCTAAACCCATCCCAGAAGGACAAAAGAAAGTTGCGATGGGTAGGCGGTGCATTGCGGCTAAGGGGATTGATCCAACATCAGCCCAGCAGGTTTAAGCCGCGAATGCCCCCTACCGCTTGACAGGCCGAAACCCGATCCTGGGGCTAGAATTCCAGATAGCCTGACTTGATCTCTAAAATTGCTTGGGTAAACCAGCCTGCTTCAATACGGCATTCGCAGTATGGCGTGACTTGATGGCGCTATCCACAACAAACCGTCTTTGGGTGATTGGGCTATACCAAATGTCATGATCGCCCTTCCCAGGTCTCTCAAAATAGCACCCCGACTCCATAAGAATCTTTTTCAATTTGGGCGTTAAGGATTTGGCCATAGCCTAGGCTACTTCAACGGTTTCTTGGGTATGGGTGATTAATTCAAAGGAAATCGGGCCTTTATAATCCCCTGAAATCACCTGATTGAGCACTAACAACTCTGGAATCAGATGGCGAAGTTTGTGCTGCAGCTCGTCGAAGGATGTGGCCTCAGTCGCCAGTCCAGGTACGGTCTCGCTGGTGGCGACCCAAACCGCTGCCTCGCTATCCCAAAACGCATTCACTTGAAAAGCGGCTTCTGACACCATGGAAACCTCGCTTGTTCTGAGCTAAGGATATGTCTCAGTTTAGTGGATAGGAGATTCTGGACAGCGATAGCCCCAGAGGGGCGGTGATGCCCATACCCTCCCTTGAGTAGCCCCCAAAGGAGTCGATACAATACAATCATTCCTGCGGTAGCGCCCATGACCGACATCATCACTGGCATTTATAACGCCGTTGACCCCTTCCAGCCCCTAGAGCCAGGGGATCCGGTCTATGTGGACTGCGAGGCCGAACGGGGCGATGCCAACGTGCTGGTGGATTTGGGGCCAGAAATCCTGCGCTCCGAGCGCTACACCTGTCAGCTCTATGCGGGGCATCGGGGAGCCGGAAAATCCACCGAACTTCTGCGTCTGAAGGCGGATTTGGAAGCGAAGGGCTGTTTTGTGGTCTATTTTGCCGCCGTGGGCGAGGATGGCGACATTGACCCCCAGGATGTGCAGTACACCGACATTTTGCTGGCCTGTGCGCGGCACCTGCTAGAATCCCTCACCCAGGCCGACCCCACCCCCCTCGGCAATTGGTTTAAGGATCAGTTGAAGACCCTCTACGAACTGGGGAAAACAGAAATTCAGCTAGAGTCCTTAAATGTGGATGTGAATCTGTTGGCCAACCAGTTTGCCTCCATGACCGCCAACATTCGGGCCGTACCCAGCGAACGCAAGAAAATTCGCGATTTGGTGAATCCCCACACCGTTACCCTGGTGAAGGCGCTGAACGAATTTATTGCCGATGGCCAGCGCAAACTGCCGCCCGGTAAAACCAAGCTGGTGGTCATCGCCGACAACCTAGATCGCATTGTGCCGATCTACGATGATCATGGCCGCAGCAACCACGATGAAATTTTCCTCGACCGCTGCGACCAACTGAAGGGGTTAGACTGCCATCTGATCTACACCGTCCCCATTGCCATGGTGTATTCCAACCGAGCCAACGACCTGAAGGAAAACTACGGCAATCCCAACCTGCTCCCGATGATTATGGTGCAACTGCCCGATGGCACCATTCACAAACCAGGGCTAGAAAAACTCCAGGAAATTCTACGGCGACGCATTGCGCCCTTTCTTCCTGACGTAAACCTCGGTACCGACATTTTTGAAGCGCCCGCAGTGTTGCATCAGGTCTGTTTGGCCAGCGGCGGCCATGTACGGGAACTGCTATTGCTGATGAAAGAAGCCCTCAACCGCACCAATAGCCTACCCATCCCCACGCGGGCGGTGCGCCGTGCCATTGCCGAAACTCGCGATACCTATCGCCGCACGGTGGAAGAAAATCAGTGGCCTATTTTGGCCAACGTGGCCCAAAATCGCAGCATCGACAACGACGATGATCACCGCGACCTACTCTTTCGCCGCTGCCTGATGGAATACCGATTTTTAGACGACAACGGCAATCTCCAATGCTGGTACGATGTGCATCCTTTGATTAAAGCGATCCCAGAATTTCAAGCCGCCCAAAGCGCCCTATCGCCATGACCCTAAACCTCCTAGATTCGGACGAAGACCTCCAAACTGACTCCGCCGAAGAATATCAGGCTTTGCTGAATGGGCTGCGGCGTTCCCAGGGGTTTGGGCTTTATTTTGTGCAATGCTCCCCCTTCAGCGGCGGCAAACTGATTGAACGCCTTCAAACTGCTCTTACTGACAAGAAAATCGCCGTTCTCAAGTTTGGAAAACCCATCATCGACGGCAACGTATTTAAGCGTGTCCAAACTTTTTTGGCCGAGCACAATCCTGTAGAAATACTCATCATCCAAGGTCTAGAGAACTCTCTCTTTGATGCCGAAGAAACCAAAAAACGCCTGGGCTGGAGCGATGAAAAAGCTAATGCCTACACCTGGCGAGAGGTGCCCCCCGTTCTCATTAATCTCAACCAACAACGGGAACGCTTTCGTGATAGTTTCCCCATCTGCTTTGTCTTTCTGTTGCCCCAATACGCGATTAAATACCTCATCCACCGCGCTCCTGACTTTTTTGATTGGCGATCTGGATTGGTAAACTATGCCTCCGATGCGGATACCCTAGCCCAAGAATCTGAACGCATCATGGAAGCCTCAGATTACGACGCTTACTGTACTTGGTCTGAAGACGAACGCAAGGCCAGACTATTTGATATTCAAACCCTAATTGATGAACCTAAAACAACTACGGAAACCTGCGCGATCCTGTATTTTGAACAGGGTCTTCTCTTTGCTTCCACCCAAGATTTTTCGGCTTCAGTGATCTGTTTTGATAAAGCTACCACTCTCAAACCCAACTTCCCCAATGCGCTCTACAACAAAGGGATTATGCTGCGAAAGCTAGGCCAAAATGAAGCCGCTATCGCTGCCTATGATCAAGCCCTCGCCATCAACTCTAATGACCACGAAGCGCTCAATAACAAAGGGGTTGCGCTGGATGATTTAGGGCAGTACGAAGCGGCGATTGCGGCCTATGACCAAGCCCTCGCCATCAAGCCCGACAAACACGAAGCGCTCTACAACAAAGGGATTTCGCTGGCTAACTTGGGGCAGTACGAAGCGGCGATTGCGGCCTATGACCAAGCCCTCGCCCTCAAGCCCGACGATCCGAGTCCTAGGTACAACAAAGCCTGTTGCTATGGCTTACAAGGAAATGTTGAAAACGCGATTGATTACCTACAAAAAGCCATTGACCTAGACCCCAAATATCGCACCATGGCCAAAACCGACACCGACTTTGATCCCATCCGCCACGATGAGCGTTTTCGGGCCTTGGTAGAGGGAGAGTCATTGGGCTAAGATCCCAGGGTTCTTTGGCGGTTTGGCAGTCAATTGTCGGGCACAGCGGGGTAGAACCCTGGGATCTGTGTTGCCAACTTTGATTCTATTCGCAACAATTCGCGCTTTCGGGCCTTGGTAGAGGGGAACCGCTAGCCTCTTGGGGAGAACTTGGGCAAGGTTTGTGGGGAAATTGTCCCAGAGGGTTGGGTTCTGGCCTATTCTGGCTGATGTGGGGTAGGCACCTTCGCTTTGCCACCCATCCACCGACCCAAAAAAGGCACGACCATGCGCATCGGAATCCCTAAGGAAATCAAAGACCAAGAATTTCGGGTAGGGCTTACCCCAGCGACGGTCTATACCCTGTGTCAGCAGGGGCATCAGGTGGTGGTGCAAGCGGGGGCCGGGGCGGGGTCTGGGCTAACCGATGAAGCCTACCAAACAGCGGGGGCCACCCTAGTTGAGGATGCCGCCGAAGCTTGGGCGCAGGAGTTGGTGGTGAAGGTAAAAGAGCCACTGCCTTCGGAGTATGGTTACTTTCGGCCCGATTTGATTTTGTTCACCTACCTGCACCTCGCCGCCGAGCGTGCCCTCACCGAAGCCCTTCTCAACAGCGGCATCCAGGCCGCCATCGCCTACGAAACGGTGACTACGGGCGACGGTCGCCTGCCCTTGCTCACGCCCATGAGCGTGATTGCCGGACGGCTTTCGGTGCAGTTTGGGGCGCGTTATTTAGAACGACAACAGGGCGGGCGGGGCGTGTTGCTAGGGGGCATTCCTGGCGTGGCCCCTGGGTGCGTGGTGATCTTAGGCGGCGGCGTAGTGGGCACCGAGGCCGCCAAGATGGCTGTCGGTATGGGAGCCAGGGTGCAAATCATCGACATCAACGTCGATCGCCTTTCCTACCTAGAAACCCTGTTTGGTTCACGGGTGGAACTGCTCTACAGCAGCCCCCGCCGCATCGAAATCTCCGTACCCCAGGCGGATTTGTTGATTGGGGCAGTGCTGGTGCCCGGTCGCAAGGCCCCGCTGCTGGTGTCGAAGGAACTGGTGGCCCAGATGAAGCCCGGTTCCGTGATTATCGACGTGGCCGTAGACCAGGGTGGCTGCATTGAAACCCTGCGGCCCACCTCCCACAGCCAGCCCACCTACATCGAGTCGGGCGTGGTTCACTTTGGGGTGCCCAATATGCCCGGTGCCGTGCCCTGGACGGCCACCCAAGCCCTCAACAACGCCACCGCTCCCTACGTCCTCAAGCTAGCCAACCAGGGCATGGGGGCCTTGATTACCGATGCGGGGCTGAAGGCGGGGCTAAACGTGGCCAAGGGACGGCTAGTACATCCGGCAGTGCAGGGCGTGTTTCCTGATTTGGTGGCTCGGTAATCGTTAAAGGTGTCGGGGAATCAGTCAATCCTCTGGCTCGATGCCTGCGGCGCGGAGTTGTGCCCTCAATCGTTCAGCTTTTTGGGCCTCCTGCTCGGCGCGTTGGGCTTCCTGCTGTACTCGTTCAAGGCCCCATAGCAGCAGGTTGCCCTCGGCATCCCACCACCGTAGCCAGTACCCGGTTCGATTTTCGCGATCCCCCTGCCAGACCCCTAAAAAGAGCTGCATGGAATCCACCCAATACAACCCGTTTTCGGCCATGGTTTGCAGGGTGTAGCGCCCCTCCTCCTGGAGATGGTACAGTTCCAAATCCCCTGAACTGGGTTCAAAAATCGCGTAGTAAGGAACTTGCAGAATG
This sequence comes from Spirulina sp., assembly GCA_044070495.1. GTDB lineage: Bacteria > Cyanobacteriota > Cyanobacteriia > Phormidesmidales > Phormidesmidaceae > Nodosilinea. Next base: position 126,345 of record JBIPSI010000004.1, on the reverse strand, counting down.
GACTCGTAGTAGAACCATTTACCGGGGGGATAGGTTGGCTTGCTGGAATACTCGTCCCCTGGCGTTTCTGAGATAAATTCCATCACGATGCTGGGCACTGGCCCCTGCAAATTGGGGGTGTAGCTGCGTTCGATGTCGCTGCGGGGCACCGTGATGTTAGCCACATAGGCCCAGTCAGGAGCCTTCACCACCATTTGACCGTTAATGGTGGCACAGATGCCGTAGTTGGTCATCGTAAATGCTGTTTCTGCGACCAGGCCCGCTTGATACAAACTATCGGTGAGGGCCGCTGCTAGGGCTGGTTGATTGACATTATCCACGGGATCATCGGGTAGCTGAAAGTCGTCCGGCAGCTTCTCCCAGGAGATGCTTAGCGGACAGGGGCGTGAGATTTGAGGGGACGCAACAACCATAGGAATGAGGCAGACCAACTACTGCTGATGGTGTCGTTCTTTTCATCGTTAAGTATACAACGCATTTTGGGGTCTCCCATGGGCGACGCGCTCAGTAGAACCCAACGACGATATAGACGATATATCTGACCCTAGGGATCACGGCCATAGGACAAAAAGATAATTCTGAAAATAGTCCATTGCAACTATCAATAATCGATGTTTTGACCTTTGGCCATGGGTTGTGGCGTTTATGGATTAAGAGTGAGTAGTTATTTCAGGTTTTGTGTGGTTATGTAAATCTTGCCGCCGCTCTATAGTTGCAGGGGGCACAATGCGGAATAGGGTATTGTGCCATTTCTTTTGAGGGCATGGTCTCTCTTTCGCCACAACGCAGGTGATTTGCCATGGTGCCGTTCTTCAAAGCCGCCGCAGAAAAAGCCGCCACAGAAACTGACACCGAAGCCAAAATTTTGCAGGCTGCGCTCAAGCTCTTTGCCCAGCGGGGCTATAGTGGCACCACCACCCGCGACTTAGCTAAGGCGGCGGGGGTGGCGGAGGGTACGTTATTTCGACATTTTGAAAATAAAAAAGCCATCCTAGTGGCGGTGGCGAGCCAGGGCTGGGTCGAGATTTTAACGGATTTGCTGACCGAACTCAGCGAGATGGCCAGCTATAAAGCCATCGGGCAGGTAATGCAGCGGCGAATGCTAAACTTACAGCGTAATTCGGCCCTAATGAGGGTGTGTTTTATGGAAGCGCAGTTTCATCCCGAATTGCGGGAGCAAATTCAAACCGAAGTCATCGGAAAAATGATCGATGTGGCCGAAGCCTTTTTCCAAACGGCGATGGATCGTGGGGTGTATCGCCCTATGAATGCGCGCATGGTGGCTAGGGTGTTTTTGGGCATGTTTACGGTGGCTGGCTTTAGCCAAGAAACCCTCGGCGATACCGCTGGTTCGGCCCAATCTATGAAGGAACTGGCGGAATGCTTGACCGATATTTTTCTGAATGGTGTACTGGCTTAGCTCTAGGGCTATCTTCGCCTATTCGCTACTCTGAAAAATGGTTTTGGCCCGTTTCCTAAGATGGCCTGATCTATAGCGGATTTCACTCGAGTGAAGTATATTGCGATGATCCCCCCTGCCCCCCTTAATAAGGGGGATACAGAGTGAACCTTAGACAGCTATGTATTAGGGGGATCTAGAACCCAGCCATGGTGTACCTCACGTTATCGAGAACCGCTATATCACTAAGGGCGGTACTTCTGAGGGAAAATGATTAGGAAAACTAGGTTGTGATAAGGAGAGAACCACCATGGTATTTGGCGGTGCGCAAAAAATCGGGAATCAACGAAGATGGCAATGGCTAGGACTTTGGATCATCCTTTGCACGGTGGTTTTGTGGATGAGTCCAGCCTGGGCCATGGCACCCACCCAGCAACCCGCAGAAACCGTCACGGTTCACTTGGGAACAGCGGCGGGGGAACTGCGCTTTGAACCGGATCAATTCACTTTTATTGCTGGACAACGCTATACCCTCGTGCTAGATAATCCCAGCCCCGAAAAGCACTACTTCACCGCCAAGGATTTTGCGGATGCCCTGTGGACGCAAAACGTAAAGGCGGGCAACGTTGAGATCAAGGGCGCTATTCACGAACTAGAACTCAAGCCGGGGGCGGTGGCTAACTGGACGTTTATTCCCCAAAAACCAGGCACCTACGAGCTGCATTGCTCCATTGCGGGCCATGCAGAGGCAGGCATGGTGGGGCAGATCGCGATTCAAGCGCCCGTCTAGCCGCAAATCTCACCCCATCATCCCCAAACACCCCTCATAACTCGTAGGTTGGGTGGCGCGATAGCAGAACCCAACAAGCCCGAAATCCTCGGCGAGTGTTGGGTTTCGCTTCGCTGCACCCAACCTACACGGGAGAGGTGTCAGGCAATCAGCACTACACCACTTCCCATCAACAAAACTGAGTCGTTTTTTTATAATGAATATCCCGACTAATGACGTACGTAAAGGATTAGCGCTATCGAAACGGTTTACGGAAATCTCAAGGGTCTGAAACCCAGCCAGCTTAAGCAGTTGCAGCGATTGTATCACCAGCGGCTACCGGGGGATTGCATCGTCACGCCGGAGTTTGCCCAGCGGTTGGCGGCGGCCAGTACGGAGGTGGGCAACCCGGTTTGTGCCTACGTAAATCGGCGCGGACAGGTAATCCGCGTGGGGGTGGGCACCCTGCGGCAGACCCAAATTCCCCTGACGGAACTGCCCCGCTACGGCGATGATCGCCTCTGCGGCATTCGCTGCATTGCCACCCAAACCGAGGCCGACCCGCCAACGGACGCCATCCTTACTACCATGGCCCTGCAACGGCTGGATATGCTGGCCTCCCTGGTGTTGACGGGCAGTGGCTTTAAGCGGCGGGGCGGACAATCCACGGGCTACATTCAATCGGCCTACCTGGCCCATCTGGTGCCCCACCCAGAACAGCGCTGGCTGGTGTCGGAACCGCTGGATGTGGAGGACTTGGCCAATCAGCATTTCCTAGAACGGGTGGAGGAACTGGAGGAGGACTTCCGCCGTGCCTTCACCGCCCGTCAGGTAGACACCGACCAGGATCGGGTGCTGGTGGTGGGGCTGCACACCCACGATCACAACGCCGACCATTTTCAACAACGCCTACAGGAACTCAAGCGTCTGGTGGACAGTGCGGGTGGTGAGGTGCTGGATACCCTAGTGCAGCGGCGACCTCGACCCCATCCGCAAACGGTGCTGGGTTCGGGGAAGGTGCATGAGGTGGCCCTGGCGGCTCAAACCGTGGGAGCCAATTTGGTCGTGTTTGACCGAGATCTATCCCCCGTGCAGGTGCGGAACCTAGAAGCTCAAATCGGCTTGCGGGTAGTAGATCGTACCGAACTGATCCTCGACATCTTCGCCCAGCGGGCCAAAACCGGAGCTGGCAAGCTGCAAGTGGAACTGGCCCAATTGGAATACCAAATGCCCAGGCTGACCGGACGGGGCAAGGCCATGTCGCGGCTGGGGGGCGGCATTGGCACCCGTGGCCCTGGGGAAACCAAGCTAGAAACCGAGCGACGGGCGATTCAGCGCCGCATCAACAAACTCCAACAAGAGGTGAACCAACTCCAGGCCCACCGTGCCCGTCTGCGCCAGCGTCGCCAGGACGACAGCCTGCCCTCCATCGCCGTGGTGGGCTACACCAACGCCGGAAAATCCACCCTGGTCAACACCCTCACCAATTCCGAGGTCTATGCCGCCGACCAGCTCTTCGCCACCCTAGACCCCACCACCCGCCGCCTCGCCATCACCGATCCCGACACCCACACCACCACCCACCTGGTACTCACCGACACCGTGGGCTTCATCGAAGAACTGCCCGCCTCCTTGATGGACGCCTTTCGGGCCACCCTAGAGGAGGTCACCGAGGCCGACGCCCTACTCCATGTGGTGGATATCTCCCACCCCGCCTGGGCCGACCAAATCCACTGGGTGATGCGGATCCTCAACCAAATGCCCATCGCGCCGGGGCCAATGCTGCTGGTGTTCAACAAATCCGACGAAATCAGCAGCGATGTCCTGATCAAAGCCAGGGAAGAGTACCCCCACGCCCTGTTTATCTCCGCCACCGAACGCCTGGGCCTAGATACCCTGCGTCAGCGCCTCCTGCAACTGATCGCCTACGCCGCCGTGCCGTGAGGGAGTTGTCTCGTTGTAGGGTGGGCACTGCCCACCTGCATCGCCGGATAAGACCCATCCGCATCCCATAGCCCTGACTTCCACAAGGATGACAAGGGGGGCAGTGCCCCCCCTACTAGCACTTATGGGTTGCCTTGGATCGAACCTCGATCTAGACCAATTTTTTCTCCCAACTCCAGCACGTTTTGGGTGAATTCGTTGAGATCGCCTGTAAAGGTAGCGGCACCTCCTGCTAGGGTGGCAGCGGCAGTTCCTGCGGCCAAGATTCTTTGAAGTCGCTTACCGATGCGCTTTGGTTCTGGCTTCTCTGTCTTGCTGAGGTCGCTTTCTAGGTCGTCTAGCTCCATCAACACATCGTCTTTTTGCTCGGATGGAAAAGCCTGAACAGTAGACCGAAGTGTGGCGATGAGTTGGCTGATAGCCTCATTATTTTGGTTGATGTAGGCTGTCATTTGCCCTTGGTTGGTACCCGCCACATTGCCAACTGGAGCATAGAAATTTTGGTCACCCATAGGTCTTAACACTAACGTCTGAACTACTCCCATCATCTCTCGGTACACCTTCAGTTGCCCTTCTGCTTCCCGCAATGAGAGTTGAACTGAATATAACTGCTTCTCGGTGGTTTCGATCCGGCCTTTAAGCTCCTCTAGCGCTGCGCCTGTCTCTTCTGTTTCTACTTTCAAGCGCACTATCAAGGCTCCATCCTTCTCCTCAATGCCTTGAATGCCAATATTATGTTGGGGATAACGCTGCCGTAATTCCTGGAAAGACTGGAAAAAGGCTTGCCAGTCGATACCCTCGGTGAAGGTGATGTCGATAGTTTCTAGGGCACTGGCAATAATTTGAAATCGTTGACTAAATTCATCTAGGGCAAAGGGGTTTTCAGGATCCATAGGAAGACGACCTGAGAATTGTTGACTCTCATAGTTGTAGGTGCGAAAAATATAGTCACATTGGACATCTTTAAGGATGGTTGAGATGCCGATTTGCCAGTCGGCTATACAGGCTCCTGTGAGTGTTGCCTGGGTAAAATTAGCACCAAGTACCTGAGACGCATTGAGGTCGGCGTAGCTGAGGTCGGCCTCGCTGAGGTTGGCCTCGCTGAGGTCGGCCTCGCTGAGGTTGGCCTTGCTGAGGTTGGCCTCGCTGAGGTTGGCCTCGCTGAGGTTGGCGGATCTGAGTTTGGCGTAGCTGAGGTCGGCCTCACTGAGGTTAGCGTAGCTGAGGTCGGCGTAGCTGAGGTCGGCGTAGCTGAGGTCGGCCTCGCTGAGGTTAGCGTAGCTGAGTTTGGCGTAGCTGAGGTCGGCGTAGCTGAGGTCGGCGTAGCTGAGTTTGGCGGCGATTAGGCCGACGGCGGTTAGGTCGGCGAATCTAAGATCTATCTCAACGTCAGGATTTCCATCCCTCCAGGCATTCCAAACCTTAATTCCCTGCTTTAGCAAAGCGACCTGTTCTTGATTTGCCATCGCCGTTGAGCCTGCAAGCATCACCTCGCTCTAGACTACCCAGAATGGCTCATCAGTTCTGCATTTTTTGTGGCTGGAGGCTATGGTTTAGCAAAGCCATAGGAAGCTGCTGTCCTGGAAATCCGCTAGGGGCGCGGTATATCCTAGGCAGAGCCACCCATAGACCTATTTTCTACCAAGCACCATGAACCGCAAAAACTGGGTCAAACAGAGCGTTAACACCGTGATGGGTGTTAACGAAACCGCCACCGATACGAAAGTTTCGACGGATTTGACCAACCCCCGTTGGGACATCACCGGAACACTCACTTACCTGGCGGCTACGGTGACCCAGGTGGCCGTGATGACGGGGCTATTGTGGGGCATGGATAGAGTAATGCCCCTGTTGGCAGGATTGGCCCTGCCGCCCTGGGGCATTACAGCGATGGTCTGTGGATTTTTCGCCTTTATCACCCTGAGATCGCGCCTGTTTTCCTGGCTGGATAATACCCGCAACAGTGGTCGCTACCAATCGCTGCAAAGGCCGGGTTGGGCACCGCCGCCCCTGGCGTTCCCCATTGTGTGGATGAGCATTGCGGTGCTGCGGGTGACCTCGGCCTATTTAGTTTGGTCGGCTCTGGGGCAAACGTTTCTGGTTTGGCCCCTAGTGCTCTACGTCATTCACCTCAGCTTGGGCGACACCTGGAATACGATTTTTACCGTGGAGGGTCGCCTGGGGGCCGCTGTGCCCATGGTCATTGGGGGGCCGCTGCTGTCGGTGGTAACGCTGACTATCGGCTACTTCCAGGTGTTGCCCTTGGCGGGTTGGGTCATTCTGCCGTCTCTGGTATGGCTGACAGTGGCCACCGCCCTGTGCATTAGCCTTTGGCGCTTAAATGGCCAGGAACCGCTGTATCCCGTCGTAGCGGCTCCTGTGGTGACCCCATAGCATCGTCGCATCCTACAGATCCGCAGCCTATAGCCCCGATTTCCAAAGGGATGACAAGGTGGGCCAACCATTCCCCAAATGCCCATAGAATAAGGAACTCCGGCCACGACCACCAGGGAGTAAACTCCCTGGCTCATCGCAGAAGTCTGCTAAAGCAGACTGGGGCACTCGGCTGTCAATCCTCTTCAGAGGATTTCTGCATTGAGCCTGGGACTTCTAGTCCTTGGCTCAGCAGCCAATCCTAGGGATCGACCCCAAAACCTGCCTCCCTTTGACAGGGCTGGCAGTGCCCACCCTACGGTGTTTGCCGTTCTAGCCAGCCGCGCATTTTGCCGGGGTTGAGTAATCCGTAGGGATCCACCTGGGCCTTAAAGTCTACCTGGGCGTGATCCACCTGCTTCATGCCGCCATCTTCGAGCAGATAGGTATGGGGGTTGGCGATGAAGGCCCCACGGTCTTCGTGGTAGCGGATGATCTCGTTCAGCCGTTCCTCGGTGGTGTAGCGCACCAGTTGCAGCGCTGCGGGACAAACCCGCCCCCCGATGCGTAGAAATTCCAGGTGCATCAGCACCTCATCGCCAAAGTGGCGGTAGAAATGCTCGACACCTTTGAGGTCGGCATCGTAGGGAAACAGCGTTTGCAGATAGGTGATGGTTGGATCCACACTGCGGGCATGAAGGGTGGTGTGGTTCCAGGTAAACTCCACCAACAAGGTACCCTTACTGGCCTCCTGGGCGGATTTTTGGTAGGTTACGGCACCGCCAAATTCCCGCACCAGTTCGCCAAATAGTTCTAGGGACGGCTCGGCTACCATCCCAAACACCGCCGCCTTGCCCTCCGGCAGATAGGATTTGAGCGCCATAAAGTAGTTCGGCACAGGCCATGCAAACACGGTGATCAGCTTTTTAATCAGCCCGTCCGCTTCGCCAAGCACCTGGCCAAATCGAGCCGCCGTCATGAAGTCGTCAAACACCACAATGGTCTCGGCCCAGGGGTAGGCTGGCCCCAGGGGCACCTCCAACTCGGTGATGATGCCGTTGGTGCCGTAGGCGTGGTTCACCTGCTGCACCGCATCGCCCCGTAGTTCAAGGACGCGAGGCTGATCCTCCATCGTCACCACCCGCACGGCATTCAGGTTGCCCCGATCCCGCAGTTGGCCGTAGGTAATTGACCCCATGCCGCCGCTGCCGCCGCCAATAAAGCCGCCAATGGTGGCCGTCCGGTAGGTAGAAGGAGCCATCCGCAGTTCCCAGCCCGTTTCCCTTGTAATTCGGTCAATGGCAGCCATTTTAGCCCCCGGTTCCACGCACGCCACCCCCGGCCTCATCCACTTCACCTGATTCATCAGGCTCAAATCCAGCACCACACCCCCCGCCAAGGGGATGCACTGGCCGTAGTTGCCCGTCCCCGCACCTCGCACCGTCAGCGGCACCCGTTCCGCCACACAGCGCTGGGCCACTTGCAGCACCTCGGCCTCCGTTTTGGGACGCACAACCAAATCCGCCCTATAGTCTGCCAACTGCCCCTGAAGCACCGGGCTGAAGTGGTAGTAGTCCTTGGAGAGCTTCTCAACCTGCCCCGGCTCGCGCACCACCTCAATCTCACCCAGGGCACTGGCGAAGGTATCCCAGTTGATGTGCAATGGTGCGCTAAAGGTGGTCATAGAGTGAGTTCTATTGAATACGGCTCTTTTAGTGTAGGCAGCTTAGCAGTGGAACGCTAGGCCATCTAGCCGCTAGTCTACTTTTTAGCCTTTAATCGACTGATTGCTTCTAATGCGGCTTGCTTGCGGGCTTCCCTTTTACGTTTTCCTTTACCAACACCGTAGCATTGGTGGTTGATATACACCCCAATTTCAAATGTTTGATTAGGTACGGAACCTACCGTACTGAGTTCTCGATATTCGGGTGGTTCGCCAAAACGAGTCAGTACCAACTCCTGTAATTTGCTTACGGGATCGGGTTGAAGGTGATTGAGTGCATCCAAGGCCGCTTGCTTTCGTGCTTCTTTCTTACTATTGCCCTTGCCTGTACCGTAACGCTCATGATTGATATAAACCGCAATCTCAAAGGTTTTGGCATGATCTGGACCAATAGCGCTAAGCTCTCGATAGTCGGGAAGCTGACCAGCAAAGTGAGCTTGTACATACTCTTGAAAAGCACTGACTGGATCGGTAGGCGTGAGATTGATAGATTGAGCAATTAATGGGCTAAATAAGGATTTGGCATAATCGTAAGCAGCATTAATGCCAGAATCTAAAAAATAGGCTCCAATCAGGGCTTCAAAGGCGTCAGCCTGGACGCTAGGGTTATCACGTTCCTGCTGGGAGCCACTTCCCAATCGCAGACGATTTGGCAAACCTAGCTTTACTGAAAGGTCGGCTAATTGAGATTGATCGACGATTAAATCAGAGCGTTTCGACATTTCGCCCTCATCCATCTTTGGATATTGGGTAAAAAGCAAAAAACGTACTACAAACTCAATAATACTGTCACCGAGAAATTCTAGACGCTCGTTGTCAGTCGTGACATTTTCCCTAGCATAGGAGCTATGAGTCAGTGCTTGTTGAAGCAGTTCTTTATTTTTGAAGTCAGGAATTCTCATGATCAATACTAAACAGGGCTTTGGAAAGACTTTACCCTTGATGAAGTCTATTTTGTAGAAGCTCTCAAGGGCAAAGTCAGACCATTCTAAAGTCGCGTTAACTCGCTAAAGGCAGTTGTTTCAGGTCTTCAATATAAACGATGCCATTGGGGAGAAGACGCTTGAGATCCTTGCTCATCCCATTACGCCGACCAATGACAAAGACCTTGATTCCCTGACTACAGGCATACTCAATGAGGGGAGCAAAGTCTTTGTCATTGGTGACGATCACCAAAATATTAGGTGGTTGACAGGAACACAACTTTCTCACCGCCGTCATCATTCGATGATCCAGTTCGTTTTTCGTACAAACTGCCACATCTACACATTGCCACTCCTGCTCCTGTAGTCGGGCTTCATGGCGAGGCTTCAGGTTTCGATAATTGTAGTAAGCCCATTGAATAGAAACATTACCCAAACCTGATGCAAACCTCAAAATAGCCTCACCATTTTTCAAAAGGCCAACATTTTGGCCATCAACAGCTACCGCTACCGTAGGACAATTGCGGTGAATTGAAACAACTTGAGCACTCATGTTAGAGCCTCCAATAAAGTACGGGCTCTACGTCTTCTGTAGCGTTTCTTGCGGCTGATGATGTGGCTGAACTGAAGAATAGCTAAAATTTCCGTAGACTTAACTACAGAATTTTTAGTTATTTTTCGATTCAGCTAACCTTACAAAGTTGTCGCATCCACCCTGTACAGCTTTACCTGCAAATTTTGGAAGCGGCAGCTTTGTAAACCTAGCTGGCCAGAAGCGCTAGCGCTTTAATGTAGAGCTTGGTATAAAGTTAGTGTACAAAAATCTAGATGTCAATACCTGATTGTGACGAGATCAAGCTGACAAACCCTACAAATGATTACGCTCATCTACATGACTCACGGTGTGTTGCTAAAGAAGCGGCAGTTCAGGGGGCACCCCAGGTGTGGGCCACGGTACAGGGACAAAACTTGGGGTGAGGGGCTGAAAGCCTTCCCTGTGGAGGGGTTGACAGACTGAGGAAGAGGGAGGTGAGCTAGAGATTAGCACAACCTTAGCTAGACCCTCTCCATGACTCAGATTAACCGACTTCAAGCGGCCCTGCGCCCTCATCTGCCGTGGCATGGTGCCCGTCTGACGTTTCTAGCCCTGTTTCTGGTGGCCCTATTCCGGGTGGAGACGGTGAACCTGGATAAGCTGTCGTCGGTGTTTGCCAATCGGGCAAAACCAGAGTCGAGCCACAAGCGTCTGACCCGGTTTTTGCGGGAGTTTCCGGTGGATTTTGATGATATTGCCCGGACGATGGTGAGTTGGAGCCAGATACCTCAACCCTGGACATTGAGTCTCGACCGCACGAATGGGTCGTTTGGCTCGGTTCATTTCAACATCCTGATGCTGGGGATCGTCCATGAACGACGCGGCACCGCCAAATCGGTCATGGCCCGCGCCTCATGCCGCTACCACGGCACCGTAGCGACTATCGCTGCACCTAACTTCCAGCATCGATGGGGCAGGATTGGGGATGGGGCGGGCAAGCAGGGGCGCAATGTCCTAGGTCGTAAGGATGGCCCCGTGGTGGCGAATATGGTCGGCCATGAAGGTGGCAATGAAGTAGTAGCCGTGGTCGTAGCCCGGTTGCATTCGCAGGGTTAGGGGTTGTCCTGCTTCCTTGCAGGTCGCTTCAAACACCTCCGGCAAGAGTTGGCCCTGGCCCAAAAAAGGATCGGCGTTGCCCTGGTCAATCAGGATCATCCGGTCGGGCTGGGGTTGGGTTTTCACTAGGTGGCTGGCATCGTAGCCATGCCACAGGGTTTGATCGGGGCCGAGGTATCCGCTAAAAGCTTTTTGCCCCCAGGGGCATTGGCTGGGGGCGGCGATGGGGGCAAAGGCCGAAATCGACTTAAACAACTGGGGATTCCGCAGACCACAGACTAAGGCTCCGTGCCCGCCCATGGAATGGCCAAAAATCCCCTGGCGATCCGGTTTTATGGCAAAGTTGGCGGCGATCAGTTCCGGCAGTTCCTCCACCACGTAGCTATACATGCGGTAGTGCTGGCTCCAGGGGGCTTGGGTTGCGTTGACGTAGAACCCGGCCCCGGTGCCAAAGTCCCAGGCATCGGCTTCGTCGGGGATTTCCTCCCCACGGGGGCTGGTATCGGGGGCCACCAGCATCAGCCCTTGCTCCGCCGCATAGCGCTGGGCTCCGGCCTTGGCGGTAAAGTTTTCCTCGGTGCAGGTTAGCCCCGATAGGTAATACAACACGGGTACCGGGCCAGCCTGGGCCTGGGGCGGAATGAAGACCGCAAACCGCATTTCGCACTGGCACTGGCTAGAAAAGTGGCTGTAGTAGCCCACGGTGCCGCCAAAGCAGGCGTGTTGGCTCTGAAGGGTGAGGAAGGAGGATGGCATGTTGGTTTAACCCTATTTACGGAACAAAAAGACGACCAACACCCATCCAGTTTTCAATCTCTAACAGGATTTCGAGGATACGGTCAGCGCAACGGTTTCGGTAGACGCGGTCGGCCAAAAAACGATTGGCATCTCCAATGGTAACGACAGGAAAGGAATTCAGAGTATTTTCTTCCCGAAGCACTTTCTCCAGCGAATCTTCTCCTTTCATGCTTCGGTTTGCCGTTAGCAAAATCATCTGATTTAACTGGGCGAATTGCCAGACTCTTTGATCGCTACTATCAATCGGCAAACCAATTTCTTGAAAAGTAACAAAGCGAATTGGAATTAGTTCTAGCCAACCTTGACTCGCAATATTACCCAATAGCAACTCAGCATGTCCTCCCAAGTTGTGATCAATCAAAAAGTTCATGCATCAATCCCATGCCTAGCTTTTTGAGCCTGAAGTTTCGCCCAAAGCGCGGCTTGATCCGGATTAGGATGTATGTTGGCAGCACGGGCTAGGTGCTCACGACTTCGATCTTCCCAATAGCGTCGGCTTTCCTCCGCTTGGGTCAGAACGGATTGATATTCTGCATCAACTTCAGCGCGATTTGCCTCAATGTAGGCTAAAGCCGCAGTCATCTGATCCTCTGTTAAGTCGAACAGGGAACGAATAAACTGTGGTGGATATTGGGCTATCAGGTAGTCCATCACATCGTATAGGGTGATGCGTGTCCCAGAAATTGACAATCCTCGTTCGGTACGAATAATAGCTGTTGGGTTGTGGGATACGGAAGTCATATCCATAGCCTCTCATGCCTTGCCGCAGATATCGTTAGCTTAACTCATTTCGATTTTAGCTATGGTCATTTCAGCCTTACTCCATAGGATTCTAGAGGGTAAGATACACCATTGCTGAGTTCTAGATCCCCCCAGTACCTAGCTGTTTCAGTTTCCCTCTACACCCCCCTTACCAAGGGGGGCAGGGGGGATCATCGCAAGAAACTTCACACAAGTGAAATCCGCTACATCAAAAACCCGGTTTCTTCGCGACTACTTCAATGTCATGGGCATGATTCCAAACGAGAAACCGAGTTTTCAGACAGTCCTCTGGGGAAGCCTAAAACGTCACCACCGTGCGGATGCTTTCCCCTTCGTGCATGAGGTCAAACCCGTGGTTGATGTCCCCTAGGGGAATGACGTGGGTGATTAGGTCGTCGATGTTGATTTTGCCGTCCATGTACCAGTCCACAATTTTGGGGACATCGGTGCGGCCCCTGGCTCCCCCAAAGGCGGTGCCCTTCCACACTCGGCCCGTTACCAGTTGGAAGGGGCGAGTGCTGATTTCTTCGCCCGCTGCGGCCACGCCAACGATGACGCTCATTCCCCAGCCCTTGTGGCAGCATTCCAGCGCCTGCCGCATGAGGTTGACGTTGCCGACGCATTCAAAGCTGTAGTCGGCCCCGCCCCCGGTGAGATCGACGAGGTAGGGCACTAGGTCGCCTTCCACTTCCTTGGGGTTGACGAAGTGGGTCATGCCAAATTTTTCGGCCAGGGCTTTTTTCTTGGGGTTTACATCCACGCCGATGATTTTGTTGGCCCCCACCATGCGGCAGCCCTGGATGACATTCAGGCCAATGCCGCCGAGGCCAAAGACCACCACGTTGGCCCCTGGTTCTACCTTGGCCGTGTTGATAACGGCACCAATGCCGGTGGTGACGCCGCAGCCGATGTAGCAGACCTTATCAAAGGGGGCATCGGGCCGAATTTTGGCTAGGGCAATTTCGGGTACTACGGTGTAGTTGGCGAAGGTGGAGGTGCCCATGTAGTGGAACAGCGGCTGGCCGTTGCGAGAAAATCGGCTGCTGCCGTCGGGCATTACGCCTCGCCCCTGGGTGCCGCGAATGGCTTGGCAGAGGTTGGTCTTAAAGCTGAGGCAGTACTCACACTGGCGGCATTCCGGCACGTAGAGCGGGATCACATGATCCCCCGGCTTCAGGCTGTGGACGTCGGGGCCAACCTCAACCACGACCCCCGCCCCCTCATGGCCTAGCACCGCCGGAAACAGTCCTTCGGGATCCTTGCCCGATAGGGTGTAGGCGTCGGTGTGGCAGAGGCCCGTGGCCTTAATTTCCACCAGCACTTCCCCCGCCCGTGGCCCCTCTAGCTGGATGGTTTCGATGGTGAGGGGTTGTCCGGCGGCATGGGCAACGGCGGCTCTAACGTCCATAGACTCTCCTAGGGCAAAGGGTTTGGGGTGGGCTGCAATCGCTGAACTCTCGGCGCAACATCAGCCCTCGTCAGCTTACCAAACTTGTTCTACCGGCCTATCCATTCCCCGCTGATATGGGCGCTGATAGGAGAGGAGTCTTGGCAGTGCGGAATGCGGATGACCTATCAGCAGCGGGGCTGCTGGCCTAGCCGGTTCAAAATCTGGTTCTCCCAAGGTTCTAGCCGCTACCCCAGATCGCTAGGCTACGGTTAACTCCGCTAACCCTAGCCTGCGGTAGGATTAGCCCAACTTCTTTATCATGACTCCATCGTTGTTATTGGTGCCCCCCCATGACCGTTAGTGACGCTCTGCATGAGGTTCGCCAGCGTGACCGGGCCTTTTTGGCCGCCCAAAATCCCTACGAACACCTCCAGGCCATCCACGAAATTTGGCCCATCGTAGCGGAAAAGTACGGCGACATTGTGGCCCTGAACGACCCCCACTACAAACCCGCTGCCACCTTCACCTATCGGCAACTGGGGGAGGCCATTCGTACCTTTGCCAGTGGCTTGCAGGCGTTGGGGATAGAAAACCGTACCCATGTGGCCCTGTTTGCCGATAATAGCCACCGCTGGTTCATTGCCGACCAGGGGATTATGACCGCCGGGGGCATGGACGCTGTGCGGAGTGGCACCGCCGAAACCGAGGAGTTGCTTTACATCGCCGAACACAGCGAAAGCACAGTGCTGGTGGTGGAAAACGTCGCCCTGCTGAAGCGCCTGCGTCAACGGTTGGACAATCTGCCGATTCCCCTGGTGATTTTGCTTTCCGATGAGGAACCCGCCGCCGATGAACGGCTGAAAATCCTGAATTTCAGTCAACTGATGGCCCTAGGGAAGGAGCATTCCTACAGCCCCGTCACCATTAAGCCAGAGGACTTAGCGACGCTGATCTACACCTCCGGCACCACGGGCCAGCCCAAGGGGGTGATGCTTAGCCACCGCAACCTGCTGCACCAGATCAACACCCTGCGGTCGGTGGTGCAGCCGGAACCGGGGGATCGGGTGGTGGGGATTTTGCCCTCCTGGCACAGCTTTGAGCGCACGGCGGAATACTTTCTGCTGGCCAATGGGTGCAGCCAAATTTACAGCAACATTCGCCACCTCAAAACCGACCTGAAGAGCACCAAGCCCCAGTACATGGTTGGCGTGCCCCGCCTGTGGGAATCGATCTACGAAGGGGCGCAGCGGCAGTTTCGGGAGCAAAGCGCGGGCAAACAAAAGCTGATCTTCACCTGCTTTGGCCTCAGCGAGCGCTACGTCACCCACCTCTGGCGCTACCAAGACATGAAAATCGACGCCCCCAACCTGTCCACCGTGGAGCGGCTGACCTCTGGCCTTGCGGCCCTGGCCCTGTGGCCCCTGCACCAGGTGGGCAAAGCCCTGGTCTACGGCAAGGTGCGCCAAGCCACCGGGGGCGAGGTGAAGCAACTAATCAGCGGCGGCGGTTCCCTGGCAAGGCACATCGATAGCTTCTTTGAAATCATTGGCGTGCCCCTGCTGGTGGGCTACGGCCTCACAGAAACCTCCCCGGTGCTCTCCGCCCGCCGCCCCTGGAGCAACCTGCGCGGTGCCGCCGGACAACCCATCCCCTTCACCGAAATTAAGGTGGTGGATTTAGAAACCCGCCAGGAGGTGCCCCAGGGTGCCCAGGGCCTCGTCCTCGCACGGGGGCCGCAAATTATGGAGGGCTACTACCGCAACCCCGAAGCTACCCAAAAGGCCATCGACCCCGAAGGCTGGTTCGACACGGGCGACCTGGGCTGGATTAGCAAAGACGGCAACGTGGTGCTCACCGGGCGGGCCAAGGACACCATCGTCCTCACCAACGGCGAAAACATTGAACCCCAGCCCATCGAAGATGCCTGCATCCGCAGCCCCTACATTGACCAAATCATGGTGGTGGGGCAAGATCAGCGCTCCCTCGGTGCCATCGTGGTGCCCAATGTGGATGCCCTGCAAGCCTGGGCCGCTGGTCAGTCTCTCTTTATCGCCATTCCTGGGGACGAAACCCCCGTCCCGGCAGGCATGGGTACCATCACCCTAGAGGACGACCGGCTTCAAAAGCTGCTGCGCGACGAAATGACCCGCCAAGTCAAGGATCGCCCCGGATATCGGCCCGACGACCGCATTGGCCCCTTCCGCCTGGTGCTAGAGCCCTTCTCCATCGAAAATGGTCTGCTTACGCAAACCTTAAAAGTTCGCCGCCCCGTGGTGACTGAACGGTATCGCGATATGATTGACGCGATGTTTGTATAGGTGGGGTTGAGGGTAGGGGCATCTGGTTTTTCCAGGCTCTATCCTGCGGCGGTTCCCCCCGTCGGAGTTGGTAACAATTCTTGTTGAGTACGTCTAATGGCTATGGATGACAGTAAATCATTGCTGCTGAAGCGGGTTGTCAATATCAAAGCAGTGGTCACACCACTGTGGAAAGAAGAGGCCCAAAAGCAACTGCAAAGCCAAATCAACCAGGTTGATGGCCAATTGCAACAGCTAGAAATGCAGGGGCAACGGGTGCTGAGCGAACTGCAAAAACAGGCCGAAGCTCAGCCTGGCAATGCGGGCATTCAGCAACAAATTGCCGAGGTGCAAAACCGCCTGAACCAAGATAAGAGCAAGCTACTTCAGCAAAAAAACCAAAACCTTCAGCAACTTCAACAGGTGCAAACCCTGGAGATGGATGTGGAAGTGGAACAAGGCAAAGTGGAGAGCTTCTTCAATGTTGCCGTGGGCGATAACCTGGTGCAAAAGCTTCAGGTGGAAATCCTGATCCGCGATGGTGTTATTGAAGCCATTCGAGGCGAACTTTAGGAATCACCTAGGGTTTGTTTAGAGTGGTTCTCAATAGCATGAGATCCACCGTTGCTGAATTCTAGATCCCCCCAGTACCTAGCGGCCCAAACTTACTCCATACCCCCCTTACCAAGGGGGGCAGGGGGGATCCTTTGAGACCGTGAAATTAGGACTCGCTATGGTGAAGGGTTCCGTAAACAAAGGGCTTAAGCCCCTTGCCTCTGGGCAGTGTTGAACAAGACTAATCCTCAGGAAGCACCCACTTGGGCGGCTGAGAGGCCCGTTCCATCATCTTGCGGCGCACGGCTTCTTCAGCCATTTCTAACATTTTGTCGAGGGAGGTGTCGGCAATAAATTTGCTGGCTTCCTCGGTGTATTTCAGGTTGGGGCAGTCGTCGCCCAAAATGCAGCCGTCCTTGCAATCTACCGCACAGTTAATGGCCATGGTGCTTCGTTCTCCTGCTGAATGCGACTAATCGTAATATCGGTATTCTGACTTAAAAAATTGTAACAACCTAACCCGTCCCTCTTACCCGCATTGCACCGATTCATCCCAACTGTCTATCCCAACGGTTGCCATGTCGTCCCCGCCGTCACCGCCCCCTCGCTGGCCTCTATGGATTTTGGGTTTTACGCTGCTGACCCTGCTGTGGCTGGCCTACCGCTTTGGCTTGGATCCCGCATGGCTCGCCTAGGCCATGGCAAAGGTACGGTCATCATACCTACCGTCGGTGCTGCGATAGAGTATCAATATTGAAGAAGCGTAACGTCCCTTAAGGTAGTGCTGGTATGGTGTTCAACTGGTTTCGGCGTGGTTTTGAAAAGTCCGAGGCTTCCAAACAGGCCGAGCCGCAACCCACTGAATCGGTAACGTCAGAAAAATCCCCTGATCAACCCGCCCCCAAGCCATCTGAGGCCGAGCCTTCAGCCGCGCCGAAGTCCTTGGCTGAGATGACCCCAGAGGAAAAGCTGGCCTGGGCCAAGGCGGCGGCGCAGAATATTCAAAAACAACAGGATATTCAAAAACAACAAGCTGAAACCAAAGCGGTCGAGACTCCGACCGAGCCAGCCCCAGAACCCGCAGCGGTGGAACCTGAGGTGGAAGCGCCCGCTGAATTGGCTGAATCTGTCGCGACTGAATCCGTTGAGAATTTGGTCGAAGAGGCCGTCACCGAAACGGCTGTTGTAGAACCCGTGACGGAATCCGCTGTTACCGCCGAGGTTGAGCCAAAAGTCGCCTCTGAATCGGCAGCGATGGCGGAGGAATCCGTCTTTGAAGAAGCGGCACCAGAAGAGACGACCTCAGAGGACTTAATCCCGGAGGAATCTGCCATTGAGGAATCCACTGCCGAAGCAACCGAAGTAGACGTTGCTGTCCTGGAAGAGGTTGCTTCTGAAGAACCCGTTGCTGTTGTTGCAGAAATTTCCTCTGAGGCAGAAATCCCCGTTACGGAGTCCCTTGAAGAACCCGCAGCGGAAGTGGCCGCTGAGTCCGTGGTCGAACCCGTCGCAGCCGCAGAAGCCTCTGTGATTGAACCCGTGGCCGAACCTGTTGCGGAACCGGAACCCCAGGCCAGTGTTCCCTTTTGGGCGAGGGCCGAGGAAGAACGCTTGCAGCGGTTGGAACGATTGCAGGAAACCGCCATCGTGGAGCCGGAGCCGGAACCGGAGCCTGTGGCCACCGTATCCGAGCCAGAGCTGGTTCTGCCAGACATTGATTTGGACGAAGCCTTCCTGTGGTCGGCGGAGGTGTTGGCGGCCCAGGGGCGGCGACCGGACGAGATTTCTGCCGAGGAAATTACCTGGCTGAAGCGCCTGCGGCAGGGGCTGAGCAAAACCCGCCTGAGTTTGGTAAACCAACTGAAGGCCATCGTGGGCCAAGGGCCGCTGAACGACGATGCGGTGATGGAAATTGAGGCGCTGCTGCTCCAGGCGGATGTGGGCGTGGCGGCGACGGATAAGGTGATTGAAGCCCTGCAAGACCGGATGCGCGACCAGGTATTGCCACCGGATCAGGCCATTGCCTACCTAAAAACCATTCTGCGCGACATGTTGGATGCCCCCCTGGGAGACTCCCACAACCTGCTGTTTGTGCCCGAAAAAGAAACCCTCAACATTTGGCTGATGACCGGGGTGAACGGGGCCGGGAAAACCACCACCATCGGTAAGTTGGCCCATGTGGCGAAGAAATCCGGCTACAACACCCTGATTGCCGCCGCCGATACCTTCCGGGCCGCCGCCGTGGAGCAGGTCAAAGCCTGGGGGGCCCGTAGCGAAGTGGAGGTAATCGCCAATCCGGGCAAGAACACCGACCCCGCCGCCGTGGTCTACGACGCCATCGCCGCCGCCAATTCTCGCCAAATTGACCTGCTGCTGGTGGATACCGCAGGCCGCCTGCAAAACAAGAAAAACCTGATGGACGAACTGGCTAAAATTCGCCGTATCGTCGATAAAAACGCTCCCAACGCCAAGATTGAAGCCCTGCTGGTTTTGGATGCCACCCTCGGCCAAAACGGGCTGCGTCAGGCCGAAGTTTTCGCTGAAGCCGCCAACCTCAGCGGCGTGGTGCTGACCAAATTGGACGGTACGGCCAAGGGCGGCGTGGCCCTGGCGGTGGTGGAGCAACTGGGCCTGCCCATCCGCTTTATCGGTGCCGGGGAGGGCATCGAAGATCTGCGCCCCTTCTCCAGCTACGAGTTCGTTGAAGCCCTGCTGAGCGGCTGATGCCCATGCCCAAGGCCATCCCTGGACAGGGTGTTTGTGCTCCAGATCAGCGGCCCTTGGATATCGCCTAAATCCCTACGGCCCCATACTCTATGCGTCCTCTCTGGGTTGGCCCCCTCACCCTCGAAACCGTCACCGTGCCCATTCGCGGCCTCCCTTCGGCCCTGGAGGGGTGCCGCGTTGCCCAGCTTTCCGACTTTCACTACGATGGTCAGCGTCTGGCCATGCCCCTCCTCCAGGAGGCCATTGCCCAGGTGAACGCCCTCCAGCCCGACCTCATTGCCCTCACCGGCGACTACATCACCCACAGCCCATCTCCCATGGCTCGCCTAGCGGAAGAGCTTCGTCAACTGCAGAGCCGATGTGGGGTGGTGGCGGTGCTAGGTAATCACGATAACCATCGCTCTGGGAATCGATCCGTGGTGCTG
Organism: Spirulina sp.; assembly: GCA_044070495.1. GTDB lineage: Bacteria > Cyanobacteriota > Cyanobacteriia > Phormidesmidales > Phormidesmidaceae > Nodosilinea. The sequence continues at coordinate 106,609 of JBIPSI010000004.1, read as the reverse complement.
CGTGAACTGGGTCGAGTCGGCATCCAAGCCCTGTGGAACCAGGTGGTCTATCCCCTGGGGTCAAATTTCCCGGTGGTGGGGCTGGCAGAACTGTGGTCGCGAGACTTTGCGCCGGATAAGATTTTCCCATCCATCCCTTCAGAAACACCGCGATTGGTGTTGTCCCATAACCCCGATAGCGCCGTGCGGCTTGCGCCCTGGCGGGTGGATCTTCAGCTTTCTGGCCACACCCATGGCGGACAAATTGTGGTGCCGGGGCTGGGCATTGTGCCCGCTTGGATGGATCGGTTCCGGCGAGGATTGGCGACCCTCTTGCCCCTGCCCCCCCTCAAGCGCAGGAGTGCCCATACTTTGCAGCATTGGGAATGGGCCTCAGGCCTCCATGCGGTGCCCCAAAATCAGACTGGCCCCAGTTGGCTCTACGTTAACCGGGGGCTGGGCACCTATGCCCCAGGGCGCTGGCGCTGCCCGCCAGAAGTCACCCTCATCACCTTGGTTAAAGCACCATCCCAGGAGCACGGCTAGCCCAAGACCAAATCCTGCTTGGATCCCCCGATTCCCCAGGGCTGCATTGTGGCTCATTCATTTGCGGCTAATCCAAAGTATCCGAACGCCTAGGCGAGTCCACCGTTGATTGGTGTGGTTGATTTTTGTAACAGGGGTGGCCTAGGTATCGTCCCTTAGGTCGCTCTTGGGCATCCTAAACACAATTCGAGACCCTTTTCCCCTCCCGATGTACCGTGAGGCTGCTTTGTCATGAATTTTCCCCCCACCCCCGACCAAGACGACATTCGCAAGGATGCGCTGCTGGCGTTGACCAGCGAGTTTGTGCGCCAGGGGCATCCCATTCAGTACGCCAAGCACATGGCCACGGCCACCATTTTTCAGGCCGATCTGGACCTACGCAATGCCCAGTTCAGTCGCCTGCTGGCTTGGTTGAAGGACACCCATAGCGATATCTATCCCCAAGCCTTGGAGATTGTTGAAGGCGTACGCCAAGAATTTGAACGGCGTTTGACCGGGGATTTTTAAAGGCCAGCGCCCCCAGCGGTATCGCAATCAACAGCATCGTCACCCCTGGTTGATTGACGAAAGATGTTGCACCAGGCGCGGCAACCGCGCCCCTACATCCTGTGGATATGGTAGGGGGCAGGTTCTCTGATCCTTGGATGGATCCGAGGTCTGGTCAGCTTTGCGTCATGGCTGGATAGCTGGATGATTTCGCGGAATTCTGAACGAAATCGGAAGGGTGTCAATCTCCGATTTATCCCTTGATTTAGCAACGCCAGTGTGGTTCGTCAGCTAAGACTACCGTGGTGCTGCTTTGGGGTTGCAGGGTTGCGCGGAGACGGCTGTAACGTTTCTTAATTCATAATTGTTACGTGAACTACTTTTACGACTTTGAAACCGCTAGAGCCGATACAGTTTAATATTTGGCTAGGGCAAGGTAGCGCCTCATTTTGTATCAGAGGATGCCTAATCTGCGTTTTTGAGTGGTCAGCAGAATCCCTTTTTTTGGGCGATAAAAATTGTCCAAAAGCTAGGCAAAATGCAGGTTTAACCTGAGTACAGAAATAAAGATTTGCCTATCCTTAATGTCAGGCCGAGTGCAGGAAAAGACCTGTACCTCTATCTTCAAAAAAAATTCTAACCCTTGCGGAGTCAAGGGTACCGGGCTTCGAGTACAGCCCTAATCATTCAATCATCCCTAGCGGGCCGTTGTGGCAAGTCCGTAATAACCCCGTTGCTATAACTCTTTCAACGCCAAGCACCCAGCGTTACTCAAGCGCTGAAGTGAGCATCTCCCCAGGACAGGCAACGTCAACCCTGGCTAGTTAAGCCCCTTTACCTCGACGCCTTGCCAAGTCCTGAGAAGGTCTCCCTCAGATCTTGAGACCAAAAGCGATTTCTGCACCCCAACCACCCTAGGAAATCACTTTCGGGAGCGACGAAGCGGTGCCGTGGTTGATGGGTTCTGTTCCCCTGATTTGGGAACCACCCATCGGCCATTGGCGGAACATCGAGGGTTTTGGCCTGCCGTCAAATTCCTCCTGTCAAACCTTTGGTGGGCAGTGCCCACCCTACGACTTAGCCGATCCACCCACCCAACCACCCGCTATCGCACTCACCCCTACCTCCCAAAACCCATGACGCCACTGCCAGCCTCTGCCCTGACCTCCGCGCCCTCCGCGACGCCCGATCTGGACATTACTCTGACGAAGACGAAAACGGTGGTGAAATCTGCGGGTGGTTGCGCTAGCACCGCTGGATGTAGCACCACGGAAACCGCCGATGGCCTCAGTGACAGCATGAGAGCCCGGATTGAACAGCACCCCTGCTATAGCGAAGCGGCCCACCACCACTATGCCCGGATGCACGTTGCGGTGGCCCCAGCCTGCAATATTCAGTGCAACTACTGCAACCGCAAGTATGACTGCGCCAACGAAAGCCGCCCCGGAGTGGTGAGCGAACTGCTGACTCCAGAGGAAGCGGCCCACAAAGTCTTAGTGGTGGCGGGCAAGATTCCCCAGATGACGGTGCTGGGCATTGCTGGCCCTGGCGACCCCCTGGCCAACCCCGAAAAAACCTTCCGCACCTTTGAACTGATTGCCGAACAGGCTCCCGACATCAAGCTCTGCCTCTCCACCAATGGCCTGATGCTGCCGGACTATGTGGATCGCATCAAAGCCCTCAACATCGACCACGTGACGATCACCATTAATATGATCGACCCGGAAATTGGGGCCAAAATCTACCCCTGGGTGCACTTCCGCCGCAAGCGCTACCGGGGCATTGAAGGGGTTCGCATTCTGCATGAACGGCAGATGGAGGGGTTGCAAGCCCTGAAGGACGCGGACATTCTGTGCAAAGTGAACTCGGTGCTGATTCCCGGCATCAACGACGAACACATGCCGGAGGTGAACGCCGCTATCCGCGAACGGGGAGCCTTTTTGCACAACATCATGCCCCTGATTTCGGCCCCAGAGCACGGCACCTACTTTGGCCTCAACGGGCAGCGCGGCCCCAAACCGAAGGAACTGAAAGCGGTGCAGGACAGTTGTGCGGGCAACATGAAGCTGATGCGCCACTGCCGCCAATGCCGCGCCGATGCGGTGGGTCTGCTAGGGGAAGACCGCAGCCAGGAATTCACCAAGCAGAAGTTCATGGAAATGCCCGTGGACTATAGCCTGGAAACCCGCCAAGCCGTTCACCTCAGCATTGAGCAGGAACGGGCCGCCGTGGCCGCCAAGCGGGAATCTGCTGCCCGGGTTCCCGGCACGCTATCGGAGGATTCGCCCAAGGTTCTGGTTGCCGTAGCCACCAAGGGCGGCGGCATTGTGAATCAACACTTCGGCCATGCCAAGGAATTCATGATTTACGAAGTGGACGCCGCTGGAGCGACCTTTGTTAGCCACCGCAAAGTGGCGGACTACTGCCAGGGCGGCTACGGCGAAGAGGCCATGCTGCAAGGCATCATCGACACCATTTCCGATTGCAAAGCCGTCCTCGCCGCCAAAATTGGCCCCTGCCCCAGCAAGCAATTGCACCAAGCGGGTCTGGTGGTGATGGAAGACTACGACGTGATCGAAACCGTCGCCCGTCGCTTCTATGACCAGCATGTGCTGAAGCGGTAGCCCTCACCCCTAGCCCCTCTCCCCGTGGGAGAGGGGAACCGGAAAGTTTCGACGCCTGATTCCCGACTCCCGATTCCCGACTCCCGACTCCCCACCTTCCCTACCCGCCATGGTTATTTATCTCGACAACAACGCAACCACCCGCACCGACCCCGATGTCTTGGCTGCAATGCTGCCCTACCTGAGCGAGTTGTACGGCAATCCCTCATCCATGCACAGCTTTGGTGGCCAAGTGGGGGCGGTGATTGAGGAGGCCCGCGACCAGGTGGCGACCCTGCTGGGGGCCAAACCGACGGAGATTATCTTCAATAGCTGCGGCAGTGAAGGCAACAATACCGCTATCCATGCCGCCCTCGCAGCCCAGCCCGACAAGCGCCACATCGTCACCACGGCGGTGGAGCACCCAGCCATCCTGGAAGTGTGCAAGCACCTGGAGAAAAAGGGCTACACCGTCACCTACCTCTCGGTGAACGAGCGTGGCGAACTGGATTTGGCGGAACTGGAAGCGGCCATGACCGGGGGAACGGCCCTCGTCACCACCATGGTGGCCAACAACGAAACCGGGGTGATTTTCCCGGTCGAAAAAATCGGTGAAATCGCCAAAGCCTACGGAGCCACCTTCCATGTAGATGCCGTCCAAGCGGCGGGCAAACTCCCCATCGACCTGGCCACCAGCACCATCGACCTGCTCACTCTGTCCGGCCACAAGCTGCACGCCCCCAAGGGCATCGGTGCCCTCTATGTGCGGAAAGGCTTCCGTTTCCGGCCCTTTCTCCTGGGCGGACACCAAGAGCGTAGTCGTCGGGCAGGCACCCACAACGTCCCCGGCATTGTGGCCCTGGGCAAAGCGGCGGAACTGGCCCAACTCAGCCTCGCCCACACCCAACGGGAAGCGGAACTGCGGGACATGCTGGAATACGGCATTCTGGCCACCATCCCCGATACCGTCGTCAACGGCGGCGGCGCGGCCCGACTGCCCAACACCACCAACATCGGCTTCAAATACATCGAAGGCGAGGCCATCCTGTTCATGCTCAACAAATACGGCATCTGCGCCTCCTCCGGTTCCGCCTGCACCTCCGGCAGCCTCGACCCCTCCCACGTTCTCACCGCCATGGGCCTGCCCTACACCATCCTCCACGGCTCCATCCGGTTTAGCCTCTCCCGCTACACCACCGAAGCCGAAGTCCGCGAAGTCCTCAACGTCATGCCCGACATCGTAGACCGCCTGCGGGCCATGTCCCCCTTCAACAACGACCAAGCCGAGTGGTTGCAGGAGCGAGATTTGGCTGTTGCGACCTAGGGGAGATGGTGAGGTAGCAAGATGGCGAGATAGCGAGGCCAGAAAGCCCCCCTTCACCACCCCACCACCCCACCACCCCGCCCCACCCTGCCTCACCATCCATCCTTCACCCCCCGAAACCGCCATGTGGGACTACTCCGAAAAAGTACTCGAACTCTTCTACAACCCCCTCAACCAGGGCACAATTGAAGACCCGAATCAGCCGGATGTGGCAGTGGTGTTTGGGGAGGTGGGCAGCATTGCCTGCGGCGACGCCCTGCGACTACACCTGAAGATTCAAACCGCAACGGACAGCATTTTGGATGCCCGATTTCAGACCTTTGGTTGCACCAGCGCCATTGCTTCTTCTTCGGCATTGACGGAAATCATCAAGGGCAAAACCCTGGACGAAGCCCTGAACATCAGCAACCACGACATCGCTGATTTCCTGGGCGGATTACCCGAAGCCAAAATGCACTGTTCAGTAATGGGACAGGAAGCCCTCGAAGCTGCCATCTACAAGTATCGTGGCATTACCATCGAAGCCCATGATGATGACGAAGGTAGCCTAGTTTGCGCCTGCTACGGTATTACCGAAAAGAAAATCCGTCGCGCCATTGCCGAAAACGATCTCGACACCGTTGAACAAGTCACCAACTACGTGAAAGCGGGCGGCGGCTGTGGATCTTGTTTAGCCAATATTGAAGACATTATCTCAGATGCCAAACAGTCTGCCGAAACCGTTAAGGCTGCCGCAGAACTAGCGGTTGAACAGAAACAACGGAGTCAGCCTAACGCTAATCCTGTGCTCACTGTTCAAGCTTCAGACGATCCCGAATCGGTCACAATTCCTGTCCTCACCAATTTGCAGAAAATTATGATGATCCAAACTGTTTTGGATCAAGAAATTCGTCCGATTCTAATCGCTGATGGCGGCGATTTACAACTGCACGATGTAGACGGTGATCGCGTCCTGGTCAAACTCCAAGGAGCCTGTGGTTCCTGCGCCAGTAGCACCGACACCTTGAAGTATGCCATTGAGGCGAAATTAAAGGATCTGGTGTTACCAACCCTCGTGGTTGAAGCAATTTAGTCGAATTCAAAGTTCAAAGTTCAAAGTTCAAAATTTTTCCTTTTTAATTTTGAACTTTGAATTATTCCCCTCCTCCCTCCACCATGTATCCCCTACCTATTCCCCACGCCGGACGAGATCCCCCGGCCCGCTTCACTTTTATTCCAGGCCCTTGCCTGATTTCCGAACCGAGATAACGAGCGTTTCCTTCCAGATCTGAATTCAAAACCTAGGAGAAATCTCCCCATGCGACAGATTGCATTTTACGGAAAAGGCGGCATTGGTAAATCCACTACCTCCCAAAACACCCTAGCCGCCATGGCTGAAAAAGGACAACGCATCATGATTGTGGGTTGCGACCCCAAGGCCGATTCTACCCGCCTGATGCTCCACAGCAAGGCCCAAACTTCTGTGCTCCAACTAGCCGCCGAACTCGGTGCCGTTGAAGATGTGGAACTGGAGCAAGTGCTGCAAGTTGGCTATCGCGGCGTTAAGTGCGTAGAATCCGGTGGCCCAGAACCCGGTGTGGGTTGTGCGGGTCGGGGTATTATCACCGCCATCAACTTCCTCGAAGAAGAAGGCGCTTACGAAGACCTCGATTTCGTGTCCTACGACGTACTGGGTGACGTGGTTTGCGGCGGTTTTGCGATGCCCATCCGGGAAGGCAAAGCCCAGGAAATCTACATCGTGGTTTCCGGTGAAATGATGGCCATGTATGCGGCTAACAACATCGCCCGTGGCGTCCTTAAGTATGCCCAATCTGGCGGTGTTCGTCTGGGTGGTCTGATTTGCAACAGCCGGAATACCGACCGGGAAGTTGAGTTGATTGAAGCCCTAGCGGCCAAGCTCAATACCCAAATGATTCACTTTGTGCCCCGCGACAACGTGGTTCAACACGCCGAACTGCGCCGTATGACGGTGAACGAGTATGCGCCCAACAGTAACCAAGCGGCGGAATATGCCCAACTGGCCGACAAGATCATCAACAACAAAAAACTCACCATTCCTACTCCCATCTCCATGGACGAATTGGAAGATCTGTTGATTGAATTCGGCATCCTGGATGGCGACGAAGAGTATCAGAAAGCGCTGGCTGCTGATAAGGCTGCTGTTGCTGTTTAGGTTCCTTTAAGCCAGATCCCAGGGTTCTTGTCTAGCCTCCTAAACCCTGACTTACCCCAGCAGAACCCTGGGATCTACACACTCAACCCAAGACCCATTTCACCCTATCTGAGAGGGCATCATGACTACCGTAGAAGACAGAAAGGCGCTGATTCAGGAGGTTCTAGAAGCCTATCCTGCAAAGGCGAAAAAACTTCGGGCAAAGCACCTCGATGTTCACGCTGAAGGCGAATCTGACTGTGGTGCAAAGTCCAACAAAAAATCCGTTCCTGGTGTGATGACCACCCGTGGCTGCGCTTTTGCAGGGGCAAAAGGGGTAGTTTATGGGCCAATTAAAGACATGGTTCACCTCAGCCATGGGCCTGTGGGTTGTGGTTACTATTCCTGGGCAGGTCGCCGCAACTACTATGTAGGCACCACCGGGGTAGATAGCTTTGGTACGATGCAATTCACCTCTGATTTCCAAGAGCGCGATATCGTTTTTGGGGGTGACAAAAAGCTGGCCCAACTGATTGATGAAGTGGAAGATCTCTTCCCCCTCAACCAAGGCGTTACGATTGAATCGGAATGTCCTGTGGGTTTGATTGGGGATGACATTGAAGCCGTCGCCCGCGCCAAGGCTAAGGATACGGGCAAGCCCGTTATTCCGGTACGTTGTGAAGGATTCCGGGGCGTTTCCCAATCCCTCGGCCACCACATTGCCAACGACACCGTGCGCGACTGGGTGCTGCCCAAGGCCGATGAGTATCGCAAACTGCCCGAAGGCTTTGAACCCGGCCCCTACGATGTCAACATCATCGGTGACTACAACATTGGTGGAGATGCTTGGCCCAGCCGTAAACTGCTAGAAGCCATGGGCCTACGGGTGCTGTGTCACTTCTCTGGAGATGGCACCTTCAACGAAGTGGTGATGACCCCCCTGGCCAAACTGAACCTGATCCACTGCTATCGGTCGATGAACTACATCTGCCGATTCATGGAGGAAAAATACGGCATTGGCTGGCTAGAGTACAACTTCTTCGGCCCCACCCAAATTGCCAAGTCCCTGCGGAAGATTGCCGAACAATTTGACGATACGATTCAGGCCAAAGCGGAAGAAGTGATCGCTGCGAACCAAGCCCGGATGGATCAAATTATCGCCAAATATCGGCCTCGTTTGGAAGGCAAAACGGTGATGATTATGGTGGGTGGACTCCGTCCTCGCCACGTCATTCCTGCCTTTGAAGATCTGGGCATGAACGTGATCGGCACGGGCTATGAATTTGGCCATGGTGACGACTACAAACGCACCCTCGATTACGTGAAAGACGGCACCGTTATTTACGACGATGTCAGCGGCTATGAGTTTGAAGAATTTGCCAAACAGCTCAAGCCCGACTTGATTGCCTCTGGGGTGAAAGAGAAGTACGTCTTCCAGAAAATGGCTGTTCCCTTCCGCCAAATGCACTCCTGGGATTACTCTGGCCCCTACCACGGCTATGAAGGCTTTGAAGTCTTTGCCCGTGACATGGATTTGGCCATCAATAACCCCACCTGGGGTCTGGTGAAAACCCCTTGGGAAAACGCCTAGCCCTACGGATAGGGGTGCATGACCCTGTGCCCCTATCCCCCCAAACCTCAGCCCATCGACCCATCTCCACCTCCCCATAAGGAGAGCATCATGACTGACAATCTTGACAACACTATCCCGACACCCTGCGGCACCGAAGACCCAGGCCGAGTTAAGGATCACTTCGAGCTATTCCAAACCGAAGAATATAAGGAATTGTTCGCCTATAAGCGCCAGTTTGAAGGTGCCCATAGCCACGAAAAAATTGCTGAAGTTGAGGAATGGACAAAGACCTGGGAATACCGGGAAAAGAACTTTGCCCGTGAAGCCCTCACGGTTAACCCCGCTAAAGCCTGCCAACCGCTGGGTGCCCTGTTTGTGGCCGCTGGCTTTGAAGAAACCCTCCCCTATAGCCACGGTTCCCAGGGTTGTGTCGCCTACTTCCGTAGTCACCTGACCCGGAACTACAAAGAACCCTTCCAGGCGGTTTCCTCTTCCATGACAGAAGACGCGGCAGTATTTGGGGGATTAAGCAACCTCAAGCAGGGTCTAGAAAACGCCTACACCATCTACAAACCCAAGATGATCGCCCTCTGCACCACCTGCATGGCCGAGGTAATTGGGGATGACCTAGGGGCGTTTATTACGACCTCCAAAAATGAGGGACATATCCCTGAAGACTTCCCGGTGCCCTTTGCCCATACGCCTAGTTTTGTGGGTTCCCACATCACGGGCTACGACAATATGCTGAAGGGCATTTTAGTGGCGCTGACCAAGGACAAAAAAGCCGAAACCACCAACGGCAAATACAACTTCAACCTGGGTTTTGATCCCTACGTGGGCAACACTCGCGAACTGAAGCGGATTCTGGATCTCTTTGGGATTGACTACACCATTCTCTCCGACAACTCCGATGCCTTTGATTCTCCCAATACGGGCGAATTCAAAATGTACAATGGGCTAACCACCCTAGAGGACGCGGCGGATAGCATCAATGCCGAAGGTAGCTTCTTCTTCCAGAAGTACACCACACCCAAGAGCCAGGAATTCCTGACCAAGGAAGGGAGCCAAAAGACCTACAATTTCCGGCCCTTTGGCATTCGCGGTACCGATGAGTTCTTGATGAACCTATCCACCATTACGGGCAAGCCAATTCCCAAGGAATTACAAGTGGAACGGGGACGGGCCATTGATGCCATGACCGATTCCCAATCCTGGGTGCATGGCAAGCGGGTGGCGGTCTACGGCGATCCCGATCATGTGATTACCCTGATCAACCTGCTGCTGGAATTTGGCGCTGAGCCTGTTCATGTCTTAATTGGCACCCAAAACGATGCCTTTGAAGCGGAAGCCCGCGCCATTTTGGAGGCTAGTCCTTACGGCAAAGATGCCACGGTGTGGTGCAACAAAGATCTGTGGCACCTGCGCTCCCTGCTGTTCACGGAACCTGTGGATTTGCTGATTGGCAACTCCTACGGCAAGTTCCTTTCCCGCGATACGAACACCCCGCTACTGCGCATTGGCTATCCGATCTTTGATCGCCACCACATGCACCGCTACGCCACCCTGGGCTACCAGGGTGCCCTGAATCAGATCACCTGGTTGGTGAATGCCTTCCTAGAAGAAGCCGATGCCAAGACTGGCGTTGTCGGTCAAGACATCTCCTTCGACCTGATTCGCTAACCCGATTGGGCGGGTAGATGCCTGTTTCATCTATCCGCCCATCCCCGTTTTAGTGCCTATTCTTGTTGACCATAGATTCCATTTTCTACGATGAAACTTCCTGACACCATAGAAATTGACTCTCCACCTATTTTTGATTTGGGTGATCGCGTGCGGGTACTCAAGGTAATCCGTAACGATGGCACCTTTCCTGGCAAAAATATCGGAGAAAAGCTAGCTGAAAAAGACGACATTGGCTACGTCATCGGCATCGGTACCTACCTCCAACGGGCCTATATTTACTCAGTTCATTTCCTAGAAAGCAACCAGGTTGTAGGTTGTCTCAGTATTGAACTTGAACAGGCTGAGGAACTAGCTCCCCTCATTGCCCAAGCCAAGTGGTAAGGAATGCTGAGGCTTAGATTCTGATTTTTCCTTTTTCTTTTTCCCTTAATTCTTGCTTGTTGGGTTTTGCTTCGCGCCACCCAACCTACCGTCCTGGTAAACCGTTGAAATTTTAAACCGTTGAACTTCGAGTAACCATACAACAGCCGTAGGGTGGGCACCGCCCACCATCCCCCTTTATTTTCACCGCTTGACCCTCGTCTCGAACTCCTCTTCCACCGCAAGAGGAAAACCAGAATAGCTCCGTTCTTGGCCTTTCCCACCCAGCACATTTCCACCATGGCTACTCTCCTACACTCCCCCGATCCCTCGCATCATCACACCCACGGCCAAGCCCTGCCCGCTCCTCCTGGAATTGGCCTTCTCACTCCCCTGCGCCGCTGGATTGATAACCTTGAAGTCCCCAACCGACGCTTTGCCCACCTAGTTTGTCGCCTCATTCCCTGCTGTTGCCCCTTCGAGCGGGATGTCACCATTCTGGGTCGCACATTCCATATTCCGGCGATGTGCAAACTCAACCCGCTGTATGACGAATTTGTGGGTTTACGTTTTCGATCTTTGGCCTACCTCACGGATGTGTGTGGTGAGGATGTCACCCAATATATCTGTTGATAGCTTGATTTCTGGAATGGTGCATTGCTTCGCGTTGGCGCTAGCCTCGCCCTGGCGCTATGCACCCTACGGATTTTCTTTTCGCAACCCCTCATCCCCTCACTCCTATGTCTTCTACCAAAGCCAAAATGAGCGAGCTTTTGACCCAGCCGGGTTGTGAGCATAACCATAAAAAAAATGGCAAAGGTCATAATAAGGTGTGCCAACAACAGGCCAAACCGGGGGCCGCCCAGGGTGGTTGCGCCTTTGATGGAGCCAGTATTGCCCTAGTGCCGATTACCGATGTGGCCCACCTGGTTCATGGCCCCATTGCCTGTGCGGGCAACTCCTGGGGGGGACGGGGCAGTTTATCGTCGGGTGAGACCCTCTACAAAATGGGATTTACCACCGACCTCAGCGAAAACGACATTATTTTTGGTGGTGAGAAAAAGCTCTATAGGGCCATTCAGGATGTGCAGGAACGCTACCATCCCGCCGCTGTATTTGTCTATTCCACCTGCGTAACGGCGCTAATTGGCGATGACCTAGATGCCGTATGCAAGGCTGCCAGCGAGACCCTCAGCCTGCCCGTAGTCCCGATTCAGTCCCCTGGCTTTGTAGGCAGCAAAAATCTCGGTAATCGCCTAGCCGGGGAAGCCCTTTTAGACCATGTTATCGGCACCGCAGAACCAGAATTTACCACCCCCTACGACATCAACTTAATTGGCGAGTACAACATTGCTGGGGAAATGTGGGGCGTATTACCGCTGTTGGAGAAAGTCGGTATTCGAGTCCTATCTAAAATTACGGGTGATTCCCGCTACCGGGAAGTGGCCTACGCCCATCGCGCCAAACTGAACGTGATGATTTGCTCCAAGGCGCTGATCAATCTGGCCCACAAAATGGAAGAGCGCTATGGCATTCCCTACATCGAAGAATCCTTCTACGGTGTGGCGGATATGAACCACTGCCTACGCACCATTGCCGCCAAAATTGGCGATGAAGCGATGCAGGCCAAAGTAGAAGCGGTGATTGCCGAAGAAACAGAAAAACTCAACGAACAATTGGCCCCCTACCGGGAACGACTCCAGGGCAAGCGCGTTGTCCTCTATACCGGGGGGGTGAAGAGTTGGTCAATCATTTCGGCGGCTCAGGATTTGGGTATTACCGTAGTCGCCACCAGCAGCAAAAAGAGCACCGAAGAAGATAAAGCCCGCATCAAAACCCTGCTGGGTCAAGAGGGCATCATGCTGGAAAAAGGCGGCGCGGCGGAACTGTTAAAAGTCATCGAAAAGACCAACGCCGATATGCTAATTGCCGGGGGCCGCAACCAATACACCGCCCTCAAGGCCCGCATTCCTTTTCTGCACATCAACCAGGAACGCCACAATCCCTATTCTGGCTACGGTGGTCTGCTGGAAATGGCGAAGGAACTGGACGAAACCCTGCATAGTCCGGTGTGGGCCGAGGTGAGAAGGGAAGCGCCTTGGGAGAAGGCAGAAGGCAGAAGGCAGAAGGCAGAAGGTGGTGAGATGGCGAGATGGGGAGATGGCGAGGCCGAGCAGCCCACCACCCCACCACCCCACCACCCCACCAAAATCATCGCCCGCCGCAAGGCCGTGGCCGTCAACCCTCTCAAGCAAAGCCAACCCCTCGGTGCGGCCCTGGCGTTCTTGGGCATTCAGGGGGCGATGCCGCTGTTCCATGGTTCCCAAGGGTGTACGGCCTTTGCCAAGGTGCTGCTGGTGAACCACTTCCAGGAGGCAATTCCCCTGGCCACCACGGCCATGAGCGAGGTGAGTACAGTGCTGGGCGGCGATGACAACGTCCACCAAGGCATTTTGACGGTGCTTCAAAACACTCAGCCGGAACTGGTGGGGCTGTTCACTACCGGGCTAACGGAAACTCGCGGCGACGATATGCAGGGAATTCTGCGAGACTTCCACGCCGCCAACCCGGAGGTCACGGTGCCCATCGTTTTTGCCTCCACCCCAGACTATAAGGGCAGTTTGGAGGACGGCTTTGCGGCGGCGGTGGAAAGCCTGGTGCAGACCATGCCTGAACCGGGGGAGATCAACCCGAAGCAAATCACCCTGCTGGCCAGTGCCGCCCTTGGCCCTGGGGATGTGGCGGAACTGAAGGAAATTGTCGAAGCCTTTGGCCTCACCCCCATCGTGCTACCCGACCTCTCCACCTCGCTGGATGGCCACCTGGACGATGCCGACCACTACACCACCGCCACCGGAGGCACCACGGTCGCGGAACTCAAGGCCGTAGGACGCTCGGCCCTCACCCTGGCCCTGGGCGGCAGTATGGCCAAGGCGGCGGCAATTCTGACCGAACGCTTCGGCACCCCAGCCCAAACCTTCACCCAACTGACGGGCCTGGGGGCGGTGGATGACTTGTTATATGCATTGACCCAAATCAGCGGACAGCCCGTCCCCGCCAAGTACCTGCGCCAACGCCGCCAGGTGCAAGACGCCATGCTAGACACCCACTTCTTCTTTGGCCGCAAAAAAGTGGGGCTGGCCCTAGAACCCGACCTGCTGCACAACGTCGCCTGGTGGCTGCACAGCACCGGGGCCGAACTCCAGGCCGCCGTCACCACTGCCCCCTCACCCCTGCTGAAGGATCTCCCCATCGCCCAAACCTATATCGGTGATTTTGAGGACTTAGAGGATCTGGCCGCCACTGCCGACCTCTGGATCACCAACTCTAAAGCTCGCCCCATCGCCCGCCGCCTCGGCATCCCCCTCTACCTACACGGCTTCCCCATGCTGGAACACCTAGGCAACGGCCACCGCTGCACCGTCGGCTATCGCGGCACCCTAGACCTGCTGTTCGCCATCGGCAACATTCTGCTCGAAGCCGACGAAGAACGCACCGATAAATTGGTTCATCAGTGGCGAGAAAGCAGTGGCTAAAAACCTCCCCCCCAACCCTTTCCCCTCCCAACCTCCCAACCTTCACACCTTCACACCTTCCCCCACCCTCCCAAGGAGATTCACCATGAAAATAGCCTTCGCTACCAAAGACTCAATTCACATTAACGCCCACTTTGGCTCAGCCAGCACCATGGATGTCTATGAGCTAACCGCCGATGCCTATACCTTCTCAGAAACGCTAAAGTTTGGCGGCAATTTGAAAGAAGACGGCAACGAAGACAAAATAGATGCCAAACTGAAAGCGCTTAAGGGCTGCACCATTGTTTATGTGGCCGACATTGGCGGTAGTGCGGCAGCGCGGTTAATTGGCAAGCGCATCACCCCGATGAAATCCCATTCCGAAGACGAAGAAATTGAGACTATTTTGGGTCAACTGATGCACACTCTGCAAGGCAGTCCTCCGCCCTGGCTGCGTAAAGCACTACAGCAAGATCAAGCTCCCCGTTTCGATGAAGCCTACCTTGAAATTGAGGAGGAGGTCACCGTATGAGCACCGCTGAAACCCCTACCCCAGTTGCTACGATAACCGTTGCTGATTCACCCTTTTTACAGGCCATTGTGCAACAAATTCGCGCCAACGATAGCTTTGGCACCTATCGCCACTGGGCCGATGAATTACTGCTGAAGCCCTACATTCTCACCAAAGCCCAAAAGCGGGAAATTTCCGTGGAAGGCGCAGTCGATCCCATTACCCAATCCCGCATCACAGCCTTTTTTCGAGCCGTAGCCTACCGGATTGAGCAGGAAACGGGAATGCTCTCCCAGGTGGTGATTGACCTTAGCCACGAAGGATTTGGCTGGGCACTGGTGTTTTCTGGCCGCCTACTGCTGGTATCTAAAACCCTACGCGATGCCCAACGATTTGGCTTTGTTTCCCTCGAAAAACTCAACGAAGAAGGAGAACGCCTAGTCGAAAAAGGGCTCGAACTGGCCACCCGATTCCCAGAAGTTAGCCAGTGGTGAACCCTCAATCCTCCGTACGGGCGCACTGCTGTGCGCCCCAACCCCGGCCCCGACCCCGGCCCTAGCCATCACCCTCAATTCTCGACTCAAATGTTAACCACCGAAACCCTCACTATCGACGAGCTGAAGACCCAAATCAAAAAACTAAATAGTAAAGCGGGTCAGCTCAAGATGGATCTCCATGATATTGCCGAAGGACTGCCCACCGACCTAGACCTATTGCCCGAAGCTGCGGCTCGTACCTACGAGATCTACTGCCAACTACGCGACCTCAGACAACAGTTGAAAACTCTGGAGCAAGCCCAATGACTACTAAAACCCAAGCCTTCAACCAAATCACCCAGGCCGAAGACTATTTTGCCTTTTTTGAACTGCCCTACGATCCCAGCTTTCTCAACGTTAATCGCCTACATATTCTGCAAAAGTTTGCCCACCTAATGCGGGAAAGGGGCGCACTGATGCCCGACTTTGACGATGATGCCACCTTCAGCCGTTATCGCGGATTTTTGCAGGAAGCCTACAGCATCTTTCAAACCTCCTCACCCCAGTCGGAAAAGCTGTTTAAGGTCTTCAACCAACGACCCAGCAACGTCGTTTTAATGTCGGAAATCGCCATGGAGTAGGGCTTGCCTTTCTTTGTCCATGCTCCTGGGGATCCCCCTAAATCCCCCTTGAGAAGGGGGACTTTGAAACCCAATTCCTTTCCACGAGGATTTTGCCTCCCCCCTAGCCTCTATTCCCCCCTTCCCAAGGGGGGCTAGGGGGGATCCACCCCCACAACACCTTCCAGTTGCTAACCCCTTGTTCCCATGCTCTCCCCCACCGAACTCGAACGCTATCGTCGTCAAATGCAACTCCCCGGCTTTGGTCGGGAAGCGCAGGAGCGACTGAAAGCCACCACGGCCCTGGTGACGGGGGTCGGTGGATTGGGGGGCACTGCCGCGCTATACCTGGCGGCGGCGGGGGTGGGACGGTTGATCCTGGTGCGGGGGGGCAACCTTCAGCGGGACGACATGAACCGCCAGATT
Organism: Spirulina sp.; assembly: GCA_044070495.1. Lineage (GTDB taxonomy): Bacteria > Cyanobacteriota > Cyanobacteriia > Phormidesmidales > Phormidesmidaceae > Nodosilinea. The sequence continues at coordinate 90,355 of JBIPSI010000004.1, read as the reverse complement.
TTGATGACCGATGCCTGGGTGGGCCAACCCAGGGTGTTTAAAGCCCAGGAAACCCTAGCCGCTTTCAACCCGGATATCGAGATCGAAGCGGTATGCGACTACGTCACGGCGGACAACATTGACACCCTGGTGCAGCGGGCGGACATTGCCCTGGATTGCGCCTTTGACTTTAAAGAACGGGACTTGCTGAATGCCGCCTGTGTGCGATTTGGCAAGCCCATGGTTGAAGCCGCCATGAACGCCATGGAAGCCTATCTAACTACCATTATTCCGGGCAAAACCCCCTGTTTATCCTGTCTTTTCCCCGAAAAGCCGGAGTGGGATCGCTGGGGCTTTGGGGTACTGGGGGCGGTATCGGGCACCCTCGCCTGCCTCGCCGCCTTGGAAGCCGTGAAGCTGATCACCGGACTGGGCGAACCCCTGCTGGGCCAGCTTCTCACCATGGATTTGGCCAGGGCCGAATTCGCCAAACGCCGCACCTACCACGATCCCGACTGTCCTATCTGCGGTGGCCCCCAGGAAAAACCCCTGCCGGAAAAGCCCCTGGCCCTCCCAACCCTAGCCAGCAGGTAACCAGTGACCAGTAATCAGCAACCAGTAACTAGAACCAATAACTAGTAACCAATAACCAATAACCAGTAACCAATCCCCCCTAAACCCATGACTATCACCCTCACCGACATTGCCGAACTCCGCCTGCGTACCTTTTTGCGGGGCACCCCCAACTACACCCCCAGTCGGGGCATACGCCTTGCGGTGAAAGATGGCGGCTGCAACGGCTACGAGTACGACATCAAAATTTCCGATGCGCCCAAGGCCGATGATCAGGTGGTGGAATCGGGCCAATTAAAGGTTTTTATTGACCCGAAAAGTGCGCCCCTGCTGGAGGGAATTGTGGTGGATTATGTGGATAGCCTACTAGAAAGTGGCTTTAAATTTAGCAACCCCAATGCAACCGATACCTGTAGCTGCGGCAAGTCCTTCCAGGCCGGAGAATGCAGCCCCACCGGAGTGCCCTGTAGTTAATTCATGCCGTAGGTTGGGTGCTATCAAGCAGAACCCAATACTCAGTTTTTGGTCAGAAATATCGGATACCAGCTAGCGCGAAGCAGAATCCAAGGTTGAACCAGACAGAAGGAGTAAGGGTCAAATAACCAATAACCAAATACCAACGCCCCATCCTCTTTCTTTCCTAATTTCATCTCTCTCAGTAGGAGACTCATCATGGCTACTTTTCAGGTTCATTTAATCAACAAAAAACGCAATATCGACATCACTATTCCAGTTGATGACGACACCTATATTGTTGATGCGGCGGAAGAAAACGACATTGAGCTTCCCTTCTCCTGCCGTTCCGGGGGATGTTCAAGCTGTGTAGGCAAGTTGGTGGAAGGTGAAATTGATCAGTCCGAACAGTCATTCCTAGATGACGAACAAATGGCGAAGGGGTTTGTGCTGCTGTGTACGGCCTATCCTCGCTCAGACTGCACGATTAAGACCCACATGGAAGCCTATCTCGTTTGAAGATTGGCATACGAAATCGCCTAGATCGACGACTATTTTCCTATTACTGGGAGCAAGACCCATGACAAAGATTGGACTTTTCTACGGCAGCACCTCCGGCGTCACGGAAGAAATTGCAGGGAAAATACAGGAGGCCATTGGTGAAGATAATTGCGACCTCTACAGCATGGAAGAGGATTTCGATGATGTGGATGACTTACTCAAGTACGACTACCTAATTCTCGGTTGTTCTACCTGGGGCGCAGGGGAACTCCAAAACGATTGGCGAGAACCCCTCTTTGACATAGAGATGGACAAGCCCGACTTTTCTGGCAAAACCATTGCCCTTTTTGGCCCTGGGGACTGTGAAGGTCACAGCAAGCATTTTGTCGGTGCCCTGGGCATTCTGTACAAACAGTTCAAAGCCCTGGGAGCCAACCTGGTAGGATCGGTTTCTGCGGACGACTATTCCTTTGAGCAATCATCGGCGATTCAAGACGGCAAGTTTGTGGGGTTACCCCTTGATGAGGTGAATGAAAGCGACAAAACCGACCAGCGAATTGCTGATTGGCTAGAAATCCTCAAGCCAGATTTCCCAGCCATTGCCGTCTAACCCATGGAACAGATCAATCGGCAGATCCATCCAGCCTACTTCCGTCTAGATTGAGTAGCGCGATAGCAGAACCTAACAAGACCGCTGCCAAGCAAGCACAATCTGATGTTGGGTTCTACTACGTTTTCCTCAATCTCTTTTTACCCAATCCATCGCTTAACGCGCATCTAATCATCTATCGATCCCTACAGGAGGTGATGCCCTTGAACTAGTTAGCTTGGAATCACAAAAGACCATTAGGAGGATCTTTCCAAACTGTTTTGATCCATGTAAGGAGAAGGTTAATTATGGCTACTGCAAGAGATATTATGACCGAGGAAGTCGCGACTATTAAGGGGTCTGCGACTGTAGCCGAAGCTGTTCAATTGATGAAATTCAAAAAGCTCCATTCTTTGATTGTTGAGCGTCGCAATTCTGAAGATGCCTACGGTATTGTTACAGATACCGACATTGTGAATAAAGTGGTGGCCTACGGCACCGATCCCAAGACTATCAAGGTTTACGAAATTATGAATAAACCTTGCTTAGTGATTAACCCTGATCTGGGTGTTGAGTATGTGGCCCGTTTGTTTGCTCATTTTGGTATTGACCGCGCCCCAGTGATCCAAAATGATTTGATCGGCATCATTTCTAACACCGATATTCTGCAAAAGAGTGACTTTGTGGAAAATCCTAGGGTGCCTCTGCTGCAAAAGGCACTCCAGGCCCAGGTCGCCCATGCACGCGGTGTTTCTGCGGCAAAAGGCCCCTACTCTAATGCCGGGAAGGAAGCCTGGGCCGCTGTGGCCGAACTAGAAGCGGAACTTGCCTTCTGCCAAGGCGAAGTTCCTGAACAAAGTGCGGTGGAGGATGCCTCTACCCCTGAGCCAGTCCTGGCTTAGTCCCATTCCTCGGCGGTGGAATCGCTCCCTTCTACCGCCGAACCGCTTTCGATCAGGCTATGGAGGCCGATGATGACCACGGATTTGCTCCATCAAGATTGGTTTGTAGATGAGGTGGGCAGGTGCCAACTGCGCCCCACCCCCCGGCCTTGGGACTTACTGCAAGATCACTATTATCTACACCAATTTCTGAGCGATATCCTACATATTCTGGATTACGCACCCAACGAGTTTGACCAGTGGGACTATCTGCCTCATATTCGCCGCAAGGTGCGAAAATTAATTCTTAATTCCTATTGGCTAGGTACAAAACGAGATAAACCAGATCCGAAAATAGGAACAACGGTTATTCCCCTTTACGATGAATTAGGCTATCCATTAACGGTGCAAAATGTGATTACGGCCCCTGGCATAACTACGCCTATTCATAACCACGGATCCTGGGGAGTTGTTGCTTTACTGGATGGGCAGGAACGACACACCTTTTGGCGAAAAAACCGCGATGGTGATCGTATCGAATCAACGGGGCAACGCATCTTAAACGCCGGAGAAATTATCAGCTTTATGCCTGCGGCTATCCACCAAGTGGAAACCCTTGGCACAGAGCCAGCCGTCACCTTTCAACTCTATGGAGAAACGCAACCCAACGCTCGCTTTCAGTTTGATTCCGAGACCTTGATCGCAAAACCCTTCTGAGAGACGAATGATGACTACGGTAATTTTTTACGAAAAGGCAGGCTGTATCAACAATACCAAGCAGAAAAAACTACTTAAGGCGGCGGGCCATCGGGTCATTGCCCGCAGTTTATTGCTAGAGCCCTGGACCCGAAACCGCCTGCGCCCCTTCTTTGGCGATCTCCCCGTAGCGCAATGGTTCAACACCACTGCCCCCGCCATTACCAGCGGATTAATTGTGCCCCAGGATTTGGATGCTGAAATCGCCCTAGAACTGATGCTGCTCGACCCGATTTTGATTCGTCGCCCTTTAATGAAGGTCGGTAAAGAGTGCCATGTCGGGTTTGATCTGGATTTCATGGAGCAGTGGATCGGCCTCAAAACCGCCCTAGCTCTACATCAAGCCAAGGAACGACCCGACCTAGAAACTTGCCCGCACTCCAAACCTGCCTAACCCAACCCACGGAGGGGCTAGCCTAGCCCAACCCTAATGTGTGACTTTTTAAACCGCTGGCCCCATGCCAACAGTCCAGAGCCAGTGGGAGGAACCATGAATTTTGAAGCGAGATGGAGCCAGTACTACCAAGCGGTGGAGGGCCGACCACCCCGATCCACCCTGACCAGGGCACTGGAATGCTGTGCCGCCGATGCCGACCCCCTGCCGCCCTTGGCGGTGGATTTGGGCTGCGGCGATGGGCGCGATACGGTGGAACTGCTGCGCCAGGGTTGGCGAGTGCTGGCCATTGATGGGGAAGCGGAGGCCATTGCTCGATTGCGGCAACGGGACGACTGTGATCGCACCTACCTAGAAACCCGCGTGCAGCGGTTTGAGGATCTCACCCTGCCCCCCGATATCAGCCTGATCAACGCCAGCTTTTGCCTGCCCTTCTGCCCGCCCGATCAGTTCCCTCACCTGTGGGAAGAGATTGTGGTGGCCCTTGCGACCGGGGGGCGCTTCTGCGGCCAACTGTTTGGCGATCAAGATTCCTGGGCGGCTTATCCCCACATCACCCACCACCGCCGCGATCAGGTGAATGCGCTCCTCGCCCCCTTCACCGTGGAATGGCTAGAGGAGGAAAATCACCCTGGCCAAACCGCCCTGGGCGAAGCAAAGCACTGGCACCTGTTCAACATTGTTGCCCGCAAACGCTGATGACCTGATGCCAACCTAGGGGCGGTACTCCACACGGGCCTCAAAGCCCTGGGCAATTAGCTCATTGGCCCTGGCTTCGGCAGTGGCTTCATCGGCGTAGGCTCCTACCTGCATCATAGTTTGACCGCCCAGGTTGACCCGGAAGGCATCCGCCACAGCGGCACGCACCTGGGCTTGGCTAGTCGAGTCGGCGGCGGGCACCACCACTTTGTAGACCAATCCCAACAATCCCCCATAGGAGGGCGGAGCCGGGGGCGCACCGTTGAGGGCTGTCACCGTGCTAGGAGGGGCCAGGTTAGGGATCGCACTGCCGCCACTGCCAACGGGAATGGTGCGGCTGGGCACGGGCAAGAGGTCAGGATTAGTGGGACGAGCGGCGCTAGGAGAAGATACCGAGGCGGGCTGGGCCGAGGCCACTGGACGGGAGCTTTGCGCCGCCACAAGCTGCGCGGCTGGACGACCGGGCAGTTCGCTGGCCCTGGCGACGGTATCTACCGGGGGCGGAATCACCGCAATGGGGACGGCTTCAGAACTAGCCTCCGAGGTCGTTTCAGGGGTGGCGGCGGTGCCTTGGGCGGCTTGGGACGACTGCCGCCACCGTCGTAGGCTTTCCCTGGCGGCCACTACGGTAGCGCTGGGCTGGGCTGCACTGGCCGATGGAGATGCCGTCGCCCCTGGGACGGGTACCGCAAGGGCAGTCGTCTCCGTGGCCAGGGTCGGGGCGTTGGGGCGGGCTGGGGCTGCTGCGGGGGCGGGCTGGGGGCTGGCCGACGACGTCAGCCGTGCTAAGGGCAGGGAATCCGGCAGGGGGGTGGCGGATCGGCTGGCCAGAACGGGGGGATTGGCCTCTGCCGGGGCAGACGTCATCGCCACGGGACTGGCAACCGCTGTCGCCGTAGGACTTGCGGCCTCTGGCGGGGGGGCCACAGACGACGCAGGCGCAGGGGCACGGGGCGGCGGCTCCACCATGGCAGTGGCAACAGCCCCCTGGGGAGAAGATCCTGGAAGCATGGGCGAAACCTGGGCCGGAGGGGCCGCCGTTAGCGCTTGGGGCACCATCGCCAGGGGGGTACCCGTGGTCGGCGGGGCTTGCAACACGGCGGGAACGGCGGGCATCGTAGGCAAGATCGCCTCTGGGGCGGAATCCTCGGCCTTGAGGGCGGTTTGAAACTCCACCACCCCATTGCGACGATTTTGGGCGATCACATTGTCCTGAAGGTGCGGATTGGCATTGCCGTCCAGCAGCAACCCCTCCTGGTTTTGAACGATGGTGTTGTTAATAATCTGCGGCTGGGCACCAGGGGCCACCCGAATGCCAATGCCCGTTTGCTCAAAGCGGTTGCCCCGCACCTCAGCGGCGGTGTGCCCCTCCAACACCAGACCCACCACCCCGTTGCGGCTAAACTGGTTACCCTCCAGCACCGGGGCACTATTCCCCGACACATACGCGCCACCATAGCCACTACCCACAAACTGGTTTTGGCGAATGGCCGGACGTCCCGCTTCAATCACCAGTCCATAGCCTGCCGTACTGGTGTTGGTCACCGTCACATGGCCTAGGCCTGCGCCATCGGCCCCAATCAAGGTCGCCTGCACCATGCCCGCCGTCGTACTCGCAAAAATGCCGCTGCCGCGAATCACCGTTTCGCCTAGGCCGCTGTTGGGCGATCCCTGCACCGTCACCCCCGTCCGCAGTTGGATCGGAAAGCGCTCACCGCTAGCCTCGCTGTATTCCCCCGGTGCCAACAGCACGATGGAGTTAGCCGTGGCGATCCCCAGGGCATGGGTGATGGTTTGGTAGGGCCGTAGTTGGCTACCGTCGCCGCTGGTGTTGCTACCGGAACTCGCGTTGACATGGATGAGGGTGTAGGTCGGAGGTTCCGTCGGGGCCGAAACCCTTGGTTGTAGGCTGCCCGGTGCGGCGGTTTGGGCCAGGGCTGGCGTAGCCATCAGAGCCAGAGCCGCCCATAGGGCTGTGCTAGAAAGCCGTTGGAGTGGGAGAAAACGAGGACGCATTGGCGGAACCTGTGGGAGGTGAACCAGTCGGGATCTGCGCGATCCGACCCAGGGTTGTGACGGGGGCAGCCCCCAACGGAAACGCCTGGGCAACGGAAACGACAAACTAATAGCTCAAACCCCAAAAACTAGGGGCATTGGTTCACCAAACTTAACAGAATCGGGGCAGAGGTCACGATTCCTGGGGGCATGGCTGGGCTACGCGAATGCACCCTAACGAATGGGATAAAGACCCAATAAAATAAAACCGCACACCAGAAACAACTCTGGTGTGCGGGGATCCTGTGTCCGAGTTTTAGCGACTCTTATCTGGGGTGGATGACTTCGCGAAACAATCCACCCCAGATAAGACGATCCGATGAACCTAGCTAGCAATGTAGCCGTGCATCGCCCCTTTGCGGCGACGCAGGTGTTTGAGGGCTTGCTGCTCAAGCTGGCGCACCCGTTCGCGGCTGATGTTCATGCGGTTGCCCACCTTGGCCAAGGAAAGCTCGTTGCCGTCCTCTAGGCCGTAGCGCAGGGTGATCACTTCCTTTTGCTGCGGAGTCAGTTCCGACAGCAGGTTGCGAATGTCCTGCTTAAGGGATTCTTGGGCGGTGAAGGTTTCCGGCGAAATGCCATCGTCCTCCAGCAGCTCTTGTAGCTCGGTGTCTTGGTTGTCGCCAATCCGCACATCCAGAGAAATAGGCTGGCGAGACAGCACCAAAAATTCCCGAATTTGCTTGGGATCAAGCTCCAGGGCTTCACCAATTTCGGCGGCGTTGGGGGCACGACCCAACTGTTGGGATAGCTCCCGTTGCACCCGCTTAATTTTGTTGAGTTTTTCAGTGATGTGAATGGGCAACCGAATGGTGCGTGCTTGCTGGGCAATGGCACGGGTAATGGCCTGACGAATCCACCAGTAGGCGTAGGTCGAAAACTTGTAGCCCTTGGTGGGATCAAATTTTTCCACGCCCCGCTCTAGGCCCAGGGTGCCTTCTTGGATCAGATCCAAAAATTCTAGGTTGCGCTTTTGATACTTCTTGGCAATGGCTACCACCAGGCGCAGGTTGGCCTCGATCATCTTATGCTTGGCCCGTTCGCCCTGGCGCAGTTGTTTAGCCAACATCTCAGGGGCAATCTGAGCCGCTTCCGCCCACTCGCTGCGGGTGGGTTCGCGATCTAGGCTGGCGGTGAGGGATTCCTTTAGCTCCAGCAGCGCCATGTAGGCTTGTACCTGCTTGCCAAAGATAATTTCCTCTTCGTGGGTCAGCAGGGGAACCCGCCCGATCTCATGGAGATAGGTCCGCACCGCATCGGCGCTATAGAGGGGTTTGTTTTTTAAAGTACGGGTTTTGGTTTTCGTCATCGGTTGACCTCTCCTCCACTGACAATGCTGGTAACGCCCTGACTCTGATGGCTCTGCAAACAAAGAAAGTCTTAAAAAATCTGGGGATCGTATCGTAGGGATCTCCGCTCAGCGGACACTATCCGGATAAAAACTCGTCGGCCTCGCACAATGCTGAGCTGGCCTCGGTTTTGGGGTGATACTGGCTTTAATGGCTATCCTTTTTTGCCAAAACTAGCCTTCGCAGGATGGGTTGGGCGACAACCCGGCTCGTCTCAACGTCGCCCCTCGTAGTCAAACTAGATGCTGTGCCCTAGGGTTTCCCTTCACGAAGACTTCTCTTCTATGGTGGCCTGGGTGGATGGGCAGGGCCATCGGCGTAAACTCGTAATCACTATGAGTTTCTCCTTCCAGGATATAACAACCGCTCTGTTGCGTAAAGGGCAGGCTCGACTTTACAAAACTTTATGACGTACGGATCATGGAATTAGTTTCCACTTCTAGCGGGCCTTTTTAGGAAGATCTCTTTAGGCCCCCGATAAGAGATCTTTCAAGCGTTAAAAATTCCTACCTCCTTGATCCTTTTTATCCACGGCAAAGTTATCACTATGCCTAGGCCTTAGCCCCTATCAATGTCTACATTATCTGGGGTTTGGGGCGTTCACCCAAGGGGGGTTTCCCCATCGGAGAACCGTACCATCTGGAGGGGAGTTGTTAAGTTTGCGCTATTTCTCCCGTTGTTTTTCGTTGTCCCTCGCCGATGGGGCTTCAGTTTTGTTGCCATTCCCTTCTCCTACCGTCCCTACTTCGACGAACGCTCAACTGGTAACGATTTAGACCTTAGCAAGGTCATATTTCGCAGCAATGACAGTTTTGTGGCAGAGATATGGCAGTGCGTCTTCAGGCGACTGATAGGGTGTGACTAGGGCCAAACCGATTGGTCTAGGACGGCGGTGGGTGCACCTTTTGCCTTTTCTCCCACCCTGGGATAGCGTAGGAATCCAGGCAACACAAAACAACGTAAGCAGAACAGTATAGATAGGAGATCGATGCTATGGGTACGGTGGCCGGAGAGGGAAATTTTAGCGCCAGCGGCTATGTAGGGGCTGCTATCGTGAATCACCACACCACGCTTTCCTTTCAAAACTTCAGCACCAGTGCCGACGATCTTGCCCTAGAGGCGGTCTTGACCATTAACGGAAACCTGTCCAAACGCCACATTCCCCTGGGCCTAATTCCCGCTCAGCAATCTGCCTTTGACTTGGCGGTGCCCCCAGGCACCGATATCAGCCTGTTTAATACCGTGGTGATTCGCGCCGCTACCCCCGACCAGGCCGAGATCGTGGTGGGTACTGCCACGGTGCCCTAGCGATCCAGCAACAAAGCCCGCTGACTTGACGATATCCCACACGCCCTCATACCCCAGGAGTTGTCCATGAAAATTCTGATGGTTCTGACCTCCCACGATCAGCTTGGCAGCACGGGCCAAAAAACCGGATTTTGGCTAGAGGAATTTGCGACGCCCTACTACGTGTTCAAAGATGCCGGGGCCGAGATCACCCTTGCCTCGCCCCTGGGAGGTCAACCGCCCCTCGATCCCAAAAGCGATGCCCCCGATGCCCAAACCGAGGCCACGGAGCGCTTTCGCCAAGACCCAGAGGCCCAAGCCGCCCTGGCCCATACGGTGGTGCTATCCAGCCTATCCGCCGAGGACTACGATGCCGTGTTCTATCCCGGTGGCCATGGCCCGCTGTGGGATTTGGCCGAAGATGCCCACTCCATTGCCCTGATTGAGGCGTTCTACGGAGCGGGCAAGCCTGTGGGGGCGGTGTGCCATGCCCCGGCCACCCTGCGCCACCCCAAAAACGCCGACGGATCGCCCTTGGTCAGCAACAAAGCCGTCACCGGGTTCAGCAACAGCGAAGAAGAAGCTGTGGGCCTGACGGCGGTGGTGCCGTTTTTGGTGGAAGACATGCTCAAACGTAACGGCGGCACCTACTCTAAGGCCGACAACTGGCAACCCTACGTGGTCAGTGATGGTAACTTGGTAACTGGGCAAAATCCTGCATCTTCGGAAGTGACCGCCGAAGCGGTTTTAAGCTTACTCCGTACCGTCTAGCCCATCAGCCCTCTACATCCTCGTTGATGGGGAAGCGGTTGAGCAAATCCTTGGCGGCACGGGCGGTTTGGCGCAAATGATCCGGCAGGTAGGGCACATGGGGAATTTGGGACAGCACATCCAGGGTGCGGCGCAGGATGCGAACGATGTCGCCCTCGTCGAGGCTGGTGTTGGCACAGAGGGTGACCCAGTTTTCCCCCAAGGCCCACTGTTCGACGATGGGCACCAGGTCGTACTCCAGCCAGATCGGGGCATCGATGCGGCGGCGGTGCTGTTGCTGAAAGAGCTGGCGGCGCAGGCCATGGAGGCCACCGAGCACCTCTTCTACCGCTCCAGAAAGCTTGTAGCGACACCAGCTATCGGGGCGGGAGTTTTCCGTCACCAGGGCGGCAAAGGCGGTGGCAAATTGGGGGGTACCCAAATGGTCAAATTCCCCGGAGGCCAGGGCCAGGGCCAGCCACAGTTCGTTGTCGCCCCGGATGGCGGCGGCCATTTCGCCCAGTTCCGTGGGCTGGTTGTCGGCGAGGGCACCAAAGTGCTTCAGCACGTCCATAATGTCAAGAAATTCCTGCCAGTAGCGCCCGGTGTATTGGGCCAGCTTGTCGGTGCGGTCGGCCCGTTCGTTACGCAGGTTTTGCAGGTACTTTTGCCGCTTTAGTAACCCGGTGGGGTTTTCCCACTGGCGGGCCGGGTGGTTCTCTAGGGCGATTTCCACCTGCTGCATCCGGTCGAGTTGTTCTTTGACTTCGGGAGCCAGTTCCTCCAGGCTGGGCGGCTGCACCATGCGGGAAACCACGGCAGCGCTATCGGCATCCCCTCGGCGGTGTTGGCCGGGGGTGGGGGGCAGGTCGGTGGGCGGGGCAAGGCGATCCACCGCTTGCAGGCGGGGAATTTCGGCATGGAGACCCACCACATCCCCCGCTGTGACCACGTACCAGTGGTTGTCGTGGGTGAGGCACACCAGGTAGGGGAATTGGCCCGATCCCTGCAACTTCGTTACCAGCACGGCGGGAACGGGCTGGGGGACGGGGATATGCTTGCCCTTGAGAGAGAGTAGGGTTCCGGCGATGGCGAAGGGCACCATCTTGGCCACGTCTTCGGCAAGGACGGTGGTGGCCTGCTGTTGCAGAATCTTCAAGAGCCGCCGCTCTTCTTTAATGCGCTCCTTCAGCTTGGCGTAGTCGGCGAGGATGGCCTCGTCCACGGTGTCCAACTGGGCCTGGTGGTGGGCGATTTCTTTTTCTAGACGGGCGATTTCCTCCTGCTGGGGTTGTAGGTGCAGGGTGGCGAGGTATTGGCCAAAGCTGCGCTCGATGAGATCTTTGGCTTCCTCCAGGCTATGGGTTTGCAGCAGGTTGAGCACCATGCCATAGCTGGGGGTGAACTGGCTGACCAGAGGATCCGGCCCTGAGGTGGCCAAATGCACCGCCTCTCGCGATCCCTCAAAGGGGCTTTCCACGGTGACGACGTGCCCCTGCAAGTCCATGCCCCGCCGTCCGGCCCGCCCCGCCATCTGCAAAAATTCCGAGGCGGTCAGCAGCCGATGGCCCATGTCTGTCCGTTTAGACAGACTGGAAATCACCGTGGTACGGGCGGGCATGTTGATCCCCGCCGCCAGGGTTTCGGTGGCAAACACCACTTTGATTAAGCCTTCCTGGAACAGTTCTTCCACCAAGCCCTTCCACAGGGGCAAAATTCCGGCGTGGTGGGCGGCAATGCCTCGATACAGCGGCTCCACCTGTCCGGCCCGTCCGGCATCGGGGTTGTGGGCGAGGAAAATGTCGATGCGTTCTTTCAGGCGGCGTGATTCCTCCTCGTTCACCAAGGACAGACCGCTGACCTCATCCACCGCCTTGTCGCAGCCCCGGCGGCTGAAGATGAAGTAAATCGCAGGCAGCATATCCCGCTGCTGAAGCTGTCCCACCGCAAAGGCGAGGCCCACCCGGTTTTGGTTGCGGCGACCGGGCTGACGCTGGGGGGGGCGCTGCTTTTTGAGCTGGGGGTGCATTTTTTTGTTGCTGCTATCCAGCAGGGGCACCAGGCGCTTGGTGGTGCAGTAGTGGAACTCCAGGGGCACCGGGCGAAAGTTGGAATAGATCAACTCCGTGGGGCCATGGACCTTTTGCAGCCAGTCGGTAAGCTGGCCGCTATTTTCCACCGTGGCGGAGAGGGCGAGAAGCTGAATTTCGGGGGGGCAGTAGATAATGGATTCCTCCCAAACGGTGCCCCGCTGGCGGTCGTTCATGTAGTGGCACTCGTCTAGCACCACGGCCTCCACCTGTTGTAGGGTCGTCCCGGTTTCGCCGATGCGGGTGCCATAGAGCATGTTGCGAAAAATTTCCGTGGTCATCACCACAATGGGCGCGTCCCGGTTGATGGAAATATCCCCGGTCAGCAGTCCCACCTGTTCATGGCCAAACTGCTCCCGAAAGTCCCGCAGCTTTTGGTTCGACAGCGCCTTCAATGGCGTGGTATAAAACACCCGCTTGCCGTGGGCTAGAGCACGATGGATGGCGTATTCTCCCACCAGGGTTTTGCCCGATCCCGTGGGCGCACAGACCACCACCGACTTCCCGGCATCCAGGGCGGCAACGGCCTTAAGCTGAAAGGTATCTAAGGGAAACGGGAACAGTTGGGCAAGATCAGGCACGGGATGGGCACCAAAGGAAGGAAAAACGCCGAAAGGCCAGCGTCCCTATTTTAATGTGCCAGCGCAAAGGCGGCGGCATTGACCTTGTTGCGCGGATAGGCCAAGGCCGCAAGCGTCGTTGGCGGGCGGGGGGCCTTGACCAAGGGAGTGACGGGCTGAGCGGCCTACCCGATGGCGATAGCCCAAGAGCAATGAAAACGAGGTGAAAACTAATCGTATCCATAGACCATACCCCTTTGAACTTCTTCACAAGAAAAGGGGCCGCTATTCCGTACTCTAGGTCGTAGGAGCCTTTTCCATGCCAAAGGTTAAGATTCGCCAAAAACCTGATATTGGAGGCTTAATATGCCTTTTACCATTGATTCTGCCCGCTCCATTTTTCCGAGTACTCTCAGTGCTGATGCGGTACCTGCGACCATTGCCCGCTTTAATCAACTCAGTGCCGAAGATCAGCTTGCCCTAATCTGGTTTGCCTACCTCGAAATGGGCAACGCCATCACCATCGCCGCCCCCGGTGCGGCCAGTATGCAATTTGCCGAGCCAACCTTGGCCGAGATTAAGGCCATGCCTTTCCAGCAGCAGTCCCAGGTTATGTGCGACCTGGCCAACCGGGCCGACACCCCCATCTGCCGCACCTATGCCTCCTGGTCGCCCAACATCAAGCTAGGGTTCTGGTATCGCCTCGGCCAATGGATGGAAGAAGGCTCCGTGGCCCCCATCCCGGAGGGCTATAAACTATCCGCCAATGCCTCCTCCGTGCTACAAGCCATTCGCAACCTCGACGCAGGCCAGCAAATTACGGTGCTGCGTAATTCCGTGGTAGACATGGGCTTTGACACGGGCAAGCTTGATTCCTCCCAGCGGGTAGCCGAGCCTGTGGTGCCGCCCCAGGATATGGGCCAGCGCACCCAGGTCACCATTGCCGACATCAATAACCCGACGGTGCTGTCGTACATGAACAACCTCAACGCCAATGACTTTGAGGCGTTGATTGAACTGTTCACCTCCGATGGTGGTCTACAACCCCCCTTCCGCCGCCCCATTGTGGGTAAAGAGAACATTTTGCGGTTCTTCAAGGAAGAGTGCCAAAACCTGCGGCTGTTGCCAGAACGGGGCGTCTCCGAACCCGCAGATGATGGCTTCACGCAGATCAAAGTCACCGGGAAAGTGCAAACCCCCTGGTTTGGAGCCGGAGTGGGCATGAATATTGCCTGGCGGTTTTTGCTGAATCCTGAGGGCAAGATTTTCTTCGTCGCCATTGACCTCCTAGCCTCTCCCAAAGAACTGCTCAACTTCGCCCGTTAGCTTAACCGCCGATTTGAGACCCAATCCGAGTTCCCTCGCCCCGACCCACCAAACGGTAGGGGCGAGGTCTCCTAGCCCACCTAAACCAGGGGTCATCCATCGGGTTTTAGGAAAACACCACAGCCGGAGACCTCACCCCAAGGACTCTGGCTGTCTTTCTGATAAAAATGTGAAGTTATGTAAAATACTTTAATATTGAGAGATATTAAACCAGTAGATTGATTCTCCCAATACTCAATGAAGCAGGTTACCGAATCTCAGTGGACTGTCCAAGAGATCAGTCTCGTTAAGGCCGCTTTGGCCAACGCCCGCAGCCGCGAGGTAGACGCCATTATTCAAGTGGTGCGCCAACGCTCCAGCGAAATCACCTCCCTGGAGGAGGTGTGGCAGTTGAATGACTTCCTCAGTGCCCGCCGCTTTGACCTAGACGGCAAGTACGACGACAGCGACAACGACGAGGAAATTCTGTTTGCGCTAGCCCAACTCACCAAAGACGGTTGGCTAGGGGCAGAGGATTTGGCGGGGCTAGAGGCTTCAAAATTGTCCAAGATTGCCGCCCTTACCCGCGTCCTCTAATCATGAACCTGCCTCGCCCTCTGGCCTGTCTACATGCCCTAGGCGATTGCCCCTAAGCCGTTAAGGAATGAGCAGCGCTCGCAACGGGGGAGACTGGAATCGAAACCTCACGGCCATGGCCAGCCCCATTGGCACAAGAAGGTACTCAGCGGGCGTTTGCTCAATCTCTTGCATCACAGCATCGAGCACGATGTTGATGGAAGCCATGGATTTTCCTGTGGCCATAGAATTTAGGCGAAGTCCTCGGTCGGATTGGTGGGGTGAGATGGCTGTGTTCCTAGGCCCCAGGGGAAGGCGTTCCCCGCTCATTTCCTGATATTCTGAACTATTGGCTAGGCCCAGGGGGCGCTAGTGGGCGAATTCTAAGGAACGGCGGTGCTGGACTTAAGGCAAATACGGGAAAACCCAGATCAGGTACAGGCAGCCCTGGCCAAGCGGGGTAGCTACGACCTTGCCCCCCTGCTGGCGTTGGATCTACAACAGCGCCAGATTGAAACGGTGCGATCCCAACTTCAGGCCCGCAGCAACGACATTGGCAAACAGGTGGGCCAAGCCATCAAAGCCGGGGCCGCCCCCAATGGCCCAGAGGTGTCGGCCCTGAAGGAATCCGGTAACCAGGTGAAGGCGGAACTACAAACCCTAGAACCCCAGGAGCGGGATCTGAAGGCCCAAATTGAGGCGTTTCTACTCACCCTACCCAACCTTCCCAGTGAAACCACCCCCGTGGGTTCTGACGAAACCGAGAATGTGGAGGTGCGCCGCTGGGGCGACGATCTGCAACCTCAGCACCCCATCCAGCCTCACTGGGAGATCGGCGAAACCCTTGGCATCCTAGACTTTAAGCGCGCCGCCGAGAAAATTGCCCAGAGCCGCTTTGTGACGTTGATAGGAGCCGGAGCCGCCCTAGAACGCGCCCTGATTTCCTTCATGCTAGATCGCCACACCCAGGCGGGCTACCAGGAAATCATGCCGCCCTACCTGGTCAACTCGGCAGCCCTCACGGCATCGGGGCAACTGCCCAAATTTGCCGAAGAAAGCTTCCGGTGCAGCGACGATGATCTGTGGCTCACCCCCACCGCCGAGGTGCCCCTCACCAACCTCCATCGCGATGACATCCTCTCCGCCGAGGATCTACCCATCCACTACTGCGCCTATACCCCCTGCTTCCGTCGCGAGGCGGGCAGCTACGGCAAAGATACCCGTGGCCTGATTCGGCTGCACCAGTTCAACAAGGTGGAGATGTACAAGTTCGTCCACCCCGATACCTCCTTTGATGAACTGGAAGCCCTCGTAGCTGATGCCGAAGACATTCTGCAAAAGCTGAAGCTGCCCTACCGAGTGCTGGCCCTCTGTACCGGCGATCTGGGCTTCTCAAGCTGCAAAACCTACGACCTAGAGGTGTGGATGCCCTCGGCGGGGCGCTACCGGGAAATTTCGAGCTGCTCCAACTGCCTCGATTTCCAGGCTCGCCGCGCCAACATTCGGTTTAAATCCCCTGGCCAAAAGGGCACCCAGTACCTCCATACCCTCAACGGTTCTGGCCTCGCCGTTGGTCGCACCATGGCGGCCATCTTGGAAAACTACCAAGAGGCTAACGGCTCCGTGCGGGTGCCGGAGGTGCTCCAACCCTACCTGGGCCGTGAATATCTATAGTCGGTGTTGGGCGGATATCGCGATAATCGTCTACACCATCAGTATCTAAACCTTGCCCAGCTTCACACCCGGAGTTCCCCTCGTCCTAAATCCCTCTCCCCACGGGAGAGGGACAATGATGGTTCAATCTCTAGGCGGGGCTTCTAGTCTTGGGCGACGGATACCATCGCCTAGGAATACTGTCCTACTCGGCGGGGGCAGGTTGACCCTGCCGTTCGCGGATCATGTTGATGAATTCCAGTACATCGCTGGAGGGGAAGAGACGCACCTGGCTGAATTGGTTATCGGTGGTGGTATCTTCGCTGGCGGCCATGGAGGCCAAGAGCCACTCTAGGGACACCACCTCCACCGTAATTTCCTCGGCCCCGGCGGGGTTTTCTTCAAAGACCCAGTCTACATAGGTTTGCAGGTCTTCGCGGGAAAAGAACATCGGCAACGAGACCTCATCCCCCTGGACAAAGGGCAGATAGGCATCGCTGTCGCCCCGGCGCGGAATAAACAGGGGCACTCCCTGGAATTCCGGTTCCAACTCAACCGCCGCCGCCAGTTCGTCTCGGATGGGAAAATACAGCAGGGGCGCAACACCCTCGCTGTCCACCACTTCCCGATAGAGACTGGCTAGGTCAATGACTTCAATTTGAGCCTGCTGTCCACCGGCCTCCACCTGAGACAGCACTGTCGCCGCCGTTTGGCCATCCAAAAAGACGACCGGAGCCTGGACATTTTCATCGGACTCACTGACGGCCTTGAGCCTTTCCCCCTGGGCATCCAAAATGACAAAAACCGGAACTTGGGTGAGCCTGCTAGCAATTTGTTCGGCAGTTAAGGCCCAGGCCCGCTGCGCCAAACCAAACATACCGAGCAATAACCCACCGGTTACAGCACCAACCAAAGAAACGGATAAACCAGCACGGGGGAACAGTTTGCGCATAACGCCTTCCAAATTTTTGAGGGATTTTACCATACCGCACCTCTATCCTAGTGAGGGTAGGACAGGGGAGGGGTGGAGAGTGTGACAGTCAAAAAGATGGATAATCGGGATGACAGGATTTGAACCTGCGACATCCTGCTCCCAAAGCAGGCGCGCTACCAAGCTGCGCTACATCCCGGAGGCCCTAGGCCCTCATTAGTATAGCTTGCTTTTTTGCCCCATGGCCCCATTCTCCGGTGTGGTTTCCCTGGGGCTTTTTCAATCACAAGGGCGATCATGAATCTCAGTAATTTTCCCATTCAAAACCTACCGGGGTTGAGCGCACCCCAGGCCCAGTCCTTGGCAAGCCACGGATTAACGACCACAGAGCACCTGCGTCGTCAGGGACAATCTCCGGCCCAGCGCCAAGCCCTGGCCACAGCTCTGGCTGTGCCAGAACGCTACATTGCTAAATGGGTGATTTTGGCAGAACTGGCGCGACTGCCCGCGGTGGGCTGCACCTACAGCGGGCTACTGCTCCATGCGGGTATTGTGTCGGTGAAGCAATTGGCCGACAGTGCTGCCCCCACCCTCTACACCCGCATTAAGCGTCTCCATGTCAAAACCATGCAGCGATCAGACCTTTGCCCCACCCCCGACCAAGTGAGTAACTGGATTCAGCAGGCTAAGCGGGTGCAAGCACACCAACATGGCTAGGCGTTTATGAATTAAGCCCTGGGATCATTGGCCAACCGTCCTCCATGGGAGTTTACGGTTAGCTTGGCTGTACGGTATTTCCTATGGGGCTAACGGCGGGTGATAGCTAGGTGGCATACAGTGCTGCCTCAGAGGCCCCTGACCGATGCACTTGGTCAACTAACGCATTAATTTGAGCCGCCCGTTCCTCCATGGCGGGAGTGTAAGGTAGATCGAAGGCGTTATAAATCGTCCGTAACCGATGTAGCCAGTCATGCTGACGGAGGGCATGAATGACATTATTTCGTTGGATAGTGGCCAATCGTTCTGGTTGAGCCTCTAACTCTGTAATGATGTCGCCAATATGAGGGGCGTCAAAGGGGGCAGCAATGACCGCGTCTTCCCATCCAAAATAGTCTCTGAAGACTGGGTTGTTGGGAGGCTCACCGAGCATAATGGTACCCGCAGCACAACCCTCGAAGTAGCGTGCCGGAATTTCATCTTTGCCACTTTCGGATTTAAATCGATTCACCATGGCTCGATTAGCAATGAAGTAGCGACTGCGCTTGAGAAGATTAGAGTATAGAGCGCGATGCTCTTGATGATCTTTCACGTGGAAAGTGATGTGTAGTGCAGGATCGACGACACTTTTGGCAGAGATCGTGTCGTAATAATAGAACCAGTTATTTCGATGGGCCAACTCTTGTAAAACTTTGTGGGTAATCTCAGAGCGGCGACCAATATTACAAATATCAATACCCGAGGGCTTGGCCGGAGTGATAAAGGGATTAAATTTTAGAGCGTCAACCCCTAAGGGCAAGTAGGTACAAGGCTTACCTGTAAGACGGGTGACGGTTTCAACACAGTGATGTAGGCCCACAAAGATATGGTCGAAATCCTTAGCTAGCTCAATCAGATAGTCACTATCCTTTAATTCTGCCTCCCAAAGTTCATTGATGAAACAGGCTTTGTGCCGCGCTTTATCCTGCCATCCCTGCACGGATCGAAATAGAAATAACTCGAAAACGCTATTGAAAGTATAAATCAGAAAATCGTATTTTTTGTCGAGATAAAATCGGCTTCTCTCAGGAATAAAACTTGGGGCCAAAAGTTGACTGAGTCTTCCTGATTTGTCAAACTTCCGAAGGGTCTTAAATACCTTGCGGCTCCTGTCAATACTTTTGAAGTCTTGAACCTCGAGCAAATCAAAATTACTGACCGTCCCAATAAAGTCTTCAAATTCGTATAACGACGAATAACCTACTAAGGTGTTGACTTTACGAACTGAAAAGCCAAGAGTTTTTGCTGAAAGAGGTTCAGAGTAGAACATAAAGACCTCGCTACTTAGGCTAAACAAAATTAATCTGTGGAAATCAAGCTATTCAAGGAAAAGAACTGAATATGTAAATTGTTTTCTGTGCATTTGAATCCACAGATTGAGAGGATGTTTGACAGGCTCTATTAGCTGTAGCTAAAGTAAGTATTCCCCTCAATACCGGCTGGCAATGGGGTAGGGGAAATAGACGGATGGCTAAAGCTACAACAGGTCGGTCTTCAAGTACTCTTTGAAAATCAACAGCCGACTAAACATTGTTCATTTTTATCGATGTATCAAGGAAGGGAATGTTGTTGCCGCATAGTTGGCAATCTGGCAATGACAATGAAGCTGCCTAACAGGTAGCAGAGCATTTCGATAAAAATAACTTGCCAAAAATTTAAGAATTCATAGATACCTTCTAAAAGTAAAGATGTCTTTGCTCAAGCTGACCGCATTGGCGATGGCTGCAATCTGGAATGTTATTGAAATTTAGCCTGACAGCTCATCTCGGGGCTTTTAGGTTATGGGCTGACTCTGAGCATACCTAGCGCATCTCCATCATCATGATGGGGCAAGAGCATCTGTGCAACGCAAATCTACGCAGGTGGGTGTGGTCGTCTACCGATAACCTTTTCAGTGTTTCTGCGGTAAAATTAAAGCTAAATTTAAGAATAAAGCCCGTTTTCATCCTAGATCAAGAAGTTTAGTTGAAGAGGTCTAGGCCGTCCCATGAAGTTTTTGCTAAGATGCCCTGCTCAATCCTGTTAGTGCTGGTAAATCTCCATTTTCCTTGGGTGCCAGCTATCCACTGCTCCGTTGCAGTACATTAGTAGCCACTATCCTTGCGTGAGATCCCTCCCATGCGGCAGTTTTTGAAATACACCCTGGCCAGCCTCACCGGATCGATTTTGTTCTTTCTGCTGATGGGCTTTTTGCTTACCCTGGGAGCGGTGGGGTTGGCCGGGGCCTTGGTGGCCAGCCTTGCCAGGGGCGGCGGCGATAGTCCAACGGTGGAAAAGGATTCCGTGCTGGTGTACGACCTCTCCACCTTGGTTCCCGACTCGCCCATTTTTCAAGGCCCAGGGGATTTTGTCGTCAATGGCCCGGTGCCGCCCCAGGTGTCCCTGCGGCAGGCGGTTTTGGCCATAGATGCCGCCGCCGAGGATGATCAAATCGTCGCCCTCTACCTCAAGGGAAGCCCCACGACGGTGGGGACTGGGTTAGCGAATCAGCAGGAAATTTACCAGGCCCTCACCCGCTTTAAGGCATCGGGCAAACCCATCCTGGCCTACGATGTGGACTGGAGCGAGCGGGAATATGCCCTGGTGGCCCTGGCGGATACCCTCTACCTGCATCCCTTTGGCGACCTGGAAATGAACGGCCTCTACAGCGAAACCCTATACCAGGCCGATGCCCTGGATAAACTGGGCATTGGCGTTCAGGTCACCCGCACCGGAGCCTACAAGTCGGCGGTGGAACCTTTTACCAACAGCACCATGAGTCCCGAAGAACGGGAGCAAACCCAGCGCCTATTGCAAGACCTGTGGCAAGGGCTGCTGACGGATATTTCCACCGCCCGATCCCTTTCGCCCCAACAACTTCAGACCATTGCCAATACCCAAGGGTTTCTGTTTGGGGAGGCGGCTAAAACCCAGGGGTTAGTGGACGAACTGGCCTACGAAGATGAGGTGGTGACCGCCCTGAGAGAACTCACCGGAGAAGAATCCCCGGATACGGATGAGGCCGACTTTCGACAGATTGATCTACCTACCTATGCCACCACCGTGGAGGATGCCTGGGCCAACCGTAACGCCAAATCCCAGGTGGCGGTGGTCTACGCCGAGGGGCCGATTGTCTACGGCGAAGCGGGAGGTGACGGGCTGGGGACAGGGCTGATTGCAGGCGATACCCTGGCCCGCCAACTGCGCCAACTGCGCCAGGATGACCAGGTAAAGGCGGTGGTGCTGCGGGTGAACAGTCCGGGGGGCAGCGCCTTGGCCTCGGAGGTGATCCTGCGGGAAATTCAGCTAATCCAGGCCGAGGGCATTCCGGTGGTGGTGTCCATGGGGGATGTGGCGGCCTCTGGGGGCTACTGGATTGCCGCCAGCGCCGATGCCATTGTGGCCCAACCGGGCACGATTACCGGATCCATTGGTGTGTTTAGCCTTTTCCTCAACCTAGAAAATCTCAGCAACACCGTGGGGCTGAACTGGGAAGGGGTGAAAACCGCTGAACTGGCCGATATCTTTTCGATCTCGCGGCCCAAGACTGATCAGGAACTCGCCATCCTCCAATCCACCGTCGATACCCTCTATACCGCCTTTCTGGATCGGGTTGAGTCGGGTCGGGAGTTGCCCCGCGAACAGGTAGCCAACATTGCCCAGGGGCGGGTATGGTCGGGCCAAACCAGCCAAGGCTTGGGCCTCGTTGATGAATTAGGGGGACTACAGGTGGCCATTGAGAAGGCTGCGGAACTGGCGGAACTAGGCGACGACTGGCGTTTAGAAAGTTACCCACAGCCGAGCGACTGGCAACAATTCTGGGCCTCTTTCCTGTCCACCCAAGCCCAGGCCTCCCCATCGCCGGATCTCCTCACCGCCCAAGGCCAACGCCTGCTCAACGAAAGCCTGACCCTAGTGCAGACCCTCAACGACCCACGCGGCCTCTACCTGCGGATGCCCTTTAGTCTGACCATCGATTAATGTGGTTAGCGGCTGATGAATGGCGTTGCTGACTTAAAGGGATGAACCGAAGAGGATAAGTGTTGCGACTTGGTTCTCAAGGGAGATTTTTCTACGCGCCAAAAAAACGATAGCGGTTCTCGGTTCAGTGAGGTAAATATTTTCCGAGCTTCAGATCCCCCCGATTTCTAGCTATAGAAGATTAGCCTTTTACCCCCCTTAATAAGGGGGGCAGGGGGGATCCTCGCGGTGTACTTCACTCGATTGAAACTCGCTATATAAAGGGGCGCAAAGTCCCTTTATAGGCTTAGCAACTTATAGGCTTAGCACCGGTGAAACGAGGGTTTGAACCGACGTGAGGATCGTTCCTAGGATTAAAGAATCTGGGAGAGAAATTTCTGGGTGCGATCTTCGCGGGGGTTGCTGAAGAATTCTTGGGGGGTGTTTTCCTCGACGAGGTAACCGCCATCCATGAGCACCACTCGGTCGGCCACCTCGCGGGCAAAGCCCACTTCGTGGGTGACGCACACCATGGTCATGCCAGAATCCGCCAGGGTACGCATTACATCGAGCACCTCCCGCACCATTTCCGGGTCAAGGGCGGAGGTGGGTTCATCGAATAGCATCACCTTGGGCTGCATGGCCAGGGAACGGGCGATGGCCACCCGCTGCTGCTGCCCGCCGGAGAGTTGTCCAGGGAATTTGTGGGCCTGTTCTAAAATGCCCACCCGCTCCAAAAGCTGCATGGCCACATCTTGGGCCTTCGCCTTAGGCCAGCGGCGTACCCAAATGGGTGCGAGGGTGACGTTTTGCAGCACCGTGAGGTGGGGAAACAGGTTGAACTGCTGAAACACCATGCCCACCTCGCGCCGGATGGCTTCAATATTTTTCAGGTCGTGGGAAATGGTGATGCCGTCTACTTCGATGCTGCCCTTTTGGTAGGGCTCTAGGGCATTGAAGGTGCGAATGAAGGTGGATTTACCCGACCCAGACGGCCCCATCACCACCAGCACCTCCCCCTTGTAGACGGTCATGCTGACGCCCTTGAGCACGTGGAAGCCGTTGTCGTACCACTTTTCCACGTCGCGGGCCACAATCACGGGTTCGCCGGTCATGTGGTGAGCAGAGGGTTGCTCCGTTTGAAACTGTGTCATGGGCTTTTCCTTATCGATATCGTTCGGTGTTTTCGGTATCTGTAATTCTGAGGGTTGGGCGAGCTTGGCTTAACCCATTTGCCCTGCCGATGCTGTCAATTCCCCTAGGAGCAACCCCAGGTATTGCTATTTTGCCTTAACCCTAAAAGGTTTCGGGACGGCAAACTGTTAACTGTTACACGATGGGGATCGGTGAAGGATGGTTTGGCCCGGTGCTTAAGCGTTGCTGGGCCGCTATCCCCAACTCCTCACCCCAAATCTGGCTGGCTTACCTCCATATCAACGGGCGAGGAGACCTCGACCCTACGGTTTGTCGGATTGGGAATGCGGAATTTTCTAACTCGGATTGGGTATTGCTCCCAACTCCCGACGCTCTAATTCCGACTCCCCGCGCTCCTAGCTAGTGTTCGTTGTTCAACTTCTCCTCAATCTTGCGGCTCCCCAAAGACATGGCATAGCAGAAGAACCAGTAGATCACCGCCAGGAAGAGATAGACCTCGGCGTAACGGCCCAGGTAGGTGGGGTTGGCCAGAATAGATCGGCCAATGCCCAGCAGTTCCGCCAAGCCGACCACAGCCAATAGGGTGGTGTCTTGGAACAGACTAATGAACTGCCCCACAATGGCAGGAATAGCGATCTTGAGGGCTTGGGGAAGTACAATCAGGCCGAGGGTCATGGGGGTGTTGAGGCCGAGGGACATGGCCGCTTCTTGCTGGCCACGGGGCACCGCCTGCAAACCTGCCCGCACGTTTTCGGCGAGGTAAGCCGCACTAAACAAGGCCAAGGCGATAATGGCTCGCAAAACGCGGTCGGGCCGCGCCCCCACGGGTAAAAACAGCGGAATCATGACCTGCCCCATGAACAGCAGGGCCACCAAGGGCACCCCCCGCACCAGTTCGATGTAGGCCGTGGAGAGCCAGCGCACCACGGGCAGGGTGCTGCGTCGGCCCAGGGCTAGGATGAGGCCGAGGGGAAAACACAGGGCAATGCCGCTCACCGCCGTGAACAGGGTGAGCACTAGGCCGCCCCAGTCGTTGGTGGAGACACGGGTGAGACCCAAGCCACCGCCAATCAGCCAAATCGCCACGAAATAGGACAAAAACCAACTGAGGGAGACCCACTTGCCCACCCCCGGAAATTTGCGCCCCACTTGGCGACCTGCCGCCGCTGTCCCGGCCACGATGGCGACCATGGGCAGCAGCTTTAGGGTGTGGGGCCGAGTGGGGGGAAACAGCACGATGAAGGCACAGACTACCCCCAGACCAATCAACACATTGCGGCTAAACAGGGTGGAGAGATTGCGGCCCAACACCCCCCAGGACAACCCCGCTAGGGCACAGATAATCGCCAGCAGAATCCAAATTCGCGGATAAAGGGCGGAGGGAAACGTCCCGGTCATGAACAACCCGAAGTTGTTGGGAATCACCTGCCACTGGGCGGTGGTGAAGGCCCAATTCAGCAGGCGAAACAGCCCTAGGCCAAAGATGGTGACAATCACCACCGTCAGTAGGCTATTGAACCAATCGCTAAAGAGATTCTTTTTGGCCCAGGCCACGGGGCCAAGGGCCAATACCTCAGGCGGGGCCGAGGAGAGGGATTTGGGGGTAACGGTGGTCATGCCTTAGCGTTCCTTAAACTGCACGGCGCGGTTGAGCTGGTTCATGGCCAGGGTAATCAGCAAGCAGAGAATGAGGTAGGTGGCCATCAGCACCACAAAGACCTCCACTGGGCGTCCGGTTTGGTTGTAGGTGGTGTTGGCCACGGAATACATTTCAGGAAAGGCGATGGCAAAGGCCAAACTGGTGTTTTTGGTCAGGTTCATGAATTCGCTGTTCATGGGCGGAATAATCACCCGCAGGGCCTGGGGAAACACCACCAGCCGCATCACCAAACCGGGCTGAAACCCCAGGGAACGGGCCGCTTCCCACTGGCCCCTGGAGACCGACTGAATGCCCGCCCGCACAATTTCCGCCACAAAGGCCGAGGTATAAAACACCAGGGCCGACAGGGAGGCTACATACTCCCGCGAGAGCCGCAGCCCGCCCGTCACGCCGCCGCCCTCCACGCCATCGGGGAACGTCCAGTTGAGGCCAAATACCATAAACGCCAGCCACAGAACCCCCAAACCTACCAGGGCCATCAGTTGATTTTGGCCCCCAGTGCCCGTTTCAATGCGGAGTTTGGTGCGCCACTGCCAAAGCCACAGCGCACCAACGGCGGCGGCAATGGTGACGCCAATCCCTACCAAAGCTAGCACCGCACTTCCAGCCCAAGGGATGTAGACCCCCCGATTGTTGAGGTAGACCAGACTGGACAGACTAATTTGGCTTTCGGGTCGGGGCAGAGTGCCATAGATGGCGAAATACCAAAAGAACAACTGCAACAGCAGCGGCACATTGCGCACCAGGCCCACGTACAAACGACTGAGCTTGTGGACCAGCCAGTTCTTAGAAAAGCTAGACACCCCCGCCGCTGTTCCGAGCGTCGTTGTGAGAACAATCCCCGCCGCCACTAGGGTGAGGGTGTTACCCAGACCCACCATCAGCGCCCGCCAGTAGGGATCGTTGGGGCGGTACCGAATCAAACTTTCGCCAATGCTAAACCCCGCTGGGTTAGTTAAAAAGCTAAAGCCAAAGGCTCGCCCTTGCTGGGCCAAGTTACGGTTGAGGTTACCCAGGAAAAAAGCCGCCAAAATGGCCACCACCACCAGGGTAATGACCTGAAAGGCAATTTGCCAAAACCGTTCATCTCGCAGCAAAGCCTTGAGCTTTTGAGGGAAAGACTCGCTGCTGCTATTACTATTCATCTATGCCACCTATAGAGCATTACTCCGCACCGACGGGAGTGGCTAAGCTGTATGCAAAATAATCTAAGGTGGATGTCACGAAAAGTTCAATTTGTTACAAGGTTTTATAAAAAGGGTCAGAATCTTCAAAAGATTCTGACCCATAAAGTATCTAGCCATCCCTAAAGAACAGGGCCGCTACAAAACCTATCTCCGTTAATGCCCTTTAGCGGAACGGGGGAGAATACATCAGCCCGCCTTCAGTCCAGAGGGCATTTTGGCCGCGCTCTAGGGCGAACTGAGAATCGGCCCCTAGGTTGCGATCAAAGACCTCACCATAGTTGCCAACTTGGGTGATGACCTGCACCATGAAGTCGTTGGGCAAGCCCATGTCGGTGCCGAGCGTGCCTTCTTGGCCTAGAAAACGGGCGATGTCGGGGTTATCCGAGGCTTCAAAGTCGCCGATATTGGCGGAGGTGATGCCAAACTCCTCGGCCTGCATGAGGCCGTAAGTGACCCATTTCACCACGTCAAACCAGGCAGAGTCGTTGTTCACGGTCACGGGGCCAAGGGGTTCCTTGGACATAGTGACTTCCAACAGGGTGTGGTCGTCGGGGTTGGGCAGGGTGCTGCGGCGGGCGATGAGCTGAGATTTGTCGGAGGTCATGCCTTCGCAGCGACCTTCGTCGTAGGCAGCATAGGCGGCGTCGGCGTCTTGGAACACCACAGGCTCAAAGTCTACGCCGAGCTGACGCATTTGGTCGGTCAGGTTGAGTTCGGTGGTGGTGCCTGTTTCCACGCAGATGGCCCGTCCCTCAAAATCGGCCAGTTCGGTAATACCGCTGTCCGTCCGCACCATCATGCCCTGGCCATCAAAGAAGGTGGTGGGGGCAAACTCTAGACCGACGCTGGTGTCGCGGCTGATCGTCCAGGTGGTGTTCCGGGAAAGCATATCCACCTCACCCCCGGCCAGGGCGGTGAAACGCTCGGTGGAATCGAGGCGACGGTACTCTACCGCTTCGGCATCGCCCAGCACAGCGGCAGCCACCGCCTTACACACATCCACGTCTAGGCCAGAGTAGGTGCCGGTTTCATCGACAAAGCTAAAGCCAGGAATGCCACCATCGACCCCGCAGAGGAGTTGACCGCGCTCCTTCACAACGTCCAGACGGCTACCGCTAGCAGCAGGTGCGCTGCCTCCATCGGTGGTCGTGGTGCCACCACCGCAGGCAGCTAGGGTTAGCCCCAGGGTGGCCGCAAGAATACCCCACTTATTACGCATCAATCACTACCTCACTCACAAAAACAAAGATCTGTTACAGAATCTAACCTAAACCCTAGAAATGAGAATCTTACTTAACATTCCACTGGTTTAGGTTTTGATTTTGTATTACACGTAACACTATACCGGAGACCTTCAGCCTGAAAAGACTGCGACTACCGTATATTTACGGGCAAAATAGAACGATATATCAAAAAAACAGGCCGAACGCTGGGGCCGCTGGACTGGTGGGGGGAGTGGGTAGGTGAGTCGGGCGGCTCAGGCGCTAATGTTCCTGGGCGAGATCGCGGATGAGGGGGATTTTGGCGCGAATGTAGTGGTCGAGCTGAACGGTTTCGGCTTGATTAATAGGCTGTTGCACCATGAACTCGTCTATCAGCCAGCGAACGAGGCCGTTATCGTCCAAATCAAGGAGGTAGCTACTCTGGGAGCGGTCTACAAGGGACCACAAGTGGCGCAGAAGATGGGGATTCATGGCAACACTTAAGGATTTCTTTAGATTTATCCTAAACGACCTCTCCTACCTTGGCTAGGGAATGATGTGATTGTTCATGTTTCTGCCCATGTCTTAATGTGCGGATGGTTCTAGAGGGCTTCTCCTAGGCCTTGCGCCCAGTCTTGGCCGAGTTGGATGGTGATGTCGGAGTTGAGGGCTCCGGTGCTTTCCACGCGGGCTTCGCCGATGGCGAGGAATCGCTGTACCATTTCGGCGGTGGCCATGTCGCCCCGCTGGGCCACAATGCGGCTGATGGGAAGGGGGGTCTGGAGATCCTTGTCCACGTAGACGTTGGAGTAGCCGCTTTCCCGTAGGGCGTTGGTGAGGGCTTGCACCGCCACAGGGTTGTTGGTGCTGTCTTGGATGGCGATGCGAACACGGTTGGGTTCGCGGCTGGTGGATACGGCTTGGGTGCCAAAGCCAAAGTATTGATCGACCATGGTGTCGATGTCGCCGTAGCTGGGTAACCAGTAGCTAACGGAATATTCGCTGGGGCTACTGAAGTTTCCGGGCAGCATCAGCATTTGCACATTGGAACGGTTGACCTGGGAGGCATAGCCCAGCAGCGCCAGCAGTTCCTCAACCGAGAGGTTGGTATCGACGTTGGATTGAATCACCGACAGAATTTTGGGCAGGCGGGCAATGGTAGCGGGGTTGATGGTTTGTTCTGCCAGGGCGCGCATAAACATCTGCTGCCGCTGAATGCGGCCAATGTCGCCGTTGGCATCGTAGCGGAATCTCAGGAATTGTAGGGATTGGTTGCCGTTGAGCTTTTGTTCTCCGGCCTTGAGGTTGATGTAGAGGTGCTGGCTATCGTCTTGGTATTTCATGTCCTGGGGTACCGTCACCGTTACCCCGCCCAGGGCATCGATCAGTTTTTCTACCCCCTGCACGTTGATGCGCACGTAGCGATCCACCGCCACTCCGCCCAGTAAGTCGCTGACGGATTCTGCCGCTAGGGCAGGGCCGCCATGGGCATTGGCTTCATTGAGTTTGGTGAGGCGACCTTGCACGTAGGTGCGGGTATCCCTGGGCAAAGACAGCACCACCAACTGCCCCGTCTGCGGATTAAACCGAATCAACAGCATAGAATCGGACAACCCCTCAAAGGAGTTGACCAGGGCGTGGTAGCCCAGATTACGCAGTTCTGGGGGTACCTCATTGACATCGGTGGTCAGCACCTTAACACCCAACACCAGAATGTTGACCGGACGGGTGAGTCGGGGCAACCGCAAACTGCCGCCGGAGGAAATGGGGTTGTCTTGGTTGAAGACGTTGGCATCATCGGCGGTGAGTTGCTGCTGTTGAAGCGGTGTTGCCGACAGCGACACCGCCAGCAGCGCCCCCGCCATCGCCGATACACTGGCCACCCCCGCCAAAGCCACACTAATGCCAATCACCCGAGGCCAACGCCAGCGAGAAGGTTTGCGCTTTACCCCCGTACGAGACCAGGCGGTGGGTGGCTGGGGATGCTGGGGAGTAGGGCGCATAGAGGACGGGCGGGGATTACGGGAAGGCACAGGCTACCTCATCCTGGGAATGTGGAGGTGGAGGCAAGATCGCGGCAGAGGCTATTTCTTGCTGGGCACCCATAACATAGCGAGACAGACTACACCATGGGTGAGGGGGATGTTGTGAAACCGGGGACAACTGGATGGGCCGAAACTAACTGGCTCAAATCCGTCTGGCCCAGACGGTTTATAACTCATCGAGGTCATTATGGGGCAAATGGTCAAAAGTGGCGCAAGCAATTCGCCAAATTAGCGAATTTTTCTAACTGCCACCCCGTTAGAGGACGTTTGAGAAGCCGAAGTGTGTCCCAAGCTATACCGATGAGGTTAGCCTCAGCCGTCAAAAATTCCGTAGATTTGCACCGATTTAACGATCAAACGCACCTGAGGCAACCCTTTTCAAACGCCCTCTTAGGTCAATACAGCTTGCCTAGAAGACGACCTAGCGGGGTAACCGCTGACTGAGACGGCTAAACCCTGGCAGTTTCACCGACTTACCCTGCAACAGCCGCACCATCAGCACCAGATTCGTGAGGGTATAGCCCGTGGTGACGAGGGTATTGCTAACCAAAAACCGTAGCGACAACCCCGGTGCCAGGTGGCTACCCGTACTCAACAGCGCGTACATCATCACCCAGGTTAGGGCCAAGGTAATCACTAGACGGCTGATGGCTTGCTCTTGGCGGCTGCCCTGTTTTTGCAACAGGCTGTAGGCTGCTGGCACCACGCCAAAGATGGGTACTAGGTAAATCATCAGCTTGAGGCGCTCTAGGGTGGTGCCTTCACCGAGATCATTGGGTTTCATCGAGATGTATCCCCAGGTATAGGGCTCAGAGGAAGGGGCTGTGGTACGGTATGGCCAGTTTTGGGTCGGAAAGGTTGCTTTTGTGACCAGAAAAGTAGGTTGTTGAGCCTGCTGACACCCCCTGGACATCAGGGCATCCCTGGGATTAGTGTACCCAACTCTAGGTTGTCACGAGTTCTCCGGTCATGCCTGAAATCGGGCCATGCCTGGATTTTTCCCTAGATTCCTATACCCTGCCCCCCCAACAACCCCGACCCCAAACGCCATCATTTTCCATAACCCTTTCGATAACACAAGGAGATCAAGATCCGTGGAGAACATGACCCAGTGGATCGTCACCGCTCAAGACCTGGTGATGACCTTTGGTTTGAATATTTTGGCCGCGTTGGCTATCCTGGTCATCGGTCAATGGCTAGCCAAGCTGGTGGGACGCGCTACCAAAAAAGTGATGACCCGTCGTGGGGTGGATCCAACCCTGATTAACTTCACAACCAGTTTGGTGTACTACGCGGCCCTCGCTTTTGTGGTGATTGCCGCCTTGAATCGCCTTGGGGTGCAAACGGCCTCGTTAATTGCGGTGCTGGGGGCGGCAGGTTTGGCCATTGGTTTGGCCCTGCAAGGATCCCTATCCAACTTTGCGGCGGGGGTGCTGATGATCATCTTCCGCCCCTTCGGCGTAGGAGATGTGATCGAAGGCGGCGGTGTCTTTGGCACCGTTGAGGCTATTCAACTGTTTACTACCACCATTGTTACCCCCGACAACGCAACGGTGGTGGTGCCCAATTCTAAGATTGGCGGCGACAACATCACTAACTTCACCCTCAAGCCCACCCGCCGAGTAGAATCTATTGTAGGGATTAGCTACGGCGACAGCATCGAAAAGGCCCGTTTCGCCATTTTGGATGAGATCTCCAAGGACGTTCGCATTCTGCAAGACCCCGTCCCCTCCGTCAGCGTCATAGACCTGGCCGACAGCAGCGTCAACCTCCAGGTATGGGCCTGGACAACTACCCCCGACTTCCTAGCGGTCAAACTCGCCCTACCAGAGCAAATTAAGGCCCGCCTCGACGCCGAAGGTATCACCATTCCCTTCCCTCAGCAGGATGTGCATATGTTTCAGCGCAACTAGGGCGTCTCAGCAGATCACAAATCACAAATTGCCCGCCGTCTACGCTTTCTTGTAGGACGCTACGCGAACGGGCACAAGCTATACTCCCAGCCCTTCGTCTAGGAGGACTGGGAGTGATCACAAACATGCTCTTTTGCCGAGATCCAGCCCACCCTTATGGGAAGCGAGCTACACCCTAAGGGTGGGCTGTGGGGACTGGGCGATTTACTGAACCTAGGAATCTGATTTTGGAACGTGCCCTAAACGGGTGAGGCTCTGGATTTAGATCACAACAGTGGGGTGACCCCTGGTTTGGGGTCTTGGTTAATGCCGACAGTTTTGACAATAGAAGGGATGCCCGTTGGTGTCGGCCAGCCAGCCATCGTAGACTTGCTTCATGTAGGGGAAAATGGCCTTGGCGAGGCGGCGGCGGTGTTCTTCGGCCTCGGTGATGGGGGCTTGAAGCTGCTCGGCGAGGGTGGCTAACACGGCATCGCGATTCACCCCGGTAAATTGGCCCTCTTGGAGGACGACGTTGCCGTTAATCATCACGGTATCAATGGCGGTGCTGCGGCCTCGGTGGAGCACGGCTTCGATGAGGGGAATATCGGCATCGAGGTAGGGGTAGGCCAGTTTGCGCCAATCCATCAGCACCAGGTCGGCGGCTTTGCCGGGGGCCAGGGTGCCTATGCAGTCGCCAAATCCGGTGGTGGTTGCGCCTTGCTCCGTCGCCATGCGGAAGACTTGGGCAGCCTTGGGCACCAGGGCATCGATGCCGGGTACTCGATGCAGCTTCAGCACCAGACGCATTTCTTGCAGCATGTCGCGGTCGTCATTCAGGCCCGCTTCGTCTAGGCCAAGGGCCACAGGAATGCCCTTTTGGGTAAAGGCGTTGAGGGGGGCAATGCCGCTCTGGAGGCGCAGGTTCGAGCTGGCGTTGTGGCAGATGTGGGTGCCCGTTTCCGCCAGAATGTCCAGATCGTCTTCTGTGAGCCAAACCCCGTGGCCCAGGGTGAGGTGTGGCCCCAGCAGGCCGAGGTTTTGCAGGTGCTGGACGGCGGTTTTTCCGGTGCGGCGCTGGGCGTAGATTTTCTGGTAGATCGTTTCCACCAGATGTAGGTGGATGGGCACCTGGTATTTTTGGGCGTAGTCCTGTTGTAGCTGTAGCGCTTGGTCAGAGCACCAGTGCAGGTTGGCCGGGGCGAGCTGGATTTTGACTCGGCCACTGGGATGCTGTTGCCACCGCTGCCACAGGTGGGCGAACAGGTTGAGGTATTCCCCAAAGGGCACCCGCTGATCCTTCAGGAGATCGTCTACGGCGGTGGCCAAATCGGCAGGTAATCGCTGGAGAAAGACCTCATCGGCTTCGTAGACCAGGCGGTTTTGGTCGCGGGCAGCAAAGCTGTAGGAGACCCGCATCCCAATATCCTGGTAGGCCTGGATCACCCGTTCGGCCAGGGCGGGCCAGGACGCGGCAGGGCCATTGCGCCAGGTGTGGATGTGCTGCACGGTAGTGACGCCGGAGGCGATCATCTCGAAGGCAGAATAGAGGGTATCGAGGTAGGGATCCACCTGCCGCGCCCCTAGCCGTGTGGCGAACCACAGCTCTAGGGGGTAATCGAGCGAACCTAACTGAAACGGGGTAAGGCCCACATGGTGATGGCCATTCACAAACCCCGGCAGGATGATGTGGTGGGGCGATCCGAGGATTTCGTCTGGCTGGTACTGTGCGAAGAGGTCGGTGTAGGGGCCGACGGCTAAAAGGGTGCCGTCCTGCTGAACCACGGCCCCGTCCTCAATGACCTCTACCGTTTCGTTGTCTAAGGCCCGACAAATAACGGCCTTGCCCCGAATTAAGCTGATCGACATGGTTGGTTTACCTGGCGTTTTGAGGTGTCTTGAGGAGTGGTGGTGCATTGCCGTTGGGTGGTGCATTGCTTCGCGAATGCACCCTACGACTTTTGCCTAAGGGATGGCCCAGATTGGGAGAGGGGCTGGGGGTGAGGGTCTAGGCTGTCCCAACGTCGCTAAATAACCGTCCCCATCCCTTGACCCTGGTGGGATCGACCCCCGCCAGCCGTAGGGACTGCCACACCACCACGGCAATCGTATCGAAGATGGGGATGCCCAATTCCTGCTCTAGATCGGCCACTAGGGGGGCGGCGGCTAGGTTGGTGCAAAAGGTGGTAATCACCTGGGGTTGACTGGCCGCGACTTGGCGCACCATGGCCCGAAGCTGATCGGGGCTGACCTCCGCAAAGGAGAAATTATCCTGGAGGCTAAGGTGCTGCTCGGCCACGCAGTCAAACCCTTCCTGGGCGTAGTTTTGGAGGATACGTTCCTGCACCGTGGGCAGGTAGGGCGTCACTAAGCCCAAGCGGGTGAATCCTCGCGCCCGAAATTGCTCCGTAAGAGCCAAGACTGAGGTGGTGGCTGGAATGCCCGTTTTGGCGGTGATCTGCCGACACAGCTCTCGGTCGGTCTCCAACCCCAACCAGCCCGCCGAGGTGCCGTTCCAGGCGATCACATCCACCTTGGCGTCGGCCAGCAATTGGGCCGCCTTCAGTAGGGGGGCTAACTCAAACTGACCGAGGGCGGTTTTACTGAGGGCAATTTCCGTGACCGAAAAGCGGCTGAAATGAGCCGATACCTCCGGCAAATTTGCCAGTAGGGCCGTGGTCACAGGCTCCAACACGGTGTTGGAGGAGGGGGTCAACATCCCAAGCCGAATCCGTTTTGTCATGCCGGGTGCCGTTTAATCTTGGTGAATGCCTACAACTGACCGAAGCCTTTTTTCTTCTTCTGTTTCTTTTGCTTTTTGTTGCTAGGGGCGCGGAACCCAGGCATTGCGCCGCCGCCCATACCGGGCATACCGGGCATTCCGCCCATACCGGGCATTCCGCCACCCATGCCCGGCATTCCGCCACCCATGCCGGGCATTCCGCCCATACCGGGGAAGCCACCGCCGCGCCCCATTTGCTGCATCATGGTGCGCATTTTGGTGAAGTCGGTAATGAGCTTAGAGACTTCTTTTTCCTGGTGTCCCGATCCAGCGGCAATGCGGCGGCGGCGGCTAGGGGAGCTAGACAGTAGGTTGGGGTTCTTGCGCTCCTCCCGCGTCATGGAGTTGATCATGGCTTCGCAGCGTTTGAGCTGAACTTCGCCCTGTTCCAACATTTCGCCAGAAATTTGCTTGCCCATGCCGGGAATCAGCTTCATGATGCTGCCTAGGGAGCCCATGCTCTTCATGAAGCGCATTTGCTTGAGAAAGTCGTCGAAGTCAAACTCGGCTTCCAGGATTTTTTTGGTCAACTTTTCGGCGTCGGCAATGTCCACCGCTTCCTGGGCTTTTTCCACCAGGGTAAGCACGTCGCCCATGCCCAAAATGCGGGAGGCCATGCGGTCGGGGTAGAAGGGTTGCAGGGCTTCCACCTTTTCGCCCACGCCGACAAATTTGATCGGCTGTCCAGAAATTTGCCGCACGGAGAGGGCCGCCCCGCCGCGAGCATCGCCGTCCATTTTGGTGAGAATGGCCCCGGTGATGCCGATCTGGTCGTGGAAGGTGCGGGTGAGGTTGGCGGCCTCTTGCCCAGTCATGGCATCTACCACCAGCAGCACCTCATCGGGCTGGATGGCGGTTTTGATGTCGGCCAGTTCGGCCATCATTTTGGGGTCAATCTGCAAGCGGCCTGCCGTGTCCACAATCACGGTGTCTACGCCCTCGGCCTTGGCCCGTTCTAGACCCTGGCGGGCGATGTCTACAGGATTCGCATCCGTCCCCAGATCAAACACAGGCACGTTAATTTGCTTGCCCAGGGTGATGAGCTGATCTACCGCTGCGGGACGGTACACGTCGGTGGCCACCAGCATGGTGCTGCGGTTTTCCTTGCGCAGGTGCAGGGCCAGTTTGGCGGTGGCGGTGGTTTTCCCTGTCCCTTGCAGGCCCGCCATCAGCACAACGGTGGGTTTTTTCTCGGTGCTGGCTAGGGGCACGTTGGTGTCGCCCATCAGCCGCACGAGTTCGTCATGGACGATTTTGATGAACTGCTGGTCGGGGCTGATTCCTTTGACCACCTCGGCCCCTAGGGCTTGTTCTTTGACCTCGGCGATGAAGTCTTTGATCACCTGGAGGTTAACGTCCGCCTCCAGCAGAGCCCGCCGCACTTCCCGCAGGGCTTCGTTGATGTTGGTTTCGCTAATTTTGTCTTGGCCGCGCAGGCTTTTCCAGGCCGACTCAAGGCGTTCCGACAGGGCTTCAAACATGGTGGTTCAGGGACGTTTAGAAATACAATCAACGACAGCCGCAGGGCCAGTTTTCTATTGTAAACGCTTCACCCCCCTGAATTGGCGCTGGCTGATACATCGACGATCCTGGGGTTTCTGGGTGCGCCCCTTATCTCCAGGGGGAGAGACCGTATGGATCAACGTTAGGGGGCAATCTGCGGGGGCGGGTCAACGCCAAGGGGGATCAACCCCTGATCGAGATCACGATCATCACCTTCACGACATTTATTGAAGCGGGCGCTCATTTCACGCTGTTTCTGGGCAGACTAGGGTTAGGGGTTGTCCCAAATTCTGTAACGGGTCGTTACAACCCAACCAGTGCATCTCACTACATCCCAGTTAACCCAATCCTTGCCAGAGGTCTAGCTTGGCGACACCACCCACCGCTGGACGGTGGGCACCACCCCAGAGATCGGCCCTTGGCCTAGCCCTAGATTTAGCGACTGGGCTGGGGCAAGCTTTACTGAGGGCTATGGCAACGATAGGTTAGCGATGTACGGAATTCCATCAGGGGAGTCTGTATGAGTGTTTAGGGTGTCGTTCAGAAAAGCACTATGGCCACGGATTCTTTACATAGTCTTGAGCATAGCCGTCTAGAGGGTAGCGCCCGAGGAGAAAGGGACAACCTGACCCCAGGGCTAAAGGGAAGCGTGTGGGTAGCCCCGGAGGGAAGCCCGCTGCTGACCTCGGAGGGAGCGGCCCCGGCCTGGTTTAATTTGCTGCAACACCACAGTCAACTGGTGATGGCCGTCGTGGAGGTGAGCACCCGTCTCAATGCCGCTCCCCAGGCCCACCGGATTGTCTTTGCCAACGACTATTTTGGCCGTCTCACGGGGCTTGGCCCCACTGCCCATCCGGTGCCCATGAGCGATCTGGCCTGGTTGACGCCATCGGTGTCTCGGATGCTACGCCATCGGTTCCGACTGCACTTTCTCCAATCGCTGCTGGGGCAACTGTATGGGCCGGAGGTGTGGGTGACCCCTCGGCTGCGCCATGAGCCGCTGATGGTGTCGCTGACCAACCCAGAAACCCAGCAAATCCGTCACATTGAACTGCGGCTACGCACCGCTGAAGACGGCCTTCAAGTGTTGGCCATTGCCTCGGATTTAGAGGCCAGTTTGCGTGACTGTTGGCCCGATGGCCCCACCCCCCAACAGGTGACCACCCAGCTTTTAACCAAGGCATCCCCCCTGAATCGGCTGCTGAACAAGCTGTATCCCCACCGCTACACGATTCGAGGGCAGGTGTTGATTGAGGGCACCGATGTCACCGAGCGGGAAACCTCACGGGCGCTAATCCACCTGCTGGTGGGCCGCGAATCGGTGGTAGGAACGGAGCAGTTTGTCCAAGCCAATGGCTTGATGAAGCAGCTCTTTGGAGCCCAGGACAGCTTTTTGCTGATCGCGGAAAATGATCGCGCCCAGCTTTGGACGGCACTGGATCAGGCCGATTGGCAGAGCCAAACCTACACCCTAGGGGAATTACAGGAGTCTTCCTTCCTGCAAACCACAGAGCGGGGGGAGGTATTAACCATCCCCGATCTGAGCCTGGCCTGTTGCACCTCCGGGGAGCGGGCCTTGGTAGCGGCGGGGGCTAGATCGCTGCTGCTGATTCCCTTGGTGATGCGCAACCCGACCCTCGGCCAAGGGGCCAGCCAGATGTTTGGCCTAGTGGGGCTGACCAGCACCAAGCCCTACGCCTTTAACCAATCAGACTGTAGCCTCGCCACCACGTTAATTCCTGCCCTCAATGCCTCCATGCGCTATAGCGTGCGAGATCGATTCACCAACATTCACCCCTCGGTGCGGTGGCGGTTTGAGCAGGAGGCCGAACGGCTCAGCCTGGGCCTACCCCCGGCCCCGATTGTGTTTGAGGGGGTCTATCCCCTCTACGGCATTTCCGATATTCGCGGTTCCTCCGACGAACGCAACCGCGCCATCCAGGAAGATTTACTGGCCCAGTTCCGTCTGGCCCTAGCCGTGGTCGAAGCCGTGCGATCTAGCGCCGTTCACAATGCCCTGGTAGAGCAACTGTGGCTAGATCTGCAAGACCGCATCACCAAACTAGAGCAGGGGGTAACGGTGGATGCCGAAGTAACCCTACTGCGCTACCTCCAAAACGAGGTAGAGGCCCATTTCCCCTACTTTGCACAGGTCTGCCCCGCCGCCAGTGAGGCGATCCGCCGCTACCAAAACGCCATGGATGACGAGCACGGCTGTATTTACACCGCCCGCGCCGTCTACGACCAAACCATCAACTACATCAACAACCTGCTGAGAGAAACCTGGAACCACTGGCAGCAGTCGATGCAGGCCATCACCCCCCACTACTGCGATCTAGAGGCCACCGATGGCATCGACCACATGATCTACACCGGCAAGGCCATCGACCCGAAATTTACCGACTTTCAGCTCAAAGCCCTGCGCTACGAGCAACTGCGGGCGGTGTGCGACTGTGCCCGCCAGGGGCTTACCCTGAAGCGCAAGTGCAATACCGATATGGTGATCACCCATCTCGTCTTGGTGCAGGCGGTAACGGTGGATATCGTCCACGACGAAACCACCGAGCGGTTGTTCGATGTACGCGGCACCCGCGACACCCGCTATGAAATTGTCAAAAAACGCATCGACAAGGCCCGCGACGCCGCCACCCAGGCGCGCATCACCCAGCCCAGAATGCTCACCATCGTCTACTCCACCACCGAGGAGTGGGAGGAATATCAGCAATACCTGCGCTACCTGCACCGAGAGGGCCTAGTGAGCGACACGATTGAAGAGGGCAGCGTGGAGCCCCTTCAAGGGGTCAACGGCCTCAAGTTTGCCAGGGTGCAGGTACTGCCCGATGCCAAGGAAGCCTAACTTATCCTGCCTTCCTCCAAAGTCATACCCTAGTCTCCCAGGCTAGGGTAGTCGGTGTAGCCCTCGGCCCCGCCACCGTAGAAGGTATCGGGATTGGGTTCGTTGAGGGGGGCGTTTTCCTTAAATCGACGGGGCAAATCAGGGTTGGCGATGAACAGTTTGCCATAGGACACTAGGTCAGCATGGCCCTCGGCAATGGCTTGGTGGCCAGAGGCTTGATCATAGTCCCAGTTCACCATCAGCGTCCCGTTGTATAGGGACCGAAACTTGCGGGTGGGGATGGGGGTGCCGCCGTAGCGCAGGTCGGCTTCGCTGGGTTCTAGCAAATGCAGGTAGGCCAGGCTGAAGGCATTCAGAGCCTGGATGGCGTAGCTGAACGTTGTTTTAGGGTCGGAATCGGCCATGTCGTTGAAGGTGCTGCTGGGGGAAAGCCGCACGCCCACCCGGTCGCTCCCCCATACGTCCACCACCGCCTGGGTCACTTCCAGCAGTAGACGCGCCCGATTTTCTAGGGAGCCGCCATAGGCATCGGTGCGCTGGTTGGTGCCGTCCCGCAAAAATTGATCCAATAGATAGCCGTTTGCACCATGCACTTCCACACCATCAAACCCGGCTTCCATGGCATTTTTAGCACCTTGGCGATACTGTTCAATAACGCCAGGAATTTCGTCCAGTTCCAAAGCGCGAGGGACGACAAAGGGCTGCATTCCGTCGTAGGTCATGGCATCGCCCTTGGGCCGGATAGCACTAGGGGCTACGGGCAGGGCACCATCGGGCTGGAAGGAGGGATGGGAAATACGGCCCACATGCCAGAGTTGCAGGAAGATGCGTCCGCCCTTGTCATGCACCGCCTGGGTGACAGCCTTCCAGCCTTCCACCTGTTCGGCACTATGAATTCCCGGCGTGGCGGGGTAACCCTGCCCCTGGGGGCAAACCTGGCTGGCTTCCGTAATAATCAGCCCCGCCGAAGACCGTTGTTGGTAGTAAAGGGCATTCAAGGGCTGGGGCACGTTTCCAGATCCGGCCCGGTTACGGGTGAGGGGGGCCATCGCAATGCGGTTCGGGAGTTCGTACCGCCCCAGAGAAATGGGGGTGAACAAATTTTTTTCAGTCGTCATAAAATCGTTCCGTAGTCACAGTGATTACTTTAAAGGGCGTTGCTCTTCGGGTGCATGGACAATCCTTGGCCTCTGGTGGTTCAAACCGCCACTCAGGCGGTCAGCGAATTTTTGTTTAGATACTGCATCTGGAATCAACGTCACTCCTTACTAGCGGGATCCCGCCTAACCTAGGGGCGTTACGTCCTGATTGCCGAGGGCTAAGCGCAGGGCCGAAAGGGCCAAAATCGCCAAAAATAGAGCTAGCCCGATGGTGCAGGCATAGCTGATTTCCAGCTTTTCAAAGGCTTGCTCGTAGATGTAGTAGACCACGGTTTTAGAGCTATTACGGGGGCCACCCTGGGTCATGATGTAGACCTCCTCAAACACCTTGGTGGCGGCAATGGCGGAAATAATCGCCACCAGCCACAGGTAGGGGCGCATCAGGGGTAGGGTGATGTCCCAATGGCGTCGCCAGCCGTCGGAACCATCAATCGCCGCCGCCTCATAGAGATCCTGGGGAATACTTTGCAGCCCTGCCAGGTAGATCACCATGTAGTAGCCCATGCCCTTCCAAATCGTCACCAGCATCACGCTCCACAGCGCCAAGCTGGGGCTGGTGAGCCAGGGGATGCCCTGGGGAAACAATCCGGTCGCCTGCAACAGTTGGTTAAACAGGCCATTTTCGGCATAGAGCCAGCGCCAGGCAATGCCCGCCACCACCATCGACACCACCACCGGAGAATAGTAAGCCACCCGCAGCCAGTGGATGCCCCGCAGTTGACGGTTCACCAAAATCGCTAGCCCCAGGGGCGCAAAGGTGAGCACCGGGACGACTCCCAGCAGGTAGACCAGGCTATTGCGCACCGTTTGCCAAAACACCTCGTCGGCCATCAGACGCCTTAGATTGGCCAAACCTACCCAGGTGGGTGGGGCCGTGAGATCCAGGCCAAAGCTGGTGAAACTGAGGTAAAACGCACGCAGGGCGGGCCAGAAGACGGAAATGGTCAGCGCCACTAGGGCGGGCAGCAAAAACAGGTAGGGCACCGCCGCCTGGGGAATTTGGGCGGGTAGACGTTCCAAACGGTAGAGATTGCGACGGGGAGAGGCGGTCATGGCGGGGCGGACGAATCCCAGGGAAAATCCCTCTGATTGTAAAGCTTAGGGGCGTCGGGAACAGGGGAAAGTCCCTATCCTCCCTATCCTCGACATGTGTGACAGCGGCTGACCTAGAGGCATGGCCCCAAGCTTAAGGTTTTCTTTCGCTGCGGCCTCTTCTGTTGGCCCCTGGCGACTTTCTATAATGAGCCCTGATGCTCGTTATTAGCAGTTTTAATATTCCAATTCCCCTTCACCCGCCAATTCCATGACGCTTTCCTCCGACGCTCCCACGACCCTCACCGCCAACCTAGACCAGGATGGCCCCCGCCAAACCCTGCGCCACCAAATCGTGGTCATCGGCGGCGGTGCGGCAGGTATTACCGTGACCGCTCAACTGCTGGATTACAACCCCAGTTTTGACATTGCCATCCTTGAACCCTCGGAACAGCACCACTATCAACCGGGCTGGACGCTGGTGGCGGGGGGGCAGTTTCGCATGGAGGACACCGTCCGCGAAGAAAAAGCTCTCATCCCCAAGGGCAGCACTTGGATTCAGGATGCGGTGGTGACCCTCGACCCCGATAACAATACGGTGCTGACCCAGGACGGACTGCAAATTCAGTACGATTATTTGGTGGTTTGCCCCGGCATTCAAATCGACTGGCACAAAATTAAAGGACTGCCCGAAGCCCTCGGAAAAGGGGGCGTTACCAGCAACTATCGCCGCGATCTCACCCTCTACACCCGCCAGTTGATTAAGCAAGATTTCACCGGCGGCACCGCCATTTTCACCTACCCCAACACGCCGATTAAATGTGGCGGTGCGCCCCAAAAAATCATGTACATGGCCGACGATTCCTTTAAGCAACGTAGCGGCGTCGGCGTCAATAGTCGGGTGATGTTCTGCACCGCTGGGGGCACCATGTTCGGGGTAAAAACCTACTCCGACGTGCTGGATCAGGTGGTGGCCCGACGCGGCATCGAACCCCGATTCCATCACAACCTGGTGGAAATTCGCGCCGAAACCAAGGAAGCCGTCTTCGATGTCACCGAAAACGGCGAAACCCACCAGGCCATCATCCCCTACGACATGATCCACGTCGTGCCGCCCATGAGCGCCCCAGACTTCATCAAAAATAGCCCTCTGGCGGTGCCCAACAACCCCGGCGGCTGGGTGGATGTAGATAAACACACCCTGCGCCACCATCGCTACCCCAACGTCTTTTCCCTGGGCGATGCCTCCTCGTTGCCCACCTCCAAAACCGCCGCCGCCGTGCGCGGAGAGGCCCCCGTCCTAGTGGCCAACCTGCTCGCCACCATGCAGCAAAAATCCCTCACCGGAACCTACAACGGCTACACCTGCTGCCCCCTAATTACGGGCTACAACAACACCGTTATGGCCGAATTTGACTACGACAACCGCCCCGTGGCCAGCTTTTTGATCAACCCTGCCAAGGAACGCTGGAGCATGTGGCTGGTGAAAAAGCACCTGCTGCCCTACCTCTACTGGGAGCGAATGCTAAAGGGCAAACCCTTTGAAGGCGAGCTACTCAAGCCCCTGCAAGGCGTCATCGGCTATCGTTCTAAATAATTCATTCCCTGCGATAAGCCGCAGGATCACAGAAGACTCCATCCAGCGTAAACCATACCCCCGGCTTCTAGGCCAAAGCCTAGGCGGTCGGGGGTTTCTTAGTGCTGCTACAAATAACCAATGCCCCTGATTGCCTGACCCATCGCCAGCCATAGCCCATGTAGATTGACATAGAAAACAAGCAAGATCACTGAGGTTGCATAAGGCTCAAGTGGGAAACAGCCCTAGAATCAGTCACTTTACTGATTCCCCTTATTGGCCCCATGGAGTTTAACTAATATATTGGGCTTCCAAATTCTATTCTTACGGTCGTTTTATACACCTCCGGGCAAGGAATCTTTCCTCAAACAAACAGCTCCTCGACAGACTCTAGGCTGAGATTAGTCTAGGATTTCTTGCTACCTTCAATGGTCTATCATCTCAGGTTGGTCAAGCCAGTCATCGATATCCCTTCACAATTAGGATGCGCACTACTATGTCGAGCGATATAGGCATGCTTGATCTGTCTAGCAATCTGATCAATTTATCAGCATTAGCTGCCGATAAATTGTATAGTTCGCTAAGTCTTGGGGTCATTGAAGAGGCTTTTCAAGGTATTACTCAGAGCCTTCAACGCTATGCTCAAGATTCCCTTGCGCCAATTCAGCTAGAGGAGATCTATGGCATCCAAGAATCTACAGAAGTTTCTATTCTACTAGACTACTGGAGTAGCGGAGTTTTAGTTAATAAACCTTCCATACAGATCCTAGACGACCAGATTCTAAATGGAGCTAAAGGAGCCTACGCTGCTGATAGTAATCATGTCTATATTGCCAAATCGTTAGCTAGTCGAGATAATTTAACTGGACTAAAACAGGTTTTAATTGAAGAGTATGGCCATGCTTTAGACGTTTATTTTAATGGTGTCCAGGATACCCTTGGCGATGAAGGTGAGTGGTTCAGCCTTGCCATCTCTGGCACTTCATTGTCTGATCAAGATAAGCTACGATTACACGATGAAGATGACCGTGCTTTTCTATGGCTAGATAATCAGCTCATAGCTGTCGAACAAAGTACTACAACACTAGATTTTAATGGAGATAGCCGCCCTGACATACTCTGGAGAAATGCCGCTACTGGACTCAATGATGTCTGGTTTATGGGAGGTACTCATAATACCCAACTATTAAGCAGTACTGGCGTATCCACCTTTGACAAAAATTGGGATATTAAAGGAATCTCAGATTTTAACGGAGATGATCGCCCTGATATTCTCTGGAGGCACAAAACCACAGGCCAAAATATACTTTGGTTTATGGGAGGCACAAACAACACCCAGAATTTAAGCAATACTAATCTTATCTCTGTAGATAACGGCTGGGATATTAAAGGAATTTCAGACTTTAATGGAGATGGTCGCCCGGATATTCTTTGGCGGCATGGAACAGCCGGACAAAATGTGATTTGGTTTATGGGGGGCACAAACAACACCCAAATCTCAGGTAGTGCCAGCCTGACCACCG
This sequence comes from Spirulina sp., assembly GCA_044070495.1. GTDB lineage: Bacteria > Cyanobacteriota > Cyanobacteriia > Phormidesmidales > Phormidesmidaceae > Nodosilinea. The sequence goes on along the minus strand of JBIPSI010000004.1, from coordinate 46,705 downwards.
TAGATAATGGATGGGATATCAAAGGGATTTCAGACTTTAATAGTGACGGTCGTCCTGATATTCTTTGGCGACATGGAATCGCCGGACAAAATGTGCTTTGGTTTATGGGAGGCACCAACAATACCCAAATCTCAGGTAGCGCTAGCCTCGCAACTGTAGCTAACGGCTGGGACATTAAGGGAATTGCAGATTTTAATAGCGATAATCGTCCTGATATTCTGTGGCGACATGGAATCGCCGGACAAAATGTGCTTTGGTTTATGGGTGGTACAAATAACGCCCAAATCTCAGGTAGTGCTAGCCTCGCTACCGTTGATAGTCGCTGGACGCCTAACCTAGTAAGCTGGCAACCGCCAACCAATCCAGATTTAGTCGTTACCAATCAGTATGTACCTACTTCCGCCAATGCAGGCGACTCAATTACCATAAACGCCTACACTAAAAACCAAGGCGATGCCGCTGCTGGCTACAGCTATATGCGCTACTGGTTGTCTGATGATGCCACCCTCAATACCAGTAGTGATCGCTACCTAGGAAACAATTATGTTGGCAGTTTGACAACAGGTAGTTCAGAATATGATTCCCTTACCTTCACCTATGACGCAAGCTGGGGTACGGGGTCTAAATACATTCTGTTTGAAGCCGATGGCTATGGCTATGTCACTGAGGCCAATGAAAGTAATAACGTCACCTATCAAGCCATTACGATTAATGGCAAGCCAGACTTAGTCATCACCAGTCAATATGCACCCACTTCTGCCAACGTCGGTGATTCAATTACCGTGAGTGCCTACACCAAAAATCAAGGGACAGGCACCGCTAGCTACAGCTACATGCGCTATCTGCTATCCAACGATACCATCGCCAGCAGCGACGACTATTTCCTTGGTTCTGACTATGTAAACGCTCTATCTGTCGGAAGTTCAGAGTATGACGATCTAACATTTACCTATGATGCAAGCTGGGGCACTGGAAATAAATACATTCTCTTCCAAGCTGATGGCTATGATTACGTAGCTGAAAGTAGCGAAAGTAACAATGTAGCCTATCGAGCGATTACGATTAATGGTAAGCCAGACCTAGTTATTACCAGTCAGTATACGCCGACATCAGCCACCATCGGTGACTCAATTGCCGTAAGCTCTTACACCAAAAATCAAGGATCTGCCACCGCTGGTTATAGCTATCTACGCTATTGGTTGTCTGACGATATCACGCTCAATAGTAGTAGTGATCGCTACCTAGGGAATAACTACGTTGGTAGTTTAGCCATAGGTATTTCGGAGTATGACACCCTAATCTTTACCTACGACACAAGCTGGGGAACAGGGACGAAATATATTCTCTTTGAGGCCGATGGCTATGGCTATGTGGCTGAAAATAATGAAAGTAACAACGTTGCCTATCGAGCGATCACGATTAATGGCAAGCCAGACTTAGTCATCACCAGTCAATATGCACCCACCTCTGTCAACGTCGGTGATTCAATTACCGTGAGTGCCTACACCAAAAATCAAGGGACAGGCACCGCTAGCTACAGCTACATGCGCTATCTGCTTTCCAACGACACTATTGCCAGCAGCGATGACTATTTCCTCGGTTCTGACTATGTAAACGCGCTGTCTGCCGGAAACTCAGAGTATGACGATCTAACATTCACCTATGATGCAAGCTGGGGCACCGGAAATAAATACATTCTCTTCCAATCTGATGGCTATGATTACGTAGCTGAAAGTAGCGAAAGTAACAATGTAGCCTATCGAGCGATTACAATTAATGGCAAGTCAGACCTAATTATCACCGGTCAGTACGCACCCACCTCTGCCAACGCTGGTGATTCAATTACCGTGAGTGCTTACACCAAAAATCAGGGGACAAACACCGCTGGCTATAGCTATGTACGCTACTGGCTATCTGACGATATCACCCTCAATACGAGCAATGATCGCTACCTAGGGAATAACTCCGTTGGTAGTTTAGCGACAGGTAGTTTAGAATACGATTCTCTTGCCTTCATCTACGATGTAAGTTGGGGAACGGGAGTAAAATATATCCTCTTTGAGGCCGATGGCTATGGCTATGTAGCTGAAAGCAATGAAATCAATAACTCCACCTATCAAGCAATTTTCATCAACGCCAAGTCTGTTAAGCCCCTAACCTATCAAGACTTTAATTCAAGTACTGTATTTTCCCTAAATAGCAAGTCTGATGCTAGTCACACAATCTACTTAGACTTTGATGGCCATGTAACAACCGGAACTTCGTGGAATTTGGCGGATCGAAGTAGTATAATTACTCCAGCCTTTGATACAGACGGAAACAGCACATCTTTTTCTGTAACTGAAAGGGAAACAATTTGGAAAATCTGGCAAAGAGTGGCTGAGGATTTTATTCCCTTCAACGTGAATGTAACAACCGTAGCTCCAAGCTTATCTGACTTAATTAAAAGCGATAGTAGCGATACCCGATGGGGAATTCGGGTTGCAATTGGGGGATCGTGGTCAGACTGGTATTCTGAATCAGCGGGGGGAGTTGCTTATCGTAACTCTTTTAACTGGAATACTGATACACCCACGTTTATCTTCTCAAAGAATCTGTATGGTGGTGATAAGTCTATTGCTGAGGCGGTTAGTCACGAAGTTGGCCATACCTTAGGGCTAAGTCATGATGGAGATCCAACTAATGAGTACTATGCGGGGCACGGCACAGGTGTAACGGGCTGGGCTTCAATTATGGGGGTGGGTTACTATCAAGAGCTAACCCAGTGGAGTAAGGGAGAATACTATGGAGCTACTAGGCAAGAGGATGATCTCTATATCATCATAACTCAGAATGGATTTGGGTATCGTAAAGATGATTACAGCGACTTAAGAACTACGGCAAGCAGGCTTTTCTTTAGCGGTTCAAACGTTCAAACCTACGGGATTATTGAACAAAATACCGATGTCGATTGGTTCAAATTCTATTCTTCAACTGGGAAAATTGCTCTCAACGTTACCCCCTTCTCTAGGGGAGCTAACCTTGATGTCTTGGTGAAGTTATACAATTCGTTGGGGCAATTAATTCAAACGGTAAACCCCATTGACAATATCTCTGCTGCTTTGAATGTTGCCCTAGCCGCTGGTGATTACTACATTAGTGTGGAAGGCACTGGCAAGGCCGCTTCGGGTAGTGATTACGGTTATACCCAGTATGGCAGCCTAGGCCAGTACTCTATCACTGGAACGATTAGTTAACTTGGCTCAGCAGAGACTGCTCGGTGGTGGGATCGAATAAATGCACTTTTTCGGGGGCAATGCCGAGCCACACTTCGTCGCCAATGTGCACGGGTTGATCGGGGGGAACTTTGGCTTGCAGGGTGAGGCGTTCGGTCTGCACAGTGAGGTAGGTTTCGCTGCCGAGGGCTTCGAGGTGTCTGACCTGGCCGCGAATATTTTTGGGGGCGGGTAGGGCTAAGCTCAGATGTTCGGGGCGAATGCCTAGGAGCAGGGATTGGCCTTCGTAGCTGTGCAGTCGTTCTTCCCAGTCGCCCAGTAGCGATAGGCGAAATTCGGGGTGAATCAATAGGTAGGGGGACTGCACCTGGACGGGGATAAAGTTCATCGGCGGCGAGCCAATGAATTCGGCCACAAAGCGGTTGGCGGGGCGGTTGTAGAGGTCTAGGGGCGGGGCGACCTGCTGAATTTGGCCCTGATACATGACGGCAATGCGATGGCCCATGGTCATGGCCTCGACTTGGTCGTGGGTGACGTAAATGGTGGTGATGCCCAGTTGCCGTTGCAGGTTCACAATTTGGGCGCGGGTTTCCATCCGCAGTTTGGCGTCTAGGTTGGAGAGGGGTTCGTCCATCAAAAATACCTGGGGGTTGCGGGCCATGGCCCGACCTAGGGCCACCCGCTGCTTTTGGCCCCCGGAAAGCTGGCGTGGGTAGCGGTTTAGCAGGGGGGCGATTTGCAGCATCTTGGCCACTGCCCGCACCCGTTCATCAATTAGGCGTTCTGCGTCGGAGACATAGCGCAGGTTAGGGGGGAGGCGGCGCGTCACTGAGACCAGGGGCTTTTCCCACCAGCGGCTTTCGGTCAGCAGGCGCTCTAGCTCTTGGTTGGCGGGGGAGTCGCTGAGGGGGATCGCCTTAGCGGTTGGCTCCCAATCGGGCAGGGATTTTTCAAGGTCGGCTCCCATACGACGCAGGCCAAAGGCAAGGTTGTCGTACACCGATAGGTGGGGATAGAGGGCATAGCTCTGGAAGACCATGGCCGTATCCCGTTGCTTGGGGGGCAGGTCGTTGACCTTGCGTTCTCCCACCCAAATGTTTCCGGCGGTTAGGCGTTCTAGGCCCGAAATCAGCCGTAGCAGGGTACTTTTGCCACAGCCCGATGGCCCCACCAGCACCATAAATTCCCCGTCCTCCACCGTGAGGTTGATGCGCTTCAGCACCGTCCCCTCTGGGGGGGCCTCGGTGGCGGCTGCCTCGGTATCGGGGGACTGCTTCGATTTTGGGAATGTCTTGTAGACGTTTTCAATTGCGACGTGGGCCACGGCGGGGGGAGGATGGGGAACGAATAGATATTAAAACCTTGACGGGCCCTTGCCTAGGAGCATTGTTCAAAACGGCGATCAACTCGCTGGGCTGTTTTCGGGATCGGCAAAAAGATTCTGCACCGGGCGCGACAACCTGCCCCCTCTAGCCTTGGGATCCCTTAGGGGGCAGGTCTCCTGACCCTCTAACCGATCTCGGTTCTAGCCAGTTCTGCCAGTCCACTAGGTGTCGAGACCTGGTGGGTGAGGAGACCCCGTGGGCGAGACATCCCCATTGGCGAGGAAACCTCACCCTACCTGTGGTTGAACGGGGTGGGAGTTGGGGGTGCGGATGGGGGTTTAGATGTTGTCAATCTGGGAGCGTAGTTCTTCCAGTTCAGCATCCACTTCGGCGTTCTGGGGGGCGGCGGCGGCAGCTTCTCCGGCGGGGAGTTGGCCTTGGTCTACGGTGCCCCCAGAGAGTTGGGATTTCATGGCGGCGAGCTCTAGATCCACGTCACCCCCGGCTTCGAGGGCGACAAACTGGCTTTCCAGATCAGATCCGGCCAGTTCTGCCACGGCCTGGGACTTAGCTTCCATTTGCAGCACTTTTTCCTCCATGCGCTCAAAGGCGGCCATGGCGCTGCTGGTACTGAGGCTGCTGGTGGTGCTTTGCAATTGCTCGTTGGCCTTGGCGGCGCTGGCCCGCGCCTTGAGCATGTCCTTCTTGGTCTTGGCTTCGGCGAGTTTGCTCTCCAGGCCAATCAGGTTGCGCTTGAGCTGATCCACCGTGGTGCTTTGGGAATCCAATTGGGCCTTGAGGGCGGCGGCGGTTTCGGCCTGGGTCTTTTTACGCACCAGGGCTTGACGGGCCAGTTCCTCATCACCCTTTTGCAGGGCCAGTTGAGCACGCTGTTGCCAGGTGTTGGCCTCGCTGTTGGCCTTGTCGTACTGCTGCTGGACGCGCTTTTGGCTAGCAATGGCCGTGGCCACCGCCTGACGCATCTGCACCAGATCTTCCTGCATGTCAATGATGGCCTGATCGAGGATTTTCTCAGGATCCTCCGCTGAGCTAACGGCGGCATTGAGGTTAGAGCGAACCACTCGGCTAACCCGATCAAATAAGCCCATGATGTCCTGCTTCCTTAAACGGTGTATCGCAATGTCTGTACTTAGTTTACCCAAAGTGATCCGGATCGACCGGGTTAGGTCTCGTCATACCAAACGGCGCGCCAGGCTTGTTCTGCCTCGGCAATGGCCATTTCCCGCTGCACCTTTTGGTATTGTTTGCCGATCTTACGCAGATGCCCCAGGGCGTTGTGGAGCTTGCTCCGCCACATTGAGGCTTGCACATCGCCAAATTCTAAGTCCGTCAAGCGCAGGTGAACGGCAGCCAGGTGGGTCATCAGACGATCCCTGGAATCCTCATCCTCGTCCTCCAATTCATCCTCGTCTGGGTCATCCCCTAGGGAATCCGACTCCAGATCCTCCTCCTCCAGGGCGTCGTCCATGGCGCTGGCCATGGCTACAATCACACTCAACACGTTCGGCACGGCGCGACCCCGCATCGGCCCCATTTCCGTTTCCGAAGCCGCGTCCAGCACCGCCTCCGGTAGGTTGGGAATCACCTGGGCTTCCTGGAGGCGCTGGTTCACCTGCTTAGACAGGTGTTGGAGGGTGTCGCGTATTTGCTGCTCTAGGAAAATATGCTGCTTGGCCAAACGGGTCGGGGTCATGGCTTCACCCGTGAACAGCGGTTGGCCAAAGATTTCTGCCTGTTCCTCCGCCAAGGCTTCCAACACCATGGATTTGAGCAGATCGGGTAGCGGTAGGTCGGATCGGCCCTCTTCGCCAGAGTCCTCAGAGTTATCAGAGTCCCCAGAGTCCCCAGAGTCCTCAAAGTTCTCAGATCGGCCTAGGGCATCCATCTCAGGGGCATCCATCTCAGGGGTGTCCACCTCAGCAGGAGATATCTCAGAAGGTAACATCTCAGACGTATCGGGGGCGGCGGCAACCTCTGATGCTGGCGAGATCCCCTCGGCTTCCATCTCTCCCGGCAAAAACCGCAGGGCTGAGTTGGGGGTGCCCGTTAAGCTGAGAAAGGCTGGGGAGGAGCCAGATTGGCCATCGGTGGCGGGGTCTGGGTAGGAGCGGCGCACGGCGGATTCTAGCAGTTGGCCTAGCTGGGTTTGCCCCGATTGCCCCAGGCGGCGCACATCCCGCTGAAGGTGTTCCCGTTGGGACACGGAGAGGGTCAGGAAGCCTTCAGGATAGACCTGGGTACAGAGGTGATAGGTGGCCATCACCACCTGGCGACGCACCGCTATCCCCAGGCTGTCGAGGTAGCCCTGGTACAGACGACGAAACTCAGCCGCCAGAGTGTCCGTTGCCTCTGTCAGCCGCTCGATATCTCGACGAATGGTTTCTACTGGCCTCACCATGGACTGTATCTCACTTATCTCACTGCCTACAAAACGCCGCTGACCCGTTGCTCAGCCCTGCCCTGCTTTTAAAGGCTACCTGCCCTTAAAGGATCGTGCGCTACGTTACAGATCAATAAGGAACGCAACGCAACGTACCAATCTCTGGGGAGAAAAACAAGGAGGTCTATGGAGCAGGTTAGGATAATTTTGCCAATTTCTTATCGCCATCCATGCTGATCATCGTCCTCATTTTCGTTGTGGGTCTTGCGCCTGCCTGTATTTCGGCCTACCTCAGTGTCCGCGAGGATCGCGCTGAAAAGGGCTACGATGCCATGGGCGATGGCTCTCTGCGTAGCGGTCTTTCTCGGTTAGTGGAGGGCAATGACGACCTGCACTACGTCGATGGCATGGGCTATATGATTGGCGACATCACCTGCGACCTCAATGCCCGTTCCCCTTACCTGCGCTGTGCGATGAACCCCATGGGGCCTTGTGATGGCTGTAGCGCCTATGCCCCCAAGGTGTTTGATCGGCAGTTTTGATCCGGCGGATGGGCAATAATCCGACCCATTGGAGTTAACCCAGCGGCCTAGACAATGGGAGTGCATGGATCGCCATGGTCACGGAAATGACGGGGGGTACACCGCGATTTCTGTACCGTTATGGATAAACCAAAGCAAACCCCAGGGTGGTAAGAACCCTGGGGTTTTATGATCAGGGCCATTCAGGCTGGGGCACCCTAGCGATCTACCGACCCCATGATGACATCGATGCTGCCGAGGATGGCCATGATGTCGGCCACCTTTACGCCCTTCAGCAGGTGGGGCAGAATTTGCAGGTTGTTGAAGTCGGCGGCGCGGATTTTGAATCGCCAGGGGAAGACGTTGTCGTCGCCCATGATGAACACGCCCAGTTCGCCCTTGCCGCTTTCTAGGCGGACGTAGTGTTCGCCAGCGGGAATTTTGAAGGTGGGGGCAATTTTCTTGCCGATGAACTGGTAGTCGAAGCCGTTCCATTCGGATTTGGGGCCTTCGGCGATGCGCTTGGCCTCTAGGTTCTCGAAGGGGCCACCGGGAATTTGCTTACAGGCTTGGCGAATGATCTTCACCGATTCGCGCATTTCCCGCACCCGCACCTGGTAGCGGGCCATGCAGTCGCCAGCGGTTTCGTAGTGGATGTCCCAGTCGAGTTCGTCGTAGCATTCGTAGTGGTCTACCTTCCGCAGATCCCACTTGACGCCAGAACCGCGCAGCATGGGGCCAGACAGCCCCCAGGCAATGGCTTCATCCCGCGTGATCGTGCCGATGCCCTCGATGCGGCGGCGGAAGATGGGGTTGTTGGTGATCAGTTTTTCGTACTCGTCTACCTTGGGCAGGAAGTAGTCGCAGAAGTCTAGGCACTTATCGATCCAGCCGTAGGGCAAATCCGCCGCCACGCCGCCAATGCGGAAATAGTTGTTGTTGATCAGGCGCATCCCCGTGGCCGCTTCCCACAGGTCGTAGATCATTTCCCGTTCGCGGAAGATATAGAAGAAGGGGGTTTGGGCACCCACGTCGGCCAAAAAGGGGCCAAGCCAGAGCAGGTGGTTGGCGATGCGGTTTAGCTCCAGCATGATCACCCGGATGTAGCTGGCCCGCTTCGGCACTTCAATGTCCGCCAGCTTCTCCGGCGCGTTGACGGTGATCGCCTCGTTAAACATCCCCGCCGCATAGTCCCAACGGCTGACGTAGGGCACAAACATTACGTTCGTGCGGCTTTCGGCGATTTTCTCCATACCTCGGTGCAGGTAGCCAATCACCGGCTCGCAGTCGAGCACATCTTCGCCATCCAGGGTGACAATCAGGCGCAACACCCCGTGCATGGAGGGATGGTGTGGCCCCAGGTTGATCACCATGGGTTCGGTCTTAGTTTCAATAATTGACATAGGTCAAACCAAGGATTAGCGGCTAGTTTGGGGTGTCTTTGAGTATCTTAATGTGGATCGTCCGCCTTGGCGAGATTCGCCGCCGCTGAAATCCTGCGATGCCAGGAATTACCTTAGCCCCGTGGGGGGGATAACACACAGGGGCCAAGTAGGGGGATGGGTTTGGCGATCCCAAAGCCCTGGGCAAAGTCTACCCCCAGAGCCTCCAGGCATTGGAGAATGGCATCGTTTTCCACGTATTCTGCCACGGTTTTAAGACCCATCACCTGGCTAATGCGGCTGATGGCTTCCACCATGGCGCTGTCGATGGGGTCGTCCACCATGTCTTTGACGAAGCTGCCGTCAATTTTGAGGTAGTCCACGGGCAGGTGTTTGAGATAAGTGAAGGAGGACATGCCGCTACCGAAGTCGTCGAGGGCAAAGTGGCAGCCCAATTTCCGCAACTGCTGAATGAATTGGCTGGCCTTGGCGAGGTTGGCGACCGCCGCTGTTTCGGTAATTTCAAAGCAGATGAGATGGGGCGGCACTCGATAATCGATGAACTGCTGCTGGAGAAAATCGATCATGCGGTCGTCTGTGAGGCTACTGGCCGAAAGATTAATGGCGTACTGCATGGGGGGCTGGTCGGCGGCGGGCTGCACCTGATCCCAGTTTTGGAATAGGGTGCTCACCACCCAGCGGTCAATGGCCCCAATCATGCCGTAGCGCTCGGCGGCGGGAATAAAGGCCATGGGCGGAATCAGGGTACCATCGTCCTCCATCAGGCGAATCAGCACCTCGGCATGGTCGAGCTGGTGGGGCTGGCGCTGGGTGGGTTGGATGGTCTGTACAAACAGACAAAACTGCTGGTGCTCTAGGGCAGAGGTGATGCGGTTGGCCCAGCGAATATCCCCCTGTTGTTGCACCAGGTCATCGTCATCGGCTTGGAAGAGATGCACCCGATTGCGGCCCCCGTTTTTGGCGGCATAGCAGGCGGCATCGGCAGAGACCAACAGCGTTTCTAGATCGCGCACCTGGGCCGTGATGGGCACCACGCCAATGCTGACGCCGATGGTAAAGAGGTGGTTATCCCAGGTGAAGCGAAAATCCTGCACCGTTTCTCGCACAATGTCCGCCACCTTTAGCCCCTGGTCTAGCTCACACTGGTTCAGCAAGAGGCCAAATTCGTCGCCCCCTAGGCGGGCTAGAGTGTCGGTTTTGCGGATGTGGGTTTGCAGCAGGGCGGTGATTTGGCGCAGCAATTCATCCCCCACTTTGTGTCCACAGGTATCGTTGACAATTTTGAACTTGTCGAGGTCGAGGTAGCAGAGCACATGGCCATCGTTATAAATCTGGGCGTTGTGGATGGCCTGCTCTAGGCGGTGCTCGAAGGCGCGACGGTTGACCAAGCCAGTGAGGGGGTCGTGCATGGCCTGCCAAAAGACCTGACGGGTGAGCTGCCGTGCCTGGGTGACATCGTGGAACACCATCACCGCCCCCACGGTGCGCCCTTTGCGATCCCGAATCGGGCCAGCGGAGTCATCAATGGCGATTTCGCGGCCATCGCGGGACAGAAGCACGGTGTCCGTCGCCAATTCAACGATGGTACTTTCCCGCAAAGCTTGGAAAACCGGATTTTCGACGGATTCGCGGGTCTCCTCGTTCAGCAGGCGAATGATCTCAGAGATCGGTCGGCCTAGGGCCTCCGCCAAGCTCCATCCGGTCAGGCTTTCCGTCACCGGGTTGATAAACTGCACCCGCCCCGCCACATCCGTCGTTACCACCGCATCGCCGATGGAGTGCAGCGTCACCTGGGCCAGTTCTTTTTCGTAGAAGAGCATCTCTTCCACGTGCTTGCGGTCGGTGATATCGGCAAAGGAAGTGACCACGGCGTAGGGCTTTTCCTCCCCAGGACGGGTCATCGGCTGAGAATTGATGGAAATCCAGGTGAGTTCGCCGCTGGGTTTGTGGACGCCCATCACCACATGGCGGCAGGGTTCCCCGGTGCGAAGGGCCACCATGGCGGGATGATCTTCTCCGGCAAAGGGGGTGCCGTCTTCGTGGATGCTGCGCCAGCGCGGATCTGACGAGGTGCGCCCTTGCAATTGCTCCATGCTGAGGCCCAGGATCTCCTCGGCTCGGTCGTTGCTGGCCTGCACCACCCCCTCGGCATCCTGCAACACAATCCCCTCCGCCAGGGCCGACACTAGGGATCGATAGCGCTCCTCACTGTCTCGCAGGACGGCTTCGGCCCGGTAGCGTTCCGTTACATCCCGATAGCTGAGTACCTTGGCCACCGCCTGCTTCCCTTGCCACTGGGGGCGGGCATGGCGTTCAAAAATCCGCCCGTCCTTGAGGGTGATGACATCCATCGTCTTTTTGTCCATCGCCGCCATCATCGCCTCGGTGGCCCGACGGAACTGGTCGGGATCCTGAAGTTGATCGAGCACAACGGGATAGAAATTGGGGATTCCACTACCGCTACGCACCTCCTCTGCCAATGCCGCAGGAATGCTCCACATCTTGAGGAAGCGCTGGTTCCAGTGGGTCAGATGCATGGTCTGATCGAGCACTAAAATGCCATCGGCGGTGGATTCTAGGATAGATTCTAGGGCCGAGGCGGTGGCAGCCTGTTGGTCGCTGAGGTGTTTGATCGTCCTAGCATTAGCCCGCAGCCGTTGATCCACCCGCAACAGCCCCGCCACCAGCACCGCTAGCAAAACGCCCTGCAACAAAATGACATTGGCCACCGGATCCAGCAGGGCGCTGACCTCCTTGGACAATCCCGGCAGTTGCGTGCCTAGGTTATCGCCCCATTTGAGAGGCCATGCCACCACCACACCGATCCCTAAACTCAATGTCCCGCAGAGCAAAACAATCCACAAATGCCAAGGCAACTGTGGCGTAGGGGAGGTTGGAGGGGGGTCATGGGTCATAGCGAAACCAAGTCAGGGAGTAGATGGTTTCCCTAATGTTCCCCCTTCCGAGGGACTGTGTGATTGACCTGTTGGAAAGTTAACCCAAGGATGAATCCTGTGAATTCCCGCCATTGAGGGGATCGGGGAGGGGCAGGGTAGGGAGGGATTCGGTTACGGGCGGCGGTGGAGCAAGGGGCACATCCTCCACGGTGGGCAGGGGTTCGGGGGTAAGTTTGGTGGGTTGGGTGCCGCCCCCCAGGCGTTTGAGCAGTTTGGGGGTGGCGTCGTGGAGCAAGTAGATGAGGCGATCCCCCACCTTCCAGGCGTCTTGGCCGAGGGCGATCTGGAGGCTACCGTCCCGTTCTACCAGCAGGGGAATCATTTCGCCGCCGCGCACTAGAGCCGCTAGGTGAGCCTGTTGCAGTTCGGTGGCGTCGGAGCGCAGGCGAGTTTCCCCCAGGCGCACTTCGCCATCGGTAATGTAGCGGTTCCACTTTTTCAAAGAGAGGCTGGGGGTTTGGGCCTCCTTCAGCTTGCCTTGGTTGGGCAGGTCGCCCAGGTCTTTGTCCTTGGGCATCACGGCGATCACCCTGGGGGGCTGAAATTCCTCTAGGGCGCGTTGGGCCACCACGGCATTCACCTCGCCGTTTTTGGTGATGGCCAGGAACGTGCCGACTCGGCTCAGTCCAGCCTGCTCCAACACATCGTGGTCGAGGGCGCTGCTGGTTAACACTTGAATGCCCTCCTTGGCGGCTTCATCCTGGGCGGTGTCGTTGGTGTCGATCAGCACCACGGGGTCGCCATAATCTTGGATTAGGCGGGCGATCAGCAAACTGAGGGGATTGCAGCCCACCACCACGGCCCCCACCGCCTCGGTTTTGGCGATGCCCAGCCAGCGGGCCACCCAGCGGGCGGTCAACCCCTGCACCAGCACCGTCATAATAATGGTGAGAAAGACTAGGGCCTTAATGGCATCGCCGCCGCTAATCCCCTTTTCCGTCAGCAAAATGGCAAACAGCGAGGCCACCGAGGCCGACACAATGCCACGGGGGGCAATCCAGCCGAGAAAGATCTTTTGCCGCCAGTTCATATCGCTGGACTGGGTGCAGAGCCAAATACTGACGGGCCGCACCAGCAGCATCAACACCAGCACCGTGCCCACCGCCCCCCAGCCCAGGGCAAACACACTGGCAATGGAGAGATCCGCCGCCAGCAGAATGAACAGCACCGACACCGCCAGCACCGTAAGCTGGCCCTTAAAGCGCCGTAGCAGCCGTTCGTCGGGCACCGAGAGGGCACGCACCACCAGCCCCGCCACCACCGTCGCCATCAGACCCGATTCACTGCGAACCGTTTGGGCGAGGCCAAAAATGCCCCACAGCCCCGCCAGCACCACCAGGTTCCGCAGGTCGTCACTCACAAAACTGGCCCGCTTCAGGAACCAGCCGATCAGCCCGCCGCCGATGGCCCCAATCACTGTACCAATGCCCAGGCGCAGGGTCAGACCACCGACTACCGCCCCTGGGTTGGCGTCGCCATTGAGGATGATGCCCAGCACCACCACGGCCAGCACCGCCCCCACTGGGTCGATCAGCACCCCCTCTCCCTCCAGCAGGGTGGAGACCTTGCGATCCACCTGTACCTGACGCAGCAGGGGGGTAATCACCGTGGGGCCAGTCACCACCACCAGGGAGGCATAGAGAAAGGCCAGCGACCAGGGAAATTCCCCCAGCCAGTGGGCCGCCACGCCGCCGCCAATCAGGGTGACAAACACGCCAATGGTAACCAGATTCCGCAAGCTGCTAGACACCTGACCCAACTCGCTCAGCTCCAGACTGAGGCCGCCCTCAAACAAAATTAGCGCCACACTGAGGGAGACCATCACCTCCAGCCCCACCCCCAAAGATTGGGGATGAATCAGCCCCAGCCCATCCGGCCCTAGGCCAATGCCAAAGATCAGCAAAAAAATGATGCTGGGCACCCGCGCAAACTCGCCCACCACCTGAGCAGTCACCCCGGCTAAAACCGTCAGCACCATTTGCAGCGTTAGCTCGAAGGCGTTGTCCATAACTCTCTTTAGCGGCGAACCTAGTTAGAGATGATCCCCAACGGTTGCCCCGCAAAACCCATGCAGCAAGTCCCGTCTAGGATAGCATTGTGCCCAGTTCCGAGGGTTTTGGGGCGCAGGGGAGAGGGAAAGGGGCCAGATTCGGGTGAGGGCCAGATCCCAGGGTTCTAGCGGCTAATGCAAGGCCATCGGTGTGACCCATAGCAGAACCCTGGGATCTAGGGTGACAGGGGATCTCCGTGTGAGGGCTAGATCCCAGGGTTCTCACGGCTGACACAGAGCCATCGGTGTGACCCATCGCAGAACCCTGGGATCTGGGGTGACAGGGGATCTCCGTCACCGACGAAACGCCAAGGTAAACCGATCCCGTCCAGCCAGGTCTTCGATCACCTGAAGGTCTTGGTAGTCTCCCACTTGGGTGAGTAAGTCTGTGACGGCTTGGCCCTGCCCCGCCATCATTTCCGCCAGCCACAGCCCGCCAGCAATCAGGTAATCCGGGGCTTGGGTGGCGAGGATACGCAGATCATCGAGGCCATCGGGGCCGCCATCGAGGGCGGTGGTGGGTTCGTGATCAATCACTTCGGTCTGAAGGGTTGGCAACACGCCAGAGGGAATGTAAGGCGGGTTGGAGACCACGGCACTGAGCTTGCCTCGATAGGCCGCCAAGGGCTGAAACCAAGACCCGTGGCACAGGGTAATGCGGTCGGTGAGGCTGTAACGCTGGATGTTTTCTTGGGCGATGGCGAGGGCATCGATGCTTTGATCCACAGCGAGAATTTGGGCCTGGGGGAAGGCATCGGCTAACCCAAGGGCGATGGCTCCGCTGCCGGTGCCCATATCCACCCAAATTCCGGTGGCGAGGGCGTCCCGTTGGGGGCTGCGTTCCACGGCATCGACCGCAAGATCAATAATTAACTCCGTTTCGGGACGGGGGATCAGTACCGCCGGAGAGACTTTTAGGGAAAACTGCCGCCAGGGGGTTTCGCCCACGAGATACTGCACGGGTACACGCTGCTGAAGCCGCTGCTGCCAGCGCTGGTCTAGGTCGGCCAAGGACAATTTCAGGTCAACGCCTGCCCTTGTGGACAGCCCCAACCGCAGAGTGAGGCTATCCACATCACTAATCGCCCGCAGCAGCCAGTCCACCTCTTGCGAGTCAATGCCTGCCGCGTGGGCCTCGGCCATCGCCCGATTGCGCCACTGTGCCAGGTCTATCCCAGAAACCCGTTCACCCATCTACCCAGCCAGGGCGGCGGCGACTCGGTCTTTGATGATGTCTACCACCGCATCCAGGGCGATTTCTTCGGCTTCTCCGGTGGCCCGATCCACCACTTCCACAAAGCCATCGGCTAGGGCGCGTCCGGTGACGATGCGGTAGGGAATGCCGATCAGTTCGGAGTCTTTGAACTTCACGCCCGCCCGTTCGTCGCGGTCATCCAGCAGGGTTTCTACTCCGGCGGCGTTGAGGGCGGTGTAGATCTCGGTGGCGGCGGCCATTTGGTTCTCGTCGCCAATGTTGGGGACAACCACGATGGCGTGGTAGGGAGCAATGGCCACGGGCCAGACGATGCCGTTTTTGTCGTAGGACTGTTCTACTGCCGCCTGGGCCAACCGGGAAACCCCAATGCCGTAGCAGCCCATCACCAGGGGCACATAGTCGCCGCTTTCGCTGGTGTAGGTGGCCCCCAGTGCGTTGGAATATTTGATGCCAAGCTGGAAGATATGGCCGATTTCGATGCCCCGTGCGGTTTGCAAAAGCTGGCCGGGGTCGTGGACGGCCCGATCTCCTGCCATGGCTTTACGCACATCCACGGTGATCTTGGGCAGGGTGAAGTCTTGGCCCCAGTTGGCCCCAACGACGTGGAAGCCGGATTCGTTTGACCCGGTAACAAAGCCCGTCAGGTCAACAGCGGTGGCATCCACCAAACGCAGGAATTTGGGTTCCAGGTCTTTAACGCCGGATTGAATATAGTCGTCGCCCAAGTCGGGGGCCATGTAGCCCAGGGGCAGGGGTTTCGCGGCCCATTTGGCCTGGGCTTCCTCGTCGGGAACGGTGAGCGAGAGGACGGTGGTGCCGCCGTAGGTGGGGGCCAGTTTGGTGAGTTCGTTGGTGAGCTTTACGTCGTTGACATCCTGATCGCCCCGGATGCTGACGATCACCAGCACCGTCTTGCCGTTGTCTAGCACCGCCTGATAGAGGACGTTTTTGACGATCTGGGTGGGCGAACACTTGAGGAATTTCGCCAGGGATTCGATGGTGGGCGTGTTGGGGGTGTCGAGCTTTTCAAAGGTCTTGAACTCAGAAGGCACGGCATCGGCGGGCAGGGAAACGGCCTTTTCCACGTTGGCGGCGTAGATACCGTCCTCGGTGTAGAGCACTTCGTCTTCTCCGGCCTCGGCCAGCACCATAAATTCTGTCGAGCCAGAGCCACCAATCGCCCCAGAGTCGGCATCCACGGCGCGGAACTCCAGCCCGCAGCGGCGCAGAATAGTGCTGTAGGCGGTGTACATCTCGTTGTAGGTCTGCTTCAGGCTGTCCTCGTCGGCGTGGAAGGAGTAGCCGTCCTTCATGATGAACTCGCGTCCGCGCATGAGGCCGAAACGGGGCCGAATTTCGTCGCGGAACTTGGTTTGAATTTGGTACAGGTGCAGCGGCAGTTGGCGATAGGAGCGGATCATATCCCGCGCAATGGCGGTGATGATTTCCTCGTGGGTGGGGCCAAGGCCCATTTCCTGCTGACGGCGATCCGTCAGGGAAAACATAATCCCCTCGGCCTTGGTGTAGGTGTCCCAGCGCCCCGATTCGCGCCAGAGGTCGGCGGGCTGAAGCTGGGGCAGCAAACATTCCTGCGCCCCGGTCGCGTTCATTTCCTCGCGCACAATGGCAGAAATTTTGGTCAGCACCCGCCACAGCAGCGGCATATAGGCATACACCCCGCTGGCCACCCGCCGAATGTAGCCCGCCCGCAGCAGCAGCTTGTGGCTGGGGATTTCGGCCTCCGCCGGGTTCTCCCGCAGGGTAACAAACAGCATTTGAGACAGGCGCATGGGAATCTCCAGGGTGGGCTAAAGCAGGTGAACAGGAACGTTCATTTAGCAACGTCCATTAAGCATAGTAGTCGATAGCGGCGACGGTTCCCCAGGGCCACAGCGTCCTTGATTAAGGCGATCCTGCCGCTACCCTAAGAGCCATCCTGCCGCTGCTCTGGACAGTGCCGTCATCCGCTGCTATCCCGGCACTGTAGGGGGATTTCCCTAGGCGCTGCCCAACGTTTCTGACTTACCCCCCTCTTTAGGTGGAACATCGCTATTTTCAGCCGCCTTTTGCTATAGAGTTATGGGCAAACGCAACAATCAGGACGTACCGATGACTTTGATCTGCAAGGATTTGGTCACTATCCATGCCGAGGCCTGGGAACGGGCCACCGTCCATCCGTTTTTGACCGGATGCCAGCGGGGTACCATCACCGCCGCCCAGTTCAATACCTGGCTGGTGCAGGATTACCTGTTTGTGAAAGACTTCACCCGCATGGTGGGCAAGATGCTGTCCGCCGCCCCCGATCATCATTTGGATGTGCTGTTAGCAGGCTTAGTCGCCCTCAAGGATGAACTCCTCTGGTTCCAGGCCAAGGCGGAGGAACGGGGGTTGACCCTAGAGGCTCCCCGCCAAGCCACCTGTTCCCAATACTGCGACTTCATGGCGGGCCTGGTGCTAGAACCCTACCCCGTCCAGGCCACCGCCCTCTGGGCCATCGAAGCGGCCTATAACCAAGGCTGGCAAAAACCTGGCCCCATGCCCGCCCCCTACACCGAATTTGCCGACCGCTGGGGCAACCCCGGCTTTACCGACTACGTCAAACTCCTTGCCGCCCAGGCCGATGAGGTACTCACCCAGGCCAGCGACCACACCCAAGCCCTCGCCTCCACCACCTTCCTGCGCATCGCCAACCTAGAAACATCCTTTTGGCAAATGGCCTTTGTGGCCTAGAACCTCGGTTCAGTACTCAGAGAAACCCGGTTTCTTCGTTGGTGTGCCGACGAGGTTTAGCCCTTCCAAGGGCAGAAACCGGGTTTCTGTACCGGCATTGTGGGGGCAAGGCTCAATCGGGTAGTCCTAGGACTTCACCTTCGCCAGCCACAACCTCACCGATGGCGTAGGCGGAGATTTGGCGCTGGGTCAGCCAATTTAGGACAGTCTCGGCCTGATCGGCGGGGACAATCAGCGCAAAGCCGATGCCCATATTAAAGGTGTGGTACATGTCCCGCAGGGGAACGTCCCCCGCCGCCGCTAGCCATTCAAACACAGGTAGCACGGGCCAGGTGCCGGGAGTAAGGTGCAGGCTTTGACCGGGGGCAAGGCAGCGGGGCAGGTTTTCGGGCAAACCGCCGCCCGTAATGTGGGCCATGGCGTGGATGGGCAAGCCCTCCCGACGGGCCGCCAGCACAGCTTCTACATAAATCGTGGTGGGGGTGAGGAAAACCTCTCCCAGGGAACGATTCCCCAGACTCGGCACCACCTCGGCCCAGTCGTAGCCCCTGCCGTCACCGTCGAGGCGCTTGCCTTCGCTGACTACCTTGCGCACCAGGCTAAAGCCGTTGCTGTGAACGCCGCTGCTGGCGAGGCCGATCACCCGGTCGCCAAGCTGCACCTGGCTGCCGTCGAGGATTTGGGATTTTTCCACCACGCCAACGCAAAACCCAGCCAAGTCGTATTCCCCAGGGGCGTAAAACCCTGGCATTTCCGCCGTTTCCCCCCCCAGCAGGGCACAGCCCGCCTGCCCACAGCCCTGGGTAATACCAGAGACCACCTGGGCCAGGGTTTCGGGTTCTAGCTTACCCGTGGCGAGGTAGTCCAAGAAAAATAGGGGTTCGGCCCCACAGGTCAAAATATCGTTGACGCACATGGCCACCAGGTCGATGCCGACGGTGCTGTGGCGCTGGGTGAGTTGGGCAATTTTGAGCTTGGTGCCCACCCCATCGGTGCCGGAAACCAGCACGGGTTGCCGATAGCCCGCCGGTATTTCGCACAGCCCGCTAAAGCCCCCCAAGGCTCCGAGCACCTCCGGGCGACGGGTGCCCTCCACCATGGCCCGAATGCGCTGCACAAAGTCGCGCCCTGCCACCACGTCCACTCCGGCCTCACGATAATCCATAGGGGAAACGTCTTCCTTAACTGTCGTTTGTTGCGTTAATTCGTCTCTTATTTATAGGACGTTATCGAACCTTATATAGGGACGCTATCTAGGTTGATCAGACGTTGATGGGCCGATGGATAGGTGACGATGGCCTAAAGATGGGCCAAGCCACAACCCTTACAGCCGTTGACGCAGCCACCCATGGCGAACCAGAAATTCTAGGAATCACCGCATTATTGCGGCAGGGCATTGTCGTAGGGCCACCGCAAATCTGGTGTGCCTCACCTTGGTCGCAACAAAGCCCCAGTCCTCCGTAAGATGCGCGACTTTGGGGTAGCAAAGGCAACTCAGCGACCTTATATTTGCTTAGAGCCCTGTCCCTCAAGGATCATCGACTTGGGTTTCATGGGGCCTGATTTTGGATTTACCCTCCCCTTTTCGACGGATGTATTGATGAGTTTTAGTAAACAAAGCATCCCTTAAATATAAGAAAATTAAAATTCTCTACCCCCTAGGCTAACGCTCCCAAAGCCCGATATGATGGGCGGTTGCAAAAATTGGGCTAGGTTAGTCACCTGCTATTTTTGGCTGCCAGAGATTAATCTCGGGATTTTCCCCGGATTCGCAACCCAAGAGCTTCGTGCTAAGTTACGTTTCGACAAAAAGCCGAGAGTAAACCTTTGTAACGGATTCGTGCCGCAAGGTTGTCCCGTGAAACCTGTCTTGTTGCCAGTTTTGGCCCCAGGATTGAGCACCGTCCTCCCTGTTGATCTCTTCTGGTGTGTATGAAACAGTCTGTATTGGGTGGGCTAACGGCTGCCGTTATCCTGTCCACCTTTGGAGCACCTCTGCCCAGTCACGCGCAGTCCACCGGCGATTCTCGCCAATCCTCAGAGTCCGAACTTGATTTTCTCCTAGCCTCCGCTGCCTCAGTTCTCCCCGAAACCGCTACAACGGCCCTCACCGCCGATCCCTCCTCTGCCGAGGCTGAGACGAGCGACGAAGCTAATTTAGTAACTTCCAATCCTCGTCAACCCATTTCTGACGACCTTGTGGCGGTTTTCCCCCACGCCCTTGATGCCAACCAAGCCGCTACGGTCTACCTGCGTTCCATCCCGGTGATCACGCTGATTGGTGACGAACTCGCTACCCTGGGCGAATCGAAGGAAACCCCCAACGCCCCAACTGAAGCCGATCCAGACCCGGTGGATCGCGCCAACGAAATTGTAGATCGGCTGCTGGCCCTGGCCGAAACCGAAGATCCCGCCGACATTGAGGCCCGCTGGCTGGCCGATCAGCAAGCCTTCGTAGTGGCCTGGGAAGATGAAGTGCTGTTGACGGTGAATCGCCAGACTATTCTGCCCGACACCACCGAAAACCCCGCCGAAGACGTACTCCACATTGCCAATCGGATGCGCCGCTTGCTAGGGGATGCCCCCGCCCTCAGCCGAGTGGAAGGAATGCCTGAACCCGTGCGTCCTGCGGCTCCCCAGGTAGGCGTTGTCACCTCAACGTTGACTGGAACCGCCTCCTGGTATGGGCCTGGGTTCCATGGTCGGCGCAGTGCCAGTGGCGAAGTATTCAACCAAAACGACCTAACCGCTGCCCACCGCACCCTGCCCTTTGGCACCCGTGTGCGGGTAACGAATCTTCGCACCGGACAGCAGGTGATTGTTCGCATCAACGACCGTGGCCCCTTCAGCCGTGGCCGCATTATTGACCTCTCTGCCGCTGCGGCGGGCCAAATTGGTCTGCGGGCTAGTGGGGTGGGTCAGGTACAAGTTGAGGTGCTGTCCAATCCTTAGGTTAAGGACGGTCTAGGTATGCCTCGATCAGGGAATGCCTATGGGAGCTTGGCTAAGGCTTACCCTCGCCCTTTTCTCTAGTTTTCAAGGTTGATTTTCAAGGATGCCCTGCGGATTTGCCGTAGGGCTTTTTTGATGGGCTGAGGAATGGATGACGGTCATCTAGGCGGCTATCTGTGGCTAACGATAATCTGATAGGGTATTAGCTTTGGCTAAGAGTGGCCAGATGTTCATCTGTCACAGGGGTGGCCCACGGAAACGGTACTGGAACGATGACGGAGAGAACGCAGGTGGTGCGAATACTGAAGACCGTGGACGGACTGACCTGTTACTTGGCCCAAAAGCGCCAGGGCCGAACGGGGACGCTGACGGTGGGTCTTGTGCCTACGATGGGAGGACTCCATGCAGGGCACCAAAGCCTGATGGAGCGGGCGCGGCGGGAGAACGATCTGGTGGTGGTCAGCATTTTCCTCAACCCCATCCAGTTTGCGCCGGGGGAGGATTTGGCCCGCTATCCCCAAACCCCCAGCCAAGACCTGCAAATCTGTGAGCAGATGGGGATAGACGCGGTGTTTATGCCGACGCCCCAGGGGTTCTACGGTAGCGATAGTCCGGCCTCGGCAGGGCTGACCCAGGTGGTGCCCCCGGCGGCGATGATGGCGGTGCTCTGTGGCCCCCATCGCCCCGGCCATTTTGAGGGGGTGGCCACGGTGGTGACGAAGTTGCTGAGTCTAGTGCAGCCGGAACGGGCCTACTTTGGCCGCAAGGATGCTCAGCAGTTTGCCATCATTAAGCGCCTCGCCCAGGATTTGAACCTGCCCACCCAAATTGTCGGTTGCCCCACCGTGCGAGAAGACAGCGGCCTCGCCCTCAGTTCTCGCAATGCCTACCTGAGTGAGGCGGAGCGGGAGGAGGGCACAGTACTGTATCGGGGGTTGATGGCGGCCCAGGCGAAGTTTAAGGCGGGGGAACGATCTAGCCCCGTGCTGATTGAAGCGGTGGATCGCACCTTGGGTCAGGTGCCAGCGGTGCAGCCCCAGTATGTGGAACTCGTGCATCCTGAAACCCTGGTGCCTCTGGACAAGGTTGAATCCACAGGGCTGCTGGCCGTAGCCGCCTACCTGGGCCAAACCCGCCTGATTGACAATATTCTGCTGCGCCACCGTCAGCCCATTTTGGCCATTGATGGCCCCGCCGGAGCCGGGAAATCCACCGTGGCCCGCCAGGTGGCTAAGCGTTTGGGCCTGCTGTATTTAGACAGTGGGGCCATGTATCGCGCCATCACCTGGCAAGCCCTTCAGCAGGGGATTGACCTCCAGGACGAAGTCGCCGTGGCGGAACTGTTGCAGGATTGCCATCTGAAACTCGCCGCCTCTGGGGATGACCCCGCCTTTGCCGCCTACCCCAGCCGCATTTGGCTAAACGGCCAAGAGGTCACAGAACTCATCCGCCATCCTAGCGTCACCGCCCAGGTCTCCACCATTGCCGCCCAGCCCATTGTTCGCAAGGTGCTGCTGAAGCAACAACAGCAGTACGGCATTGCCGGGGGCGTGGTGATGGAAGGTCGCGACATTGGCACCCAAGTGTTTCCCCACGCCGAACTAAAGATTTTCCTCACCGCTTCCGTGGCCGAACGGGCGCGTCGTCGCCAGCAAGACCTAAAGGCCCAGCAGCAACCCGTGGAAAGCCTCGCTGCCCTAGAACGCGCCATTGACGACCGCGACCGCAAGGACAGCACCCGCCGCGTGGCCCCCTTGAAAAAGGCCGAGGATGCGGTGGAACTGATTACTGATGGTCTGTCTATTGGTCAGGTGGTGGATAAAATTGTCCTGATGTACGAAGACAGGGTTGGGGACGTACCTATCAATTAGGGGACTGACGGCCAACGAGAGCAATCCGATCCCCCTAAATCCCCCTTGGGAAGGGGGACTTTGAATCGGACTTAGCCCTTTTGAAGGGAGACTTTAACTCCAATTCCCCCCTTTTTATAGACGCTTGCGACTTCCCGCAGGGTAGGGGGGCTGGGGGGATCCCAAAGTCGTTGCCCACACTCAATTCTGTTGTTTCTCTGATTCCTATGACGATTACTGGAACGACTCAACTGCTTGGCATTATTGGCGACCCAGTAGCCCATTCCCTCTCCCCAGTGATGCACAATGCCGCCCTAGCGGAACTGGGGGTGGACTACGCCTATGTGCCGTTTCCGGTTAAAGCAGAGGACTTAGCCAGGGCCGTAGCGGGTTTGGCGGCGGTGGGAGTGAAGGGGTTTAGCATCACCATTCCCCACAAGCAGGCGATTTTGTCCCTTTTGGCCACGGTAACACCAGAGGCCCAGGCGGTGGGGGCGGTGAACACGGTGTGGCGCACGGAACAGGGCTGGGCAGGTACGAATACTGATGTGGCGGGCTTTATGGTGCCGCTGCAAGGGCAAGACTGGTCGGCGGCAACGGCGGTGGTGCTGGGCAATGGCGGCGCGGCGCGGGCGGTGGTCGTAGGTTGTCAGCGATTGGGCTTGACCAACATTCAGGTCGTAGGACGAAATCAGTCTAAATTAGCTGAATTTGAAGCAAGCTGGGCCAATTCTCCCCTCACCCCGCCGCTGTCTGTCCATGGCTGGGAAGAGTTACCCCAACTTTTGCCACAAGCGGATCTCGTCATCAACACCACCCCCATCGGGATGCACCACACCGCCGATCAAACCCCGTTAGGCGTCGATGAACTGGCGCTGATTCCGGCTCACGGTCTGATGTACGACCTGATTTACACCCCTCGCCCCACCCGCTTGCTTACCCTGGCAGCGGAGCGGGGATTATCGACCCAGGACGGTCTAGAAATGCTGGTGCAACAGGGAGCCATCGCCCTAGAACAATGGCTCCAGCGGCCCGTTCCCGTGGATACCATGCGGCAGGCTTTGGTGGCTTGGCTAGATCAAACGGCCTAGAATGACCGATCCCCCGGCGATTTCCCTATCGCCCAAAACAGCGTTACCCTAGTAACGGCTTATGTTGAAGGGCGATGGGAACTATGGTATTCCGCAGTATTGTAACGGGCATTTTGGTGGCGATGCTCTGGCTGTTGAGCGGCTGGGGACTCACCGCCGAAGCCCTGACCCCCATTGATCTGAGCGACATTGCCTATAAGCCCTGTCCCCCGGAATACGCCGATGGCATGGTGGCAGCGGGTTCCATCCAAGAGGCCAACTGTTTTTTGATTACGGGCAAGGCCATTAACCGTTCCGGCAAGCCCGTGATGGATGTGGATATCTTTGGCCGCATCTACGACGCCGACGATAACCCAGTCATGCAAAACCGCACCCGTCTAGGCGGCATTCCCGAAGTGCTCCCCGGCGAAAGTGAGTTTGAAATCCGCATTTCCGTGGCCGCCAACCAGCCCGAACCGTTACAACTGAGGCAGTTCAAGGCATCAGGGTTTGCGGGCATGGTGCGCCGCTAGGGACAGAGGGTTAGGCTAGACCTGCCAACTTTTACAACTTTACTCATCAGTTTAGTTTCTGTTTTAAGATGGGTGGGTGCAATTTTTCTGAGCGCCTATGGCCATCCATCGTTTTCCTTCGTCTTGGCGTATCTCTGGAGCCATAGCCGTTTGTTCGGTGGTGGGCGTTGCCTGTAGCCGTTCGGCTCCTCAGATGATGGCTCCCCCCGCTGTGCCCGTGCAGGTGCAGGCGTTACAGGCTGAACCTTTGGCGGAAAGTTCCGAGTTTATCGGTGCCCTAGAGGCCGAGCAGCGGGTGATCCTCAGGCCAGAGGTGGCAGGGCGCATTAGCCAGCTTTTTGTGGCGGCGGGGGCGGCGGTTAATCCAGGGCAGCCCGTGGTGCAGCTTCGCCCCGACCAAGCCCAGGCCCAGGTGGCGGGGGCGGCGGCGGGTGCCCAGGCGGCTCAGTTTGGTCAACAGGCGGCCCAGGCTCAGATCGATGCGGCCCAGGCCCAGGTGGATCGGGCTAATGCGGAGGTGCAACTGGCCCAGGTGGAATTTGGTCGCACCGAGCGCCTTGCTAGCCAGGGTGCCCTCAGCCGTCAGGATTTAGATGAGGCCCGCAATCGCCTAGCGGTGGCCCAGGCGGCCCAGCGGCAGGCCACGGAAAACCTCCGGGCTGCCCAGGCTCAGCTAGCCCAGGCCCAAGCGACTGTGAATCAGGCCCAGGCCCAAGTTAGCGTCAACCAAGAATCCCTTGGCTTTACCCAGGTGACAGCTCCGGTGGCGGGGATTGTGGGGGATGTGCCGGTGCGAGTGGGGGATTTTGTCAACGCGGGGCAAACCATTACCACCATCATCCAAAACCAAGACTTGTTCCTACGGATTCAGGTACCCACCACGCGGTCGAACCAACTGCGCCTAGGGCTTGCCGTGGAGCTGATTGACTCGGAAACCGGAGCGCCCTTGGGCACCGGAAGCATTGGCTTTATTGCCCCAGAGGTGGACGAAGCAGCCCAGGCAGTGCTGGTGAAGGCCCGCTTTCCCAATGGCGGTGGGCGGCTGCGGGATGGCCAACTGGTACGCGCCCGGATTATTTGGAACACGACCCCCTCGCTGTTGCTGCCCACAGTGGCAGTGTCGCGGCTGGCGGGGCAAAACTTTGTGTTTGTGGCCGAGGATCGCCCCACCGAGGACGGCCAAACCCAGGTGGTAGCTAGCCAGCGCCCGGTTACCCTAGGCACCATCCAGGGCAATAGCTACCAGGTGCTGGACGGGCTTCAGTCGGGGGATAGCGTCGTGATTACCAATATCCTCAAGCTCCAGGACGGAGTACCCATTGCCCCTGAAGCGGCTCCTGGATCGGCCCCTGGTTCGACCTCGAGTTCCCAGGCCCCTGCCCAGACTTCTCAGACTCAGTAGATCGCAAACCCTACGTAGAACAGCCATCTTGGCTGGTTCCGTGGCAGGCAAGATGCCTACCCTACTGTGTTGTTTTTGATCTCCTCGACTGACTCGTTCCCCTGAAACGCCCCCATAGCGGTTCTCCGTTGCCCTTTAGCTGAAGCCCCATGGCAATCTTTTCCCTGGCCGAACCCTTCATCCGTCGCCCGGTGTTGACCACCGTTTGCACCCTGCTGATTGTGCTGGTGGGGGCGGTGGCCATTCCGCTGCTGCCCATCGAGCAACTGCCGGAGATAGCGCCCCTGCAAATTCAGGTATCCGCCAACTACAGCGGGGCCGATGCCGAAACCGTGGAAAGTGCCGTGACCACCGTGCTAGAGCGGGAAATTAACGGGGTGCAGGGGATGGACTACATCACCTCCAGCAGTACCAACACGGGGCAAACCAGCATTAATGTGGTGTTTCAGCCCGGACGAGACCCGGACATTGCCCAGGTCAACGTGCAAAATCGGGTGTCTAAGGCGGAACCCTTGCTGCCCGCCGAGGTCACCCAACTGGGGGTGACGGTGGATGCCCAGTCCCCCAGTATTTTGCTGGTCTACCGCTTTTTCACCGACGATGACCGCTACGACGCCCTGTTCCTCAATAACTACGTCGATCAGTTTGTGCTGGATGAAATGAAGCAGATCAACGGCGTGGGGAACGCCCAGGTGTTTGGGGCAGGGCGCTACGCCATGAGAATTTGGCTCGATCCTCCGGCCCTGGCGCGGCAGGGGCTTACCCCCCAGGATGTGATCAACGCCCTGCGGGAACAGAATGTGCAAATTGGCGGCGGAGCCATTGGCGCACCCCCCACACCGGGCGATCAGGACTATCAGCTCACGGTGCGGCTGCCCGGTCGGCTAGCGGAGGCCAGGGAGTTTGAAGACCTGGTGGTGCAGGTGGGCCAAGGGGGCACCCTGATTCGGCTGCGGGATGTGGGTCGGGCGGAACTCGGCTCGGAAAGTTACAGTTTTGATGTCAAAACCGAGGGCAAACTGGGGGCGGGGCTGCTGGTCTACCAACTGCCGGGGAGCAACGCCCTGGAGGTAGCCACGGCGGTACGGGATCGCCTCGCGGATCTGCAAAGCCGCTTTCCTCCTGGGCTGCGGGCCGAGCTGGTGTTTGACACCACCGACTTTGTGAAGGTGTCACTGCGGGAGGTGCTGATTACCCTGGCCCAGGCGGTGCTGCTGGTGCTGCTGATTTTATTTATTTTCTTGCAAGACTGGCGAGCCACCCTCATTCCAGCCATCGCCATTCCGGTGTCGTTGATTGGGGCTATGGCCTTTTTGCTAATCTTCGGCTTCTCCATCAACACCCTCACCCTGTTTGGCTGCATTTTGGCCTCGGGTCTGGTGGTGGATGACGCCATCGTGATTGTGGAGGCCATCGCCGCCAAGATTGACCAGGGCATTCACCCCCGCCGCGCCGCCCTCGATGCCATGCAGGAACTCTCTGGGGCGGTGGTCGCTACGTCCCTAGTGTTGATGGCGGTATTTATTCCCGTGGCCTTTTTCCCCGGCAGCACGGGCAAGATCTATCAGCAATTCGCCCTCACCATCGCCTTCACGGTGTTGGTCTCTACGTTCAACGCCCTCAGCTTTTCTCCCACCATGTCGGCTCTGCTGCTGCGTCCCCGCCCAACCGAGGGCTATGGGGGGCCGCTGTTATCGGGGCTGTTCAACCGCTTTAACCAAGGGCTAGCCTGGACGGTGGCCCGCTACCAACGGATCGTGCAGATCTTGCTGGGATTGCGCTACGGAATTTTGGCGGTCTTTGTGGTGGGGCTATTTCTCACCCTGTTTATGTCGCGCCTGGTGCCCACAGGGTTTGTGCCGGAGGAAGACCAGGGCTACTTCCTGGGCATTGTGCAGGCCCCCGATGGCGTTTCCCTGGAATACACCGAGCGGGTAATGGCCCAGACCAACGAGATTATTTCCCAATTTCCAGAGGTGGAAAGCACGTTTTTAATCAGCGGCTTTGGCTTTGATGGGCCATCCCCCAACCGAGGCGTATTCTTTGCCACCCTCGCCCCCTGGGATCAGCGGCGGGGGCCACAGTCCTCGGTGATGGGTTTGCTGCCGCAGGTCAACGGTGCCCTCCAGGGCATTCAAGAAGCTATGGTGATTGCCTTTAATGCCCCCCCGGTGCCAGGCTTTAGCCCCACGGGTGCCCTGGAAATGCAGTTACAAGACCGCAGTGGCAACCAAATGAGCATCGCGGAATTTCTCGGCAACACCTACGAAATCATGGGCGTGGCCAACCAGTCGACCGCCTCCATGGGGGTGTTCACCCAGTTCACCGCCAGTTCGCCCCAAATCCAGCTTGACGTAGATCGAGATCGGCTTAAGGCCCTGGATGTGGATGTGGATGACGCCCTCAACGTCCTCAGCACCTACCTCGGTTCCCGCTACGTCAACGACTTTACCTTTGGCGGACGCAACTATCGGGTCTATGTGCAGGCCGATGCCCCCTTCCGCAGCAACCCAGAGCAGATCAACAACCTCTATGTGCGCTCCAGCCAGGGCAGCATGGTACCCCTGGGCGAGGTGGTGAGTCAGCGGGAGGTGGTGGGGCCAGCCACAATTAACCACTTCAATCTGCTGCGGTCGATCAAGCTGGAGGGCTTGCCTGCCCCTGGGGCCAGCACCGGACAGTTGATCCAAGCCATGACCGATGCCCACGCCCAGGCCGCTCTACCCGTGGTGGGGATGGCCTGGCAGGGCACCGCCAAGGAGGAAATTGCCTCCGGCGGGTTGGCCGGGATTATCTTTGGTCTGGGGGTTGTGGTGGTGTTTTTGGTGCTGGCCGCCCAGTACGAAAACTACATCGACCCGATTATTATTCTGCTGACGGTGCCCCTGGCCATCCTGGGGGCGCTCACCTTCCTCTACCTGCGCGGGCTAGACCTGAATGTCTATGCCCAGGTAGGCTTGGTGATGCTAATCGGCCTCGCCAGCAAAAACGCCATCCTGATTGTGGAATTTGCCAACCAAGCCCGCAGCCAGGGGGTAGGTCTTTTTGATGCCGCCGTGAGTGCCGCCGAACAGCGGTTCCGCCCCATCATCATGACCGCCATTTCCTCCCTGGTCGGCTTTTTCCCGCTGCTGATTGCCACCGGGGCGGGCAGCGCCAGCCGTTGGTCGGTCGGCTACACGGTATTCGGCGGCTTGCTGGTGGCCACGGTGCTCAGCCTGCTCGTCGTTCCCGTCCTCTACGTCATCTTGAAACAAATCGAGGACTGGCTCTTTGTCTGGGAACACACCCCGACCCCAGCCCTGCCTAAGCCAGATCCCGATTACACCCCCAGCGACCATCCCTAGGCACCTCTGCGGGACTGTAGTATCGCCTCCTGCCAAACCCGACCGCTTATACATAGGTCTCTATTCCCCTTAGTGTTTATGGTGGATCCCCCCTAGCCCCCCTTACCAAGGGGGGAATCGGATTCAAAGTCTCCCTTACCAAGGGGGGAATCGGATTCAAAGTCTCCCTTACCAAGGGGGGAATCGGATTCAAAGTCCCCCTTACCAAGGAGGGAACCGGATTCAAAGTCCCCCTTACCAAGGAGGGAACCGGATTCAAAGTCCCCCTTACCAAGGGGGATTTAGGGGGATCCCACAGACATGACGGTATGAGAACAAGATACGTATGAGCCGTAGCTGCCCAGCCAGAGGAGTGTCCAAAGGATCTGTCCCCATGCCATAGTGGCAACAGCGATTCCCTCTTCCCTAGCCCCATGACAACCCCCGACATCCAGTGGTATCCCGGACACATCGCCAAAGCCGAAAAGGCCCTGGTGGATCAGCTCAGTCGGGTGGATGTGGTGCTAGAGGTGCGGGATGCGCGGATTCCCCTGGCCACCCAGCATCCCAGCGTCAACGGTTGGGTAGGCGAAAAGCCCAGGGTGCTCGTCCTCAATCGGGTGGATATGATTTCCCCTGAGGCCAGAGACGCCTGGGAAACCTGGTTTCGACAACAGGGCGAAGTGCCCCTATTCACCAACGCCCAGCAGGGCCAAGGGGTCAAAGCCATTACCAAAGCGGCCCAATCTGCCGGAGAAGCCGTCAACCAACGGCGTCAGGCACGGGGCATGAAGCCCAGACCGATCCGCGCCGTGGTGATTGGCTTCCCCAATGTGGGCAAGTCGGC
The DNA here is from genome assembly GCA_044070495.1 of Spirulina sp. Classification (GTDB taxonomy): domain Bacteria; phylum Cyanobacteriota; class Cyanobacteriia; order Phormidesmidales; family Phormidesmidaceae; genus Nodosilinea. The sequence goes on along the minus strand of JBIPSI010000004.1, from coordinate 16,907 downwards.
CTTGATTAACCGCTTGCTGAACCGCAAAGTGGTGGCCAGCGCCCGTCGCGCCGGAATCACCCGACAACTCCGCTGGGTGCGCGTTTCCGGCGACCTCGACCTGCTCGATGCACCGGGTGTCATCCCCGCCCGTTTGGACGACCAAGGGGCCGCCCTCAAACTAGCCATCTGCGACGACATCGGCGAAGCCGCCTACGACACCCAACGCACCGCCGCCGCCTTTTTAGAAATCCTTAAAACCCTAGATCAACGCCAGCTTCCCGACGACTACCAAACCGCCTTGCAGCAACGCTACGGGTTGGCCCTGGAAACCTACACCGGGGAAAGCTTTGTGGCCGAAGTGGCCACCCAGAAATTCCAGGATGACCGAGAACGCACCGCCAAACGCATCCTCAACGACTTCCGTACAGGGCTGCTGGGTGCCTGGGTGCTGGAATGGCCCCCGGAGACCATTTAAAGACAATGGTAGGTTGATAACTTACTTGCCACAGAGCCGCCTTTATCCCCAGGCGGAAATCGGATTAGGGTATCTGAAGACGCCACTGACGAATGCCGCCATCGGCTCCGGCACTGAGTAGCGCATCATCGACGGCGATCACCTGAACTTTTCCTGGGCTGTGGGCGGCAACCGTATCGAGCAACGCCCCAGAAGCCACATCCCACACCATCAGATGTCCTTGATTATCTGCCCCAACAAGCAAGCGACTCCGGTGACAAAATCGGTTCACCCATGCTGTGCGTTTATAGTGAGAGACGGACGAGGCAGAGTGAGGGCATACCATGGGCGCAGGAATTCAAGCCATTCTAGACCGGGCTTTAGACGGAGCTGATCTCACTCCAGAGGAGGGAGTAGCCCTGCTGCAAGCGAAAGAACCCGCCGATATTGAGGCGTTACGCGCTGTTGCGGATACCCTCCGCCAGCGCCAGGTGGGCGATAGGGTCACCTACGTGATTAACCGCAACATCAACTACACCAACATCTGCGAGCAACACTGTAGTTTCTGTGCTTTTCGGCGGGATCAGGGCGAATCGGGCTCCTACTGGCTAGAGTTTAATACCATCCTCGCCAAAGCTGCCGATGCCGTGGCCCAGGGCGCAACGGAAATTTGTATGCAGGGTGGCCTCAATCCCTACGCCAAGGTACAGGGCACCTCCCTGGGGTATTACCTCAAACTGGTGGACACGATTAAAGCCCAGTTTCCCCAGCTTCATCTCCACGCCTTTTCTCCCCAGGAGGTGCAGTTCATCGCCCGTGAGGATGGGTTGAGCTACGTTGAAGTCCTAAAAGCTTTGCAAGGGGCGGGGGTAGGATCACTGCCCGGAACAGCGGCGGAGGTGTTGGATGATGAGGTGCGACGGGTGCTGTGCCCCGAAAAAATCAACAGCGCCACCTGGTTAGAGATTGTTGGCCTCGCCCACCAAATCGGCCTACCCACCACCAGCACCCTGCTATCGGGCCACATCGAAACCCCGGCTCAGCAAATCTATCACCTAGACCAGCTTCGCCAGTTACAGCAAGCGACCCTAGATCGAGGCACCGGAGCCGCCATCAGCGAATTTATTCTGCTGCCCTTTGTGGGCCAAGAAGCGCCCAAACCCCTGCGCCGTCGGGTGGGGCGCGATCAACCCGTGCTTGCCGATGCCCTTAAACTCACCGCCGTAGCCCGTATTTATTTGGGAAATTGGATCGTCAACCACCAGCCCAGTTGGGTGAAGTTGGGGCTTTCTGGGGCCACCGAAGCCCTGCGCTGGGGCTGCAACGACCTCGGCGGCACCCTGATGGAAGAGCACATTACCTCCATGGCCGGAGCCCAGGGCGGCACCTGCATGACCGTCGCCGACCTGCAAGGGGCCATCGCCTCCCTCGGTCGTCCGGCCCAGCAGCGGGAGACCTTGTATGCTCCAGTCCAAAGCCAAGTCCCAGCGTTACAAGTGGGATGACGCCGGAGGCAACACCGCCCCAGCCCGACAATCCCGCAGCCACAGCCGCACCGCCTGCCCCACAATGCCCTGGCTGCTTTCCTGGGGTGGCGTCAACCGCTGGGGATCGGGATAGCCCCCTAAACTGGAATAGAGCAGCACCGAACGCCAGCCATCCTCGGTTTGCACCAAAAACAGCCAGTGAAACTGCTGCAACGACACCACCTGATCACTGAGATACTGTCGCTCCAGGGTGGTAAAAAACACCTGGCGCAGGTCGGATTCTGCATCCAGACCCGCCCCGAAGGCTCGATCCGTCAAATCAATCGGCTCAAAGTCTGGCTGGCTGGCAATCAGCATCGTTCCCAGCGGGGCCGGAACGGCTGGCGTAGCTGGGTTTTCGGTATCCGTGGCTGGGGAAACGATGGGCGGACGGAAACTGCGCGCCGCCACCAAGTTGGCGTACTGGGGCAAATCCCTCAGCAGGGTGGTCACCAGGGTTTCATACTCCGCTGGGCAAGCCTCCGAGGGACGCAGATAGACCGGATCCGGCGATTCATTTCCAGGGGGAGAACCCGCGTCAGGCTGGTTCTCCGTATCCAATTCATCGGCAGTTTCAGGATCCGGATCTTCGGGATCGGTTGGCAAAGGCTCACCCCATTCCAGATTAGGGGAAGTCTCTGAATCAAGGGGCTGCGTTGATTCAGCCAAATTTAATCCCATCCCGCCAGCGGAAGTTTGGAGCAGTTGTCCCGTGGCAATCCGGGGCCAAAACATCACCATGGGCAGAATGGTTAGCAGTGCCGCCCCCCAGCATCGAGATGGTTGGGATTGGGGATGATTCTGACGCTGGCTGTGGATGGGATGGTGGGCAGTGCCCACCCTACGGCCTTTTGACATGGGGCAACCTTTCAGATGAGACCCTAGGGAATCGGCACGGCACGACTGAAAACCCGGTTTCTTCGTCGCTACTCTCACCATGCCTGACCGTTGAGCCAAGAAACCGGGTTTCTATACCAGCGATCTAGGTGAGAGCCTGGGCGCATTCGTCGCAGATGCGTTGGAAGGCGGTGGCGGGGTCGGGGCTGGCGGTGATGGGGCGACCGATGACCAGGTAGGTGGCTCCGGCCTGGAGGGCTTGGGCAGGGGTGAGGGTACGCTGTTGGTCGTTGGCGCTGGCCCAGGTGGGGCGTACGCCGGGGCACACCAGGGCAAAGTCTGGCGACACAAAGCGGCGCAGTTGCGTCACTTCCTGGGGCGAACAAACCACGCCGCCTAGGCCGACTTCCTGGGTGAGTAGCGCCATTTGTAGGGCATAGTCTCCCACATTCAGGGGCACGCGCAATTCCGTGGCTAGGGCTTCGGCGGAAATGCTGGTGAGTAGGGTTACCGCCACAATCAGCGGCAGAGGGATCTGATTCGCTTCGGCTTCCGCTTGAGCGGCGGCGAGGGCGGCCCTGAGGGCTACTTTCCCGGCTGAGGCATGGAGGGTGAGGATGTCTACCCCGTAGCGGGTAGCGGCGGCGCAGGCTCCGGCCATGGTATTGGGAATATCGTGGAGTTTGAGATCCAAGAAAATCCGCTTGTCCCTGGCCTTGAGTTCCTGAAGAATACCTGGCCCAGCGCTGATAAAAAGCTCTAGGCCCACCTTCCAAAAGCCAACATGGGGCAGGCTATCTACCAACGTCAACGCCGCCTCAGCCGTGGGAACGTCCAAGGGCACGATGATCCGTTGATCCACCGTTAATTGATCGAATTGATCCACGAGTTGATCCCCTTGATCCATCATGCGACTCTACATGCCTTTGATGCATTACAGAGGAGCCTAAGGCATCCTGTGGATATTGCAAGCCTAGACCTAGAGGTTGGGTACAGCGATAGCGGAATCCAACAACCCACGACTAGATCTCACAACGCTGATTGGTCTAGTTGGGGCGCACCAGCATCAGGGCTTGGCCAAATTCCACAGGTTCGGCGTTGTTGACCAGAATCTCGACGATTTCGCCAGACACTTCCGCCTCTAGCTCGTTCATCAGCTTCATGGCTTCGATGATACAGACGGTTTGGCCCGTGCTAATTCGGTCGCCCACGTTGACAAAGGGCGCTTCGTCGGGGGCGGGGGAACGGTAGAAGGTACCCACCATGGGCGAACTGATGGTCAACAGGTCAGAATTTTTGCCGGGGGGCGTAGCTGGGGGCGTAGTCGACGTGGCGACCCCAACGGCGGGGATAGCCGCCTCTACGGGTTTAGCTGGGGCCGCCGCCACAGACTCCGCAGCCACCACCATGGTCGGCGCACTCGCCGCCACAACGCCTTGCTTGCGGAGGGTCAGCTCGAAGGTGGAGCTTTTTAAAGTTAATTCGGCCACGTCGCTCTGGCTCAGGGCGGCGACCAACTCTCTTAGTTCGTTAACGTTTAGTTCCACTGAGCAACCCTCACTCCATCATGCCTTTATACCGGCGATTCCCAATTTAGGCGCAACCCGGCCTTTGTTAATGCCCCTTGTGAATGGCCCTAACGATAGGCTAAGGCCAAGACGACCTATTCCCGCCCTAGGTAAGCATCGGTGCGGGTGTCTACTTTAATGCGTTCACCGATAGAAATAAACAGCGGTACCATCACCTGGGCTCCGGTTTCGAGGATGGCGGGCTTGGTGCCGCCGGTGGCCGTGTCGCCCTTCACGCCGGGGTCGGTCTGGGTGACTTCCAACACGATGGAGTTGGGCAGTTCCACCTCTAGCACTTGGCCATTCCAGGTCACTACGCTGACGACCATCTCTTCTTTTAGATACTTCACCCGATCCCCGATTTGGTCGGCGGTCAGACGACCCTCTTCGTAGGTTTCCATGTCCATAAAGACGAGGTCGTCACCGTCGCGGTAGGTGTGCTGCATGTCTTTCTTTTCAATCACCGCCTGGGGCACGGTTTCCCCGGCCCGGAAGGTACGCTCTACGGTGTTGCCAGACTGCACGTTCTTGAGCTTGGTACGCACGAAGGCCGACCCTTTACCAGGCTTAACATGCAGAAATTCCACAACACGCCAAACAGAGCCATCAAGCTCAATGGTTGTACCGGGGCGGAAATCATTGCTGGAAATCATAACGCTGGCTCTAGTGGTCGGATAGATAATTGTTTTGGCATCTCATTTTACCCCCCAGTGGCCCTTTCCCTGTGACGACGATCCAGGTTTTGGTCAAGATCCAGGTTTTGGCCAAGATCCAACAGTGTGACAAGATTGTAGAGGCGACCTCGCCCACGCAGTTGTTGTTCTGGTATTGCAGGCAAATTAAGAAAAATGGCCAAAGGCATGACGGTAAGCCGCCCTTGGTGGCAGCATAGTTCCCGCACCCTCCTCTCCGTGCTTGGGGTGCTGTTGGTGATGATGGGCCTGTGGGCGGGGCAACCGAGTCAGGCCCAGGCGCTCAGTCTGAACGGGGCTCTGGGTGAAACCCTGGGCGCAACCCTGACGGTGGCCTACCTGCCGCCCGGAAACGCCATCACCGATGGACGGGCGCTATTGCGGAACTCGTTGCCCATTGAAAACAAGGCAATTCGCGACATTCAGGGCACCCTAGAGGGCCTGTCGGAATGGCTGCGCAGTAAGCGCTGGGGTCCAGTGGCCAAGGATGTGGCTAAGGTAGAGCGTCTGCTGGGCCGGGATCGAGAGACCATCCTGGCGGCGATTCCCGACGGCAAGCGGGCGGCGGCAGTGAGCTATTTAGACGATCTCCAGACCCAGCTTCTACCCCTCAAGGAAGCTATTGATCTCAAGGATCGAGAAGCGGTGTGGATGACTCGATCCGCCATGCTCGACGATGTGGGCCGCATTGAAGAACTGATGGTGACGGATTTCCCCTTTGCGGTGCCGGAAGAATACGACAACCTGCCCCAGCTTAAGGGGCGGGCCACGATAGAGTTTGTCACCAACAAGGGCTCTATGCGGGCCGTGGTGGATGGCTATAGCGCCCCCGTCACCGCTGGCAACTTTGTAGACTTGGTGCAGCGAGGCTTCTACGACGGCATGGAATTTATTCGCGCCGAAGAAAACTACGTGCTGCAAACGGGCGACCCCGCTGGGCCAGAGGAAGGCTTTATCGATCCCAAAACTAAGGCCTACCGCGCCGTGCCCCTGGAAATTTTGGTGAAGGGCGACGATGCCCCCGTCTATGGCACCACCCTGGAAGACCTGGGCCGCTATTTGGATGATCCCGTCCTGCCCTTTTCTGCCTTTGGCACCCTGGGCATGGCCCGTCCCGGCGATGACCCCAACGGCGGATCCTCCCAGTTCTTCTTCTTCCTCTTCGAGCCGGAACTGACCCCCGCTGGTCTCAACCTGCTGGATGGCCGCTACGCCGTGTTTGGCTACGTCGTCGAGAACAAAGAGGTGCTAGAGCAGTTGGGCCAAGGCGACCGCATCGAATCGGCCCGTGTGGTATCCGGGGCCGAAAACCTGGTACAGCCCACCTAGCATGACTGAATCCCTCACCGTTGGGCAGGTCGGCGAACTGGGCCTGCTCCAGCGGCTCTTTCGCTACTGCCCCATCGACCTCGTCGGAGACGATGCGGCGGTGCTGGCCCTGCCCCCCGGACATCAACTGGTGGTGACGACGGACATGCTGGTGGACGGGGTGCATTTTAGCGACCAAACCACCGCCCCAGAGGATGTGGGCTGGCGGGCCATGGCCGCGAATTTGTCTGACCTTGCCGCCATGGGGGCCGAGCCCCAGGGGATCACCGTGGCCCTGAGTTTACCCAGCGCGACCCCCGTGGCCTGGGTGGAAGGGGTCTACCAAGGCATGGCCGCTTGCCTGGAAACCTGGGGCGGACAACTCATCGGTGGCGATCTCTGTCGGTCAGACACCATCAGCATCGCCATCACCGCCCTTGGATCGGTGGAACTGGGCAAGGCGTTCTATCGTCACACCGCCCAGCCCGGACAGGTACTTTTAGCCACGGGCTACCACGGCCTCTCGCGGGCAGGGTTGGAACTGTTGCTAGCCCCTGACCAGGGGGCTTTTCTCCATGACGAGGTTCGCCAGCGGTGGATTCAGGCCCATCAACGGCCCAAACCCCGGCTGGATGTGGTGGCCCACCTGCGGAATTTGCTACGGGCCTTTGCTAAGCCCATCACCATCACCGCCATGGATTCCAGTGACGGCCTCGCCAATGCGGTGCTGCACCTATGTCAAGCTAGCGGTGTCGGAGTTGTCCTCAATGCCGATCAGTTACCCATCGATCCGGCCCTGGTGGCCTGGGTGGGGCTAGAAAAAGCCCGTGACTGGTGCCTCTACGGTGGCGAGGATTTTGAACTGGTGCTCTGTCTGCCAGAATCCATGGCCCAAGTGCTGCAAGGCCACCTCGGCCCAGAGGGCAAACTGCTGGGCTACCTCACGGCTGAACCCACGGTTAAGCTGCAACTTTCCGCTAACGGCCAAACCTCCGACGATAAGAACTCTGTTACCACCCTAGACCTCTCCTTTAGCCAGGGCTTTCAACATTTTTAGACCCTTGCAGCCCAGAGAATCCCCCGTTCAACGCCATCATCCGCAATGGGCAGAACATGGCGGTCGCCAAGCAGGGTTGAGGGCAAGTCTTGGGTTTCCGTAGATTTCGCTAGAGTGGAGTGGCCCCCACCGCCGTTGATCTATGGCCAGAGCGACCCGTCCCTCCTCTTGTTCATCCCCGTCATCCTCAACCAAGGGTGCCAAGGGTGCCAAGGGCAAACGATCCAAGCAAAAACGGTCAAGGAAAAAACGGTCGGTGGCCAATTCTACGGCCCTAGCGGCGGATACCCTAGACCCCAAACAGGCCCGCCGGGAGGAACGGGCTAGACAGCGCAAGATTAAAAAGGAACGCCAAGCCTTGATTCGTTACCTGTCTACGATCCTGCTGGTGGCGGGGGTAATCGGCGTGTTGGCGGTGTTGGTGGCGGGGCCAAAGGTGGGATTAGCAGCCCCAGCAGCCATTATTACGATGGCTATGGCCTATCGCTATCCCCGGCAGGCGATTTATGCCTTTATTTTCTACGTCCCCTTCAGCGGCACGGTGATCTATGCCTTGGGCGGCAGCGGCATTTTGCAGTTGGCCAAGGATGCCCTGTTCTTTCCGGCCCTGTGGGGAGTGGTGCAGTTTTGCCGCAAAACCCAGCAGCCCTTGATTATTCCTCCCGCCATCAAGGGGCCTCTAATCGCCCTGGTGGGGCTGTGTATGCTGACGCTGCTGGTGGTCAACGGTAGCCAACAACTCTCGGCCTCTGGGGAAATTCCAATCCTGCTGGGCGTTTTGGGGCTGAAGGTGCTGCTGGGCTATGTGCTGCTAATTCCTTGTATTTACTACCTGCTGCGGGATCGGCAGGATGTCTATGTGCTGCTGCGGGCGCAGGTGGTGGTGATTTTAATCTGCTGCCTGCTGGGGTTCACCCAGTTTTTAATGCTCAAAACCGGAATTTGCCGGGGCACCGTAGGGGAAGGGGCCGACCTGTTTAAGGCGTCCCTAGAGGCCCGCTGTTTTGTGGGTGGTTCCCTGCTGTATTCCCCATCCCAGGGGCAGATTCGGCTGCCGGGTACCTTTAATGCCCCTTGGCAGTGGGGCTGGTTTCTCATTTCCAGCAGTTTCTTTGCCTTTGGCACCGCCTTCAGCGACCGATCCCTCCTCTGGCGCATTGTGGGTTTGGTAACCCTGGCGGCGGTGGGGGTGATGGCGGTGGTTTCGGGCCAGCGGATTGCCTTGGCCCTGGTGCCCACCACGATTGTAGGGCTGCTGATCCTGACAGGGCAGGTGGCCAACCTCAAGCGCTTTCTGCCCGTGGGGCTGGGTCTGGTGCTGTTGGTGGGCATCTTTATGTTCCAAAACCCTGAGGTGGTCAACGAACGCCTCGCCAGCTTCCAAAGCCGCTGGGCCGCCTCCCCACCCCAGGAGTTCATCATTCAGCAATTTCAGTGGGCGCAACGGCAGCAGCAGGGCATTTTAGGCCGAGGGGTAGGCCGCGCCACCAACGCCGCCCGCATCTTTGGCCAAACGGAACTAGTGGAAACCTACCACCCCAAATTGCTCTACGAAATTGGCCCGCTAGGGCTGCTAGCCACCCTCGCGGTGTACCTCAGCCTTACCGCCGCCACCTTCAAGGCCTACCGATCTATCCAAGATCCCAACCTCAAGGGCTATGGAGCCGCCATGTGGGTGTTTGTGCTGTTTATTAGTATTTTTCCCTACTACTATCCCCTGGATGTGGATCCGGTGAACGTCTACTACTGGCTGGCGGCGGGCATTGTGCTCAAGCTGCCCGAGATCGACCGTCGCGAACGACTCCAGCACCAGCTCGACGAAGCCCAGCGCCCCCTGACCAAACGAGAACAAAAACAACTGAAGGAACAGCAAGCCGCCGTCGTTTTTGAGTAGGGCAGGTGCCATCTTGACTAATTTATATTGTTACAAAGAATGACAATTTATTGCGTTGCCCTATGGCATTCTCTCTGTCCTTACTGATCCAGCCATCGCGATAAGAAGTTTGTTCAATAGACGGCGGACTCTAAAAGACCCGCTACTATGCTGTTGAAGCTGTCTATCGGTGTACCATGCTGGCTGACGTTAGCACACGGATGGACGGATAACTTGGTGCTAACCTTGCTTTAAGAAACTGTCCACAGTGCCGTGCGTAAACTAGGACGCCATAACAATGCTCATAAATTCCCTTTGGCTATTGGGCCATTGTGCCTTTGAAAAAACAGCGACTCCGGCCACTTTATTCTTTCAAGGAGTGGTCTTTTTGGCCTTAGGATTAGGGCTATGGTTCCTCAGCAAAATTCAAAGTCAAATCCTGATTCGATTTGGCATTATGGCGGTGGGCGTGCTGATTTTTGAGCTATTTACTGCTCCCATGTGGCGCAATGCTCGTCTAGGGCAATGGGCCTATTTGTATCATGATGTGAGCTGGATTTTGACCATCGGCTGGGCCATTCTGTTTTTGGGAGTCGTTGAAATTGTCGATAAACTGTTGCCCAGTTGGCGAGAATGGAAACGATTTTTTCTGTACTTGAGCGTTCTTGTATTGCTGACTCTTCCTCTAGAAATTTGGGTTGTTAATATTGGTATTCGGAGCTATGCCCCAGAGGTATTAGACTCCCTTAGTGGCCTCACCATTGCCAGTGTACCGATTGAACTAGTTTATTATGTGCCTGTCTTTGCAGGACTGGTAATTGGATTTTATAAATACTGGGGCTTTGTGCTAGAAGACAGGCTGCTGATTCCCCTCAAGAAAATTCGCTGGGCCAGAGGTATTGCCATGACAGCCCTAGCGATTTTCATGTTCGAGGTAATGGTAGAGCCAATGGTTCTTAATCAAGGCTTCCCCAGTTGGTCGTTTATTTTCCACGACATCAGCTTTATTATGACCGGGATTTGGGTGGGGGTAATTGCCATTACGGCCCTGCTTGTTTATCGATTCTTTCCTCACTATCCCATCGCCACTCGTTTTGTGATGGCCCTATCCATTTGTACTGCCATTGCCCTGCCCATTGAATATTATTTGTTCGTCAACGGTATTCGAGTCTATGGGCCTAGTGCCGTTGCTAACTTCACAGGTTTTCTGATTCCTGTCATTAATGCTCCTGTCGAAATTGCCTTCGCTATTCCCTGCTATATGGCCCTAGTCATCGGCCTAGTACGCTACTGGGAAATTGCCCTCGATAATCGTCTGTGAGGATGTGATGCCCTTCTCCAAAATTGCGTTTAGCACAATCTTAGGTGGCCTAATGGTGGCGGGTGGTTTAGTCTTAACCCTTGGCCCCAGTTCAGCAGGACAACTGTTCTTTTACTCGATCCTTTGCACCCTCGGTATTGGTGGCATCTTTTGGATGGCCTTAGCCTTTGGTGTGGGGCTACTCATAATCACCCTTTGGGAAGCCATTCGGGGTGATCATGCCCCTGCCCATCCCGAATCCGATCCCCAAGCCGAAGCCCTGACAACCTATGTGGGCCGTGCCCTGCAAGCGGGGGCCAACGACGACCAACTCCAACGCCGCCTACAGCGCCAGGGTTGGACAGAATCCGAGATCACCCAGGCCATTGCGCGGGTGCAGGGCAATCCTGATGCGCCCAACGCCCCTGGTGCAGCTTAGGGACTGTCCTAGGGTGGGGCTTATCCCGTCATTAGAGGCTTAGATTAGAGCTACTTGTTATTGGTTATTGGTGGTTAGATTGGCCACTTACCCAACTGCCGTCGCGCCCACATTACATTCCCTTACCATGGTCCCTGATTCCGATGTGCCCAGTTCTGCCCCTTCTCAGGAACCCTGGGACACTTCAGAACCCCTTTCCCTAGGGGAGAGGGGCAGGGGTGAGGACCGCAAAACTCTACTTAGAAAAAGCCTATTTACACGGGCATGGATTTACCAAAAAGAACGCTTTCCCCTAGTTAAGCATGGCCTATTGATCCTCATCTTTAGTGGGGCCGCTGTGGGCTATGGAGCCAGTCTTACCGATACTCGTCCGGCCCTTTCCTCGGCCTTTGTGGCCTTTGCGAGTACCTTTGCTTTTTTCTGGCAAATGCGGGTGGCGGACGAATTCAAAGACCTTGCTGACGACACCCAATATCGCCCCTATCGCCCCGTTCCCCGTGGCCTAGTGAGTTTGCGAGAGTTGGCTATTTTAGGACTGATTAGCGCCGTGATTCAGGCGAGTTTAGCCCTCTGGTTAGCACCTACTTTGCTGGGATTTTTGATTGGCGTCTGGGCCTACTTTGGGCTGATGTGTAAAGAATTTTTCGTGCGCCATTGGCTGAAGTCCCATCCCGTCGCCTACGTACTCAGCCACATGGTGATTGTGCCGCTGATTGCAGGTTATGCCGTTGCCACACAAACGATTTTGACCGCTGGAACCGTCTTTTCTCAGGGTATTTTTCCCTTTCTGCTGGCTTGTTTTTGCAATGGCTTAGTGATTGAACTAGGCCGCAAAATTCGCCTACCCGCCGGAGAAGAGCCGGGCGTAGAAACCTATAGCGCTTTGTGGGGTCTGTCTGGGGCGGTGCGGCTTTGGTTGGGGGCCATTTTGTTGACGGCGATCTTTTCCTTTTGGACGGCTTGGTCTATCAATGCCCTAGCAATTGCCGTCCCCATTTTGGCGGCGCTGATGGGATGGATTGGGTTGAAGACATGGCCTTGGCTGGGTAAGTTTTCTGCTGCCCAGAGTCCTCGGCCCTCACCCCCGGCCCCTCTCCCCGTGGGAGAGGGGGGGACGGAATCGACGCGAAAGATCTACGACATTTTGGATACACCCACCGCGATTTGGACTTTGGGCGTCTACCTCAGCCTGGGCTGGTTGCCCTGGCTTTTGGGGAAATAGAAAACATTCGTAGGGTGCATAACGCCAAGGGCGAGGCTAGCGCCAGCGCGAAGCAATGCACCACCCCGACTCCCGACTCCCGACTCCCGACTCCCGATTTCTCCACCCCATGTCCTACTGCACCTGGTTCAGCTCAGAACATCCCCCTTCACCCGAAGCCCTGCCTCACCTCGGTGGCAAAGCGGCGACCCTAGCGCACCTAGTCCTGGCAGGTTTTCCCGCGCTACCAGGCGTTGTTCTGCTGCCCCAGGCCTTTTGGGATTCGCTGCATCTCTGTAATGGCGACGCCCTAACTTTGGGAAACCACCGACTCCCAACCCGCCTTGCCCCAGCCGTGATGGCGGAAGTGAGGCAGTGCCTAGAATTGGTGGGAAGGCCAGAACAGCGGTGGGCCGTGCGGTCGTCGGCCTTGGCGGAGGACGGTACCCAGCAAAGCTACGCCGGACAGTTGGAAACCGTCCTAGGGGTAGCGCTAGCGGACTTGGACAACGCCATTCTGCGGGTTTGGCAATCCGCCTTTTCTGAAGCCCTGCAAACCTATCACACCGTAGGGGCGAGGTCTCCTCGCCCATCCGATGACCCGCGCCCTGCCGACCTACAACCACCCGCCGTCCTCATTCAGCCCATGCTCAATCCCGTGGCGGCTGGGGTGGCCTTCAGTGCCGATCCGGTGAGTGGGAAGCGGGGGGTAACGGTCATCCAAGCGGTCTACGGACTATCTGCGGCCTTGGTCAACGGAGACGTGGTGGGCGATACCTACCTGGTGAGCCGGGAAGGACAGATTCTAGAACGCCGCTTAGCCCTGCAAACCCAGCGCCAGCAGACCAGCACATCAGGGGATCTCACCTGGGAAGCCGTCCCCGCCGAAGCCCAACAGCGGGCGGTGCTAACGGATAGCCAAATCCTCGAAATTGCCCATCTGGCCCGAACCATCGGCCACCACCAAGCCCGCCCCCAGGATATCGAGTGGGCCTGGAGCCCTCACCCCCTCAGTCCCCCTCTCCCCGTGGGAGAGGGGGAGGCCGATCTTCAAAGTCCCTCTCCCACCTTGGGAGAGGGATTTAGGGTGAGGGCAAGGGCCAACCTCTACCTCTTGCAAGCCCGCCCCATCACCACGCTGGCCACTCAACCCGACCCCGATGGCACCTATGGCCTGTGGGACAACAGTAACATCGTGGAGAGCTACAGCGGCGTCACGACGCCCTTGACCTTTTCCTTTGCCCGCAAGGCCTATACCGAGGTGTATCAACAGTTTTGCCGTTTTATGGGGGTGCCCAATGGGGTGATTGCCCAGCATCGCCAGGTGTTTCAGACCATGATTGGCTTCTTGCAGGGGCGGATTTACTACAATCTGCTGAGCTGGTATCGGGTGTTGACCTTTTTGCCGGGATATCGGCTGAATGCGCGGTTTTTAGAGCAAATGCTGGGGGTACAGCAGGGCCTGCCCGATGCGGTGATGGCCGAGATTCGTCGCCAAAATCAGACCCATCCCGTGGCCGATGCCCTGCGACTGGCCTGGTCTACCGGGCGCATTGTGACCAACTACCTCACCCTCAACCACCGCATCCAGCGCTACCACCAGCGGCTGGGTCGGGTGCTGATGACGGCAGACCAGCTGGCCACCCTGCCCGACCAACGGCCCGACGAACTGGTGAAAATCTATCGCCGCATCGAAGGCGAACTCCTCACCCACTGGGATGCGCCGCTGATTAACGACTTCTTTGCCATGATTTTCTACGGCGTACTGAAAAAACTCGTCACGCGCTGGGGCGGCGACACCACTGGAGCTTTGCAAAATACCCTAATCAGCCTAACGGGCGACATCATCAGCACCGAACCCGCCCAGCGCATGACGGCAATGGCGACCCTCTTGGCAGATGATCCTGATCAGATCGAGATCTTCTGCAACGGGTCGCTAGCCGAAATTCAGCGCACTTTGAGGACTATCCCGTCCTTAGAAACGGCTTATCAGCAGTATTTGGAAAAATTTGGGGATCGCTGCCTCGAAGAACTCAAGCTGGAAAGCCCCACCCTAGCCGACGATCCTCTGCCCCTGCTGCGAACCGTGGGTTACATGGCGCAGAAGCCCTCACCCCCAACCCCTCGCCCTGTAGGAGAGGGAAGACCGGACAGTAGCTCTAGGCCTGGAGATCCCCCTAAATCCCCCTTAAAAAGGGGGACTTTGACTCCAGTTCCCCCCTTCCCAAGGAAGACTTTGGCTCCAGTTCCCCCCTTCTCAAGGGGGGCTAGGGGGGATCAATCCCCAACAACGTCGATGTCGATGAACGTCAACGGCCCCAAAGCCATCCTCTTTCGCTGGGTGCTGCACAACACCCGTCGCCTGGTGCGAAATCGGGAGAACCTCCGCTTCGAGCGCACCCGTGTGTTTGGCCAAGCTCGGCGGGTGTTTGTGGAACTGGGCAAACGCTTCTATGCGTTGGACTGGCTGGAGGATCCTGCCGACATCTTTTTCCTAGAGGTCGAAGAAATTATGGGCCTGGTGGAAGGCACTGCTACCACCTTGGATCTGCGGGGATTAGTGGCCATCCGCAAAGCCGAGTATCAGCAACACCTCGCGACTCCGGCCTTGCCTCGACGCCTGGAAACCTTTGGCCTGCCGAGTTTGGGTCTGTCATCCCCATCCGTGCCTAGGCTGGATTTAGGACTCTCAAAGGATTCAGATATCTCACAAACCACCGACAACCCCGACACCTGGCAGGGTATGGGCTGTGCGCCGGGAACCGTCCAGGGGCGGGTGTGTTTGGTGAGCCATCCGCGCCAGTGGCTTCAGCGGCAGGGGGTATCCCACCACAATCAGGAACCCCAGATTCTGGTAGCCACTTCCACGGATCCGGGCTGGGTGCTGCTGTTTCCCCATGCCCAGGGGTTGCTGGTGGAGCGGGGTAGTGTGTTGTCCCATGTGGCGATTGTGGCGCGGGAACTGGGCCTGCCGATGGTGAGCGACCTGCCCAACCTAACCACCCTTCTGCAAGAGGGCGACTGGGTAACGCTGGATGGCTGCACCGGACGGGTGCAGCGAATCCAGCCTGCGGTGGCTCAATCCTAATGGAGTGGGTAGGGGCGCAGTCCCCGCGCCCAGACAGGTGAGTCAGAAATCGGGGTGGCAGGAGTTGGAGTTGGTAGGAAACGATAGAATCGCCCCATGCCTAGCGAAATAGAACATCACACCCGCTTCGACCATCTACGCTATGCCCAGTGTTGGGAAGATGCCGACGTTTTGCTAGAAGCCCTGGCGGTGCAGCCCCACCACACCTGCCTCTCCATTGCCTCCGGTGGCGACAATACCCTGGCCCTGCTGAGCCGCAGCCCCCAGCGGGTGATGGCGGTGGATCTCAGCCCTGCCCAAATCGCCTGTTTGGAACTCAAAGTAGCCGCCTTTCGGAGCCTGAGTTATCCCGAAATGTTGATGCTTTTGGGGGCACAATCCCAGGAAACCAGATCCCAGGGTTCTTTGAGAACCCTGGGATCTTTCAGGGCGCAGCTTTACCAGCGCTGCCGCAAGGAACTCTCGCCCCCAGCCAGGGAATTTTGGGATCACCGCCCCCAGACCGTTGCCCAAGGAATTCTTCACAGCGGCAAGTTTGAGCGCTACCTGGCCCTATTTCGCCGCTGGGTGCTGCCCTTGGTTCATTCTCCCCAGGTTTGGCGACCGATTTTTAAGGGGCTTTCTCCCGCCGAACGCGAGGCCTGGTACACCGAACAATGGGATAGCTGGCGGTGGCGGTGGTTGTTTCGGGCGTTTTTCTCGCGCTTTACGCTAGGGCATTTGGGCACCGACCCCGAATTTCTGCGCTACGGCGATCAGTCCTTGGCCGACCACCTGCTGGGACGCACTCGCTACGCCCTTACCACCTTAGATCCAGCCCAAAACCCCTACCTGCGATGGATTGTTCTGAGCGGCTATGACACCATACTGCCCTACGCCCTGCGGCCCGAAAATTTTGAAGCCATCCGCCAAAACCTGGATCGCCTGGAGTGGCACACCACATCCCTGGAGGACTTTTTGGGCCAAAACCAGCACTCCATCGACCGCTTCAACCTCAGTAATGTGTTTGAATACATGTCCGAAGCACACTTTCAAATGGTGCTGGAAACGCTGCACCACCACGCCGCCCCCAAGGCCCGTATGGCGTTCTGGAATCGGCTCAGCGACCGCACCTGTCCACCCCGGTATTCCCCTTGGCAAACCCTGGCGGATCTGGCGGATCGTCTCCACCGCCAAGACCAGGTTTTTTTCTACAAGCGCTTTGTGATTGTCCAAAAGGGTGCCGCCTTTTTGACAACCAGTGCCCCGCTGCAGGGCTAAAACCACTGAGCCATGGAGAAGATCGAGGAATCAAGGGTTTCAGTCTGATTCAAGGCCATAGGCCGAACGATCCTGTTTTTTGGGAGTATCATCGGCGGATGCCTCTCCTCTCCTGGGCTAGAAAAATTGGTGAAGGCCCTGACTACAGTAGGCTTTAGGCTCTTTGTCGGGTGTCTGCTGTGGCTGGTTGACTGACAAAACTAGTCGGCAGCATAGCAGTACGTGTGTATTTTGAACTCGATACGGTCGGTACGCAGGTCATGCTGTTTGCAAGAGGCCATGGCGGGTTCAGGGTCGCGGTTGTGGGTGAACCGGATGTGGC
>JBIPSI010000003.1:0-237893 GCA_044070495.1 Spirulina sp. | reverse complement strand
GTGCAGATATCAGGAGCGCAATGGAAGCGAGAGAACGTTCCACAAGTGTTAGCTCATCGCTGTGCTTATCTCAATGGCTTGATTGGTTCACCGCTACCTACAATTAAGCATAATTGCTTATTGCAAAGGTGACATGCTCCCGGTCGTTACCTTGGTAGTTGATGGTGAATTGGGCTGCTTCAGCCACCGAAGCAAAGGCCACGCTGGCCACAGCTACGGTAGCCGCCGTCATAGCTACTTTAGAAGCCGACATAACACGGCTAGCCAGGTTAGATTTTGTCAATGATTTCATCATTGAAATTAACTCCTTAAAGTATTTCGGGGTTTGTAATCGATCTGGCAGGCACCCTACGTTGGCTGGTATCTCGCTGGACGATGCCACTGGGTCTTGCAAATTTCCATCGTCCGTTGGTGTATAGCAATCTTTCACAGCCCGGTGTAGTCCGTGCTGCAAGAGAAAACACCAAGCACCTTACAGATCTGCAAAAGCAGATGCTCTGGCGAGGGATTGAAAATTCAGAATTGGTGAGATGCTTCTGGTGTGGGGTGTCAAATAAGGGTGTGCATACATGTCTTCAGTCTGACATGTGATACGTCGCTCATGCCCTGATTATCTAGACCCTTGCAATGGTAAATGCTCTGGCCCTACAACTCTAAGTTAAGCCAATGTCTCCAGGGATTGGGGGCTAACTATTATTCTTTTACACGAAATTTAAAGAGCGATGGCGGCACTGGCTTGTTAAGGTAGGATGGCTTCTAGAAGGGTTGCTACTCAAGGATCACAGGCGACGAAAAACCAGTGATCCAACTTTAAGAGACCAGTGCCGCGATGGCCAATATGAACCCTTAAAACTGCACTTGAAACTTTAAAGAAATTTAGAGCCAGTAGGGTAGACACCGCCCACCACCACCCTACTCACCCACCACCAACCCCTCCCCCTCAAACTCAACCACAGCCTCCTTCCCTCCACAACAGCATCCCCAATCCTCCCCATAAAACCCATCCCTGACAAACCGCCGAAAACTCGAAAACTCCCACTGATAGGGGCACTTTACCAAGCCATGCTTCACCGGGTTGTAATGCAAATATAGGGGCACTTTACCAAGCCATGCTTCACCGGGTTGTAATGCAAATAATTGATGTGCCCCACCCAATCCGCCTCATCGCGAATGGTGTGTTCCCAAAATCGTCGTTGCCATACATCGCTTTCCCGCTGCCTTTGGCGAGAGAGACAAACATCCTGCGGTAGCGCACCATTGCCCTTGAGTGATCGGGTAAACAACACCTTCAGCCGTCCAACTCGCTTGGAGTAGTTGGCATCGTTTTGGGGCAAAGTCCAGACAAAATGAAGATGGTCAGGAAGCACGGCTGCTGCCGTAATCTCAAAGGGCATTTCAGCTTTGACGGTAGCTATAGCCCTGCGAAGGCGTTTTACGTTGTCCGGTTCTGCAAAAATTGGCCTGCGATTAAAGGTAACCAGCTGACTGACTGACACAATGCCGAAAAGCCTTGATCTCTCGTAGGTTGGGTGGCGCGATAGCAGAACCCAACAAGCCCGAAGTCCTCGGCGAGTGTTGGGTTCCGCTTCGCTGCACCCAACCTACCTTGGAAATGTGTCAGGCAATCAGGGTAACCAGGGTGAGAACGATGGCACCGCCCGATGTATGGGCGCGTCGATAGTCGGGCATTGGGGGTAGGGAACGGCGTTTTAGTTAGTGTTCCCGATTGGGTGGGATGGTGGGCAGTGCCCACCCTACGGCTTAGGGATAAATTTGGGGAAAGTTTGCTGGATCGGGGGCGGTTTGGGGGGAGTTGGGATCGTCGTTGCAGGTTTGGTAGCGGTAGGTTTCTAGATCCAGGGCTTGGCCCGTCCAGCGATAGGTGGCAAGGGAGCCGCAGTCTCCTAACCCACGGGCTTTGCTAAAGATGGTCAACTGGCCCTGGGTGGCGTCGAAATCGGCCAAACCGCCCACGGTGGGTTCGCTCACCCGCTGAAAGTTGCCCCCATCGTCGGGGTAAAACATATCCAGGGTCAGCGGTTGTAGGGTGCCATCGGGCGACATCGCGGCATAGGCGTAGACGGATTGGTAGGCGGCATTGGCGCACAACACTTCTACCAACGCCCGATCTCCCACAACGTAAACCTGGGATGACGAGGCGGCTACCTCCGGTTCAAAAAAGCCGTCACACCAGTCCGAGGCTTCGGCCTCAGCTAGGGCCGCCTGTAGGATTTCTCCCTCAGGGGGCAAAGTGGTCTCCATGACATCGTCACTGGAGGTTTGGGCGGCGGGGGGCGTAGCCTGACATCCCACAGTGGCCAGTAACAGGGCAAGGGCACTCCAGCGCCAAGGCATCATGGTCATGGGTAGAACTCCTGAAAGATTGTGTTTTGCCCCCATCTTAGACGCTGATGATTGAGGATGATGGGGCAACAAGGATTCGCCATCCCCATACAAAAAGCCGTCAGATGGCCTCTGGTACTCAATCTTGAGGCTATCTGACGCCAATATCGAAGCTATTGAACGGCTTGAGCGGTCTGGACGACTGAGATCATGATGCTCTGCCCGACCAAACTCAATCCTAGACCGCAATCCTAGGGATCTAGAGATCGTCCTCATCCGCAGCGGCGGGGGCAGCGGGGGGAGTGAAGGGGGTTGCGGGTGGCTCAACCACGGGAGGAGCAGGAGGGGCAGGAGGAGCGGGAGGTTGGGATGCCACGGGCTTGGGGGCGGAGGCCACCGGAGGCGCGGTGGGTTCTGGCTCAGGTAGGCCCAATTGTTGACGAGCTTGGCTGAGCAGGTAAGCGGTGCCGGATTTCAAGCTTCCCAGCAGGGCTTCGCCGGTGGCTTCCATGGAAGGGGCTTCGGCCTCGGCACTTTTGGTACTGAAGTTGGTGTACCAAACACGGGTGCTGCGTCCTAGGCTGACGGAATTGCGATAGAACCATTCGCCCCCCACAAAGGTGAGACAAACCACTAGCCAGACCAGAACCCCGGCCTCCCGCAGGATCTCCCAGGTGCGGTTAAACATTTTTTTGTAAATTTCGCCCGTGTCGCCGGAAAAGACCAGTTGGCTGACGACATTGGCCTGTTCTTTAATCTTATCCATCGAGGACAGTCCTCCTAAAGGTCGATTATTGATAGCAGTGATAGCCGCTGAGGCAGAATAACCAAACTACTCTAACCGAGGGAAGGCCCTAAGAAAAATGATTCCCCTTAACCGTGGGCTAACCGCTCCACCTATTCCTCGCGGCTAGCTAAACCCCTTGTTTACCGACGCCTAGGAGGTTCTGACCTAGGGAGGCTCTAACCTTTCCAGATGGTGCTGAGTACGGTATCGGGCGCGAGATCCGCGAGTTTTCCGGTGCCAGAGGGCACGTTGACAAAACGATCTGCTCCACCAGCGGGGGTGGCCATGGGGGCCGCACTGAGGCCCACGGTGTAGACCCCTAGGGCTGCGGCTAAGGCCACCGGATACCCCTGGACAGCTACCAGCAAATTGGCCCCGGCAATGAGGGCCGCCAGTTGGCCCATGGTTTCTGGCTCTAGAACCGTTAGGCCGGGTAGGGCTTGGCGGAGGGCGGCATTGCTGGCCACCGTATCGGCGGTTTGAAGCAGCACGAGGGGCAGATCGGGCTGGCGCTGCTGAAAATCTTTAAGAATCGTGACCCACTGGTCTGTGGGGTAGGCATCGCCATCGGGGGAGGTGCCTGGGTAA
This sequence comes from Spirulina sp., assembly GCA_044070495.1. GTDB lineage: Bacteria > Cyanobacteriota > Cyanobacteriia > Phormidesmidales > Phormidesmidaceae > Nodosilinea. Next base: position 234,175 of record JBIPSI010000003.1, on the reverse strand, counting down.
ATCGCAACGTAGCCCCCCTGAAGCTTAGCGGCCTGACGCAAGGCATCCACGGTTTTAAGGTCGGCCTGGGGAACATTGAGGCTGGGCGGGGCTAGGGTGGCCTTGACGTTGAGGGCTTTTAGGATGGCGGCATCGTCCTCGGCGGGGACGCTGGATCGGGGAATGGCGGTAGTGAGGAACCAGGCATTGCTGCCGCCACCGTAGCCAATACGGGTGGGAATGCCGCTCAGCCACAGCAGCAGACCAATAGACCAGGATTCGGTGAGGGTAATGACGGCCTCAAACTCCCGATCTCGCAGGATGCCCAGCAGGTTGGCCCAGTCGGCGGGGCTGTTGCTAGCCTGAAAGCTGTAGGGCACCACCTCATCCACCACCTTCGACAGTTGGTAAATGTCCTTTGCTTCCGGATCAACGACCACGGCAAGGTCGGCAGCCTTAAAAGCTTCTTTAATCTCCCGCAGCACAGGAAAGAACTCCAGTTGGCGTTCTATCCCCCCCGGAACCAGAGCCAATACCCGCATAATTTACGTCCATGCCTGTTCGCAAGCTATTGTAGTGGAACCTGGCCGCGATTAAGTGGAATCTAAGCAACAACGGGGATTAAATTTCTTCTCCGTCGCAATTTTTCATGGCCCCACCTGCACCGCACGTCTGAAACCTATGACCGCCGTTCACCTCCTCATCCCCGCCGCTGGCACGGGTCGCCGCATGGGGGCCAACCGCAATAAAGTGTTGCTGCACCTGCTGGGCCAACCGCTAATTGCCTGGACGTTGCGGGCCGCTGAGGAGGCCGAATCGGTGGTCTGGATGGGGCTAATCTGCCAGCCCCACGATCAGCCCCCATTACAGGCGGTCATCGACACCCTAGAACTCCGTAAGCCCGTGGTCTTTTTGCCGGGAGGCGACACCCGCCAAGAGTCGGTCTACAACGGCCTGCAAGGGTTGCCGGAGGACGCCACCCAGGTGCTCATTCACGACGGTGCTCGCTGTTTGGCCACCCCGGATCTGTTTGACCGCTGCGCCACGGCCCTAGATCGCTACAAGGGTCTGATTGCGGCTATTCCAGTGAAGGACACCATCAAAGTGGTCAACGCCGACCAACAAATTACCGCCACCCCCGACCGTCAGCACCTCTGGGCCGCCCAAACCCCCCAGGGCTTTGACGTCGCCCTGCTGAAACAATGCCACGAGGAGGGCCGCCGCCAGGGCTGGGCCGTCACCGACGATGCCGCTCTATTTGAGCAGTGCGGTCTGCCCGTTCACATCGTATCGGGGGAGGAAACCAACCTCAAAGTGACCACCCCCGTAGACTTGGCCCTGGCGGAATTCATCCTGCAACAGCGCGGGGCGGCAGCGTAGAAATCCTGCTCCCTCAAGGGTTAGGTCTGCGACCCCCGTATCCTAGATCGGGAGGATGGCTTAGACTGAGAAACATCACCATCGCAAGACATCACGCAGGATTGAGGACAGGTTGCCATGATTTTCCCCGGTGCCCCCGTTACAGTGACCAATGTCAACGATACCTACTACGGCTTTCAGGGCCTGGTGCAGCGCATCACCGATGGCAAGGTGGCCGTACTGTTTGAAGGTGGCAACTGGGATAAGCTGGTGACCTTCAACCTCGACGAACTGGCCCCCGTTAACCCTGGCCAGCGGCGCGGCTAATTCCCATGCGTTTGCCCCTGCCCTCCTCAGCCCAGGCTGCTCGCCCGCCGGATCATTTAGCGGAGGTAATCGAAACCTCCACCACCGAATTTTTGGCCCAGTGCCTCGATCCCGATGGCCTGAGCTTTCCGGTGATGCCGGAGTTTGGCAGTTGGGTGATTTCCCAGGACGAGGAGTCGCGCAATCAGATCTACGGTGTGGTGTACCACGCCACCACCAGCCCCATCGATTCGGTGCATCGGGCTAGGGCCTTGGGGCTCTCCCTGGATGAGTTGCGGGAACAGCAACCCCAGATTTTCGCCATGCTGAAAACCGAGTTTCGGGTGGCGATTATGGGATTTCGGACTCCCAATTTGGCGGGAGAACCCACCGGGCCAATTTTTCAATACCTGCCACCCCGACCGCCCCAGGTGCATCAGGCGGTCTATCGCTGTCCGGCCAAGGCGGTGATGGAATTTACGGATAATCTGGATTTTCTGCGGCCTCTGTTGGGTCTCAGCCAAGCCCCGGTGGATAGCCTGGTGGCGGCGGTGGTGCGTCAGGGCTATCAAATCCGCAACCTGGATCGAGCTTGGTTGGTGCAGGCAGGTCGCACCCTCAGCACGCTCCTTAAGGACGATTACGACCGTCTGCGTCAAATTCTCAGCCAAATTCACGCCTAGCCCTATCTCACCCTCTGGGGTAGACTCTGGGCCGATCCCGCCATTCCTCGACACCTCTAACTATGCAAACCTTTGATTGGATTGTGGTGGGTAACGGCCTTGTTGGTGCCGCCGCCAGCTATGAACTGGCCCGCCAGGGGCTATCGGTGCTGTTGGTAGACAAAACCCTAGACCCCGACAGCGCCACCCGCTACAGCTACGGCGGCATTCCCTACTGGGCGGGCACCTGCCCCCTCACCCACACCCTCTGCCAGGAGGGCTTGGCCAAACATCACCAGCTTTCGGAGGAACTAGGGGCGGATACCCAGTTTCGAGAACTAGACCTGCTGCTGACGGTGGCCCCCGATGACGATCCCCAGGCCCTAGCCGCCGACTACGCCCAGTACGCCACGCCACCCCAGTTCATTAGCCGCGCCGAGGCCCAGGATCTCGAACCGCTGCTGACTGGCCCCACAGTGGCCGGAGCCTTTACGGTGCGCCACGGCCATGTCTCCCCGACGGCGGTGGTGTCCGCCTATAACCAAGCCTTCCATCGGCTAGGGGGCACCCGGATGGTGGCCCAGGTCACGGGGCTAGCGCGGATCAAAAACCGAGTTACAGGGATCCTCACCACCGAGCAAGCCTATCCGGCCCATCGGGTGCTGCTGGCCTCTGGGGCCTTCACCCGCGCCCTCCTCAGCACCATTGACCTAAAAATCCCCCTCTACTACACCCAGGCCGAACTGATCGAAACCCGACCCACCCCGGAGATCCAACTGCGCGCCCTGGTGATGCCAGCGGTGACCCAGCGCTTTGAGCTAGAGGCCCAGGCCAGCCGCCCCGAAGTGGATGACCTCTGGGACGAACCGGGCCACGAAGTCACCCCATCGATCATTGACGGGGGCGCAGTGCAGTTCCGCGATGGACACCTGTGCCTCGGCCAAATTAGCCGTACCGTGACCGATCTCGATGGCCCCGCCGATACCATCACCAGCATCCAACGACTGCGATCTGCCCTGGCGAGCATTGCGCCCAAGCTAAGCACGCTACCGGGTTACTGGCACCGCTGCCCCGTCAGCTTTAGTCGCGATGGTCTCCCCCTGGTCGGATCCCTCCCTGGGCTAGAGGGGATTGACCTGATGGCGGGCTTCAATGGGCCGTTTGTATATCTGCCTCCCATTGCCCAGCGCTTTGCCCAGGCCGCCGTTAGCCAACCCGATGACCTGCTGAGGGCGCTCAGCCCAGGGCGTTTTTTGGCCGAATCCTAAGGCAGGCGGAAAGGTTTACAATAGCCTCTGGCCTTCACTGTTCTTAACCATGACGACCCCTGCCCCCGACGCTGAAGCGAAATCGACCGCCGCCGATGCCCCCAGCCCCGCCGCCGATGCCCCCGGCTTTGGCTGGACAACCTACGCCGAACGCATCAATGGCCGCTTCGCCATGGTGGGGTTTGTGGCCCTGCTGGTGCTGGAACTGGTGACCCACCAAACCTTCTTTACCTGGCTTGGCTTCTAGACGGTTTAGCCAACATTTAGGGGACAATAAAACCCTAGCGCCTTAACGCGGCTGAGCATCGTGCTGTCGCGGGCTAGGCCGTTTGGATAGGGAAACATTGGATGGGGGAAACACCGTGAATTTTCAGTCTGTCATCGCCACGCTGAACGACTTTTGGGCCAAACAGGGCTGCGTGATTGTGCAACCCTACGACACCGAAAAGGGCGCAGGCACCAAAAGCCCCCACACGTTTTTGCGGGCTTTGGGGCCAGAACCCTGGGCGGTGGCCTATGCCGAACCCTGTCGTCGTCCGGCGGACGGTCGCTATGGCGAAAACCCCAACCGCTATCAGCACTATTTTCAGTACCAGGTGTTGATTAAGCCCTCGCCAGACAATATTCAGGAAACCTATATTGAGTCGCTGCGGGCGCTGGGCATTAAACCCGAAGACCACGATATTCGCTTTGTGGAAGACAACTGGGAAGACGCCGCCGTGGGTGCTTGGGGCGTGGGCTGGGAAGTCTGGCTCGACGGCATGGAAATCACCCAGTTCACCTACTTTCAACAGTGCGGCGGCATCGACTGTCGGCCCGTGTCCATCGAGCTGACCTACGGCCTAGAACGGCTCACCATGTATCTGCAAGAGGTGGACGCCATTGCCAAAATCCAGTGGAACGACCAGCTCACCTACGGCGATATCTACATGCAGGCGGAGATCGAAAACTCCACCTACAACTTTGAAGCCTCCGACCCCGAACTGCTGTTTCAGCGGTTTGAGCTGTACCAAAAAGAAGCCGAGCAACTGATGGATCGCGGCCTGGTGCTGCCCAGCTACGACTATGTGCTCAAGTGTTCCCACACCTTCAACCTGCTGGATGCGCGGGGGGTGATCTCCGTGACGGAACGCACCCGCTACATTCGCCAAGTCCGCGCCCTGGCCCGTCGGGTGGCCCAACTGTATCTTGAACAGCGGGAAGCCCTGGGTTTTCCCCTGCTTGCCGCCGCCCAGAAGGTGGCCTAGGCAAAAAAATCCCCCGGCCCCAGGCCGAGGGAACCCCATCAGGAGACGCCTCATTGACGTATAAGCTTGAAGTGCTCTGCCGCCCTGTCAGCGCTTAACTATAGCTTAATGAAAGGGCCGCACCCCATCGCAAAGAGACCGTAATTTTACGGAAATCACACAATAGTCTTTAAAGCCTGTAAAGTCATTCGCAGCCAGAGCCAAAGTGCCTGATCAACTCTGGTGCTCAAGGGCCATCCGTTGCCCTGACCTTACCCCAAAACTTTAGCTGAGGAATCTGTCTCAACCGCCCTGCATCAAAGCCTTGAATGAGCGAAGGCGCAGCCTAGACTGCGCCTTTAACAACCGACCTAGAGGGGCTAGGCGGCGCTTAGGCGGCTTCCATCCAGTCATAGATTTGCTCAAGTTGCTCTAGGGTGACTAAACCGTACTGCCAGAGGATCATCGGCAAGGGGCCGGGATCCTGTTCGCTGTGCTTGAGGGCAACCTGCAACGAAGCCGACGAAATCGCCAGATCGTCTTTCAGGAATTGGAGCAAGTTTGGGGTCGCATTCACGGGCATTCTGTATCACCTCCTTAGTTGAATCACGATAGGTCGGACGATGTTGCCCACGATTTTACACAAGGATGCCCACTTGGCAACATCAATTTTTGACCAGGTTAACGAATGTTGGGGGGCTTGGCCACCTGAGGGGGATAATTCCACCCGTGGGCGGAGGATTGGGCCATCCGCTGGGGGTATTCGCCTTGCCTGGGGTATCGGGGGTTTGTTTCGCCTCAATGTAGATCAGAATGTTCCCCGTTGTCCTGGTCAGATCGACGGTTTAAACCGAATTTCATGGAGGGATTTCCTCCCTTCTTGCCCCCTGGTCGATGGGGAATACAAATCCGAATCAGAAAAACCCGCTTCCTAACCCGGAAAACCCTAGGGTTGAGGTCTCCTCACCCATGGATACCGGGGGGCAGCAAGCCGGATTTGGCATCACCCCTTAATGCCGATCTGATCCATGCTCAAGCTGAGCCGATCTAAAACGACTCTCTAGACGGTGCTACATTCTGGCTAGTTCCAGGCTAGGGCTAGGGCGATTCGGTGGATTGCCAGTCCTCTGTCCAGGGGCCGCCCCCGGTTTCTAGACTGGCCTGGGTGGTTTGAGCTGCCAGCAGCAAGGTTAGGGTGTGCCCTCGCTTGCGCCAGAGGGTCAGGTTGAGGTGGCCCTGGGCCGTTTCTTGGCAGCGAAAGGCAAGGCCCTGATGGGTGGGGGCACGGAGCGGCTGGCCGGGGTGATCGGTGTGGCCGGAGATTTCTACGACATAATCGGGACGCTCTGCCCGCAAGCGCCAGAATCCCCAGGGGGCAATGTGCCAGCGCAGGGTGGCATTCCAGGGCACAAATTCGTAGAACTGCCCCCGGTGGTGAATCCCCACCATGGCCACCTCCTCCATCCAGGAAATCACCTGACGGCGTCCGCCCCCAGCGGTGAGGGACAGGTCGGGCTGGTCAAAGGCGTTGCATTGTAGCCAAAACCATTTTTGGGGGAAGGATCCGCCCCAGTTTTTTTCGCTGTAGGCCGGAGCCTGGGTAAAGGTGTAGCGTTGGCCCTGCCACTCTATCCACCCCGTGGCCAGCCCGTGGGCCATCAACACCTGCCAGCCCGGTTCAAAAATTTGAAATTGGGACAGCCAGCCAGCGGTGGATTGCTGATCTTGATCGGGTCGCCCCCAGCCGTAGACAGGTTCCGTGGAATACTGCCAGCGCACGGTATCACCGCTGCTAGGGTCGTAGAGTTTGCCCTGGTGCCAGGTGGCGGTGACTTGATAGCCCTCCTGGATTTGGCGATCAAATTCTCCCGGCAGCAAAAACTGCGGTGACGTAGGACGGCTTGGATGGGCAGGATAGCGCCAGTGGCCCAGGCCAAGCCCCTCTTTCCAGGCCCAGAACAACTGGGGATTGGGGAAGGTACGGCACAGGTAGCGATCCTGGGGGCCAAGGATTTGGGCCGCGCCGCCGCTGTGGGGTTGGCCCCCACCAGGATCTTCGATGGAATACATGAAGGCAAAACTTTGGCCCACCTCCGGTAGGGTGACCCGAAAATACCAGCCCTCGAAGAAACGCCGATGGCTACCGGGCCAGTGATAGCCGCTGTGGGGGGGCTGGAGGGGATGCAGCCTGGATTTCGCCGATCCACCGATCCAGGGTAGCCCGTCAAGGGAGGGCCAGCTCGGTGCAGTCGGGGGCAAGGGAAGATACCTAAAGGGGTTCAAACGCCAAGGGTTTACGGTAGACATTAGGACTCTACCCAGCGGGGCACGTAGCGCCAGCCATCGCGAATGTGATCCCGGTGGCCTTGGTAGTCGGCTTGTTTTTCGCCCACCAGCCGCCAAAAGGCTTTGGAATGGTTCATGTGAATGGTGTGGCAGAGTTCGTGGACAAAAACGTAGTGCACCAGCTCTGACGGTAAAAACAGCAGTTTGTAGTTGAGGCTGATGTCCTTGTGGGTGGAACAACTGGCCCAGCGGGTTTTCTGACCTCGAATGGAAATTTTATTAAAGGGCAGGCCCACCTCAAAGCTCAGGTCCCGCAGCCAGGGGGCAAACTCGGCCCGCGCTTTGCGGGTCAACCACTGACGCAACAGATCAGCGCAGGCGGCGTCATTCTCGACATTGCCCCGTATCAGCAGAGTAAGGGGACTCGGCTGGGTGAGGGTAATCCGCTGACTGGGGCTAGCTTGGTAGAGTACGGCCCAGGCTTGCTGACAGGATCGCAGGTCAATCTGGCTGGGCTTCGTCTCAAAGTGCTCTTGGTCAAGCTCGGCGGTTTTGTGCTCAATTTGTCGCACCGTTTGCCACAGCCAAGCCCGTCGCTTGTGGAGAATATCCGGCACCTGACCCGGATCAAAGCCAGCGGGTATTACCACCTCAATGTGCCCGTTTAAGTGCACTTTAATGGACACATGGCGGGCACGGCGGCTTTCCCGAATACGGTAGTCCGGTAGCCCAGGGGGAAGCATATCCAGCAGTTCAAGCTGGTGGGAAGACTCGGTCATGCCAGGGGCCTGATCACATCGCCTGTTCTATCCTACGGTGGTCTAGAAACGAGAGCAAAATTTCTTGGTGAGGAAGCCCTAACGGACGCACCTGCCCCGCCCGCTGAGAGTAGCGCTGGCCCTGGCAAATTTCATCCACCGTCCACAGCCCTAAATCCCAGCCCTCCATCAGGGTGAGGGACTCCACAGCCACGGGCAAAACTCCGTGGAACACATGGCGCACCACATGATCCAGCTCTGTACGCTGAAACAAATCTAGCGCTGGCGGCACATAGCCAATTTCCTCCAGCAGTTCGCGCCGCATTGCTGTGAGGGGGTCTTCCCCCGGTTCCATGTGGCCCCCAAAAAAGCCCCAATGGCCGGGGTAGAGAATGCCGGGAATGTCATCGCGCAGTTGCAGCAAGAAGTGATCCCCTTGGTACAAAATGGCCACGGCCACTTCGGTTTTGTCCGCCATGGGCACCGGCTCCAAACACGACAACAGAGCGCCCCTAGGGGCAAGGCTTCTAATCTAACCTAGGGCATTGGCCAATGCCCACGCCCGGTTGACCGACCCCATTCCCCCGAACCCACCTAGCGCCCCGAACCCCGTTCTTCCCAACGCCGAGTTAAGGTCTGTCTTACTGAGTGAGTACCCCTATGAACCGTAGTGATTCCGTTCATGATGGATGTTGCCTCCTAAGCAATCGCTAGGGAGAACTACACCCACGGTTTTAGGCGTTTCGGAGAGCCGCAGCCAGATGGTCAACTGGATCCTCTACAACGGATCCGACTCCTCCTCCATGGCGTTGAGGGTGGCTAGGGCTTCGTCGCACCAGGCCAGCCAGGCGGTTTCGTAGTGGGTGCCGTTGCGCAGGGTGAGGTATTGAAATCGCCCGGTGGGGGAAATGGCATCGGCATCGGCAAAGTATTGCTGCTCAATGGCTTGGTAGGCGGCGAGGGTTGCCGCGTGCTGGGCTCGTTCCTGCTGAAGGGTGGTGATGAGGGTGGCGGGTGGCACCAGATAGCCCACAAACAGCTTTACCAGCAGTTCATCTTTAAGGGGCGAACCCTTGGTTGGCTCAGCGATCCAGGCTTGTAAGCATTCTGTGCCCGCAGGGGTGACATGGAATTGCTTTTTGTCTGGGCGGCTGGTTTGGGCGATCACCTCGGCACGGATCAAGCCCTGATCCTCTAACTTGGTGAGTTCTCGATAAATCTGTTGGTGGCTGGCGTGCCAAAAGAAACCAACGGATCCATCAAAGCGCTTGGCGAGATCGTAGCCGCTACAGGGGCATTCGGTGAGGGCGGCAAGAATGGCGTGGGATAGGGCCATGGCAGGGCAGAAGAAGAATTGACCTTAATCAATAAAATACAAAGGGTTGATTAACCAATTTTATACTCAATCGATTGACTATTCACTTTTATGCATATAGGATGCGTCTATCAACTAATTCAAAAAGTTGCATATTCACTTTTGCGAATATTTTTGACGCCAAAGGGGTATTTGGTAAGCAGGGGTGACGCGCAGGAGCGTCCTCAAGCTTACGTCCTGATCTCCCCTTCATGGTGTTTCATGGTGTCCCGACCGCCCTCGTTTAGGAGTTCAAACCATGGTTAGTCAACCTGCACCAAAAGCTCGAAAGTCTTGCCGCCAGACGATCTCGCGGTTCTGGCCCCTGGCAGGAATTCAGTGGACAGAATTGCGGGCCGCCTATCGGGTGTTTCTGCACAATCCGGCCCAGGGCATTTTGCATATTTTGGCGGCGGGCCGCCACAGCCGTTGGCAGGCTTGGGTAGAGCGGCGTTTGGCCCGACAGGCGGCGGCCCTGGCTGGGCAAACCATCGCCGTAGATTTAGATCTCCTCATCCAAAAGCCACCCCATACCCTTGGTGGAGCCTATGCTCGCCACATGCGGCGCTACGGCTTTAACCCCCAAACCTTCCGGCCTGGGGAAAATCCTGGGGAAACCTGGTTACAGCAGCGCATGGCCATCAGCCACGATCTCTACCACGTGGTTACGGGGTTTGATGCGTCGCCGGTGGGAGAGTTTGGCGTGGCGGCCTATACGGTGGTGCAGTATCGCGACCTGCTGAATGGGTTTGTGCTGTCCTTTGTGCCCCTCAGCCTCAGCAATCCCCAGTGGACGCTTCCGTTGCTGCGGGCGCTGGGGCGCGGTTTCGCGATGGGTCTCAGGGGGAAGCCCGTCATCGCCTACCCGCTGGAATATCGCTGGGATGTGCCCCTCAGCATGGTGCGGGAAGAGTTGGGGCTGGGGGCTTTTTTTCATCAGGATTCTCCGCCGCTCTCCCCCCGCCGATTTCCCTTGCCTTAGGAATTAGCGGCGCTTTTTCCACCAGGCCCAACCCAAGCCGCTGACCACGGCCATCAGCCAAGGGGTGAGGGTGGCCATGGCCATCACGTAATGGCGATCCAGGCTATCGTCTAGGCTAATGCCGTCGTAGATAATGCCCCTGTCGCCCACGGGCACCGTCCAGTAGTCGGCATGGCTAACGTCTTCCGACTCGATGGCGACTTCCCAATCACCGGAAATAGATTCATCCGGGACAAAGGCAAAGCGCCCTTCGTCATCGGTGGTGAGGGTTTGCCAAGGACGGTCGGGGTGATTGGGGGCATAGATGGTGACGGTGGCCCCCACAAAGGGTGATCCATCACTAAACACCGACTGAAACTCTAATTGATTACCCAGGGTATAAAAGGTTTCAATTTGGTGAGCCCAGGCCGCACTGGGCAGACCCACCAGCGCCAAACAGGTAACCAGGGCAACGAGGAAAGTCTTCATGGCCGCGAAATCGTGAGGGGACAGTGCCCATTGTAGCGATTGGCCGCCAAACCACCCCATGGGCCATCGTTAATCCAAACTTAGCTAAAAATAGTCCTGCCTCTCAAAACGCCATTCTCGTCATGGTTTAAAAACGTGCCGGTCTGGGGATTTGCCATAATTAATAAATGGCCTTAGGTTATTTCCTAACGATTTTCCGCTTTACGCCCCCCACTTTGGCAGTTCCATGGCAGCGACAACCCTAGACTCTACAGCTGATAGCACGGCTCCGGCGGGGTCGCCCAAGGGAGCAGGGACAACCGACCTTGAAGCCATCGACCAAGACTCAGACTGTCCGGTGCCAGCGGTGCGTAAACTGCTGGAAGCCCACCGGGGCGACCGTCAACTTCTATTACTGCAAGACTTTCCCGATCCCGATGCCCTCTCCTCGGCCTGGGCCTACAAACTCATTGCCGCCACCTACGGTATCGACTGCGATATTTTCTATGGCGGCACCCTCAGCCACCAGGAAAATATTGCCCTAGTCAAGCTCACGGGGTTACCCGCCCGCCGCTGGATCCTCGCCAACAACGACGGCCCCAACCTCGACCAATATCAAGGCGTGGTGCTGGTCGATAACCAGGGCACCACCAGCCATTTGTATCAGCCCGTGCGCAACGCGGGGGTTCCCCTGGTGCTGGTGATCGATCACCACGCCCCGCAGTCCACCCTAGATGCAGAATATATCGACCTGCGCCCCCACATTCGCGCCACCGCCACCATCCTCACTCAGTATCTTCAGCAGGGGCTGTTGCGCCTAGACCGCAGCAACACCAAGCACGCCAAATGCGCCACCGCCCTGATGCACGGGCTACGGGCCGACACGAATCAACTGATGAACGCCGCCGCCGATGACTTTTTAGCCGCCGCCTACCTTAGCCAGTTCTACGACGGCCAGCTTTTAAATGCAGTGCTGCAAGCCTCCCGGTCAAAGCGGGTGATGGATGTGATTGAACGGTCCCTACGCAATCGCAAGGTGCAAAATAACGTGTCCATTGCTGGGGTTGGCTATCTGCGCTACGAAGACCGGGACGCCATCCCCCAGGCCGCCGATTTCCTGGTCACCGAAGAGAATATCCACACCGCCGTGGTCTACGGCATCGTCCACGACGAGGACGAGGAGCGCGAGGTCGTCATCGGATCCCTACGCACCAGCAAAATTACCCTTGATCCCGATGAATTCATCAAAGAAGCCTTTGGCCAAGACGGCGCAGGGCGCTTCTTTGGCGGTGGGCGATCCATGGCCGGAGGGTTTGAAGTTCCCGTGGGTTTCCTCTCCGGCTTTTACGAAAACTCCGACTACAACCGCCTGAAATGGGATGTGTTTGATATGCAAATCAAACAAAAACTCTGGCGGCTGGTCAACCCCGAAGAAGGCATCATCACCACAGACTAATACCACAGACTAATTCAGTTCCGTCAGTCCTGCTGTCTAGCCGTAATTCGGCAACTATCCGGCGACAATCCCCCATCGGCGTAGGGGAGAACTGGCACCTAGGTCAGAACTGAGGCTAAATCCGGCTTGCTTACCCCCGATAGCCATGCGGGTGAGGAGACCTCCTCCCTACGGCCCAAGGGTCTTCCATGGCCTACCGACTTAAGTCTAAGCCGTTAACCATGACGCGCCACGACTGTGGTGATGCTGGTTGACTGACAAAAGATCCTACGCCGGACGCGGAAACCGCGCCCCTACAGGATTTGGATAATGTAGGGCTAAGAATAATCTAGGCTGGCGCACCACTGCGGATCGGAGGGGATGAGGGATGTAAAGTCCCTTGGGGTTTCCAGGTAGGGCTGTTTTGTCAGTCAATTCAGCCTAACCCTTGGTCTGGGGATGGCCGAAGAATTTTGGCCTTTCAGGAACGGGGTACCGAGGGCATCAAGGGTCGCTAAAATAATACAGATTCCAGTTAAGAAAGAATGCCAAAAAAGTTTTGCTGTAGTATGATTTGGCTTGCGTTCATTGGGATAGGATAACGTAGATGATTATCTACAGCATTTCCCTGTATTGTAAGGTAGGGCCTAAGGGTTAGGGACTGTCTGCCTGCCCGTGGGTCTCGCTCACTTTAGAAACGCTACACCTAAGCTGAAAAGCACAATTCACCCATCGCTAACGAGAATAAAGTTCATGGCTAAGGACACTCAAGTAAAACCGCTCACTGGGCAGGCCCTTGTTGAGAAAGTTAAAGAACTCGATAGCTACAGCCGCGAGGAGAAAGCCAAGGCCTGCGGCTACTATAGTTTGACAAAATCGGGAAAACCCCGCGTCAACATGATGAAGTTTATGAATGCCCTGATCGAAGCCCAGGGCATTCAATTTGACAGCCCCCAAAACGGCAGTGGGCGGGGTGGGCGCAGCGCTAGCTATCGCATCAGTGTCCAGGCGAATGGGAACCTGCTAATCGGAGCGGCCTACACTAAGCAAATGGGACTCAACCCCGGCGATGAGTTTGAAATTACCTTAGGTCGCAAGCATATCAAACTCAAGCAAGTGGGCGCTGAAGACGAAGAGTCCTAAGGCGGTATCCATCGTCCATGCGGCTAGCGCAGCACCTCCAAGGATGACGCCCTATTTGTAGAGCAATGCTCCGGTAAGGTAGGGCTAATTCTCCAGCCCAAATCCCCCATGCAGAGGGATTTAGGCTGGGGTACCTCTCCCAGCATGGAGCGGTAGCCAAAAGATTTACAGGGGCAAGGTATGAATTTTCCGATCATCTTAGACATTGCACTGGGTCTAGTTTTTATCTTCTTTGTGCTCAGTCTTTTAGCCAGCGAGCTTCAGGAGATTATTAGCACCCTGTTGCAGTGGCGAGCCGAGCATCTAAAGCGATCCATTGAAGTCTTGCTATCGGGTAATGACCGGGAGAAGGATGCAGCGGCCCAGGCCCTTGCCGATGCCCTCTACGACAGCCCCCTGATTCGCAGTTTAAACCAAGAAGCCAAGGGGCGTATTGCTGGATTTTTCCGTAGTACTGCTCATCTAATTGGTCGAATTTATCGCACCCTAACCGGAACTCGTAACGTCTTTGGAACTGGCAAAACCAGCGGCCCGTCCTATATTCCCTCCGAGGCTTTTGCCAACAGCTTATTGGAGCGGATGGAGCTAGGGCAACTCTGGCAGATCTTAGCGAATGAACGTTTAGCGACCTTTGCGGCGGATCGGGTCATTCTACCGGTCAGCAATATTTTGAGTGATCTCAAAGCCAGCACGGGCAACGAGTTTTTGCTCAATGCCGAACTCAAGCAATTTGAGCAAGCCGTCCAAGACATTCTGGCGGACTTTCGCAGCGGTGCGGTGTCACTACCAGAAAGTGTAGATCGGACCGTGGATCGGCTGTCGGCCTTTGCGCTCATGGCTCAGGATATTTTGCCCGATAACCATCCCCTCACCGAGACCTTTATGCGGCGGTTGGACTATATCAAACGAGGTCTAGCCAACACCCCCGCTGAGCGTGCCGCCCTGCTGGGCAAACTGCGGCCCAGCGTCGCTAATTTACTCGATGTCTTTGATCCCAATAGCACCACCTACGGTGAACTGCGGCGGCTGGCAGAGGGGCAAAACCCCATCGCCCAAGCGTTGATTGAGCAGGTGGCCGAGGCGACTATTCCGCCATCGCTAAAGGCCAGTTTGGCGGTACTGGCTCGCAAGGCCGAATTGACGGCCAATACCGCCCAAAGCCAGGTAGAGCAATTTGGCCGTGAGATTGAAACCTGGTACAACCGAGGTATGGAGCGGGCCACCGGAGTTTATCGGCGCAATGCCAAGGCCGTGGCGCTGATGATTGGCATTGCCACCGCCATCTCCATCAATGCCGACTCCTTCCACATCGCCAGTCGCCTGGCCAAGGATCCGGTGCTGCGGAATTCTGTGACCCAGGTGGCGGATCAACTGGTCTCCGAGTCTTCTGGGGATTTGAGCCAAGACTTAACCCAGGTGCAGGAGGCGGTGGACAAGGCGCTCTCCGAAATTCCCTTTCCCCTTGGCTATACCGATGTCGTGATGCAGCAGCAGCGTGAGGCGGAAGATAGCTGGCCTATTCCTGTGATCCAGCGGCGCTTCCTGGGCTGGCTGGTGAGCGGCTTTGCCATTTCCATGGGGTCTACCTTCTGGTTTAACGTGCTCAAAAATATTGTGAATATCCGCAATACTGGCGAAAAAGGAACCTAGGCCCTTGCAGCAGCCCCCAGATCTCGCCCTAACGGCGGCAGAGTACGTTTGTCGCCGCACCCTCAACCTCTACAAAACCCCAGACCTAACGGATTTAGTCACCCAGGCGGCGGCGGGTCGGCCCCTGCGGCTGCGCGTGTCGCCTCAGTCTGAGTCCTCGACCCAGGCGATGCCGGTGCAGCTTTGCGACGATGACTATCCCGGCTGGATTGGCCTGCGGCAGATGAATGCCCTCGCGCCAGCCCCCACGACCTATGCCCCCGTGTCGCTAGATCGGGCCGCCATTGTTGAGCGCTTGCCCCAGGTGATCGCCTTTGCCGAATCTGCCATGACCCAGCCCAATGTGTATCTGTGGGGGGGCACCGTGGGGCCAAATTTCGATTGCTCTGGTCTAGTGCAAACCGCCTTTGCCTCGGCGGGCATCCGCCTTCCCCGCGACTCCTACCAGCAGGAAGCCTTCACCCAAGCTATCGGCTGGGATGATCTAGAACCGGGCGATCTGATTTTCTTTGGCACCCCCGAACGCACCACCCATGTGGCCCTCTACCTGGGCGAGGGGCGGTATATCCACAGTTCCGGCAAAGATCAAGGCCGCAACGGCATCGGCCTCGATTCCCTCACCGATCTCTCTGACCCCGTGAGCCACACCTATTACCAACAGCGCCGCCGCCCAGGGCGCGTGATGGCAAGTTATCAGCCCCATCAGTTCACAAAATAGGTGCCGTACATCATGTATTCATCCCGCTGGGCCTGGGCTTCGCCTTCGTAGAAGGCCACCTCTACGGTGGTGATGGCCCCCGATTCGTCGGTGTTGGGGATCAGCTTCACGTAGGGGTGGTTGATGTCGTAGAAGCTGGGGTTGGCCTCTAGTTTCAGCAAAAAGCCGCCCTCGGTGCTGATGAGGGTATAGGGGGTGGTTTGGCCGCTGCCCCAGGTAATTTCGCCGCTGGTGATAGTCATGGGGCCAAAGGCGAGCAGCACGTTGCTCATCGGTTCCCACTGTTTAACCAGGGCATCGGGAAGCGGATCGCTCTGGACGGGGGGCGCGGTATTGGGGGATTGGCTGACGGATTCCTGGGGGGCGGGGGTTGGAGGTGGATCCACCGTGGGGGCTGGCTCGGTGGGGGGCGGGGCTTCGGGCGGCGGCGGCGTGGCTTGATCGGGAGTGTTTACGGTGCGACAACTCGCGAGCAGCAGGCTCAACAGCAGGCCCAGGCCAACACGGCGACCCCACCTTGGCCCAAGGGGTCGGGCGGCGCTGCCCTCAACCGTAATGATTTGGGGCATGGTAAACATGGGCTGGCTTGACATAGATAGCCTTTTCCTCGATAGCCTACTTTGGGCCAATTACCTACATAGGCAAACCGCCGAGAGTATAGCGTTAACGCTTCCTATTATGATCATTGATTTTCAGAACGATAGGGGTTAAATCCTGATTTTGCCTAGGGTTGGCCGCTAAAATACTGGCCCCAGTGCCCCCCCAGGGCATTGAAGTTTTAGCGTGGGCAGGGTTAAGTAAACAGGAGGTTGCCGATCATCCGACCGTCATTCTATTTCCCTTCATGGGTTGGACGGCCTCCCTCCTGCTGATTTACTGGACACCCATGCCCCATTTCCTCAACCTTGCCACCAGCGGCTTTGCCCTCGCCACGCTGGTGGCCCTACAAGCCTGTGGTGGCGCTTCTACCACGACGGAAGACACGAGTACACCATCCCCAACCGCTGGCGATGCCGCTGAAACGGGTACCCTGGTCATTCGCGCCAATGGCGAAGACTTTGTCCGTCAGGGTTTCACCAGTCGTGATGGCTGGGAGATTACCTTTGACCATGTGTATGTTTCCCTGGCAGAAATCACCGCCTCCCAAACCGATCCGCCCTTTAACCCGGAAGCTGGAGGCGAACTCCAGGCCAAGGCCCAAGTGGTAGTAGACAACCCCAAGGTACTGGACTTGGCCGAGGGCGACGACAGCGCTGAACCTATCCTAATCAGCGAACTGGCGGCTCCAGCGGGACGGTTCAATGCCCTGGCCTGGACGATGCCTCCCGCCACCGATGGCCCCTCAGCGGGCTATTCCCTTTGGCTGCAAGGCACGGCTACTAAGGACGGCCAAACCCTGCCCTTCACCCTGCGGATGTCTGAGGCGCTGGCCTTCACCTGTGGCGATTTTGTCGGCGATGAGCGCAAGGGCATCCTCGACCCCAACGGCACGGCGGATCTAGAAGCCACCTTCCACTTTGATCACCTGTTTGGCGATGGCAATGCCCCCGCCGATGACGACATCAACACCGGGGCGCTGGGTTTTGATCCCCTGGCGGCCCTGGCAGAAAATGGCGCGGTGAATGTGGACAGTGCCGCCCTCGCATCAGGACTTTCTCCAGAGGATTACGCTACATTACTCAACATTCTGCCCAGCCTGGGGCATGTGGGCGAGGGCCATTGTGAAGAAATTCAGTTAACGGCTTCATGAACTATCCGGTGGTTTTACTGTTAGCAGGGTGGGGTGGCCTCGTGACGGTGGCCCCAGCCTTTGCCCACGGAGCCAAAATTGAGTATCAACCCATCAACGGCATCGAAATCCAGGCCCGTTACGATTCTGGAGAACCGATGAGTGCCGCCCAGGTGAATGTCTACGCCCCCGACAACCCCAGCGAACCCTGGCAAACGGGCACCACCGATTCCGAAGGGCGCTTTGTCTTTACCCCCGACCCCAGCCGCCCCGGCAACTGGGAGGTGATGGTGCGTCAGGCGGGCCATGGCGATGTGTTGGCGATTCCGGTTGAGGGGAACCCGGTCGCGGCAGATGCGGTGACGGGAGACTCGGCAACGGGTACCCCCGAAGGCACCACCGGGAACGCTGGGGTACCTGGGGACACGAATCCTTCTGCTGGGCGGGCGAATGCTGGCGAACCTCGTACCGCTGGGGTACCCCTGTGGGTGAGCATGGCGGCGGTGGTGTGGGGCTTTGTGGGCACCGCCCTGTTTTTTGCGAGGGGTAAGCGCTAGTGCATATTCCCGACGGTATTGTTTCGGCCCAGGTGTGCGCGGCGGGCTATGCCATCACGGGGTTAGCCACCTGGTATTCCCTGCGCCAGATTAACCGCAAACCCGACCCCACGGCGGAAATTCCCAAGGCTTCGTTGCTGACGGCGGCATTTTTTGTGGCCTCGTCGATCTATATTCCCGTGCCGCCCACCAGTGTACATCTGATTTTGAACGGCCTGCTGGGGGTAGTGCTGGGCTACTTTGCTTTCCCTGCGATTCTGATTGGCCTGTTTTTCCAGGCGTTGGTGATCGGCCACGGTGGGTTGACTACGCTGGGCGTCAATGCAGCCATGATGGGCATTCCGGCCCTGCTGGCTTACCACATTTTTCAGGGCCGCAATACCATCGGTAAAGTCCTACCCTCGTCGGTACGCACCGGAACCTTTGCCTTTTTAGGGGGTGCCTTGGGTTTAGGCATCGCCGCCTTGATTTTTCTGGCCCTGGTGATTCTCAACATCCCCGCCGATGTGGATGCCAACGCCGAACGAGCCGCCATTCTCACCCTGTCCATCGCCCACATTCCCTTGATGGTTGTGGAAGGGATCTTCACCGCCATGCTGGTGGTTTTCTTGCAGCGGGTAAAACCCGAATTGCTGGAGGGCTAGGCCAGAATGGGCGCTTTACGGTCTGAAACCTACATCCACCGCGAGTCGGTGATTCATCGCTGGGCACCCCGGCTGAAGCTGGTGAGTTTGCTGGCCCTAATGTTTGCCTTTGCCACGGTGCGCCAGTTGGCCCTAGTGCCCTGGATGCTGGGCTTGGCCCTGCTGCTCTACGGCCTCTCAGAATTACCCTTTTCGTTTTTGCGACAACGGCTGAGCTATCCCGGCTTGTTCATCCTCGCCGTGGTGCTGCTGTTGCCGCTGACCGTTGGCGAAACGGTGCTGGCCCAGTGGGGTTGGTTGACTTTGCGTCAAGAGGGTTTACAGGCCACAGGGTTGATTTTGGGGCGATTTCTGTCGATTTTGACCCTCGGTTTCATTTTGCTGGGCACTACGCCGTTTTTAACGATTCTAAACACCATGCGTCGCCTAGGGTTGCCCGTCATCTTGGCGGATATGACCCTCCTCGCCTACCGCTATCTCTACGAAATTGCCGACACCCTGGCCACCATGCAACAGGCCATGCGGCTGCGCGGCTTTGGTCAGGCCAAGCAGCGCTGGTTTCGCATCAACGGGCAGGCCATGCAGCAGCGGGCCATGCTGGCGGGAAACTTACTAATTCGCAGCTACGAACAGTCGGAACGGGTCTACAAGGCCATGCGGCTACGGGGCTATGGCTACGGGGTGGTCTCCAATGTGACGCCCGGAACCCCCACCCCAGACCTCACCCTAAGCTGGCTGCTGACAGGGGTCGTCCTGTTGGCGGCGGCGGGGATTGTGATTGCAGAAGGACTCTTGCGCCCATGATGGATTCCGTTTCCACCAGCCTCAACCAAATGACCAGCCCCGACCAGCGGCCCGTGGCTATTACCACCCAAGGGCTTTCCTTTTCCTACCCCGACCAGCCCGACGTGCTGTGCGGCATCGACCTGACGGTGCACGAAGGGGAACGGCTGGGCATCATTGGCCACAATGGCTGCGGCAAAACTACCCTGTTCATGCTGCTCTGCGGCGTGCTGACTCCCACGGCAGGGGACATTGCCCTGTTTGGCGAACCCCTGAAACCGGGACAGTTTCGGCCAGAGGTGGGACTGTTATTCCAAGACCCCGACGATCAGCTCTTTTCTGCCTCGGTGCGCGACGACATCGCCTTTGGCCCCCAGAACATGGGTTTAGATCCCGCTGAAGTGGAAGCCCGCGTCTCCCAGGCCGCCGAAATGACGGGCATCACTCCCCTGCTGCACCGCCTGCCCCATCACCTCTCTGGCGGCGAAAAACAAATGGTCGCCATCGCCGGACTGCTGGCCATGACCCCCAAAATTCTCCTCTGCGACGAACCCACCGCCAGCCTCGATCTCCGCACCCGCCGACGCCTGATCCGCTTCCTCAAAAACTCCACCGAAACCCTGCTGATCTCCTCCCACGATTTGGAATTTGTTTTAGAAGTTTGCGACCGGGTGCTGCTGATCGACGAAGGCCGCATCATCGCCGATGGCTGTCCTACGGTGGTGATGGGCGACCAAGCCCTGATGGAAAAACACGGCCTAGAAAAACCCCACTCCCTCATCCCCCACCAAGATCCCCATCACGGTTAAAGCGTCCACGTTAAAGTGCCAACTCAAAACCGGGCAGCACCTCTTCCCCAGAGAGCCAAGCGGGCAAAGCACACACCTGGGGTAATTGGTGGGGGCGATAAATTTCAACCTGCTGATCTTGAGGGTTAATCAGCCAACCCAGACGCAATCCGCTGGCCAGATATTCCTCCATCTTGGCTTGTAGCGGCGGAAGACGGTCGCTGCGGGAACGCAACTCAATCACAAAATCGGGGCACAGGGGCGGAAAGGCTTCCCGGTCGGCGGGGCTGAGGGCCAACCAGCGAGATTTCGCCACCCAGGCCACATCAGGGGATCGATCTCCCCCCTGGGGCAAGCTGAAGACAGTGGATGAACTAAACACAAGGCCCAACTGCGCTTGCTCGTTCCAAAGGCCGACCTTGGTAATCAGCGTCGCCTCGCGGTTCCCACTTTCGCCACCGACTGGACTCATAATCACCAACTCGCCTTGGGGAGAACGCTCTAGTCGCAGGTCTGGATTACTGTCGCACAGACGGACAAATTGCTCCCTGGTTAACCCTTGGGTCAAAACATCAAGATTAAGCACCGTGGTCATGGGAGGAAATCCTGGGTTGATTAATCGATCATGCCATGTTGATTAGTCGATTCATCACGCTGAATTCAGACCACCCCATCACTAGAATCATTCAGCTTCATCGCCCTGCGGCCAAAACCGTTGTGGCTACCAGATTCAATTCAGGCAACTGCGGGGATTGAATCACCGCCTCCCCGACGTAAACGCGCTCTTCATACAGGCCGTCCACCCATTCCAACACGGTCACTTTTTGGGCGGTGGGGTCTACGATCCAATACTCAGGAATACAACGAGCGGCATATTCGCTGCGTTTGTGGCAATAATCCCGGTCGCCTTGGCCAGGGCTGACCACTTCCACCACCAGCAACGGCGGCGGCATGTCGTAGGTGAGTAGGTCGCTGCTGGTCCCCTCTAGCGCTTCGGCGGCGGCTTCTGAGAGCACCACCAAATCCGGCTCGCGGGCGGTGGCCCTGGCTCCACTAACGGCAATTTGGGTGCCGATGCTTATCCGATAGTAGGGAATGCCTAGGTGCAAAAATGTGGCGAACAAAAACGAGGCAATTCGATGATCCAGGTCACTTCCTACTGGCTTTACGACGAGTTCTCCATTCACCAGTTCGTAGCGGGTGTCGGTGCCGTCGTCATAGGCGAGGTAGTCCTTTAGGGTCATGGGTTTTACGACAACAGACATGGCTTTCCCTCATGCTGAGCGCGGGTTGAATTGTGTTGAATTTTAGCGTTTCTGCCCGGTTGCAAGGTTTGCATTGGGGGCGCTTCTTAAGGGCATAGAAATTCTTAAGGACAAAGAAAATCGCCACCCTGGCGGTCTCGAAGACTTTCAGCGCGGCGACCCTATGGATGAGGAAACTTAAACCCTGGTCGATCCTAAACCGACCTAAACCTCGTAAATGCGGGCTTCTGGGGCATCGGGGTAGGTTTCGCAGTAGCGTTCAAAGGGGGTTTGGGCTTTCTGCCGCCGTTGGGCTGTCCACAGGTCTTCCACCGTATCCCAGGCCATGGCGACCTCACGGGACTCTGTGCCATACATGGCGGTTAGGCGGCGGGCGTGTTCTAGGGCGACTTGCAGCCGAGCCTCTAGGGTGATGGGGCGATCAATGGCCGGAGAGGTGGGGGCGGCAGGGTTGGCAATGGTCTTGCTTTGTAGGGCGGTGGTGAGGGTCATGGTTGACGGCTCCTAGGGTGTAGCTGAACATGCCCCTAGCTTAGCGATAATTTAGTCAAATAGCATTATGTAAAAGATATAAGTTTTTTCTATTTTTGATGCGCTTTGCTAATGATTGGTTAGGGCGGGCTAGGGTTGCCATTTCTGGATGGCGTCTTCGGGCATGACGTATAGGGTGTTGCCCTTGCGCCGCACCACGACCACCTCCTGGTTGGCTCCAATGGTAATGGCCTCATCGTCGCAGCGGGCTTGCCAGGAATTGCCTTCGTAGATCACCCGCCCCGCTTCCCCAGGGGCAATGGCGGTGAGGGTGCGGGCTTCGGTGGCATCCAGCAAAATGGGGGGCGTGCGCTGGGGCACAAACCGCTTCAGGAAAAAGATGAAAATGAGCGACAGCACCATCCACAGGGCCGCCTGGACGCTGAACAGGGGCACCACCAGTGCCACCAGCGCCACCACCAAGGCACTCACCCCCAGGGTGGATTCCACAAAGGCTGTGGGAATGAAAAGCTCCATCAGGCAGAGCACCGTTCCTAAAATGAGCCAGAACAAGGCATAGTTCATGGTGACCGGGTTGCCTACCGCAATGTTCGATCTGTCTAGGTTTAATCTATCCTTAGAGGCCAGGACTTGGGGGCGCTAATAACATTCTTGTAACGGATAGCGCCCGGTTAGTCCGACCCTTGCCCCCCGAACGGCGACCTCGTATCGGGAGTTTGCGGCCATGGGTTTGCCCCTTTTCCCAATGCCCACGCCCCCTGCCCAAGATCGGCCTGAGACTATGAACCGTGCTGAGCGCTTTTCTACCCGCTACCAGCCCTACCTATGGGTCGTGGGCGACGGTATTGAACACCTGCCCATTGATGAACTCGTGGGGCAACGCTACCGAGTGGTGGCTCCGCGTCTGTGGCTCGATACCCAGCCCGACCAGCGGCCCGACACCCCCGATAGTCTGCCCAGCCAAGCCCTGCCCTACCTACAAACCCATCCTCTACGCCTGCATGTGCCCGGTCTTTATGGGGTGCTCCAGCCCGGTTTGTCGGAGCCGATGCTGCTGCTGGAAAATGCCCCGATTCATCCCCAGGCGGGGATTCTGTTCCCGGATATCGAAACGGCCCTGTTTGAGGCCCAGCCCCTGCGCCAAATGCATTGGATCTGGCAAGCCTGGGAACTGTGGCAGCGGTTGGAGGGCTACGGTTTACGGCGCAGCTTGCTTCAGCCCCAAAACATTCGGGTGGAGGGATGGCGGATTCGGCTGCTGGAACTCTATGGTGATGATCCCGTTCCTAGCTTGAATGATCTAGCGGCCCTATGGCGATCTTGGCTGTCGCCCCTGCACCTGTCGATCTCGGAACCCTTGGCCGTACTCCTCACCGATCTAGAAACAGGGCAGCTTGATGCCGATGCCCTAGACCAGCGGCTCAATCAAATGCTGCTGGAACAGAGTGCCCTGCGGCCCGGACGCTTTGCCCTCGCGGGTGCCACCGCCCTCGGCCCCACCCAGCCCCGCAACGAAGATGCCTGTTGGCCCGATGGCCTCACCCTCGATGCCCAGGAAGGCTTGCAGGTGGGCATTGTGTGCGATGGGGTGGGTGGCCATGAGGGCGGCGAGGTGGCCAGTCAGTTGGCGATTCAGTCCCTCAAACTGCAACTGCAAACCCTGCTGGCGGAAACGGAGAAGGAAACCCAAATTCTTCCGCCCCAGGTGGTGATTCAGCAAATCGAGGCGGTGCTGCGGATTGTTAATGACCTGATTTGTTTTCAAAACGACAACCAAAGTCGGGTAGGGCGGCAGCGCATGGGCACCACCCTGGTGATGGCCGTCCTTGTCCCCCAGCGGGTAACCACCGAGGCCGGATCCCAGCGGGTTACTGAGGTCTACCTGGCCCACGTTGGCGACAGCCGCGCCTACTGGATCACCCCCGACTATTGCCATCAGCTCACCGTGGATGACGACATCGCCGGACGGGAGGTGACCGCAGGACGACAAACCCTCTCCCTGGCCCTAGAACGCAGCGACGCCGGAGCCCTGACCCAGGCCCTAGGCACCCGCAGCGGCGACTATTTTCAGCCCCATATCCGGCGTTTTTTGCTGGATGAAACGGGGATTTTGCTGCTGTGCTCCGATGGCCTCAGCGACCACTACCGCATTGAGGAGGCCTGGGCCAACTACATCGGCCTGATTGTAAAAGACATCGTGACCCTAGAGTCGGCGGTGGCCTCTTGGATCGAGCTGGCCAACCAAAAAAATGGCCACGACAACACGGCGGTTGTCCTGATTCAGCACCGCATTGCCGCCCCCGTCGAAGCCTCTGAGGATGCCCCAACGCCCACCGAAACTCCCCGCCGCACCGCCGGAGCCACCCTCTACGGCGAAACCCAGGACGAGGATGTCAGCGCACCCTTGCCGACCAAGCCCAGGGCCGTTCCCCTTTGGGTGCTGCTGCTCTCCGGGGCGGTTCTGATCACCGCCGTTGCCAGTTGGTGGTTCACTCGCTCCATCCCCGAACCCACCACCCCAGAAGACTCCATCGAAATTCCCGTCGTGCCCCCAGGGGATCAGCCCCCAACCCCAGAATCCAACGGCAGCCCCGACTCCTAGGGTGCATCACGCCAAGGTGTGACTGCGTCAACGCGAAGCAATTCACCAAATCCCTAAGGCTTGTCATCCAATAAGCTCAAGCCCGCATTTTGCTGTCACCATCCTAGTGGAACAAGGGACTTAAGCCCCTTGCCTGGGCAACCAGAGTGTCGAGGAATCGTTAATTTCATCCGATTGATGACACGCCCTAGCACCAGAGGCTACAGCCCAGGAATTAGCCCCCCGCTGAGGCGCTTCATCACTCGGTTGGCGATGTCGGCATACTGCACTTCGCCCGCCAAAATTTGGCCTAGGCGCTGGGTGGCGGTGGGGCGCTTAATGCCCACTCGATAGCCAATTCCCGGCACCCGGAAAAATAAGCCCGAAATCCGCTTGGCCCACTGCATATCGGCCCCCCAGGAGGTTTGCATTTCTGTGGTGTAGCCTGCCAGAGCATCGGACTCCCCCGCTAGGGCTGCATGGATGGCCGCCGCCGCCTTCACGCCGCTAATCATGCCGGGACGAATGCCCTCGGAACTGAGGGGATCCACAATGGCCGCCGCCTCCCCCACCAGCACCGCCCGCTCGGTATGCAAGGGATGGTGACCATCCCATAGTTTGAGGGCATGGTGATGGGCCTGGGCCTGGGCTGGGTCAACGCCGATGGTTTGGCAATAGCGGGCTAGGGCGGTTTGGTAGGCGAGGGTAGCCTTTTCCGGCGTCATTTTGCCGAGGAAGTTGGCCGCCCCGATGGAATAGCCCTGACGTTTGGGGAAGTTCCACAGACAGCCCTGCTTCACCAGGCCAAACTCAAAGCTGATGGGGAAGGTGTCCGGCACAGGCTCCACCGTGGGTACCTCCAGGACTGTGGCAGATCGCAGGGGCAGGGCCGGAAATCCCAGCCATCCCGCCATTGGCCCCTGGGCACCATCCGCCGCTACGAGGTAGGACGCTGCCAGGTCTCCCTGGGGGGTCGAAACCCGCCAGTGGTCGCCCACTAGGGCAATTCCCGTCACCGGAGTGCTATCCCGCACCTCGGCCCCCTGGGCCTGGGCCTGCTGCACGAGGAACTGGTCAAACACCTCCCGCCGCACCATCCAAATCGGTTCCGTGGTGGTCAGTTCCGCGTCAATGGGGTCATCCAGTTGGTAGGTGTAGCGCACCCGTCGCCGCTGGCTGTCGATGGCGGGGGCAAAGTCAAACTCAAAATACTGGGCCACGCTGGGCGAAACGGCCCCACTACAAGGCTTGTAGCGCGGTAAGGCCTCCTTATCTAGCACTAAAACTGAGTGCCCCCGCTGGGCCAAGTGATAGGCCGTAGAGGCCCCCGCTGGGCCAGCCCCAACCACAATACAGTCGTACATCGCACGTTGCCCTATGTTCAATGATTACCCACCGCCTAGGAGCCATGGGCCGAGACCTACGACCTCCCACAGCCCCGCCTATCCTGCCATATATTGACCATCCCCTGGGCCTAAAAAGAGGGGAAAGCAGTGGTTCCATGGGGCGTCTGCCGCCGCTAGATCGTGGATTGAAAGGTGATGTCGATTCCGCAAGGAACATGGGACAATGGGGAGCGCAACGGTCATTGATCGGGGGTGCACCCAAGCCTGGGCCGCTGGCGGCTGATGACCAAACCCCCAAGCCCTTCGGAGAGCATGGGTCTAGTTTGGACATTCAGCGGATTGGCGTCAGCCAAGAATGAACGTATATAGGGGAGGTTGTCTGTGAAAGCTTTAGTGATCGGTAGTGGTGGCCGAGAACATACCCTAGCCTGGATGCTGCTTCAGTCTGCCAAGATTACAGAGGTGGTTTGCATCCCTGGTAATGGTGGCACCGCAACCCTGCCCCACTGCCGCAACCTGGCCCTCAACCCCGAAGACTTTGAAGGCATTGCCCGCTTTGCCCTGGTCAACAACCTAGAACTGGTGGTGGTGGGGCCAGAACAACCCCTCGCCCTCGGTATTACGGATTTCCTCCAGGCCCAAGGGCTGAAGGTATTTGGCCCATCTAAAGCGGGGGCGCAGATTGAGGCCAGCAAGGCTTGGGCCAAGGCCCTGATGGTGGAGGCGGGCATTCCCACCGCCCAGGCCCAGGTGTTTGAAGAGGAAGCAACCGCCCTGGCCTACCTGAAGACCCAAGCGGCTCCCATTGTGGTTAAAGCCGATGGCTTGGCGGCAGGTAAGGGTGTGATTGTGGCCCAAACCCTAGAGGAAGCCAGCGCAGCGGTCACTGAAATCTTCAGCGGCAAGTTTGGTGCGGCGGGTAGCCAGGTGGTGATCGAAGAATTTATGACCGGCCAGGAAGCCTCGGTGCTGGCGGTCACCGACGGCCAAACCATTCGGCCCCTGGTGCCCGCCCAGGATCACAAAGCCATTGGCGAAGGCGACACCGGCCCCAACACCGGCGGCATGGGAGCCTATGCCCCCACCCCTGTCGTTACTCCGGCCCTGATGGAGCGCATTCAAACCGAGGTGCTAGAACCCGCCATGGCCACCCTGCGCCGTCGCGGCATCGACTATCGCGGCGTGCTCTACGCGGGGCTGATGATTACCCCCCAGGGCGATCCGAAAGTCGTGGAATTTAACTGCCGCTTTGGCGATCCCGAAACCCAGGCGGTGCTGCCCCTGCTAGAAACGCCGTTGGATCAGGTGATTCTGGCCTGCGTTGAGGGTCGTTTAGAGTCTCTGCCGCCCCTGGAATGGAAGCCCGGTGCCGCCGCCTGTGTGGTGCTAGCCGCCGAGGGCTACCCCGACGCCTACCCCAAGGGCATGGAAATTTCTGGCCTCACCGAAGCCGCCGACACCGGAGCCTTGGTGTTCCATGCCGGTACCCAAGCTAAGGGCGGCATTACCGTGGCTAACGGGGGTCGCGTCCTTGGAGTCACGGGCCTAGGCGACACCTTTGAGGCCGCCATCGCCAACGCCTACGCCGCCGTAGACAAAATCCACTTCGACGGAATGTATTGCCGCCGCGACATTGGCTATCGAGTCAAGGGTTTGAAGTAGCCCACGGGCCATGGAAAAACGAAACCCAGGCCCCGTTGAAACGCTGAGGGCAATCATGGCGACGAAAGGTTCGTCACGCGTCTAGGCTCTCGAAGTCTACTCCTTAGGGTGCAGGGAGTAGGGTTATGGGGCAGTGTCTAAATCCTCAGAATCCCATTTGAGGACAGCGGCATCCATGCCCTGTTCGCGCTTGCGTTTGGCGTCGTCTTCAAACCATTGAATGATGTGGGTGGCGGAGAGGGACGCCAGGGGAATCCCTAAATCGGCGGAGATAATCCCCAACAGTTTGGCGGTGGAAATGGTGAGCCGAGCCAGAAACTTTTCTGGCGAAGACAGCAGCGCGGCATCCACCTTAGCGGATTCGGATTCGGTAAGAAATTGGGTCGATTGATCAAGCATAGAAGTACCGACAATAGGTGGCGAACGGATTGTGACTATCCTGATTTTGCCGTAGAGATTGTCACCCACCAAGCCTTGGCAGCCAACGGGAACCACAGAACTTCACGGGTTCCAGGAGGCTGATCCCCCAAGGCGCTGAGATGCTAAGCCCCTACCCTACCAAGATAACGATAGGTTGCAGACCAGCCCACGACCCCGTTGCGTTTGCAAGAATTGTAATCATCCGGATATCCCTCGACCCCTCACGGCCTAGCTCCGGCCTATCCTTTCCCCCTAGACCTTCAGCCTAGCTCATTCAACGGTTTCGCTTCATCCTGCGCGAAGGCTTGGCTATGACACCGACCCATCGTCCGATCTGGACGCTTCCAGCAGAAGCGGTTTACGACCACCTAGGGTCTTCCCCCCAGGGGTTAGACGAGAACGAGGCCCAGCAACGGCTGGCTCGCTTTGGCCCCAACGAACTGCCAGCCCCCGCCCATCGTCCGCTCTGGCTGCGGTTTACCGATCAACTCACCCACTTTATGGCGATCCTGCTGTGGGTGGCGGGCACCTTAGCCTTTATTTCCCACACGGCGGCCCTGGGCTGGGCCATTTGGGCGGTGATTTTAATTAATGCGGTGTTCAGCTTTTGGCAAGAATTTCGGGCGGAACGGGCGTTGTCGGCCCTCAAAAATGTGTTGCCTAACTTGGTGCGGGTCTATCGCGGTGGGAATCTGGTGCAAATTCCGGCGCGGGAACTGGTGCGAGGGGATGCGATCCAGATCGAGGAGGGGGATCGCATCCCCGCCGATGCCCGTCTGGTGACGGCGGAAAGCCTGTATTTGGATATTTCGGTGCTGACGGGAGAATCCTTGCCCGTGGCCCGTAATGCCTACCCCGTGAGGCAACGGGTGGCCCTGCCCGTGCGTGGTGGCCAACCCCTAGAGCGCCCCGGCGAACAGCCCCAGGTTGAAAAGGCCAACCCAGCGGAAATCAGCAACTTGGTGCTGGCGGGGGCGACGGTGTCCTCTGGGCGGGGCTTGGCAGTGGTCTATGCAACGGGCACCCATACCGAGTTTGGCCAAGTGGCCCGGATTACTACCGAGGTGGTGCGTGAACCCAGCACCCTAGAGGTGCAGGTCAACCACATCGTGCGGGTGATTACCGCCATAGCCCTGTCCATGGGGGTGCTGATTTTTGCCCTCACCTCGCTGCTGGTGGGCATGGAGATCAAAGAAAGCTTTATCTTCGCCATTGGCATCATTGTGGCCCTGGTACCTGAGGGGCTGCTGCCCACCGTCACCCTTTCCCTAGCCATGGGGGTGCAGCGCATGGTGCGACGCAATGCCCTGGTGCGGCGGCTGTCGGCGGTGGAAACCCTGAGCGCTGTGAACGTGATCTGCACCGACAAAACCGGCACCCTAACCAAAAACGAAATGACCGTGCGCCATCTGTGGTTGCCGCCGCTGCCGGAGGACTTTCCAGTCAAGGACTCTCCAGTCAACGAATTCTTGCCGAATGAGTCCCCGCCAAATGAGTCCCCGCCAAATGAGTCCTCGCCTAAGGACGCCCCGCTTAGCGAATCCTTACCGAAGGAGTCCTCGCTGAATAAGTCCCAGAACGCAGCCCTATCCCAGGCGGCCCTGATGGCAACGACCCCCAACGGTCATCTCAAGGACGATGACATGGAACTGCTGCCCGGTCAAATCCGCATCACCGGGGCAGGCTACGATCCCACCGTGGGCCAGGTGCATTTGCCCCAAGATTCTCCCCTCACCTGGAAAGTAAACCTGCTGCTAACCGGAGCGGCCCTCTGTTCTAATGCGCGGCTCACCCACCTCACAGCCCCTAGCCGCTGGCAGGAAATGGGCGACCCCACCGAAGCGGCCCTGATTGTGGCGGCGGCCAAGGCGGGGCTGAATGTGGAGGTGTTGCAGCAGCGCTACCCCCGCCAGCGGGAGATTCCCTTCGATTCGCGGCGGCGAATGATGACGGTGGTGCTCGATGGCCACGAAGACCTCTGGCCACCCACCCTATCCCAAACCAATCCTCAAACGGCTGATTTGGTGGCCATTACTAAGGGTGCCCCCCTAGAGGTGGTTCGCCACTGCCAAAGCATTTTGCGGGATGGCACCGTCGTCCCCCTCACCCACGCCGATTGGGAGCAGGTGGTCGCCGCCAATGACCACTTTGCCCGCCAGGGGTTTCGGGTGTTGGGGCTGGCCATCCGTCCCGGCAGCGCCGACCTCAAGGATATGAAGGCCCAGGATTTGGAACAGGGGCTAATCTTCGTGGGGCTGGTTGCCATGTTCGACCCACCCCGCCCAGAAGTACCCCAGGCCATTGCCCAGTGCCACCAGGCGGGCATTCGCGTCACCATGGTCACAGGCGACTATGGCCTAACGGCGGAGGCCATTGCCCAGCGAATCGGCCTTGTGGAAACCAACCCTGCCACCCACGAACCCGTACGGGTAATCACGGGCGACACCCTCGGCCACCTTTCCGATGCCCAGCTTCAACAGATGGTGAAGTACCGATCTCGTCTGGTGTTTGCCCGCATGGCCCCCGAACACAAACTGCGCCTGGTAGAAGCCTACAAGGCCACCGGAGCCGTGGTGGCAGTGACGGGGGATGGCGTCAACGATGCCCCCGCCCTACGGTCGGCCCACATTGGCATCGCCATGGGCCTGAATGGCACCGATGTGGCCCGCGAAGCCGCTGATATCGTCCTCACAGACGACAACTTTGCCACCATCGTCGGGGCCATCGAGGAAGGGCGCAC
The DNA here is from genome assembly GCA_044070495.1 of Spirulina sp. Classification (GTDB taxonomy): domain Bacteria; phylum Cyanobacteriota; class Cyanobacteriia; order Phormidesmidales; family Phormidesmidaceae; genus Nodosilinea. The sequence continues at coordinate 203,595 of JBIPSI010000003.1, read as the reverse complement.
CGTCTACCAAAACATCCGCAAATTCATCACCTACATCCTGTCCTCCAACGTGGCCGAGTTGATGCCCTTTTTGCTGATGGTGCTGCTGAAAATTCCTCCAGCCCTGGTGATTATGCAGATTTTGGCCATCGACCTGGGTACCGATATGGTGCCTGCCCTCGCCCTAGGGGCCGAAACCGCCGAAGCCGGAACCATGCTGCGCCCCCCTCGCCACAAAAGCCATCCCCTCATGGATCGCGCCCTGCTGCTGCGGGCCTACTGCTGGCTGGGGGTGATCGAAGCGGTGCTGGGTATGGCCGCCTTTTTCTGGGTGTGGCACAGCTATGGCTATGGCCTCACCGAGATTCAGGCCGTCACCCCAGATTTGCTCACCCATTCCGCCACGGCTCCGGTGCTGGCCATTTATATTCAAGCCACCACCATGACCCTCGCTGCCATTGTCGCTAGCCAAGACGGTAACGTGTTTGCCTGTCGCTCCGAGCGCGTATCGATCTGGCGGCTGGGCTGGTTTTCTAACCCGCTCATTTGGCTGGGCATCGCCACCGAGTGGATCTTGATTATCGCCATTATCAAACTGCCCCCCCTCCAGGCTATTTTTTCAACCGCACCGCTCAGCCTCGGCCAGTGGGTCATGCTGCTAATCTGCCCCCCCATCGTGCTGGGGCTAGAAGAAATTCGCAAAGCCGTCGTCCGAAACCGGATCTCGGCCAAAGCGCGGGCCATACCGTCATCATCGCCCCCGTCGCTGCCGATCTCACCCTAGGGGGCTTGCTAGAGTAAGACAGACCCAAGATTTTGAGGCATCATAAATGCCAAGCTGGCTGACTGACACAACATCGAAAAGCCTTGCGCTCTCTTAGGTTGGGTGGCACGATAGCAGAACCTAACAAACCCGAAATCCTTGGCGGATGTTAGATGCGGTGAAACAGAACTCAACCTACTGGTGCTGTTGTCGAGGTAAAAGCGCGAGTAGAGCAGATATTTTTAGGTGGGTAAACCGTTGAGAAAACATCTATTTTTGTGAGGATTGTGATTATGCAATTACAACAAACCATTAAGTCCTTTATTCGTCCGGGAGAGCAAAGCGGCTACATTGCTGAATGCTTAGAAATTTCAGTTGTTACCCAAGGCGAAACCCTAGATGAGGTTGTCAGAAACCTGAAAGAAGCCATTGCGCTCCATCTGGAAGGTGAAGATCCGGCAGAGTTTGGGGTGGTCGCGAATCCTTCAGTTTTAGTGACCTTTGAGTTGCAACCTATCTATGCCTAAGCTTAAACGCCTATCCGGGGTAGACGTTGTTGACATTCTGGAGCAGTTTGGCTTTCAGGTCTACAGCCAACGAGGGAGCCATATCAAATTGCGTCGAGTCAGTGAGACAGGCAAAGAAACACTCACAATTCCTAATCATAGAGAGCTAGATACAGGAACCTGTCGAGCAATTTATAGGCAGGCTTGTCGCTATATTCCAGAAACAGAACTTTTTCCGTATTTCTATCAGTAGCCAAAGCTTTACAGCGGATTTCAGTAAGATTATGACACAGGCAAAATGCTTAAGTCCCTTGCTTGTAGGCTAATAGGTATACCTCGTCAATCAAAGAACTGCTATATCGATCTCAGTTGATCTGTGCCCGAAAACGGTAGATGCTGAGGCCCATGAGTATCACCGCAAAAGCTAACAGCGTCGCAATTTCCGGTAGCAGCACTTGGACGCTAACCCCCTTGAGAATAAGGCTGCGGGCAATGGTGACGTAGTGTCGCAGGGGGTTAAAAAACGACAGCACCCGAAAAAAGGTTGGCATACTTTCGATGGGGGCGATAGCCCCCGAAAGCTGAATCAGCGGCACGTTGAAAAAGAAGGAGAGCAGCACCACCTGTTGCTGGGTGCGGGCTAGGGTGGCGAGCAAAATGCCTAGGCTAATGGCCACAAAGATGTACATCCCCGACAGGGCCAAAAACAGCGGGTAACTGCCGCGAAAGGGTAGACCAAACACCAGACGCGCCAGGGCCGATGCCAGCAGTAAATCTCCCATTAGCAGCACAAACAGCGGTGCAATTTTGGCGGTCAAAATCTCCCAGCCCTGGGCCGGGGTCATCAACAATTGCTCTAGGGTGCCCACGTCTTTTTCACGGATTACTGTGGTAGAGGACACCAGCGATCCGGTCAGCGTCAGCACCACGCCGATCACCCCCGGCACAAAGAACCAACTGCTGAGCAGCCCCGGATTGTACAAAAACCGTACCGCTGTCTCCACGGGCGGGTCTAGGGCCTGCCCTGCTTGCTGCCGCAGGCTTTGGCCGTAGCGGGTGATCATCTGCCCCATGTAGCCCCTGGCAATGCCCGCTGTGTTGGCATCCACCCCGTCGATCAGCACCTGCACATCCACCTGCTGCCCCGCCGCCAGCCGCTCGGCAAACTCCGGCGGAATCACCAGCCCGGTGGAAATGTGGCCTGTGCGTACCTGCTGCCCTAGGTCGGCGGTGCTGGGCTGAAAGGACTGAATTTCAAACACATCGTTGGCCACCAGGGCAGCGACAAAATCGCGGCTGGCAAGGCTGGGGTTGTAGTCCACCACGCCCAAACTGAGGTGGTTAACGGCAGGGTTGAGGGCCAGCCCAAACACCAAAAGCTGCACCGTGGGTGGGAACAACAGCAAAAAGATAATCTGCCGATTTTTGAGAATCTGGCGGATTTCTTTGAGCATGAGGGGCCAGAGGCGAGGGAAGGGCATGGGCATGGGGATAAGGGAAGGCTCTAATCTCGAAACTGCATCCGGTGGAGGATGCGAGTGGCGGTGCGAAAGAAAAATCCACCGAGTAGGGCGATGGCCAAGGGCGCATACCAAACCCCGGCCCAGCCCGTGCCGCGCACAAAGGCATCGCGGGTGATGACGATGAAGTAGCGGGCCGGAATCACATTCGACAGCAGCGACAGGGGGAAGGGCACATTCTCTAGGCGGTAGATAAAACCGGAGAGCAGCAAAGCGGTGAGAAAGCCCACAATGGCGGTGCCCTGCACGGCTCCGGTTTGGTTGCCCGCCCTCGCCCCAACCAGTAGGCCAAAGGCCACCGCCGCCGCCAGGTAAATCACCAGCCCCAGCAGCAGCGGGGTGGGGTCGCCTTGGAGACGCAGACCAAACAGCACCATGGCCACGGTGACGACCACCAGCGTTTCGCCCAGACCCACCAGCAGGTAGGCCAGTTCCTTACCCAGCAGCCATTCCACGGCGCTGAGGTCGGAGGCGTAGACCTGCACCAGGGTGCCCTGTTCCTTTTCACGCACCAGGGCAATGGCGGACAGCATGGAGGGAAACACCCAGAGAATCACCCCAAAAATACCGGGGACGATGTAGAGGGCTTCGCGGCGACCGGGGTTGAACCACAGGCGCACCTGGGGCTGAATGGGGGATCGGGCCTCGTCGGGGATGAGATTTTGGCTGCGGAGAAAGAACTGGGTGGTGGCCCGCAGGCTGTTTTGAATGACGCGGGCATTGTTCACGTCGGTGCCGTCGATCAACGCCTGCACCGTGACCGTCTGGCCCTGGGCCACCTGACGCTCGAAGTTGGGCGGAATAATCACCGTGGCCTTGGCGGTGCCGAGATCGAGGGCGGCGGTGGGGTCTGGCCCCGGCATGGGCGCGAAGACAAACTGGTTGGTGGCAAACAACCGCTCCACGTAGGCGCGACTGAGGCCACTGTGGTCAAAGTCTTGGATGCTGAGGGGAATGTTTTTGGCCTCTAGGCGAATGGCGTAGCCGTAGATCAGCATCACCGCTAGGGGCAGCACAAAGGCCAGGGCCACCGTCAGGCGATCTCGGCGAAACTGGTTGAGTTCCTTCCAGGCTTGGGCCAGAACGCGCTTCATGATCCCTCCCGTGGGACTGATTCTGTCCACTGGACGCTGTCCGTTCGCTGGACTGATTCTGTCTGCTGAAGGCTGTCCGTCCGCTGAGCCGTTTCCGCCCGCTGCACGATGCCGATGAACGCATCCTCCAGGGAAAAGGGAATGGGGCGCATGGACAATACAGGAATCTCAGCATCCCGCAGCCACCCCTGCACGGTGGCCATATCCCGGTCGGGATCATCGAGGACAAGGTGCAGCCGATCTCCAAAAATCGACACTCGCCAGGAATCCAGCCGTGCCTTCAGCAGGTTTGAGGCGGCCTGGGTTTGATCCGTCAGCAGTTCGACCAACTGACCGGGCTGGCTGGTTTTGATGGCGCTGGGCGACCCCTGGGCCACGATGGATCCGGCCACCATAAAGGCCATGGTGTTGCAGTTTTCGGCCTCCTCTAAATAGTGGGTGGTGACGAGGATGGCAGTGCCGCGCTGGGCAAAGTCGCGAATCAGCCGCCAAAACTGTCGCCGCGCCAGGGGGTCTACGCCGGAGGTGGGTTCGTCGAGGAACAGCAGGTCGGGTTCGTGCATCACCGAGGCCCCAAAGGATACTCGCTGCTTCCAGCCCCCCGGCAGGCTACCCGTTAGCCGATGATCTTGCCCTGTGAGGCCGCAGGTTTCTAGCACCCAGTCGATTTTGTCGCGCTGCAACCGCTTGGGCACACCGTAGACGCCGCAGTAAAACTCTAGGTTTTGGCGAATGGTGAGGTCGTCGTAGAGGGTGAATTTTTGGCTCATGTAGCCAATCCGGGAGCGCACTTCCGAACGGTTGAGTTGGCTGGTTTCCCCCGCCAGTTCTACCGTGCCGCCGCTGGGGGGAAGCAGGCCGCACAGCATCTTAATCACCGTGGTTTTGCCCGCCCCATTCGCCCCCAACAGGCCGTAAATTTCGCCGTAGTGGACGGTAATATCCACCCCCCGCACCGCCTGGAAGTTGCCAAAGGTTTTCTGCAACTGGCGAGTCGCTAGGGCCACACCCCCCGCTTCCTTGCCCGAACGGTGGGCCGGAAACGCCAGGTAGGCCGGATCTAGGCCCTGTTGGCGCAGACGGTTGACAAACACATTTTCTAGGGTCGGTTCATCCAGCCGCAGGCCGCTGAGGGGCACATTGTGACGGGCCAACAGAGCACGAATCTGCTGCTCTCCTTGGGCCGCATCGGTCACCATCACATCCAGCCGATCCCCAAAGGTCTGAATATCCACAATCGCTTGGGTTGAGTTCCCCGCCGTTACAGCTTTCTTTTCAATGGAAGTTCCATTTATAGAACTTTCATTTGTGGGACTCCCATGCGCGGGAATCCCATTCATCGGACGCTCAGCCCCCCAGTCTGTACCACCCCCCTTACGAAGGGGGGCAGGGGGGATCCCTCCAGTCCCCTCTCCCCCAGGGAGAGGGCTAGGGTGAGGGCCACTCAACCGCTGGTATAGCACCGCCTCCGCCCGATCCAGCGGCTCGGCCCACACCTCAATGCGCCGCAGTCCGAGGTTGTCGCGCAGGGCTTGCAGGGTGCCCATCTCCTGAATCTCGCCCGCGTAGATTAGGGCGATGCGGTGGCAGCGTTCCGCCTCGTCGAGGTAGGGGGTGGCGGCGATCACGGTTACGCCCTCCGCCGCCACTGCCGCCAGCAAATCCCAAAACTCCCGCCGAGAGACGGGATCTACCCCGGTGGTGGGTTCATCCAGCAGCAGAATTTTTGGCCCCGACACCAGGGCACAGCAGAGGGCCAGCTTTTGCTTCATGCCGCCAGAGAGCTGCCCCGCTAGGCGATGGCGAAACCCATCTAGCCCTACCCGCTCCAGCAATTCCTCGGATCGTGCCGAAAACCGCGCCTCTGGCACCCGCCGCAACCCGGCACTGTAGCGTAGGTTCTCCAGAATGCTGAGGTCGGGATAGAGGGAAAATTTCTGGGTCACATAGCCCAGGTTCAATCGGGCCAAACGCGGATCGGTGCCCAACACCCGCACTTCCCCGGCAGTGGCCGCCATCACCCCCGCCAGAATTTGAAAGGTGGTGGTTTTGCCCGCGCCATCGGGGCCAATCAGGCCAAAGATTTCCCCCGGAGACACCGCAAAGGTAATCCCCTTGAGGGCCTCGACGGTGCCGTAGCGCTTGCTGAGGGATTGCACCACAACCGCCGCCTCTGCAAGGGGGGCCAGATTCCGAGTCATGGCGTTGCCCCGTCATCCAACAAAATTTCCCCGTCGGCGGGCATCCCCGGCTTAGCAAAGCCCCCCGGCTGGTCAATGGTCAGCCGCAGCCCAAACACCTGGGTCACTCGGTCGTCGCGGAAGTAGATATTCTCCGGGGTAAAGGAGGCCTCAGTATCCACCGCTGTGACCCTGGCCGCGAGGGGCTGATCCGGGGCCGAATCTAAAAAGACCTGCGCCGCCTGCCCCACCCGCACCCGACCCACCTCCCCCTGGGGAATGAAGCCCCGCAGGTACACCGCATCCAAATTCACCAGGGTCAGCACCCGCGCCCCCGGTGCAATCACCTCCCCCGGTTCCACCAAGCGCGTACTCACCACCCCGGCAATGGGGCTGGTGATGGTGAGGTCGTCCCGGCGGGCCTCCACCTCGGCCTGGGCGGCCTGGGCCTGTTGGAGGTTGGCTTCGGCCCCTGCGAGTTGGGCACGGGCCTGGTTCTGCTGGGTTTGCAGCCGCTGAATCTGGGCGGTACGCAGGTCGGGGTTGAGCTGGGTGGTTTGGGTCTGGGTTAAGGCTCCTTGGGCGGCAATCACCTGCTGCTGGGCGGCGGCGGCGGCGGATTGGCGGGCCTTCAGGGTTTCTTGGGTGGTGGCCACCAGGGTTTGAATCTGGTCAAACTGCTGCTGGGGGATGGCCCCCTGATCGGCCAGGATCGCCAGACGGTTGCGGTCGGCCTGGGCCTGGGCGAGGGTGGCTTGGGTTTCTTGCACCCTGGCCTGGGTTTCGGACAGTTGGGCCTGGGCTGCGGCCAACTGCGCTGTTGCCTGACTCACCCGCCCCGCCGTATCCCCTTCCGCCTGTTGTCGGGTGATCTGGGCCTCTTGAATCTGGCTTTCTACCACCGACACCTGAAGCTGGGCCTGGTTCACCTGCTGCTGAGCCGCCGCCACCTGGGCCTGGGCCGCCGCCAACTGCGCCTGAAGGGCGGCATCATCCAAACGGGCCACCACTTGGCCCACCGCCACCGTATCCCCCTCCCGCACGGTGACCTCTAAAATGCGCCCGCCCACCTTGGCCCCCAGGTTGGTCTCGTCGGCTTCAATGCGGCCACTGAGGGCAATCACCGAGTCATCGGCAGGGGTGAGCCAATACCGCAACCCCACCGCTCCAGCCAGCAGCAGCACCACCAGGGGCAAGGCCATGACCAGCTTGGGCGTCCGGCGGGGGGAGTCACTAGCCCCGGAACCACCCGCTGCGGCCTGGGGAGACGATGCTTGAGCCATAGGAAATCCTCTGGCAGTCTGAGTTTAACGATACCGTGTAGTATAAATCTCGAATCTGGCGGTGATAGAAGCCTGTGTCAAAGCGTTGCAAACCACCCGTTGCGAACGGTGGCCTCGGCCCCCTGTCCCCAACCCTTTCCCTGTCGCGCTGTAGATCCCTGGGATGGGTGAGCGTTGGCGTAGCGATGGCACAAGCATTCGCCTAACCCATGCTGACCAAGGTTGTGATGCGCTACGGCTGCGCCTAACACATCCTACTTAAGACCGGGATACACCCCAACCGATCGCCTACCCAAAACGTTCTGGCAAACTCGGTTGCACCTTGCCGAGCATAAACACCACACAAAGCGATAGCAGGGCCGCTAGAAAACACCAGATTGAAACAAAGGCATAGTTAAACACAAGATAGCTAACGCAGGCTAGCAAGGCGATTAAGCCTCCCCAAATTCTGATGTCTAGCTCAGACGAAAACATCAGCGGTATCAACAGAATTGACGTATATAAAAGACGGGAGAACACCACCGGAATCGACTCGCCAATAAAGTGAGCCTGGTACTCAATGGAATGCTGAATCACCGTTACCGAAACCCAGTCTGGATGCCAGAGTAACGGCAAATATAGAAACGCCCCGTATAGGGCACCCAAGCCCATCAAGCAGCGGTCGATGGCCTGCATTCGTGGATGGGTTTCTAAATGCAGCGCTAGAAACGGTAGCCAAACCAACCAAAACCAATGGGAGAAAAAGAGAAACAACAGCGCTCCCACCCGCGCCATCGTCAGGTCATTGGCGTTCATCCCCCACCAGACGATGCCCTCAAACCCCTGCTGAAGGCCGAAGGCCAAGGGCACCAAGGCCAGGGGCCAGTAGGCTGATCTGGTGCGGGCGAGGCCAAGACCATAGATTCCGGTGGGAATCAGCACCGCACTGGCCGCAACGCTAGCCGCTACCGAAAAACACATGGATCGCTCCTCTTGCTCACTGGCCTGGGATCATGGGGTGTCCGTTTATCTTGATCGCCAAGACAAGCCTAGCTTTCCAGGGAAGGGGTAGCCCCTAGGGGAAGGTCCTTGGGGGCATAGAAGGCAAGGTGGGTGGTGCCGTAGTGTTTTTGGCGCACCAGAGCCAGCCCCGAAATCTCGGTGGGTTGCCAGCCGTTGGCCCCATGCTCCACGGCGATTTCTCCGGTGGGCGTTAGCAGCCCGTATTTCACGACGCGCTCAAGAACCGCTGGATAAAGATCGCTGGTGTAGGGGGGGTCAAAGTAAATCAGGTCAAAGGGTTGCTGCTTCAGCCGCGAGAGTTGTTTCACCACATCGCCCTTAAACAGGCGGATGGTTTGATTCGGCTGGGCCACTCGCTGCCAGTTTTCGCGCACCACGGCATAGGCATCCCCCGATTGCTCAATGCCCACCACCTCAGCGGCTCCCCGACACAGGGCCTCGGCCCCCATGGCCCCACTGCCCGCACAGAGATCCAACCAGCGACACCCCGCCACCCGCCCCTGCCAGATGTTAAACAGTGCCTCCCGCACCCGGGCGGAGGTGGGCCGAGTGGCTTCACCGGGCAGGGTTTTGAGGGCGCGATTGCCGTAGATACGCAGCATAAAAGGCAAGAGGGATCTAGGAAAATGGCTAGGACGTGGAGGAAATCAGCGGTAGGGGCGAGGTTTCCTCGCCCGCCGATGCCAAGGGCAAACAACCTGGATTTAGGATGAGGCGGCCTTGTGTTGCTTCACCAAGGCCACAAAGTTATCCAGCATCGTTAGCCCAGCCGGGGCCGATTTTTCGGGGTGATACTGCATGGCCATAAGGTTGTCCTTGGCGATGGCCGCCGTCACCGTTTGGCTGCCGTGGGTGGTGGTGGCCGCAATCACCGAAGGGTCGCTAGGAGCCGCATAGTAGGAATGGACAAAATACACCCAATCTCCGGTCTGGAGGCCCTGCCACAGGGGCGTATCGGGCTGGGTGAGGGTCAGTTGGTTCCAGCCCATGTGGGGAATGGTGATTTCCGGTTCCTTCTGAAACTTTTTAATGTGGCCCGGAATCAGCCCCAGTCCGGCTTCCGTCCCTTCGTCACTATAGTCGAACAACAATTGAAGCCCTAGACAAATCCCCAGAAAGGGCTTGCCGCTGGCAATGGCATCTTTAATCGGCTGCACCAAATCCCGCCGATGGAGGTGCTGCATGGCCGGATCGAAGGCCCCATCCCCCGGCAACACCAGGGCATCGGCGGCCTCTAAATCAGCGGCGTGGTCGGTGATTTGGGGAATTGCCCCAGCCAAGGCCAACCCCTTACAGGCCGAGTGCAGGTTTCCCATGTCATAGTCAATTACCGCGATTTTTGCCATGGGCACCTCCAGGTCAGGGTCATGGCTCTATCCTACCCGTTTGCAGGGTATCCACGGTTTTGTGTCGGCTCCCACAGGCGGAATCCAGCCCGGTTACAGGGGGGCAACGTCTTGGCACCGTGGGTCAACGTTGGGGGCAACTTTATCGAAGTGTCCCTGTTTCCTGACGAAACGGTGCGCTAGGGTAAATAAATTGCCGCAGGAGAACCACCCATGCATTCTGAGGCCCAGACCAAGCTAACCTCTATGTGGCCCCTAGAACTTCAGGCCGTGGTGCGGGGGGCGGCGGGGGGCTTTTTGTTTGGGGTGCCCTTGCTCTACACCGTCGAGGTTTGGTCAATTGGGTCGGCGACGGGGGCCTGGTGGTTGCTGGCGGTGCTGGGGGCCACGCTGTTGGTGGCATGGTTGCTCACCCAAGTAGAAGGCTTTCGCCAAACCCTGAGTTTGCATCCCCTAGAGGCCGTCATGGAAAGCATTGAAGCGGTGGGGATTGGGGTGATTTGTGCCGCCCTGGCCCTGGTGCTGTTGCGGCGCATCACCCTAGCCACACCTTTGGCGGAAGCCCTGGGCAAACTGGTGTTTGAGGCGGTGCCCTTTTCCCTGGGGGTGGCCCTGGCCCGGTCTACCTTTCAGGGCCGCAAGGTTCGCGACCGTCGCACCACGGCCCCCCTGTCCCGCCACTTTTCCTCCCCCACCCTAGCCACCGTGCGGGATGCCCTGGTGGATCTCGATGCCACCCTGATCGGTGCGGTGCTGATTGCCTTCAGTATTGCCCCCACCGAGGAAGTGCCCCTGATTGCCTCGTCGCTGCCCTCCCTGTGGCTGCTGCTGATTATGGTCGCTTCTCTGGGCCTGTCCTACGCCATTGTGTTTGCCTCCGGCTTCACCGACCGCAGCGAACGGCTCCAGCGGGGGCTGCTCTTTAGCCCCATCACCGAAACCCTGGCGGCCTACCTGGTGGCGCTATTGATTTCTGTGGTGATGCTAGTGCTATTTCAGCAGCTCAACCTCACCGACCCCTGGCAAGAGTGGCTGGGCAACACTATCGTCCTCGGTCTACCCGCCTCCATTGGGGGGGCCGCAGGGCGTATTCTAATCTAATGAGTCTGCTGAACCATTCCTCCCCATCCCCACCCCCGACCCCTTTGGATGCCCAGGGCTTCACCCGTCGATCCTTGGCGGAATGGGTCACCTTTTGGGTGTCTGCCCTGATTTTGCTGGCGCTGGTTAGCCTGATTCTCTACGACTGGCAGGTGAACCAAAGCCGCCCCCCGGCCTTTGATGTAGCCGTCTCCGATGCCATCCGCATCACCGATGGCCGCTACTATGTGCCCTTCGCCATCACCAACACCGGGGGTCGCATTGCCAACGGCGTCCAGGTCACCGCCGAACTGCATATCCCCAATGCCGAGGACGAAACCGGAGAACAACAAATCGACTTCCTCTCCGGCCACGAAACCAAGGCGGGCAGTTTCGTCTTCAGCCACAACCCCCAGGAGGGTGATTTGACAGTTAGAGTGGCCAGCTATCGATTGCCGTAGAACCAAGCATCCCAAGACCCAGATTCCAGGGTTCGATCTGGGGTGTTGATGCGTTACGCTATCGCTAGCCAGTCCTACACCGCTCTGTCCCAGGGCTGCAACCTTTTCTTCCCCCGCCCGCAATCTTCCAGTCCGTCTTCCCTGTGCCCACCCCCGCCGAACTGAACCGCGAAGCCAAAGCCGACCTGCGTCGCCGATTGCTGAAGGCGCGGCAAAGCATTCCGGCCCAAGTGTGGCGGCAAAAGAGCGACCAAATTTGCGATCACCTCTCCCGCTGGGACTATTTCCGCCGTTGTCGGGTGATTTTGGCCTACACCAGCTTTCGCCAAGAACCCGACCTTAGCCCGTTGACGCAGATTCATACCCACTGGGGGCTACCCCGCTGTGTGGGCAAAACTCTGTCCTGGCACCTCTGGACACCCCAGGGACATTGGCCCCTCACCAAGGGAGCCTACGGCATTTTGGAACCTCACCCAGAATCGCCCCTAGTGGAGGCCAGCCTAGTGGATTTGATTTTGGTGCCTGCGGTGGCCTGCGATGTGAAGGGCTATCGGCTAGGCTATGGAGCTGGATACTACGACCGAATGCTGAGCCAACCGACCTGGCGCAATGTGCCCACGGTGGGCATTGTGTTTGAGTATGCACGTCTGCCCAGCCTGCCTAGGGATGTGTGGGATCGGCCCCTGCGGGGGATTTGCTCGGAAAGTGGCCTTTTCCTGTCTTAGAGGCCGTTTGAAAAGCTGAAGCTCGTCCCAAGTTATACCGATGAGGTCAGCCTCAGTCGTCAAAAATCCCGTAGATTTGCACCGATCTAGCGACCAATCGCACCTGAGGCAACCCTTTTCAAACGCCCTCTTAGCGGGGTTTGCCCCGAATGGCGGAAGCGTCAACCCAGACAAAAGCCTCTACCTAGCAAGACCGATCCCGCTTCAGGGCCAGGGCCATGAGGGTGTTGTGGGTGCCGCGTTCTTCCTCACCTTCGGCGGGGCGGCGTTGGGTAAAGGTGCCATCGGCGGCCATGTCCCAGGCTTGGCGATTGTCGGCCAGGGCAATCTGCAAAATGTTCTGCAATTCCTTCACCAGCGCCGGGTCTTCCACGGGGGTAATGGCCTCCACCCGACGATCCAGGTTACGGGTCATCCAGTCGGCGCTGCCAATGTAGTATTCGGGCTGTCCGTCGTTATAGAAATAGAAGATGCGCGAATGTTCCAAAAAGCGCCCGATGACGCTGATCACTCGAATATTTTCGCTGACCCCAGGAACACCAGGACGCAGACAACAAATGCCGCGAATAATCAGATCAATTTCGACCCCTGCCTGGGAGGCTTCGTAGAGCAACCGAATGATTCTGCCGTCTACGAGGGAATTCATTTTGGCAATCATCTTTCCTGGTTTGCCACTGTGGGCCAGGTCAATTTCCCGGCGAATGAGTCCTTCCATGCGATCCCGCAGAGTCAGGGGTGCCACTAACAGCTTGCGGTAGGCTTGCTGACGGGAGTATCCGGTGAGGAAATTGAATAGATCTGTGAGGTCAGCACCTAGATCTTCCCGACAGCTAAACAGCCCCAAATCGGTATAGAGGCTGGAGGTTTTGGGGTTATAGTTTCCGGTGCCAATGTGGACATAGCGGCGAATTTCATCGCCCTCCTCCCGCACCACTAGGGTGGTTTTGGTGTGGGTTTTTAGCCCCACCACGCCGTAGACCACATGCACTCCGGCATCCTCTAGGCGCTTGGCCCAGACAATATTGTTGGCCTCATCAAAGCGGGCTTTCAGTTCGACTAAAGCCACCACCTGTTTACGGTTAGCCGCAGCGTTGATCAGCGCCTTCACAATTGGGGAATCCCCGGAGGTGCGATAGAGGGTAATTTTAATGGCGAGAACCTTCGGATCATTCGCCGCCTGGGTAATAAATTCCTGGACGGATGCCTTGAAAGATTCGTAGGGATGATGCACTAAGATATCGCCCTGACGAATGGCCGCAAAAATATCGGGAGCCTGCTCTGCATAGCCATCTTCTTCTACTTCGATGACGGGCTTCAGGCGGGGCGGCGTGAGGGCAGACCAAGGGGTATCCTTCAGTTCTGGCAGGGGTAAGGAAAGGAAGAAGAAGAGATCCTTGAGGCTTAACATGCCATCAATGTCGTACACCCGATCATCACTCACGGCCAGCTCGCGCATAATCCCCTGGCGCAGATCTTCGGGCATACTTTGCTCGATCTCTAGGCGGCAGATAAATCCTTCCAGGCGTCGCTTGCTAATTTCCTGTTCAATGGCAATGAGTAGGTCGTCGGCCTCTTCTTCCAGCACCGGAAAATCGGCATCGCGGGTAATGCGAAAGGCGTGGTGTCCGCCGATGCTCATGCCCGGAAAGAGAGCATCTAAATTCTCAGAAATAATCTGCTCTAGGGGGACGCCAACCCATACGCAATCTTTGCCCTGGTAATGGCAAAGGGCCTCTGGCATCCCCACAAACCGAGGTAGGTTGCTAGGCACCTTCACCCGTGCAAATCGCTCTTGGCCATTTTCGGGATTGACCACTCGCACCGCCAAATTCAGGCTCAGGTTCGACATGCGGGGGAAGGGATGGGCCGGATCCACGCTGAGGGGAGTCAGCACCGGAAAAATGCGTTTTTCAAAGTAATCTCGCAAAAACTGCTGCTGATCCGCGCTGAGATCGGCATAGTTCAGCAGATGCACCCCGTGCTGGGTGAGGGCGGGGCGGAGTTCCTGCTCGAAGGTGCGGTGCTGAAGGGCGACTTTTTCCAATAAATGCGCCCGCATGGCCACCAACTGCTTTTTGGGCGACAGGCCATCGGGGGTTTTGGGATGCACATCGGCATCAATCTGTTCCATGACGCCGGAAATACGCACCATGAAAAATTCGTCTAGGTTGGAGCTGTAAATAGCCAAAAACTTCAGCCGCTCGATCAGCGGCGTGCGCGGATCCAGGGCTTCGTTTAGCACCCGCTCGTTAAAATCTAGCCAGCTCAGCTCGCGGTTAACGTAGTACTGAGGATCCGCCAAATTGATGGCCGCCGCCGAGGATTCCTCTGCCTTGACCTCGCTGTCCTTTGCCTTTGCCTTCGCCATTGCCTGCCTAATCGAACCGATGCCTGCATTCTATCTTCCCAACCTAAACACTAGGTTAAGGGCAAGGCGCATCAGGCTTTCCATTCAAAGTCGCCCTGGTTCTGTCCGGTTTGGCCAGCGGCAGTGTGGTGAATGTCGATCTCGCCGTTGTTGGCCCGCTGGGTCAGAGAGAAGATATCCTCCATCAGGCTGGTATTGTGGCCTGCAATTTGGCGATCCTGCCGTCCGGCCATGATCAACCGGACACCGACTACAATCAGCACGATGCTAACGCCCAGGCTGACTAGAGAAAACACCATCACTAGGCCCCCGATTCCGACAAAAATCAGATGGAAGTGGCCATCCATCCCATCCAGACGGCGGGCATTGTCCGGGGCCGACTCCGAGTAGCCGATGGTGACCGGATAGCCAATGCTAGGCCGATGGCTGGATCGCACCGATGAGTTGAACTGATAGGTCTGATCGTTGACGGTATAGCCATACACGGGGCGGTAGAGGGTGTCGCCGTCGCTGTCGGTGACCCGGTCTACCTGCACAATTTCCCCGGTGATGACGATTTCATCCGCAAAGGGGCGGGGAGCGATCATCAAACCGACCCCCATGAAAAAGCCTCCCGCAACAACTCCGACGGCACTGCCAAACAGGCCACTACCACCGTTACTAGGGCGTCGTCCCCTGATGAGGGATCGGCTAACGCCAAACACCCCTTCGGCGATTAAGATAGCCCCAGCGGCCATTTTGGCGGTGCCACGGGCGCTGGAGTTGTAAGACCATTGGGTTTGCAAGGTATTGGTTAAATGCTGAAGACGTTGCATCATGGCTGGGGTTGACCAAAACGACTTAGGAGACCCTACACAGCCCTGGCGGCTGATTCCTGTAGCGTTCCCAAATTGGTCGCCATCGTCCCATTCTTCACGCTTCATTCCCTCCCTCAGATAGCTAACGCACCATGACCCTAGCGCGAACTGGGGCGGTGGCTGGGGCCATGCGGCGATCACGATAGACTCAGTAGATCACAAACTTGCTCGATTGCGCGGATCTGGCCCTCACCCTAAATCCCTCTCCCAACGTGGGAGAGGGACTTTGAGGGGCGTTCTAGCTCCCCTCTCCCTCCTGGGAGAGGGGCTGGGGGTGAGGGTTAGGGGGACTTTGTGATCTGACTTTGTGATCTACTGAGACTGAGTAAGCGACGAAGCAACGCTAGTCTTTGCCTATCCCAGGCTATCCCATTCTCCAGGGCCGCCAGAGCAACCAGGGCACTTGCAAGCGGTATAGCCCCAGGTCAGGACTCGTGAGCCAGCAAGCGGGCTATATTGACCGTGACATCGGGAAATGCCAGCGGAGCAATTTCTCCGGAGAACAGTGTTTGCTCAGATTGATAACGACCTTCGGCAGGGCGGCGGTAGAGCATGACACAGCGATCTCGTAAATTCACCACCCAGTAGTCTGCAATCCCGGCCTGGGCGTAAACCAGCGGTTTATCTTCAGTGTCTTTAGCCAGACTCGTGTTAGAAAATTCAATGACTAGAAAAATCTCCTCAGGGTGTGGGTGGGCGCTTCGGTATGAGCGATCACGCACCAGGGCAATATCGGGTTCCGGTTCGCTATCGCTGGAGGGGATACTGATGGGCTTAGCCGCCCTCACCTGATAACGCCCCTGGGCCACCCCCCAGAGTAGCGGCATCAAGCGAGTTGAGGCATCGGCATGTTCTGGCCCTTCTGGCGGCATTTCGACAATCAACCCGTTCAGCAATTCAAGCGACCGACCTTCCAACAGGCCAGCTTGCACCAGGTGGTGGTAGTCAGCCAGAGTCCAGCGGGCAATCGTCACAGTCATTGCAGCACACCTGGCCAGTAGGCCCAGAATTCGGCAACCTTAAGACTCATCATACCTGGCCCATCCGTGGCGGCAGGGCGCACGGCAAAGCTGTCGGTTTATTCGGTCTCCCAAGAACATGTTGGCACAGTTGCCGCAGGGATGACGGCGCTGGCGAGGAGATCGCCTAGCCTGAGGCGATCACGATAAACTGATACAGAGCTTACCGTTCGCCCATAGCACCCCCAGGGCCGTCAGAGCAACCATGGCACTCGCAAGCGATCTCCCCATCCAACCCATTGCCCTGAGCTTTGAGGATTTCCTGGCTCGGTATGGTGACGACAGCCGCTACGAACTCATTGACGGAGAGCTATTTGACTTGGAACCAACTGGCCCCCATGAAGAAGTGGCGGCGACCATCGCCCGCTGGCTTAATTACGACATCGTCCAGCAGGGGGCCGATTACTTCATCCCTCATCGCTGCTTGATCAAACCCCTCGCCAACCAGACTGGGTTTCGGCCTGATGTGATCGTCCTAGACCGCGCCGCCTTGGCCGAAGAGCCGCTGTGGGCCAGCCAACCCGTCGTCACCCTTGGCAACACGATCAAATTTGTGGCAGAGGTCGTCAGCAGCAATTGGCAAAACGACTATGCCCGTAAGCTCGAAGACTACGCTCTGCTGGGCATCCCAGAATACTGGATTGCCGACTATCAAGGTCTTGGCGGCGAGTTCTTCATTGGTCGGCCCAAACAACCCACGCTAACCGTCTGCCTATTGAACGCAGAGGGACGTTATGATCGGCAACTCCTGCGCGGCGATCAACGCATTACGTCGTCTATCTTTCCCAGCCTAAACCTAACGGCCCAAGCCATCCTTGGAGTGGAAGGATAGAAAGTCTGAATTGGAAAACCTCGCTTCCCAGCCCGACAATCCGTAGGGGAGAGGTCTCCTCGCCCGCTGATACTGGGGGTGAGCAGGCCAGGTTGAGTCGGAAATCGATCCTCGGCCAAGAGGTAGGAAGAAACGGTAAGCCTTGGCTCAACGCTAGCTTTCTGGACAATCCAGTGAACGTCTAGCAACGCTCTCTACTGAATTAGACCGTAACCCAGTTGACAGAAGGATTTGGTCGATCCGCTCCACAAAGTCCGTAGAATCATCGTGGGGCGTTGCACTCTAGTGATAATCTGAATGATGGCGCTTTGGAATGTAACAGTGACATAGAAGCCGCCAAACTAGCTGATCATACGGAATAGGCGCAAGCATGGTCACCACAGCAGAAAAAACAGTTGGCTACATTACTCAAATTATTGGCCCCGTTGTGGACGTAAAGTTCGCAAGTGGTCAGTTGCCCAGAATTTATAATGCTCTAAAAATTCAAGGCACCAATCCCGCCGGGAATGAGGTTTCCGTTACCTGCGAAGTGCAACAGCTTCTCGGTGACTCCCAGGTGCGAGCCGTTTCGATGAGCTCCACCGACGGCCTCACTCGCGGCATGGAAGTGGTGGATACCGGGGCACCCATTAGCGTTCCCGTCGGTACTGCCACCCTGGGCCGTATTTTTAACGTGCTAGGCGAGCCTGTAGACGAAAAAGGTCCCGTTAACAACGAAGCCACCTCCCCCATTCACCGTGCCGCTCCCAAGCTGACCGACCTGGAAACCAAGCCCACCGTGTTTGAAACGGGCATTAAGGTGATCGACCTGCTAGCTCCCTACCGTCAGGGCGGTAAGGTGGGTCTGTTCGGTGGTGCTGGCGTGGGCAAAACCGTATTGATTCAAGAGCTGATCAACAATATCGCCAAGGAGCACGGTGGTGTATCCGTGTTTGGCGGTGTGGGCGAGCGTACCCGCGAAGGGAACGACCTCTACAACGAATTTATCGAATCCGGCGTGATCAACGCCGACGACCTCAGCCAATCTAAGGTGGCCCTGGTCTACGGTCAGATGAACGAACCCCCCGGGGCCCGGATGCGCGTCGGTCTGTCGGCCCTCACCATGGCCGAGTACTTCCGGGATGTGAACAAGCAGGACGTGCTGCTGTTCATCGACAACATCTTCCGCTTTGTGCAAGCCGGTTCTGAGGTATCCGCACTGCTGGGCCGGATGCCCTCCGCTGTGGGTTATCAGCCCACCCTGGGTACCGAAGTGGGCGACCTGCAAGAGCGCATCACCTCCACCCACGAAGGCTCCATCACCTCCATCCAAGCGGTGTACGTGCCTGCGGACGACTTGACCGACCCCGCTCCCGCCGTCACCTTCGCCCACTTGGATGCCACCACGGTGCTGTCCCGGAACCTGGCCTCCAAGGGTATCTACCCCGCTGTGGATCCCCTGGATTCCGCCTCCACCATGCTCCAGCCCAGCATCGTCGGCGAAGAGCACTACAAGACCGCCCGCGCTGTGCAGTCCACCCTCCAGCGCTACAAAGAGCTGCAAGACATCATCGCCATTCTGGGTCTGGATGAACTGTCTGAGGATGACCGCCAAGTGGTGGCCCGCGCCCGGAAAATCGAGCGCTTCCTGTCCCAGCCCTTCTTTGTGGCTGAGGTGTTCACCGGGATGTCTGGTAAGTACGTCACCCTGGAAGAAAGCATCAAGGGCTTCAATATGATCCTGGCTGGCGAGCTGGATGAGGTACCTGAGCAGTGCTTCTACCTAAAGGGCGGTATCGAGGAAGTGCTGGCTGCCGCTGAAAAGCTAAAAGCTGAGAGCTAAACCCTCTCCCTGAAGGCAGGTTACCCTCACCGTCTATGTGATCCGTCTTGCCCCAAGGGTTGATCCCCCCTAGCCCCCCTTATGAAGGGGGAACCGAATTCAAAGTCACCCTTTTTAAGGGGGATTTAGGGGGATCTCCCCTCGGAGAAGGATTTAGGGTAAGGGCCAACCACGTCTGTCACCTTCTTTCTCGACCATCCACCTCATTTGCAGTATTGCTATGGCCTTAACCGTTCGCGTGATTGCCCCAGACAAAACCGTCTGGGATTCCGAAGCTGAGGAGGTCATCCTACCCAGCACCACGGGTCAGCTCGGTATTCTGGCTGGCCACGCCCCCCTAATGACCGCGCTGGATATCGGCGTGATGCGGGTGCGATCTGATAAAACCTGGATTCCCATTGCTCTCATGGGTGGGTTTGCCGAGGTTGATACCAACGAAGTCACCATTCTGGTGAACGGAGCTGAGCGTGGCGAGAACATCGATCCCGCTGCGGCCCGTACCGCCTTTGAAGAGGCCGAAGCTCGCCTTGGCCAAGTAAAGGAAGACGACAAGCAAGCCGTCATCCAAGCCCGCCAAGCTGTAAAACGTGCCCGTGCCAAACTTCAGGCCGCTGAAGGTATCAAGTAGGCGGCGGTTTTTCTGAAGGTGAAACTCGCCCAATACTCAATAAAAAAGAACCTCATCTATGATGGGGTTCTTTTTTAGAGCTTGATGGGAATCAACGCCGAGCGTCAATCATCCCAAATCACGAACTACCGGTGAAGGTAATTTCGGGGAAGCGGACTTGGGCATCGGTTAGGGATTTACCCTTGCCCTCTTCCTGCCAATAGTTGATGATTTCCGTGGCTTTGTTGAGGATTTCAACCCGTTCTTCTTCTTCAATCCAGGGCTTACTTTCCAGTTCGGTTTTCATTTGTTCCCAGGCATCGTTGCGCGGCCAGAAGAAGTAGGACGTAAGCGGACTGGTGCCCTTACCCACAACCTGATCAACCGCTAGCGCCACGTCATTTTCGAGCCAGAGTACTTTTAAGACAAATCTGGACAACTAGACCTCCGCCGCAACTGAAAAATACTACAGTCTATAATCTTACCACTTTAACCCTGACCTCTAGACAAATCTGCCCCGGTTATGACTGCATTTCCTCACCCCACAGCCATTCTCGTCTTTGATATCGACGGTGTACTGCGCGATGTGGGCAACTCCTATCGCCGTGCCCTAGCCGATACCGTGGAGCAATTTACCCAGGGCGGCTATCGACCCACCCCAGAGGACATCGACACCCTCAAGGGGGAAGGGATTTGGAATAACGACTGGGAAGGGTCGCAGGAATTGATCCTGAGATATTTTGAGCGTCAGGGGAAATCCCGCAACCAAGTCCCTATTACCTACGACGAGATTGTGGCCTTTTTCCAAAGCCGCTACCGTGGCCCTAATCAAGGGGAAAACGACCAATGGACGGGCTACATTACCCAGGAGCCGCTGCTGGTGGATAAAGCGTATTTTGACCAACTCAGCGCCGATGGCGTTCCCTGGGGCTTTTTCAGCGGGGCCACCCGTGGGTCGGCCCGCTATGTGCTGGAGCGGCGGATTGGGTTGTCTTCCCCGGTGCTGATTGCCATGGAGGATGCCCCTGGTAAGCCCGATCCGACTGGATTGTTTGAGGTCGTGGATCACCTGACAAAACAGCACCAGCTTTCCCCTAATTTACCCGTGCTCTACGCTGGGGATACTGTTGCGGATATGCAAACCCTGGGCCATGCCGAAACACAGCGTCCCCAACGCCCCTGGATCGGGGTTGGTATCCTTCCACCCCATGTCACCGCCATCGGGGGCGACTATAGCCAGTCCTACCGCGACAGCCTCACCCAAGCCGGGGCTGCGGTGGTGGTCGATGCCATCACCCAACTGACCGCTCAGACCATCCAGTCCCTCCGCTAGTTATCCCCACCCCTTCTACGCCCCTTTCACGACCATGACCACCGATCCTCGCTCCCAAGCCCAGACCGAATACGCCCAGGGCCAAGCCGCCTTTGAGCATGGCAACTACCGGCAGGCGATGACCCATTTTGAGGCGGGGGTGAAGCTGGCTAGGGCGACCACTCCCCTGGGTGGAGAAATTCAGATCTGGCTGGTGAATGCCTACAATGCCGTGGGCCAGGGTCGCGAGGCCGAGGCCCTCTGCGAAACCCTCACCCGCCACCCTGATTTGGAGGTGCGTAAACAGGCCAAGAATTTGCTGTACATTCTGCAAGCCCCCCAGCTACGACGACCGGGCAACTGGATGAGCCAAATTCCCGACCTGGGGAGTTTGGAGGAGGGCAACCCCTCCGGCGGTGGCCTTTCCACGGTACAACTGCGTTCGAGGCCGAGGCGTTCGCCCAAACCAGAGCCGGAACCGCTGGATCTGAGCCAAGTGAACACTGGTGATAATGGCTTTCTGTGGATAGCGCTGGGATTGGTTGGGATAGTTCTAGGGGGACTGTTCTGGCTGAGTTGACCCCTAGCCTTATAAATCCTGCAAACCCCAGTGGAGAACCGGAGTATACTAGGGGTGTCGCCCTTTAGCTGCCTCCCTGCCGTGGATTTGTCTTGCAAAAGTGAATACGCCCTGCTGGCTTTAATTGAACTCAGCGCCCACCATGCCAGCGGCGAACCCTTACAAATTCGTCAAATTTCCGCTAAGCAAAGCATCCCTGACCGATACTTAGAGCAACTGTTGGCGACGCTGCGTCGAGCCGGATTGGTCAAAAGCCAGCGGGGGGCGCGGGGGGGCTATTTGCTGGCCCGTGAGCCGTGGAAAGTCAGTCTCTACGATGTGATGAGCTGCATCGAAGGGTTTGATGGCCAGCCCGATGCGGACAAATCCCCCGAAACTCTAGAGGCGGTGGTGATTCAGGATGTGTGGGGGGAGGTGCGTCAGGCGGCGGAGACGGTGCTGCAACGCTATACCTTGCAAGACCTGCTGGAACAACGCAACGCCAAACAACAGATCGACATCATGTATTACATCTAGGCCAGACCCATGCGTATTGCAGACAATGTGACCCAACTGATTGGTCGGACGCCCCTGGTTCGGCTAAACCGCATTCCCCAGGCCGATGGCTGTCTGGCCCAATTGGTGATCAAACTGGAGGGGATGAACCCCTCGGCGTCGGTGAAAGACCGCATCGGCATCAATATGATTGAAGCGGCGGAGGCGGAGGGGCTGATTACTCCCGGCAAAACCACCCTGGTGGAACCCACCTCTGGCAATACGGGCATTGCCTTGGCCATGGCGGCGGCGGCGAAGGGCTATCGGCTCATCCTCACTATGCCCGAAACCATGAGTTCCGAACGGCGAGCTATGCTGCGGGCCTACGGGGCCGAGCTAGAGCTGACTCCCGGCATGGCGGGAATGTCGGGCTGCATTCAGCGGGCACAGGAAATTTTGGATTCCTTGCCCGATGCCTACATGCTGCAACAGTTTAGTAACCCGGCGAACCCCGATATTCACCGCCGCACCACCGCCGAAGAAATTTGGGCCGACACCGAGGGGCAAATCGACATTCTGGTGGCCGGGGTGGGCACCGGGGGCACCATTACCGGGGTGGCCGATGTCCTCAAGCAGCGCAAGCCTGGGTTCAAAGCCGTTGCGGTGGAACCCGTCAATAGCCCGGTGCTGTCTGGGGGACGGCCTGGTTCCCACAAAATTCAGGGCATTGGGGCTGGCTTCATCCCAGAGGTGCTCAAGGTCGATCTGATTGACGAAGTGGTGCAGGTGGCCGATGAGGATGCCATCGCCTACGGTCGGCGCATGGCCCGCGAGGA
This sequence comes from Spirulina sp., assembly GCA_044070495.1. Classification (GTDB taxonomy): domain Bacteria; phylum Cyanobacteriota; class Cyanobacteriia; order Phormidesmidales; family Phormidesmidaceae; genus Nodosilinea. Next base: position 180,949 of record JBIPSI010000003.1, on the reverse strand, counting down.
GGGGCTATTGTCCGGCATTTCCACCGGGGCCGCCGTTAAGGCCGCCGTTGAGATTGGCCGCCGCCCCGAAAATGAGGGCAAGCTGATCGTCGTCATCCAGCCCAGCTTTGGCGAACGCTACCTCAGCACCCCGCTGTTCCAAGATCCCGAACTGATGGCCCCCCTCACGGTCAACTAGATTCCGTCCATCACAACGCTGTAGATCACCCTCATCCCAAACCCCTCTTCCAATTCCGGGAGAAGGGCTTTGAGCGTCTCCTGCCTCCCTTCAATGGGAATGAACTTTTAGCCCGCTAGGGGACTTCTAGAAAACATTCGGAAGCTTCTCTAGAATCCAGAACGGTGCTGATATTCTCTCTAGAAGAAATGCCACGTGTCGCCCAGCCTAGGCGCTGTGCGTCTATTTCTAGGTACCTACCTCGATTCACAAAGGAGACTGTCCCATGGCGAGCCCTAAGCGCATTGGTATCCTCACTAGCGGCGGCGATTGCCCTGGCCTAAATGCGGTGATTCGTGCGGTGGTGAAGTGCGCCAGTCGGCGGGGGTGGCATGTGCTGGGGATTCCCTACGGCACCGATGGCATGATGCGGGTGGCGGAGGGAGCCTACAACCCCGATGATTTGATCATCCCAGAGCACGGCTACGACATTCCAGGGATGCTCCAGGGCATTGATGTGCTGCAATTTCTCAGCGGGTCAATCCTCGGTTCTATTAACAAGGGCGATTCCCGCAACCCAGAGGTGCTGGCCAAGATTCTCAAGGGCTACGAACTGCTGGGCTTAGATGCCCTCATCGCCATCGGCGGCGACGGCAGCTTGGATATCATCTACGAAATTTCCCTCAAGGGCGGCTGGAACTTAATTGGCATTCCCAAAACCATCGACAACGATGTGCCCTTCACCGAGCGATCCATCGGCTTTGACACCGCCGTACAAACGGTGAACACGGCCCTCTACGACCTCACCTTCACCGCCGCCAGCCACGACCGGGTGATGGTCGTAGAGGTGATGGGCCGCGATGCCGGACACCTGGCCCTGCACGGGGGCATTGCCGGGGGGGCCGATGTGATTTTGATTCCCGAACTGGTGACGGCTCTCAGTGGCACCATCATTGACCAGGTGTGCCATAAGCTGGCGGAACTGCGCCACCGAGGCCGCAAGTTTGCCCTGGTGGTGGTGGCGGAAGGGGTGCGGGGCGAAGACGGCCACCGCATGAAGGCCATCGGCGAATTTTTGGCTAAGGAAATCGCCAGCCGTAGCCATATCCTCTGCGCCAGCGGGGATGTAGATTACTGCGATATGGATGCCGTGGAAACCCGCGCCACGGTGCTAGGGCACATCCAGCGTAGCGGCACCCCCACCGCCTCGGATCGCCTGCTAGCCGCCGCCTTTGGCCGCAAAGCTACCGACTTAATTGCCGATGAGCGCTATGGACGCCTGGTGGTGTGGGAAGCGGGACGGGTACGATCCAAGGATTTGGGCGAGGCCATCGCCATTGTTCGCGACTGCCATGAACGCAACGTCTGCCCTGGCCCCGTGGAAGTTGACGGCACCATGGTTAAAGTCGCCCGATCCCTCGGCATCTACGTGGGCGACCCCGCCACCCTGCCTTCCCTGGCCACCACCCTCAACTAACCTCAAGGCATCCTAGAAATCCACGCCGCGTTTGAGGTCGATGCCTTTTTCGGCATAGTGCTTGTGGTTAAACACTTCGGAGTGGGTGCTGGCCAACTCAAAGTAGGTGGGCTGGTTTTTGCAGCGCCCGGTGATGATCACGGCGGTGTCCTTGGGCTTGCGTAGCAGGGCTTGAACGATGGGTTCTTCGGGCAGCAGTTCGAGATCCACCGTAGGGTTGAGTTCGTCCAAAATGATGGTTTTGTACAGCCCGGAGGCGATGGCAGTACGGGCAATTTCCCAGCCCCGTTCTGCTTCCACGTAGTCGATGTCCTGCTGTTGGCCGCGCCAGACGATGGCATCGCGGCCACAGCGCTGGTGGTCTACCAGGTTGGGGTAAATCTTGCGTAGGGCGGCGATGGCGGCGTCTTCGGTGTAGCCGTTACCGCCCTTTAGCCACTGGATAATCAGCACCCGGTGGGAGAGGTCTTGGCTAATGCCACGCCCGATGGCTTGCAGGGCTTTGCCCAGGGCGCTGGTGGATTTGCCCTTGCCCGCCCCGGTGTAGATTTCGATGCCCTCTAGCCCTGGAATATTGGAGGTGTGGAGTTGGGGCTTCATCTCGGAGTGCAGGTCGGCGATATCGAGCAGGGGGCGAGGGGCGGCGCGTCCGGTGGCGATGATTTCCAGGTGGTCGGGCTTGCGGCGCAGGGTTCTCACCACCTCATCGACGGATAACAGACCCAAGTCCAGCACCGGATTGATTTCATCTAGCACCACCACGGAATACAGCCCAGAGGCAATCGCTCCCTTCGCTACATCCCAGCCCCGCTGAGCCTCCTGTTTGTCGAATTTGGTGATGTCTTCGGGGCCAAAGAACTCCGAGCGTCCAGTGCGCACCTGGTCGATCAGGTGGGGGAAGCCGCGCTGGAGGGCCTCGATGGCAGCGTCTTCGTCGTAGGTGCGGCCTGGGCCTTTGAGGAAGCGCAGCAGCAGCACCCGACTTTCCATAAAGTTTTGAATGCCCAGCCCAATGGAACGCAGCACCACCCCCAAGGCCACCTGGGACTTACCCTTGCCCTCGCCGTCGTAGACATGCACCTGCCCCGTTATCCGTTCGTTGGTTTGTTGGGCCGTGCGAATACCAATGCCAGTTCTAACCATAGGGATGTTGGGGGTGAGGGCAAGGTTAATTTTAGCGAAAGCGTAAGACCCCCTACGCCCAATTTGTCACTCAGCAGTATCCTTAAGACCACTTGCTATCCCAATTCTGACATGTCCCCCACGGATGTCTTGGCCGATCTTGGATTACTGCCGCTGAAGGCCATTGTGTTTCAGTCCATGCTGTTGATGGTGGCCATTGCCCTAGAGGCCATGGTGCTACGCCAACATCTGCGCCTGGGCTACCAAACCAGCGTGCAGTATGCCGCCACCATCAACCTACTGGCCACCAGCTTGGGCTGGATTGCCTTCCTCAGCCTAGAGGCGGTGTTGCCCACGGCTCTACGCCAGCAAATCATGAGCTATGTGCTGTTCAGCCGATTTTTCCCTAATGATTGGCTGGAGGCCCTGCCCGTGATGATGGTAATGGTGGCCATTGTGGTGTTTTTTGCCACCTACTGGGTCAAGCTCCAAAGTCTGAGTGCCCTGGTGGCGCTGCTAGGTAAGGCTCCTGTTTTGGAGGCTCCCGGCCTTTCAGATCGAGCTGGCCGGAACCGTTCCTCTCGCCGAGGTGCGCCCTCCTCCGCCCGTTCCCGCACCGCTACCTACACCGTAGCCGTCCTTCAGGCCAACGCCCTCAGCTTCACCGTGATTGTCCTCCTACTTTTCCTCCAGCTTCAGGTCGTGCTGCCATGATGCCGCCCCTCCCCTCCTACGTCACCAGCCTCAAAACCACCCTCTGGCCGAAGTCGGCCTTTTCCTGGCTCACCGTCATTTATATGAGCCTAATTTCCTGGCTGATGTCAGGCATTAGTCGCTGGCTGAAAGCGAGTCCCTTTACTGTGGGGCTGATGGCCACCTTGGCCTGGATTTTTCTGGCGCTAGGGGTGGGCTGGGCCTTTGAGGCGAAGAAAATCAGACCCTTTGGCCTGTCCATTGCGCCCTGGGTGTCGGGGGGGATTTTGTGCCTATTTCTGTTTGGTTCCTGGGGAGGGGCTTGGCTGCAACCAGCGCTGATTACCTGGCCGCTGATGTCGTTTTTGGTGGTGGCCGTGCCCAACCTGCTGAGCTGGGAGTTTCGCCCCAAGCGGCCCGCCCCCGCCATGCGCCAAAGCTTGGCCCTGCTGCTAGGGTTTAGCCTGCTGCTCAGCAGTTGGTTTCAGTTTTACTTTCGCATTCAAACCTGGCTGCGCGACTACCCCAGCCTAATTGCCGACCAGTTTGACCACAGCGCCTTTGTCTACCGCATTCCCGGCCAAACCATGCCCCTCTCGGCGGGGGTTAGCCACCTCACCCAGGCCGAACGACTCATTAAAGATCAAATTGACAACAAACCCTGGTCTTGGGTAGAACGCTGGTTGCTCAACCTAGAAGGCCATCAGCAGGAACTCCAGCGCCAAGTGCAAACCAACCAGCCCCCCAGCCCAGAGGATAAACTCTGGAACCTCAGCCTAAAAACCGCCACCAACGGCAACGGCTATACCTTGATGCTGTACGCCCTATGGCTTGGCCCCAGTGCCAACGGCGAGGGCTACTACTTTGAAAAGGCCTGTGAAATCATGCCCATCACCCAACCCGTCGCCAATGCCATGGAAAGCGGCAGGGATGCCGCCTTGGCCACCACCACCCAATGGACGCAGGTGCGCTGCCAGTTGGAAACCCCGCTACGCTACGGACGGCCCTAAACCCCGTACACTAGCAAAGGCAAAGCAGGAGGATGGTCGTAACCTATGGTGTTGTCTCGCATCGTGGTCATTGCTCGTAATGTGTTCCTAGAGGTGATCCGGGATCGCATCCTCTACCTGATGGCCCTGTTTGCCCTGCTGATGGTGGCGGCGGCCCTGTTGCTCCCCCCGGTGTCGGCAGGCACGGAGCAAAAAATTATCCTCGACCTGGGCCTAGCCGCCATGCACCTACTCAGCGTGATCATTGCGGTGTTTGTGGGTACGGGCCTGGTGAATAAAGAGATCGAGAAGCGCACGGTGCTGGTGTTGTTGGCCAAGCCCGTCAGCCATGGCGAATTTATTGTGGGGAAGCACCTGGGGCTGTCGGCGGTGCTAGCGGTGCTGCTGGGGGGCCTAGGGCTGATGTTCGCCGCCATGCTGGCCATCATCGGAGTGCCCTTCTCCTTCGCCAGTTTGGCCCTGGCCACGGGCTTTATGCTGCTAGAGGCCATGCTGCTCACGGCGGTGGCGATTCTGTTTGGTGTGTTTACCAGTTCCCTGCTGGCCACCCTGCTGACCTTTGCCGTGTACCTGATGGGCCACCTCACCCAGGATCTGGTCGCCTTCACCCAACTCAGTGACAATCCAGGCATCCAGCGTCTCACCAATGGGCTATACCTCTTCCTGCCCGACCTCGAACGCCTCAACCTACGCAACCTAGCCGTCTACGGACTAGAACTGCTGCCCGACCCCCTCACCCTGGTCACCCACGTGGCCTATGCCCTGATCTACAGTGCCCTACTGCTCACGGTGGCCACGGTGGTCTTCTCCCGTCGCCAGTTTTAGGAGCTGATCAGGCGGCTCAGACTGATCGGCAGAACTTGGATCCGTGGTCTGGCATTCCAGTCGCCCTACCGACGCAATCAGGGAAATTGTAAGGATTCTGGTTGAGGCGCTAGGGGCGGGATTGACGGACTTGGTTCAGGATGGTTTGGGCCGCTTGAGTGGGGTTTTCGGCCTCCATCACCGCCCGTACAATGGCCACCTGCTGGGCTCCGGCTTGCAAAACGTCCCCGATATTCTCCCCATCAATGCCGCCAATGGCAAACCAAGGCACCGGAGCCTGGGCGGCGGCGTAGCGCACGTAGTCTAGCCCGGCGGCGGCTTTTCCGGGCTTGGTGGGAGTGCTATACACGGGGCCAACCCCAATGTAGTCGGCTCCTTCGCTGAGGGCGCGGTTCATTTCTTCGGGGTTGGTGGTGGATCGACCAATGATCGCCTGGGGGCCAAGCAGCCGACGGGCAACGGCAACGGGTAGATCGGTTTGGCCCAGGTGAACCCCATCGGCTCCCACCGCCAGGGCCAAATCCACCCGGTCGTTGACCAAAAAAATCGCCCGGTATTGGTGGCAGAGATCCCGCAACTGCTGGGCGCGCTGGAAGCGCACCTCGTCCTCGGTATTTTTGTCTCGGTATTGCACCAGGGTAATGCCCCCCTTCAGGGCCGCTTCCACGGTGGCGATTAGGTTCTCCTGGGGTGAGGTCACCAGGTACACCGGAGCCTGACGCAGCCGATGCAGCCGATCCCCCCCCAGCAGCTCGCTCTCTAGGGTGTAGACCTGGTAGCGCATGGTTTTGCAGGCGGCGGCAAAGTCGCTGCGGTAGAGCTTGCCGTATTCCTCCAGCACCCGCAACGCCTCCTGCACCCGGCACAGGTTAGCCAACAGCACCGCCGCCACATCCCCCCGTTCCGCCTCCTGGGGATGGGTCAGGGCCGTCCCCGGATCGCCAGGGGTATCGCGGGCCTGACGCAGAATCGGATCGTGCCACTGGGCTAGGATTTGGCGCAGGTGCTTAATCTGATCCGTTTTGTCAGCGTCGTTTAAGCCAAACCGACACCATTCCTCAACAATGCGCAAACCCTCCCTGGCACGGTCTAGGTTGGCATCCAAAATGCGGTACACCGCCAGTTCTGAAGGGATAGCCGTGGGGCGGTTGGCGGAACTGGGGATTTGAGCCTGCATGGGAAATACTGCACCGAAACTCTGAATTATCGTGGCCAACAAATTATTGTAGCCAGGGAAATATCCTAGCCGAGGAAGGCTAGCCCAGCGTGGGACAGGCCATAGATTACCTAGCCCGCCGTCCCAGGATTAACCGCACTCACTGTTTAGACTCGTTCACGGTGATAGATAATGGGGGCGGAGGGACTCGAACCCTCACGACCGCAATGGTCAACGGATTTTCATCCTCCCGCCGCTTTCGCGACCGCCAGGTTCCAGCCATGGACTAGCAACCAGCGTTGAGAATTGGACCCTCCCTTTACCCTCGGCTATACGTTAGGGTAGCTCCCGTCGGGCCTCTGCACCTTCCAGGCGGCTTTGGGTGGTCACCCTACCTTGGGTAGGCGCACTACCACCGTCTGGCTTGGCTCAGGATTGCCATGTTCCCAGATTCAGACAAGCTCTAGGACTGTCTAAACCCTCGAAGTTAGGTTTCCCTGAGTTTGAGAGCCTTCACTTAGCAAATTTCTTCGCTAAGGCCCAGTTTTCTAAGTCCGTAGCGTCTACCATTCCGCCACGCCCCCATAACATTGACCCCAAGGCTAACCCTAGAACCATGTCGAGTATTATTCCATCACCAACTGGAGCCAATTGCAACCACCGCTTTAGATTGTTTACAGGGGGTGCCCTCACGCCATCAGGGCACATAAAACAAACGCCGCACCCCTGGAGAGAGGCGTTTGGATCGAGGGCCAAGCCAATACCGAGGGCGATCCTGTCGATTGGTTGAGGCTAGGCCAAGGCAGCCCCCACCATCAGAATTGCGGCATCATGGTGGCATCTAGGCGCAGTGGCGTGAAAAAGGCTTGTCGAGGAACCGCATCCTCGCCTTAGAATAACGAGAGGGTTGTCGGTCAGAGGCGTTTTCGTCGCCATCCGCAACCCCAGCCCCCTATCCGTCGATGGTTTGGACGCTATGCTTGCCGATTTCACCCTGTCTCAGGATTTGTTGATTACCCTTGCCCTCTACGGTGGGCTGGCTGGGGTGTATCTGGTGGTGCTGCCCTTGGCCATCCTGTTCTACCTCAAGGAACGTTGGCACCAAGCAGGATCCGTAGAACGCACCCTGCTCTACGGCATGATGTTTGTTTTCTTTCCGGGGATGCTGTTGTTTAGTCCTTTCCTAAATTTTCGGCCCCAAGCCCGCAAGCTGAGCTAACCCATGCGACGGATTGACGTTTTTGGTATTGGCCTCGGTGTGTTCCTAGCGGGGGGCGGGCTTTTCCTAGCTTTCCGGCTGTTGGGGCTAGATGGGATTTCGGCGGGCATTTGGAGCCAGACCGTGATGGTGGGCGGCATCGTGGGTTGGCTGCTGACCTACCTGTTTCGGGTGGTTAGCCACAAGATGACCCTCAACCAGCAGCTCGACGACTACGAAACCGCCGTGCTGCAAAAGCGCCTAGAGGAACTCAGCCCAGAGGAACTAGCGGCCCTGCAAGCCAAGCTAGACGAAAAATAGACCCGTCTTTACCTTAGCTATGGCTTGGCCGAAGCGGGTGGAACTGAAGATGGACGCGGTACTCGTCTTGGGTTAGAGTTCTCTATTGGACAGTTATTGGCCCCTCCCTATGGCTCGCGTTGCAGAACATTTTCAGGCCCTCAAAGCACGGGGTGAATGCGCCCTGATTCCCTTCATCACGGCGGGAGATCCTGACCTGGAGACCACGGCAGCGGCCCTAAAAATCCTGGACGACAACGGAGCCGACCTGATCGAGCTGGGGGTGCCCTACTCCGATCCCCTCGCCGATGGCCCGGTGATTCAAGCCGCCGCCACCCGTGCCCTGGCCAAGGGCGTGACGCTGGATCAGGTGTTGGATTTGGTCAAAACCCTCAGCCCCAGCCTCCAGGCTCCGATTATTTTATTCACCTACTACAACCCGATTCTCAATCGTGGCATCGAGACCTTCATGGCCGATATTGCCGCCGCCGGGGCCGCTGGGCTAGTGGTGCCCGATCTGCCCCTAGAGGAAGTAGACGCGGTGCTCCAAGCCGCCGCCGCCGCTGGTATTGATGTCACCCTGCTGGTGGCCCCCACCTCGCCCCTAGAGCGGATACAGGCCATTGCCGCCCAGGCCCAAGGGTTTGTCTACCTGGTCAGCGTCACCGGGGTAACCGGAATGCGCCAGGAGATCCAAGGGCGGGTGAAGGATCTGCTCGACAGCCTCAAGCAAACCACCGACAAGGCCATAGGAGTCGGTTTTGGCGTATCTGGGCCAGACCAAGCCACCCAACTGCACCAATGGGGGGCCGATGGTGTGATCGTGGGCAGCGCCTTCGTCAAGCGGTTGGACACCGAAAATCCCCAAACCGCTCTCCAGGATGTAGCGGAATTTTGCCGCACCCTGAAAGCCGCCATCCGGTAATTCGGGCCAACTGAAGAATACACACTCAAATTCCGTACCCTCGCCTCCCAACCCGCCAAACGGTAGGGGCGAGGTTTCCTCGACCTTCTAGTTGCCTCAACTGTTAAGAGAACGGCCCACCCGATCCATCGGATTCGGCCTGCCAGTCGGGGCAAGGATCGTCGCTCAGCCAGCCGTAGGGGTGCATGGCGCAGATTAGCGTTTGGCGACGGGCGCGGGAGGTGCCGTAGGCCACACCGTGGTAGTTGGCGCAGTGACGACAGGGGGCTGGGCGCGAGGACGTAGGAGCCGCAAACCCCACCTGAGAACGCAGGATATGCTGCTTACTCTGCACCCGATGCCACTGCTCATAGGCGCGACGGTGGCATCGGGCATTGGCGCGGCTAAAGGGATCTCCTGGAAGCGTCACAACAGCAGCGTCCGGTTTCGATAGAAGTTAGCTCTAGCCTAACGAAGCGTCTCTCCGTTCTGGAAGACTATTAACCAGAATTAAAAGAACTGACTGTCGTCTACGGGAAATCCCTGTCTTGGAATTACGCCGAAACCTGCGACTTAGAGTATCATCTAGCAATAACGGCTAGTTCAGCCTGTTTTGGTGGGTTGACATGGCTAGCCTCAAGAATTCGTAGCCGTTTAGTGTACGCTAGCCCCGTCAATCGGGAATGATAAATAGAGCTATTGCATTCACTGTCAGCGCATGAAGGATTCCACCGTAGGCGACCAAAAGCAACTATTGCTTATTGACGACGACCCCAACCTCATTTTGCTCGTCAAAGATTACCTTGAGTTTCGTGGCTACGACGTCAAAACCGCTGGCAACGGTCGTGAAGCGTTGGAGTTGCTCGACGACAATTTGCCGGACATGATTATTTGCGATGTGATGATGCCAGAAATGGACGGTCACACCTTCGTTAAACATGTGCGAGAAAATCCATCCACCGAGTGGATTCCCATTCTTTTTCTCTCCGCCAAGGGGCAGAGCCAGGATCGGGTGAAGGGGCTGAATACCGGGGCCGATGTTTACATGGTCAAGCCCTTCGAGCCGGAGGAACTGGTGGCCCAGGTCGAATCTTCCCTGAAGCAGGCTTCCCGACTGATTAAGCAGCAGGTGAAGGCCGGCGGTGGCCCCGCCATCCAGGTTCCCTTTGATGTAGAACTCACCCCCACCGAGCTGCGGGTGGTGCAATTTGTGGCCCGAGGCATGGCCAACCGGGAGATTGCTGAGGAACTGCAAGTCAGTCAGCGCACCATCGAGAGCCACGTCAGCAATATGCTGGGCAAAACCGGACTGCACAACCGCACCGAACTCGCCCGCTGGGCCATCGAAAACAATAAAGCCTAGACCTACCGCTATATGATGGGGGCGGTGTATTGGCAGGACTGGGTGGAACTATGGCGGCACAGGCGCAGATCGGCATCATTGGCGGCAGCGGGCTGTATCAAATGGAGGCCCTCACGGATATCCAAGAGATGCGGGTAGACACGCCCTTTGGAGAACCCTCGGATGCGATTATCCTCGGCACCCTAGATGGCGTTCGGGTGGCCTTTTTGGCCCGTCACGGTCGCGGCCATACCCTGATGCCCACGGAATTACCTTTCCGGGCCAATATCTACGCCATGAAATCCCTGGGGGTGGAATACCTGATCTCGGCTTCGGCGGTGGGTTCTCTCAAGGAAGCGGCAAAACCGTTGGATATGGTGGTGCCCGACCAATTTATTGACCGCACCCGCAACCGGATTTCCAGCTTCTTTGGCGAAGGACTGGTGGCCCACATTTCCTTTGGCGATCCGGTGTGCCCTGCCCTGGCTAAGCTGGTGGCCGATGCGGTGGAGAGTCTCGATTTGCCCAACGTCACCCTACACCGGGGCGGCACCTACGTGTGTATGGAAGGCCCCGCCTTTTCCACCAAGGCCGAATCGAACCTGTACCGCAGTTGGGGGGCCACCGTCATCGGCATGACCAACCTGCCCGAAGCCAAGCTGGCCCGCGAAGCCGAAATGGCCTACGCCACCCTGGCCCTAGTGACCGACTATGACTGCTGGCACCCCGACCACGACAGTGTCACCGTGGAGATGGTGATTGGCAATCTGCAAAAAAATGCCGCCAACGCCCAGCGAGTGATCCGCGACGTGGTGAACCGCATCGCCGCCAACCCGCCCGCCTCCGAGGCCCACTCGGCCCTCAAATACGCCATCATCACGCCCCTAGACAAAGCCCCCCAGGCTACCCTCGATAAACTCAGCCTGCTGTTGCAAAAGTATCGCTAGGGTCAGGCTACACCTAATGCAAATTCCATCGACCTAAGTTCTAGCCCGTCAATCCGTAGGGGCGCGGTCTCCTCGCCCCAGCCTACCCCTGGGCTACCCCCTGCAAAATGGCCATGGGGCCAAGGGATTTCAGGAGGGCCAGTTGGTCGTGGTTTTTCACCAGCAGCGACCCCGCAAAACCTAGGGAGTTCACCGGAATCGATTGGTAATGCTCCTGGCGGCGGCTCACTACCATCATCCAGCGGCGGGTGGCTAGCAGGTTGTAGGGAAATTCAGTGGCGGGGGCGCTGCGGTCGGCTCCGAGGGAATCCAGCAGGGTGTGGTAGGTGGCCAGTAACGCTTCGGCGGCAGGGGGGTCTCCGCCCAGACTCGCAATGGCGTGGTGAAAGGGAAACTGGGGATGCTGGTGCACCTGAACCGAGGCATCGACGGATGCTAGGGACAATTGACGAATAGCCTGATCCACCGGCAGGGGGCTGCCATCGGGGCAGAGGGGCGGCGGCACCAGTTGCAGGTGCTTGTGGGGTTGGCTGGCTCCGGCGAGGCGTCCGCCATTATAAAAGGCGAGGCCGTCAATCTCCGCCATCCCCAGGGCCAGGGCCTCAAAGTCCGCCAGGGTGAGCCAGGTATCTTGCTCCTCAAAGGCGCGGGTCACGATCAAAATGTGGTGATCCACCACGTTGTACTTATTCAGCAGGCACAGGTGGCTGTCGGATAAATCTGCCACAAACAGGTTGGGATCGTAGGGCAGGAAGGGATTAACGGGTTTTCCGAGCTTTTGCTGAGCGGCCTGGTTGCGGTTGTACTGCTCTTTGCGCTCTAGATTGGCCAAAATACGCACCAAAAACCGCATTCCTCCCTGTTCTACAAACTCATACTCGGTTTTAATGGGCTGGAGTGCCCCACAGGCCAGGGCATGGCGGGTCTGGTGCTGAATTTTGCTCCACAGCACACCCGGAGCCAAAGAATGCGTGTTGGAACCAGCCATAAAAGTATCGGGGAATGCCTGTATCGACTCTATCAAACCGCTGCCCCACCCCGATGACCCTGGGATCAAGATTGTCATCAATCACCGCTGCAAAATAACCCCTAGGGGCCAGAAAATATGGCACGGTAGGAGAGTTCGCGGCAACAAACGCGCTGAACGCTGTTGCAGTAGATTGCACATCTAGGATCAACAGAGAACAAAGTCCTTGCGGCCCTCACCCCAACCCCTCTCCCAGGGGGCGAGGGGAGCCGGAAACGCATCAAAGACCTTCTCCTAGGTTGGGCTACCGCTCATACATCAGTCTCTATTGGGCTTGGTTCCTGGGGTTGATCCCCCCTAGCCCCCCTTCTCAAGGGGGGAACTGGATTCAAAGTCCCCCTTCAAAAGGGGAAACTGAATCCAAAGTCCCCCTTCCCAAGAGGGCTTTAGGGGGAGCTCCAAGGACTTGCGGCCTAAAAACAAGATGTGTATGGGCTGTAGCCTCCCTGGGAGAGGGTCTGGGGGTGTAGCTTGCTTCCCGTAAGGGTGGGTTAGTAGGGACGTTGTGATCGACGGAGTTTAGGAGAGAGTCTTTAGGAGGACATTATGGTTGAAACGATTCGCGGCTTTTTGCAGCTCATTGCCGACTGGTTTGCGGGCTTTGGCACCCCCGAACCCATCGTTCACTGGGGGCATCCCCTGATGATGGGAATTGTGGTTTTTGTGATGGGTTCCTACACCGCCTGGGCGGGCTGGCAGGGGCGGTTGGGCAGCGATGCCGAGAAAATGGCCGAGAAACGCACCATGCACAAGCGCCTGGCCCTGTGGATGTTCACGTTTATTACCCTGGGCTACACCGGCGGCGTGCTGTCCTTGGTAATGCAGGGCCAACCCCTGTTTGAAAGCGCCCACTTTTGGACGGGAACCCTAGTTATCGGCCTACTCGCCACCAACGGAGCCATTTCCATCACCAAATTCGGCGGGGGGCAGCCCGTTCTACGCACCGTTCACGCCTACTTGGGCACCGTGGCCCTGGGGGTGATGTTCATCCATGCCTTCCTGGGGGTGCAGTTGGGCCTAGCCATTTAAAGTCAATCTCCTGACTGACACAACGCCGAAAAGCCTTGATCTCTCGTAGGTTGGGTGGCGCGATAGCAGAACCCAACAAGTCCGAAATCCTCGGCGAGTGTTGGGTTCCGCTTCGCTGCACCCAACCTACTACCCAACCTACTTGGGAGATGGGTCAGGCAGCCAGGTCAATTCTTGCGTTCTGAAGGCTGTAACCACCCTGCTAGACCCTCCCATGGCGGGTTGCTGGGGTGGTTTGGCCTACCTTTTTCGATATAGTAAGGGCTTGCAGAAACGATAGGGTAAGGATTATGGCACGGCTGGCACTGCTGAGCGTATCGGACAAAACGGGCCTAGTGGAATTGGCCCAGGCGCTCGTTAGCGAATTTGGATTTGAGATTGTCAGCAGCGGCGGCACGGCTCGCACCTTGGCGGAAGCGGGGCTACCCGTGACCAAGGTTTCGGACTATACGGGATCGCCAGAAATTTTGGGTGGACGGGTGAAAACGCTGCATCCCCGCATCCACGGCGGCATTTTGGCGAGGCCCGACATGGCCCAGGATGAGGCTGATCTGGCCGCCAACAACATTCGCCCCTTCGACCTGGTGGTGGTCAACCTCTACCCCTTCGAGCAAACCATTGCCAAGGCAGGCGTTACCCTGCCAGAGGCCATCGAGCAAATCGACATCGGTGGCCCCACCATGGTAAGGGCGGCGGCCAAAAACCACGCCTATCTCACCATTCTCTGCCAGCCCAGCCAGTATGCCGATTATCTAGAAGCTCTGCGGGCTAACCAGGGCCAGGTGCCGCTGAGCTTCCGTCAAGCCTGCGCCCAGGCAGCCTTCTGGCACACGGCGAATTACGACCAAGCCATCGCCACCTACCTCACCCAGGCGAATAGCGACGGTGAAGGAATGCCCCCCCAGTGGGCCATGATCGGCCAGCAACACGCCACCCTGCGCTACGGCGAAAACCCCCACCAAAGCGCCGCCTGGTACCGCACAGGGGCTACGGCCACGGGCTGGGCCGGAGCCGAACAACTCCAGGGCAAAGAACTGAGCTACAACAACCTGGTGGATCTCGAAGCCGCCCGCCGCATCATTGCCGAATTTCCCGACGACCAGCCCGCCGCCGCCGTGCTCAAGCACACCAACCCCTGCGGCGTGGCCATGGGCGACACCCTCGCCACCGCCTACCAGCGGGCCTACGATGCCGATTCCACCTCCGCCTTTGGGGGCATTGTGGTGCTGAATCGGGCCATCGATGCCGACACCGCCCAACAACTCACGGGCACGTTCTTGGAATGCATTGTCGCCCCCGGTTGCGATGCGGCGGCGCGGGACATCCTAGCCAAAAAGCAAAACCTGCGTGTGCTGGTGCTAGAAGACCTGCTGACCGGGCCAAAGCAGGCGGTGATGGCCATTGCTGGGGGCTTTTTGCTGCAAAACCCCGACACCCTCCGCGACGACCCCGCCACCTGGCAGATCGTCACCGAAGCCAAACCCACCGAGGCGGATCTGTCGGAATTACTCTTTGCTTGGCGGGTGGTGAAGCACGTCAAATCCAACGCCATTGTGGTCACCAGTCAACACCAAACCCTCGGCGTGGGCGCTGGCCAAATGAACCGAGTTGGCTCCGTTGGCATCGCCCTCACCCAGGCCGGAGACAAGGCCCAGGGTGCCATCCTGGCCAGCGATGGCTTCTTCCCCTTCGATGATTCCGTCCGCACCGCCGCCGCCGCTGGCATTCGCGCCATTGTGCAACCGGGGGGCAGCCGCCGGGATGAAGACTCCATCAAAGCCGCCAACGAACTGGGGATTATCATGGCCCTCACGGGGGTGCGGCATTTCCTGCACTAAGTTCATGCCCCTGGGACATCTAGCTGGGTGTGGCACTGCCCAGCCAGATGTCCTGAATCAAGGTAAAAGCTAGAGTTAGTCCGATAGCTTTCCCTCCAGCGCCATCCACACGAGGAGAAGTTGGTGGGTCTGCGGCAGGGCATCGGGTAAGGTAAACTGCTCCCGCCGCCGATACCAGGGTGGTACTTGGGTGTGAAAGGCGTTGATGACGACCTCCTCCTCCACCGCAAGGGTATTGTTCAGCATATTGACTTCATAGGTGCGCTCCCCATAAATAAGGCGAATTACAGGCGGCACCAGGGGAGATTTGGCCTCGGCCACGGTCGTCTTCCCCTGCATAAGGCAGGTGGTGTTTTTGAGCAGATGCCCCCGCAGCCTTACCCGGTAGCGGCCCGAAGGAGTGATCACCCTTCCCCCGGATCCCCAGGCACTAAATTTCACCTTAGCCACGCGTTGCGAACCTTGATAGATTCCGTAGCCGCAGTTGAGAAACAAGCCGAGGGGACGGGCTTCTAGCACTATCATGGCAAGACCAAGCGATTAAGGGCAGAGATCATGCTTGAAGGCGTCGGAATCGGAATAGCGCGTCGTTGGAATCAGGTAGCCAGGGGCAGACTAGGCGGTAACGGCAACCTTGGCCTGAAGCAGGCTTTGGAACATGGCCAAACCGTCGGTACTGCCCAGCAGAGAGTCAGACGCCCGTTCGGGGTGGGGCATCAGGCCCAAGACGTTGCCCTGGCGGTTGCAGATTCCGGCAATGTTGTTCAGCGACCCGTTGGGGTTGGCCCCGTCGGTGATGTTGCCCTGGGTATCGCAGTAGCGCAAGACCACCTGCTGATGTTCCTCCAGTTCCGCCAGGGTAGCGGCATCGGCGTAGTAGCTGCCTTCGCCGTGGGCAATGGGTAGGGTGATGACTTGGCCCTGGCTGTAGCCTTCGGTAAAGGGCAATGTCGTACGCTCAATCCGCAGGGGCACCCGATCACAGATAAACTGCATATCCCGATTTCGCACCAGGGCACCGGGCAGTAGACCCACTTCGGTCAAAATTTGAAACCCGTTGCAGATGCCCAGCACCCATTTCCCCTGGTTGGCGTGGGCCACGGTGGCCTGCATGGCCGGAGAGAATCGAGCAATCGCCCCACAGCGTAGATAGTCGCCGTAGCTAAAGCCCCCCGGCACCACCACCACATCTAGGTCGCTGAGGTCGCTGTCTTCGTGCCAAACCATGCGCGTTGGTTGACCCAGCAAATCGCGGGTAACGTAGGCCACATCGCGGTCGCAGTTGGCCCCAGGAAAAACAATTACGCCAAATTTCATCGGGGTGCAGGGGTAAGGTGTGATGTCCTAGGGACTTTGAACTTTGAATTTTGAACTTTGAATTCCAAACGCCAGCCGTCCTATACCGGAACCGCCAGGGTTTCCAACTCAAAACGATAATTCTCAATAACGGGGTTGGCCAAAAGCTGATCGCACATGCGGTCGATCTGCTGATTGGCGGCAGCTTCGTCGGTGGCTTCTAGGGAAAGTTCGATGTACTTGCCGATGCGGATAGAATCGACATTGGTGTAGCCCATATGGGCCAACCCAGACTGCACGGCTGTACCCGCCGGATCGAGCACCGACGGACGTAGGGTGACATAAATACGAGCGCTATACTGAGGCATGGCCGACTCCGCCACGGACTGAACTGGAAACATCGCAACCAACTCCGTCGCAACCGAACCAACGGTTACCGGATCAATCGCGAACCAGCCCCATCCTACCCCATCCCGTGGGTTGGTAGAATAGAGGCAGCACGAACGAGCAAGCATGGCGCGACGCACCCGCAGTCAAGAAAAAATTCTATCGACCCTCAAGGGCGTGAGCCAGCCGATCTCCGCCCAATCCCTTTATATCGAAATGCGGCAGGAGGGGGCCACCATGGGTTTAGCCACGATTTATCGTGCCCTGGATGCCCTAAAACTGGAGGGGGCTGTACAAATGCGTACCCTACCCTCCGGGGAAGCCCTCTACAGCCTGCCCCAGGAGGATCGCCACCACCTCACCTGTTTGCAGTGCGGTATTTCCATCGCCATTGATGAATGCCCCGTCCACGCCCTAGAGCAGCAGCTTCACCAGACTCACCAGTTCAAAATTTTCTACCACACCCTAGAATTTTTCGGCCTTTGTCCCCAGTGCCAGGGTATTCTCTCGGCGACAGCCCAGGGATGATCTGTCAGGGCTTGATGAGATTGCGGAAAAATCTTGATCCCCACCTGGATTGTCCTCGGAAATCCTGAATAGCCCCTGGGTTGTTGGCGGCGACTGAGTTGGCAGATGGCCATCGCCAAGGACAGCGATCCTTAGGGGATTGTAAGCATTCCTTGTCCCTGGAACGATCTCCGGTACTATCCACCTAGGCAAGGAGCAGAGGTCTGATCTGGGCTGTCTCCCCTAAGCAGGCTCTCGACCGGACGGCTCTCGACCGGATAATCGTTGCCAAAGGTACGCTATTTCAGGGCTTTAACTCGGTAGGATACTACAGGTTTTCCCGCTGGTTTGCCGCCCCCGTTCAAGGCTGGGGCAACGGCATCGAATCTCACTGGATTGAATCTCACTGGAGGAATAGTCATGGTTGCAATCACGTCGGTACATGGGAGAGAAATCCTAGATTCTCGCGGTAATCCAACGGTTGAGGTGGATGTGGTGCTAGAGGACGGCACCCTGGGACGGGCGGCAGTGCCCTCTGGCGCGTCCACGGGGATTCGTGAAGCCGTGGAACTGCGGGACGGTGATAAGAGCCGCTACGGGGGTAAGGGCGTTCTCAAGGCTGTCGCCAACGTGAACGACACCATTGCCCCAGCGGTGAAGGGCATGGATGCCGCCGACCTCGCCGCCGTGGATGGCAAGATGCTGGAGATGGACGGCACCGAAAACAAGGGCAACCTAGGGGCCAACGCCATTCTGGGCGTGTCGATGGCGGTGTCCCGTGCGGCGGCGGCCTCGGCGGGGGTGCCCCTCTACGTGCATTTGGGCAGTGCCGATTCGGTGCTGCTGCCCGTGCCCTGCTTCAACATCATCAACGGCGGTGCCCACGCCGACAACAGCGTAGACTTCCAGGAATTTATGATTGCCCCCGTGGGTGCCCCCAGCTTTTCCGAAGCCCTGCGCTACGGGGCCGAGGTGTACCACGCCCTAAAATCCGTCCTCAACAAAGCGGGCTACAGCACCGGAGTCGGCGACGAAGGCGGCTTTGCCCCCAACCTGAAGAGCAACGTGGAAGCCATTGAGGTAATTTTGCAGGGCATCGAAAAGGCCGGACTGCGCCCCGGTGATGACATCGCCATCGCCCTCGACCCCGCCGTCAGCGAACTCTACCAAGAGGACGGCAGCTACCTGTTCTACAAATCCGACCAAAGCCGCAAGTCCTCCGACGAAATGATCGACCTGTGGGAAAGCTGGGTGAACCAATTCCCCATCGTTTCCATTGAAGACGGCCTGGGTGAGCAAGACTGGGAGGGCTGGAAACTCATGACCCAGCGCCTCGGTAGCCGCATCCAACTGGTAGGCGACGATGCCTTTGTAACGAACCCCAGCATCATCGCCAAGGCCATCCAAGACGGCGTGGGCAATTCCACCCTGGTGAAGGTGAACCAAATCGGCTCCATCACCGAAACCCTGGCCGCCATCAAAATGTCCCACGAGGCGGGCTACACCTGCATGGTCAGCCACCGCTCCGGCGAAACCCCCGACGACTTTATCGCGGATCTCGTCGTTGGCGCGATGACCGGACAAATCAAATCCGGTGCCCCCTGCCGAGGCGAACGGCTCTCCAAATACAACCAGCTTCTTCGCATTGAAGAGGAACTTGGCGGCAAAGCCAACTACGCCGGAACCAGCGCTTTCAAGCAGTAGGCTAAATCCTCGCCCCTGTCCTAGCCTGATCGGCTGAGTGTAACGAAACAGAACCCAATTCCTGCTGTGGGGGTTGGGTTCTGCTTTTGGGGAGGATCTGACCTCCCAAACTTTCATGGCAGCTTAGCAACGGTTGCCTGGTTTGATAGCAGGGGTTCAACCACAAAAAGTTAACGGTGCTAAGGCAGATTCACCGCTATTCTCGTGGTGATAATGACTGGTTGCTGCCATGGCGAACTCCCGGTTGCTCACCGCCACCACCCCTACTCCCCACGGGGCCTCATCCACCTTGGTTGTGATTCTGCACGGCTTGGGCAAGCAGGTCGAAGATTGGTGTGATGCCCTACGGGAGGGGCTACCCGATGCGGACTTGATGGTGCCCCGCTATCGGGCCGATGTGCTCTCGAATGTCGATCCTCGGCGGGTGGCTGATCAGCTAGTGGAGTACATCCACGAGGCCGACCAGGCCCGATCCCAGCGGGGGGATGGAGGACAGTACGAGCGAATTATCCTGATCGGCTACAGCCTTGGTGGGCTGATTATCCGAAAAACCTACCTGATTGCCATGGGTTACGGCGACGATGAAACTCTGCTGCGCAAGGCCAAACCCATGCCCTGGGCCACCAAGGTCGAGCGCATTGTGCTGATGGCGGCGATTAATCGTGGATTGTCTAATCTCAAGCCCAAAGCAACCCCCTGGGGCCTGTATGTGCTTCAGCGGATTGGGTGGGCGACGATTCCTCGGCTGGGTTTGGGCCAGCTATTATCCCAAATGCGGCGGGGATCGCCCTTTGTGGCGAATTTGCGGGTGCAGTGGATTCGCCTCAGCCAAGCCGCCGATTTTCAGCTTCCGCCCACGATTCAACTGCTGGGGGATTTAGACGATGTGGTCTCCGAGGAAGACAACATTGATGTGCTGGCCGATGCCAACTTTCGCTACATCAAGCTCCGCGATACGGGGCATTCCTCCATCTGCGACTTTCGGGCGGCGGAGGTTGGCCCCTATCGTCGGGCCAAGTTTCTGCAAGCCGCGACCACCCCCATCGACCAACTGGAGGGCGATGGCGTGGTGAATAGCCAGGATGTCGGCCAAACCATCGACCATGTGGTGTTTGTCATGCACGGCATTCGCGATATGGGGCTGTGGACGATTCGAGTGAGTGAGGCCATTGAAACCGCCGCCCAGCAGATGGGCCAATCCGTAGAAACGATTACGGCGGGCTATGGCTACTTTCCTATGCTGCGGTTTTTGTTTTTTGGGGCGCGTCAGGTCAACGTTCGCTGGTTTATGGATCGCTACACCGAAGCCCTGGCTCGGTATCCCCACGCCAAGATCAGCTATGTGGGCCACAGCAATGGCACCTATCTGCTGGCCAGCGCCCTAGAACGGTATCGGGCCTGCCGCATTTACCATGTCGCCTTTGCGGGCAGCGTGGTGCCCAAGCAATACCCCTGGGATCGGCTGCGGGCAGAGGGGCGGGTGCAGGCCATCCGCAATGACATTGCCTCCGCCGACTGGATTGTGGGCGTCTTTCCTGGTCTGTTTGAGTTGCTGCACTGGGCCGACCTCGGCACCGCTGGGCACAACGGCTTTCAAGACGATACGCCCAAGGAAAGCTCCTTTGATCGCTACTTTCACGGGGGCCATGGAGCCGCCCTCAACGCCGCCAACCACCCGTCCCTGGCCCAGTTCATCCTCACCGGAGAACGTATCCTCCCGGATCAGCCCATTCTGGTGGATCAGCAAAATAGCTTGACCGCCACCCTGTCTAAGCTGTGCTGGCTGGTGTGGCTGCTGATTGTGGTGGTGCTGGGGCTGGTGGGCCTGGGGGTAACGATGGGACTCACCGGGCTAGGGGTTCCCCCCATCCTGGCCTGGGGGGTCTATGGGTTGCTAGTGCTGCTGTTGATGTACACGCTGTAAGGCCTGGGCGACTGGGCTAGGATGGAGGCGTTGCCCGTGCTTGATGCCCTATGGTTCCTGCCCAGTGGTTTGCCAAGAGTCGCTTAGCCCTGCCCACCGATCCCGCTGAAGTCGAGGAATCGATTCTGCTGCGGGTGCTGGTGCAGGGGCTGGTAACCGTAGGAATCGCCTCGGTGGCGGTGGCGGCGGTAGGGGTGACGCAAACCTCCCTGTGGAACCTGTTGGCCATTCCCCTCAGCATTGTGGGGGCGATCTATAGCTGGCAGCGGCGACGCAAGCGCAATACGGCCATGAAGTTCGCGATTGCCCTAGGCATGTTGCTAGCCTTGGGGGCCTTTTTCTCGCGGCTGCTGCAAGAACCGGGAGATACCCGCATCATCCTGGCGGAGTTGTTGATCCAGCTCCAGGTGCTCCACAGTTTCGACCTGCCCCGCCGCAAAGACCTGGGCTATTCAATGATGATTGGCCTGATTTTGCTGGGGGTGGCGGCCACCATCAGCCAAACCTTTTCCTTCGCGCCGATGCTGCTGCTGTTTTTGGTGCTGGCTATTCCGGTGCTGGTGCTGGACTATCAATCGCGCCTGGGGCTAAAGCCAGGGCCTTGGCGGCAGGTGCGGGTGGGGCCAACGCTACGGCAATTTGTGGCCCTGCTGAGCGTTACCGTAGCCCTAGGGCTAGTCATTTTTCTGTTTTTGCCGCGCCTGCCGGGGTACCAAATTCAAAATTTCCCGGTTAGCTCCACCATTGACATTGACGAAGGCTTTGATGGCCAGTCCATTATCAATCCAGGCTATATCAACGATGGTGGCCAGGGCGATCAGGGCTTTGGGGAAGGCGGCGGCACCATTCAGGGGCAGGGACAGACCACCGGGCCAGGGCAGGTGGACAACACCTCCTACTACGGCTTCAACCAAACCATGAACCAAAACCTGCGCGGCGTGATGACCCCGGAGGTGGTGATGCGGGTGCGATCCCAGGCTCCAGGGTTCTGGCGGGTGCTGGCCTTTGATCGTTATACCGGGCAGGGTTGGGAAATCTCTCGCAACGAAGCGGTGCAAACCCTGAGTCGGTCGCGGTTCTCGAACCAAACCCTGCTGCCCATCGAGCCGACCCTCAACCGCCAGCGGGAAGTGGTGCAGACCTACACCATGGTGAGCAACCTGCCCAACCTGATTCCGGCCCTCGCCCAAGCGCGAGAACTCTACTTCCCCACTCGCGAAGTGGCGATTGACCCGGAGGGTAGCCTGCGTTCTCCCGTGGGCCTAGAACAGGGCCTCACCTATACTGTGGTGTCGCGGGTGCCCTTTCGAGATCGCACCCTGCTGCGCCAAGCCCCCACGGAATACCCCGCCGAAATTCGCCAGCACTACCTGCAAGTGCCCGATGCCATTCGCGACCGCGTCCGCCAACGCACCGAAGAACTCCTAGCCACCTCCCCCACCCCCCTCACCGATCCCTACGAAAAAGCCCTGTACCTGGCCCAGACCCTCAAACAGCGCTATAAACGCTACCCCGACCCCACCCAGCCCTACAGCCTGGAAACAGACCTACCCTTTTTGGCGGAGGATCAGGATTTAGTCGAAGCTTTCCTCTTCATCATCGAGGGCGGTTACCCCGACCATTTTCCGACCACGCTCACCATCATGCTGCGATCCATCGGCATTCCGGCCCGACTGGTGGCAGGCTTTGGCGAGGGCCAATTCAACCCCTTCACCGGGTTCTACGTGGTGCAAAACGTAGATGCCTACGCCCTCACGGAGGTCTATTTCCCGCAGTACGGCTGGTTCGGGTTCGACCCCATCCCCGGACACGAACTGATACCCCCCAGCCTGCGCGAATACGAAACCTTCAGCACCGTGCGCCGCTTCTGGAACTGGATCGCAGGCTGGCTGCCTTCCCCCGTCCTGGGATTTTTAGACGGAGTACGACTCCTCGTCACAGACCTTCTAGTCAGCTTAGTGCGCGCCCTGGGTGGGTTGATGCGCCTGGGCTGGGTGGGCATTGTCCTCGGCCTCGCCGGAGCAACGGCCCTGGCCTTTGCGGGCTGGCTCGGCTGGATCTGGCTGCGGCTGGGCTGGCGGCAGTGGCAACTGCGGCAACTGCCCCCCACCGAACAACTCTATCAACAAATGCTGGCCTGGTTTGAGGAACAGGGCCACCCCAAACGCCCCAGCGAAACGCCTCTGGAATATAGCCAACGCCTGTATCAAAAGACCCACGCCACCCAGGCCCAAGCCGCCGGAGAAATTGCCCATGCCTACGTCCGCTGGCGCTATGGCCGCGAAGAACAAAATGCCGCCTATTTAACCGAAAAACTGAAACTCATTCGCCGCAGCCAGCCTTCGCAAAATCGTCCCCGCTGGCGCTGGCGTATGCCTCACACCTAACAGAAAGCAAATCTCTGCAAGCGAGAAGATCAGGATCAACTCGATCTAGTAGCCATAGCCTCAAAGATTAGAAGCGATGAAAACAGTCGCGATCATGGATTTCTTCTCGATCAAACTTATAGTCAGGTGGTAGGTTGACAGAGTATTGCTGTGCCCATGTCAGAAAATCCTGAACCTTCTCTGTTTGCTCAACCTCTGGGTGGCTAGGAGAGGTCTCCTCAACCAAAATCAGCGTGAGTTTTCGGCCTTCTAAGGCAATGTCTAGCTTTTCATCGAGCACTAGGTTGCCATCGTGGTAGGTCGCTTGTATGACTTTGCCCATGGTGTATCTCTCCAAGGTGGATGCTTTGGCGGATTCCTTATCTTCATGATACTGAGGGCTGTACCTAACTTGCTTCTGGGTCACGATCACCATCACCATCGAAGATTTCAGCGGTGGCATCTTCAGGCAAAGTCATCCCTGCTATGCCCCACCCTATCGGCTATGTCATTAAATCCCCCTATTTCTAGGCTGGATTTTCTAGGGCTTTCCGCTATGCTCGATCCAAGGTAGGGCTGTGACCTGCAATCCGTCCTGCTTATCCGCACTCTTTATCCACCCCCTTGCCACCGTGAGCCTAAAAACCCTCGTCCAAAAGTCTCTCAAGTCCTTACCCTTTAGCGGCAACGGCCACAACGGTTTCTCCCCGGCCCAGTTCGATGCGGCGGTGATGACCACCTACGGGCGCTTTCCCCTCACCCTCACCCGTGGCAAGGGTTGTTTTGTGTGGGATAACCAGGGCCGTCGCTACCTAGACTTTGTGGCGGGAATTGCTACCTGCACCCTGGGCCATGCCCACCCCGCTATGGTGGAGGCCGTCAGCCAGCAGATTCAAACCCTGCACCATGTGTCGAACCTCTACTACATCCCCGAACAGGGTGCCCTGGCCCAATGGCTGGTGGAGCATTCCTGTGCGGATCGGGCGTTTTTCTGCAACTCTGGGGCCGAGGCCAACGAAGGGGCAATTAAGCTGGCCCGCAAGTATGCCCACACCAAACGGGGCATCACTAACCCGCTGATCATCACCGCCCAGGCCAGTTTCCACGGACGCACCCTGGCCACCATCACCGCCACCGGGCAACCCAAGTATCAGAAGAACTTCGACCCGCTGATGCCCGGTTTTGCCTATGTGCCCTACAACGATATTGCCGCCCTGGAAGCCTTGGTGGCCGAACTGGACGCCGAAACACCCCAGGTCGCGGCCATCATGCTAGAGGCGCTTCAGGGGGAAGGGGGTGTCTGCCCAGGGGATCGGGCCTATTTCCAACGGGTGCGGCAGATCTGCGACGAAAAGGGCATTCTGCTGATTCTGGACGAGGTGCAGGTGGGCATGGGCCGCACGGGCACCCTCTGGGGCTACGAAAACCTCGGTATCGAGCCGGATATCTTCACCTCGGCCAAGGGTTTGGGGGGCGGCATTCCCATTGGGGCCATGCTCTGCAAAGCCTCCTGCGATGTGTTTGAACCGGGCGACCACGCCAGCACCTTTGGCGGCAATCCCTTCGCCTGCAAAGTGGGCCTCACCGTTTGCCAAACCCTGGAGGCGGAAAACCTGTTGGAAAACGTGCAACAGCGGGGCGAACAACTGCGCCTAGGGCTGCAACGCATGATTCAGCAGTATCCCACTGTGCTAGAGCAGGTGCGCGGCTGGGGGCTAATCAACGGCCTAGTGCTGCAACCCGAAAGCTCAATTAAATCCGTAGATATTGTCAAAGCCGCCATGGGCGAAGGCTTGCTGCTCGTTCCGGCTGGCCCCCAGGTGGTGCGCTTTGTGCCGCCCCTGAACGTGAATGCCGACGAAATTCAGCAGGCCATCCTATCCACCGAAAAAGCCCTGGCCATGGCGATCAAACGTCAGCAGTCTTAACCTCAGCAGATCGCAAAGTCCCCGCAGCCCTCACCCCCAACCCCTCTCCCACAAGGAGAGGGGAGCTAGCAAAGCTCAAAGTCCCTCTCCCTTGGGGAGAGGGATTTAGGGTGAGGGCTAAAGTTCAGGCTGGAAGCAGGTTTCTCAAAATGATAGCTTTTGGCTTAGCCCGAACTGAGGTTAGCTAGATCTCAGCGCCTGCTCAACCTCATCCACAGACAAACTCAGAATGGCGGCGATTTCCGCCGTTGAGAGTCCCCGTTGATGGAGCGGTTGAATAGCCCCTAGACGGGCCTGACGTTCCTGTTGGGCCTGGGATTGATATTCCTGGGCCTGGGCTTCCAGTTCTAGGGCTTTTTCTTCGGCGGACGGATAGCGGTTGCCCTCGGCATCAAACCAGGTGAGTACCTCGCGAATCTCGCCGCCCAGCAGCCCCTGCGCCCGCCCAATGGCGAGGCCGACTTCCGGCATCCAGTAGGGTTCACCCCGTTGCAGTTGGTATTTCCCACCGATGAGTTTGTACACCTCAAAGGGCTGGTGCTTGTCGCGTCCCCAGTATTCGGGGTTGTAGATGACGTAGTACAGAACACCGAGGTTGGCGTAGATGGCCATTTTTTCGACGTACTCCCCACCCGGACTCCAAGACACCATTTCTAGGGTCATGGTTGGCACAGTGTCGGCTTCTTCCCAGAGCACATAGCTTCTGCGGAAGCGCTGACCGGGCTTGCGACGGGGCACGCCGAGGGCCAAAAAGCCATCGGGAATCACCGGAACACGGTGATCCTCCCCTGTGGTGTGGTAAATGCCCATATCCACCCCGAAGTACCAGTCTTGGCGGTCGGCCCAGATCAGTTTCAGCAAAAAGAGCAGGTAGTTGGGTAAGAGATTCTGGTCTTCGTTGTCCACGGGGGTATCGTCGGAGTCGGGCAGCTCGTCGCTGGTGGGGAGGTTTTTGTAGAGGTCGGCTTGTACCATGGCAATGGCCTAGGAGCGCATGGCTTCATCATAACGACAGCCCCAACCCGTCACATCAATGTTTTGGCAAACCGCCGCCTAGCGCCCAGCCTTTGCCCTAACCATAGAGATTTTCCTAGGCTGATGGCACCAAAACCCGGTGCACAACCCGTTATCCTAGGTAACGTGTCGCCACTCTGGGAAATACCGATGGATACCAAGGCCTTTAAGCGCTCCCTGCACCATTCTGAGAACTATTTCCGTAAGGGCTTTGGCCATGGGGATGAGGTGGCCGACCAGATGCAGACCGAATACAACAGTGGTCTGATTCAGGAAATTCGGGCGCTAAATTACACGCTGAACCGTGGTGAGGTCACCATCAAACTGGCGGAGGCGTTCGGCTTTTGTTGGGGCGTAGAACGGGCGGTGGCCATGGCCTACGAAACTCGACAACACTTCCCCACCGAGCAAATTTGGATTACTAACGAAATCATCCACAACCCCAGCGTCAACCAGCGCCTCAAGGAAATGAAAGTCGCTTTTATTGAGATGAACAACGGCGACAAGGATTTCTCGGTGGTCGGTCAAGGCGATGTGGTGATTCTCCCCGCCTTTGGGGCCAGCGTCCAGGAAATGCAGTTGCTTAACGACAAGGGCTGCACCATTGTGGATACCACCTGCCCCTGGGTTTCTAAGGTGTGGAACACCGTGGAAAAGCACAAGAAAAAAGACCACACCTCCATCATCCACGGCAAATATAACCATGAAGAAACCGTGGCCACCAGTTCCTTTGCGGGCAAGTATTTGATTGTTCTGAATTTGGAACAGGCGGAATACGTCGCTAACTACATCCTCAACGGCGGCAACCGCGAGGAATTTATGGCCAAATTCGGCAAAGCTTGCTCCGCTGGGTTCGATCCAGACACCGACCTAGACCGCATCGGCATCGCCAACCAAACCACCATGCTCAAGGGCGAAACCGAGCAAATCGGCAAACTTTTTGAGCACACCATGCTGAAAAAATACGGCCCCCAAACCCTCAACGACCACTTCCTCAGCTTCAACACCATCTGCGATGCCACCCAAGAACGCCAAGATGCCATGTTCAAGCTGGTGGATGAAAAACTCGATGTGATGGTAGTAATCGGCGGCTACAACTCCTCCAACACCACCCACCTGCAAGAAATTGCTGTGGAGCGCAACATTCCCTCCTACCACATCGACAGCGCCAGCCGCATTGGCCCCGGTAACCGCATCGAACACAAACTCCTCCACGGTGAGATGACCGTCACCGAAAACTGGCTCCCCGCTGGCCCTCTGGTGGTGGGTGTCACCTCTGGGGCCTCCACCCCCGACCGCTCCGTGGAAGACACCATCGAACGCATCTTTGCCATCAAGGCCGAAGCGGTTCCGGTCTAGGGTAAAGGCGGAACGGATTGCCCCCCGACTCAAGCAACCATGGCCATGACAATGGATAGTCTAGAACGCCTGGGGTATCACGACTGGTTTAACCATCGCGTGGACGAGGCCATGGTGGCGGCCCACGCCGTTGCTCGTGTGGTGTCGGTTCACAAAGACAGCTACACCATCACGAAGGGAGGGGCCGGGATCTTTGCCGAGTTATCGGGGCATTTGCTGTACCGCATCGAATCCGAATGCGATCTGCCGACCACGGGGGATTGGGTCTATGCCGACTGTTTTGATAACGATAGCCATGGGATTATCCACGGGGTGTTGCCCAGAAAAACCCTCCTACGCCGAAAGGCCGCTGGGAAGGCGATAGACTTTCAGTTGATTGCGGCCAATCTTGATGTCGCTTTTATCATGCAATCGTTGAATGAGAACTTCAATCTGCGTAGGCTAGAACGTTATCTGGTGATGGTCAACGAAGGCGGCATTGAGCCAATTATTCTCCTCAGCAAGGCGGATTTAATGTCAGGGGAGGAGATAGAAAACATCAAGGAAAAGATTTTTGCCATTGCCCCCCAGGCTTGCGTGATGGCGTTTAGCAACTTGAATCAGGATGATGTTGATGCGGTAACCGGATTACTAAAAAGTGGATTTACCTACTGTCTACTAGGTTCCTCTGGGGTAGGTAAAACAACGCTACTTAACAGCCTGATTGGCTACGAAAAATACGATACTCAAGCCGTCAGCAAACTCCAGAGCAAAGGTCGTCACACGACCACCCAGCGTCAGCTCGTTTGCCTAGACAACGGGGCGATGATCATCGACACCCCAGGAATGCGAGAACTCGGCAGCATGGCCGTTGATGACGGGTTAGACGAAACCTTTTCAGACATCACAGCGCTTACCCAAACCTGCAAATTTTCCAACTGTTCCCACACCAATGAAGAGGGTTGTGCGGTGCTATCCGCTATAGAAGACGGCACCCTATCAGAACAGCGCTATCAAAACTACCTAAAAATCAAAAAAGAGTCAGACTTTAACCAAATGTCCTACGTTGAAAAACGGGAAAAAGATAAAGCGTTTGGCAAAATGGTGAAATCGGTCATGAAGCATAAAAAGAACCGATATCGTTAGGCTGGAGAATCAGTCCCATAACAAGGGGCTTAAGCCCCTTGCCCGTTGCCCGTACCGCATCCAACTGCAATCTGCTATAGGTCAGGAGATCAGAGGGTTAGCGGTTCAAGCATCAGGTTCTTCAAGCCATTTCAAACAAGAGAAACGCCAATGATAGCGTATAGATCCCATCAGCCGAACGAGGCATCAGCCATAGAAAATCTCTTTATATTCGTCTTTTCCCAGTCGGAAGGAGAGCGGGAAGGAGCCTTAATTGGCCACCTAGCTCAGCAGTTGATGTCCACTACTGACCCGCAGAATCTTTACGGCTTTGTGGCCGTTGATGGCGAGAACATCGTTGGCTCCATATTTTTTAGTCGGCTCACCTTTGCGTCAAATATTGATGTATTTATTTTGGCTCCCGTCGCCGTTCAAACAGACTATCAGGGCCAAGGAATCGGGCAAGCTTTGATTACCCATGGACTGCAAGAGCTTAAGTCCAAAGGGGTCAACGTCGTCACCACCTACGGGGATCCGGCCTTCTATTCAAAGGTGGGGTTCCGCCCGCTGTCGCAGAATGTCATTGCCGCGCCGCTGGCACTTTCCCAACCGGAGGGATGGCTAGGGCAAGCCCTAACGCAGGAGGCCATTGAGCCAATTCCTGGGCGTTGTTCCTGTGTGCCAGCCTTGAATGATCCTGCCTATTGGTGATAGACGGGACGAATTGTTTAGCCTAATCTCGGAAAATAATGCCAGCCATCGACCAAGAGACTGGGCCAGAACCCGCCTATACTGGTACTTTGGTGTTTGTGGCAAATCCGAGGAATTCCATGTCTGTCATCCGCGAACTGCATCAACAGTTGGTCAGCAAAGAGCGCTCTGCGGTGGAGATCGCCCAGGGATACCTCGACCGGATGACGGCTCTGGAACCCAAGCTGCACAGCTATCTGACGGTGACTGCCGATGCGGCCTTGGCCCAGGCGGCAGCGGTGGATGCCAAACTTGCCGCTGGGGAGGACATTGGCCCCCTGGCGGGGATTCCCATCGGCCTGAAGGACAACCTTTGCACCGAGGGCATCCGCACCACCTGCGGATCTAAGGTGCTAGAAAATTTTGTGCCCCCCTACGAATCCACCGTTACCCAAAAGCTCAAAGATGCCGGAATGGTGGCCTTGGGCAAAACGAACCTGGACGAGTTCGCCATGGGCAGTTCCACGGAAAATTCCGCCTACCAGCTCACGGGCAACCCCTGGGATGTGGAGCGGGTGCCCGGTGGATCCTCTGGCGGATCGGCGGCGGCGGTGGCGGCGGGGGAATGTGCCGTGGCCCTAGGCTCGGATACGGGCGGGTCTATTCGTCAGCCCGCGTCCTTCTGTGGCGTGGTGGGTCTAAAGCCGACCTACGGCCTGGTGTCTCGGTTTGGGCTAGTGGCCTATGCCTCGTCGTTGGATCAAATTGGGCCACTGACTCCCACCGTGGAGGATGCCGCCCTGCTGCTGGGGGCGATTGCGGGCCATGATCGGCGCGACTCCACCAGTTTGGATGTGCCCGTGCCCGACTATACCCAGTTCCTCAAAACCGACCTGAAGGGCCGCAAAATTGGCATCATCACCGAAACCTTTGCCGCCGAGGGCATCGACCCCGCCGTGAGAGCCGCCACGGAAAAAGCGATTCAACAACTCAAAGACCTGGGAGCCGAAATCCAGGAAATCTCCTGCCCTCAGTTCCCCTACGGTCTGCCCACCTACTACATCATTGCCCCCTCGGAGGCCTCCTCCAACCTGGCCCGCTACGACGGTGTGAAATACGGTGCCCGCAAGGACAACGACAGCCTGATCACCATGTACACCAAAACCCGCGCCGAGGGCTTCGGGGATGAGGTGAAGCGGCGGATTATGATCGGCACCTACGCCCTGTCGGCGGGCTACTACGACGCCTACTATCTGAAGGCCCAAAAGGTGCGTACCCTAATCAAACAAGACTTTGAGAAAGCCTTTGCCAGCGTGGATGTGCTGGTGTGCCCCACCGCCCCCACCACCGCCTTCAAAGCCGGTGACAAGGTGGACGACCCCCTCAGCATGTACCTCTCTGACTTGATGACGATTCCCGTGAATCTGGCGGGTCTGCCGGGGATGAGTATCCCCTGCGGCTTTGATGACCTGGGCCTACCCATCGGCCTGCAACTGATTGGCAACGTGCTGCGCGAAGACCTGCTGTTTGAGGTGGGCTACGCCTACGAGCAATCCACCGACTGGCACAAACAGCGCCCCCAGCTAGGCTAATCCAAGTCAGGCTCAAAGCCCCTTTCCTTCGGCAGCCTAGGGGATCAACCCTGAGGAGATTTCTGGAAAACGTTCTCCCTCATGGTGGGCAGTGCCCACCCTACGATGGTTAGGGGGGCGGCCCAGACGGGTTACTACTTACGCCCACCGATGGGATCACCATCGGGATGAGGGGCAGCTTCAATGTTGGCAAGCCTGGGGGTTTTGCTTTTCCAGGTGGCAAAGGCGAGGCCCGTGGCAAACATCAGCAGACTGTAGATGGCGGCGGGAATGGCGAGGTCGGGCTGGTTGAGAAACAGGGGCGAGCTAGCCAGAGCAATGGCGAGGGTGCCGTTCTGGGTGCCCACCTCTATCGTGATGGCTGTGCTACTGGGGTCATCGAGGCGGCAGGCGCGGGCGATCCCATAGCTTAGCCCCATGGCCACCAGATTTAGCACGAGCATGACAACCCCCACCTGAGCAAAGAAATCGAGCAGGTTAGCGCGTTGTTGAATCAACAGTCCGGCGATAATCACCCCTAGCAAAAAGAGGGATAGCCACTTCACTCCCCGTTCGATTTGGGCGGCGGTGCGGGGGCGATAGTGGTTGACCATCATTCCCAGCCCCACCGGAATGATGGTAATCACCGCAATTTGAAGAACCGTAGCCAGGAAGGGTAGTTGTAGAGTCGTCGTTGCGCCTAAAAAACGCCCCATGGCCAGGTTAATCACCAGGGGAATGGTCAACACCGTGATCATGCTACTGAGGGCGGTGAGGGAAATCGAAAGAGCCACATTGCCTCGCGCCAAATAGGTCATCACGTTCGAGGTTGGCCCCCCTGGGCAGGCCGTTAGCAGAATCATCCCCACCGCCAGCTCAGGCTGTAGGGGAAAAACCGTAGCTAGGAGAAACCCTAGCATTGGCAGCATCACCAACTGGGCCATCAGCCCCACAATCACTAATTTTGGATAGACCACCACCCGCTTAAAATCTTCAACCCGTAGCCCCAGGCCCATCCCCAGCATGACGGCAAACAGGGCTAGGGGCAGAAAAAGGGTCGTTAACGCACTAGATTCCATGATCGTTCCCCTCCGTAGTTGGGGGTAGTGTAGCGATCAATGGGGCACTTTTGAACCAGCCAATAACCCATAACGATAGCCGCAGCCAGTCTGGTTGAGACATTGCCCCTTTAAAGGTTAGAACGTTCCAAGGTTTGAAGGTTGTCTGAATGTTCTGGCTCAAGTGACGATAGCGATAACCGCCAATAACCGCTCCAGACGCTCCAATCTAACAAAATATCTAGATCGCCTAGTCTTCCTGGGGAAGACCTTGGGCCGATGGGGTCTCCGGCTGAAGGCGACTGAGGGAGCTGAGGGCCAGTTGGATGAAGTCGGCCACCGCATCGCTCGAGGTGTCGTGGCTGGCAAACACCACCGCCAAGCTTTCCTCTTCTCCGGCTCCGTAGCACAGAATGCGGAAGACGCCGTCTTCAAAATAGCCCGTGCGGTCGATGCTGCCCTGGGAAAACTCAATTCCCAAGTCTTGAATAAACTGATCGGCGGCGGCGAGGCATCCGGCAACATCGGTATTCAGCAGTTGGTCACCACTGGCGAGTTCTGGACGGGCGGCGGCGGGTAGGGCCAGAGTCAGGACGCTAGCCATCAAGCCAAGGGAAAGGAGGGGCCGTTGCATGGGCGACATCAGGTAATAAAGGACGGGGAAGGACAACACCAGGCAGATGCCCTATCGAGACGCCTAGGGCATCTGCGTGAATCTAGTTCTTCAGGTTCAGGGAATCCAGGGAATCCAAGAACTCCAGGAAATTCGATTCATCCGATGCCCAAGGTTTTCATACAGTCCAATCCGCCCCCAATCCGGACGAAGCGCTAGCCCACCGCAGCGGTTTTGGTGCCAAAGAAATCAATCCGGTAGTCGATAATAGAAACCCCAGTTTGGGCCTCGATGTGTTGAATCAGTTCCGCTGGTAGCACCACATCCACATCGATGATTTCCTCCGTATCCAGACAGTTAACGTGGCTATGGGAACTGCTAGTGGGGCCATAGAGCCGCCCATCGGCCCGATCCACGCATTCAATAATGCCCTGCTCCGAGAGGGCATCCAGGTTTTGGTACACCGAGGTATGGCCAATCTCCCGCCCCTGCTGGTTGAGGCGATGGTAAATTTCCCGCGCCGACAGATGCCCCTGCTGCTGCCAAAGCAGTTCTAGGATGTAGCGCCGCTGGCGGCTGAGGCGCATTCCCAAGGCCTGACACCGCTCTAGCGCGTCCTCCAGGGAGGTGATGGGCGGTGTTGGGGAGACGGGGATAGCCATGGTGAAGGGTATAAATCGTACTCAGTACCACTTTACCAAAACTATCCCTGGGCGGGTTATGGCGTGGCTGGGGAGGGGGCGGATGGGGCCATGTCCTGATCGTCAGAGGATGCCGTTGCTGGAGTCGTCACCTCCATCGTTTCAGCGGCTGGATCGATGGGTGAATCGGCAACGTTTGATGGATTTGCCTCTGCATTGGCCGAATCTGGGGCAGGCGGCGTTGGGGGCAGTGGGTCAGTGGCAACGGACTCGGTCGCTTCTGGGAACGTTACAGTGGCAACGGACTCGGTCGCTTCTGGGGACGTTACAGCGAAGTCGTCAGCCTGTTGATCATCCTGTTGACTAGCGAGTTCTGGGGGATTGACGGGTTCTGCGGAGGGAAGGTTTAGGGTATCTGCATGTTGATCGGGTGTCCTTGCTGGTTCGTCCGATGCGTTTACCAACGATGCGCCTACAGACGAGGGGTTTTCCGGCGGTGAGTTTTCCGATGCTGGGGTTTCAGCCAGGGAGTTTTCAGATAGTGAGTTTTCCGATGCTGGGGTTTCAGCCAGGGGAGCTTCCGATGACGGGGGTTCGGAGAAATCTGCCATCTTCACAGGCACGGTATCCGGTTCCGGTTCCGGGGTGGGGAGCAGGACGGGGGGCTGAGCCGCCGCTAGCACCTCTGGGGGAGCGATGGTGACCAGGGTAGGAGCCAAGTTTAGGTGGGGATACTCTAGGCGATAGGCTTCTAGGGCGCGGGCGATGGCATCGGTGCGGCGGCGTTGGTCGCGGGTGATGCTGGCTTCGGTGTTGCCTAGGCCGGGGGCATTCCAGCGGCCCGTGTTGGGGTTGATGTACGACCGGGTGCGGGCCACGACGATGGCCTCGGTTCCCTCCAGCCCCCAGGTTCTCACCTCCGACAGCCGCTCGATGTAGCCCACCCGCCCAATGGAGGCCAGGGGCGATTGGTTAGCCAGGTCGATGCCGTTGAGGGTTTCCTCCAGGGTTAGGTTCATGCCCCGGTTCAAAGCCCGCCGCTCCAGCACCCCAGTCTGAGATTGCAGGCGCTTGAGCTGCTTGCGATCCGCCTCCGCCGCCGAGGTGGCCCCATGCTGGTAGGAGAAGGTGCCCATATTCCAGGCCCGGTTGCCGGGGTCGGTGTGGCCATGGTAAGCGGAGGTGAACCCCCCCGTGGCGGTGCGGGTGCCCTCGGCACTGCCCACGGTACGGGCCACCAAAGACTGATTGCCCCCTTCAAACAAGGTAGATAGCACGGGAGCCGGAGGGGGCGTCGCCGGAGGGGGTTCTGGCTCGGCCTGGGCCACCGTTGCCGAGGCATCGGTGGAATCTACCCCAAAGCTCAAGATCACGTCGTCGGGCTTGGGTGCTGGCTCAGGGGGGATAGCCGCTACGGGATCCGGTGGAGTCGCATCGGGCGCTGGGGCCTCAACCACGGCGGGATCTGGCTCCATCCTAGGCGGCACCGGGGGCAGCACGTCCATGGCCGAATGGCCTTCGTTGAGGGCCACCGCCACCGCCTGTCGGTTTACCCCGCTGGGCAGTTGACTGGGGGAATGAAAGCGCATGGGGGGGCGGGTGCCGTGGCTAGGAATGGGCAGAGGTCGCTGTTCTGGGGGCAGGAATGGGGTAGGCTCTGGCGGCTCTGGCGGCTCTGGCGGCGGGCTGGGCTGGGGCAAGGCCGGAGGATCAAAGTTGAGGGCGAAATCCTCTGCCTGGGCAGGGGCTAAGCCCACCCAAAGCACCAGGGCACTGGTGGTTAACAGGAAGAGAAGCAGTTTCATGGGGACCGGATGGGGATGGGGAGTCTAGGGGAAATAGGGAGAGCCGTAGGGTGGGCACTGCCCACCAGCCTTACATCAGCGCCGTAGCCGTAGGGTGGGCACTGCCCACCAGCCTCACATCAGCGCCATTCGAGCCTAGTTCACCTTGAATCGATACCCTGCATACTCGTCTCCTTCGTAGAGCAGGATGAGGTGGGTGGAGGGGTCGAAGGCGAGGGGATAGACCTCGCGCTCGGCCTCAACACCCGCCCGAATTTGAAGGGCAGGCAGGCGGCAGTAAGGCTCAGAAACCACCTTGCGCACATTTTCTTTGCTGTCGCGCTCAGGAATGGTCAACAGCTTGGCCAATTCTTCGCGACCAAGGCGGGCATCGCTGCGGATGATGGCTTCACAGGTTTCCGAGGAAGACGGCGTGGAGGTGGATCGCCAGAAGTTGGGAATTTGACCTTGGCCAACGACAGCGACCGCAATGAGCGAGGCCGCCGCAGGCAGCAAGGACTTTGCCAGGGTGGGAGAGGGGGAATCGATGGGGGGGCGAGTGGAAAGCATGGGGGAGTCCTTAGGAATGGCTGGAGCAGGAGATGGCTGGAGAACGACGCTTGGGAAGAAATTGGGGAAGGAATCCGTGAGGGTAGATTGCTAGGGTTCCTAGACCAGATAACCGCCAATCAACAGCCCCGCTAGGGCTAGGGCGATTCGACTCATCAGGTTGACATCGGGCGTAGGCGACAAAATGGCGCGATACAGGGTTAGGGAGAGGCTGGCAAGGCAGGCCACAACAGCGACTATGCCTAAACTGGGGATGGTCATCATCAGCCCCTGAATCACAAATCGACCACCCACGCCAGCCCCCGCCCACAGCATGGCCTCGGTGGTCGAGGGCGCTGGGGAAGGGATACGGTCTTGGTGGGGATGGATTGCCCTACTGGGGATGGCTTTGGTAATCCATGCCCCCAGGCGACGCCATACTCGCCGCAGCCCTACCGAACCGGGACGCTGCCCTTGGGGCGACCCGTAGGCTTGGCGCAGGTGCTGGGCTAGGGCATGGGCTTCCTCCTCCTGAACGGGCTGGGGACGCACGGAACCATAGCCGAGCAGAACTTGACCAGAAGCATCCAGGCTGGCCCTGGCGGTTACGGCCTGGTCGAAGTTAATGGTGGGCCAAGCCGGAGGAGAGGATCCTTCAGCACCGAAGGAAACGAGCTGTTGCTGCACCCATTGCATTTCCGCCATGGCCTGCTCTTGCTCACGCGAGAGGTCGTTAATGCGTTTGACGATGGCGGCCATCTGCCGCTGATAGGTGGCGGGGGTAAACCGACGGGGCCGATCTACCCCTACCCTACGGGCCACCTCCGACCTTGACCTAGGGGTGGCCCCCGTTGCCCCCGACTGCCAAGATCGGCGCTGTAGCATGTCTACCGTTTCTGCTACCCGAGCTGCGGTACTGTGAACCCCAATATGGTGGGGCACAGGCCAATCACTCCGGATCTCCAACGGGGACTGAGACCTGAGGGTCTGCTGCTGACGGAGAAGCTTTTCCTGCATGGCCTGCAAAGCTTGGGTATCCATGGCGCGTACTAGAACAAGAGAACTAAATACAAATGTACTATAAAACTTAGAAATGGCAACCCTTGGATCGGAAAAACTGAAAAAAATTGATACGCCGAGGGGGCAGATGCGAAAAGTCGGGCGACAATCCCGTCAGTCGAACGTCAATCAGATCAAGATCAAGATCAGCCTTGATGCCCCCCTTAGCGATTGCGAGTCACCTTAGCCATGGTTAAAGCCCCGTTTCCCCATGCCTGGGATGGAAATACCCCCGTACCCCAGGCGCAACCGTCGCCTCAGCCATGGCTCGCGGCCCCTCAAGGGGCGGGGTTGCGTCAACGGTCGTGGCTGTACCATGTGGTCATGGCCTGCTTTCTGGGTGGGCAAGTGCTCGTCCGGGTTTTGCAGGGGCGGGTGAATCGCCAGAACACCCTGGCACAAATGGCACTGGTGGGGCCGGGCACCCTAATGCCCGTAGTGATGATTAATGTCTTCGCTGGCATGATCTTCACTATCCAAACCGCCCGCGAACTGGATCGGTTTGGAGCCATCTTTGCCCTGGGTGGAGCCTTCGCCATGGCCTTTTGTCGAGAGTTGGCCCCCCTGCTAACGGCGGCGATTTTGGCGGGGCAGGTGGGAACCGCCTTTGCCGCCGAAATTGGCTGTATGAAGGTCACGGATCAGATCGATGCCCTCAAGGTCTTGCAAACCTGCCCCGTCAACTACCTGGTGGTGCCGAGGGTTTTGGCCTGCTGCCTGATGTTACCTGCCCTCACCGTGATTGGTTTGGTACTAGGGATTCTGTCGGGGGCCGCCATCGCCCAGCAAATCTATCAGGTGCCGGTGCCACAGTTTCTTGAGTCGGTGCGGGCCTTGCTGGGGATGAGCGACTTGCTAGCCGTTTTAATGAAATCTGTACTATTTGGGGCCATGGTGGGTTTGGCGGGCTGCACCTGGGGCCTCACCACCACCTGTAGTCAATCCGTGGGCCGATCCGCCACCGCCGCCGTGGTTACCACCTGGGTGGGGCTGTTTGTGGTGGATTTTTTCCTGTCGCTGTTTTTGTTTGGGGGGGCTGGCCCCGTCTTGCACTAGGGCCAACTCCGTAGGGCTAATGTCAGGATGCGCCCATGGGAGTTCCGGTGCAGAGTGTGGAAGTGTATTAGAATCTCAGGTGTCTTTGTTTGCAAAACTTTACACTCAAGAACTATGACCCACCCCATCATGTCCAAGGTTGTTTCTGCCCTCTTTAGCGTGGCAGGTGTAGGAATCTTGGCCGCTGCCCCAGCCCTGGCCGAGGAACTGCGCTCCACTTCGGCTGTAGCTAACCCCGTGGCCATCGAGCTTGCCGACATGCACATCGCCCAAATGGGTGACACCATTGTGGATGTGGCCGCTGGCAACGATAACTTCAGCACCCTCGTCACCGCTGTACAGGCCGCTGACCTTGTAGACACCCTCTCTGGCGATGGGCCTTTCACCGTGTTTGCCCCCACCAACGAGGCCTTTGAGGCCCTGCCCGACGAAGTGGTAGAGGCTCTGCTGTTGCCTGAAAACAAGGATCTGCTCACGGAACTGCTGGCCTACCATGTGGTGCCCGATACGGTGACCTCCTCTGGTCTGAGTGGCCCCCGCGATCTTGAAACCCTAAATGGCCCTGTTAACATCAGCTCCATGGGCGATGAATTGTTTGTTAATGATGCCGAAATCATCATTCCAGATGTTGAGGCCAGCAACGGCGTCATCCACGCCATCGACACCGTGCTGATTCCTGAAGGGTTTGTGGATAAGCTGACGGCCCGGATGGTTGAGGCTGAGACCGTGGAAGCCGAGGAAACCACACCCGTTGTCGAGGAGGAAGTGGTTGAAGAAGTCGTAACCCCGACCACCACCCCGACCACCACCACTACTCCGACCACCACCACCTCCGAGCCTGTTCAAGGACTCTGGTAGAGAACGCTGCGCCCTCCGTTCCCAAGGATGGAGGCATAGCTAGGCTGGTGGGGCCAAGGCTTCGCCAGCAACCCCAGGGATGTACGATCCAGGAAGGTAAAGCCTAGTGATGTACGAATAAAAGCCTAGTGATGTACGAATAAAAGAACCGTGATCATACCCCCCAAGACAGCACCCACCCCTTGCCCCCAGCCCCGGCTGAAGCCTGGGTTCCGTGGCTTTCGATGGTGTGGTCGGCTGGCTGCCGTGCTAGCCACGGGGGCCGTAGGCATTTCCTCCGGTGCCGTCCTAGCTTCTCCGGGGGCTTTACCCCTGGCGGTTTCCCCTGAACCCGTGGTGCCAGCCCTGGCGGGGCCACCCCTGGGCCTACCCACAGACTACCTGCCAGAATCTCCCAAACCTCGCGCCACCCACGTTGTCCTACGTTTGGGGGAGCGGCGGGCTTATGTTTATGGCGGCGAAATGGTGCTGGATAGCTATCCCGTCGCCATTGGTGCCCCCGACACCCCAACCCCCGTGGGCGAGTACCAAATTTTTCAGATGATTGTGGATCCGGTGTGGAAAAGCCCCTGGACAGGGGCAATCCACGAACCTGGCCCCAATAGCGCCCTAGGGTTGCGCTGGATCGGCTTTCTCACCCTCGATAACGGCATTATTGGCTTCCACGGTACCCCCACGGTGTCCTCCATTGGGCAGGCGGCCTCCAACGGCTGTGTGCGGCTGCGCAACGAGGATGTGGTAGCCTTGTTCGACCACGTTCAAATGGGCATGACGGTTTTAGTGACGCCCTAGTTGGTGATGTCCTAGTTTTTAGTGACGCTCTAGTTTTTAGCGACGCCCTAGTTTCGTGACGTCCTGGCCCATCGTTCGCCAAAATCCTCACCCACCGAGATTCAGGGGATAATGGCCCCACGGTATTGATAGTCCTGGAGGGAGCGCAGCCATGGAAACCCGTCTATTGGGCAACACCAGCATTGCGATGAGTCCTATCATTCTCGGCACCTGGCAGGCGGGTAAAAAGGGCTGGGTGGACATTGAAGACCAGACCGTCATCTCCGCCATGCAGGCGGCCCTAGAAGCGGGCATCACCACCTTCGATACCGCTGAAGTCTACGGCGATGGCTACTCCGAGGAACTGGTGGGCAAAGCCCTAGCGGATCGACGGGATCGGGTGGTGCTGGCTACTAAGGTATTTGCCAATCATCTGCGGTTTAACCAAGTCATCGAAGCCTGTGAGCAATCCCTGCGACGGCTGCAAACCGATGTGATTGACCTCTACCAAATTCACTGGCCGTCGGGTTCCTTTGGCAGCGAGATCGTCCCCATTGGCGAAACCATGGCCGCCCTCAATCAGCTTAAGGAACAGGGCAAAATCCGGGCCATTGGCGTATCCAACTTTTCCCGTGTTCAACTCGAAGAGGCCGCCCAGCATGGCCGCATTGATAGCCTTCAGCCCCCCTATTCCCTGTTTTGGCGCGGGGTAGAAACCGATCAGTTGCCCTACTGCATCGAACACAACCTCACGGTGATGGCCTATTCTTCCCTGGCCCAGGGCTTGCTGACGGGCAAATTTGATGCCGATCACCGCTTCCCCGATGCCGACATTCGCAGCAAAAATAAGCTGTTCCGCCCGCCCCTCTACGACACCGCCCTGGCCGCCCTCACCGAGCTAAACCCCATCGCCCAACGGCACCACACCACCATCGGCAACCTGGCCCTGGCCTGGCTGCTGGCCCAACCCCAAACCACTGCCATCGTGGGGGTACGCAACGCAATCCAGGCCCAGGAAAACGCCAAAGCCGCCGATGTTCGCCTCTCCGCCCAAGACCTACAAGACATCGACGCCATCAGTCGTACCGTCACCGACCACGTCGATCCCGACCCGGTGATGTGGAACTTCGGCGGGTAATGAACTGACGAATCCTGCCCTACTGACAGGCCAAGGAGCTAAACACCTGGTCGGCGTTGGCCGTTGCCGCATCACCGTGGGCCAAAATCCACACAAATTGGGTGCGGCCATTGTAGTCCACGGCGGCCATTAAGCTGGTGGCTGGGTAGGTGGATTGATTCTCCTGATAGTCTCCCGTCTGTAGAATGACGGGAACCGCCGTGTCGCAGAGGGTACGTTCCTCGGTGCGGGGCGGGGAAAATTGGTAGGTTTCATCCCCAATCATGCCCTCCTGGAAGGATTCCAGCAGGCTGGCCTGATCCGCCGAGTTTTGCAAGTAGCGGGGCAATCGGCCCATCGTTAACAACACGGAGGGTGGCGTGTCGGTGCTGGTAATTTGGGTGATTTCCATCCCAAACATATTCATGGACAACACGCCCTCGCTCTGTCCTGGGATGGTGTAGGCAAAGGGGGCTTGTTCAGGGTTTACCCCCTCAGGGCCAATGGCAAACTGCATGGTGCGGCCAATCAGCCAAACCAGGGCCACCAGGGCAACGGTGCTAAACACCAGACAACCACCACAGCCCAGGGCCACCCACTTCCACGGGCCGCTGCCACGGGCTGCGTTCGACGGGTCAGAATCTTGGGTCATGGCTACCTCCCACTGCCGCAAAATTTTTCCCTATCATACCCATCCCCACCTTAGATGCGTCCCTGGCTGGCCTGGGGCATCGCCATCCTAGGAAAATCTTTGGGTTAGGGCTGGCTAACGGTGGATAATGCCAGAGAACTATGGTGTGACAGAGCGAACGGTGAAATACTTTTTTCTTTCCGATGGTTGGGTAACGGGCCGCGTGTGGGAATTTGGCGGTCTGTGGAACGAGTTGGCTTGGCAGCGCAAACCCCACCTCCGTCGCCTCACTTTGGCCATCCACGAGCAGGGGGAAACCCTCTGGCTGTACCAGGTGGAGGAGGCGGTACTGATGGTGGAGGTGAAGCCTGAGCAGGATAGCGAATCCGCCTTTAACCAGGTGGTGCTAAAACGATTGATGACCGCTGAACAGGTGATCGAGCGCCTCTGTGCCGATCATGCGGCCCATCCCCCCACCGAGGGCCTGCTTGAAGGGGGTTTAGCGGGGCAGGGGGCTGAGGTTGCTGACGGCCCGCTCTAGGCGGGCTAGGGCGCGGTTGTAGTCTAGCTTGGCCCGCACCAGGTTGCCTTCGGCCTGGGTGAGTTCGCTGGTGGCGTTCAGCACCTCGGTTTGGGTACCCACCCCCGCCTCAAAGCGCAGGTTTGCCAACCTTAGCGCTTGCTGGGCCTGGGTTACCGCCAGGGTGGCCGTATCGATATTGGCGAGGTTGGCTTGCAGGGTGTAGTAGGCCTCCTCCACCTGGGTGCGAATGGTGTTGCGGGCGTTCTCAAACTCAAATTCATCGATGCGGATATCCAGTTCACTCTGGGCCGCCCGTGCCTGGGTGCCGCCGCCATCGAAAAGCCGCCAGGCTAGCTGGGCACCCACCGAGAACCCATCGTTGGTACTGGTAGGCACACCCTCCGGCGTAATCAGGAGAGCCTGGAAGTTGTATTGGGCAAACAGCCCCACGCTAGGCCGAGTTCGGGCCAGGGCAGCCTGCCGCTGGGCTTCGTTGAGATCGCGCTCGGTGAGGAACTGCTCTAGCTCGGCCCGATTTTGGTAGGCCAGCACAATACTCTCCTCCAGGCTTAGGGGCCAGGGGCCCATCACCTCAACCGCCAAGGTAGTCACGGTGATAGAGGGGGGGATATTCAAACGGCGAGACAGTTGGCGCTGGGCAATGTCTCGCTGGCTCCGAGCTTGGGTAATGTTTTGGCGAGCATTGGCCACCTGAACCTCGGCCCGCAACACGTCAAACCGAGTGCCCACGCCCACCTCTTCCCGCAGCCGCGTAATTCTCAAGTTTTCCTCCGCTTCCCGGAGAAAGGCTTCGTTAATCCGAATCTGCTCGCTGGCATCCTGCACGGCATAGTAGTCCGTGGTCGTGTCGAGCCGTAGTTCCTCGCGGGTGCGTTCCATGGCCAACTCCGCTAGCCGCACCTGCTCCTCGGCGGCCTGAATGCGGGCGGATCGCTCCCCCGATACCCCCAGGTCATATTCAGCGCGGATGCCGCTATTCAGCCGTGTGGCGGTGTCGCCCAGTCCTAGGCCAAAGTTGGTTTGGTCGGTAACCTCCAGGGTGGCACTCAGGTCGGCGGTGGGGTAAAGCAGTGCGCGTTCGGCCCGGAGTCCTTCGTGGCTGCGTTCCAGTTGCAGTTGGGCAATGCGCAGTTCTTCGCTGTTGCGGTAGGCCAGCTCAATGGCGGCTTCGAGGGAAAGGGGCTGGGTGCCCACAATCTCCACCTCATCGGGCTGGGTTTGTAATTGCAGCGGGTTGGCGTGGGGCTGAAGGTACTCTAGGTCAACCTCTGGGGGGAGGCCAGGTGCCGTTACCGAGGGATTGGCCTCTGATGCGGCCTCTGAATCAGGGGTTTCTGGGGTAGCTATCTCTGGATCGGACATTTCGGTATCCGAGGCTGGGACGGTTTCTGAATTAGCGTCCTCTCCTGGGTCAGCGCTATTCTGCTGAAGCGGCAGGGTGGGGTCGCCCCCCGGTTCTACAGGGGTGGTCGGTTCCTGGGCGGCGGGGCTGGCGGCGGGATCGGACGGATCGGCCTCGGAGGTCACGGGCTCCGAGGCATCCTCTGCCCCCTGGGATTGGGTATTTTCCTGGGCCAGCCACCGCACCGATGCAGTCGCAAGGGCGACGGTCTGGGGCCAGGGCTGGGCCGCAACGGGCAGGATGGGCCAAGAGAGGGCCGTTGCCCCCACGCTAGCCAGAATCAAGCGACGACGGCACAAGTCACGCATAAACACCACAGGTCACAGTAATGGAAAACGCCAAGGGAAAACGCTAACGGCCCCTGAATCGCAACTCCGCAGAGTGTTGACCCAGTCCTCCAGTGTTTTAGCATATCGGCATCTGGCCGGACATAAAAGCCATGGGCCAACTCCCTACCCTAGGGTAGAGAAACAGGGGAGCAATCCCATGTCAGCGCCGGTTCTTAAGGTACCGGGCCGTTGGATCTCTCCTGTATAGTCATTGTGCCAAACTAAACCGTTTAGTTCAAGCTAAGACGGTGCCCAATAGCCCACCGCAGGCTGGAGATCGGTGTAGGAGGCCTTCGGCACGACGCCGCAGCAACTCTTCACCAGGGCGTCGGTATCGTCGATGGGTAGAATCGGCACATTGAGGCGCTGGCTCACCTCTGCCACGCTCATGTCATCGAGGAAGAGGGTGTCTTCGGGTTGGCCACTGTCGCTGGGTTTGAGCATCACCGTGGGCAGCAGCACCGCATCCCCCAGGGGTTTGCCCTCCAGCCCGCTGAGCAGGTCTTGTCCGGTGAGCAGGCCCGTTACGGTTAAGTCTCGGCCCCAATAGTCGCTGGCGAGGGCCGCCAGTTGCACGGTGAGGTCTTCCACCTGATTGAGCCGATCCACAATGGGCTGGAAGGCATGTTCTACGGCATTGCCCACCACCCAGGTGAGGGTGCGCGGTGGGTGGACGGCATCGGGTAAATAGTCGCTGGCCGACTGGGCAAACTGGTCGAGGAATTGGCGAATCGACCCTACGCCGTTGCCGAGTTGGGGATAGTCTTCGTAGTCGTCGGAGCTGGGCACCTCCCGGTTGGCCAGCAGGTACCATTCATCGGCCAGCCAAGCAAAGCGGGTGCCAAACTGGGGCTGAAACTCCACCTGAAGCGCCTCCACCTGGGCGATCACCGTGGCCGCTTGGTCGGCGGTTACCGGGGTGAGTTCATCTTCGGCGGGGCGGAACCGGGTTAGCCCCACGGGCACCACCGCCACGGAGGTCACGGCGGGCACTTCGCCCTGGTGGAAACGAGCCAGATCCCGCAGGGTGGTTTCTAGGTGTGCGCCATCGTTGATGCCGGGGCAGACCACCACCTGGGCATGGATTTGCAGCCGCTGGGCTTGGAACCAGGCCAGTTGCTCTAGGATTTGCCCTGCCCTAGGGTTCTTCAGCAGGCGGGATCGCACCTCCGGCTCGGTGGCATGAACCGACACATACAGGGGCGACAGACGCAGTTGGGCGATGCGTTCCCATTCCTGGGGCAGCAGGTTGGTGAGGGTGAGGTAGCTGCCGTAGAGGAAGCTGAGGCGGTAGTCGTCGTCTTTTAGATAGAGGGTGTCGCGCTTGCCGGGGGGCTGTTGATCGATAAAGCAGAAGGGACAGGCATTGTTGCACTGGATTAGCCCGTCGAACAGGGCGGTTTCAAACTCCAGCCCTAGGTCGGCATCAATGTCTTTTTCCAGTTCCACCCGATGGGTTTTGCCCTCGCGATCTAGCACCTCTAGGGTCAGTTCCTCCTCGGC
The DNA here is from genome assembly GCA_044070495.1 of Spirulina sp. GTDB lineage: Bacteria > Cyanobacteriota > Cyanobacteriia > Phormidesmidales > Phormidesmidaceae > Nodosilinea. The sequence goes on along the minus strand of JBIPSI010000003.1, from coordinate 136,159 downwards.
GCAGAGGAACTGGTAATCGATCAAGTCCCTGGGGCACTGATCGTTAATGGAAACGAGGGCATCACCGGGTTCAAACCCCACCTCCTCGGCAATGGAGCCGGGCAATACGCGGGAAATGCGGGCCGGACGAATTGCGGATGCAGCCATGGCGTAAGGAACCCCCATCAAACGGGACGAAGCAAGGGAAATCACAGATCCTCTCGACGATTGGAGGAGGTCTGGATGGGCGCAGCCCTCTGGGAAGAACTGCTTACTATTGAGTATGCCCCCCCTAGGCCCTAATCACTCATCCCCAGGCCAGGGTTCCCCGCCATCCGATTGGGATTATCGCCCTGGGCTAAAACCTCCCCCCTTTAGAATTCGAGGTATACCTAGGCGTAGAGAGGCTTTTGGCGTGGGGCGGCGACGGTGGGTAGCCCATTAAACAACCGCGACGGTGGACGTGACGTTTAATTAAATAGCCATTCCCGATTAATGGCCCTGAACCCTAGAGAAAACGTCCTATGGTGACGAGGATGACCAACGCACCGCCCGGAAACCTACCCCCTAACACCGAAGCTAGCCATGGCAGCGACTATGGCGACCTATGGGCCTTCCAGCGCTTGATTGACCAGGCAACCGCCGATGGCTATCTGGCCCGTTGGGATGCGGAGGCCATTCTGGCGGCCATGGTCAAGGGCCAAGCCTACAGTGCGGCCAAGTGTGCGCTGTTTCGGCAACTGCAAGAACGGGTATGGCGGGCTGAGATTTACCTCGACACGGAATTTACCGGGGGGTTCCGGGGCTAGCACTCGATTTCCTTAGGCGGGCAGAACCCATAGAATAACGGGTTTTTAGCCAGTTTTTCGCCCTAGGTTCGCCTGAGAGGAGATCCCATTGACTCCCCTGACGAATACTGCGATAGTTGAGCGTAATTCTTGGGTCTGAGCCTAGAATTACGCTCGAGTTAGGGGCCGCATAGCCCGATGGAACCCTAGATGCTGGCCCTGGATCGGTGTCTCTGGATCCGTTGCCTGGGCTGGGCTTACCCTGACACGACGACTGCCGCCGTTAGAGTCCCTTTGATTCCCTCGTCACGATGCCGTATTTCTCCAGAACCCTCGTTGCTGCGCTGTTGCTCCTCGGTACGGCGCAAACTGGCTTGAAGGCTCTAGCCTTGCCGTTGTCTGCCCCAGTGGCCCAAACATCAACGACGTTTCCGGTGCCCGACGACGTGCCAGCGGCTCCTGCTTCCCAGCCTGCCGAGGAAGTCCTCCTAGCGCAGCAGACGACTCCCCCCACCGCCCCGCCTGCCGCCCAAGGTGGCGGATTTGCCTGGTGGTGGCTGTTGCCCATTGCCGCTGGGGTAGGTGCCCTGGGCTGGGCCGCTAGCCGCCGAGGATCCACGGCATCATCTACGGCATCAGAGGTTTCGGCTCCAGAGGAATTAGCGGCGGCTCCCCCCGCGCCCGCCCCTGAGGCACCCCAAACCGCATCCCCTTCCTCGCTGGCAAATGCCACCCCAAACCCCGTAGTCACCGAGCCTTCAGCGGTAACGCCGCCGCCGGTAGCCGCAGAATCTATCTCCGCCTCACCGTTAGAAACCGATCCCTGGCTGGATTCGGCCCCTGCGGTGGCTGAGTCCGTGGTCTCGGATATTCCTGAACCTGTGATTTCTGAGATTCCTGAACCTGGTGCGACTGATATTCCTGAACCCGTGGTTTCTGAAATACAGGAACCTGTTGTGGTCGAGGAAGTCCCACCTGCCATTGAAACCCCTGAGCCACCGACAGCCCTAGAAGAGCCCCCCATTCCTCAGCCCAGTGCCGTTCCGGTAATGGCGATGGCGACGGGGATGGTGGGATTGGCCGCAGGAGCAGCGGCAGCGATGGCTAGCACCGAAGATCAGACCGACATTGAGGCCAGAAAATTTGATGTGGTGGGCCAACCCACCGATGGCGATATCGACCTCTCCAGCATTGACGATGGCCTGCCACCCTTGCCCGATGGCTATGGCGAGAGCCGTATGGTGCTGATGCCCCGTGATCCCCAGTGGGCCTACGTCTATTGGGATATCCCCCACACCCACAAGGAAGACCTGCGTCGCCAGGGGGGCGAGCGGCTGGCCCTGCGACTCTACGATGTTACCGATATTGATCGCACCTACCAAGCTCCCCACGGAATGCAGCAGTGCGACTGTGACGAACTAGCGCGGGATTGGTACCTGCAAATTCCCGTCAGCGACCGCGATTACCAGGCCGAAATTGGCTATCTCACAGGGGATGGCCGCTGGCTGCTGCTGGCCCGATCCAACACTATCCGCATTCCCCCCATCTACCCCTCCGACTGGAGCGAAGACCACTTCAAAACGGTGACCTGGGAGGCAGACCTGCGGGGCAAAACCCTGATGACCTTGGTGGATCCCAACCAAAAATCCCGTAGCCTGCACGAGCAAATGTACGCCATTTCCCAGGCCGGAGAAGCGGATCGTGTCGATGGCTCCCTCTATGGATCCATGCAGCACGTCCCTGGATCAGTGCCCCACGTACCGGGTTCTGTGTCCCATGTGGCCGGATCGATTCAGCAGGTGCCAGGTTCGATACCGCATGTGGCCGGATCGATGGCTCCCTACCAAGCCGCCGAGAGTTCCTACGCCTGGGGAGCCTCCGGGGCGGGGCTATTGCAGGGAATGCCGGGGCCAGGGGGCGCGGTGCCCACGATGTCTGGGATGGGCATGATGTCTGGGGTCGGCATGGGCGTGACGATGTCTGGGGTGGGGATGTCGGGCGTTGGGATGTCAGGCATGACTGTCTCTGGCCTGACGATGTCCGGCATTTCGGGCCTCACCATGTCTGGGGTGGGTTTCTCGGCCTCCATGCCCCCGGCCCGGCCCCGCAAATTCTGGCTGGTGGCCGATGCCGAGCTGATCGTCTACGGAGCTACCGAACCCGACGCCACCGTCACCATCGCCGGACAGCCTATTCAGTTGAGTCCTGAGGGCACCTTCCGATTCCACACTAGCTTCCCAGACGGCACCATCGACTACCCGATCATGGCTGTGGCGGCTGATGGCGAACAAAACCGTTCCATCCACATGACCTTTGATCGGCAAACCCCCGACCGCCGCACCAACACCAAGGAAGAAGCCCAGGACGAATGGTTCCAGGGCTAGGCACCACGATGCAGGGCGATGGGGTGATTGCTCCCGATTGGCTGAGTCGGCCAGCGTTGGAGGTGGCCCCGGATTTGTTGGGCTGTCGGCTGGTGCGGCGGTGGCCCGATGGCCGCCACCTAGAGGCGGTGATTGTGGAAACCGAGGCCTACACGGAGGGCGACCCGGCTTGCCATGCCTACCGTCGCGAAACCCCACGCAATCGGGTGATGTTCGGCCCCGCGGGCTACAGCTATGTGTACCTAATCTACGGCATCTACCACTGCTTTAACGTGGTCACCGACCAAGACCGTATCCCCAGTGCGGTACTGATTCGAGCGGTAGAACTGGAGACCGTTCCCCCCTGGCTAGTCCAGGAACGTCAAGAAAAGCGTCCCGGCAAGCGCCAGGAAACACCCACCCGCTGGGGGGCTGGCCCCGGCAAAACCTGCCAGCTTTTAGAGATCGACCGTCGCCTCACCGAGCAGCCCTTGATTCCCGACAGCGGCCTATGGCTGGCCCCGCCCACTCCCCAATGGCGGCAGAGAGTCGCCCCTTCCGACAACCGCATCCAAACCACCCGCATCGGCCTCACCCAGGGCACGGAATTACCCTGGCGCTGGTACGTCGAGGACTCCGCCGCCGTGTCTAAACGCGCTGGTTCTGGGTGAGCTTGTCCACGGCCAGATCCCCGGTTTCTGCGAGAAACCGGGGATCTGAAAGCAGGGATCTAAGTTAAAAGTGTCTCTGCGTAAGGGTTACGCTGGTAACGGGCCATGCTGGGATCGAACCAGCGACCGACCGCTTAGAAGGCGGCTGCCTTCTTGACTAAGAGTATTGATATAAAAGGATTTTGGCGATCTTGGTGTGAATCGTTCCCCAAATTGCCCCCAAAATGAATACGCAGAAAAAGTCGTCAGGGCAGGTATTCATCCATGGCGAGAGGGACACCCAAGTAGTATCCCTGTACGGAATCGCAGTGTAGCCCTCGTAAGGTCATTAGCTCCGCCTCTGTCTCAACGCCCTCGGCGATGGTTTCCAGGCCCAGGCCGTGGGCCAGTTCAATCGCGTTTCGGCAGATCGTGATTTTGGCGGGGGTGTTGTCAATGTTTCGCACCAGATCACCCACCAGCTTGATGGCCCGCACGTTGGGAACTTCCTCACAGAGGCGCATAATAGCCAGGAGGTGAGCGTAGGCGCTGCCATAATCATCCACCAGGAGGCCAATGTCTACATCGGCACTGGCCAGGTTTTTGAGTTGAGTAATCGCATCTCTCCCTTCGAGCAGGGGCTGCACGCTAATTGCGATGGACTCGGAGATTTCCAGGCGCAGAAATTCTGTGGAGGCAAAGTGGGACTCTAGCTCCCTGGCCAGCCGATTACTGAACTCGGCATCGAACAGCGTTTCTTCAGAGATGTTGATCGAGAGCCACTGGTCGGAAAAGTGCTCCAGCGCCCTCATTCCGGCCCGCAACATCAACCAGTCTAGTCGCGACATCCAGCGGGCCTCCGCCAGGATCGGCATAAACTCAGCGGGGGACACCACCTGCCCCCCAGGACGCACCCAGCGGGCTAGCAATTCATAGCCAATGATTCGGCGATTTCGGCTGGCCGCAATCGGCTGGAAGTAGGGAACGATCTCACCCTGTTCCAGCGCTTGGTCGAGTGCCTGTACTAAGTCAATGGATGTTGTACAAGTGCTTGAGGTGCGGCACGGTACCCCATCGCGCTTGGCGAGGAACATTAGCTCGTCAGCTCGCCCCACAATGGCGTCTGGGGTATCGCCCTTCTCCCATGCCGCAATTCCCATCGCCGTGGTGAGACCGTCCTTCGGCATGAGTTTACTAATGCGATCCGCGACAACCATGGCTTCAACCGATGAGGCTCCCGGTAGCAGCACGGTAAATTCGTCACCGCCCATACGAGCCACGGCATCCCCGCTCCGAACGGAGGCCGTAAGGTGGTTCGCGACGACCCGCAGGAGCCGATCTCCCTCTAGGTGGCCCTGGATATCGTTGATTCGCTTAAAACCATTCAGGTCGAGATAGAGCAGCGCCAGCTTTGGACGACGTTGTTGGCAGGCCGACTCTAGGAGCATGTAAAAGGAGCCTCGGTTCAACAGCCCGGTGAGACTGTCGTGGGTGGCTTCGTACTCCAGGCGGCGTAGCTCTCGCTCTTCACTCAGCACCCGCTCGGTGCAGTCGAGGTAGCCACCCAAAATATAGGTTTGTCCCTCTCGCTCGATCCGGGTCTTCCAGATTTGGATAAAGCGATCACCCAACGGTTCAATCCCCTGGCTGTGTCCACGCTGAAGGGCTAACTCATCCCCCCGCTGATCGATGTCCGATGCCAGCGCACTGTCGAGGCTAGCTGGGCCATGGATATGGCTTCCGTCATCTAGGTCGCTGACCGCGCCTGTATTGGCCCACAGAATTTGGCCCTCGGTGTTTTTGATAAAAAGTCGCAGCCCCGCTGTTTGCTCCAGTAGGGTTAACAGCTCAGCCATGCTTGGAGCCGCCGCCGTGGGTTCGATAGTCATGCTTATCCCTCAAGTGTTCCCGAATCGTTGCCCATACACCGATCAGTGCGGCCACGCTGGTGATTACATCGAGCTTGATGCCCGGTGAGTCATACCTCCAGTTCCCAACCTGAATCTGGTGCGGAGAAAGGGCAAAAACCAGCGCCGCCGTAGTTAGCACTGAAGCCAAAAAGGCCCAGACCTTAGTTCTTTTCCGAGTTGGAATAATGAACGGAATTGACTTAACGCCGTGCTCCAGATCCTCCAACCGATCTCGAAGAACGATGATCTCTTGATGCAAGACCTCGATCTGCTCTTGTAGGCTCTGCTCATCTGCCACCGTGCTACCTCGCTGCCTTGCCTCTGGCTCCAGGGTTCCAATAAATTCCGTCCCGAAGTACGCCTGTAAAATACAGTATCCCTAGTCCGGGATAACAATACATGCGTCTTAACAGAATCCTAACGGCGATCGCAGAGTGGCTGAACGCGCTGGTCTGGTGGCGTGAGGGTAAAGTTTCTCGACGACCCTACGAGTTAATCACCGCCCACCACGTCCCTGGAGCAGGTCTTTTGCTATCCGTTCGTCGCAATCCTGAACACTGCCCTAGGGATGTAGGGACGGCCATCTGGATGCCGATCAGAACAGGAGCCTGCACTGCACCCGATTGCCATGTCCTGATTGATCACTTAGATGGGATGGCAAACCAGGGTAATCGGCATACCCACCAAATTACGATTGCCCTAGCGAGTCACTGGCCTGATGCTGACGGGCTGTACTCCTATGATGTGCTGTTTGTGGCTACCGCAGACCTCCAAGGACTTCAGCCCCGTCGCGATCTCAACGTCAAAAAGATTCTGTACGGTCTGGCGCAACCACTGACCCTCCGCCCCTCCCAGCAAATCGACTGGGCCAGAGAAGCCATCTCCGCGATGGCAACCTGTGGACTGGTGGTAGGCGACCCGAACTTTAAGATTCTCAGCGGTAAGTCCCCGCATCCTGAGGCAAAGTGACTCTACAGCGAGGCAGATTGCAGGCAGATAGAGGGAATTGCTGTGGCCAGAGTCAACCTGCCTCAAAGTTGATCAACTTCGAGCGAATCATTGGCTTTATGCGTCGGATTTACCTCGGATCGAGTCAGCAGTTTACGGCTCAGTAGGCCGTTCCAGTGCTGCATTCAGCAAATTCATCATCACCATCAGTTATTCGTATTCCTGATGCGTGACAACTATATTTAATCGTGTTAGTTTAGTCGCACTTGAGGCGAACTGCCTCAGATTTGACTCAATCTGAATGGGGAGGTGGATTGTGGTAGCAAGTGCGGGGGCAAAGCGAAAGTGCGATGTACGGTTGCCGGAGGTGGTCTGCGTTGATGCTGGCAATGGCTATTTCAAGATGGCGACGGCTGGTGGGCAGGTCTCCTTTATCGCGTCTGTGAAACGGCTGAGTGAGCTAGAGGTTGCTGATGCTCGACCTGATGCAGAGTCGGTCTTAGTGACCCTCCAGGGAGAGACCTATGCGTTTGGTAATTTGGCCCGTGATTTGGGCGGGAGATCACTATTTGAGGCAGGCAAGGTAGAACACACTCCGATTGCGGTGGCGGCGGCACTAGCGCTGGCCGGGGTGCGGTCGGGGGCCGTTACGGTTCGTCTGCTGGTGCCCGACTCCAGCAAAGTGCAGTGGCAGGAGGTGGCGAGTCAAATTGGCAACGCCGTTGCCGATTTCCATGCCCGACTGTTTCAGCGTGGCTTCGAGCGCTTTCAGCCAACGGCCAGTGTGGAACTGGTTACGGAGGGATACCCGGTGTGGAGTTGGGCGATGGAAACGGGACAGGTGCCCCAATCGCTGAGCGGCTATCCCCTGACCGGGGTGATCGATGCCGGGACGGGCGACCTGACCTGCTCGGTATGGTCTAAGTCGGGCACCATCATTCGCAGTGCCGGAAAGTCGGGGCAGGTGTCCTTTGTCGCCCCCGCTATGAAGGAACTAGCGGGGGCGATTGCGTCTGGGTTTGCCCACCGGGTTCGGGGCCATACGCCTGACCGGGCCAGCATCTTGGACATTATTCGTGTCCAGGGAGGCAATGCGCCGGAGGATCGGCGCTACATCTACGAGCAATCGGGCGAAGCCCATGACTTCACGGGACTGGTTGAAGAGGTGGTACGGCAGTGGAATCGGGATCTGCTGCACCAGCTCACGCAGGATAACTGGGCCTCGGTCTGGGGGCAGCTCGGTATGGTCTATATCGTTGGTGGGGCGAGTGGCCTATTGGCTCCGCTGGAGAAGGCGACGGGCGGTAGGTTTCAAGTTGTCCGGCTTCCTGGAATTGAGCCACAGTTGATCAATGCTGTCCTGATGGCCCAGATGGGTTAGGGGGTGCCATGGCCCCTCGTAATGGCGGCAATGTCCATCAAGAGACTCTACGCTTCAACCTGGATAACCCGGAGCAGGCCAGGGCACTCGAAATCTATAAAGCAATGATCGAGTATCACCCTTACGCGAAAAGCCTTTGTACCCTGCTGCCCCACGTCCTGACGGTCTACGCCGAGCAGGCCCAGCACCATCCAGCTTTGAATAATCGGCAAGCCGCGCTGATCGCCAAGTATGCCGACCAAGTACAGTCCTTGATTGCGGCATTGGAGGCGGGAGAGGCTCCGCCCGTGCCCAGCAAAAGCGACACCCCCAGCCCCGGCCCTCCCCCAGCACCCGCCCCCGGTGGGGGAGCCATCGAAGTTGACTTGTCAGTGCTGTGAGGTAGTCGGATGAGACGAATCAGCAGGTTGTTCTGGGTTACTGCGCTCACGGTGTTCTTGGGTGGCATCGTCACCAGCACCATCGTTCGGCGAATCGTGATCGCTTACTACCTAGGGCGACAGTTTGACTTGCTGGATGTTTATCAGGCCGGGAGCCTGATCGCGATCACGGGTTGCCTGGTGGCTTGGTTGATCCTATGGCGCTGGGTTGGAACCCAATTGCAGGGATGGATCAACGCGGAGGTGGCCCTATTTCTTTACCGACAGACCGGACGACGGGATCTGTCCGATGACCAACGAGCGGCGATTGCCTATGTTTTGCAAGATTTGAGAGAGGGACAGTAGCGATGAAACGAGCGTATTGGGCCTTGATTATTGTGGGTGGAACGATCATCAGTGCTGGGGTTATCCGCGCTGTCATCAGCTATCGAAATCCCACCATATCTCTGCCCCTGACAGCGGTTCGTACCGCCGTTGATGCGGTACAGGCAGAACGGGATGCGGAACGAGAAGCCATTGCTCAGGCCGAGGAAGCCTTCATCTACCAAAGCGATCTGTTAGTGGCACATCAGGCTGTGCGCGTGGCCTACGACGATTGGTCAGCGCTCAACGAGGCTCTCCTTTGCGCCAGGGCGCAGGAGCTAAGTGCCAAGCTGCACTCCTGGGCGCGGCAGACCAGCCAGCCCATGGAAGAGGTCTTTCAGCTTGAGATGGCCGCTCATCTAAAGCGTGTCAATCAGTGGAACCAGACCACCTCCGCATCCATCCAGGGAGATGCGGAAAGCATTGGCAAGGCGCGGGCCATCATTCTGGACACCCAAGCCTTGCTCTACCTTGGCGACCTGCTATACAGCCGTGAGGGACTGCCCCTGTGCAGTGACTCGGTAGCCAGGGACGTAGCTCGTTTGGCCCAGGTCTTCAATGAGGTGACGGCTAGGGTTGAGCTACGCCGAGACAACCTCGAACGGCTAGAGGCAGGTCAGTTGGCAGAGGCCCAGCGGATCTGGGAAGGAACTGACCGTTCCACCGACCCGGCCCCTGCGGTTCCTGTGGCCCCTGCCGTCTCAACTCCAGCAGCAGCAGCCCGCCCCGGTGGACTACAGCGGATTCTCTATGGAGGGACGGAGTAATGGAACGGCAGCAGAATGCAGCGCCTCGGTTGGTGCTGTTGAGCGGCGTCCTGGGCCTAGCCGGAACGGTGAATTGCGTCCTGGGTCTAGTAGCGAATTCTCTTCCCGTCGCCATCATCGGCGGTATGACGGGCCTGCCCAGTCTCTTACTCTCGCGCTACTACCGACGGGAGTACCAGGTAACGGCTACCGAAGTTGTTGTTGCCATGGGGCAGGTCTTGGACGACTTTGATATAGCCGTGAATGACGTGGACAACTTCCCCGACCTGGGGCCAGCAATCGCCCGACGGCTGAGACCGATGAGGACATTGGTGCTGGAAGATCTGGCCCCCGCGTCCTGGGTGTCCAACGAGTTCTGGTCTTGGTCTACCGTTTACATCGGTGAACCCGGCACCAGTAAGTCCGTCAATTTGAAGCATCACGTCGATATGTTGGTCAAAGCCCACGGGCTGGACTGTCTCTGGGCTATCTGTGACCCCCACTATGACCCGGACGAGGAAAAGCCTATCGATACCTGGCTGAACGGTATCCCCAGGGAGCAGGTGCCCGCCCGAAAAAGTGGCGAGGATGCCTTTGCAGCGCTGAAGGCTTTTCATCAAGAGTTTAAGCGGCGGATGGCCGGAAATTTGAAAACCGAAACCATCGCTGCAATCGTCATCGACGAGTTTCAGGACTGTATCCCGAAGGATCGACGGGAGCAAGCGCTGGAGTGGATCGGCGAGATCGTCCGGGGTGGGCGCAAGTTTGGGATGCGGATCTACCTAGGAATGCACAGCCCGAAGAAGGGCGAGAACGGCATTGATAGCTCCGTGCTGTGGCCGATGACCGCTGTGATTATGGGCATGACAGTGGGGGACTCTACGGTGTCCTGGCCCCAGGACATCAAGGCCAATAGCAAAGAACTGATTGCCACCCTCAAGGCGCAGATTGCGTCTTCGCCGACCGCCCGATTTACAACCGCTGTGGTGCGGCCCGGTAGCTTCTCAAAGCTGCCCTTCTCCACCGCCCAGGTCAAGACATTGCCCGACCGCAGCCAGTGCCAAGTGAACTGGGTGTTTGATGATGCCCCTTGGATCGACCAGGTGCGGGCCAAGGTAGACGCGGCCCTAGAGGACGGCAGCGTGACCAGTTTTACCGGACTGTGCAAACTGCTGAAGCTCCATGGTCACATGGGGCGCGACAAGAAGACCGGGAACTACCGGGACGAACGGGTACGAGTGTTGTTCAGTGAATACGGAGATCGCTTCAATGTTTAAGGTAGTTGGCCACATGACCGTCCTTGTCGTCGTGGTATCCCTGGGTAGCGCCGGGGTTTTGAGTCCCATTTTTTTCGCCGTGGTAGATGCTATCCAGCCAGCCAGTCTGGTGTTTGCCGGGATGTGGAACGGGGCACTACAGCAGGCCGGAGAGGCTGAGGCGCTGATGTGTAACAAGAATGGCGAAAACTGCCGTATCCAGGGGGGCCAGCCGGAATGATCAAGCCGCTTCGGATCTTGGCGTGGCTGTTGACCATCGCCATGTTGTTCAAGATGCTCGAATACCGTATCCCGTTTGCTCACCACCTCGAAGGGGTCATCCAACCAGATGTGGAGAATAACGGGGATGAGCCACCTCCACCCCCCGTTGACCCATTCCAGGAAGATCCTGTCGCCAATGGCTTTGACGAATTTTGGAGCGATGCACCGTGACCGCCCCCGCTACCGATGATATCCATGCCATCCAGAAGCGACAGGTGGAACTGCTAGAGCAGCTTCTGCGGGTCGCCCAGAAAAATCGGGATAACAATGAAGAAACCGCCAATGCAGCGGGTACCTCCAGCGATGTCATTGAACTGGGCATTATCTGGGCCATCATCGGCCTGTGTGCCCTGGTCATGGCGGTTCAGGCCTTGGGTGCCCAGATTAGCCAGAGTCGGGCTGGGCAATGGCTAGGGCTAGGACAGGCAAATCCTTCCGTCAATGCGGTTGCCCCCTCTGGCGGGTCGGCCCTAGGCCAGACGGTGGCCACCAAGGCGACAGCATGGGTGGGACGAGACTTTAAGCCTAGGCAAACCGAGCGCTGTGCCGACTTTGTAAGAGTCGTCCTACAAGAGGCTGGGATAGCCATTCCGACGGCAAAGGGTAGCGCAGGGCCACTGATGGCGGATTCATTCTTTGGGCCAGAACTAGGGCAGATCATTCTAGACCCGACCCAGCTTCAGCCCGGAGATATCGTCATGTTCCACGAAACCTACAACGGTGGTGGACGGGTGTTGCCGGGGGCTGATGGACGACGAAAAGTAACCCATGTCGGTGTCTATATTGGGCAGGGGCAGATGGTGGATCGCAGCACCCGATCCGCGCCAGTGCGGCAGCGCTCCATCCACACCGACTTCAACGGAAACGGACGGTCGAACTTTCATTCCGCCCTGCGTCCGACGGCCTATGGCTCCGGCGGGGGCGGATCTACCCAGGGGGGCGTATCCCTTGACCGCCTGCGCCGAGTCATCATTGGTCATGAATCTAGCGGCAATTTTCGTGCCGTCAATCCCGACTCCGGTGCGCTGGGCTATGGTCAGGTGATGCCCAATAACCTACCTGCTTGGAGTCGTGCCGCCCTAGGTCGCGAGGTGAGCCGGGGGGAGTTCCTCAATAGCCCTGCCATCCAAATCGCTATCATCAACCACCGATTAGGCCTTTACCTGGCGGAGGAACTAGCCCAGGGCCATGACCAGGACACCGCCATTCGGCGCGTGGCGAGTCGTTGGTATAGTGGCCGTCCCCACCTCTACAACAACACAGGGCGACAATTTTACGGCGGGCGGGAGTATCCGAGCATCGATGCCTATACCCGCTCCATCTTGGCCAAATACAATGCAGGACTTTAGGGATGCCACCACAAGACCTTGAACACAGCAACGTGATCGCCGTTGTTGGCTGGACGATCTTTCAAGGGTTAGTCATCCTGCTGTTGCTATGACCTTTACGGGTTGAGGAGAAACTGACTCCAGTTGCTATAGAGACTCGATATTTCGCTGGCCGACAGTGAACGCTTCGCGACAAAGGCCCGCCGCAGCACCATATTCACGCCATAGCCAAACCGATTTGCGCCATACTCGCCTGTTCCGATGGACTGGCCGGAGGTCGTGGCGACTAGCACCCCATTTCGGTAGAGGCGCACGGTGCCACCATCGTGGGTAATGGCCAAGGCTTGGGATGTCGTCATCACTTGGTTTGAGAACCTAGCGCTTTTACTGCTCGGCCAGCGGAAGACAATATCTGCTGTACTCGCATCCCGAAAGATTCGCCAGCCGCCAATATCGGGAGACTCAAACATTAGGTCTCCCCAGGATTCCCAGCTTGTAATGTTCGCATCGAGCCATACCGTACACTGTCCCGCATTGCGAACCGGAACATAATCGATCTGGAACTGCGCCCAGTCGCTCCAGGTGTTGGCCATGGTCAAGCCTGCTGTCGTGAAGCTAGCCGCACCGTTAAGGAGGGGTTCTGCCTCCGTTGAATCTTTCTCAAACCGTGTGGCATCGAGTGCCCAGACCACGTCCTGGCCAATGCTGTGCGCCCCTGAAATTGCTGGGTAATCGTAGGAGGGTGGCGCATTCGAGAGGATAAGCTGGCCAGGGTTGCTCCCCAACGACTGCACCTCGGTCAGAGATAGGGCACGGTCAAAGAGAGCAGCGAGGGATACATCGGCGGCCTGGATACCGTTTCGCAGGTCATCTGGGGAACGATTACAAAGGGTGATGTGACGAACGGACGTATCACTGGAGGCCACCCCCGGCGAAAAGTTGCCTTGGAAGGCCAAAGCACCGTTTCGATAGAGGCAAACGGTGCTGCCGTTGAAGGTCAACACATACTGCTGTGTAGCATTGGCAAAGATGTGATCGCCCTGGCCGCTGTTATAGAGGTCGGCGAAGACATGATTAGCGGCATTGAGCCAGCGAGTATGGCCGTAGGCGGTATTCCCAGCCCTAGCGAGGCGAGTAAAAGAAATCGTCGTCGTGCTCGTCAGCGGAGCGTTCAAGAACATTCCGTCGGTCGCGTAGGACAGGGGGCGGCCAAACCACGCGATGGAGAACTGCCCCGATTGATTGATCCGCTCAAAGTTGCTAGGGCTGGGCCAAGCTGCCCCGGCACTACCATTGTTAGGTACCTGAAGACCGCTGCTGTCGATGGTGGCTCCGCCAAACAGGGTTGGTTCTTGCTGGTGTGAGTCCTTCGTGAATAGAGACGGCATGGCCAACCAGGTGCAGCTTGCCGCCATCGCGTTGGCAGAGTTCAGGGCCGGATAGTCTGTTCCGAAAGCAGCAGCCTGGGTCGCCATAATGGCCTGGGGGTAGATCAGCATGGCCTAATAGCTCCGATGCCCCAGGAAGTAAAGTTTGCCGTTCCAGTGCTTGAAGGTCAGCAGGTTGACAGCATTGGGTGTCGTTTTTAAGGTTGGGGCACCCCCATCGCCCCAGGTGTAGGCGTTGCCCCAGGTGGTGGTTCGTCCTCCGGTGCTGTCTTGGATGAGGATGAGGTCTAAGAACATCACCTTACCGCTAGGCAAGTTGGTCGGATTGTTGATAGTCGTATTGCTGGTCTGGGTCAGGACGAAATAGTTTTGTCCCGCTAGGTTGGGCGTATAGCTGCCCACATTGGCTGTGGCGGGTGTAATCGCAAGGCTAGTCTGCATTGATTGGGTGGAACCCTTCACCAGTTCTACCCTCGCGTCCAGGGCTGTCTGGAGCCCTTGAACCCCAGAAATTCCATGTACCCCAGCGCCCCCAGCATGGGTCGCGACAGCCCCGGTAGGCTCAGCGCCCACATCCGCTGCCATGGCCCCCGCCTTGCTAACTTTGCCCCAGGAGATCGCGGCACTGGGTAGACCGGACAAGAAGGCCGAGGTGTCAAAGTCCAGGTTGACGGTATTACTGGCCTCGGACAAAACAACAAAGTCGGCGAGGGAACTGAGGCGGCGAAAACGGAGATCAACGTCCGACTTACCGGCAAAAATCCCCGCCCCTGTACTGCCCAAGTTAGAGGCTGTATTGGCCTCGCCAGTGTTGATCGCCGCTATGGTGATGGTGCTGCCATTGGGGGTGATCGTGATGTTGTCCCCAGCGGTAAGGGTAGCCAATTGAAAGCTGCCCCCGGCTCCTGTCACCACCTGACCTGCAACCGGGACCAACTCGGCCAGGGTCGATAGGTTACTAGAGAGTGGCTGTTTTTCGCTCAGTCCTTCGGTCAGGTTGATGACCTGATCTATCCCAATTTCTAGCGCCGCTGCATTAACCCTCAGGCTGAGTGAATCTCCTGCCTGCACCAGGTCGATGCTGTTATCGGCAGCTATCAATGTCTTGAAGTTTAGGGTAGTACCCACCTTGCCCGCATAGATCGGCAGGCCCGCTCCCAGGTTTGCCCCGGAATTGGATTCCCCGGAGGCACTGCCCGTCGCATCGATCCGTAGGCGATCTCCAACTTGAGAAATCGCAATCGAGTCGCCCGCCTCCAGGGCCAGCACTTGATAGGTTGTCCCTGTCCCTACAGGAACGCCTAACTCCGTTGGTGCCGCTGCTGCGATGGCGGTGAGCAGGGCACTGTAGGGCTGCTTCCCAGCGAGGGCACTGCCTAGGTCAGCCACATCGCTGATGCTGTGAACACCGGGAGTCGCCAGGTGCAGCGCCATCGTTCCGGCAACCTCAGCCCCAATGCTGGCAGGAGTGGCCCCGGTCGTATCAATGGCTGACCATAAAATCGAGGCATCCCCCAGCCCGGATAGGTAACCCGACTGAGCATCGGCTAGGATGCTGGGCAACAAGGTCTGGAGCGCCGTCGTTAGCCGAGAAACGCCATCGCCCCGTAGGGTTTCGATGAGCTGGTCGAGGCTAGCGTTCTGACGCTCCAGCGCTCGTAGGCGAGCATCGACCGACCAGAATCGGTTATTTAGCTCGGTTGGGTCAAGGCGTGTTTCTGGCGTGAAGCGATAGGTTTGCTCGAAGATACTGGGCATTAGTCCTCCAACAGCGCTGGAGTGATAGTGGCGCACGACGCATAAATGGCTTTGACAGCGGCACCCGTCAACCGCAGCTTGCCCCTGGACGGGTAGCGCGTCTTGCCCGCAATCTCCACGGGTTGTTTGAGGGTGATCCAGTAGGCGGCATCATCCACCAGATTTTTTTTGAGTAGCATTAGACCGCAATATCCAGACGCTCAACAATGACAAATGGGGGGACGGTAGCCCCTGAACGAAAGCCCTCTAGGCGTACCCGATAGGTGTTGATGGCCGTGCCAGGGCTAAACTCGAAGACATGGACGGTAGCCCCATCGGGCTGCACTTCCAAGCTGGAGGCCGCAGGACTTAGAAGCGCCCCATCAGGAAGAACTAGCTTGGCGACTAGATCGTGATCGGTCTGGCCCACCGCGCCATTGAACCCGTGGGCTTTGACCTTAACCGTGATGTCGCTAGATGGGCTGGCCAGGGTGCGCTCTGTTGAGATATGGGTCAAGGTTGTTTTGGGGCGTGATACCTGGATCGCATCAGCCGTTAATTCAAGGGCAGGTTGAATGTCGGTTGTACCCAGGAAAACGACCCGTAGCGGCACCGAGTCGGGCAATGACTGAAGGTAGTAGGTGGGTTCGGTGAGGGGATGCCAGATCCCGCCGACCTGGATTTCGTAAATGAGATCGGTGCCCTGGGGAACGAAGGCGGGGGCATTGATTTCCAGATCCGAGAATCCGCCGGAGAGTGATAGCGGCTGGAGCGCTACCACGGTTCTTGGATTGGTGAAGTGAGCGCTGTAGATCGCGAACAGCAGGTCTTGAGTTAAGTCGCCCTCAAAGAAACTGCCCGATGTGGAGGTGAATAGGGTACCCTCCGTAAACTCCTTACCATTGACCGTAGCCAGACGGTGCGCCCCCTGACTAATCACACAAAGGGCATAGCGCTGCCCAGAGTAAAGGAAGGCAGGCGGCAGGGCGAACTGTGTAGCTTGAGAATGCAGCCGTAGTTGGGAATGCGACAGGGTGGCCTGGGTAACGACCTGGCCCAGCAGGGGCTCACCCGTCTCACTGACTCGGCACACCGCCAGGGTAACGCTGCCCGAACTATCGATTTTGGTGAAGTGTAAATCCACAGCGGTCAGCCACATACTGGCCGGAGCCATAAAGGTCTGGGCCACCATCGCCCCTACCACCGTCGTCGTCGTGGGAGCGAGGTACTGCTGGGTCACGGGCTGAAGCGTCCAGTGGTTGTTCCACTGCAAGGTCCAGTTATAGGCAAAGGTGATCTTGTCGTTTGGGTTGTGTAGGTTAAGGGCCGAACCCTGGCTAAAGTCCTTGCCCTGGTTATAGTTCTGTGACCACCAGGCACCGTAGTCGTTATAGCTCCAGCCATACTTGTGGACATACTGCGAAATCTCGAAGGAGCGCAGCTCGAAGGACTGTTGCTCGACCGTTAGTCCAATGTCTTTGCCCGTGTAGCCCATGGTGCCAAACCGTCGTCGGTTCGTATAGGTTGGCAACACTCGCCCATAGCTAACCCTGACACTGGAATCATTGGGACTCAGGAGTGCGATTGCCGAGCTGGCCGAGGCTGAGATCGGAAACAGTAGGCCATAGTCAATCCGAGCGTCATAGCCGGAGTAACCCAGGTCAGACTCCTCCTCCTCCAGAAACCAGTCGGATCCGTAGGCGCTATAGGTATCGGGTAGGCTGGCCCACTCCTTCAGTCTGGCGATGTCCAACCCCAAGAGCCGAAGCTGAGACAGGGGACTGAAATTCTTGATCAGTTCGTAGAGCGCAGCTAATTCCGACCGAAGGCTCTCTAGGAGCGCTTCAATCGAAGACTTCCAGCGTAGAAGCTCGTCCAGGTTGAGATAACAGTCTGCTGTGGAAGGCACCCGGTTCGCCTCTACCATCTCAATTCGAGCGATGCCCGTGGGTTGGAGCCAGACAGTGCAAAAGTGCAGCACCCCGGATGGAATGATGGGAATCTGTGGCTGAGGACTCTCTACTCCTGGATAAACCCCCACCAGGGCCAACTGCATCCGATTGATAGGTACCGGAGCAGGTTCAGTCGCCTGGGTCACGAGATCGATTAAAAAGTCTCGTGGCTCCACGTTCGTATCCCGAACTTCGCCATAGACACAGAGCGCAATTGCCCGCTCGTATTGAGCCGGGAGATGATTGATCAGCGGGATCGTTTCGGCTTGGATGCCTACCTGCAAATTTTCTAGCCGCGCAAAGCATTGCCCCGCTGCCCAGTAACGCCCTGGCGCAACCCGTACCTCGGTCGGACTAATCTGAGAAACCTCTAGCCCGGAGTAATATTTGCCGGAGCCGATGCCGTCAAAAAACAGTGCCTCGATGCCTTGCTTAGCGTAGTCCTGCATGGCATTGAGGTCGCCTGCGCGAACCTCCATCCGATCCTGAATTTGTACTCTGTCCCACATGGCAACCTCCTAGTTCATGGCCACTTCAACCCGCTCCGAAACAATGAAGGGCGGGACTTCGGGGCTGGGGCGAGTGCCCGTCAGGTGTACCTGATAGCTGCTGGCCCCTGCCGTCCCTACCTCAAAGGTGAAGGTGTGCAAGGTGGAGCCATCCTGGTCGGGCCGCAGCACGGCACTCTCCGCTGAATGGGCCGTCTCGCCCACCCAGATCGAACAGGTTAGGGAATGGGTGCCCTCCTGGTAGCCGTAGGTGCGGGCGCGAACCACAAAGGACTGAGCCGGGGTAGCCAGCCTTCGTAGGGCAGATACATGGGAAAAGGTGAGCTTGGCGCGGCTGCCCTCCACCCGGCTAGCTCCGTCAATCAGAAGAGCGGGCTGTATCGTGGATGTGCCCAGGAAGACAGCCCGAAGCGGTACCAAGCTAGGAGCTACATCTAACGGCGATTCACCATCTTTGAGCTGGTGCCAAACTCCGTTGACTTGGTACTGAACCTCCAGGTTGCACCCCTGGGGTACCCGCTGCCGCAGTAGGAGTTTTAGATCGGTAATGCCCCCGGCAAGGGAGATCGGCTGTAGGCTGAGCACCGTGCGCGGATAGCGGAACTTGGCCCCGTGCAAGACAAACAGCAGGTCGATAGCCTGGTCGCCCTGGAAGAAGTCGCCGCTGCTGCTGGTGAAAAAGGTGCCCTCGGCAAAGCTGGCGCTCTCAATGGTGGCCAGTCGATAGATGCCATCACTGACCAACACCATCGCGTAGCGCTCTCCGCCCTGCAACAGGACGGGATGATTCAGTTGTAGGCGGGTGCCCTTGGGATGGACTTGGATCGACTCGTGGGGCATGATGGCCTTCCCTAGGACAGCCGAGAATAACGGCTTACCCGTCTCTGAGGTGGGGCAGATGAATAACTGAAGGTCGGCCCCCTGCGCCTGCCCCGTGATAAATACCTCAACTTCGGTCAGCCATAGCGTCGGTGCCACAAAGGTCTGAGCAATTGCCGCACCCGAAACTTGGGTCTGGCTCCCTGCCGTCAGAACTTCAGCCTCGACCGGAGCCAGCGTCCAGTTGCGGTTCCAGTCATTGAGCCAGCGGGCCGTGTAGGAATCTTGAGAGATGCGGTTAACGCGATAGTCGGTCTGGCCCCACCAAGCAAATTGGCTGCACCACCACTGGGCATAGTGGTTAAAGCTCCAGCCCTTGACGTTGACCCAGCTCGAAAATTCAACCGTCTCGTATTCCCAGGACGATTGCTCGATGGCCATCGCAACGTCCTGACCATTCCAGGTGCCACTGGTGAACCGAGGCACGGAGTCGTAGGCGGGAAGGAGTAGGTCGCCAGACCGTTTTGCGTTGGCATCGTTGGGGCTAAGCAAGGCCAGGTTGATGGTGGCCTGGGCAGCGACGGAAAACAACAGTCCCCAGTCCACCCGCGCATCATAGCTGGGGTGGCTCGTATCCGAGCCAGACTCATCCTGGAAGGCATCTGCGTCATAGGCCGAGGTACCCGCTGGCAGCAAGGCCAAACGCTTCAGAAGCGCTACATCACTGGCCATATTGATCAGTTCCCGGTGGCGGGCATAGTTAAACTGCATCGCTCGCAGGGCGGCAAACTGCACCTTGAGCGAGTCCACCTGGGCCTCGATCCGGGTGCGCCACTGGGAGATCCCGGTCAGGAGGTGCTGAAGCCCGATGGTGCTGGGCAGTCGGACGGACTCCACCATCTCGATGCGCGTGATGCCACTCGGACTGAGCCAGATAGAGCAAAAGTGCAGCATTCCAGGCGGAATGGCCGGGACCACGGGAGCCACGGCCTCGGTGCCGTCATCCACGATGTCTACGACCGCCTCCCAATGTTGAATGACGGGGACGGCCCGAAACTCGGTGGTATCGGTCACGAGGTCGAGGCGAAAGCTACGGTTCTCCACCTGCGTTTCGATGACCCGTCCCCAGACGCACAGGGCCACAATCTTGTTTTGGATGATCGGTAGGTGTGCCCCCACCTCCAGCACTGCCCCCGCCGTCCCCGGCAGGCTACTGCTTTGGGGCAGAGTGTAATACTGACCGTCCTTCAGAAGCCGTCCCGGCGCAACCAGCAGCGACGTAACCCCGCCCTGGGTGACACCTAGGCCCGCGTAATAGTGGCCTGTGCCAATGCCATCCGCCGCCACCGCTGCGACCCCATCAGCCTTAAACCGTTGGGCATCCCTTAAATCCTTGCTCTGGAACTCGCCCCCAACGTAGTAATTGACTTTTCCATGCATGATGGCCGCGCTCAGTTGGCAATGCTCACCATCCTACCGCAACGGCCCTCAAGAGCATCAATCATGAGTATCCCGATTTAGGAATTGTCCAGCTAGTATTCCCGCCCCCGACGAAATGCGATCTCCGGCAGTGACGGGGATCGTCTGCCTAGTGCGGATCATCACGCGGTCGCGGGCATAGGTCATCGACCGTCCTAGCTCCATCGTGGCCCAGTAGCGGGAATGGGCGTTATCAGGCCGGAAAAAGCCCATCGCATGGCGTCCACCACCATTGAACACATTGATTGGTAGCGGGGGCGATTGTAGCTTCGCGTTCAGTTGGGCGTGGTACGGCGGCATTCCAAACCGAGCGCGATCACAGTGGGCGAAGGCCCGCCCCAATCGCAGGATGGCCTCCTTGTCCCATAGGTACAGGCGCTTGTATAGCCGTAGGTGAGCATCGGAGTTGGGGAGGGTGAAGGTTCGATTAGCCACGGGTCAAAAAGAACGGAGTAGTGCTGAGGGATGCCGTGAAGTTATCAGCGGCAAAATCGATAGGGCAAGTCAGTCCGGCAGCATCGACAAAGGCCACGACCGAGAACAGTGGATCGCTGGTACTAGGACTCAAGCCTACCTTACGAAAGATACCGACCCCAGCCACCGAGGTCGCCGTCGCGCCAATCCAAGTTACGTCGTCGGCCCACAGTCCGGCCCCACCATCGTCGGTGGCCCGAATCTGCACCCCGCTAAGTTCTATCGGCTCACCCGCCGTTTGAATGGCGGCCCTAACCTCGACCTCTGGCCCCGGCAGTTCCAGCAGCAGCATGGCATAGAAAGCCTGATCGGTGATCGCGCATTGCAGCAGATGCAGGTCAGTGATGGTGGGAACGAGGGTAGATGGAGACAGGGGCATGGTGATGTAGGTTTCAGGACGGCCTAACTTGACCTGCTAGCGGGTGATGAGTGGCACCAGCGTCGAACCGCGAACGTTCCAGCGTAGAGCCTTGACCGGAGCCGGGGAGATGACTTGAGACGGCGGGGGCGGTGTGGGCCTGCTGCCTCCGGCCCACATTCGTCCATCAAACTGCCCCTGGGTGACGGAACGCTCTGCAATCATGTCGTACTGTGCCCGAAGTTGTTTGTACCCTGGGGTCAACAGGCGAGAACTGAGCCGTTCTGATTGCTGCATAAAAGGCTCGGTTAGCTCCAGACGATACACCCGACTCAACGGATCTTGATCAATCAACAGTGGGTATCCCCGACGGGATCGCTGGCCCACCAGCCGTACCGAAGAAGCCTCACCACCCGATGCTTGGTGATAGTCTACCGGGAAAAAGCCGAGCGCCCGACCGGGACGAATCACCGCCTCGACGGTTGTGGCAAATCTATCCTCTACCGTCAGGGTGCGCCGCCAGACCCGTAGTTCCTCGACTTGGCCATCGGGATGCCAGAGAAAGGGCCGTTCTCCAAACCTAGACCATGCCCCCGTGACCATGGGATAACACTTGGCGGCGGGGTGGCTGTCGTTATCTACCACAAAGCACCGCCTCAGCAAGGCGCTTTGCTGTACCCCACGGTGGTTATAGCGATATAGGCGAAGCTGGGGCATCTGTTCCAGAAAGCGATTCCACTCAGCCTCGGTTAAGGGCGCATCTGCGTAGGGCATGTCTGGAGGGGCAATGTAGCTCTCCAGGGTCGCGGTCTTGGTCATTCTCAGGGCTGCACGATAGCCCTCCAGCGTTCCCTTCAGGCGATGGAGCGGAACAGCATTACGAACTAAGTCCCGGCGCTCATCGTCCGTGGTAGCCCAGTGCCAGCCCTTAACGCCGCCGACATTGAACTGTTCCGCTAGCCACGGCAATACCCCAGGCCGTGTTGTGGCCAGTCGATAAACCAGCAACGGACTGAGGTCTAGCCGCCCTAGGCGTTCCAAGACCTCCGCGAAGGCTCGACTGCGCGGGTCGTGGGCGATGGATGGTTGCAGGATTTCCTTGGACATAGCCCCCTAGCCTGACTGTGGTTCAGCCATTGTCAACGTTAGTCCGGTGTAGTGTGCCCATTCGTTGGGGGCAATCACCCGGTAGGCGGGAGCCGTCACCTCCACCCGATAGACCCCGGCAATACCCGCGATTGCGCCACAGACCTGAGACGGGACAAAATCCACGCCCAGGACAGGGTTACGCTGCTTCATCCACACATCTAGCTCCGCCCGCAGCCGTTGCTCTAGCTCGATGCCATTGCGCCCGGTGTAGGGTGTAACGGTGACATGGAGGTGCAGGGGCACTTCTACCGGGGCGGCAACGGAGACCCAATCCGTTAGGGGACGGCGACGGTCTGGACGCAGTGCCTTAGATGCCTGGGCCAGGAGTTCTGGTGTGGGTAGCCCGCCATGGGTCAGCGGCAGAACGGTGATGTGGCCTGGGCTATCTTGGACGACGGCAACATCGGTAATGTAGGGAGACAGGCTCAGGATGGCGTACTGGTAAGCGCCCTCACTGCCCCCGGCCAATTGTTCAGGGGCCAGCATGATCCGATGACGGTAGCGATCATCGGACTCGGTCGCCGCCCCTTGGCGGCTAATCACGACGTTTTCGACGGACTTGAACCAAGGGAACGGATCGGTCACAAGGGCATTGATTTCCCCCGGCTGGAACCCATTGCCAATCACGCCATGGGTCGAAGCCTGAGCCTCCACTTCAACGTAGGGTAGGCCATCCTCATCCAGGAGCAGGCTACCGCCCTCCATAGCCCCATTGATCCGGGCACTGCGAACGGTGCGCCAGTGAATCTGCCCTGCACCGCGCCCCCGCGTTGCGGTGGTTCCCTCCGGCACCACAACGGCCCAGTCTGGCACCCTGGATAGGGTAAACCGGAGGCGCGTCATAGCAGGGGCTGCACCGAGACGATAGCAGCCCACCAACTCACCGAGGTAGTCCAGGTGAATGCCCGTCGCAAAGGCCACCAAGTTTTGTTCGCCTGTCCATTGAATGGCCTGCCGAACGCCGACCTCGCGGTACGCCTGTAAATTGGCCAGGAGTCGCTCAATTTGGGCTGGAAATAGCTGCCGTTCCAGCAGTTGTTCCATTTCCGTAATAACCGCTGCCGTGATCGCCTGTGGGTCACGATCTGCAAAGTGAGGGCGTTCAAACCCGCGATCATACAAACTGGTTGGGTATGACTCAGCCATACACCGTCCTCCCAAACAATGCCTCGGTGATCTGTACCTGGGTCGATCTAGGTGGATCTTTGAGCCGCCATTCAACCGAGATGTACGCCTGCCCCAGGGGTGCTCCGTCGTAGCGTACTCCAACCTTTGTCACCTCTACCCTGGGTTCCCAGGTCAGCACGGCCCGCATGGCTTCGCGCACCACAAACGGCGTAGCCTTTTGGATCGGCCAGTCCAGGTAGTCCAAAATCTCTAGGGCAAAGTCTGGGCGGTAGGGATCGGTGCCCTTGGGTGTGGTCAGAATAATCTGAATGCACTGGGCCACGTCGGCTAGGTCGGTTACAACCGCACCCACTGAATCGGCAACGCCGTTGCCAATTTCGCTTAGCTTGGCTTGCCGCCATAGGGATCGCGGCATCGACACCTCCGAGATCGCCGGGATGGGCGGGACGGGCGGCACGATCTGAATGTCTTGCGCGTTAAATGAATCAGGCATTTCCGAACCCCGGTGGCGTGTATCCCATCAATCGGCGCAGGTCACCCTCTTGCTCAACCTCAACCTCTGCTGCCGTCTCTGGCTCCGGGCAGCCGACCTCACCGCCACCAGATCCACCTGCCAGCCCTGGAATCCCAGATACCACCCGGCCCCCGGCCACAGCACTACCAATGCCAGCAATGGGAATGCCACCCGCCATGAAACTGGCTCCCATCATGGCAATGCCCCCGGCCCCTCCATTCATCGTGACGGCCCCCTCCAGAATAATTAGGGGAGCCCGTAGCGTAATGCGTTCGCAGGCTTCGAGGGTGATGGTCTTGCCATGGAGGTGTAGATCGTCGGTGGCTTCGAGTTCCATCCGACCATCCTTAGCGCGGATCTCGACCTGCCCCCGCACGTTCCACTCGCCCCGATGTTCGGCGCGATCATAGATAAAGAAACTCTCATCGCCCCAGTGAATCTCGGTTTTGTGCGGGGTGGGTTCGTGTCGTTCCGACAGGGGCACCTCAGCACAGTAGAACGCGCCCAGGATAACGCCCTCTTCGCCCTGCTCGTCCCACAGAAACCAGACATGCTCATCCAGTTCGGGCATCCAATAGAATTTGTCGTGCCAGGTTTTGGGATACAGGATGGAAAGCCAGTAGGACGGGATTTCGTCGAGTTCGTCCGTCTCAACCCTGACTTGGCTATGCTCTGGCGATAGCTCCACCACCTTGCCCCAGCGCAGTGCCAATCGCCCCTGCTGAACGTTATGGACATCGCCACCAGGGCTAACGGGCCTATGGCTGAATAGGTTTTTGGACATTCCCATCCTCCAAACGTGCCCCTATCTTAGTCACTCAAAGACTTTGCGGACGGACAACTCGGAGCGCCAGCCCTGCTTTCGGCCCCCCTCTGGCACCAGGGTGTGCTTAACGCTGCGAACCTGGTATTTGCCGCCCAAGAAACCAAACTCGTCTCGGTCGTCGGGTAGCCAGAGGTTCAGCCCCGCCCGCCAGTACACCTCACCCTCTAGGTTGAGCGTTCCTTCCACCAGGGTGCTATTGGCCTTACGAAGTGCCTCCGCCGTCCTGAGTTCCAGTTGCTCTACGTTCTCGAAGCGCTCCCCCGTAATCCGCAGAACGTCGCCCGTCGCCACCTCTGGATTGTCGGAGGTGGCGACCAGGGTCATCCATTCATTCGTCTTCGGGTCTTTGTAGTCGGCCTGGGCCTCCCGATAGGTGTCCGTGGTCTGCATCTTAAAGCTGGTGCTACCGTCATCACTCAGCAACTTACGACTGATTTCGTAGATCGGCGGCATGGCCTCAATCTCGCTCTCGACGGCAAAGACCAGGCGTTCACAACTCTCGACCTTGAAGATCACGCCATACTTGAGGGCGAGCTTACGCAGCCATGCCAGATCCTCTTCATTTTTCTGGGTGACGCGATCAAAGAGAATTTCAGGCACCTCCCCGACCAACTCTAGGCCGTGCTTTTCGGCCACATACTCGGCCATCTCGCGCAGCGTCCATTGTTCAAAGGCATTGCTAGACTTCTGACGTAGGCTCTCGGTCACTGGGGTAGCCAGCCCTTTCAGCTCCATCACGTCCGGCGCAATCCGAAAGGTCGGTTCATCCACCTCGTAGGTGACTGGGGCCGTAAAGGCTTCATCCCGATAGCCAAGGCTAACCGTGAAGCGATCACCAAGGCGCGGTCGCCATTCGTTATACCAGTGCAGTTGGTAGTTATTGGCGACCAGGTTAGCCGAGTCGCTGCTACCCTCCAGTTCCTCAGTAACCTCGATTTTTTCGATGTATAGCGAGATGTCTGCGCCCTCGTAGGACACGTCATAGGCCGGGAGTCTGGGCCTCCGCCCACCCCCGGCGTTACCACCGCTCTGAACCATCTAGCGCCTCCGGCTTTGCCGCCGAGTATCCCATGGGGGCAGGCTATTCGGATCGACCCAAGCCACCTTGCCCAGTTCCGGGATAATCAAAGTTGTCCCGGCGGGGGCAAAGACTTGGCCGATGTGGTTGGGGTTGGCCCTGACTAGGATTTCCTCTAGCCAGGGAGTGCCGTAGAAGGCATGGCTGAGGGCATCCCAGCGAACATCGACGTTCGGAACAAACTGACGGAAGGGTTGAGTGCCTTGGTGTAGCCTGCGGGTCACGTCCTCAATCAGTTGTTGGTTGTTGAAAACAAACGTACTCATTAGCCGAACAATCCCGATATGAACCCGCCGATTGCGCCCAGGAACCCGCCCCCGCCTGCCCCAATGCCACCAATGCCGCCGTCCTGAACCACCTCGATGAGGTGGGCAGTGGCCTCCACGCAGGTCAGCCGCCCGGAGTGGTCGGTGTGCTTTACGTCGATGTCAAACTTGGCCATAACATACTCGTTCTCAAAAATATCGCTGCCCCCGTAGGGCATTCCGTAGACTGTCCCCTTCACCTCGGTGACGGTGACTAGGGGATAAGCGTCATGGGCCATCAACATTGCCATCGCCGTCTCGACCTGGGCGGCTGGGTTGGTATGCCAGTAGTCCCAGCGAAATTTTAGATCGACCAGGTTCAAATCGTATCCCGTCCACTGCAAGACCCCCTTGGTTTCTAATCGGGGGTGTTCCGCGAGTTTATTGGCCAGCTTGAGGGTGGCCCCCGTCGGGGAGTAGGCATTCTCAAATTCTAGTGGCCCAAAGAATCCGCGCATCTTAGCTATACCCCCGGCGACGATGATCAGCAGCTATTTCGTTCAGCTTTCGCTCTAGCAGATCGCCGCCCTCGGCAAGTATGGCTTGGAACTGGCGGCGCAGGTCTTGCTCGTTTCCTCCGCCCTCCACGGTCACATTCATGGTCAGGTTGATGGTAATCGGTGCGCCACCCAGTCCTCCACTTGCCGTTGGTGCAGCGGAGGACTCCATCACGGGCACCCTGGGTTCAGGCGGTAACCCTGGTGGCCCTAGTAACCCTGGCCCCGTCAGCCCCTCTGGAATGAACGGCGGCGTCCGCATGGCCTCAAGGCCCACCCCCTGGGCCAGCGTCGGAGCCTGTGGGGCGGGGGCATTAGGCGGCATGATGCCCCCGCCAAGGGCCGGGGTTAGCGCGATTGCTCCAGCCATGGCGGAACCGACCACCGCATTGGCCCCAATGATGTTCGGCTCCAGGGGTTCGCTAATGATCCGCCGCGCCCGTCCCATCACAGAACCCAGCACCCGTTCCACTGGCCCCGGCTCTATGCCTTGGGTGAAGGTATTGATCAACCCTGGCCCTGTCTTATGCAGGTCGGAGAGTGGCCCCCACTCAGCAGGGGAAAAGGGCAATGCCCCCCGCACCGCCGCCGCTACGCTGGAAATGGCAGATGTGACAACTCCCATGCCGGATCGAATCCCCGCCGCAATCTGCTGCACGATGCGGGCACCCGCGCCAAACATCTGCCCCGCTAGGCCATTCAGAACTCCGAGGACGGCTGAAGCCATGGCGCTAAATGCCGCCGTAATGCTGGGTACCCGACCCACCAGGGCCGCAATCGCACCAACCACCCCCTGAACTGCACCGACGGACTGAACTCCGAAGGCCATCACGGCGACACCCACCTGCATGAATCCGGCGATCACCATTTGGCCCGCCATGATGATCTGCTGAAAGCCTGCGATGACCTGCATTACTACCGCCATCACAGCCATACCGATCTGCATCGCGATGGGAGGGATCTGCATCAGCACCGCGATGAACCCGGCGATCATTGGCCCGAACTGTGCCAGGGCAGTCAGCACGGACTGAAAGGCGAAGGATAGCCCAGTCCCGATCAGGGTTGCCGCTGCCATCACCCCAGCCTGTAAGGTCGCTAGGCCCACCTGCACCACTGAGATCGCGGACTGAAACGCTGTGGTTAGACCGCTGCCAATGACCTGGCCAATCGTTGATAGTGCCGTGGTTAAGGTGGAGGCAATGGTCGTCCCCAGCGCCATGAACTGAGCCACGATGCCTGTGATTGCCCCCGTGAAGGCACCTGCTAGACCGCTGGCAATGCCCGCAATCGCCCCCGGCAGGGTACCCAATGCGGACAGAATATTCTGCACAAAAGCAATGGCCCCCTGGGCACCCGCCCCAGAGAATAGGCCTCCCAGGGCCGACTGCACCTGTCCCGCAATCCCTACAATCGCCGCAGGAATAATCCGCAGGGGCGCGAGAACCGCCGCCGCAATACCGCTGCCCCCGCCACCGCCAACCCCTGAGAAGAGACCCGCCATGAGGCCCGTGATTTGGCCGACTACTGAGGCAATCTGACTCGGAAGAGCGGCGAATAGAGTCGCGATGGTCTGTACAGGATTCATGAAGGCTTGGGCCAACCCAGAGCCCAAGGCAATGACGCTGGCCATCGCGCCACTCAATCTGCCCAGGACTCCTGCGGCCAAGGTAGAGACGGCGGCAGAGGCGGTGGCCAGCCCAGAGACAATCGCGGCCCCTAGGCGAACAAAGATCGCCACCAGTTGGGCGACTACAGTAACCACCCTGGCAACTCCGATAATGATGGCGGCGAGTCCTTGGCCCACCATTGTCCCCAGCAGTTGAGCAGCACTGCCAGCCCCGCCAAACTCAATTCCCAAACGACTCAGGGCTGCACTGATGGGAGCAATCGCCGCACCAATGGTAGCGAAGGCCGACTGGAACGCCGTTCCCACATCCGCCATAGCCAGCTTGATCGACTCAAAGGCAAGGCCAAGGGCCGCACCCGCACTGGAGAAGGCGGCACCCACTGGCGCGATGGCTGACCCTAGCCCCTGTACCAGGCCCACTATCGCGCCGACGGCGGCACCACCGAGGGCACCTGCAATGGCGCTGCCAATCCTGAGGATAGGAGCCAGAACGGCCCCGACCACACCAGCCACCGCCGAGATCGCCCCCGCCAACCCCTGCACCAGCATTGCCCCGATCTGGGCTACACCACCCACAACGCGGGCCGTCGCCACTACCGCCCCCGCCATAGCCCCGCCCACCGTGGCCCCAAAGGAACGAGCGCCCGATGTGGCCGCATCAAATCCAGCCCCCAGCCCCAGCGTCGTCGAAATCGCCCCCGCAATTGCGCCCACGACCTGGCCCACAATGCCTAGGACAGCCTGAAACGCCGCCCCTACCCCTTGAAAGGCTGAACCCCAGGCCGCACCGACTTCCGCAAAGATGCCACCAAGGGGAGCCAGTCCCGCCCGGAACCCCTCAACCAAGCCAGCGAAATAAGCTTGGATGACCGCTATCGCTTGCCCCAGGACGGTGAGCAAGGGTTGAAATGCCGATGCTATCGCAGCCCCTACCCCGGCCAACACCCCAGAGATGGCCGACCAGTTCGCGATGATCAGGAAGGCGGCAGCGGCAACAGCGGCAGCGATGCCCAGAATCGGCAACAAGGAACCAGCGGCCACGGCTCCAACGGCAGCAAATATGCCACCTAGGGCGCTGACTATCGTACCCACAGCCCCAAAGAAAACGGGCAGCGCCGCAAACCCACCCATGATGGCGGAGGCCGCTAGACCAATCCCGCCTAATGCAGCCATGACGGTACCCACAGCGGCAACTAGGCCCATGATGACGGCAATCACCTGGAACACCGGAGCCGGAAGCCCCGCAAAAGCCCGCACCATGCCCGCAATGCCCTGGATGATGCCGCTAAACACATTCAGCACCCCGCTCGACATAAACGAGATCTGTAACCCCTCCCAGGCGCTACCCAGCGACCGGAGAGCGCCCTGGAATCCCTGCATCTGCACATCGGCAAGTTGCTCCAGCCGTCCTCGACCATCGGCGGTTGCCAGTTGATCCGCATAGTCAGCCACCGCCTGACTCCCCATTTCTAGGAGCGGGATCATGGACTTGGTTTGTTCCCCGAACAGGGCCGACATATCGGATGCGCTAACGTTGGCCCGCTCTAGCTCAGCCAAAATGCCCACAAAGTCCTTCACAGAGCCGTCCGCGTTATGGAACTCCAGTCCCAGCTCCGCAATTTTGCTCTGGGTACGTCCGACCGGATTGGCCAGCTTCTGAAGCACCATCGCCATCTGGGTGCCCGCCATCGTGCCCTGAATCCCCGCATTGCCCAGCATCCCAATTGCCGCCGCCGTTTGCTCGAAGGAAATACCCATCCCAGAGGCCAGGGGAGCCACCATCTTCATCGACTCGCCCAACCCGCTGATCGAGGTGCCCAGGTTAGACGTAGAAAAGGCCTCCGCCGTCACGCTGGCCACCCGGCGCATGGCCACCTCATAGTTGCCCCCGGCCTCGCTCACCACGGAGCTATAGCCCGTCATCACATTCGAGGCAATATCCGCTGTGCGGGCTAGGTCGGTATTGGTCGCCGCCGCCAGTTGCAACGTGGCAGGCAGGGCACCCATGGTTTGCTCAGCCTGAAAGCCTGCGGCAGAAAGGAACGCCATCGCCCCTGCGGCCTCACTGGCGCTGTATTGAGTGGTGCGCCCCAGTTCCATCGCCTGCTGGCGCATGGCATTAAAACTGCTGCCCACGGTTCCAGGCATCTCCCCCGACAGGGCCGCAACCTGGTTCATGCTGGCCTCGAACTGCCCTGCCACCTGCGCCGCCGATGCACCAAACGCCACAATCGGAGCCGCCATCGCCGCCCCGCCTACCACCATCGCCCCACTGGCCCGCTGCAAGTCACCCTGGACAGCCATGATCCGCTGTCCCGCATCAGTGATCGCACTGCCGATGTGCCCCGCCCCACTGGCTAGCCCACCAGAGTCAAACCCGCTGGATAGACCCGCCAACCCCGACCGAATCGCGTTGAGAACGGGCGACACTTGATCGATTGCCTGGAGCAGAATGGAGACTGTTTCAGCCATGGGCCACCGTGAATAGACTGGGCCTCAGAATAGGGGCTGGTTCAAAGTTAGCGCCCGTGTGGCTGAAGCCGTTTATTGGCAAGCATTCTAGACCTCATTCGGAGCAGTGGTGAAGATCCAGCTAAGTTGTCTTGGTAGCGCATTAATCTACAGGTTAGAGAAAAATCCTCCAAAACCTGCGATCTACTGCCGTAAGGCCTTTAGGAGCACCTGATTATTCTCTAGGGCACCTCGAAAAATACAAACCTTATTGAGAATAGGTACTAGATTCTAGTGGTTTCAGTCTCTTTGGATTCGCAATAAGGCAATTAATTGAGGTGCCCTTTATTTTGCTCTCTCTTTCCGTCATTCCTGCCTAATGCCTGGGATAACTGGATAGATCTAGTTGCAACCCCATTTTCTGTAGAATAAACGGCCATAGCAAGTTTGAGACATCTGGAAGTTAGACCAAGACCGGGGCATCTGAGCCAGGGGTGTCTCGAAAAATGGCCCCCCGTTCTATCAAATCGATTTTGTCTGCCTGATCTAACCCTTGGTTATTGCCAAATATTGTACTGCGGAGGATGGCACGGCTGAGGTCGGTACGGAAAAGGATGGCATGGCTGAGGTCAGTGTCGTTGAGGAGGGCATGGCTAAGGATGGCATGGCTGAGGTCGGCATCGCTGAGGTCGGCATCGCTGAGGTTGGCATGGCTGAGGATGGCATGGCTGAGGTTGGCCTGCATGAGATCGGCACGGCTGAGGTCAGTGTCGCTGAGGATGGCACGGCTGAGGTCAGCACCGCTGAGGGCGACATGCCTGAGGATGGCCTGCCTGAGGTCGGCACCACCGAGGTCGGCACCACCGAGGTCGGCATGGATGAGGTCGGCACGGCTGAGGTCGGCACCGCTGAGGTTGGCACCGCTGAGGTTGGCACCGCTGAGGTTGGCACCGCTGAGGTTGGCACCGCTGAGGTCGGCACCGCTGAGGTTGGCACCGCTGAGGTCGGCACCGCTGAGGTCGGCATGGATGAGGTCGGCACGGATGAGGTTGGCACTGCTGAGGTTGGCATGGCTGAGATCAATGATTTTTTCTACATCTCCAATGCGCTGCCCTACGAACTCGGTAAGCTGACCTGAATCTATCAACTCTCTCAGCCGATCTATTTCCTCTGGGGTACCTTGCAAAATCAGCTCTATACTACCTTCCCTAATGCTGGAAATTTTTAGGGAAGGGGCCTGTGCTTGGGTTTGAAACTCAGCCAACATTTTGAGTAATAGTGTTGAATCGGCTTCTGCGATATCTCCCTCAATGACTACTTTAAGTCGTTGAGATCGGCAGGTTAGCGAGATACCAGTCACATCTCTCAATACGTCAAGAAATTTATCCCATCCAATTCCTGTCGAGCCTCCAACCCAATCAAGCAAAACTCTAGTTCGGAGGCCTTGTCGCTCCAGTGGCGGCGGCATAATCCCCTGAGGCACATCCAGAGCAAACTCTAGCTCTAGTAGCTGAGACAATGGCAACCCGTTGAGTGTCCTATACAGCTCTATTCGCTCAGCCGTTGATAGAGTTCGTTCAGGGCGAATGACTGGGGGAATCTCCATCATGCTGCCGATAGCTCAAATACCGCAATCCTAGCTTAGAGAAACTTGGTTGTCAGTGATCAACCAGTATGATGAACCACTTGCCAAATTTAAGACAGACAAGGGCGCAATGCAGGCTCTTGTAGATAAGGCTAAGGGCAATCATACAAACGCCACTCCTAAGCGCAAAAGCTATAAGTGCTAAGCCTTCTCCAACATCCCCTCCAACCGATCTACAAAGGTGGATTGTCTATCGCAGGTCATCACCAACTGCTCCATGGCCCTGGTCATGGCCACATAGAGCAACCGGGCTTCATCGTCGGGTTCACCGTAGCGGTTGGGCATGAAGCCCAGGCCGGGGATGCAGACGATGGGGAACTCTAGCCCTTTGCTGGAGTGCATCGTCACCAGTTTGATGCTGTCCTGGGTGGTGCTGTAGTCGCGGCTGGCTTTGTCCCGGTTGATCCATTCCACCGGGATACCTTCTCGCTGGAAGTGCTTGGACACTTCTTCGGCCATGAACTTCGTGCGGTAGATGATACCGATATCGTTCCAGGGGGTTCCTTGATTGTGGAAGGCTTGCACCTGCTGGGTTAGGTAATCAACCTCATGGCGGAAGCTGGGCAGCTTAATCAACCGTGGCGGTGGCCCGTGGCGACCTGCGGTTTCCGGCTGCACCAGGACGGGGGTATCGTCATCCTTGCCTTCGGTGGGGGTCAGCAGCTCCTTGGCAAACTCGTAGGCAATGGTCAGAATCTCCTGGGTGTTGCGGTAGTTGATGTGCAAAATCTTGGTACGGCCCTGGGCTTTGACCCCCACGCTCTTGAAGCTGAAGCTTTGCCGTTGTTGTTTCTCGTAGATGCTCTGGGCATCGTCGTAGAGCACCAGCAGGGAATCGGTGTCAGGATCGACCATCTGCACCACCAGTTGATACCACTCTGATTTGAAGTCATGCCCCTCGTCGATCATCACCGCCCCAAACTGGCCAGCGGGAATCCGGCCTGATGTGACGGCATTAAGGACACGACGGATGATTTCGTCGTAGTAGGCATCGCCCTTAAATTGGTTGGAACTGGGCCTTGGGATTTGATACAGCTTCAGTAGATCGCTGCACCATTTATGGATGTTGCGAATGGTGACCCGGTGGCCCACTCCTTCCGCATGAAGTTTTTGGCGCAGCATGGCGGCCAGGGCCACGTTGTAGCACAGCACGAGGATCGGTTTGTCGATGGTTTCGGCCAGGTGGATGCAGCGGTAGGCCAGGATCATGGTTTTGCCGGAGCCCGCAACGCCATGGATAACCCGGTGGCCATCGCCCAGGCTACGGGCTAGTTGCTCCTGCTG
Source organism: Spirulina sp. (assembly GCA_044070495.1). Classification (GTDB taxonomy): domain Bacteria; phylum Cyanobacteriota; class Cyanobacteriia; order Phormidesmidales; family Phormidesmidaceae; genus Nodosilinea. The sequence continues at coordinate 102,565 of JBIPSI010000003.1, read as the reverse complement.
GAGATCCATCACGCGCAGGATATCGGGAATGGTGATGTCTTCATCGCTGGTGGCAGGCCCAGAAAGGCTATCGTTGATGCGAATCTCAGGAAAGATGTGCCAGCGGATGCGGTCAATCTGGGCTGGGGTGAGGGTTTCACCAAATTGGTAGGTGGCCAGGTTCCATAGCTGCTCTTGGAAGGCCAGCGGGTCGGTGCTGGGCAGCATCTCATCCTGGCAAATGACCAGGGTGGAGGGCAGGATTTCTTCTAGCATGGGCTCGAAGAAGTAGGCTTTGTCCAAATCCTTGCGCTTGATGTTGGTGAAGACCACCCCGTAGCTGTAGGGAAAGGCGAGTTTGCCACGGTGGGGGCCAGCGGCCTGGGTGAGTTGTTTGTCCCGCTGTAGCTGGTTGGCAATGGCGAGGGCGTAGTCACGGGCCTGTTCGAGGGGATTTTTGCAGGGTCTTTCCCCGTCGCCCATGACCACCGTGAAGCTGTCGGGGTTGAACTGTTTGATGTTGTCTAGGCTCCAGTCCTTCACCTCCAAGACAATCAGCCCGCGCAGGGGGTGCAGGATGATGAAGTCGGGATGCAGCCGTTTTTTCCCTACGGGAACGTCGTACCAAAGCAGGTAGTCATCCTCTAGCTTCTCTTCCAGCCGTTCAGCCAGCCGCTTTTCGCCGTTGGTCATGCGGCCAGAGACAGCGCTGTAGGCGGGGATGAGGGTAGCCATGGTGTCAAAGGTTACGTTGATTCCCTCAGAATGCCCGTCGTAAAGGCCGTCGTAACAGTGACGCTATGAGCACCCAATCTGGCTTTCGTATGAGTATGGAAACCCTTCCTTTGACGAATGTGAGGAATCACACGATGCAGAACAAGGTTGTGTCGGTTGGCGAGAAGGTAGAGGCAATTGGGTGGATATAAGCAAATTCAGTCCTTGACCTACATCCAGACCTTCAGGGAGTTCCAGAGTGCCTCAAAACCTCTAGGGACTTGCCTATAGCCATAGAATTCAGGATCACCTATGGACAAACATTATCGAACGTATGTACTATAAAGGAGGTTAATTCTCTCCCTAGGACAACTAAAAAGGCGGAGCAGTGCTCCAACACTGCTCCGCCTATGAACCTTCTGCTTTTTGGGTTTGCAGAGGATGTCCCACAACGTCGTTTAACGCGTCGAACATATGTTCTATATTACCAAACGTCAAGCCTACACGGCTTGTGTATTTCTGCTGACTCTTTGGCTCTGTCTATCTGAAGGATCGCGTGGCGATCTCGCGCTGATTGCCACGCCTACGCTCATGGCTTCACATATCTATACCTTGCTGGAAGGATTAGATCGGAGGAGTCGGTAGGAATCAAAGGCGGATCTTCTGGTCATCTAGCGATAAGCTTGACTTGTATCAAGCACGGCAAGGGTTTCAGCCCCTTGAGTGGTAGCAAAATGTATTTACCCATACAGGCTCAGTCACAACCCCAGAAGATCCTTAAAGCCCCAATGAAACCCTATTAGCTTCCCTATGTATGGAATCCCTCACTTCCGCCCAACAGGAACTTTATGACTGGATAGTGGAATACATTGCAAAGCATCAGCATGCCCCCTCTTTACGCCAAATGATGCAAGCTCTTGGCTTAAAGTCCGTTTCGTCTGTGGCTGCTCGTTTAACGTATCTAAAAAACAAGGGCTATATAGAGTGGTCCGAAGGCCATGGTCGAACTATAAGTTGCCGGGAAGATTGTCGAGGGCTTCCTATATTAGGGTCAATTGCGGCTGGCTTTGTTAAGGAGGCTTTTACGGATACCGTAGAACGCTTGAACTTTTCCGGTATCCCTATCAGGAGTGATGATTTTGCCCTTAAGGTTGAGAAAGAGTGTTCATTTAAGGACATTATGATTACCGGGGGTGACGTTGTCTTAATTCGTCCTATAGGAAATCGAGACTCAGTTCAGGATGGTACAGCAGTCGTTGCTCGTACTACAGAGGGATTGCTATTTGCGGGTTTTTATAGAAGCGGAGACAAAGTAATTCTCAAGTCTTGGAATCACAATAGTCCTACACTAGAGCTGTTGTCGAGCCAAGTGAACTTAGTAGGGTATCTCATTGGCGTATGGAGGGAAGTTGATCTAGACGAGGAAGACGAGGAAGACGAGGAAGAAAAAGAAGCCGAAACGAAGATTGAAAAAGATGGCAGCCTCCTAGAACCAATATATAACAATGATTAAGTATCTAATTAATCCCATTTAATCGGCCTGAAAGAATATCCCATCAAACAATAACTTCAATCGACTGAAAAAGTCATGGCCACCCCACCCCGACATCCCCAGAGCGCATCATCCGCTTTACCGTGGATATGCCAGAGTCCTTGCACCAGCAGCTTACCCAGGCAGCAGCTAAGGCCAAACGCAAGAAGGCGGCAGTGGGTAGGATGGCCCTCGAACAGGCGTTCAAAGACTTGGAGGAGGATACCGTCGTGGGGTAGGTCTGTCCTCGGTGGTGGAACTCCAGCAACCCCGCCAAGTGGTTTTTCCCAAGGTCAGAATATTTAGTTTTGTAATGTGTGATTTCGTCATACGGATGGGTACTCTGAGTGAAGTAAATATCTCTAGCTGGGGATGCTGCTGAGTTTGAGGCATTCCCAGGCTATGTGGGTTGGTCGTTCTCCCTGGTCGTTGTTTCGGTAAACCCAAAGTAGTCAGGCATTCCTAATGCCTTGTTTTGCGGTGGGGATGTTCTGGGGATGATGCTCTAATGGCCTACTGGCTCTTTCAAGGAAATCCCAAGTATTACCGCATCCTAGACGGCATTCGAGACTTCACTCAAATGCCCTGGCTGGTGACGCGCTATGCCAAGGACATGCAGCCTGGTGATGGAGTGCTGATATGGATGTCAGGGCCAGAGGCCGGGATCTATGCCATGGCAGAAATCATCGACACCCCCAAGCCGATGCCGGAGCCGCCTGATATCGGCTACTGGCTGGATAAGTCACGCCTGGGGACAAAGCCCTTTGCCACCCTACGGTTCACGGACAAGCTGCTGGAGCAGCCCCTGCTGCGAAGTGACCTGAAGCAAGATCCAGTGCTGAAGTCATTGACGGTGCTGCGCCAGCCCAATGCTACTAACTTCAAGGTGACGGCGGCGGAGTGGCAGCGGGTGTATGAGTTAAGGAGGGAAGCGTAATGGTGGAAGATCGGTCAATGCCTATGCCTGGTCAGGTAGTCCACGTTCGTTCCCGTCGCTATTTGGTGCAGCAGGTAGAAAGCCCTCAAGAATCGAAGGGAGATGCCACCGTTCATCTCGCCTGTATCGAGGATGATGCTCAGGGACAACCCCTTGCTGTCTTTTGGAACCAAGAACTAGATGCTCGTGTTCTCGGGGATTCCTCTTGGGATGTTGTGGGACAAAGAGGATTTGACCAACCTGATCGCTTCTCCGCCTACCTCCACACCCTGCGGTGGAACTGTGTCACGTCTACTAAAGTCAACTTATTCCAATCTCCATATCGGGCTGGGATTCAAGTCAAGGCTTATCAGTTAGAACCCTTACGAAAGGCATTGCAAATGCCGAGGGTGTCTTTATTTATTGCCGATGACGTAGGACTCGGTAAAACAATCGAGGCGGGCTTGATTCTACGAGAATTGATTCTGCGTCAAAAGGTCGAACGTATGGTGATTTCCTGTCCTCCTTCTGTGGTGCAGCAATGGCAGGAGGAAATGGAAAGCCGTTTTGGACTGTTGTTCCAGGTGTTTGACCGTGCCTATGTGGCCCAGAAACGACGACAGCGGGGATATGGCATTAACCCATGGAAAACCCATAACCGTTTTATCATCTCCCATGCGCTGTTGCGGGATGAAACCTATGCAGCCCCGTTGAGGGACTGGTTAAGCGCTACGGATGGCAAAACGTTATTTATTTTAGATGAGGCCCATAATGCTGCTCCCGCGAGTAGTTCTCGTTATGCCATAGATTCTCAACTCACGAAGACGGTACGGGAATTATGTCCGTTGTTTGAGCACAAGCTATTTCTATCGGCCACACCTCACAATGGCCATTCTAATAGTTTTGCTGCGTTACTTGAAATGTTAGATCCCCAACGCTTTTGTCGGGGGATACCAGTGCGCAGTAAGAAGCTGCTAGAGGATGTAATGGTAAGGCGGCTCAAGAAGGATCTGAGGGCCATTCAAATTACAGACTTTCCTGAACGAAAGGTGGAGCCAGTTAACATTGATGGACTACCAAAGGATGCCCCTGAATTAGTATTGTCCGATTTATTGCAAGAATATCGAAGCTGTCGTCAGAAGCGACTGAAAAAGACCTCAGCGTCTAATCAGCGGGCAGCCATGCTGGTAGTCATCTCGCTGCAAAAGCGCTTACTCTCGTCCATTGAGGCTTTTGCCCGGACGCTCAAGGTACACCGAGCCAGTATTGAACGACAGGCAACGAATCAAGCTCCTCACCTGTTGGCTCAATATGATCTGCTGGAAAATAGTGTTGGGTTCGATGATGATCGGGCTGAGGTAGATGAGCAGGAGTTAGAGCAGGAAGAAGATAACCAGATGGCTGCGGCCACCCAGGCCACTTCAGAGACAGACATTAGTCAACGGGAATTAGACCTGTTGGAAGAAATGACTGTGATCGCTGAAAAAGCTCGTCATCAGGCCGATGGTCGAATCCTTAAATTATTTGATTGGCTCAAGGAAAATCTCTGTCCTGATCTAGGTCATCCTGGAGCAGTCTGGAATAATCGTCGAGTCTTAATTTTTACGGAATACACCGATACGAAGCGTTATCTAGAAATCCAACTGAAGGAGATGATTGCCCAAACTGACCAGGCAGAGGAACGCATTGCGACCTTCCATGGCGGGATGGGAGATGAACAACGGCAACTGATTAAAGCAGCGTTTAATGCCAATCCTCAAGATCATCCTCTCAGGATTTTAATTGCCACCGATGCGGCACGAGAGGGGGTCAACCTCCAGAACTATTGTGCTGACCTCTTCCATTTCGATGTGCCCTGGAATCCTAGTCGGATGGAGCAGCGCAATGGTCGGATTGACCGCAAGCTCCAACGAGAACCCGTGGTGCGTTGTCATTATTTCGTCTATCACCAGCGGCCTGAGGATCAGGTCTTGAAAACCCTGGTGGAGAAAACAGACACAATTGCCAAGGAGTTAGGTAGTCTATCTCCAGTCCTAGAGAAGAATGTAGATCGTATCCTGAAACAAGGGATCCAGAAGCAGGATGCAGAGCAGATTAGTCTTCTGATTAAACAGGCCGATCAAGATAATCAAGAGACTAAAGATAAGGGACGAGTGATTAAAGAGGAATTAGAAGCGGTTCGGGAAGAAGAATCTAAGCTTCAGAACCAACAAGTTGAGTTGCAAATTCTTCTAGAACAGTCCAGGCAATGGCTAGGGTTTGAGGTCAATCATTTTCAAGATGCCCTCTCGGTTTCTCTCGGTTTGATGGGAATATCACCCCTTCAGCCTACGGCAGGTTCTAGTTCTTGGAATCTAGACCACCTAGAGCAGCAATTGGGGGGGGATCCATCCTGGGCGGCTACCCTAGACAGCCTACGGGCACCGCGACGGAAGGGGCAAAATTTTCAAGAGTGGCGGCGGGAATCATCTATCCGTCCAGTAATCTTCGAGGATCCTAATAGTCTAGATGGGCAGTTTGTTCACCTCCACCTAGAACACCGCTTGGTGCAACGACTGTTAGGACGCTTTCTAGCGCAGGGCTTTGTTCACCATGAACTCAGTCGAGCCTGTGTATGTCGAACCCGATCAGCAATTCCAAAGGTCATTGTGTTGGGGCGTTTATCCCTCTACGGGAATCGGGCCGCACGGCTCCATGATGACATTCTTGCGGTTGCGGCAGAGTGGATCGCCCCAGAGCACCGGGGACGAGGCAAGCTTCGGCCCCTTACGATCAGCGATAAGGATGAAGTATTGGAAGAGTTGAATCAATCCTTGGCCGACCCTAAGCTGTGTCAGGTTTCTCCCCAGGAGGCCATTCAATTTCAAGCCTATGCCGCTCAAGATGTGTCAGATTTGCTACCCCACTTGGAGAAGCGTTCCGAAACCTTAAGGGAACGGGCGATTCGAGAATTGACGCAGCGAGGCGAGCGGGAGGCTAAAGCCATGGTGGATCTCTTGCAATCCCAGAAGAAACGGATTGAGAAGGAACTGCCGGATAAGCGAGATTCAGTTCAGCAGTTGACCTTGGAATTTTCCGATGCGGAGCGACGGCAGTTGAAAATGGACGTTCAATTTTTAGAGGATCGTCTTAGCAAGATTGACCAGGAGCTAGAGGAAGAGCCCCAACGCATTCGCCAAGCCTATGAGGTCAAAGCAGATCGCATTGAACCTGTTGGTCTGGTTTATCTATGGCCACTGTCAAGCTAAGTCCACCCCCTTCACCTGATCCTGATTCTCCGTAACTCCCATGGCTCACGATGATCGCTCTATATACTTCCATAAAGAATGGATTGGGATGCTCCAGCCCGTGGGGTTGGTGGTGGAGCCCACGGCGTTGGTTCAGTCGCAGATTAGTCTGGATCGTGGCAAACTCGTAGAGCTACAACAGCAGTTTAAGGGTTTTATTACTGAGGGGAACCTGCCAGGGCGGTCTGACTACCAGGGCGCGTGGTTGGGTGGAGATCGTTTCCAAGCCTTCCTGACTGAGTTTCTGCGGTGGCCAGCCAAGACCATTGCTGGTTTGGGAGACAACCCACTCCCCCAGGACTTTACCCTCTACCTCCCGGACTATGGCGAAACCTTGGAGCCTACCTACGGGGTGAAGGACAAGGCCGGGGATTGGGTGATGCTGGTGAAGGTCGTGCCCTTGGGCTGGGAGTTGGATCAGGATGAACCCGGTTCTGAACAAAAGTGGCAAGCGACCCCTCAGCAGAAGTTTGAGCGTTTATTGCGGGAGAAGCAGCAACCCGTCGGCTTAATTTTCAATGGCACCCATATCCGCCTGGTCTATGCGCCCCGTGGTGAAGCATCGGGGTATCTGACCTTTCCCGTGCAAGCCATGATGGAAGTCTCAGGGCGGCTCATCCTCGGGGCGATGGAAATGCTGTTGGGGCGGAACAGCCTCCTGGCCAGCCAGCCAGAGCAACGCCTGACCAAGGTTCTAGAGGCCAGCCGCAAGGCTCAGGCCATGGTGTCAGAGCAATTAGCCGCTCAGGTGTTAGATGCCCTGTGGGAACTGCTACGGGGCTTTGAGAGCGCCTACAAGATGGTGCAAAGCCCCATTCTGGAGGAACTATCCCAGAACCGTGAGGGATGCCGACACATCTATGGGGGCTTAATCACGACGCTCATGCGGCTGGTCTTTTTGCTCTATGCCGAGGAGCGGGATGTGATGCCCGATGATGAGGTCTACGGTCAGCATTATTCGGTGTTGGGGCTGTATGAGCGTTTGGTGGAAGAGAATGGCACCTATCCCGACACGATGGATCAACGCTATGGCGCGTGGGCGGGGCTGCTGAGTTTGTTTCGGCTGGTGTATGAGGGGGGTGGCCCTTATGAAGACTATCTCCCGGCCCGCCATGGCCAATTGTTTGACCCCGATGCCTACCCGTTTCTAGAAGGGCGGCAGAACCCCACGGACGCTATCACCCATCTCCCTCAAGTGTCCGATGGCGTTGTGTTTCGGATGTTGGATAAGCTGCTGATGCTCAAGGGGGATCGGCTGTCCTATCGTGCCCTGAGTGTTGAAGAAATTGGTTCCGTCTATGAAGGGATTATGGGCTTTGAGGTGGAGGTTGCCCCAGGCCCATCCCTGGCGGTACGTCCCAAGGATGTTGTGATTGACTTGGCCGCGTTACTCGCGAGGAAGCCAGCGGATCGGCTGTCCATGCTGAAAGAGGCCGAGTGCAAAGCTGAGGGCAAGGTGGCGACGGCGGTGAAGGTGGCTAAAACCATCCTTGACCTACAAGCCGCTTTAGATCGTCGTATCTCCCATCGCACCCCTAGCGTTCTCCCGATGGGGAGTTTGTATTTGCAGCCGGGAGAGGAACGGCGGCGGTCGGGTTCCCACTATACGCCCCAAAAACTGACTCAACCCATTGTGGAAACCACGTTACGGCCCATCCTCAGCCAGCTTGGAGAACACCCCACGGCAGAGCAGATTCTATCCCTTAAGGTCTGTGACCTTGCGATGGGGTCTGGGGCCTTCCTGGTGGAAACCTGTCGGCAGTTGGCCGATGAACTGGTGAAAGCGTGGGAACGGGAGAAGTCCACACCGAGGGGAGCTTTGGATCCGCTCCTGATGGCCCGTCGCCTGGTGGCCCAGCGGTGTCTATATGGGGTGGACAAAAACCCCTTTGCGGTAAACCTGGCCAAGTTGTCGCTGTGGTTGTTGACCCTCTCCAATGATCGCCCCTTTACCTTTGTGGATCACGCCCTCAAGGATGGCGATTCCCTGGTAGGGCTTACGTCTAAGGAGATTAGCAGCTTTACGAAAGTGGCCCAGTTGTCTCTCCTCGATAGTGATGCCCAGGTGCGGGAACAACTGAGACAGGTGGAAAACTACCGCCGATCCATTCAGGAGACAGACACCACGGATGATGACCAGATGAGCCGCAAGTACCAGGCTTGGCAGCAGGTAGAGGCTATTTTGGCAGGGCCACGCTTGGCAGGCTTAATGAAGGTAGGAGCCTTCTTTAAGGGCAAGAACGCCAAGGAACGAGAGCAGTTAGAACAGGAGTATCAAACCCTATTGGCTCAGGGGACTGAGGCTGAATTAGAGGCGATTGTGGCGTCGCTGCAACAGAGTGATCGACCCCTAACGCCCTTCCATTGGGAAATTGAGTTTCCAGAGGTATTTGACCGGAAGAATCCAGGGTTTGATGCAATTGTGGGGAATCCACCGTTCGCAGGGAAAAATACCTTAATCAATGGTCATCCAGATGGGTATTTAGATTGGCTGAAAGTTGTGCATCCTGAGAGTCACGGTAATGCTGACTTGGTAGCCCATTTCTTTCGTAGAACCTTCACCATTTTACGAAAGCAAGGCACCTTTGGGTTAGTTTCCACCAATACGGTTTCCCAAGGGGATACCCGTAGCAGTGGACTTAGGGTTATAGCCAAAGAAGGGTGTGATTTCTATAACGTTACCAAACGAGTAAAATGGCAGGGAGCCGCTGCGGTGGTGGCCAGCGTGACCCATGGTTATAAGGGACAATATTCTGGGCAACGATACTTAAATTGTAGAGCCGTCAACCAAATAACTGCGTTCTTTTTTCATGATGGCGGCAATGACGACCCCAAGGTGCTTTTGGCTAACAAAAACAAAAGCTTTATCGGCAGCTATGTATTAGGGATGGGCTTTACTTTTGATGACACCAACCCAGAAGCCACCCCTATTGCAGAAATGCACCGCCTGATTGAAAAAGATTCTCGCAATGCCGAATGTATTTTTCCTTATATTGGCGGGGAGGAGGTGAATAGTAGCCCTACCCATGCTCACCGTCGCTATGTGATTAATCTTGGGGAGATAACCGAGGAGGAGGCTAGAAAATGGCCGGATTTGATGGCGATTGTGGAGGAGAAGGTTAAGCCTGCAAGATTGGCTCAAAAACGTGAAGTTCGAGCAAGATATTGGTGGCGTTTTGGAGAGACCACACCTGCTTTATTTAGAGAGATCGCGGAGTGTGATCGGGTTTTGGCAATTTCTCGCGTTGGTAATGCTGTTGCATTTACATTCCTCCCGAATGAGATGGTTTATGCAGAATCACTAGTCGTTTTTCCATTATCGTCTTACTCATCCTTTGGAATCCTGCAAGGTCGAATCCATGAGATATGGGCAAGATTTCTGAGTTCATCTATGAAAGATGATCTTCGTTATTCTTGTGCTGACTGCTTTGAAACCTTCCCCTTCCCCGCCAACTGGGAAACCGACCCTGCCCTAGACAAAATCGGCAAAACCTACTATGAATACCGCGCCGACCTGATGATTCGCAATAACCAGGGCTTAACCGCCACCTACAACCGCTTCCACGACCCCCACGAAGACGATCCAGACATCCTCAAGCTGCGGGAACTGCACGACCAAATGGATCGGGCTGTCCTGGATGCCTACGGTTGGCAAGACATTGAATCCACCTGTGGCTTCGCCCTCGACTATTTAGACGTTGACCCCGAAGACTTACCCGCCCAAGCGCAAGAGCGAGTAGAGTCCGGCGATTTGTTTTTCTCTACGGCAGAGGAAGCTGCTGCCTTTGATGTGTTAGTCCGAAGTAGTCAGGCCAAACGGGGAAAACTCCCCTGGCGCTACAAGTGGCCCGAAGTTATCCATGATGACGTATTAGCGCGGCTCTTAGATCTTAACCAGAAACGCTATGACGAAGAAGTACGCCTAGGGCTTCACGGAAACGCCAAAGCTATTGGCAAAGGGACGACTAAGAAGAAAGGAACTGCTAAGAAGAAAGGCGAAATCATCAAGGAAGAACAACAGGGAGAACTACTCTTTTTAGACTGAAAATAGCCTAATGAAATACCTGTCTTGACATCAAATCTGAGAATTATAGGGCTGATAATTTCCCATGACCCCTCCCACCAACTCCACCGAAGTTCGTCAAAATCTCCTCGATGCGCTCCAGATTGATCTAGTTGGCCCTGACCCTACCTCTCCCCACTTTGATCGCTACAAAGAGGAACTATTATCTCAGGCTCCTAGTAAGTGGTACCTTACAGGTTTCCTGGCCCCCTATGGTGCTGCGCTGGAGGTTAGCTTGGCCCTAGAGGATGACCTCAGTGGGGAGATCGAAAATAACTTTGAAAAGAAAGAAGGCATAGAGGATGGGGCTAACCCAGAAATTTCTGCCGCTCGTACCGTACCGTTTCCATCATCGATTGGCCTGAGTTTTCTGCTGCCCAACACCGTTACCACCCTGACGGCAACCATCAACTGGGGGGATTATTACCCGATTGAAGTTACCCAGGATAATCCAGAAGAAGAAGAGAAGTCATCCAAGAAAACGTATCACTGGGGCCGGGTCAATCAGGCGGTCGAAATGCCTATTCCGCTGAATGCCCAGGAGACCACCACCACCTTACCCGTTGTTGGTCATGAAGGTGTGGAACTAACCGTGATTAACCGTCCCGTAGAGAATGACGCCTTGCCAGACGGCACCCGTGCCCTATCTATCTTTTTGGTGAACCACCGCAAAGGCATCAAGGATTACAAGGACACGACCTATCTTTTCCAAGCTCAACTGACACTCTACTGTCCTGAAGGATTTATCCCACGCAGTAACCCCAACCAAGGTACAGAGACCGACCCCGATGAACAGATTGCGGCCCTGCAATATCGTAACGACTATGAGTTTGCCGTAGGCCATAACGTAGCCGCAGTAGCCACCCCAGACTCCAACGATCCTCGTCGTTGCCAAACCATCCGTACCGCCTGGATTCCCACCTATGAAGTGCCTCGCGTGGATGCATCCAAGATCCCAGGCATCGACCTAGGCATGGAAACTCTAGCAGGTATGGCCGATAGTGCGACCCTGCAAGCCGCACTTCGGCCCCTTATCCATGCCTACGAAGTCTGGATTGAGCAGCAAAAGACCCAAAGTTCATCTCTGGCAGCCCACCATCAAAAGACAGCCCAGCAGTTGCTCAAGGAGGCAGAGCTGGCCAAGCATCGAATGAGCCAGGGGATTGATTTGCTCAGTGACCCCCACGCCTTCAAAGCCTTTACGATGGCCAACCAGGTGATTGCCAAGGCCCGCCGTCAACAGTTGAGCCAAGAAACCGGATCACCTCCCGAAAGCTTTGATCCTCCCCAATGGCGACCCTTTCAGATCGCCTTTATTCTGCTCAACTTAAGTGGAGTTGCCCAACCAGAGTCGGAGGATCGAGGCATTGTCGATCTCCTCTTCTTCCCGACCGGGGGTGGTAAAACTGAAGCCTATCTAGGTCTGGCTGCTTTTACTCTGGTGTACCGCCGCCTCACCCATCCCGGCATCCAGGGGGCAGGGGTGAGTATCATCATGCGGTATACCCTACGACTGTTGACCCTAGACCAACTGGAGCGGGCCGCTCGTTTGATCTGTGCCCTAGAGCTAGAGCGCCAGCAAGATCCAACCTTGGGAGAGTGGCCCTTTGAAATTGGACTTTGGGTTGGTTCTAGTGCAACACCTAACCGCATGGGTGGGCAGGGGCAGAAAAACAATGAAGAGACAGCCTACGGACTATTGCAAGAGTTCAAGGAAAATAGCAAGGACAACCGATCACCGATTCCCCTCGAACGTTGCCCTTGGTGCGGCACAAAATTTGAGCCACGCAACTTTAGCCTCAGTCCAGACCTGAAGAATCCTAAAAGCCTTGAGGTTCGGTGTGATGATTATGATTGCCAGTTTAGCGAACAGCAGCTACCAATCATCGCCATCGATGATCCGCTCTATCGCCGCTTGCCCTGTTTCCTCATTGCCACGGTCGATAAATTTGCCGGACTACCCTGGTTTGGTCAAACCGGGAAATTATTTGGCAAGGTTAGTCATTACCAGCCCAACGAGGGCTTCTTCAGTGTGGCGGATGCGAATACCTTCGGCCAGAAGCTCAAGGACGGTTTACCCCCACCAGACCTGATCATTCAGGATGAGCTACACCTGATTTCTGGCCCATTAGGAACCATGGTCGGCCTTTACGAAACAGCGGTTGATGCGTTGTGTAGCACCCATGGCCCAAAGCCCATTCGGCCTAAAATCATTGCCTCCACAGCCACGGTGCGCCGAGCCCAAACGCAGATTCAGGCTTTATTCAATCGTAACCAAGTCCAGGTCTTTCCACCCCCCGGCCCCGATCGCCATGATTCCTTCTTCGCTGAAACGGTACCAGCAACGCCACAAGAACCCGGTCGCCTCTATGTGGGTATAGCGGCCCAGGGGCGCAGCCTTAAAGTTGTCCTGCTTCGGGCGTACCTGGCTCTCCTGAGTTCTGGACAGTATCAGTGGGAGCAAGCTGGTGGTCAAAAAAGTAAGAAGAACCCCGTCGATCCTTACATGACCTTGATGGGCTACTTCAACGCCCTGCGGGAACTGGGGGGAAGCCGTCGCATTGTGGAAGATGAAGTGGTTTCCCGTCTCAGAAATTACCAAGACCGTAAACGAGTTAATGAAGAGGTCAGCTTCTTTAGTAAACGTAAAATTGCGGATAGCCCAGAGGAACTGACCTCTAGGGTAGACACTAACAAGATTGCTGAAACTAAGCGTAAATTATCCCTACCTTTCACAGATAAGGAAAGGGTAGACATCGCCCTAGCCACCAACATGATTTCTGTGGGTTTGGACATTGTTCGCCTAGGTTTGATGGTCATTCTAGGCCAGCCTAAAACCGCTGCTGAGTATATCCAAAGCTCCAGCCGTGTAGGCCGGGATAAAGAACGGCCTGGTCTTGTGGTTACGCTAATGAACGTCCACCGCCCCCGTGATCGCTCCCACTATGAGCGTTTCCAATATTGGCATCAGACCTTCTACCGTGCCGTGGAAGCGACCAGTGTCACCCCCTTTTCCAGTCGTGCCCTTGATCGGGGCTTAGCAGCAGTGACCGTTGCCATCGCTCGGTTGGGCCTCTCCTCTATGACCCCACCCCAGGGAGCCTCCAATATCACCCAGCAGCGGCAGATGATCAATGCCCTAGTTGAACAAATTTCAGCACGGGCTGGTAGTCATTGCAAAGGTGATACCAACCTAGATGAGTTAGCCCAGCATGTCAGTAATCGCGTTACTGACCTCCTGGATAGCTGGGACTCCATTCAGAATGAAAATCAAGGAAGCCTTCAATACAATAAATCCGAAAGTGAAGGAGTAGGGCCATTGCTCCTCGATCCGATGGAACTGGCGGTTGCCGATCCAAAACCCAGCTTAGAGCGCCAGAAGTTTAAGGCACCCCGCAGCCTACGCGATGTGGAACTTAGTGTTCCGCTCTGGATTTCCGACCCCTTCAGTCAAGACTAATCCTTCTATCCAATTCCTTCAAACGATGGCTAAGAAAAAACAAAGCAAGCGTCCCCCCGATGGTGAAGTCCGCCAAAGTCAACTCCTAACGACCTTTGGCCCTGGTTCCATGGTCGATTTACCAGATCGTTCCGTTGTTATTAGTGGTTTATCATATTGGCACGGTAATCAAAAGCCGATTACCGAAGAACGTTTACGCCGTAAAGTCAATCAACTTATTGAGCAACAAACCGGGACTTGGCAAAACCTTGAGCTGCTCACCCCTCCCCAGCCATACTCCAAGAATGATAGTCGCCAGCACCGCATTGAAGCCTTTGTTTTTCCTCAATGGTTTCTTGGTCAGACTAATGAATCCTACGGCAAATATAGAACACGCCCTTTCCGCCACTGGAGTGCCCTGAAGAGTGACGATAAATTTAATAGTAAGAAGATCGAATGGGTACCTATTCGCTTTGTCCAAGGGTGTGTTAACGGACACCTCAGTGATATTAATTGGAAAGGCTTTGTTCATGCGGACTTCAAGACAAATTGCAATAAGCAACTGTGGTTAGACGAGGCCGGATCTGGAAACGACTTTGAAGAAATCTTTATTCGCTGTGAATGTGGTGCCCGTCGTCCTCTTTCCCAGGTCAAGTTAAAAGATGCCCATGTTCTAGGAGACTGTCAGGGAGATATGCCTTGGCTCAAAAAAGCTAAGGAAACGTGTATTGGCCGAGTGGCAGATCAGAAAACAGGTACTCTCCAGGAAACTGGAAAACCTGAACCCAATCGTCTGTTAGTCAGATCGGCCAGTAATGCCTACTTTTCCCATACGCTCAGCGTCATCTCTATTCCCGATCAAGCTCACGAACTCTATAAAATGATTGATGAGTTTTATGAGGGAGATCTAGAGGAAATCGAAGACCTCGATGATTTGACAAATACCATTAAGCGTAAGCGATACGCCAAGCTACATCCCTTCAATCCAGAAGTGGTTTGGGAAGCACTGCAAAACCGCAGAGAGAACACCACCACAGACGATCCTGATCGCTCTATCAAATCTGTTGAGTTGGAAGCCTTACTCCAATCTCCCCTAGAAAATAGCCCCGAAGCCAAACAAAATCGGAGTAAAGATGACCTCGACTTTGAAGCGGCTAGACGATCACCCGACTCCATCGAACTTAAATGGAAGCCCTACCTAAGTCAAGTAGTATTAGTCCACCGTCTGCGAGAAGTTATTGCCCAGGTTGGTTTCACCCGCTTTGAATCTTCCTTGCCTGATGTGGAAGCAGGAGACCTAGATATTAATCCCCGTCGTGCCCTTCTGGGACAAGATATGAAGTGGGTGCCAGCAATTGAAAATAAAGGAGAAGGCATATTTTTAGCTTTTCATACAAAGGCTATTGAGGATTGGGTTAATAGCCCCAATGCCCTGAAACGAAACGAGGAACTTCATCAGGGATCTCAAAAATGGCTTAAAAGCCGAGGAATTGATCAGAGTAAAAGTAGATATCCTGGCTTAGCCTATATCCTGCTCCATACCCTTTCCCATCTTTTGATTACGGAAATCGCTCTAGATTGCGGCTATTCAGCCAGTGCTATCAAAGAACGGATTTACGCGATCAGAGATAAAGAAGAATCTCGAATTAAGGGCTACGGCATTCTTCTCTATACCAGCACCACTGGATCAGAGGGCAGTCTGGGCGGTTTAGTGAACTTGGGGCACAATATCGAAAACCATTTACGACGTGCCCTACAGCGGGGAAGGCTTTGCTCCAACGACCCCATCTGTGCTCAACATGATCCCACGAATATAGATGAGGATCGTCTCCTTCATGGTGCCGCCTGTCACGGGTGCGTACTCATCGCAGAAACCTCCTGCGAGAACCGCAACGATTTTCTGGATCGCGCCTTAGTGGTCAATACTGTGGCTGATACAAAGGCGGCATTCTTCCCAGATCACCTCAGCGGGTTGTAAAGATTATGGACACTGCACCCCTACATCGACTGAGCTTGTCTAGTCTTCAGACCCTAGCTCAAGCCTTGCGGAGTCAACGCCTTACCCTGCCGCTGACAACTGCTGATCTAACCGTGCATGTCCCCGATGCTTTATTACCTGACATACTTCAGAGTCTAAATCATCTCACCTCACAAGGGTTTACTCTTGCGCAGGTGGGAACTTTACTGGAAGCAATCGCCCAGGAACGGAACCAGCGGTTACAAGATCGCCCTCCACCAGAGTTAGTTTGGACTGGGCCAGAAGTCCCTGGAACCGCCAGTCGTGATACACGGGTTGTCGTCCAGGAACTCTTTGAATTAGTTCAGCACAGTGTTTTAGTTTCAACCTATGCCATAGACCAAAATACTAAGGCTGATGCCATATTTCAAACGCTAGCGAATCGTATGGATGATAATCCTAAACTAACCGTACAGTTTTTTATCAACCTGATGCGGCCTAATCATATTTATAGCCCTCAGCAGTTAGTCCAAGATTGTAGTAATCACTTCCGCGACAAGATATGGCCCGGCAAACGATTGCCAGAAGTTTTCTATGATCCTCGTTCTATCTCTAGTTCGTCTGGATTTCGGGCTTGCCTTCATGCAAAATGCGTGATCATAGATGAGGCGACTGCTTTTATCAGTTCCGCCAACTTTACAGAAGCTGCTCATAATCGCAATATCGAAGCGGGGATTTTGATTAAAGATAAAGTTATTTCTAAGGCGCTTCAACAGCAATTTCAGAGTCTTGTCGCCTATGGCAAGCTACTTCCTTTGCCTGATTTGCAAGGCAGCTAACTTGGTTATGACGAGTGGGGGCAATCCTGTCCCTAAATCTTTGGAAGGTTTACAAGAATTCAAATAATGAGATTAGCTAGGAGATTTATTTCAATGATTATATTGACTAGGGCTAGGGCGCTATCACTTTCCATGTCAACAATATTGCTGAGTTTAGGATCAATCAATCCAGCATTAAGTCATTTGGCGTTAGATCCAGTCAATACACCTGAGTTCTATATGGCTCAAAATAATATCATTATGCAAATTAACGGGAGCCTTGAGCAAGGAGATAGTGCTCTAGATGATAATGTTTTGTTCGATGAATATTATTTCGATGGAATGGCAGGCCAACAGATTTTCATAGTCATAGAAAATAATGCCTCTGGCGGAGGCTTGATGGTTTTTAGCCCAGACAATCAATTCATTGCTTCGGTGTTAAATCCTAATGGAGGTACTTCTTACATCACTTTAATGCTGCCTCGAAGTGGTGAATACTCAGCAGTAGTTGCTGGCCGTACAAGAAATAGTCAAGGACGCTATAGCTTCACGATCACTGATGCTGGTCAAGATTACACGCCGCCAAGATCTTCTTCAACCTTTAACTTAGCTCGTATGCCAGACGGCATCTATAAGTTTGAACTACCACCCAGTCCACATCTCACACCTGAAGTAGATCCTGTTCTCGTAATCCAGAAGCGTGGCAGTAGGGTTGTGGGATTCACAATCGTTTACATGGCAGACAATCCCTGTCTCAGTGGGATTGTGTCAGGCAATCTTATTACTCAAGCAGTTTGGGGACACCATATTTCTGGAAGTGAAGATTTTGAAGTTTCCTCTTCGGACTACCCAATTAACTTAAGTGACTATCGTCTTTTGTCAAATCAAATAACTGAAAATGAGCGAGACTTTCTTCAATTGTGTCTTAACTCTTTTTAGCATTTTCTCAATCATTAAGGGATATTGAATTTCCGGTTTGAATTTATTTATTATCTGAACGGAGGATGAACATGATAAGACAAATATTTTTTACTTCTCTACTCTTTGTGGTGATGGGCTTTTCATCATCATCTGTAGCTCAGCAAAGACAGTTGATTGACGAAAACTGTCGTCAAGGCTCTTGTTGGCAAACGTACTTGTTAGAAAAACGACTGATTCATCAAAATCAGTTTGATGGTCAAAACAACAAGCTTTTTGTAGTTGATTTGGAAATCGTCAGTGACTATAGTGGCACGAGTCGAGACAGAGAATGGATCTATTGTTCACTCCGTAATCCATTTATTGCCTATGATGCACCAGACGATGATGAGTTTATGTACTTAAATCTCCTCAGTCCTGCCAACGAAAGTGGTATTGGTGGAGCTAATTTAGGTAGTTACATACACTACTGGGCCGTATGTCATGATAGTTTCGGTATAGATCCATTTTCAATGACATCTCAAGCCAGACGACTTGGATATCCTGACTGGGCTTCGAGTGGATTTCTAGAACTACCTAAAGTATTGCTGGAATCTTTTCTAAATAGAAGCTAAGTGATAGAAATATCCTGCATTAATGCCCATCTCAAATCCTTTGGCGCTGAGTCCCTTTAGACTGCGTCCTAGCTCATGCCTGATGATGTCCTTCCCCTTCCGGCTGACGTTTTTCCGTTTGTGCTGTACCTGTGATGGTCAGCGGCTACGGAGATGGGTACCTACTGGCCTTGACGGAAGTAACTAAGCTACAGACGGGGATAAGTTGTCCATTATGATCCTCTGGCAAATCCCGAAATACCTTTTGACTTTACCCAATCTTCAGTTACTCAGGGATTCAACAATGACCGCGATCGCCCATAAACACCCAACTAGGATCAGCCCCCGCAGTAGCAGATGTTCCAACACAATGACGATGAGATCAGCGGCTAGCCACCACTCCAGGACATACGCTGAGATGTTGTAAGCCAGGGTGCAACCCACCAGACTAAGGAATGAGTACTTTAGAGCATTAACCGCCAATTCTAGGAGCCAAGAGCGGCGCTGTTTCATGAATTAGCCTCCCTCAGGGCAACGGCTTAACCAGGAGGGTAAGCCCTTCGCGGCCCACAATCTCCACCGGGTCGCCAGGGTTTAGGTTTGGAATGCTGGACTGCACGAGGCGGGCGGGCCAGTAGGAAGCCTGAAAGGAGACTCGCCCTGGGTTGGTCGGGGTAATGCGACGCTCGACCACGCCACGGCCCTGAAAAGCGGTCAGATCAGCGGATGGAGAGAGAGGGGAAAAGCTCATGGTGACGGTTCTCCGCAACTTACGATGGAGTGACGATTAACGGAACTTGGGATGAGGTCAGTCAATCAAAATCGCTCGCGGTTTCTAAGGAAAGTTGGGAGGGTTTGGGGAAGGTTGGCCGAAAG
The DNA here is from genome assembly GCA_044070495.1 of Spirulina sp. Classification (GTDB taxonomy): domain Bacteria; phylum Cyanobacteriota; class Cyanobacteriia; order Phormidesmidales; family Phormidesmidaceae; genus Nodosilinea. The sequence continues at coordinate 83,474 of JBIPSI010000003.1, read as the reverse complement.
TTTGACTGTGCCCGATACCGTTTGCCAAACACTAGACTTGATGAGCCTTTCAGCGATTAGGCAAGGCTGGGAAAGATCGCGTATCATCAACTCAGTTGCGGAAAACTTTCCCTTAAGTTTCCGAAGGGGCTGAATTGTCATCTACCCACCTGTGCCCATGAGCCAACGCCAACGCGGAGTTGTTTTGACGGATCGCGGCAAGGCTCGTTTAGAAGCGGCAATCGCCCTGGCTCAAGATCAGGAAAAATATGGCGCTCGTTTCACCCAGGCCGAGCTTGAGGAGCGAACCAAGCTCAGCATCAAAACCATCAAGAAGATTCTCAAGCAGGCATTATCTACCGATGAAAGCTCCGTTCGGTCACTCTTTCAGGCGTTTGACCTAACGCTAGAGCCCGCCGACTATGGGCATGTTGAACCTGCCCTCACTCGCCCAGCAGCCCGATACTGCCGAACCTCATCAACAGCCAAAATCGACTGGGGCGAAAAGCCTGATACGGCCCTATTTTTTGGCCGCACGGAGGAATTGGAGACCCTCCACCAGTGGGTGGTGTCCGACCGCTGCCGATTGGTGACGCTGCTAGGCATGGGCGGCATTGGCAAAACCTCCCTGGCCGCCAAACTCGCCAATCAACTGACCGATCAGTTTGACTACATCATCTGGCGCAGTCTGCGAGAAGCGCCGCCCCTGGATGACATTCTGGTGCGGTTAATTCAGTTTCTCTCAGACCAACAGGAGACCGAAATTAACCTGCCCACCCGCCTGGGGGAGCGCATCATTCGCCTGCTCCACTACCTGCGGGAGCACCGCTGCCTGGTGGTGCTGGACAACTTAGAGTCCATCTTGCAGCCCGAAGCCGCTGGCCGCTACCGCGAGGGCTATGAAGACTATGGCGAGTTAATCCAGCGTATTGGCTGTGCTGAACACCAGAGCTGCTTGCTACTGACTAGTCGAGAATGCCCCAGGGAGTTAACGCCACTGGCGGGGGCGCAACTACCTGTGCGCCTATGGTCGGTCGGTCGCCTGGATGCGGAGACCGGATGGCAAATCCTCCAGACCAAAGGGATCGTTCTAGATGAGGCGGAAGGCCAGGGACAGGAGTTGATTCAGCGCTGTAGTGGCAATCCCCAGGCGTTGTACCTGGTGGCTACCGCCATCCAGCGAGAGTTTTTGGGCGATGTGGATGAATTTTTGCATGAGCATGTCACGGCTGTTGAGGATGTCCGCACCCTGCTAGAGCAGCATCTCAGCCGTCTTGCTCCCCTGGAGCGATCGGTCTTGTTTTGGCTGGCCATTCACCGCGAACCCGTTGGCCTAAATGAGTTGATGGCAGACCTGCACCCGCCCGTAACCAAGCAGGCGGTGCGGGGAGCTTTTGCAGGGTTGCGCGATCGCTGCTTGATCGAAACTGTGGGCAAACAGTTCACCCTGCAAAACGTGATCATGGAGTTCACGACGGATCGATTTGTGGAACAGGTTCGTTGCGAACTAACGACTCAAGCCTTTGATCTCTCCCATACACACGCGCTCATTCAAGCCACAGCCAAGGACTACGTGCGCGAAACTCAAGTCCGCCTCATCCTCAAGCCCATTGCCGCCAGTCTTGCCAACCTAGCCCAAACCGTCAGCCATTCCCTGGAAACCATCCGCCAGCATCCTGGCTGGGATGAAGGCTATGCCGCCGGAAATCTGTTAAATCTGCTGTGCCAGTCTCAAACGGCGCTTCAGCCCTTCGATTTCTCCCATCTCACCCTCAGACAAGCCCACCTCAAAGGTAACCAACTGCATGGGTTTAACTTAGCTAATACTCAATGGGTTAATCCAGAATTGACGCATCCCTTTGGCCCTGTCCATGCAGTCGATTTTAGTCCAGATGGGCAATATTTAGCTTCCGGAAGTCGCGATGGTAAACTGCGTCTTTGGAATATTACCAACCAAACATGCATTGATGTTTTTATTGGTCATTCTGTTTGGATCTCCTCAATTATATTCAGTCCAGACGGACAATGGATTGCCTCTGCCAGTGATGACAAGACCATTAGATTATGGGATATCAATCAGCGTCAATGCATCTACACTTTGAATGGTCATAACGGCTGGATAGGCTCAATAAAAATAAGTCCAGATGGAAAATGGATAGCTTCAGGCAGTGGTGATAGAACTCTTAAAATATGGAGTATTCAGGAAAGAAGATGCATCTACACTTTTACGGGACATACATCTGGGATAAGTTCAGTTGCGTTTAGTCCTGATGGGCAATGGCTAGTTTCAGGAAGCCACGATTCCACTATTAAGTTGTGGAATATAAAACAGAAAAAATGTGTACATACCTTTGTTGGACACGCTGATCGAATCTACTCAGTTGCATTTAGCCATGATGGACAATGGTTGGCTACTGGTGGTAGTGATACAACTATTAGGCTTTGGGATTTGAAACACAAAACTTGTATCCATACTTTTATTGGTCACACTGATCGGATCTATTCAGTTGCCTTTAGTCCAGATGGTCGATGGATAACTTCGTGTAGCGGTGATACCACTCTTCGTATATGGGATATTAATCAACGACAATGTGCTTATAACTTCACTGGACATACTGCTGGAATTAACTCAGTTGTATTTAGCCCGAATAAACCGTGGCTAGTTACTGGCAGTGATGATGCAACTATTCGATTATGGGATATTGAAGAACAACAATGCATATCTACTTTTAGCGGCCACACTGCTGAGGTAAGCTCCATTGCGTTTAGTCCCAATGCACAATGGTTAGCCGTCAGTAGTGGAGATTCCAAGATTCGGTTATGGGATATACGGAAAGAACAATGGGGAGCTACGTTTACCGGCCATACTGATTCAGTTACTTCAGTTGCTATTAGTCCAGATGGAAAATACTTGGCTACTAGCAGTGGGGATAAGACGGTTCGACTGTGGGATATCCAGCAGCAGCAATGTCTTCATAGTTTCAATGATCACACTGACTGGGTTTACTCTGTGGCATTTAGCCCAGATGGGCAATGGTTAGTCTCTGGCAGCCGTGATGCAACCCTTCGTCTGTGGGATATCAAACAGCGAAAATGTGCTTTTACTTCCGCACAACAGGTTGCTGGCATTTACTCTATTGCATTCAGTCAAAGTGGGCACTGGTTAGCCACCGGCAGTGGAGATTCAGCGGTACGTTTATGGGATTTTTCCAAAAGGCAGTGTGCTCAAGTGTTTATGGGTCATACCAGCGGAGTTGGGACAATTACATTTAGCCCAGATAGACGATGGCTGGCTACAGGAAGTGGAGATTCAACCGTTCGACTGTGGGATATCCAGAGGGGTAAGTGCGTTCATGTATTCACAGGTCATGCCGATACTGTCTACTCAGTTGTGTTTAGCCCTAGTGGACAATGGTTAGCTACAGGAAGTGGAGATTCAACTATTCGATTGTGGGATATCTCCCGAAGAGAATGTATTCATATATTTACTGGTCATGTTGCTACTGTCTATTCAGTTGTGTTTAGCCGTGATGGACAATGGCTGGCTTCGGGCAGTGGTGATGCCACTTTCCGACTATGGCAAGTCAGCACAAGCAAATGCTTATCTGTATGGCAAATCCCTCGTCCCTACGAAGGTACCAACATCACTGGGGCACATGGCCTAACCGAGGCTCAACGAGCTTCCTTCCTTGCCCTGGGTGCCATCGGAGAATGAGAATGACGTTGTTTGTAAACCTTATCGGGACTGGGTGCTGGCCTTTTCCTGGGCTTTTTTGATGGCTTGGTTCTGGGCCTCCACAAACTCGGCTGTTTTAGCAACCCAGAAGGCTAGATCCTCTGGCTCCAGGGCCAGCAGGTCGGATAGGGGCCAGTGGGTCTGGTGGCTGACGGCAATTAGGTCGAGGGCGGACGGGTAGCCGCAATTCGCTTTCCCACTTCGCCCAGCAGGTAGGCGGCATCCTGGAAGCTGGCTCCCCTCAGCCATGCCTCGGTGACGGGTTGGCCATCCACGACGAACATCTTGGTGGCGAGGGCGAGGTTGGCGGCGACCAGCGCCTCGCCATTGGTGACTTGTCCCGTTTTGCTGTTTACAGCGGCACCAATCGCGTCCTGGTATCGCCAAAAATCTTGCCCCTTGGGCTTCAGGCGCTCGATGGGGAGACCGCTGGGTAGGTGTCCCTCATCGGGTTCCTGGGGGGCAAGAAGGTCGTTCATGATGGCGGATAGAACGGCCACATCATCGAAGTCTAGGCCCATCGTCAGAGTGGACAGGTCGAGGGGTGTGGTGTCGCCCCCGTCTGCGACCTCAAAGATTTGGGTGGCGAGCCATTGGTTAGCGGCGCTAAAGTTGCCGCCGCCTTTAAGAGCGAACCCTACTGACTTAGCTTGGTATTTTAGGTAGAGTTCCCCGGTCATGGGCCGCAGCCGCAGCGTAAGTCCACTGGGTAGCCGATGCTCCTGGGCCTGGGCGAGTGCGGTGATCGCGGCTTCAGTTGTAGAGGATGCGGGGGCCATGGTGATGGTCTGGTAACGGCATGGCCCCAGTATAGAACGGGATACGAGTTAGGGACTAAAGGGTAGGCCATCGCCTAGGGCACCGGGGTTTAGCCGATCCCCAGGTTGCCGCGCCGTGCGGCCATCAGATCAACCCCGTTCACCTCGTAGACGTAGGCATAGAGGTTGAAGTTAAAGATTTCCTGGCCATCGATCACCTGCCGCAGGGTGGTGCAGTTGAAGGTGGTTTCGTAGGTGGGCGTTTCGCCAATTTCGATTTCCCCCGTGTCGTGTTGGTCGGGGATGGCGGTCGCCTCGATGAGGTACGGTCGCTCATCGACTCGGCCCGCTGCATCGTCCACGGAAATGTTGCCGAGGAACTGGATGTTTAGCCCAGTGAAGGGATCGGCGGTCAGAAGTGACCACTGCGGCAAGGGCGACCGCCAGACGATCTTCATGATCACAGGCTCGAACTGAAAGTTGACCTTGGGGGTACCCATGAGGCCGAGGCGCTTTTCCTCACTCTTGCCAAACTCAATCGGTTCGATTTGGATGGTTTCGGCATGGGAGTCAAAGGCTTCGCCCTCAATCCAGGGCACAGCATCGTTGAGCGTCCAGATAGGTACGGATGGCATGGTACGTCCTTTGTTCAATCAGGGCAGTGGCAGGGCTAGGCGGGCAGGCGACCGCGATCCATCGTGGCCCGACTCACTTCCCGCGCTTCTAGGGCCAGGTATTGTTCGTTGTATCGAGCCATGATGGTGATGCGCTCTAGGGGGGGTGGGCCTGCCTGGTCGAGGCGAACAACAATGTGACCCAGGGCCAGTTGGTCAACGGGGTTGTCCTGGTCATCGAAGAAGGCGCGGCCCCCCAGTAGGATGCCCCTGGACTTCATCCGCTGGAGATAGAGGTTCATGGTTTGCAGGATGAAGCCAACGATGGCTCGGTTGAAGGGGCGATCAACGTACTGAAGGATGGCCCGCTCCAGGCCAATACGAATCTGGTCTTCGATAATTTGCACGGCGATGAAGCTGCGGGGGCTGGTATCCGCAGGCCATGAGCTGGCCCGGTTGCCCCAGAGCCGATAGCCCGTCGCGAAACTATCGATGGGTGAAATCCCGAAGACGGTCACAATACCCGCCTCATTCAGCAATTGGATGTCGGAGTTGGAACTGGTGTAGGTCGAGGTGAGGGGACGTTCCGCGCCGCTGATGCCTCGGATGGGCTTATTCGAGGGCGACCACCAAAAGCCAAACTCAGCCTGAGTCCGCGCCGCCACACCGGCCCAGTAGGCTGAGAGGGGCACGATGTCCCCCCGCAGGTTTTTGAGATGGGGGAAACAAAGCACCGCCCGCCCATCGCTCACCTTAAAGTTGGTGACTGGCCCACTGGTGGAGTTACGCCCGCTGATGGCCTCGGTCGTTGTAACGCCCAGGGGCGCATCAATCGCGGCATGGGCCAGGGTCTTATCGGCGAGGGCGATCAGCGCCTCAGACACCTCGGTGGTGTAGCTCCATCCCGGTGCCGCCAACAGCCGAGCATTGAAGCCAAATAGGTGGTGGCAGTCCTCAAAGGCATGAAGCCCGGTACGAACGCCGCCGGAGGTAATGGTTCCTGCAATGTCAGCGGGGGCAACCCCTTCTGGAGTCGCGTAGCAAAAGCTAACCTGAAGTGCAGCATCTGGGGTCAGAGCACCATCGGGCAACGCCTCCAGGGTTCCTGCCACGGGGTTCAGGCGGTAGTCCACATCCCGCACCGCCGTGGTCGCAAACTCAGCCCCGTACTTCACCACCACCGAGTACACCGACGACTGGCTTAGGGTAGCGAGACCGTCCACCAGCGTGATGGCCTCGTTCTCGACCTGGGCAAAGTGGCCCGCCTTAGTTGGGTTCCAAACATTGACTACGATGCACAGGGCCACGCCCTGCATGTAAACGGCCTCCAGCGCATTGGGCAACGTCCAGCCCTCAGATCCCGTCTGGATCGGCCCAAACTTCTGGACAGCCTCACGGTAGGAGGCCACCATGATGGGCTGGTTGGGGGTCTGAAATTCGGGATCGACGAGGTGAATCGGGGCCGAGCCAATCAACCCAATCACCCCGGAGCGAGGATAACGCACTGGCGTGATGATGTTGGGGTCATGGATGTAGTCAATCCCGTGCAAAAAGTCGGTGTTGGCCATGGGGAATTAGGGGAGTGAGGTGGGTCTAAGGTGGCGCAATTGCAGGCTACTTATCGTTGTCGGGTTTGCCTTTGGGGGGCGCGGGGGCAGGCGACATTGCCTTGGGAGTAGTGGTCTTGGGTGTCGGTTTAGGGGTGAGGACAAGCTTGCCAACGTCCATCGAGCGCGAGTCATCCATCAGCCCCGGCAGCGAACCTTCGGGCAAAACATAGGATTGGCCCCCGCGTAGGAGCAACAGATCCGAAGGATGGCTAGGATTCGGGATACGCACCGTTGGCCCAAAGTAGGTGTAAGTGGTCTTAGGGGTAGGCATGATCTGGCCATGGAGGTCTTGAGAAACCTTAACGGGCAAGACTTTAAGGTGCAATACTCTGATTAAACTGAGTGGAATTTAGGAATACGTGATTAAACTATGGGAACTGTTGCCACAATTGAAAAGTATCCCGCCTGCAAAACGCTGGGAAAAGAATTGAGTCTTCGGGGGTGGAACTCCCAAAAGCTGGTCTTGTTACTGCATGTTCGGTTTCAACGCCGTTACATTCGCAGTGGTGGACGACAGATCGCCATTGATGCCCGACTCATCAACCAGGCCAAACGAGGGGAAGTGTTGCTGCCCGATACCCTACGCGCCAATATCGCCACCGTCCTGTCCAGTTCCCTGAAGCAGATTTTTCCTGAGTACGCAATCGCCTGCCTAACCATGCGGGACGAGCGCATCGGGCGGGGCTGGACGCAGGCTGAGGTTGCGGAGAAGTGTCGCCGCAACCACTACCGCCGCAATATGCGGGACGCTGAAATATCAGCCCTGGAGCGGGGCAACAAATTTGCTCACCAGCCCACCAGAGCCGTCCTAGCCAAGGTCTTCGGCATGACCGAGTATGACCTATTCCCTGAGTTCTTCGAGCCTCTTGATCAGCCCTGATGACCACTACGAAGCCCACCGGGGGCTAAGGCTGGACGGCTGCCCTAGTCAACCTCAACGGTACTGAAGGCAGAATTTTCCAAGGGCCACATCGCCAGAACCCGCACCTGCGAGATGTGGCTGCTGGGGTCGGCAAAGAAATGCTGGGTCGCCGTGGCGGGCAGCACGGCGCTGTGAGTCCACTGATGGCCGACCCAGGCTTGGGCTACATAGCCCACCTGGGAGTGACCCTCGCTAGGCTCTGGCGGATCCCAGGTGAAAGACACCGCCCCCGCCTCGCGAACCGCTGAGATAGCCGTAGGTGGGTTCACCTCTGGGCCTGGGATCTGCACGTCGAGGGTGGTGGCCCCCGCTGGGGAGAGTCCTTGAATCCGACGAATTAGGGTAGCGATCTCTAGCGCGGCCACCTCTGGCTCATCGGGTCGCAGGCGGCACGGCACCCAGAAGGTAATCTGCTGTACCCAGAACTGCTCATATTCTCCGCTCAGGCTGGCCCGTTCCAGCACTAGACGCTGGTGGGCCTGGGGTGGACGATAGCCCACCAGCAACCGTAGAGCCGCTTCGAGGACGGCAATCATGCCAGATTCATTCCAGTTGGAGGGTAGGCGCAGCTCCAGGGTAAAGCCCACCTGCCAGGGTTGAGAGCGATGAACATCCTCCGGCTCAAAGCGGCTCTCGTGGTTCAGCAGCACCGCCCGACTGCCCTGGACGGCCCGCAAGAAAGCATTAGGACTCTCTGGCATCAAACTAAGCTGAAGCCCCGGCGCAGCGTCCTGGAGCGGGCGCAGGCGATTCAGAATGGCCAAGTGCAACTCTAAGAGCATTTCGAGTTCGGGATACACTAAGGGAAGGCTAATTCATTACGCCATACCACGCACCAGCCTCGGCCCCAGTCGAGGCTTTTTTATAGGAGGGTGGCCAGGTGCCGCTTCGCGATCACGGCCATCTTGGGGCGTAGGTAAGATGGCAGGGGCAGAGATCGCCGCTGTGCCATTTTGCGGGTGCCTGTGTGATGGTAGGTGGCATAGGGAACGCCCTCGCTACACACCTCAACGGCATTGCCGCTGGGAGGCTTATCCAGGAAGCTAGCCGCCAGTGCCCCCGTCTCCCACATCAGCCGCCCACTGCTTTTTCGACGTAGGGTGGAGGGGCGTAGGCTGGCCCAGGCCGCACCGCCCGGTGTCGCACCACTGGGGAAGGATTGCTTAGCTGCGGCCTCGCCCATCTCGCCAAACTCGGTGAGCATCGCGTCGAGGCTGGTGAGTTTGGCCACCGCCCGCTGAAGCTTGCCGTCTAGGGCGGTCTTTTCCACATCGACCCTAATGCTCACCATAGAAGCTGCCTCGGTTAGTCGTCACCGAAAAGAGTCCGGTAATGGGGTCGCCCAGTTGGTCGCCAATCCCCAGGGAGTCCGGGACAGATAGCGCCAACACAAATGAGCCATGAATGCCATTCACCACCGCCTCAGCCCGCATTCCGGGCAGTAGATCAGCAGGCTGTCGAAACGGTTCTACAAAGCGCCCAACTAGCTCCTGCTGGTTCAAGATCTCCCCTGGCACCATCTGGATGCGCCCCTGGCGGTTCGCTGGCATGAGAAACGCCTTCACGGTCATGGTTCGAGCGGGGGCAACAAAGTTACCCGTCTCATCCACATCAGGTACCCCGTCCCCAATCTGAAAGATCAGGGTACTGAGATTGAAGCCAGCAAAGGGAGACTGAGACACAACAAATCGGCAACGGCGTTGCCAAAACATAACGATTAACGGGCAACTCAGGCCGCCGCTTGAGGAACTGCGGCGATCCCAGCGGGTTGGGCTACGGGCGTAGGGTTGTGGTCGATGAACGACTGGCAATGAAGGGCTTAGCGCCTGTGCTCTGGGCCATGGTGACGGCGACGGCCTCATAGCCGTGGGGTACCTCCAGGTTGAGGCTAAGGTCGTCCCCGTTCTGAAGTGCCATCAACGAGGCGATGGGTACCTTCAGCCCCGTGAACTTTGCCCCCTGCCCCGACTCCAGGACGTGCTGAGAGCGGAGGGTTTCGAGGAACCGCGCTCCGACAAAGTAATGGCGGTAGACGGTGGTGCCCTGGGCAAAGAGGACGCCGTTGCGCGTGAGGGTGGCCCGTGGTCGTCCGGCGCTGGCGATCAGGAGCGTATCAAGAAACCCATGATCTGGCTCGGTGGGCAAGGAGCGCACGGCGGGCAGTTCTAGGACAGCGGCGAGGGCGGCTGACTTTTCAAGGTAGGCCATGGTTAGCCCTCCCAGGATTCAATCTGGGCCAGGTCGCAGTTAAAGGGTGGGTCAAAGATGGCGGGGGGCAGCACCGATAGCCCAGCGTAGCCATCCACGGGCCGCTGCTCCAGGATGATAGCCCCCGCCTTGGGGCCAATGGTTGGAATGACGGCGAGGGTTCGCGGCTTATCAGCCGCGTTGATTAGGGCTAGGGCCGGGGGCGCAACTGGGGGCGGGGGCGGCGCGGGGGCCGAATCTGGGGTCGTCGGCAGCAGCCCCATGACCCTGGCTAGATCGTCAGGAATGCTGGCAGGGCCAGGGCCATAGAGCCTGCCCCGCCAGCCATAGGCGGTAGAGAGTTGGGTCTGGAACATTAGTCTTCTGGCTTGCCAATATGGAGCACAAAGACGGCTTCGGGTTCAGTCACCACCGGAAATGAGGTTTGGAACCCTTGCCCATAGATGCCCACGGGCTTCATCGTCTTCACCTCACTGCCAAATACCTTGCCGGGGCTGGTCTGACCCACGGCGGTGCCGATGGCGTAGTAGCCCAGGGTATCCGGGATAATTTCATAGTCCACGGTATCGTCACCGGAGATGAACTCCGCATCCCGCCCCGTTGTACAGAAAAAGCACAACGCGCCCCGTGGCTTGAAGAACGCCTGACCAGGAGCCGCGAGTGAGTTATAGGTCGTGTCGTACTCTTCGATGGCGGGAAGGCCGTAGTTGCTGCCGAGGTAGGCATTGACCTGGGCCAGGGACAGAATGCCACCCCCCAAGGACACCAGGGTGCCCCCGTCAATCCGCAAGGTACCGGAAACGCGGGAGCGCATGATGTCATTGGTGGCGATGGCCATGGTGATGTCGGAGTCGCCCACGATGCGCCGAATTGTGTAGCCTTTACTCGCCGCTAGGGAACGCACAGCCATGAAGTCATCAATGGGGTCGTAATCCGAGCCGTACCATCCAGCGGGGCTATTGAGGGTACCGCCAAGGATGGTGCGACGGTGGCCATGGGGATTAGGCAATTGGATCACCTCGTCGTTGCCGTCCTGGCCTTTGATGGGCACGGCGGCATCCACAAAGGCTTGCCAGCGTTGAATCTCGGCCTTCTCCGCCAAGGACACCGGAAACATATTGATGATCCAAGAACGCAGCCGCCGCACGGCCTGCGCCGGGTCACGTTCCGCCACCCGCATCAGAACATCTAAATCATTCCCCGTAAGTTGGGAGGCCGTATCCACTTCGCCCAGGGTGACGCGGAACGAACCAACGAGCTGTTGCCCCTGCATTTTCGGTTCACTGTACCGGGTGCCATCCAGGGCGGGGAAGGTCTTGAAGACCACCTTCGTTTCGGTATATTCGTTCCGGTCAACGAGTTGTTCTGGCAGTAGCTCAGCACCGAGGTAACGCTTGCGGTCTGTCCCAAACTGAATGGCAGGGCTGGCCATCACCCGATCTGGAAATTCCTCTTCTAGGAGGTTGGCCCACAGTTGGTATAGGTCAGCCATGGCTACTCACCTCCAAACAAGATGCAGACATACAAGTCGCGGATCTTGGCCTGTACGGTAGCGGCCAAGTCGGTGAAGCCAGGGAGCTTATCTTCGTAGACGACATTGCCGTGCATGTATAGCTCAGCAAAGTTCGAGTCCCATACGTCTGGCAACGGAAAGGCTAGCAGGTAGATCTGCTCCATGGCGGACAGGTTATCGACCGTGACCGGACGGTAGCCTAGACCCGCCGCCCGCTCCGCGTAGGTGCGACCCACCAGGATGCCAGACTCAACCAGGTGTCGTCCCGCAATGGCAGGCAACGTGACGGTCATGCCCGCCGCAGGCTTTGCTTCGGAGCCAATCCCCGTGACGGGCAAGTTGGAGACGATGGGGCCAACGGTATGGTCAGCGGTTACGATCACGTCGGTGGCGACCGTCTCACCCACTGCGAAGGCGAGCACCGTACCCTTGGGCACAAGCTTCGTTTCAGGGCAGGTCACAGATAGAACGGTGGCACCATCCGCCACGGCCTCCGCCGCAATCGTGAGGGTGAACGATCCGTCAAAGGCGCTGGGATTCAACGTAGCGCCACCGGGTAGCAATACCTTATCGGCCACCTGGGGCGTACCCATCCACGGCGGCGAAGAATACTCAATATCTGACCAGTTAATTTTTGGTTTGGTCTGCATAGCATCAACCCTTCGGGACAACAGCCGATACTCGGCCAGGGTGGCTACACAGCCAGAACCAGCCGCTACTTAGCCGCTGGCCCCTTCATCCTATCGAACATCTTTCGCCGCGATCCCTGGAATTAACCTTTTCTTTGGAACGCTGGCCCCTTAAACCCAAGGGCTTCGACAGCCTCGGTTGCCGAGGGCTTAGGCTTGCCGCTGGTGGGTGGAGCACTGGGGCCAGGTTTACGGCCATTCGGTGCTGTCCCGCTAACAGGTTGACCGTTGCTATCGGTGCCGCCCATGGCCAGCTTGACCATGCGTTGAACCGCCTCGGTCTGGGTGGCAAGATAGTCGTCAAAGGGAACGAGCTTAGCGTCGTCGCCCTCGCCCCTGACCTTCACGCCATCGTCATCGATGATGATGCGATCACCGGGCAGCTCCAGCAGTTTCTCAAAAACAACCGTTTCAACGCCCAGCTTAGCGCCAGCGTCCCGATAGACCAGTTGTTGCTCTAGGCCCGCCTTAGCCGCAATCGCCTCCGCCTCCCGCTGCTGCGCATTGGCAAGGTCGGCCTTAGCCTGCTGCAATTCCTCACCCAGTCCTTTGAGCCGTTCTAGGGTGGCATCCTGATCCTCGCCATCCGTTGCGATGACGGCAGTCAACTCCGAGATCTTCTTTTCTAGATCCTTAAGTCGAGCATTGGCGTTGGCCTTCTGGGCCAGGAGACCCGCGTTGTTCTCAGCCAGCTTGCTACGTTCCTCCGTCAATCCGTCAACCTGCGCCTTAGCCGTAGATAGCTCAGTACGTAGCGCCTCGATGGCCGCTACCACCTCCGCCTTCTGGCCCAACTCACTACCGTTGATCGTCGCGATTGCAACCGCTATGTCCATGATGTTCACCAAACTCTCCGACCCGATTCTAGGCACATCCCGCTCAGGCAATGCGAGAATCGTATCCCGTTTATAAATTTCTGGAAACAGTCCCGCTCTAGCCTGCTCCGATGTATTATATAAACAGCCCCAAGGGAGAGGGGGTGGTCGCCGAAGTAGAAGCGACGTTCAGATTTTTGAGTATTGCCAATCGTCGGACAGGAGTCTTCGAGATGGAAGCCTTTGATTTTGTTTGTTATGCAATCGCGATTGTCGGTGTTCTGTGGCTGCGGGGCAGTGATTCTCGCCCCAGCGACATTCCTGACATTGATCTGCCCAGCCTACCGGAACTATTGGCGGAGGCAGCGGAGGCGACGGCCAAACCCGTTGCCCTGACTGAGGGTGTCCCGGCAACCCCAGCACGGACACAACGAGCAACCACGTCATCCCGGCAGAGCCGTCGTGCTATTGGTGGGTCGGGTAAGTCGCGCTCTGCCACCGCCAAGGTGAAGGAAGGTCAACGGTCATGATGCTGTGGATTTTCTTCAACGATGCCTGCGAAGTTATCGAGTATCGCTCCGATCCTGACCTGCCATGGCCGGAGAGTGCCGCTCACTGCATTGAGGTCATGACCAACAGCCTGGGTGATGTGAGGGTAGTCGAACCCTTCTTCAAGCAATACCTGCAAAAGTTCTACGGCAAACCCGAAGGTAGCGCTTGGATTGACGTTTATCTAATTCGCTGGCGCACCCAGGGCCACCGGATCACCGTCGAAGCCTTTGGCCGATGTGGAGGACTCCTATACCGAAGGGAAAGCGACTCCAGCTATGCCATCGCCGCCTTCAGCGCTGCCCTCAATGCCCTCGCAGAGCAATCCGCGATTGATCATGAGAGCATCGAACCACCGTTCTAAATCGGCAACGGTGTTGCCATTTTCAAGTGGGCCTAAACTGCCCCGGTGTCCAAACGGGCCGGGGTGGTTTTTTATTGGGATCGAAGGGCGCACCAGGACGGGGCTTCTTCCCGGTGGTGGCGAGGGCATCTAAGCCTTCTTGCCGATATCGTTCCATCTCAGCCAGATCATCGTCGCTGAAGAAGTCTGGGTCGTTCAACCAGTCTCGGCGCATGGGAGACAGGATGCAACGGCATCGGGCATGGCACGGAATCTCGATGTCCCGTGGTTTGTAGACCCGCGTATTGCGGTAGGAGCAGGCCGGACAGGTGCGAGAGTCGCCAACGGCAATCCACTGCGCCCAGCTATCGCTTTCGATCAGCCGGGATCGCGTAGCTCCGTTGAAGGCACCCATCACCTGGGTGCGAGCAATGGTTTCAGCCTGGGCCTTGACGACTCCAGCGGTGGATTCGATAGCAGCGGCAGTGCGGCGAATGCCCCAGTTCTGAAGTAGTCCTTGCTCTACGATCAGGGGGATTTGCTCAGACAAGTTGCCCCCGTGGTAGTAAAGCCGTCGTAGTCCATCCGTGACCTGATGGCGTAGGGCATCCAGCGGCACCCCCGTCGTCGCCTCCAGTGCGGCCCGCTGGTCAGCGCTAGGCTGAAGCACCACATTGACCCGGCTCAGGTATTCGGCCCCCAGGGCATCGCCTCGCTCAATGGCATCGGCCAACATCTTTTCGTACTCGGCCCTACGGCTAGGGCGGATCACCTGCAAGAGTTCGCCCAGTTGGTCGATCAACAGGAGGCGTTGCTGCTGGGGAATGAGGGACTTATTGGCCGCGATTGCGCTCCAGCCTTGTTCCAGTTCCATCACCAGCTCTCGGTAGGCCCGGTCGATAGCGGTATGCATCGCCCCAACGACGGAAGCCTCGGCGCGGCTGGTGAGACGGTCATAGCGCTCCGCCACCTGGATCATGCGCTGTGCTCGATTGGCCATGGAAGATCCCAGTCCTTTGTCATCGATACGAGGTAACGGTTAGGCCACGGGGGCATCATCCGCAGCCTCCTGCTCTTGGTCGCTGTCCTCTGTTTCGTCGCCCTCGCCGTCCTCATCGTTCTCATCATTCAGGAGGTCATCGCGGGTGAGTTGGTGCGCGGCCATGCGCTCGGCCTCTTCCTCTGCGATGGCCTCCATTTCGGCGGCGGGATTTTCGATGCCCAGCAGGGCCATGGTGTTGTGGGTAGAGCGGAGGCGAGCGGCATGGGTTTCGATGAGGGTTCTGACTTCTTCAGGGGTTGGGTCAGAAATGCTGAGTCGAGATTCGACGATAATGCTGAGCAAGGGATCGGCGGGGGCGGGACTGGCCAATAGATAAGCAACGGCATAGATGTCGCTGAGGGCGATACGCAGGGCCGCAGCATCCTCAGCAACGGCATTCACGAAGTCTTGGCGAAGCTGTACCCTGGATACCCCGGAAATGGCCAAGTCGTTGCTCAGGATATGCCCCTGCCCAAAGCTCTCGTAGAGCAGGGCCACGTTAGAGCGATAGGAGGTGAGGAACGGTTCAACGCCGACCGGGTTGCGAGTGTCCACGCTGGGGGTGGTGTAGCCCGTGACGTTGCCCTCGGCATCGTAGACCGGGATACCCGTTACCTCTAGTTTGGCCCCCGGCCCCTCGACCCAGCCACCAGGGTCAGGGATGAACCGCCCCGCACTGTCGTACTCGCCGGGGGGCATTCCGTTGATGATGATGTCTCGCAGGAAGCCACCGTACTGAAGGTTGCGAATCATCAGGGTGAGGATGTAGTTAATCCCGTCCTGCAAACGACGCTCCGCTGCCCGCACAATCGGAGTGCCCTGGATCTCAGCAATCGTGAACCGACCGCCCAGTTCGAGGGCATACTCCGATCCGCTCACGACACTGCCCCCGCTATCCTCCGTGCGGAACTGGGTTAGCCCTTGATCATCCAGCTCCTGCACCTCTCGCCACGTTTCATCGGCGTGGGTGTATTCGTAGATGATGCGCCACGGAAACCCATCAGCATCCCGCTCAACGGTGACGGCATTGGGGTCGGGGGAGTGTAGAGCAACCCGCTGCCATGGCTCCGCCGTCTGGAGTCGTTCAGGAAGCCATAACCGTAGGTAGCCCTTGCCGCCCAGCAACCGATAATGCACCGCCTCCGCAATCGCATTCGGGAACGATATCGGTTCACCGTGCTCTGGCTGACGCGAACGCCCTGAACGCCCTACCATCCAGCCCAGCAGCAGGTTCATAAATTCCTCGCCCTCGCTGCCCTGGGGGTGAGCAAAAGACCAGGCCGCAGGCTTAGCAGTCAAGGCCCGTCGATGCCTATCTACGCACTCGCGGATCTTATTCGACTCCTGAAATACTCGCTCAACCTCCGCATTAACCCTGGCCGCATCGGCATCCGTCGGCGGCAGGATCGGCCCGATCCACGCAAACCAGTGGGAGTCGGAATAGTATCGCTCGTTCAGCCGCAGCAAATCGACCATGGGGCACCTCCATACAAAATCTATCGCAACCTTCCGCATTACTTGCTTTTATCCCGGCTTGTTTACGATATAATATACTTAAGTTCAAAAGAGGTCACGCCATGAAATTTGCCTATGCGTCCTTCGGGTGTAGATGTCTACCCGACTACTACCAGGAGATCGAGATGCGCTGCTATGAGGCTGGACAGCAGTGGGCACGAACCCACATCAAGCTGCCCTCAATCGCTAAGGTTGGGGATCGGTCGGTGCCCGTTGTTCGCTCCAGTCACCCGTTCGCAATGGCCTTTGTGGCGGGCTTTAAGTCTGTTTCTGAGTAATTGTTCCTGAGCTACCCACGACCATGTGAGCAGCTTTGATTTGTTTATCCGCAAGAGGTAGTCATGAGTATTCAAGCATTAGCACAGCAGGCGCAGCAGCGCATAGAGCAGGCTGAGCGGGCGCAACAGGAAGCATTAAAGGCCAAGGTATCTGCGGCCATCTCAAGGGCAGAGGCGGATGCGCGTCTGGTACTAGAGCGAGTGGGCATCATCGGGGGCAACCCAATCGATTTATATACCGCCCTCGGCATGGGCCTAAAGGTGGAGTGTCACCGAGCCAACGTTGAGATTGGTAAGGTAGCGGCGGTGTTCTTTGTGGAGGATGACCGGGGCCGGAAGGTCGAATGCCATCTCGAAATCAGTCTTCCGGGGGCAAAATCAGCCTACGGCTCATCCAAGGGCGATGTGGTAGCGCTATGTTTTCCGATGGCGGTCAAAGATGAGAACGGATATATGCGGTGGGCCGTGACTCCGCCCCACGCCACCACGGCCCGCATGGACGACTACCACCTGCCCGATATGTTGTCCTGGCCCGAAATGATTGCCCTCATGGTTCATCAGTATGGCGAGTCGATGGCACGAAATCGGGCGGCGATAGCAGCGGAGGAGGATAGGTATAGCCGAGTCAGGGCCATGGAGCAGCAGCGAAAGCTAGAGATAGCGCAGCAGGAGGCTTTGGAAAAAGAGCTAGAGGCTCAGGAGACAGCCATCCTGGCGGTTGTGGATGCGGCGGCTTCGGCCTATACCCCGTGGCCCTGTGGTCACGATGAACCCTTAACGGTCTATCGATGGTCATGGTGTTGCGGGGCATACGAAGACGGGGATGGTGATGCCCAGTTTGACTACGATGAAGCCTGGTCATTGACTGACCAGCCAGATGATGACGGCTACATTGAACTATTCAGAAACCGTTGCCACGCCCAAGGGGCACCGACTCGACTGATTGATCACATTCACCGCCCCGTAGTTACTCGGCATCAGATCACAAGTGATCCGGCCACCTGGCCCCCGGCGCTCACGGTCTATCGGGACGGTCAGATCGTTGGTGTCAATGCGCTGGATGACGGCAGTTACTACACCTGGGATGGTGGTGGTGAGCCGACTACCATGATCCGCTCGGTTCGGTCGTTGGCCGACTGGGTGCTGAACGCCATCCATGTGCCGACGGATCAGCCCGTCATCCGGGTTCTACCTCCCGTCCAGGCGCAGGTCGTCGCTGCTGACCTCTAGCCCCTGCACCACAACAGAGCCGCGATCTTTCAAGGGTCATGGCTCTGTTGTATCTAGCTATTCCAACGTTCACCTAGAGCCACAATCGTGGAGATTGTAATCATGGGTAAGACCGCGATTTCATGGACAGACTACACCGATAACCCAATCTTTCTGAGCCGAGGTGCTACTGGCGGCAACGGCGGGCACTGGTGCCGAAAAATCAGCCCTGGCTGTGCCAACTGCTATGCGGAGGCCGTCAACCAGAGCGGATTCTTCGCCTTTGCCAGCCATCGTCCCTACACGGGTGAGGCTCCAGATGACCTGTTTTTTGATGAGGCTATCCCAAAAGCCTGGAGCAAGAAGAGGCGACCCGCCAAGCGCTTTGTGTGCTCCATGACTGACCTTTGCGGTGAGTGGGTGCCCAGATCGTGGCAGTACGCCGTCCTAGATGCCGCTGTAACCGCGCCAAGCCAAACTATTCAGCTACTCACTAAGCGCCCCGGCATCGCCCTAAGGGCCACCATGGACTGGTGTAGGTTAAACAATCGCGACCGCCTACCTACTAACGTCTGGCTGGGCTGCACGGTTGAGGATCAAACTTGTGCCAACGTCCGGCGCGAGTTTATGGAACGACTGGCTGAGTATTGCGCCGTGGTCTGGGCCTCCTACGAACCTGCCCTAGAGCGAGTGAACTGGCAGGGCTGGGAGTTCCTAAGTTGGTTGGTGATTGGCGGCGAGAGTGGCCCCAAGGCCAGACCCTTCGACCTCGACTGGGCAGAGCAGGCCATCACCTGGTGTCGGTCTAACAAAGTAGCTCCGTTTATGAAGCAGACGGGATCTCGTCCCACGAGGGGCGGTCTAACGTTCCAGGTAACGGCAAAGGGAACCGACCCGAACGAGTGGCCTGAACCGCTCCAGGTGCAGCAGTTTCCGACACTGGAGGGCTAGACCATGGAGAAAGATGTGTTTGTCCTGCAAAGTGGTGGCTACGAGTCAGCCAACTTGGGTTATGCCTACGGACGACGCGCCCAGGCCACCGTCAAAGTCCTACGCTGGGCCGACTGGGCATTACTCCGGGCCGAGTCCCCTGAATCGGCGATCGCACTGGCTAAGGCAACCGTGGTCGAGTGGGTAACAGCGAGGCCATTTCTGAAGTCAAGACGGTGGCGAGTGGAGGGGCGGGGGCATTACATCACCTTTTGCCAAGAGCTAAATATAGAGCCTGATGAGCCTCAGCCGTAATCCCTTTAGTACGGACGGCGGGCCACCCTGGAACGATAGGGCATCTTGGCGGCGGGTGATCGCTGTCCGGTGGTGAGTTTGATGTAGAAGGCCGCTTCGCAGAACATGGCGGCATAGTAGAGGTCATCAATGTTGCCCTCGCCCCTGAACCATTCGCCTGTAGCCGGGTCGTGGCTGGGAGCCATCAGGTGGCGTACCGGGCTACGTTCGCTGGAGGTATTCGCCAGCCATTGTTCCCAGGGCGGGGGCAAACGATAGAGCGGAGCGCCATCGGGGGCCAGGGTAAGAAAGCTGGTGAGTACCTGCTTTAAGAATTTGCCATTACGGATAAACCAGGAGTCGAGTACCTCGCCGCCGTCCTTCACCTTGCCGCGCTTAACGGCATCGGCTAGGGTGCTACGTTGGTCGGCCATCTCCAGGGCCGTCTGGGTACAGAGCCATGCCGCATCGCTACGGTCGGGTTCGTTGTCGATTAACCCGAAGCTGACCCCCAATAGCTCCAGGCGATCCCCCAGTTCAGAACGCATGATGTCGCCACCAAAGAGGACGTGACGCAATGTCTGCTGAATAACCAGCTCAGTCTTCATGGTCTGCCAACCCATGGGGAGATGATAGGCACAGACCCACAGCCAATCCTCACCCCGGCCCTGGTCAACCCCAGCCAATACAAAGTCTGGTTCACCGTTCGGGCGGGGGCCATTG
Organism: Spirulina sp.; assembly: GCA_044070495.1. Classification (GTDB taxonomy): domain Bacteria; phylum Cyanobacteriota; class Cyanobacteriia; order Phormidesmidales; family Phormidesmidaceae; genus Nodosilinea. The sequence goes on along the minus strand of JBIPSI010000003.1, from coordinate 63,747 downwards.
ATGGCGGCGCGAATTGACTCTAGGGGCACCGAGTTGGCCGATTCTTCGCTTTGGTGGCCTAGCCCCTGCTGCTGCCAGTCGGTTGGGTTAGCCGTGTCGATGCCGTCTCGGATCAGGCGTTCTGCCTCATTGGTTTCGCGATTGCGGGTCAGGGGCGTTAGGTGAAAAGCGACTCGATAGTTTGGCCAGGGCGATTGGGTGGGTAGCCCGTCCAGAAAGTCCACCAATCGCACCCCAGTCTTCAGGCATTGGAACCAGGCAGAGGCTCTCACCTCTGCCCCCAGTTCCGCCCCGCAGGCTGAGCAGCCAATGTAGGCCGTCGCGATGGCGTTGTAGGGATCATGGTGATGCCAGTAGGCCTCCATTCGTCCATCGGGGAGGGTTTTGGCGATAGGGCGGCCAGCCTCGCTCAGGTAGCGGATCACCGGGTTGCCCGCCGGGTCAGTTGTCTCGAAGGGTTTGAGTAAACAACCCTTAGGGTCAAGGGCTGCGACCGCAGCGCAGGACGGGCAGCGGTAATGCGGGTAGAAGTGATAGTCGGCGGTGCGGATGACAGCCTCGATGCCATTGCCCCCGCCAGGGGTACCCAGTTCCCGAATCGGGCGGGTCGGCAAAATGCTGGCATCCAAACGACGCACCAGGGGGCCAGCCGAGCCGGGGGCAAACTTAGAACGCTCATCCATAAACAGAATGTCAGCCGTCAGAGAGATGACCGAAGACCCCGCCGCTGCCGTGCGATCGCCCCTGGCCTCCGCCGAGGTACTGGCAAACCCGAACATGGCGCTGCCATCGTTCACCTGAATCAGGGTATTGTTCTGGCTACGGCCAGAGGCTAGCCCCGTGCGATCACCGGAGTCCCGTCGTTCTGAGGTCTTGGCGGAGAGGCCCGCTGCTGCCAACCACCGCGCCAAGGTTGGCTTGAACTGTAGGGGAACGTTCCGGTACAGGGTGCGCTCCAGGTCATAGACCGTGAATGTGTTTAGCCGTCCCTCCGCTAAACAGTAGGCATTGAGCAAGTTATGGCCCAGGGTCTTGCCGCACTGGCTAGGGCCAGTCGTTAGGGTGTGCTGAAGCCTGAAGTCGCCAATGGCTAGCAGGAGTTGCTCAAACCAGAGCGGCCAGTCTAGTTCCTGCCCCCGGTCAGTACGTCCGTATCGCTTCGCCGTCGCCACGAAGCCTGCCCCACCCGTTTGGTACGCATCGGTCACGAACTGGGATCGCATTTGCCAGAGCCGCGCATCGCCGTTATCCGCCTCGTCCTGACGGAACTCGCTTAGCACCTCGCTGAGTAGACTGCTGCTGGTAGCCATCGATCAAGGCCGTGAATTGGTCAGGGGGTAGATGTGATCGCAGGTAGGCCAGGAAATCGCGTAATTCTTCCTTGACCCGCTCATCCACAACCTCGACCTGGGTCGTTTCGCGCCGTCCGGCCCTGGTCTTTTCGTACCAAATGATAGCGGTCGTATCGCCGCCCTTCGCCTTTTCAAAGAGCGACTTGGCGATGGTGACCTGAGCCGAGTCTTGGCCTTTTTTATAGTGCGCCAAAACGTCGGGCGACTCGCACCATCGGTTAAACGTCCTGGGTGAGATACCAAGCACCTGGGCAATCTGCTCAACGGTCATCCCCAGTCCGGCCATCACCTCGATCTGTTGTTTGTCCCGCTCAGTGATTTCGATCCGTTGCCTGGGCATGGTCAGCCTCCGCTGTGAGTTGTTCCAGCCGCTCTAGGGCCAGTTGCGCCATGGCCCGAAACGCCAGCGCCGTATTGTGAATGTTTTTGGTTTCCTTGGTGCCCACCACAGCATCAAAGACCGCATCGAAGTCGCGTAGGTCGGCCAGCCAAAACCTGTCTTTGACCCGCTCGTTTAGCTTCAGCGATTGCAGGAGTTGTGAAAAAGCCTCCTGTTCCGAGGGAAAGAAGAGAAGCTCGACGGACTGGTATTCCGGCTGACCCACCGATAATCCGCTCAGGTCCAGCGGTTGCAGCGCCTCAAAGTCATCGTCCGTAAGCCCGGAGTACAGCTTTTCTTCGAGGGGCAGTTCCTCATAAAGCTTGAGTAAGATGTTCAGGTCGTCCTGGCCCGTGATGGCGTTGTGGCTGAGCTGGATGGCCCGCAGCCGTGCCGGGGAGAGCCGGGTCGTAATCTCAATGACAGGAATTGTGTCTAGTTCAGCCGCAATCGCCGCCTCAGCCCGGTGGTTGCCAGAGAGAACAGTCAACTCATCCTGGGCGGGGTTCATCTTGTAAACCAGAACGGCAGAGGTTAAAGAACCATCCCGCCGTAGGTTAGCGGTCAGTTGCCCCATCTGCTCCGCCGTCATGTATCGAGCATTGTCGTGGGTGGCCAGCCGAATAAGCTGGCGAGGGTCGATGTTGTACTGTTGGGTTTCGATTGGCCCATCAGGGGTGGGCATCATTGGGTCGGGTTGCTTTGCTGGCATATTTTTTGAACCACTGCTTGTAGATCTGCTGGGGGGACTTCGCGACAACCGGAGCGGCATAGTTCAGGATGTAGCGCTCCTCTTCCTCGCTGTAGCTTCGAGTGACCAGCTCGTAGATGTCGCGATACTTCATGGAGACTGGCCCCTTCGAGCGAGCTGTCGTCACTACCCAGTCCACGCGCTTCATGAGTCGCACGGCCAAGGGACGCACCACGTCCCGACTGGTGGCTAACATCGCAATCAGTTTCGAGAGTCGGCGATCTCCCGTTACCGATAGGTCAGAGAGTACATAGAGCGCTTGGCGGGAGTTGACCTTGCCCGTGCTGCGCTGGCAGTCTGCATAGATGATGCCGCCAGCGTACTTGCCATCTATCAACACGAAGTAGCCCCGCAGGCCACCTGTGTGGATGATGTTTTTGGCCAGGTAGATGTCCTTGAAGTAGTTGAGGGCATCACCGGGAGCCTGGGCTACCTCTACAACCGAGGTAGGGCGCAACGCCCAAACATCCACGGGCTCGTACTTGAACGGTTGATTGACAGAGGTCAAATGCCGAACACTGCTGCGATTGCTATTGGCGTAGCAGAAGTGAGGCTTCTTTCGCCCCTGAACGTAGTGCAGCATGGGTTGTCGCTTCTCCGGCCAGGTTTGATCGGAGAGCACACAGTAGGGCACTCCAGAGGATTCGATTTTGTCGAGGATGCTGTCTAGTTGGGATGGGTCGTATAGTGCGTAGGCGGGGGCTGGCCAGGTGACGCATCGATCTAGAAAGGCGTACTGCTTTTCGTAATCGCCCATGATGAAGGGCGGGAACGCGGCAATGCCTGCACCCTGGGCAATCGCTTCATCGACATGCTCCCGCCAGTCCCTCGCCCGGTAGTCGCGAATGCTGACGGTTTCCTTGAGGTGGCCGAGCTTGGTGATCGCCTTTTCGTGGAACATCTCGAAGTGTTCGACATAGTAGCCAAACATCTGGCGACTGTAGTCATTGTTCCGCACGAAACGGCTCATCTCATGGGCCACCAGCACCGAGGCAACCCCTGCACAAAAGTCTTCGTTAAATCGCTCCTGGACAAAGGCCAACTCGTCCTGGAAGGTAAGGGCAAAGGGGCGATCTGTCAGCCAAGCGCCCAGCACCGAACTGTATAAGCTCACGTCATTGCTATAGATGGGCGCACCAGAGCCAAGCGCCTGGGTTAGGGCTTGCTCAATGCGAAATGTCCCAGAGCAGCAAACATAAATTGCAGGCCATTCCTTGAAGGGGACGACGCCAATAACCTGCTCAACGCACTTGCCGGGGACTGTTCCAAAAAACGGCATAACCAAAAGCTTGGAGCGGCTAGGGGTGATGAGCCCCAACACCTACAGGTCGCAGGTGCCCTCTCAGAGTCGCCGCATATCTTCATACAGGATACACTAAATCCCTAAAGCGCAATACTAATCCCTGAAACCCTTGCACAGCAAGCACTTAAGGGTATTTCGTGTTAGAATTAGATATAGTTCCAAATCAGCCTCATGGACAGCCTAGAGCGGCTAAAGCAAGCATACCTAGACAGTGAACGTGAATATCAGTTTGCGATAGCGGCGGGTGAACCAAGGCGGCTAACCCAAGCCCTGGCCGCATCCAGAGCAGCTTTCAAAAAGTACAACGACGCCAAGCGGCGAGACTTCAACCGTCGTTGGCGCGACTCACGCAAGAGAGGTCACACATGTTGACGAGTTATTACGGCAAGACACCACCTGCCACCCCTGGCGCAATCTGCATCAGTCGGAGTCAGCCCCGCTGGGCCAATGGCAAGTATCCCAGCTACCGCGCCCTGGCCCCTGGCCCCTGGTATCGGTCGGCCTCTGTCGAAGAGTACATCCCGCTCTACATGGAAATTCTGCAAGGGCTAGATGCTCAGCAGGTGTATCAAGATTTATGCCACATCGCCCAGGAACAGGCCCGCAGCCTAGGTCTACCAGAATCAGAGGTCGCCACGGTTCGGCCCATCCTGCTTTGCTTCGAGAAACCCACCGACTTTTGCCATCGACGGCTTGCCGCCAACTGGCTAGAGTCCGAGCTAGGCATCGAGGTGCCCGAAGGCTTCCGCACCCAGGACGGCGAGATTGTTACCTGCCCAGGATGGGAACAAAGCACAGGCCAACTGTTTGAAGCCACAATTGGCCGAGACATCGAGACTCAGCTAAGGGAGGCGAAAACCCAACTCAGCCTATTCTGAATATCCCGCACTCAACTAAAGCCCGTCCCGCAAAACCCTTGCAGGACGGGCTTTTTCAGTATTAACTTTACGCAATACACTGTACTTTAAGACGGCTCCGATGTATTATATAAATGTAGTTAAAAACCACCCAAAAGAGGCCCAAACCATGCCTTTCAACACGTCCGACTTTTTCAGCACTTATCTCCGCCAGCCCAAAGGGCAAGGCTTCTGGATGTTCGTCGTTCAAACGTTTGATGGCAACGTTGAGTTTGACTTTAACGGCACCTTCACCGCAGCCAAGGCCGCTTGCCGTAAAGCCTTCAAGGGGCAAGACGTTATCGAAGTTCGAGTTCTCGGTTAATTGCCAGTGGGAGTAGGGCGGGTTCGACTCCCGCCCCTGGCCTGGTTCAGTTCATTTCAAGAGGTCACGCCATGACAGCGTCAGCCAAGGTTCGACAACCTAGGGCGAAAAAGCCTGCGGAATCTAAAAAGCCCCGCCGAGTCGGTGCCCGTTATTTCAAGGTCAAAGGCATTGAAATCTATCAGCAGCTCAAAACCAAGCAGCACAGCGATGTGTTCCCTAACCCGGATCAACCGCGCAAGCATTTCGACCGCGAAGCTCTGGCCGAGCTAGCCGGAAGTATCCGCGAGAACAATTTACTTCAGCCCATCACGATTACCCCGAACGGCATGATCATTGCAGGTGAGCGGCGGTGGCGGGCCTGTGCCCTCGCTGAACTGGTTGAAGTGGCCTGCCTCGAAACGGGCTGTGTGGATGGATCGCCAGTGCCAGACTCGATCATCATGGCCTTGGCCATGCTCGAAAACCTGGCCCGCAAGGACATGACACCCATGGAAGAAGCCCTGGGCTACCAGTACATGCTGGATGAGGGTTACTTCGCAGACAAGAAGGAGCTAGCTAAATTCCTGGGCAAAGAGGTCTTTCGGATCAACGAGCGGTTGGCCCTCCTGCAACTCTGCCCCGATGCTCAGGAAGCGTTCAATCGCGGAGATCTGACCAAGCTGCAAGCGTTCTACATGACTCAGGTGGTGCCTGAGAGGCAGCAAAAGCTGTGGGACATGATCCGCACGGGCAAGATCGACAACTCCCATGATCGGCTCAAGCGGGCCGTAGCTGTCCTGAATGCTCCCGAAGTTGAGCAGGCCGGGTTTGGGTTCGACATTGAAGACCCCACCGTGGTGAAGCGATGGCTAAAGCTGGAAGGCCAGGTTAAGAGCGCTGGCCAAGCCATCACTGCCATCACGATGACACCTGGACAACTGGAAGAACTCACGGAAGGACGATGCGACCAAATCCTGTCCCTCCTGGAGGGTGTCATGGAGGCCGTCAACCTACTCAAACAGCAGGTTTCCGACCAGCAGATCCGCCATCTCGCTCAATAAGCCAGTTGGAGCAGGGTGGGTTCGACTCCCGCCCCTGGCCTGTTTCAGTTCATGTTCAGAGGTCACATCATGCCTGTTCTATTTTCTGAAAACCAAGATTGCTGGATGGTAAAAGACGAAGCGCTCTCAGCGGCCCGCTGCTACAACAACCCTAGGAGCGCTACCGTTGCTGATCTCCTGGTGACGATTCTAGGCATTGGGGAGGACAAAGCTCAGCAAGTTATCGATAAAATCTGCTTCCAGCAAAACCTGTTCGATGAGTCTGCCTCCTGGCAGCGCCTACGCCAGTCAGGCCCGCTAGAGATGAAGGAGGCAGGCTTGACCGAAAAGCAGATCATTAAGCTTCAAGCTGCCATTGAGATTGGTCGAAGAACTTACCTAGAATCCCCTAAAAAGCAGCAGCCGATCATCGACGATCCGGCCATCGCCGCTACCCTCTTGGCCTCGGATTTGATGTGGCAAGCTCTGGAGCGCTTTGCCGTGATCGCCCTCGATATTAAGGGGCGGGTGATTGGTTACAGCGTCGTTGCCCAGGGCACCAAAACGGAGTGCATTGCCGACCCTAAGGAAATTTTTGGGTGGCTCCTGCGGGTCGGGGCTACCCGCGCCATCATCGCCCACAACCATCCCAGCGGCAGTCTTGACCCCAGTCTTGAAGACATCAGCCTAACCCGGTTGTTTATTCAGGCGGGTCAAACCCTCAGCCTAAGCATCCTAGATCACCTCATCCTCGGCAATGGCGACTACAGGAGCCTACGGCAGTCCACCAATCTATGGGCTGGCAGTGGCAGCGACATGTAATTGCCAGTGGGAGTAGGGCGGGTTCGACTCCCGCCCCTGGCTTGGTTCGAGTTCAGTTCACAAGAGGTCACATCATGACAGACGATAACCGCTCCCAAGACATCCAGGACGTTCTGGAACAGCGCCGACAGGTGACAGATGATCGCAAAGAGCACCGGATTGAACGCCTTGAATCCGGCATCCAAAAGGCTGAGAGCGAGGCCGCAGCTCAGCATAAGCAGGCCCAGGAAATCGGCCAGCGGTTTGCAGGTGGCCAGCCCATCTTGGTCGGCCACCACTCCGAAGGTCGGGCTCGCCGGGATCAGAAGCGTATGTGGGCAGCGATGGACAAAGCCTGTGCCGCCACCGATCAGGCGAAGGCATTGCGCGAGAAGCACACCGCTGCCCTCAGGAACCAGGCCATCAGTAGCGATGACCCGCATGCCATCGAACAACTTCAGGTCAAGCTGGAAGCCTTGGAAATCCGGCAGGCAGAGATGAAGCGGGCAAATGCCCAGGTTCGTAAAGTCGCCAAGCTTCAGGTAGAGACCGAGGAAAAAGTTCGGAAGTTGGCCAGTGCGCTGGATGTCTCCGAGCAGATGGCCGCACAACTGCTGACTCCTGACTTTTGTGGTCGGATCGGCTTTCCCGACTACGCCCTAAAAAATAACGGCGCAAACATTCGGCGGATCAAAGCCCGCATTGAAGCGGTACGGCGGCAGCACGATGCCATCGCGGAGGACGGCGAGAGCCATGAAACCCGCTATGACGATCTGGGTCTGACCGTGGTTCGCAACCACGTCCTGAATCGGGTGCAGCTTGTGTTTGACGAGAAGCCATCTCAAGACGTGCGGCAGCACCTCCGTCACGTTCTGGGTTTTCTCTGGGCACGTAGCGAGGGCGCTTGGCAGCGACAACTCAACCCGGCCAGCCTCAACGCCGCTAACCAGGCGATCGCTTACCTCAAAACCCTGCACTAAAGCACATTGGCCAGGGACGGCCCTGGCCATTCCACACTCGCTCAATTAACGTGTCATCGCCAGTGGGAGTAGGGCGGGTTCGATTCCCGTCCCTGGCCTGGTTCAGTTCATTCCAAGAGGTCACACCATGACGGACGCATCCTTTGATCGCATCCACCAGAAACAGCGCATCTACATCTTGGTTGATGGCGAGGGCATGGAACTTCACGGCTCCGCCAGCCTCACCCAGGAGCAGTACGACGAGGTAGCCCCTGAGTGGGAGCGAGAGGAATATCTGCTGATTCCGTGGCGACCCCAGTTTGGCGACCGAGTGCGGTTTTGCGAACCGGGGGGTGGCGAGGGTGGGGTCGTTGAGGTTTTGCAAAATGGCAACGCCGTTGCCGTTTTGTGGGACGACCCTTCACCCCGCATCGAAATCTGGGACACCATCATGCTCGACCCTGTTTCCGTTCAGGGATACGAAGGCGCAATCGAGATCTGCTAACCCAAAGGATTCAGGGCAATGGAACGCAAAACATGGCTACTCAATTACGGCATGGGGGTAGACTCGACCACCATCCTGGCAAGGTGGATACTGGAGCCGGAAACTCGTCCCTTCGAGTCTCTCGATGACCTGGTCGTGCTCACTGCCCAAACAGGCGACGAGTTCTGGAGCACAAAGATCATGGTAGAGACCTACGTCCTACCGCTCCTGAGAACACACGGCATCCGTTTTGTGCAGGTTGCTAAAGGCGGACCAGCTAAGGCCGACGGCTACACTGTCCTGTCGGACTCCAGAGAAACCCAAACCTGCTATATCGAAGGTGACTACCGACTCTCTCAAAATTTGGTGGGCGCGGGTACGGTGCCTCGGCTAGGGCGACCCCACATTTGTGCGATCCGGTGGAAGGGGGACGTGCTTGATCCGTGGATTGGCGACCACATTGCCGGGGCGATTGGTCCAGCCATCGGCTACAACGCCGACGAGCTAAAGCGAGCGGCTAAATCCAATGACTATGGCTGTCGCAGCGCTAGCTACTTCTATCCCTTGATCGAGTGGGGCTGGGGCCGCGAACGCTGCGTCGAATACCTACAGCAAACCTTCGGGGTGAAGTGGCCTAAGAGTTGCTGCTACTTCTGTCCGTTCCAACCCGACTTTGAAGCCTGCGAACGATGGAAACGGGAACCGCTCTATGGGGCAGAGGCACTGTGGGTTGCTGGCTTTGGGATGGCCTTCAATCCAAGAATGCATCTTCTCAGCACGGGCAGCGCCCTGGAATCCGCCATGGCGAATCATTGTACCGATGCCATCCACCTATACCAGGACTGGCTCCAGGCATCGCCCTGGGCTGTCTATCGGGTGCGGCGCATTTACACAAACACAGGCACCAGCTCCCGCACCCAGGTTAATGCCCGCCGTGATGTGAGTACCGTCTGGACGGGGGATCAGGCGGGAGCGCTTCAGACCCTAAACATCATGGCCATCAATGCCGGAGCCGAAGTCGTCCTCGATGGTGAGTGGTACCGAGCCTACACCCACACCAGGGCCACAGGCTATCCCGCCATCGAAGAATTCTTAGTGGCTTGCCCCTGGGCACCTCAGGACAAATGCCAGCACCCCAAAAACTTCCAAAAGGCCTGGGGCCAACTCAGTGGACAGACCGTTCAGCTTACCCTAATTTAGCTCAGCGCCAAGACAAGGCCATCCTCAAACCCTTATAGGGCAATCTTTTTCAGCATGAACTTTTCGCAATACACTACATTTTATAATGACTCCGATGTATTATATAAATGTAGTTAAAAAACCATCACCGGAGGCCCAAGCCATGACCAGCCGAATTTCCCACTGCACCACTCGCCAAGAAGCTCAAGACATCATCGATGCGCTGTGGGACAGAATCCAGGCGACTTGGGGAGATGAACGGGCACACCTAGAGACCGTGTTCGAGGAGATGGAAGCCGACCTGTGTGAGCGCTTCTGTTAATTGCCAGTAGGAGTAGGGCGGGTTCGATTCCCGCCCCTGGCCTGGTTCAGTTCATTGCAAGAGGTCACGTCATGTCTATGTCAGCAGCAGAGGTTGCTCAAAACATTCGACCTAAGCTAAAAGCTCAGTTTCCAGGCATCAAGTTCTCCGTTCGATCTCAGACCTATAGCGGGGGCTCCAGCATCCGGATCGCGTGGGTTGATGGCCCCTGCGGTGATGCCGTGAAGGCCATTACCCAGGAGTTTGAAAGCATCCGTCGGGATGCGGCTACAGGTGAAATCCTGGCTGGAGGGAACCGCTACATCTTTCTAGAACGCGACTATTCCGAATCGACATTCCGCCAAGTCTTAGAAGCGACGTGCGCGAAGTGGGGAGTGGATGTCCCTCCAATCTCGACGAGCTGCGGCAAGCCTTACCTAGCCGACACAGACGACGTTGAAAGGGTTGGGGGTGGCCTTGATCGTCTGTCCGAACTCACCAGGATGGCCCTCGCGGTTACTGATTTACGGGAACCAGAGCCCGCACCAGAACAGCTAGAAGGCGACATGGAAAGCTTCCAAAACTTCATCAAGGCCACGCGGGAACCAAAAGCTCAACGGGCCGAGGATGCTAACGGCAAGCTAATTGGTGGACAGTTTGAGTACAACGGCCTTTGGTTCACTGTCCAGCCAGTCAACAGCAGTGCCAGTTATCGCACCATCGGTTATCGTCTCATCATTGACGGAAAGGGTTACAATCCGCTGCGCCACGTTGGACGTAGGCCCAATCGCTACTTTGAAAGTCTGACGGAAGCTCGTCGAGCGGCGTTCTGGTATCTATCTGGTGCTAATCCGTTGACGCTTAGGGCAGAGGTGCTTGAGCAGATCTTTCGCACCACAGCGCAAGTAGTCTGGTTAGTGGAATCTGCTGGGTACGCTGGTGCCCACGACCAAGTAACCGATTGGGTTAACCGACGAGGGTGGAACCATACCGAGGTCGTAGCTGAGGCCGTAGTGCTGCTCCATGATTGCGCCAAGGGGGAGCATCACCTGGCTTCATCCCCAGCCAATCCAAAGGCCAGCAAGGCTCAGACAGAGCGTCTTACCAAACGAGCGACATCCTTCCGGGCCATGGCCGACAAGATGCAGGCCCAGATCGATCACAAGCTGGCCGACCGTTTGACCAATACCCGCAAGCGGGCTGAGGAAGCCGCTGCCATGCGGCGGAGTGGCTATCATCTCCAGCACATTCAGGCCATTCTTCGAGCAATCGCGGATCAGTGTGACACGGGTAGTTTGACTGGGCGTCTCGATGTCATCACCAGCAAGGCCGACATTGAGCAGGTCATTGGTCTAGCCGAATACTTCGAGATGACTGAGGCGGAGTCCCAACACCATCCAGCCATGACTGACTACGGCTGGGGTACCGACCATGTGATCCGCACCTATGGCATTACGCAGGAGAATCTGGAGCAGGATCATTATGCCGACCTTCGGTGTCGGTTCAGCCTTAGTGCCGATCAGCTTGCAGACCTGCTGCGCCAGCTCAAAACGATCACAATGAATGGGGTCGTTATCGATTATGAAAAAGAGCGTCTTAACCGCCTTCTGACCCATGTAGGGAATCGTAAGATTCAGGGCTACTTTCCGACACCACCCCCCCTAGCTGAGCGGATGGCTAGCCTTCTAGATGTGGGGGACGATGATATTGTGCTCGATCCCCAAGGCGGCGGTGGAGCGCTTCTCCAGGCCGTTCGTGAGCAGCAAGCTAGGGCTACCCTGCGAACCCTGGAAATCAACTATGACCTACGGGAGATCTTGAAGCTTCGGGAGTTCGAGGTGGTTGGCTCAGATTCCATGAAGTATTGCCCCGCTGACGAAGATCGCGCTACGCGAATCATCATGAATCCGCCCTTTGAAGGGCAAGGCGACATCAGCCATATTCGCTATGCCTATGATTCCCTGCTGGCTCCAGGGGGGCGGCTGGTGGCCATCCTATCTTCGGCTACCTTCTTCAGAACCGACCGGATGTCACAAGCCTTTCGGGAGTGGCTGGATAGTGAACCCAATGTTCTGGTGAAAGAGCAAAATGAGCCGGACGCATTCAAAGCCTCTGGCACCATGGCCCAAACCTGGCTCCTTGCCGTTGATAAGCCCGCTCAAGCCCAATCAGTTCCCAGCCCCACTCATTCCCCAAGGCTCGGTCAGCTTACCCTGGCGCTGTTCTAATAAAAAGCCGACCAAGCGTTGTCCGAGGTCACAGGGGCAACATTGGTCGGCCATTTCAGTTCGCCTTAATGATAGCATCCAGGAGTGGCTCCGATGAATTGCAAAATGGGTAGGCGAAAAGCAGGGGAACCCGATCCAGGCTGCTCAGTCGAGGGCTGTGATCGCAAGCACTATGCCAAGGGGCTGTGCTTTACCCACTGGCGAGCTGCGAAAGGCTACGGCCCTGGTGGAGATCGCAAAGCGGCGATTACCAAGTACGAACAATCCGATGCGGGGGCCGAACGTCGGCACCGAGCCGCAGCGAAGCGGCTCCTAATCCGGCGGTTTTCTGGGTGTAGCCGGGTTGCCGATGCCTTCACCAATCCAGAGTCTTTAAGGTTAATGGCTAGCAAGGAAGGCGTAGAAGAACTCTGGCCATACCTAACATCGGCGCAAAAGAAGGCGCTGTGGCCACACCTGCCAGCCGAACGGCAACAACTTATCCAAGCACTTGAGCAACCTGACCAGAACGATGCCTGAATGCCCCTACTGTCCTCCCGAAGGCTGCAATCGTCCGCATTACGCCAAAGGTATGTGTGAGCGAGGGTATCGTTTGCACAAAGGGTACAACACTCAGTACAACGCGGAGGTAATCGGGACGGAACGCCTCCGCGAATACCGCAACCGCTACGAGGCTACCCATGGAGGTGATCGCCAACGTCGTTACAGCAAGGTGCGCGATGCCCTAGGCAAGGTACTAGGGGTGCATCGGCCTCAGCTAAAGCTGGTCTTTAGCAGCGAGTCCATGCTTCAGCAACTTGCGGAGGCCATGGAGCAAGCAAATCCCCTCCTGCTAGAGGTCTGGAGTCTGCTACAGCCAGAGCAACAAGACGCTATCAAGGCTACGGCCCAAAAGAGTAAAGGAAAGTAATGCGTGTCAGGTTAGACTGGGATGTTAAGCCCGATTCAGGTGTTATTGCGTAGTGCCGTGAATATCAACGAATTCAATGAACAGGTTGTCCATCGATGGATTCAACACCAACCTGCCGATATCCAAGACTATCTAGAGCAGTATGGACAGGTCTCATACCGATTCAACGAGATCTTCATCCAGTTCGCCAACGATGATTTTGCAGCCGTTCTGCTGTGCCAGCAAGAGCGCCTGAATTGCTGCCCTGGGATGTCGATGCTCCAGGTCACGATTCGGTCAAACCTGGGGAGCGACACTCAGAACAACGCCCCAAGCCTTGATCGTCTCAACATTCAAGTTCAAAAGGCTTGCTAACGATTCGCATTCATCCGGTGTTAGCTGAGAACGGGCCAGGATTTGCTTGGCCCGTTCTTCTGTAATTGAAAGCTTTTCAGCTAATTCTTTCAGGCTGGCCCCTGTCGCCTTCAGCCAACCATTAAGTAAGTGAGAGATCGCCTCATGGGCTAGGGGAGCAGGTTCGGGTTCGGGTTCGGGTTCAATGACAGGGGCCGCATTAGCTAGCGTAACCAGACGATCCAACACAGCTTCTATGACCTGTCTCATCTGTTGGGGTGATAGCGGCTCACGATAAAGCAGGGTCAAAATTTGATCGAGAGCCTCAGATGATCCAGAGGTATCAGGAATTGCGACGGGCAGCATTTTGACGGGTGAGGCCTTAGACTCTTGGCCCGTGGTTAACCATAGGTAGGCCATCCGTTTGGCTTCTTCTGGATCGGTCGAATACCCCTTAAGCAGTCCCAACTTCGTGAGCGTGGGAGCCCTCAACTCATCCGTAATGTCACCGTTGATCCACCGACTAACCATGGTTGTTGAGATGCCGCGTTGGCCAAACTGGGCCAAGATTTTATACGTCTCCGCTGACCAACGATTGACACCCTTGTCATTGGGGCTGTCAGCGAATTTAGCCGCTTCGGCTGTAACCCAGCTCTTTAATCGTTCACAGTATTCGGGACTGGCTGCCACAGGTCGAGTCATTTAAGCAACACCTAAATCTATCACCTTAATCATAGTCCCTCAATCGGAATGACTATCCCGTACAAGGGATACTAAGCTAGAATAGTTTGTAGGATTCTAAAAAGTAGTTGAAACGTAGTGGCTGACAATACGGCAAGGCGGCATCGTCACCCCAGAGAGCGCTGCCAGCAGATGCTTTCAGAGTTGAGTGACCTTTCGTTTGATGGCATAGCCGCCGTCAATATTGCGGGATTAACCAGACAAGTGCGGGCTGAGTTTCCTGATCTTAATTTGCAGGAGAACACTGTCCGTCATTGGGTCAGCCAGTGGAAAGCAAGCACTGGCAAGTAACACAGAGGAAGAGGTCATGGCAATTAAAGGACTGACAGATCAGAGAGGGGTCTTTCCTCGGATTGGTAAGTTGAGGAAGGGTGGCCCTAGGAAGCCCATGCGTAATAAAGATGGCTCTCCCCGATTGGACAAGCATGGTAACCCGGTGATGGGATACGGCGATGATCTAGACCATTTTCGCTTTGACAGCCGTGATACCTATGCTGCTGAGGCATTCAGGGCCGCTTACGGGGACACTCCCAGGGCGATCAATGTGCGACTCCCCTATCCCACTATCGACGAGAACTGGAGCACCGCCATGGAGAGATACGGTGCCGGGGGCATTGAAGTCCGCTGTGATCGTGAGTTTATGCAGGGAGTGCGGGTGAAGGGCAAGTTCATCAAATGCTTTCCAGGACGAGTACCCTGCCAGCGGGATGAGGCAAAGGAGGAGAATAGCTGCGGCTGTAAGGAGGTAGGGCGACTCAATCTGATCATTCCAGAGCTAGGGCGTTTCGCCTACGTGACAGTCGAGACGCACTCGATCAATGACTTGGTTAATCTGACCCAGCAGCTCACTGCGATTGAGATGACCTTTGGGCAGCTTAACGGTATCCCACTGTTACTAACCCGCAGGCCGGAAAAGATTAGCACACCGACCGCTGGCGGTGGTCGAGCCCGTCGTGAAAAGTGGATGTTATCAATCGAGGTAAGTCCCGACTGGGCCTCCAGACAAATTGCCGCAGGCGACCGCTACGCGATGACTCTGGCGGAGCAGCCGTTACTGGCAGGAGCCAGCGTTGCCTTACCCCCAGCGATGATGCCTGATCCTGAACCGCCTCCGCCCCTTGAACTCAAGCCCGTCTCCGAAGACTTCATGCAGTCCGACCTATGGGGCAAGATTAGGTCGGCATTTGCCAACCTGAGCGAAGTGCGTGACATTGCCCGTTACCGAGACAAGGCGCTTCGCTACGTTAGTTCTGGCCATCTGCCCCCAGAGGCTAGGGGCAGCATTGCGGTGTTGGTTGACCGGGCTTACGAAAGGTTAGCCCCAAAGCCTCCGACTCCAGCCACCGTCGATGTTGATATTGATCCAGCGTGGCGAGACAATCCGCTTTGGAAAGATTTGGTAATTGAGTTGAGTAAGTCCCAACTCGAAGAGGCCGAGTCTTTCATTAAATCTGTCGGCAATCATATCGAGTCTGGAGAACTGCCCCCGATAGCTGGCTCCGAAATCCTGAAGCTGATTAATAAGAAACAAGCAGAGGCTATGCAGACTAAGACGGTAACAGTTGAGGTGGTTTAACTGAATTCAAAGCCCATTCGTCAAATTGAATTGCCCCTTAGAAGAAGAAGCTGTGATCATGTTGAAACCCATCAAATTTCCTACCAATGAAATTGTGGCTAGAACCTATGGGAGAAGCATCAATATCGGTATTCTCCCCGTAGCAGCAGGGCTATGGGCCTTGACCCTTATCCTTGGCTTTACTTCGTCTATGGCATCCCGTATAAGGGATACGATTTAGATGTAGCATATAAAAATCCCTGCAAGGCGGGCGCAATGCAGGGATTGATTCTGCCAGGTAACGAAGCGGTTGGATAAGCAGAGTTACCAGCAGTCAGGAGCAATTAAGTCCGTGAAGTAATGGAACTATTCTAGCATGAAAGATTGTTGGGTGCTACCTCATCCAGAGAATGAGGATGTTGTTTTTTATCGGCGGTGGCAGTACGAGATTTTTGGGTGTGAAGTTGCTGCTGCACTATTAAGTTATTTCGAGTATTGGCACGGTATTCGACTTAGGGAAAAGAAGCGTTCTAGACATCTGAATAAGGTGGCTACAAACCACGGTGACGACCCTAGTCAGGACGAATCTCTGCTCCAGTACCACACGCTGGATGACATCGCCGATGCACTGATGGGACTTGGCGGTAAAACCACGATCAAGAAGGCGATCACACGGCTGGTCGAGCATGGCATCGTCTCAAAGCATGAGAACCCGAACCCTCGCTATCGATTCGACCGAACGACCTACTATCTATTCCACCCTGAACCCCTGATCGCTTACCTGGCAGCGAGGGCAAAAGCAAAGGCCCATGGGTCAAATTCGTCCGATGGAGAAGACAGGTTTGACTTCCCATGGGTCAAATTTGTCCGATGGTCGGTCGAAAACGACCCACGAGCAGTCGGGAACGACCCAGCAATAACAGAGACTACTTCAGAGACTCAAAAAAACCCCCCTACCCCCCAAGGGGGAAAAATGACGGTGGCGGGGCAAACAGAAAATTTGGAATCGGAACCCGAACCCGCCACACCAGTTCCCCGCTCCGTTGTTGAGTCAGAGCAGGAGCAGCCGCTACCCAGGAGTTCTCTAGCGAGGACCAAAAGTTCCGGCGGCGGGCGGCGCGGATCGAAAAAATCATCCATCCCGGTAGACGTTGTGGCCTGGGTGTCTAGCCACAACCAACACAAGCCGGACGGCTGGGCCGGGTGCCGCTCCATCAGCCCAGAGGGCATCCGGGCCGTACAGCGGGTCATCGAGTTTTATGACGGTGATGAGGCCACCGCACTAGAGAACCATGCCCTAGCACTTCAGTGGGTGAGGGTGTCTCCGAAAATGGACTGGTGGCGCAGCATCAACGGGAACTTCTTGACCGCTATTCGGCCAGCGAAGATCGACCAGAACATTGCGGCATGGGCCGAAGCGGCGAGGGCGACTGGGCTGAACCCAGCGGCAGTGGTGGCCAGTGGTTTAGATGAGCAACAAATTGCCCAGGCCCGGACAGCAGCAACGGAGTCGCTAGGCGAAAAGATGATGCGTGAGTGGGTGGCCAAACGAGCGGCGGCAGGAGGGAGCCATGCTTAGCCGTTCCGTGTTCGATGAATTCTTTTCGTTCCTGTCTGAGGTCAAGCTGTGGCGACCAGGGCCAAACTTGGGCGGGTTGATCTACGGACGTATTGCCCCGCTGATTGATGACCAGGGCTTTGTCGAAGTCATCAACGCGATCGCAGAACAGGAGTTTGCAAAGCCGGATGCCATCATCCGGGAGGTCAAAGCACGGCGACTACGGGAGCAACAGGAGCAGTTTGTAGCGCTCCCTCCAGGGGCCGACAAGGGGCCGGAGATTTGCCCAGAGATGGCTAAGTTCATCCTGTACGGAAAGCGTCTGAAAGCGGCACGTCTGATGGGCCAACCGTTGCCATCTTGGGACGAGGTTGCCCATGAACCAACCCCAGACAATTGGCGAGATATCTGCACGGCCAGCCTGTCCAGTGGTCGTAATCCGGTTGAGGCTGTCCTGGGTAGCGTGGCCGAGGAGGTGTGGTTCGATGACTGATTTGAGTTCCCTATTGGCCGCAATCGAGGTTGAGATCGTGCTGTGTGGCTTGGCCAAGCGTCAGCGAGCCTATCGTCCTGATGGCAGGCCCGCTGGACAACGGTGGATCATCCTGGATCGCCCTCGACTCCATGCTCTCATCGTCCAAGCCATCACCGCCACCGATGGCCCCCAAGAAGTCGCCGTCATCTCTGAGATCGCCGCCGATAGCGTCAACCCATTCCTGGCCATTCGCCAAAGCATGAGCCGATCCGCCCTAGTCGCTCTCCTAGCTCTCCTTCGCTCAGGTCGTATTGCTATCCCGAATAGTTAATTTACGATATAATAAATGTAACGTATTTCGAGGTCACGCCATGGTTGCGCTAGTCCAGGCTGAAGCAATGGAGGTCGCGACAATCCTGTCTCTACACCAGGAGGTTCAGAGTGCAGGAATGACGGTACTCCAAAAGAGTTGCCGCCTCGGTGAGCTTCTGATTGAGCAGAAGTCCCGTGTGAAGCATGGGCAATGGGGCCGTTGGTGTGCCGAGAACCTGCCGGACATTGCCCCCCGCACCATCTCGGCTTACATGGCTGTGGCGGCAAACTGGAGTTCACTGGAGGGCTGGATATCGGCGCAGGGGGCTGATGTTTCGTTGCGGTCGGCCCTTAACTACCTGTCTGAATCGAGAAGGGAGCAGGCGTTATCGAAGGAGGAGATCATCGACCTATGGAGCCAGGTCGGTCGAATCGTCAAGCGCCGGGGAGGACTCTGCGTAGAACTGTACGAAGATTCGGTTAGCTTCCAGTTCAGCTACCCGAAGGCCGTGAAAACCTACGAGGCACTGGCCCAGCTTTGGGAGCGGGAAGGCGAAAAAATTCTAGAGCAGCACTCCAAGTCCGTCGTGGCCAAGCGCTTTCAACCTGGTGATCACGTTCGCGGGTTGGGTAAAGACGGGGATGTCGTTGAAGGTATTGTCAAGGCCGTTGGCTTTAACTACATCAGGCTGGAAGCCGGGGGCGGTGTCCTCATGGAGACCGCCAGATTGGTAGATGTTGATTCTCCGCCTACGGAAGTTGCCGTTAACCTGCCTGAACTGACAACTGAGGGGGATTCTATACCCAACTCAGATGAGGGCGTTCTAGCCCCCTCTGGGGACATGGATGAGAACAAGCCAGAGTTTCGCTATAGCGAAATCACAGCGATAGTCTCGCCTAAACTCCTGGCACGGGCCAACAGGTTATACAGCGCTGACAAGCTAAATCAAAACCAAATCCGGGGCTTGTTTGAATGGGGTGATCGCCAGTGGGTGACGGTAGCAGGATGGTCGTCGCCTAACCATCCCCTTGAGGCAATTGGGGTCGTATCGCTGGCAGCGTGGGGTGACAAACCCACCTATAGCTATGCCCAGCATCCTGACTACCGCTTTACCTACTGCGGTCAGCAAGTCACCTACCGGGGGCAGTCCTACGTCCTAACCAACGAACGCCTGAAGCTCCAACCTGAACCATCCCCTGATTCCCAGGAAGACGATGATCGTCTGGTTGAAGGTGGCTATCAGGACGCACCAGAAGGCAGTGTCCTAGACGGCACATGGCAGCGACTAGAGGTCGGCGATTACGTCGTCAAAATTGGCGAAGAGACCCGGAAAGGCGTTGTTTTGGCGTTGGATGTGGAGAGCCGAACGGCCTCAGTGCATTGGGAAAATGGAGGCCTTGAAACGCTGCCAACAGTAGACCTGTTCCGCCCTCAAAATGGCAACGGTGTTGCCGATTTGACCTCGCCCCCGCCGCCCCAATCGCCGCCCCAGCCAACACCCCAGGCTAGGATGCATAGCCGATTGACCAAGGGGGCTTCTCCGGCCACCTCTAGCAGCATCATCGACCATGACGAGAACGATACGCCTCCCTGGATTTGGGAGCCAATCTTAAAGCGGTGGGGGCGCGATGCGTTTGACCTAGATGTTTCCAGTAATGACCATACCGAGCTACCAGCCCGTGTTCGGTTCACCAAGGAGAATAGCGCCTTGGGTGACGAGGTTTCCTGGGCCGTCGAACCACTGGAGGATGAATGCGAAACCCTGGGCTGGGACAACTGCCCATACTCGCTCAACGAAGCATTCTCGCTCAAGTTTATGGCCGAGAAGATGGCTGGGCGACTGCCAACCCACTTCTTTGTTCTCAACAAAACCGACAACCGTACCCACTGGCACCAGCGTTATCTTCGCCATGCTGATGCGGTTTGCCGGATTACTCAGTACGTCCGCTTCAGCAACCCGACGGCTCCCAACCTGGCTGGGGCCACCTTCAGCCTAGAGATTCTTTATTTCGGCCCTGACCGTGATCGTTTCGCTGAGGCTGTCGGCCATCTGGGGGTAGTGATGTATCCCGCTGGGGTGGCACCGCTTTTCGACCTGCCTGCTGGGCAGCAGACCGTCGAAGCCGAAACGTCTTCTATCGACTAAGGAGATCTGGCTATGCCCACCCCACATCATGCGATGGCAACCAGCAAAATCGTGATCCCCGAAGTTTTGCTAACCGCTGTCGAAGGCTATGTGAGGCGTCATCCCCGGCGCGACTACAACCAGGTAGCCAGCGCCGCCCTCGCCCTTTTTCTCATGCAGGAGGGAAGTTGTGATCGCGTCATTCATGAAATCTATCTCGACTCAATTTTCGGTCATCCAGATACCGTGATCAGTTCTCCAGACTCTTTGTAATTTTGGATGTAAATGTCATGCCCCAAGTAAATTCAAAAGTTGTTGATCTACACCCACACATTAGTGCGGCCCCAGACATCGGTAGCGAATCGGACGATGTTTTGATGCTGTCGCCATCAGATCTAAAAGAAGCATGGACTTACGGCATTCTGAACGACACCGCCTATCTATTCTGGGTACTCAAGTTTGAGTTTGCCCATGCATGGCGTGATCGCGTTCAGCGGAACGAAAATAACACCATGGTGCCATTCAGCATGGAACTGAACGGGGCAGATATTGATTACCTCCGCCAGAAGTGGCGGGGGGAATATCCCATTGACAAAGATGGCAATCTAAAAACGCTGAGTGTGGATGCCATTTTTAAGGCACTGGCGACCTTCGACAAAAAGGGAGCAGCCTTCCCTAGAGCACAACAGCTCACCCTGTTTATGGCCACCGATACGCCACTTCTCAGTGGTGACCACCGCTAGCATCGCCTCAAAGCTCGATCCGCAGAAACCTTGCAGAACAGGCTTTTCAACGTGAATCTTTCGCAATAATTGACCCCTCCATAATAGCTCCGATGTATTATATAAATGTAGTTAAAAAACACCACTAGAGGCTCAGGCCATGACCAGCGAAATTTCCAAAGACGTTGCGAACCAGATGAAAGTCGCGCTATTCCAAGCCACTGCTGAAGTCGAGTTAGCTCAGTCCCAACTAGAGTCAGCTATCAGGTGGCTAAAGTCCTCTCTGGCTGACGCTGAGCGAGCCGTTCAAGAAGGCAACTTCTGCGGCCAAGCCTTCATCCAAGATCGCGGCAACCGAGTTGATGCCGCAAGCGCTCAACTTAGCGCAGCCATCAAAGGTAAGGCCGCACTGGAATACGCGCTGAAAGGTCTAGGTATTGAGTCCGATGTGTAATTGCCAGTGGGAGTAGGGCGGGTTCGACTCCCGTCCCTGGCCTGGTTCAAGTTCAGTTCATGAGAGGTCACACAATGACAAACGTATCCTGCAACCATATCGGTCAAGACCACAGTGGGATAGACTTGCTGGCTCACCACCGCCAGCGCGTACTGGATACTGGCGGCGAGTGGGCAAACAGTGCCAAACCACTCTATTGCCTCTGGCAAGGTCTAGCCAATTTCCGTGCGCGAAACAGCAATGCTTGCCCAGCCACCATCTCAGCGCTACAGATTGACGGTCAAGTGTTCTATCGGGTGCGCGGCGGCGGCATGGTCATCCCGATTACGGGTGACTTTGAAATGGTTCTCAGCATCGCTCAAGCTATTGCCTCCGGCGTCATCGACCCGAATAGCCGCCAGCTTACCTGTGCCCTCGCACAGGCCCGGATGAATCCTGAGCCTAGGAGTCCTGGCGCTCTCTCTGACCGCCGCCTAGCCACCATCCGAGCCGCCCTACAGCTTTATCACGACTCGCGGGGTTCCCTAGATGTTGATGTTGAAGACCTTGCTAGCGGCTATGGCAGCATCGAGCCACTCAACATTCCAGAGATTACTGTGCTTCAACACGACCTCGAAGCCAATCTGGTGTTAGTCGCTCACCAAAGCTACGAAGCCTTGCTAGCAACATTCCAGACCATTGCCAACCTCAGCAATGAAACTATCGTCACCGAGGTCTGTGATGAGGCTATTGCAAAGGGGTTGGAGATCAAGAATGGTCGATCCAGGCCATCTGAACCTAGCCATAGCTTGGCCTTTGGTTGATGGCCTAGAAGTAGGGCGGGAGTTGAACCCGCCCTTAGTCTGGTTCAAGTTCAGTTTGTAAGAGGTGTTGAAATGAACGATGCTGATGTCCATACGATGATTGCCGCCTTGCGGCTATGGCAAGAGATGGGTGGGCCACGGGGGCAAATTCCAGAACTGACTGCTATTGCGACCAACGATGGAACGTCACCACTCTGCACCGACGATGAAGTCGATGACATGATTGAGCGGCTAAACATGGGGCCAAACCTCATTGAAGTCGCCATACAGGACTGTCACATCAGCGATCACTTCCTACTAGTGCCGCTTCAGATTGATGGCTAGCGACCCACACCGTAAACCAGCAGAAGGTTTCGCTCCCATCAACCCCAGAGCCAAGAGCGCTCCACTGCCCACGGTCAAGGAATCGTGGGCAGTATTTTTTTCACTTCCCTCGCCCCCACTGAGATTGGGCAAGATTCGCAGGTGATTGACCCGCGCTACGTATTGCGGGATACTTACAGTTATCAACAATAAGAAACAGTAGTCATGGTTAGCATGGTTAGCGACATTCAGCAAATCATGAATAAGCTGGATGCAATCCAACTAGAGTCTGCTGAGTTAAGGGCAGAGCTGGCCGCTCTGCGCCAGCAGTTGATGGTGACTCGTTGGGTCAAGGGTCGGGAACTCGCTCGGCTGATGAAGCAATCCCCGCGATGGCCAGAGGTATGGCGGAATAACGGCCTGTTCACTGAACAGGAGGGAGCCATTCGCAATGTTGGAAGCAAGACGACTCCCCGCTACGAGTACCATGTTGGTCGCTGTAAGGAACTGTGGGACTGGTGGGGCAACCTCAGCAGTGACGCCAAGCGATCATTCTCGGAAAGTAAGAATCGAAGCCGCCAGATGGCTGCTCTGTAATCACTGTGACGTATGGAGTGGATCAGGTTGTTGCTTGGCGGCATAGCCCAAGGCCATATCCCGATAAACGGCCTCGGCCTGGTCTGCTCTAATCCACTGAAGGTAGGTCGCATTATGGACGGCCTCCGAGTGCCCAGCCCATCTTGCCGCTAATGAAGTCGGAATCTTATACTCTACGCTCACCCGAACACACCAGGCATGGCGCAGGTCATAACGCTGGCAGGTCACACCCCACCGCTTAAGCCCAGTCCTGATTCGCTCGGTTAAGTCTTTAGCTTTATACGCCTCTCGCCACGTTACCTTGGGAACGTCGCCCACCAGAGGCCAACGATCCGCCCAGTGCGGATGAAAGGCTTTCGTCTCCCTGATAACCCCTGCTTTGGCATCCACCACACGCGCCGTATAGGGATCGATCAGTTCAAACTGAAAAGCCTCACTGGGCCGTAGCCCAAAGACGACTAGGCGAGCAAAAATAATCCGCCACGGTGCGGATCCAATCGCGGTGTACCAATCTTCGATCTGTTGGTCGGTCGGTAGGTCACGCCGTCCAACCTTATTGAGCCCATAGCGGCCCTGGTAGGGGCGTAGGTCTATCTCAATCCCTGCTATTTCAGCTAATCGGCTCAAAGCCTGACAAGTTCGCCTACGGCTGCGAGTATTCTCCTTTGTCTCTAGGACAGCCGCGAGGATTACCGATGCTGTAAGCGTGGTGTCCTGGGGCAGCTTTGAGAAAACAGCTCCCTCCCAGTGCTTAGCCCAGGTCTGGGATGAGCATTGCCCCGTGGAAAGGTGCTGCTCCTTCAGCTTCTCTACCCAGTCCGCCACGCTGTTACTCGGAGCCTTATGGTTGGGGTCAAACTCTTCCCAGGAAAAACGCCGTTCGACCAGGGCCGTCCGAATCGCGTAGGCCTGCGCCTCCGCACGACGAATCGCGGGTTCACAGAGCGGCCCCTGAGACAATTCGTAGCGATGCCCTGGCTGATGCCCCGGCTTGGGGGGCAGTTTACTACACCGTAGGTAGAGCGATTTTCGATGAACCCTAAGGCGGACAGGCACTCCTGCTGCCCGTAATCGCTCGTTTGCTGCCGCTACGGACTCCATTAAGGCGTCCCCACCGTTCCCCATTCTGCCCCCATTTCTAGTGTGATTTAGTGTGATTTACTGGGGATCATACGGGGAACAGAGGGGAGTTTGCAAGGGCCAAAAATCTACCCTTAAACAGCAAAGCCCTTGCAATGCAAGGGCTTTGAGGTACGGGCCATGCTGGGATCGAACCAGCGACCGACCGCTTAGAAGGCGGTTGCTCTATCCGCTGAGCTAATGGCCCTTAAGATCAAGGAGGAGTGCTCATTTATCTTAAACGAGGACCCCCAGGATCCGTCAAAATTGTAGGCTTATCTATCGGTTGGGGTAGCCTAACTATAGACCCAGAGGTACTGAGGCCACAGGGAATGATGCTATCTAGCTGGAGGCCGCTACAATAGGTCATCCCTATCTATACGACCTTCTTCAACAGCCCTAGGGCAGTATTCAGGGTGGGCCCTTGGCGGTTCCAAAGCTTTCCGGGCTTTGTGCTGCAATCTACCGCCGCCTACTGCAAGGTCTTTCTGTTCCGCCAGACATCAGCAGGCCACGATATGTTTATCCTCAAGCGGCAGGATGTTGACATTAAAACCATGCAACATCCCAGTAAAGATCAGCAAATTCCCATCCTGACCTACCAAGGTCAGACCTTTCGGCTGCTGAGCGTATTTACTGCTGCCCAGGAGGAGGACGCCCGTTCCCTGTGGCGAGATTTGACCGATAACCGGGGTAAGGCCTGCGTGTTGCTGGAGGAACCGGATCGCTTTAGCATTTGGGGCAAAATTCGGCTAGATCAGCTCGATGCCGACGACGGCCACGGGGATGCCGGGGGCGGAGTTGCCGCAGCGAACCCGACTTACATCAAGGCTTGCTTGCTGCTGGTGCAGGTCTTGTACATGGATGTAGAAGACCTGTTGGGGCCAAAGCAAGCTCGCCAGTTTGAGACTGAAATTAGCACTGTGTTCACCCAGTGGAAATTTCCCAAAACGGGCAATCCCCAGGTGGTGAAGCAACTGCTGACGGTGGATCCCTTGGCGATGTCGTCCTTGCCGCCTTGGGCAGAGCATCACCTACACCGCCTGCTAGAGGCCACCTATCGGATGGGCAAAAATTTCTTTGGCAACACCACCTTCGCTGCTCGATCCCTGGAAGCCCTAGAGGACTTACCACGGTCGGAGCAGCAAGAGTTTCGGACATGGCTCCAAAATTCTCCCACAGGTAAGGTGTGGTTATAGCACACTGGGTACAGCAACCCGGTTTCTACGCTTGGCAAGGCAAAATTTCCTAGGCACACCGATGAAGTAACCGGGGTTCTCCCAATCCTGAACCGAAGCTCTAGCCCTGCGATGCACCTAGTCTTCAATCCAACTGGCTAGCCGCAGCCCTGCGATGGTCTCGATTTGGCTGAGGGCGGTGGCCTTCTCGGTGGCGGGGTCGTTGTCGAGGCGCTGGGTAAAGTTGTCCAGAATCGAGGCTTTGGTGTGTCCGGCGACGGCCAGGATGTAGGGAAAGCCAAACCGCTCTTTATAGCGCTGATTCAGGGCTTGAAAGCGATCATATTCCGCCGCCGTAAGCTGGGTGAGGCCCGCCTGACTTTGCTCGGCCACGGAAGCCTCGGCCATGGCCACACGGGTGCCCAAATCGGGGTGAGCTTGAATGAGGGTGATTTTTTCCCCGTCGGTCATGCACCGCACCAGGGCCACCATTTTTTGGTGCAGGTCTTCGACCGAGGCAAAGGGCCGCTGGGGCCACACCTGGGCGGCAATCTGGGGCGTGTCTTCAAAGGCGGGGCCGATGGCTTGGACAAAGTCTACCTCGTTCATTTGGTTAATTTGGGCGAGGGTGTAGGGCATGGCATCACATGGGGAAACAACAGCGGGATTACCAAGATTTTAGGGGCGCGTGGACGCCATCTATCGCGGCCAGGGTTGTTGATTGACTCCAGGGATCGCCCCATCCCAAGACCCACCCCCTAGCCCAGGGCAACCTTAAGCACCTGCTGCTGCTGCCCCACAGAAACCAGGCCGTTCGCCACAATCCAGCCGCTGGCGGCCACGGCGGGCAGACCAATGCCGGGGAAGGTGCAATCCCCCGTACACCACAATCCAGGTAAGGGCGTTTTGCCGCTGGGTACTAGGCCATCCTGCACCGAAATGGCAGGGCCATAGCTGCCGCGATGCCGTCGCAGAAAGCGCTCGTGGGTGAGGGGCGTGCCCACCAGTTCTACCTCCACCCGTTGCCGCACGTCGGGGATCACCCGTTCCAGCGCTTGCCACAGAGGCTCGGCCCGTTTTGCCTTGAGGGCGGCATAATCGGCACTGCGGCGATCTAACCCCTGCCACAGCTCGTAGGGCTCGGTGGCGGGGGTGTAGACGTGGATGGTGTGCTTGCCCGCTGGGGCGAGGGACGGATCCAGCACCGTGGGGATAGACATCACAATCAAGTTCTGGGGGGCGGTGATGCCGAGATCCCAATTCTGAAGGGTGATGTAGTGGCAGGCGAGGTCGTCCGGCAGCCCCGTGGCATCGATGCCTAGGTGCAGGTGTAGGAAACTAGGACAGGTCGGCATCGCCTTGCGTTCATTTACGAATGACTGAGGCAAAGCCCCCGCAGGCACCAGGGGCAGGGTATCCCAAATCGAGGCATTAGACACCACCGCCGTTCCGGCTGTGAGGGTTTCTCCAGAGCGCAGCCTTACCCCCGTTGCCCGTCCGTTTTGGACAAGGATTTCCCCCACATGGGCACCCAATCGCAGGGTGCCACCGAATTTTTCCAGCCCCCGCACCAGCGCACTCACCAGGGCCGCGCTGCCGCCAATGGGGTAGTCCAGCGTCACTCCTGGTCGGTACCACTCGGCAAACATAAAGGCAATTTCGGCGGTGCTGGTGCCCTCCGCTGGCAGACCGGAGAGCAAAAAGCACAGCATATCCATCCAGTTGCGAATGAAGGAATCCGTCACGGTGCGGTTGAGGACGGTGCTGAAGGGCTGGCTGGCTTGGGCCAGGGCCGGAGCATTTTGCAGCAGTTCCCAGCCGTAGGGCAACACCGTTTGCAACACGCCCCAATCCAGCCGTAGAGTCGCCGGAGGCAGAGCCGTAGCCGCCCGTCCGAGAGGTGCCATCACCCGCTGAAGCTGTCGCCATTCTTGCACCGCTTGATCTCCCCGCAACCGCTGCAACACCTGGCAAAACTGGTCGTTGCCCACGGTGGTGTCAAAGTCGCCTTCGGGCAGGCGCACGCCCCAGGTGTCGTAGTTGGCCCAGGGGATGCTATCCGCTTCGCCAATAGCATCCAGCACATGGCGCAGGGGGTTGGTAGAAGGCCGCGAGGACAACCCCGAATACAGCGATGGGCCAGAATCAAACCGAAACCCCTGTCGCTCGAAGCCGTGGGCGGCACCGCCGGGGATGGTGTGGCTTTCGCAGATCGTCACCCGCAGGCCGTAGCGGGCTAGCAACGCCCCGCAGCACAGGCCGCCAATGCCGCTGCCAATGACAATCACGTCGGTAGCTGTCGTGGTCTCCATAGAAATTTTGGAATGAGGGGGAACAGGTGAAGACAACAGGGCCTTGGGATGCCTAACCCCTTCAGACCTTAGCGAACTTAGGGGTTCTCGGCTAGGAACGGCACGCTCACAGGAGGAACGATAGCCCTACGGACTAGAACCTAGCGTCGAGTCCTAAACATTTCTGTCATGGGCATTCCTGGACTGGGGGGCTTTGCGATAGCCTAGGCCCAGCGTCTTAGGTTCAAAAGGGGGATGGGGCATGGATTTTCTGGTACATCAACTTGACAACCTCGATTACGCCCAGGCGGAGCCGCTGATTGACGATTACATCGAAGGCGCTTTAGAGAGTTTCGCTAATTCTAGGGCGGGGAAAGCCCATATTCGGCTGTATCCCGAAGGTGGCGGCTGGATTGAAGTCTTCATTGAATTTGCCCTGCGCTACGGGGGCTACACCCTGCCCACCATGACCAAAAGCGAAGCTAAATCGGTGATGGAGGATTTTCTGCCTCGTCGGATGGTTCTGTCTGACCCCAGCGAAGCCGATGACGCCATCCCCGAATTGGTGGCCTTTTGGACGTACCTGCATGAGGTCTATCGGTTTCGCAGTGCTAAGGCAATTGCCAAATATCTGGAATCCATTGCCGATCAGTTTCCTGAATGGATGTTTGACCCCCATCGGGGCGGCATGGCCAAGCAACTGATGATGGAGGGCATGGCCAAAGGGTTTGATATGACCACCCAGGAAGGGCTTCAGGCGTTTCAGGCCAGTCAGCAGGCTAGTCTGAAGTCGGCCTCACCCGATGCGTCTCAAACTCAGGGCGCGAAGCCCAAGGGAGGCAAGACTCAGGGAATGAAGACCAAGCGCACCCAGGGTAAAACGCTGTCTGCGGGACTCCCCCCCCTGCCCCCAGTGATCCCCATGACCACGCCCCCCGATGATATGCAGGCCGCCTTCGACCGTCTGGGAATTGAACTGCCCCCGGAGGGTGCCCCGGTTAACCTGATGGCGCTGATGGAGCAGTTTTTGGCCGGAATCGAGCGCATGGATCCGGAGGAAGCCGAGGCGTTTATTCAGGGTTTGGAGGACAGCATCCCCGACCTCCCAGAACTAGACGATGCAGATTTAGACGACCTAGACGAGGTCGATCCCATTGACGCTCTCTTCGCCTCTGGCAAGAATCCCGTGGCCTCGCTACGAGCAGCGGTGATGCACAACAACCTCGCCGAGACTCCGCCCCTCTCGGAGGCGGATCGGCAGGTCTTGCGCGAACAGAGCATCACCGCCACCAGCCCCGGCACCATCCTCCAGGATTTCCAGACCCTACTAGACCTCGCCGCCAGCGAAGGTATCCCCGTTAGCGGCAAACTCCAGCAGTTTGTCCGCAAAGCCCTGCCCGACCTCAACCAACGCCTCAGCCAGCCCCTCACCCTGGCGATGCAGCAGCCCCAGCAAAAATCGTACCCTAACCTGCACGGGCTGTATCTGCTGCTGCGGGCAACGGGCCTCACCACCGTCGCCACCCAGGGCAAGCAGATGTTTCTGGTGACCGACCCAGACATCTACGCCTCCTGGCAAGCCCTGAACCCCACCGAACAATATCTGTCGCTGCTGGAGGTGTGGTTTTTGCGTAGCCACCCCGAAATGCTGGGCGAAGAGCGGTCTGGGCCGCTGCTGGTAGGGGATCGCTGCCTCCAAGGCTGGCAACGCATTGCGGCAAAAGCCAAGCTATCGGTGCCCGATTACTCCACTCAGCAAAATTTTGCCTACTACCCCGGCCTCTACAACCTGGCCCTGATGGAGATGTTTGGCCTGATTACCATCACCCACGGCAAACCCGAACCGGGTAAAGGCTGGCGGTTCAAGACCCTTCAGAGCCAACCCTTTGGCAAAGCCCTGATGACCCTGCTGCGCTATGCCTACGATGCCGTGGATTACGAATGGCCTGGAATGCTCGATTCCCGCCGCCCCATTGGGGATTTTCAGCCCGTTTTGCAGCCCTACTTCCCGGAATGGCGGCACTGCCTTGCGGTACCCAAATCTACCTTTCAGCCAGGGCGCTATATCTTCAAAGTCTCCTTGGGTAGGGTGTGGCGGCGCATCGCTATCCCCGCCGAAGCCACCCTCGCCACCCTCAGCGGTGCCATCCTCGACTCCGTGGATTTTGATGACGACCACCTCTACGAATTTACCTACAAAAATCCCCTCGGTCGCACCATCCGGGCCTTCCATCCCTACATGGATAGTGCCGACCTGTTTGCCACCGAAGTGCTGATTGGCGAGCTGCCCCTAGCCGTGGGCGCAACCATGGACTACCTGTTTGATTTTGGCGACTGCTGGGAATTCAAGGTAGAACTAGAAGCTATCGAACCCATCCCAGAGGAACCCACCAAGGGGTTTCAAACGGCCATAACCAGGGCCAGCAAAGGCAAATCTGCCAAGGGGAAATCCACCAAAGGCAAGGTCAACCAACCCAAAAGGCCCAAAATCAAGGTAGAAATTCTAGAACGCCACGGCAAAGCCCCCGAACAATATCCCAACATAGAGGATTGGTAGCCCCAGGCAATTGCCTAGCCCTAGACTGAGTAGATCGCTAAGAGTTGATTGCCCCTCACCCTAAATCCCTCTCCCAAGCTGGGCTACTAAGTACACACATCTTGCTTTCATGCCGCAAGTCCTTGGAGATCCCCCTAAATCCCCCTTAAAAAGGGGGACTTTGACTCCGGCTCCCCCCTTTTTAAGGGGGGCTAGGGGGGATCGATTCCCTGTATCGTCTACGTTAAGGACTGATGTGTACTTAGTAGCCTCCCTGGGAGAGGGGCTGGGGGTGAGGGCGCATCCCACCGTCAGCGAGGATGTTGGCGATCCACTAGGATGGGCATGGTTGCAAGAGGAAACAATGTACATACTGATTGGCGGCATGGGGCGGATGGGCACCGAGTTAGCCAAAACGCTGTTGACCATGGGGCACACCATCGCTGTGGTGGATAGCAATCCCTTGGTGTGCCAATATGCCCGCGAAAAGATTGGCGTCATGGCCTTTGAAGGCAGCGCTGTGAATACCACGGTGCTAATCGAGGCCGGAATTCGCAAGGCGGGCGTGGTGATTGCCACCCTTCAGGAAGATGCCCTGAATTTGGCCTTGGTAACCCTGTGCAAACACTACGGGGTGCCGCAAATTATTGTGCGGATGAGTGACCGCGACTTTGCCGAACCCTACCGCCTCGCCGGAGCCACCCACATCATCAGCACCGTGGAGCTGGCGATCAACCGCATGATCAACGCCATCGAATACCCCCAGGTGGATGCCATGATGCACTTCGAGCAGGGCCAAATTGAGGTACTAAAGCTCTCTATCCCCAACGCCTGCTCCATTGTGGGCCGCAGCCTCGCCGCCATTGCCCAGGATCCTCGTTTTCCGGCGGGCACACTCATCATCGGCTACCAGGCCCACCCCCACGAAGACCTCAGCATCCCCAACGGCAGTTCCATCATCGAAAGTGGCTCCACCATCCTGGCCGTCACCAAACCCGAACTAGTGCGGCAATTGATCGACTTCATGGGCCTCTGTTCGCCCCCTGGGGATGCGGCCTTGCAACCGTAGATGTCGATGCGCTGCGGCTAGGATGAGGAGACCTCACCCCTAGAGTTTTCCAGGTTCAGTAGATCACAAAGTCCCCCTCACCCTCACCCCCAGCCCCTCTCCCAGGAGGGCGAGGGGAGCTAGAACGCCCCTCAAAGTCCCTCTCCCACGTTGGGAGAGGGATTTAGGGTGAGGGCCAGATCCGCGCAATCGAGCAAGTTTGTGATCTACTGAGGTTAGGAATCGGGGTTTTCTGGTTCGGATTTGGCATTAGAGGAGTCCGTTAACATGGGAGAAGCGCCCATAGCAGAGTCAGCCATGGCATCCCCTTTCCCAGGCATGGATCCTTACCTAGAACAGGCCACCTTTTGGTCAGAATTTCACAGCCGCTTGATTGTGGCCCTTGCGGATGCCTTGGCCCCTAGCCTGCTGCCGACCTACTATGTGGCGGTAGAAACCCGCACCTACATGGGTAGCGACGACGAGGAGTTGCTGATCGGCATTCCAGATGTGACCGTGCTGTCTACGCCAAGGCTATCTCCCCAAAATTTGCCTGAACCATCTGGGGCTGGAATAGCCACCACGGTATGCCCCCAGGCGGTGATTCTGCCGATGCCGCTGGAAGTCAAGGAACGCTACCTAGAAATTCGAGAAACTAGCAGTGATGCGGTGGTTACGGTCGTTGAGGTGCTGTCACCCACCAATAAGCGCCAGGGCGAAGGACGAAGACTTTATAACATGAAGCGACAAGCGATTTTAGGAAGTGCTTCTCACCTAGTGGAATTAGATTTGTTGCGGGCCTATGTCCCCATGGCGATGCATCTAATGGAAGCAGAATCCCCAGCATTGTCCCGCTATCGAATTCTGGTCAGTCGGTCGGAAGATCGCCCCCGCGCCGATTTATACGAATTTACCCTCCAGCAATCCATTCCCCCATTTCCACTACCGCTGAAAGCCGCTGGAGAGCATGTGATCGTTGATTTACATCCGCTAATAAAGGGTATTTATGACCGCAGTGGATACGCCCTGCGAATAGATTACCAAAAGCCTGTGCCACCTCCTGATTTATTACCAGAAGAGCAAGATTGGGTGAAGGAGCTATTACAAAAACACACCTCATCGTAGAGAAAAATTCATAAAAATGATGGCAGGACAATCTTCTCCTGCCTTGGAAGCCTCGAAGCAGGCTCCCTAATCATCCTTTAAAGAAATCAGTTTTTCGTCGAGTTCGGCCAGGTAGGGTTTGGAGATATCGTCGGGGAGTAGGCCCTTCAAAATAGCGTCGTTGAGGGCACCTTTTTCGGCTAAAAACAGGCGGCGATAGATGCCATCCAGGTAGGCTGGGTCGGTGGGTTGGCCCGATTTCTGGGCCATGTGCTGGTTATAGATATTACGCAAATCGGTTTCGGCGGTGGCGATGCGGGCCTGGTAGGCGGCATAGAGTTCTTCGTAGAGAAACTTGGGCAGGCTGCCAAACTGCACCAGTTCCCGCAGTTCTTCCTGGGCGGCTTTGGCGGTAATCAGGTTGAGCTGAAGGGTTTCGACACGCTGGCGCAGGGGCGAAATTTGGGTGAGTTTAAGTTGCTTCACCAGCCAGGGCAGGGTCAACCCTTGGCCAATTAGCGACACCAGCACGGTACTAAACACGAGGGTAATCACCTGACTACGACCGGGCAGGGTGAGGGGCAAACTGAGGGCCATGGCCATGGATAGCGACCCTTTGACGTTGCCCACAATTAACACATGCTGCCAGCGCAGGGGCAGGGGGCGATCCACGAAGCGCAGCAGCCACAGGAGGGGATAAATTGAAAGAATACGGCCCATTTGGTAGGCCACAATGGCAAATAGGGCGGCTGGAATGGTGGCCAGCAAAATGCGCGGATCCACCTCAATACCGACCAGCAAAAAGATAAAGGTGTTGACCCCAAATCCGGCGTATTCCCAAAAGTTCAAAAGCGTCACTTTGATGGTGCCGGAGGTGTTGCGAAAAGCAAGGTTGCCGATCACCAGGCCCGCAATCACCACGGCGATGGCGCTAGAGACCCCCAACACCTGCCCAATTTGGAAGGTGCCCAAGGACACCGCCATGGTCAGCAGGGTGTTGCTAAGGGCATCATCCAACTGGCGAAACAGCCCCACACAGAGGTAGCCCAGCCCCAGCCCCAGCAGCCCCCCCCCCACAAAGGCAATGAAAAATTGCTGCACCCCCTGGCTGGCGGTGAAACTGCCCTGGTCGTGGATGGTGGTGATGATGCCCACCAGCACCAGCGCCACCCCGTCGTTAAACAGGCTTTCGCCCTCCACGATGGTGGCCAATCGCCCCGGCACAGGCACCGTCCGAAAGGCCGCAATCACCGACACCGTATCGGTAATGGTGAGGATCACCGCCGCCGCACTGGCCGTAATCCACACCAGCCCCAGGCCACCCCGCAGCAGCACCGTGGTAATGGCCGCCGAGATCACCACCCCCGGCCCCGCCAGCAGCAAAATCGGCTTGATGGTGCTCCGCAAACGGCTGATGTCGGTGTTGATCGCCGCCTCAAAAATCAGAATCGGCAGGAAGAGGTTGAGAATCACCTCCGGGTTCAGCCCCACCGCCGGAGAGAGCAACTCCTTGGGGATGGCCAGCCCCGCCAATACCAGACCAATCACGTAGGGAATCCGCAGCCAGCGGGTGACGAGGGTCATCAGCGTGGCCACCAGCAGCAGCACAATCAGCGTACTCACCAACCCCGCAAACTCCCCGTTGGGGGCAGCTAGGGTAGAGGCAGACGGAATTTGCAGGGGCCAAACGGGAAAAGGAATAGGCGTCACGATAGACACTCAGCGCAAAGCCATCACCGACAAGGGTAGCGCCAATTGCGCCCAAGCCATGCCCCATTCTTCACCGGGCGCGGCCACCGTACCCCACAGCATTTAGATAGTGTAGGGGTCAGATCTCCTGACCCTTTGACGGATCTGGGGGCTGGCAAATTGTGTCCGTCCACTAGGTTGTTGAGACTGAAATTTCCTAAATAATGAGGGCGCTAGTTAAGTTTTCTATGGTTTTCTTAACTGAAGAGGTTAAGCAAAGTTTCACTTTCAGGCTCCTCCCAAAGCAGCCGTTAGACTAGGAGAGAGGCCGATTTTTCTGGCCTTGTCGGTGCTCTACTTGGTAGGAATCATGATCTATGAAGATCCTATTTTTAGCCGCCAATCCCCAGGGAACGAATCAGCTCCAGCTTGATCAAGAAGCCAAGAAAATTGAAGACGGCCTAGAGCGTTCTAAACTTAGAGAACAGTTTACGCTAGTGACAAAATGGGCCGTTGATGCCGAGAGTTTACGTCGGGCTATGCTCAAAGAACAGCCCGATATTGTTCACTTTTCTGGCCATGGGGCTGGCGAGGCTGGCCTAGTCTTATTTGGCCGAGATGATCATCCAAAGCCAGCTACGGCAGACGCTCTTTCTGGCCTATTTGAAATTTTTAATGATGTTAAGTGTGTACTTCTAAATGCCTGCTTTGCTGAGGTGCAGGCAAAGGCGATTGTTCAGCACATTGACTATGTCATTGGTATGAAACGGGCGGTGAGAGACAGCGCTGCCATCGCCTTTGCAACCGGATTTTATGACGGTCTAGGTTATGGGCTAGATATTGAAGATGCCTTTAAACTGGGGTGCAACGCAATTCAGTTTGAGATGGCTAATTTCCCGTCCCGTGGATCAGAGGATCAGGGGGGACGCGATATTGAGATTGCCCAGGCCGACGAAAAAATATCGGTTTTGGTCAATATTGCTGACGATCTCAATCCCACTCTACTGAAAAAAGAGAAGCTGATTAAAACCGATTTGAAGTCGGTGGCGACCTCCGATTCTCTAGCGGAGAAACTCAGGGCCGCTGAAACGATGAATACCGCAGAGGCGATTCAGCAGTATCGCAGTCGGGTGAAGGAATTTCTAGCGGATCAACAACTTAACCCTATTGAAGAATTTCAATTGGCAACCTTGGCTAAGGTTCTGGGCATTTCAGACCTGATGGCAAGTCAAGTAGTGAAGGAAGAACAACAGGCTTTTGAGGCCGCTAGGACAAGCTATCGCACGGTTTTCTTGGAGACTATTCACAAAGGTTACTATCCCTTTAATACTCAAATCAACCAAGAACTGAAGGATCTGCAACATCAGCTTGGGCTAAAGGATGCCGAGGTAGAGGAAATTACGCTACCCATCATCCTCAGCTACGAGAAAACCCATCGTTCTCCAGCCCAGCGCACCACCCATCCCACCCCCGTTACCTACATCCCAACGCCCCAGCGCAAAACCACCCCGGTTAAGAACCTGGCCCTAGGGGCTTTGGTCGCGGCCCTGGGTGTGGCGACAACGCTATTAGTTGTGAACTCATCGCTCAGGCCATCGGCAGATCAGGAACAGCCCCCCACCGCCGATACTGAGACACCTGCCGACACCGAAACCCTTGCTGATGCTGGGACATCCACCCCCCCTGCGACAACTCCACCGAGTTCTGTGTCAGCCACCCACCCTATGGGGCCAACCCCAGGCCCAAACGAAGTCCCCGCTGTGATCCAACGGGAAAGTGCTCTACGGATTCGGGCTGGGCAAGGTACGGATACTGACACTATCGGATCTCTCAATGCCGGGGAAATTTTTTGGACCATTCCTCAGGCTCAAGACGGCTGGTGGCCGATACGGGATTCGGACGGCACCTTGGGCTATATCCACAGCAGTCGGATTAATCTCAACCCAGGCAGCGGATCTACCGCCCAGGCAACCAACCTCCAGTCCTCAACCTCGAACAATTCTAATATCCCTGAGATGGGGCCAACCCCAGGGCCAAACGAAGTTCCCGCTGTGATTGACCGAGAACTCGGCGGTCTAACGATCCGGGCCGGACGCGACGGGCAGGCTAATGCTATCGGGACTCTTGCTCCTGGCGAGGTTTTTCAAGTCCTTCCCCAGGCTCAAGAAGGCTGGTGGCCGGTGCGGAAGTCGAACGGCCTGCGGGGCTACGTTTACAGCACTCGGATCACTCTCAACCCAGGCAGCCGATCTACCACCGAGGCAACCGACTTCCATCCCTTAGACCCGAACAACCCGAATCCTCCCCAGGGGGTGCGACGAGCCACCCACACGTCCTTTGGTGATGGCTTTTTAGTGGTGAGAAGTGGCAAGACAACCCAATCCGCCGAGCGAGATAGGTTAGCTGTAGGAGAGGTGTTTGAAACCATCCCGCAGAATGAAACCTGGTGGCCCGTCAGAACGGCGGACGGCACCTTGGGGTATAGCTCTAGCCGCTACATCCAACTTGAGTAGGCCGAATCCAGGCTTTGCTGGCCATCCTAAAGGTTCACCCTACATGTTTCGCAAACCCACGGATCGGCGGCGGTCGCACCCCGTCTAACAGTAGGGGAGAGGTCTCCTTGCCCACCCAAACCGAAGGGGAAGTCCCTACTGGAGGTGGGGTGGGTGGTCTGTCACAATAGAGGGCATTGATAGGGCGTGGGCCATTTGGCTCCGCAGGGTGAGGTAGGCAAGGCCATGGCAATCAAGCAACCCCTTTGGAAGCGTCCCCTATTGGTGGGTGGTATCGGGCTATCGGTGTCCTTGGGGCTATTAGAGGCGACCCATTTCAGTCTATTTGATGGTTCAACCCTGCTGAGTGCCCTGGCGTTGGGGTCGGGAGTGTGGTGGTGGCGATGGCGACGGCCCCTGGTGCCCTCGGTGCCTCGGCCCGTAGCGGCTCCGGTGGTGGATCGGGCGAGGGTGGAGGCCCAACTGGCGGAGGTTCGCGATTTAATTCAAACCCTGGAGGCGGAAGTGGCCCTGCTCCCCGCCGCTGTGCCTGCATTGGTGAACCATCCCCAAACAAGGATAGATGCCTACGAAGCCCAGCGTCAGGCTTTGGCCACAGCCCTAGACCGTACCCGCCTGCGGGGGCTGGTAGTGGGAGAACGCCGCAGCGGCAAAAGTACGTTGATGCGACATCTGAAGACCCTCACCACACCGGATCTTCAGTCTGAGGCGGGCCTTGAAGACGAATCGGTCATCTGGACGGAAGGACTGCCCTCGAACGTTGACCTGACCTCTTCAAAAACGCTTTTAGACACAACAGCGGAGGCTCCATCGGAGACAGAGGCGTCCCTAGACCAGGCGGATCTGGTGTTGTGGGTCACCGAGGGCGACCTGACGGCCTCGGCCCTAGCCCAGCTTCGGCAGCATGTCATCGCAGGCCAGGGGGTAATTGTGGCCTTCAACAAAACCGACCACTACACCCCCGCTGATCGGCATACGGTGTTCACGCAGCTTCAGCGACAGGGGGAAAGCCTACCTGGTGCGGTGGTGGTGGCGGCGGTAGCGGCGGATCCTCGGCCCATCACCGTGCGGCGTCACCAGGCCGATGGCGGTGTGGAAGAATCTCAGGAAACGGTGCCCCCCCACCTTTCGGATCTGGCATCTGCTCTCGCTGAGGTCATCCAACAAGGGCCAACCCTGGTGGCCGCAACCACCCTGCGCCAAGCCGAAGCCCTGCGCCTACGGATTCAACAAGACCTGAACCAAGTGCGACGGCAGCGGGCCATGCCGTTGATCGATCAATTGCAGTGGGTGGCGGCGGCGGCGGCCTTTGCGAATCCTGTGCCCACCCTAGACGTGCTGGCGACCGTGGCCATCAACGGCCAGTTGATTATGGATTTGGGCAAAATCTACGGCTTCACCCTCACCTTAGAAGATGCCAAGGCGGCGGCGACCACCCTGGCGGAACTGACGGTGAAGCTGGGCCTGGTGGAAGTCTCGACCCAGGTGCTCACGGCGGTGCTAAAAGGCCACTTTGCCACCTACCTGGCCGGGGGCACGGTGCAGGGCCTCAGTGCCGCCTACCTCACCCGCATGGCCGGACTTAGCTTAATCGACTACTTCGAGCAAGCCGCCCTGGCGGGCACCCCCACCCAAGCCCTCTCCTGGGAGGCCATTGCCCAGCGGCTTTCCACAATGATCCAGCAAAATCGTCAGGTCACCCTGCTGCAAAACCTGGTAAAACAGGGCATCGGCATTCTCAAACCCGCCCAAAGTTCAGCCCAAAGTTCAGCCTCCAGTCCGGCCCTACTCACCGCCGAAACCCAGGTGCCGATCACCCTCACGATCCCAGAAGCCATCACCGTCCCAGAAACCCCGCCCCACCCTTAATCCCTTAGACAGGCCCATGGCGGTGTGACGCTGCCTAGTTCTCGATTCCCAATCCCTGATTCCCAATCCCTGATTCCTAATCCCTAATCCCCCATTACCCCGTGCCTCCTAGCCTGATTCACCAAACCCGTGAACTGCTCCGTCAAGCGGCGGCGCGTTATTCTACGGCCCTGCCCCTGGCGGCGGAGGGTGCAGCGGCAACGGCGATGAAAACCGGGCTAGAGCAATTACAAACCCTGCAAACCCAGGTGACGGGGCGGCGGCTGACGGTGGCGGTGTTTGGGTTGGTGAGCCGGGGTAAGTCGGCGGTGATCAATGCCTTGGTGGGCAAGGCGGTGCTAGAAACGGGGCCGCTCCATGGGGTAACCCGCTGGCCTCGGTCGGTGTATTGGCAGCCGGAGGGTCTCCCCGTCTCCGACGATGACCCATGGCAGGTAGAACTGATTGACACCCCCGGCCTGGACGAGGAGGGGGGCGATGAACGGGCGGCCATGGCCCAGACGGTGGCCCAGCAGGCGGATTTAATTGTGTTTGTGGTGGCGGGAGAAGTGACGGCCAGGGAATACCAAGCCCTGGGGGAACTGTATCGCCAGCGCAAGCCCCTGCTGCTGGTGTTTAACAAAATGGATCTGTACCCCGATGTGGATCGCCAGAGCATCTACGACAGCCTCAATCATCTCCGCCGCACCCTGGCTGCCGAAGTGGGAGAATCGCCTCCCCTGGCGGTGGATGAGGTGGTGATGGTGGCGGCTAGCCCTGCCCCGGTGCGTGTGCGTACCGAGTGGCCCGATGGCCGTAGCCGTGAGGATTGGGAAGCCCCTGCATCCCAAATTGATTCGCTGCGGGAGGTGCTCGTTGCCCTGATTCAGCAGGATGGGGAAACCCTGGTGGCCCTGAATACCCTGCATCGGGCGCGTACCCTAGAGGCCGATCTGGTCAGCCAAGTAGCTCAAATCCATGGGGAACAGGCCGATGCGATCATCTGGCGCTTTGCCAAGTACAAGGCCGTCGCCGTGGCCCTCAACCCGATCCTGGGGCTGGATGTGGTGGGTGGGGCGCTCAGCGATTTGGTGATGATTCGCACCCTGGCGCGGCTCTATGGCTTTCCCCTCACCAACCACGATGCTGGACGGCTGTGGAAAGCCATCCTCAAAAGTTCTGGGGCGCTGCTGCTGAGCGAACTGGGCAGCGGCCTGCTGGGGGCGGGCAAAACCACGGCGGCCCTGCTTAGCCTAGGGGATAGCGCCACAGGCATCACCGCCCTCGCCGGAGCCATCACCGCCCAGGCCAGTGCGGCGGGCTATGGTAGCTATGCCGTGGGCAAGGCGGCAAAAACCTACCTAGAACGGGGCTGCACCTGGGGGCCAGAGGGCATCAGCGCCACCCTCGCCACCATCCTGCAAGAGGCCGATACCTCCCCCGCCCTGGCCCGCCTGCGCCAAGACCTGGCCACCAGCCTAGTGGGAGACCGAACAGAGGCGAGTCTAACCTCGGCAAAGGGCGGTTAGCCCTAGGGAGGCACCGTCATCCAATCGGTGCCCTAGCCTACGTTGTTAATGACTAGGCGTTTTTGGGCCGCTGAAATGTTGCATGGCCCTTTCTCCGTGGGTACCCTGTGGGCGAAGACCAACCTTTGTTACATAGTGTCATGATGAATGTCATGACGACACCCACAGCCCATGCTGGCTTTACCCTTCTCCAATGCTGTGTCCCAGGACCTTCTGGAAGCCCTATCCATTGAGCCATGGGCGGATCCCTGTCCGCCCCTAGTAAGCCCTCAAACGTCGATCATGGAGGCTGCCCAGGCCATGGCGGGACAGTCGGCCTGCTGCGTGCTGGTGGTCGATAGCGATCCAGGGACGCGAATCGGGCTGTATCACCACCAGGCGGTACTTGCCGCCGTGGCCGCTGGGGTGGATACGGCAACTCCGGTGGCATCGCACCTGCTGACTGCGGTGCCCACCCTACGGCGGGGGGATTCCCTGGCGGTGGCTTTGGCCCTGATGGCCCAGACCTCGGCCCCTGGATTGCCTGTTCTGGATGCCCAAGGCCAGCCCTGGGGATTTTTAGATCGCCACCGTTTGGCCCAGGCCACCCTGCCCACCGCTCCGCCGGAACCTGACATGTCCGCGCCTCGGCTATCGGCTGCGCCACCCCTAGAAGAGGTGGGGCTAACCATGATCACCCACATTCACTACCAGTTGTTGAGTGTGCATCGGCAAAACCGCCTGCGGGTATATCAGCGCTGCCTCAAACTGATGGGGACGACCTGCGGGGCCAGTCGGGTGGCGCTGTTTAAGGTTCACCATCGAGACAGCACCGAGTCTTGGGTGAGTCTGCGGACGGCCTGGGAACAGCCCGGATTGCCCGCTCTGCTGGGGGAAGCGCGGTTTCAAAACATTCCCCATCACACCCTGCAACGGTGGCACCACATTCTAGCCAAGGGCAGCGTGATCCACGGCAAGCGGGCGGATTTTCCAGCGGAAGAACAGGCGTTTTTGGCCGCCCTGGAGGCGGAATCGGTGCTTTTGCTGCCCCTGCGCTACCGCAGTCACTACTTTGGTTTTTTGTTGTTGACCCGCGACCCTCACCTAGGGCCATGGGAGTCTAAAACCATTAAACTGCTGCGTACGGCGGCCATCAGCATTTCCCTCAGCTTTGAGCAAAGCTATACCCAAAAGCGGCTAAAGGAAACGGAAACCGCCTTCGCCAGTCTTTTCCACCACATCCCCGACCCCATCGCCATCACCACCTTTCCGGAGGGGCGTTACCTGTTGGTAAACCGAGGCTATGCCCAGTGGCTCGGCAGTAGCGAGGCAGATTTAATCGGGAAGCGTCCCCAGGAGGTGGGGCTATCCCACGACCGGCGGCAGTTTGTGCAACTGCGACGTCAACTGCTGAAAATTGGATGGATTCGGAACGCTGAGATTAGTTCCCGCACCCCCGATGGCCAGGTAAAGACGCTTTTGGTGTCTTCGGAACTGACGGAATTTCAGGGACAAACCTGCCTTCTCTCCATTGGCAAAGACATCACCGAACGCAATCGCACCCAGGCGGCGGTGAGCGCTGCCGAGGCCCGCTTCCGGGCGATCTTCGAGCAGGCCAGTGTGGGCATTTGTCAGGCGGATTTGGCGGGGCGGTTGGTGGATGTCAACCCCGGCATGTGTGAAATGCTGGGTTATGGCCGCGAAGAACTCATCCAAAAAACGTTTCAGGACATTACCTATCCAGAGGATCTGGGCCTCGATCTGGCCCAATATCGCCAGCTTTTGGCGGGTACCCTCACCTCCATGACCATCGAAAAACGCTACGTGCACCGGGATGGGCAACCCCTTTGGGTGACGCTGACCGTGTGCCTAGTGCGTGACGACCAAGGCACACCGTTGTTTAGCTTGGGGGTCTCCCAGGATATTCGGGATCGCAAGGCGACGGAACTGGCCCTGCGCCGCAGTGAAGAGCGCTTTGCCCTGGCCATTCAAGACAGTAAGGTGGGGGTCTGGGATTGGCACCCCGCCACCGATGCCCTCTACGTCAGCCCGAACCTTGCCAGGTTGCTAGGCTGTACGGCCAATCTCTGCACGATGGAAAGCTGGCTCTCCCATGTTCACCCAGAGGATGTGGTGGCCCTACGACAAACCTTGGCCCAGCAGCAAACCCAGGTGGGCCAGTTTGAGCACACCTACCGCATGGTTAACCACAGCGGCAACCTGTCCTGGATCCTGTCGCGGGGGCAATGCATTAGTGCGGGCGACGATGCTTCCCTGCGCCTAGCGGGCACCCACACCGACATCACCGACCTCAAGCAGGCCGAGGCCACGATCCAAGCCTCCCACCAGCATGTCACCGACATCCTCGAAAGCATTACCGACGCCTTTTTTGCCCTAAATCGCCACAGCCAGTTCACCTACCTCAACCAGCGGGCCGAGCAGTTTTTGCAGCGCACCGCCCAAGGATTGCTGGGGCAAAACCTCTGGTACGAGTTCCCGGAACTGCTGGGCACCCAGTTTTCCGCCCAATTTTTCCAGGCCATCCGCCAACGCCAAAGCGTTGCCTTTGAGGAATATTTCGCAGCCTCTAAAAGCTGGTACGAAGTCCATGTCTACCCCACCCAGGAGGATGGCCTAGCGGTCTATTTCCAAGACATTACCGAGCGACGATGCGCCTACCAAAAAATTGAGCACCAAATTCGCCGAGAACAGGCCCTCAACCGGGTTATTCAGGCGATTCGACAATCCCTCGACCTCGATACCATCTTTGCCACCGCCGCCCGCGAGGTGGCCCATCTGTTGCAGGTGGATCACGTCAACATCCAGCGCTACCAGGCGAGTTCCCTAGAGTGGCAGGTGGTGGCGGAATACCGGGGCCAGCCGGATCAGGTGAGTCTGCTGCACCAGGTTAGCTCCGTGGGCGAAACCCCCGTAACCCACCGCCTCCAGCAGCTTGAGGTGGTCATGCTCACCGCCACCGATGCCAACCCGCCCTTGGTGCAAGCCTTGCCGGGGGGCTGGCTGCTGGTGCCCCTAGCCATTAGCGATGCCCAGCCCTGGGGATGCCTCGGTATTCATCGGCCTCCCCAGGTGGAGGGGATTGTGTGGCAACCCTCGGAAATTGAACTGGTGACCACCGTGGCCGATCAGTTGGCCATTGCCATTCAGCAGGCCCAAACCCTAGAACAGGCCCGCCACGAACTGGAGGAACGCCAACGGGCCGAAGCCCGCCTGAAGGAGGCCCAGCGCATTGCCCACACCGGGAACTGGGAACTACGTCTGCCCAGCCGTACCCTGCTGTGGTCGGAGGAGATGTTCCGCATCTATGGCCTAGAACCCCATGGGCATCCCCTCACCCTGGCGGATCTGCTGGCGGCCCTGGAGGACGGCGATCACCACCACTGGCAGTACCACCTAACCATGGCCAGCCTCGATGGTCAGCCGCTCAGCCTGGAGGGCACCATTCTCCGCCCCGACGGGATTCGGCGGGTGGTGCAACTGCTGGGCCGCCCCCAGCGCAACGGCGAAGGCGAGATCATTGGCCTCGTGGGCACCCTCACCGATATCACCGAGCGCAAGCAAATTGAAGATCGCCTAGCCTACGAGGCCCTCCACGACCCTCTGACGGGCATTCCCAACCGGGCCTGCTTTATGGAGCAGCTCAATGCCGCCGCCCAGCGGGGACAGGTTTCGCCTAACCAAGCCTTTGCGGTGCTGTTTATTGACCTAGACCGCTTTAAGGTGATCAACGACAGCCTGGGCCATTTGGTGGGGGATCAACTGCTGATTGAATGCGCCCATCGCCTGGGTTCGGTGGTGCGGGAGGGCGATCTGGTGGCCCGCTTGGGGGGGGACGAGTTTGCCATTTTGATCAACAACATCGCCACCATCGAGGAACCCGTGCGGGTGGCTGAGCGCATCCATGAGGTGTTGCAAGAGCCGATGCTGCTGGAGGGACGGGAAATCTTCATCAGCGCCAGTGTGGGGGTGTCCTCCAACCTCACGGGTTCCGTGGAGGCGGTGGATTTCCTCCGCGATGCCGACACGGCCATGTACCAAGCTAAGCACAATGGCCGAGGGCAATCAGCTCTGTTTGACCCGCAGATGTACGAAGAAGTAGCCACCCAGCTTACCCTAGAGAACGATCTGCAACGGGCCTTGGAACGGGATGAGTTAGTGCTGGAATACCAGCCTGTTGTAGCCCTGCACAATGCCCAGGTAGTGGGGTTTGAGGCCCTTGTCCGCTGGCACCATCCCCGCTGGGGGGTGATTTCTCCCAGCACGTTCATTCCCCTGGCCGAAGAAACCGGGCTAATTCTCGCCATTGGAGAATGGACACAAAAAAACGCCTGTCGGCAGTTGCAGCGGTGGCGGCAGCGCCTTCCCCAGGCTGCAAACTTAATGGTGAGCGTAAACCTATCGGTGAAGCAGTTTGCCAACCCCAACCTGATCGCCAGCATTGACGACTCCCTAACCGCCGCCAACCTCGACTACTCCGATTTGCGCCTGGAAATTACCGAAAGCGCCCTGATTGAGAATCCTGAAACCGCCGAATCCCTACTGGCCGATCTCCAGGAACGGGGCTTGCAGATCTGCATTGACGACTTTGGTACCGGGTATTCCTCCCTCAGCATGGTGCATCGGTTTCCGGTGCAGGTGCTTAAGATCGACCGATCCTTCACCAACCGCCTAGGGGACGATCAGCGGGGGGTGGCCATGGTGCAGTCTATTCTGGCCCTCGCCCAGAGTCTAGGCATGACCGCCATTGCCGAGGGCATTGAAACGGCGGCCCAGTGGCAACAACTCCAGGCCCTCGGCTGTCCCTACGGCCAAGGCTACTACATCGCCCAGCCCCTAGCCGGAGATGCGGTGGAAGCCTTCTTGCAGCAGTGGTCGATGGATCCTCCTTGCGGGAATGACGCTAAGACTACATGACCGTTTTGGCAACTGTGCGTATACTGAGGGCACTTTGTCGCATCTCATCCTTGGTCATGGATCCGTTCAGCCGCCGCACTAAAATTGTCGCCACCATTGGCCCCGCCAGCAGTTCTAAGGCCACCCTTAAGCGCATGATTGAGGCCGGGATGAACGTGGCCCGCCTCAACTTTTCCCACGGCAGCTACGAAGACCACGCCCGCATGATTGACCTGCTGCGGGAGGTTTCGACGGAGCACGACACCCCCATCACCCTGCTGCAAGACCTCCAAGG
Organism: Spirulina sp.; assembly: GCA_044070495.1. GTDB lineage: Bacteria > Cyanobacteriota > Cyanobacteriia > Phormidesmidales > Phormidesmidaceae > Nodosilinea. Next base: position 18,835 of record JBIPSI010000003.1, on the reverse strand, counting down.
CCCTAAAATTCGGGTGGGCCAGTTGCCCGATGGGGCCATTCACCTCCAGGAGGGGTTGACCGTCGATTTGGTGCCCCTGGCGGAGGCGGAGAATTTCCCCGGCAGCGTTGGCATTGACTACCCCTACCTGGCCGAGGAAGCCAAACCGGGAATGCAGGTGTTGCTGGATGACGGCTTGCTGGAACTGGAGGTGGAGGACGTGGTGCCGCCCAAAATCACCTGCCGCATCATCCAGGGGGGGCCGCTGAAAAGCCGCAAGGGGGTGAACCTGCCCGACCTCAACCTGCAACTGCCCTCCCTCACCGAAAAAGATAAGCAGGACGTGGAGTTTGGGGTGGCCCAAGGGGTGGATATCATCTCCCTCAGCTTTGTGCGACAGGCGGCGGATATTGTCGCCTTGAAGGCACTGCTGGCGGCCAAGGGGGGCGAAGATATTCCGGTGCTGGCCAAAATTGAAAAACCCCAGGCCATCCGCAACCTCGACGAAATTCTCTCGGTGGTGGATGCCATCATGGTGGCGCGGGGCGACCTAGGGGTGGAAATGCGGGCCGAGCGAGTGCCCCTGCTGCAAAAGCGGATTATTCGGGAATGCAAGTACCGCAACATCCCGGTGATCACCGCCACCCAAATGCTGGAGAGCATGATCCACAACCCGCGCCCCACCCGCGCCGAGGCCAGCGACGTGGCCAACGCCATCATCGACGGCACCGATGCGGTGATGCTGTCCGGGGAGTCCGCTGTGGGTTCCTTCCCGGTGCAGGCGGTGCAAATGCTAGCCCGCATCGCCCGCGACATTGAGCAGGAACTGGAGTTCATCAACACCCCCGCCTCCCAAAGCGATGAAACCCACGCCCTGGGCGAAGCTCTCAACGTCATCGACAACACCCTCAACCTGCGGGCCATCGTCTGCTTCACCGAAACCGGATATACCGCCAAAATTGCCTCCAGCGAACGACCCAAGGCTCCGGTGGTGGCCTTTACCCCCAACGACAAGGTCTACCACCACATGAACCTAATTTGGGGCGTCCATCCCCTGCTGATCGAGTCGCCGCCGCCCACCTTTGAAGCCATGGCCGAAACCGCAGAAACCACCCTAAAAAATCGTAATTTGGCCAAGCCGGGGGATAAACTGCTGATTATGGGGGGTATCCCCGCCAAAATTTCCCAGGGCACCAACTTTCTTAAAATCCACACCGTCCACAGCGACTGACGGGCGATCCCGATCCGACCCGTTGGCTCAGCCGTGGTTAGCGCCCTGGGTTCAACGTCCTGAGGATTGGCGTTGCCGGGGGTTCATCCATTCATTCAGCCCTTCGCCCACCAGGGAAAGCCCGGTCACCATTAGCGTGAGGGCAAGGCCAGGGAACAGGGCAGGCCACCAAATGCCCGTGGGCAGGGCATCCAGGGCTTGGCGAATGTCGGCCCCCCACTCCGGCACCTGCTCCGGCAGACCCAGACCCAAAAACCCTAGCCCCCCCAGCACCAGGATGGCATCGGCAGCATTGAGGGTGAACAGTACGGGCACACTTTGGATCACATTGAGGAAAAGATAGCGGCTCAGTACCGTCCAAGGATCGGCCCCCATGGCCTGGGCGGCTTCGATGAAGAGTTCCGTCTTGACGCTAACGGTGTGGTTACGCACGACTCGGTAATACTGGGGAATGTAGGCAATGCTGAGGGCGATGGCCGCATTCACCACGCCGCGCCCCACCACAAAGGCCAGGGTCACCGACAGCAGTAGCCCCGGCAGGGTATAGATCGTATCCATAAAAAACAACAGCGCCCGATCTAGACGGCCCCCCAGATAGCCGCTCACCATACCCAGGGGCACCCCGATGACCACACTGAGGGCAGTGGCCAGCAGCACTACCTGCCACGCCGCTCGACTACCAAACAGGGTGCGGGCAAAGATGTCGTAACCCTGGCGGGTGGTGCCAAACCAGTGGTCAGCCCCTGGGGGTTGGTGGATGGGGTTTTGCAGCGCCGTGGTGGGATCTTGCAGCCAGCCCCAAGCCTGCATGGGTGGAGACAGCAGGGCCATGGCCACAAAGGCGAGGGTGATCACCAGACCCGCCGCCATTAGCGTGGTGGAAACCGTAGCCTTGGGTCGCGCCAAGGGCAGGGTCAAACGAGAAGGGGGAGTAACGGCCATGGGTTTGCAGAGAAGGGCGACCCCCATTATGCCAGACCCCTAGGGGGTGCCGGACTGGGACTGCCATAATGGAGCTATACCGCCCAAGATCAGCGGTTTTTCTGTCCAACCACCACCGCTATCAAGACTGTTTTGGAGGGATCGATGAGCCCACAAACCATGGCAACCCCCCTATCCGCCGCGCCCGATATTCTGGCCCAGGTGGCGGATAGGCAATCTCCAAGGCCCCCATCACCCCAGGTGGTGCAGGCGCTTCTGGATACGGAACGAGCCGCAAAACATCCCCGCCCTGCCCTCGCGGTAGACTCTCTGCTGGGTCAGTGGCAACTGCGGTTTACGGCCCCCAACAAGCCCGCCTATAAAGCCGGAGAACCCACCGGGAAAGGCTTCTACTGGCCTGGGCTAGTTCCTGGCAGCATCCGCTTTAGCCGCCCTGCCCCCGATAGCCAGACGGATCCCAATCCATCCTCGCCGGATCGGTTGGCCATCGAAAATCAGATTCAGCTTGGCCCCCTAGCGCTGAGGTTTAGCGGCCCAGCCAAGTTTCTACAGAAACAAAACCTGTTGGCCTTTGATTTTGTGCAGGTTCAGGTATTTTTAGGGCGGCTCTGCCTGCTGAAGCTGCCCATTAAAGGGCGGGCCGGAACCGAGAATTTCGCCACCACGCCCATCGCAAAACTTCCCTTCTTTGCCTTCTTCGCCGCCACCGAATCGTACCTAGCGGCCCGTGGGCGCGGGGGTGGGTTGGCCCTCTGGGTGAAATCCAACAACGGACTGGCCACCTAGAACCGTAGGGACAAAGGCTCCTTACCCGTATCCCCCTACGCTCTAATCCTCGTTCACTGTGCGGGCAATGGCCGCGAGTTGTAGGCCGGGGGGATATGCACCCTCTTCTTTAATGCGTTGAATCATGGCCGGAGCCACCCCCAGCCCCAGGCGGTCGGCAATGGCGCGGACAATATCGCCCCGGTCGAGAACCCCCGCTACGGCATCGGCGGGGGTGAGCACCGTGAGGCGGGGCAGGGCCAGATCCTCCAGTTTAGCGATCACCTCCGTCAGGGGGGTGGTTTCTCGCACGGAGGGAATGGTGAGCAGGGGTTGGGCAATGTCCTGGAGGGTGCGTTGATCCCACTGCCCCCGTTCGATGGTGCGGATGGCATCGATACTGACTAACCCTCGGTAGCGCCCTTCCGAGGCGGCAAAGTAGGCGGGAGGATGGTGCTCCTCTAGGAGGTAGGCTTCGGCAAAGGCCCGCAGACTGGTGTGGGCATCTACCACCCGAAAGTCGCGCCCCATGGCATCAGCGGCGGTAAGGGCCAACATGGCCTCTTGGAGGTTGGTCACCTGCTGGTAGGCGGCGGCGTTGCGGAGGGCAAACCAGCCAATGGCGGCAATCCACAGGCCAGAGTAGTCTTGGTTAAGCAGAATCATCCCCAACCCTAGGGCAATGGCCAGCCAACCGAGGATTTGGCCCGACCGCGCCGCCCAGCGAATGCCCTGAATGCGGCTATCGGTGACCTTCCACACTAGGGCTTTTAGCACTTGGCCCCCGTCTAGGGGCAACCCAGGGATGAGGTTAAACAGGGTGAGTACGAGGTTAATGTAGGCGACATTCTGTAAGACCAAGCTAACGGGCTGGGGCAGGCTCAGGTTTTGTACCAGGGCTGAAATCACTAAAAACAGGCCAAAGCTAACCAATGGCCCAGCCACCGCCACCTTGAGTGCTCCCCCTGGGGTTTTGGACTCTCGATCAATGGAGGCAATGCCACCAAAGAGAAACAGGGTGATAGAGTTGACCCCAATGCCCTGGAGCTTCGCCGCAATGCTATGGCCCAGCTCATGGAGCAGCACCGACCCAAACAGCAGCAGCGCCATGGCAAAGCCCATCACCCAGGCCAGTTCTCCCCACTGCATTTGCCAATCCGGATTGAGGCCATTGGCTAGGGTGATCAGTACCAGGATGATGAACCAGGATCGGTCAATAAACAGGGGAATACCCAGGATAGACCCCACACGCCAGCCAGATTGCATTACCAAACCCTCTGAAGAACATCCCCCCGCCCTACCCCTGAATGATGGGCCAAGGCCGGGGGAGATGCCCCTATTCTAGACAACTGACCAAGGTAGGACTATAGCAACCCAGCGTTCCCTAGTCCCAAAATCATACCAGCCCCCAGAATGTGGCCAAAGCTACCAATGGCCAGCAGTTCGGGAAGACCAAAGCCCTCGAACACCATGGGCAAGTTAGCGGGCAGGGCTGGCCCTACCCCAGGCCGCTGGATGGCATATTTGCCAATGGCCAGCACAAACAGATTGCAGGTAATCATAATCAGCGCCACCTTAAAAGACCATTCGGGGGTGGTGGGGGTGGTGAAGGCCATCAGCAGTGCGGTATTCAGCAATGTTATGTCTCCCAACTAAAGCAGTTTTGAATCATTCTGGATTATAGGAAGCCGTAGAATCGAACTGGCGGAATGTTCAATAGAGTTAACATGCGGGTCTAAAATGCAGGTGAAAATTTGCGGCATCACCCAGGCGAATCAAGCCCTGGCCATTACCCAAATGGGGGCCACCGATCTGGGCTTTATCTGCGTGGCCCAATCCCCTCGCTACATTGATCCGCCTCAGATTGCCGCAATTCTAGAGGCTCTAGCCGCTGAAGGCTGGCAGGGGGGCACCGTCGGCGTCTTTGCCAACGCCACGACAGAAACGATCCTCGCCGTTGTGCAGAACACGGGCCTAAATACCGTCCAACTCCATGGGGCCGAAACCCTAGAACAATGCCGCACCCTGCGCCAAGCCTTGCCCCAGCGTCGTCTAATCAAAGCTATCCGTATCCGGACGGCGGCGGATCTTGACCAAGCCCTGACCTACGCTGCCACCGTCGATGCCCTATTACTCGATGCCTACCACCCCGATCAACTGGGCGGTACGGGCCTTACCCTCGATTGGCAAGCGCTGCAAACCTTTGATCCCCCATGTCCCTGGCTTTTGGCTGGAGGGCTGCGCCCCGACAATGTGCGCCAAGCCCTAGCCAGCCTCAATCCCCAGGGTATAGACCTCTCTAGCGGTGTGGAGGTCTCCCCTGGGGTGAAGAACTTGGCCTTGGTGCAGCAATTATTTGATCAGCTTCAGCCTCTAGTCGATGGTTTCGCCTAGGAAGGTTAGCAGCGCCCGCCAGGATTTACGGTCGGCCAGCCCATCGTAGCGATCCCCCGCTGTCCACACGGTGAAGGCATGGTCTACGCCGCCGTAGATTTCCATGTCAAAGTCCACATCGGCGGCATCCATCTCCGCCGCCAGTTGGGCCACATCGGCCATGGGGGCCACGGGGTCATCGGAACCATGCAGAATCAAAACGCGGCCCTGGGTTTGGCTGTAGTCTTGGCCTTCGGGGGTTTCAAAGCTGCCGTGGAAGGAGACAAAACCGTCCACATCCATCCCGGCGCGGGCCATTTCTAGCACCGCTGCGCCGCCAAAGCAGTAGCCAATCGCCACCACCCGATCTCCATCCACACCCATCATTTGCTGGGCTTCGGCCAATCCTGCCGCCAACCGCGCCCGCATGGTGGCTCGGTCAGCGTAGAGTTTGCCGCTTTCTGCCTGGGATTCCTCGGTATTGCGAGGCCGCACCCCTTGACCGTAGAGATCCACCGCAAAGGTGGCATAGCCCTGTTCCGCCAGCATTTGGGCGCGGCGCATTTCGTAGCTGTCTAGGCCGTTCCAATCGTGTACCAGCAGCACCAGGGGTTGGTTGTTGCCAAAGCCTTGGTTAAGGGCAAAGTAGCCCTCGTAGGGTTGACCGTCGATGGTGTAGACCACCGATTCTTGAACAATATCAGCCCGAACGACTTGGCCAATCCCTAACACCATACCCAGCGTGAGGATGGCGGCGAGGGCCATCAGTCCCAATTTTTTCATCACAATCTCCTCTCACAGTGATCGACAGTCGCTAAGGCGCAGTCTGCCCCTGGTATCGTAAAGAAGTTTGAAGCAGAACGCAAAGGTAGAGCTGTGACAGCATGGTTCTCAAGCCTTTGGGGCCTCAAACGTTTTGGTGTGAACCCTTTGCCCTAGGAGATCGTTAACGATGGATTGGACGACCGAAGCTGAAGCCCGCCTGAAGGAAATCCCCTTTTTCGTGCGCCCCGCTGCCCGCAAAAAGATCGAAAAGTTTGCCCAAGATCAAGGCATCACCCAAATCACCGAAGATGTCTACGAAGCCGCCAAAAAACAGTTCGGCTAACGCCCCAACCGTAGGGTGGGCGCTGCCCACCACTATCACAACAAACACCTGCTGTATTCTTGGCTGATGCTTGGCTGGCCTAAGGAATCGCCATCCATCGATTACCTATGGCGGGAACGTTCCCTTCTGGGTAACGTCAACATAGTCGGGACAATTAACCCTGCTTAACGAGCCTGTTGCCGCAGCCGCCAACCCGTGTAGCTCAGCAGTGCTGTCGCCCCTAGGGCATAGGCTACACCGCTGGGGATTCCGGCAAAGGCCAGGGCAAGACTCCCGGCCCACAGGGTGAGCACGTAGATAAACAGCACCGTCACCCGGTGGGATAGCCCCGCTTGAAGCAAACGGTGGTGCAGATGGCGCTTATCGGCAATGAAGGGGGATTTGCCAGAACGCAGCCGATCTAGGATGACGGCAGACATATCTAAAATGGGCACCGCCAGGATTAGGTAGGGCAACAGCACGGCGGCGGTGGTCACGGTTTTGACCAAGCCAATAATGCCCACGGCGGCCAGGGTAAAGCCCATGAAGTAGGCTCCGCCATCCCCCATGAAAATTTTGGCGGGGTTGAAGTTGTAGCGCAAAAAGCCCAGGGCACCCCCCGCTAGGGCAGCGGCAATCAGGGCGGCGGCGGGCTGTCCCATAAATAGGCACACCACTAGCATGATCACAGCGGCAATGCCAGAGACTCCAGCGGCTAAGCCATCCAGGCCATCGATCCAGTTGATGGCGTTGGCCATGCCCACGAGCCAAAAGATGGTGACGGGCAAACTAATCAGGTCGGGTAGGGGGGTGAGGCCGTAAAAAGGAATGGTTAAAAAGTCGATGCTAACGCCCACATGCCAAGCAATAGTGGCAACGAGAGCCTGCATAATCAAGCGGCTGATGGGAGACAGACCGAAGAGATCATCCATCAGCCCAATCAGGAAAAAGGCCAGTCCGCCAATGGTGACTCCCCAAATTTGAAATTCCTGGGGCGGGGCTAGATGTTGCCCGCTGCCATCGATAAAGCCTCCCGTAGCCCACACCAACAGCAGCGCCGTGAGGGTGCCCAGAAAAATGGATACTCCGCCGAGCCGCACCATGGGTTGACTATGTACCTTGCGCCCCCCCGGCATATCCACCCGCCCACTTTTTAGGCCAATGCGCCGCACAATGGGCGTTGCCACTAGCACAACGGCCATGGAAATCACGAAGGCAAAAAAGTGATACAGATGAAACGGCATCTGAACTCCTAGGGGGAGGGAACTGAACGGCCTCGATGGCGGGGGGACGGCCTAGTGGGAGAAAACCCCACTGATCTCAAGGGGGCATTCGTCCATAGGATAAGTTGACTTTTCCCAAACGAACCAAACTCCATGCAGATTATGACAGATCGTGAAGGCGAAACCTTAACCTTCGCTGTCCCTCTCCATGGAGTCTGTGTGAAGTTTGGTGACAGGGGTAGGGGCGAGTCTAGCCCCGGCAAAACTCAGCCCCAATCGCTAAACCCTAGACCAGGGCCGGAACGCGACCACCCAGGTGGGGGTAGAGAGGGAAGCGCTCGCACAGGGCGGCAACCCGATCCCGACATTGGCTCTCCATTGCCATATCCTCTGGATTCAATAGACGATCGGCAATGATGTCGGCGATGGTGGCGAACTCATCGCTGCCCAGACCACGGGTGGTCATAGCAGGGGAACCCAGGCGTAGACCACTGGTGACAAAGGGAGATTCGGGGTCGTAGGGCACCGTGTTTTTGTTGGCGGTGATGTTGACGGTGCTGACGAGCTGGTCGGCCCGCTTTCCAGTCATGCCGATGGATCGCAGATCCACCAGCACCAGGTGGTTGTCGGTGCCGTTGGAAACCACTTTGAATCCACGATTTTGCAACTGGTTTGCCAACCGTTGGGCGTTCTCAATCACCTGGGCAGAGTAGGCTTTGAACTCAGACCGCAGGGCTTCCCCAAAGGCCACAGCCTTGGCGGCGATAACATGCTCTAGGGGGCCACCCTGGGTGCCGGGGAAGACGGCTTTGTCGAACTTTTTGCCCAGTTCAGCATCGCGGGTCATAATCAACCCACCACGGGGGCCGCGCAGGGTTTTGTGGGTGGTGGTGGTGACCACATCGCAGTGGGGCACGGGGTTGGGGTGCAGCCCAGCGGCCACCAGGCCGGCAATGTGGGCAATGTCGGCCATCAGGTACGCGCCCACTTCGTCGGCAATGGCGCGGAAGGCTTGGAAATCAATGGTGCGGGGATAGGCGGAATAGCCGCAGATGATCAGCTTGGGCCGATGCTCTAGGGCCAGGGCGCGGATGCTGTCAAAGTCGAGCTGTTCGGTGTCGCGGCTCACACCGTACTGCACCACCTTGAACCACTTGCCCGACACGTTCACGGGCGACCCGTGGGTGAGGTGACCCCCGTGGGACAAATCCATGCCCATGATGGTGTCGCCCGGATTTAGCAGGGCCAGGAACACCGCAAAGTTGGCCTGGGCACCGGAGTGGGGCTGAACGTTGGCGTGGGCGGCTCCGAAGAGTTCCTTCACTCGGTCGATAGCCAGTTGCTCGGCTTCGTCTACGAAGGTGCAGCCGCCATAGTAGCGCTTGTTGGGCAACCCTTCGGCATATTTATTGGTGAGCACCGACCCCTGGGCCGCCATCACCGCTGCGGAGGTGAAGTTTTCGCTGGCGATCAGTTCCAGGTGATCTCGCTGGCGTTGCAGTTCGCGCTGCACAATGGTGGCCAGCAATGGATCGGATTGAACAAGCAAATCAAAGTTAGTTTCAGGCACGAGTTGGGCTCCCCGCAAGCATCGAGATGGACAGGCGATCCGCACCCGTTCGGTTCAGGAACCGTCCTGGATCAATCTGGATCAATGCACAATGCGCCCTAAAGCACTGAGCCAGGTCATGGAGGGCGACTCAGCCCCTAGGGTGATTGTCAAAACTCAGCCAGAACCGAGTGAGTGCAGTTTTCTATTCTATCTGGGCTGGCCCAACTTTGGGGCGAGGCCACCGACGAAGTCGCCCTAGCCAAATCGGAATTTTCGGCATATGTTACGGATTGCAACATATAATCAACACAACTAGCCCCCGTGTCTCCCGTAGACGCCTTGTATCGATGCCACAGCCCGCTGACTGTTGCAGCATTTCCCCTCCCTGGCTATGTCCATCGCGAAATGCCGTGTAATCTGGGTTGCCTTGGGCCAATCCTGACTGTTTTTCCCATCTTGGGTGCAGTTATGAGAGGCTAGTTAAGCAGATACACCTGTGGTCGGTTTGAGATTTACCTTCTCCAGATTGGGACATTGATGCTGCAACTGACTGATTCTCCCCCACGCCCATCCCTCTCCTCCATAGAGGACGCCTACGAGCTTTGCCGCCAAGTGACCGCAAAGTACTCGAAGACCTTCTATATGGGCACCCTGCTGATGGCCCCCGCCAAGCGCCGCGCCATTTGGGCCATCTACCTGTGGTGCCGGAGAACCGATGAGCTGGTGGATGGCCCCCAGGCCCAGTTCACCAATGAGAAAACCCTCGACCGCTGGGAAGCCCAACTGGAATCCGTGTTTGCAGGCTGTCCGGTGGATGACGAAGACGTGGCCCTGGTGGACACCCTGGAGAAGTTTCCCCTCGACATTCAGCCCTTCCGGGATATGATTGCGGGCCAGCGCATGGACTTGCACCGCAACCGCTACGAGACCTTCCAAGACTTAGAACTCTACTGCTACCGGGTGGCGGGCACCGTGGGCTTGATGTCTACCACGGTGATGGGCGTTGACTCCGATCAGTTCACGGCCCCCTGGCATCCCCAGGAACCCATCGACCCGACCCCTCAGGCGGTGGCCCTTGGCATTGCCAACCAGCTCACCAACATTCTGCGGGACGTAGGCGAAGATGCCCGCCGAGGCCGGATTTACCTGCCGCTAGAGGATTTGGCCCAGTTCCACTACACCGAGGCCGACCTGATGGCTGGGGTGGTGGACGACCGCTGGCGCGCCCTGATGGCCTTTGAAATTGACCGCGCCCGCCATTACTACGCCGAAGCCGAGGCCGGGATCAGTCTGCTCAGCCCCGATGCCCGTTGGCCTGTATGGGCAGCGCTAGATCTGTATCGTCAAATTTTGGACGTGATCGAAGAAAACGGCTACGACGTCTTTAGCCGCCGTGCCTATGTGCCCTCCCTCCGCAAACTGATGACCCTGCCCGGAGCCTTGCTCAAGGCTGAGGTGCTTTAGGGATACTTATCGCTGAATCTCTCATTTAGCCTATGTCGTATTCAGACATTCATCCCTACGTTGCTGAAAATACGGTGACGAAATTGGAGTTCGTTTTTGAGTCTCTTGTGGATAGGCCGCCTGTGCCACAATAGATCTGTAGGTGAGAACGTCTCTTGACCTATGGCGATCAACCTTCAGCAATGCCGGGATAATTTTAGACAGCGGGCCGCTGAACAACAGACTGCCTGGGAAGTTCTGCGACAAAAAGCTCGTCAAGATGCGATCACGGCTATCCGCCAGGTCATCCCCCACTATCCCAACATTACTCAGGTCTACCTTTTTGGTTCCGTCACCCAGCCAGGGCAGTTTTGCGACCATTCAGACATCGACATTGCCGTCGCAGGCACCGACGCAGCTACCTACTTTGCTCTCTGGCGCGACCTAGAATCAGCCTGTCCAGATAGGCTAATTGACCTGCGAGAAATCAACCATCCCAGCCACTTTTCTGATATGGTTCGCCGAACCGGAGAACTTGTTTATGAATCCTCAAGCTGCCCTTTTGAAGGCCAACATTGATGCCGACATCCAAGAAATTGAGGCTTTGTATGGGCGGCTTTCAGATTATGCAAATGCCCTAACAACCACTGAGCAAGCTATCCTAGCGGGTTATTACCTGAATAACCTGTACAACGCCTTTGAAAACATTAGCTTGAATGTAGCCAGAACCTTTGAAAATCAGATTGACAATAGAGGCCAGTGGCACAGCAGCTTACTCAAGCGCATGACCCTAGACATTGAAGGCATACGCCCAAAACTATGGTGTGCAGAAGCCTATAAAAGCCTGGATGAACTACGCCGCTTTCGTCACATCTTTCGTCACGCCTACACGATTGAACTTGATCCTCAACGAATGATGATCGTCATTATTCAAGCCCAACACCTTCACCATTTTTATCAGACTGACTTAGATCAGTTCAAAGCCTTTCTGAATACGCTAATTTGACCCGTCACCATACAATAGTTACGGGTCAAATTAAGAGAAAGGGAGCATCCCGGTACATTCCTCAACCTGGGATGCCGTTTCTGAGGATTAGCCCTCTGGCTTCACCTCGATGGGTTTGACGTGCCAGATGTCGCGGGTGTATTCGGCGATGGTGCGGTCAGCGGAAAATTTGCCAATGCGGGCCGCGTTCAAAATCGACATCCTGGTCCAGCGGGCCTGGTCTTCGTAGCAGCGGCTGACGTGTTCCTGGCACTGAACGTAGGCTCCGTAGTCGGCCATCACCAGGTAGGGATCGTCCACCAGCAGGGAATCCAGCAGGGGTAGGAACAGATCAGGATGGTCGGGGGCAAAGAGGCCGCTGGCGATGCTGTCGAGGACGCGCTTCAGTTCGGGGTTGGTGTCGTAGTAGAACCAGGGGTTGTGGCCCACGGCCTTGCAGGCGGACACTTGCTCGGTGGTGAGGCCAAACAGGAAGAAGTTGTCGGCCCCCACTTCTTCGCGGATTTCGATGTTGGCCCCATCCAAGGTGCCGATGGTGAGGGCACCGTTGAGGGCAAACTTCATGTTTCCGGTACCGGAGGCTTCGGTGCCAGCGGTGGAAATTTGCTCCGACAGGTCGGAGGCGGGGAAGATGCGCTGGGCCAGGGAGACGTTGTAGTTGGGCAGGAATACCACCTTCAACCGTCCGGCCACAATGGGATCAGCGTTGACCACATCGGCGACAGCGGTGATCAACTTCACCACCAGCTTGGCCATGGCATAGCCAGGAGCCGCCTTGCCGCCAAAGATCACGGTGCGGGGTACCACGGGCTGATCCGGGTGTTGCAGGATCCGGTGGTACAGGGTGATCACATGGAGGATGTTCAACAACTGCCGCTTGTATTCGTGGATGCGCTTGATTTGCACATCAAACATGGAGTCGGGGTTGATCTCAATGCCGAGGCGGCTGTGGATGATGTGGGCCAGATCCCACTTGTTCGCCTGTTTGATGGAATGCCATGCCTGCTGGAAGGTGGGATCATCCAGGTGGGCTTCCAGTTGGCGCAGGTCGTCCAGGTTGGTGATCCAGCTTTCGCCGATGGTTTCGGTAATCAACTGGGACAGGCGGGGGTTGCACTGCAACAGCCAGCGGCGGGGGGTGATGCCGTTGGTTTTGTTGGTGAATTTGTCGGGCCAGAGTTCGTAGAAGTCGCGCAGCACGTCCTGTTTCAACAGTTCCGTATGCAAAGCGGCCACCCCGTTAATGGCGTGGCTGCCCACACAGGCGAGGTTGGCCATCCGCACCTTCCGTTCCGGGCTTTCGGCAATCAGCGATAGCCGCTCCAGCCGTTCAGGATCCTGGGGATAGCGCAGCTTCACCTGGCTGAGGAAGCGGTGGTTGATTTCGTAGATTAGCTCTAGGTGGCGGGGCAGCAAGCGCCCAAACAAATCCACCGACCAGCATTCCAGGGCTTCGGGCATGAGGGTGTGGTTGGTGTAGCCAAAGCAGCCCTGGGTAATCGTCCAAGCTTGATCCCAATCAAAATGGTGCTCGTCCAGCAGAATTCGCATCAGCTCGGCGACACCAATGGCGGGGTGGGTGTCGTTGAGCTGGATGGCGGCAAAATCGGCCAGGGTTTCTAGATGGCCATGATCCCGCAGGTGCAGACGGATGATGTCTTGCAGGGAACAGGCCACAAAGAAATACTGCTGTTGCAGCCGTAGCTCTTTGCCCTGGCGGGTCTCGTCGTTGGGGTAGAGCACCTTCGTGATGTTCTCGGAGATCATCTTGTCGGCCACGGCCCCAAAGTAGTCCCCGGCGTTGAAGGCATGGAGGTCAAAGGCGCTGCCCGCCTCCGCCTTCCACAGCCGCAGAATGTTGACGTTCTCGGTGCCGTAGCCCGGAACCGGAGAATCGTGGGGAATGCCGATCACCGTTTGTCCCGGCATCCAGCGCACCCGGTAGTCGTTGTCGCTGTCTTTATAGACCTCGGTGTAGCCGCCGAATTTGATTTCGACCTGGTAATCGGGACGGGCGATCTCCCAGGGGTTGCCAAAGCTCAGCCACTTATCGGGCTGCTCGTGCTGGTAGCCGTTGTGGAGCACCTGGGTGAAAATGCCAAATTCGTAGCGAATCCCGTAGCCAATGGCGGGCAGGTTGAGGGTGGTGAGGGAATCCATGAAGCAGGCCGCCAGCCGCCCCAGACCGCCATTGCCCAAGCCCGGTTCCGCCTCCCGCTCCAGCAGTTCATCCAAATCCAGGCCCATATCCGCTAGGGTGTGGCGCATGGTTTCGTGCAGACCTAGGTTGATCAGCCCGTTGCCGAGGTGTCGCCCCATCAGAAATTCCGCCGACAGGTAATAGACCGCCTTGGCCTTCGATTGGGCGTAGGTTTTGGCCGTACGGATGCGTTTCTTCATCAGCTCATTGCGCACGCTATAGGCTAGGGCCATGTAGTAGTCGTGGGCATTGGCAAACTGCTCATCCTTGCCCTGCTCGCAGTAGAGATTGCTGAAAAGCGCCTGTTTAAGCTGCTCCGATGGCTCACTGTGGATGGGTTGCAGCGGCGGTGCAGGATAGATGGCGGCTTCCGCAGGTTGCGTGCGGATGTCGAAACGAGGACTGGAATCCTGGGAAGTCTGGGTCGATGGTCTGATCATGGTTGGCCCCTAACTACATGGTAATGGTTATCGCTTGAGCGCATGTGTCGGGGCATTGCCCTGGGAACGCTCAAGGGGTGAACTCAGCCGTTGAATCGTGGAATAGCTATACATTCGCTCGCTGCAAAGGGCAATGACGGTTGCGGTATTACACGCCTTGGGGTCGTGCATCCTGACTGGGGGAGAGCTAGAAGGACACGGTACCTCAACGGGATTAAACCATCCGTGGGTTTTCAATGACATTAATAGTCAGCAGCAGAGTCGAATCAATTCATTAAATCGATTTAAGTGATTTCATGGTAGCGGCTTTCAAGACAAAGCGCACGAGACTTTGTAAATGCTTCATTAATATCGCCATCATTTTTTCGTGATCCCGAAATTTTGCGATCACCCATTGTCTACAACGTCTGAAAAAATGAATTCCACCAGCCTAGGTTTAGAATACCCAAAATCCTTAGCCAATCACCCTTACCAGAATTTAGTTCACCAGACGATTATGAGAGCACGATGTAGCAATGTAACACTACGTAAATCAATGCATCGCCAGATAAACTTTTGAGGCTGACTAGATTCTAAAGCTTTGGTGTATAGATGCCCTGAGCATGTAACAAAATATTTCGGATTCGGCCTTGCTGGATGTTTTCCTCAGGAACTCTATTGTTATTTCTGGAAGAAAACTGAGGAGCTCAAGCGCTGAACATGGAAGCTATGAATGGGTCAAGGAGATATCTAGCAGAGTATTGGTTATGGCCCTAAAAATTGCAGATTAGCTGAACAGAGAGAGCAGGGTTAGCCGTACTTAATTCCTAGGATGAAGATGATCCCTAAGGTTTTATTAGGCTTCTTCTAGTGTGGCGATAGTTACAGATAATCCGCATAAAGATTAGAATTTATTCCATATTAAGCTAGGAAGGCATTTGAAAAGGGTTGCCTCAGGTGTGATTGGTCGCTAGATCGGTCTAAATAACAGGATTTTTGACGGCTGAGACTGACCTCATCGGTATCCCTTAGGACATGCGTCGGCTGTTCAAACATCCTCTAAGTCAAGCGGTCGCATTAAGGGTAGGCGTCCCTAGGCCGGGAAAGTGGGCGTTGATAATGCATGGGGGAAGCGTAGCTAAAAATACGGAATCGCCGATGATCTGTCCCCTAACGTCTTGTATACAATGCTAACGGTGGCCTTGGATTCTCCCCTATTCCGGTTGCGCTGTTGCGGTAATCATGGGCGATTCACCTCGGGTTTACGTTTTTGGGGAGCAGGTGCGGCCGCCGCTAGAATCGTCCACGATGCACCCATGCGGGCTTCTCGACTGTCCTTAAATTCATCGGATGATCGACCATGACTTTGTCTCACGATCTCTTTTCATCCTGGGCCTTAAATCGACGGCGCTTTCTACGCTATGGCTCGCTGTCCCTTGGGGCGGGGGTGCTGGCAGCCTGTGGTGGTGGCAATCAAACGGCTTCTACGGAGTCAGGGTCGCCGGGATCCGCCGAATCCGCTGGCGAGTTGGATCGGATCACCTTTGGCACCAGTTGGTTTGCCCAGGCGGAGCACGGCGGCTTTTACCAGGCGGTGGCCACCGGGATCTATGCCGACCACGGGCTGGATGTCACCATTAAGATGGGTGGGCCTCAGGTTAACGGCAATCAGCTTTTGATGGCGGGGGCCATGGATTTTAAGATGGGCTACGCCATCGACGCCATTAACGCCATTAAAGAAAATGTGCCCAAGGTAACGGTGGCGGCTATTTTTCAAAAAGATCCCCAGGGGCTGATGGCCCACCCCGGCGTCGGGATCGAATCCTTTGAAGACCTGAAGGGCAAGACGATTTTGATGTCTACCAGTGCCCACACAACCTTCTGGCCCTTTATTAAAGCCAAGTACGGCCTCGATGACTCACAGATGGGGGTCTACACCTTCAACGTGGGGCCATTTGTGGCGGATAAAAACCTGGTTCAGCAGGGCTATATCACCTCCGAACCCTTTGCCATTCAACGAGAAGGGGGCTTTGAGCCTGTGATTCTCTTAATGGCAGACAACGGCTACCCCAACTACACCACGACCATCGAAACTCGGCGGGAAATTCTGGAAAGCAACCCCGACCTGGTGCAGCGGTTTGTGGATGCCTCCATCAAGGGCTGGTACAGCTATCTGGAAGACCCCACGCCGGGCAATGCACTCATCAAACAGGACAACCCTGAAATGACCGATGAGCAGATTGCCTTTGGACTCGAAAAAATGGCGGAATACGGCATT
The DNA here is from genome assembly GCA_044070495.1 of Spirulina sp. Lineage (GTDB taxonomy): Bacteria > Cyanobacteriota > Cyanobacteriia > Phormidesmidales > Phormidesmidaceae > Nodosilinea. The sequence continues at coordinate 2,337 of JBIPSI010000003.1, read as the reverse complement.
ATTCTCAGCGGTGACGCCGAAACCCTGGGCATCGGTGCCATGACCGATGCTCGCTGGGAAGAAATTTTCACGGTGATGTCCGATTTGGGGGTGTTTGATGCCTCAGTGGACTACAAGCAAGCCTATACCCTGGACTTCATCAACCAGGGGCCAGAGGCCTATACAAGCTAGGGCAGCTATTCATGTGTTCAATCACCACCCTCCACCCAGCAAGTTTGGCCGATGATGGTTGCAAACCTATTTCCCTCGATCCCCATGGAGACTCCGCCGATTTTGACCCTGGATCAGGTTGGCAAAACCTATGCCAACGGCACCGTAGCCCTAAAAGACTTTAATCTGGCCGTACCGCCAGGGACAATTACCAGCCTGGTGGGGCCATCGGGCTGTGGTAAAAGCACGGTGCTGCGCATCGTGTCAGGATTGGGGGACATGACGACGGGACAGCTTACCTGGTCTGGCAGCGATGCCGATCATCGGTTGGCCTACGTGTTTCAAGAAGCCGCCCTGATGCCCTGGGCTACGGTGATGGACAACATTCGGCTGCCGCTGAAATTAGCCGGGGTGCCAAAGCGGGAGTCGCTAGAACTAGCGTCTGAAGCCATTGGCCAAGTTGGACTCCAGGGGTTTGAACGGGTCTACCCCCGCGAATTGTCTGGCGGCATGAAAATGCGGGCTTCCATTGCCCGCGCCCTAGTCACCCGTCCCAACGTGCTGCTGATGGACGAACCCTTCGGAGCCCTGGACGAAATGACGCGGGGCAAACTCAACCAAGACCTGTTGAACCTGCAATATCAGCGCCACCTAACCATTCTGTTTGTTACCCACAGCATCTATGAAGCGGTGTACCTAGCCCATCGAGTGGTAGTAATGGCCTCCCAACCCGGTCGGGTCGTCGCCGATATGGTCATTGATAGCCCCCACCCTCGCGAACCCGACTATCGCACCTCCACCCAGTTCAACCACTACTGCCGCGATGTATCCCACCAGCTTTCGGAGGCCATGGGCGATTCCCTGTCCCTAGCCTTTTAGGCATCGCCTGCTGGGCAAAATGTTCAGTGCGATGAACCGTATCCACCCTAGCCATGCTACCCATGATCAAGTCTACGTTTAGCCCATGATTTCCCCTGCCTTTGCCCCCCCTAAAACCATGTCAGGATGGGCGAAAAAACTGCTCTCCCCCGATGTGCTGGCCCCAGTGATCGTAGGATTAGTGCTGCTGGCAGCCTGGGAGATAGCTGTTCGAGTTACCAACACGCCTCCCTACCTACTGCCGGGGCCGATATTGATTTTGCAAACCCTCGCTACAGATTGGCCCACCCTCTTTCCCGCCTGGTTTGTCACCCTGAAGATCGCCTTTACAGCCCTCGTAGCGGCCACGGTATCCGGGCTGCTCGTGGCGGTTTTATTCGCCCAAAGTAAGTGGATCGAGCGCAGCTTTTTCCCCTATGCGGTGCTCCTACAAACCACGCCAATTGTGGCCGTTGCGCCACTAATTATCATTTGGTTGAGGAGCAACACCTTTGCCGCCCTAGTGGTTTGTGCCTGGATTGTGGCCTTTTTTCCCATTGTCTCCAATACCGTGCTGGGCCTCAACAGTACCGATCCAGCCCTGCGGAACCTGTTTCAGCTCAACCAAGCCAACCGCTGGCAAACCCTATGGTATCTGAGGCTGCCCACCAGCCTGCCCTACTTCTTAGCAGGTCTGCGCATCAGCGGCGGCTTGGCCCTCATTGGGGCGGTGGTAGCCGAGTTCGTCGCAGGCACCGGAGGCACAAATTCTGGACTGGCCTACCAAATTTTGATGGCGGGTTACAACCTGCAAATTCCCCGCATGTTCGCCGCCCTGCTGTTGATCACCGTCTCCGGCATCGCTATCTTTGCCATGCTCTCCGCTCTGTCTAACTACCTGCTGAAAGACTGGCACGCCAGCGCCATAAAACACGAGAACTAGAAGAGTGAACCATGCAACAAAAAATGCAACATTCCCAACCCCGCCCCCCAACCCTAAACCTTCAACCTTCACCCCCTAAACCTTCACCCCCTAAACCTTCAACCTTCAACCCCTAAACCTTCACCCCCTAAACCTTCAACCTTCACCCCCTAAACCTTCAACCTTCACCCCCTAAACCTTCAACCTTCACCATGCAAATAAGGAGCAGATTGAATCGCATCAATATATCAATATATTTAAAAATTTGGGGGCGAGGAACTCTAAGTGGACTATTGGGCAATGCTACAAGTTCAAGGACAATATAGTTACTTGTCACCAAATTTTTAAATATATTGATATATTGATGCGATTCAATCTGCTCCTTATTTGCAACTCGTTCGCGTCAA
>JBIPSI010000002.1:0-265944 GCA_044070495.1 Spirulina sp. | reverse complement strand
TCACAGGTCAGGTGGCTGGAATACTCTGATGTCATGGCTTCCAAGGAGCTACAGTGTTCGTTACTCTGAGCCTAATACCCAGGAAGCCTTTTCTGCGTTCCGGGTCACTCTGTGCCAATTGCTACTTTCCAAATATCCTCTCAGGAAGGTGTAGATGATTCAGTCGTAAGGAGCAGAACAATGACTAAAGTTGCGTTTGTTACGGGTGAAGCCAAGGGTATTGGTGCCGCCACCGTTCAGAAGTTTGCCCAGGCTGGTGTGCGAGTTGCCTTCATGGATATAGACCAGGATGCTGGGCAACAATTGGCAAGCCAATTTCCTGCGGATTCTGTATTGTTTATTCCAGGAGATGTGGCCCAAGTTTCTGATATTGATGCAGCCGTAGCCCAAACTATAGCTACCTTTGGCAGACTAAATATTCTGTTTGCTAATGCAGGAATTTATCAGTCTAAAAGTTTACTAGAAATCTCAGAAAGCGACTGGGATCGGGTGATCAATATTAACCTCAAGGGCTGTGTATTTACCACTAAATCGGTTTTACCATTCATGATTAAAAATGGTGGTGGATCCATTGTTTTGATGGGGTCTGATCAATGTTTTATTGGTAAAAATCGCAGTTGTGTCTACGGCATTAGCAAGGGAGGTATTGGTCAGTTTACTAAAAGTACAGCCCTTGACTACGCCAACGATAACATTCGCGTGAATGCCGTTTGTCCTGCCACAATTCGTACCGAGCTATCGGAAACGGCTATGCAGGGATGGGCCGAGGAATCCTTTGGCGGCGATACCGAAAAAGCCTGGGCGCAGGAGGCCTTGGCTCACCCCATTGGTCGTTGGGGAACTCCAGAAGAAGTGGCTAACTTAGTTTATTTTTTGGCCAGCGACGACGCTAGCTTTATTACCGGTAGTCTGCATCTCATTGATGGTGGTCTGACGGCCCGCTAGACTCTTTTGCGTGATGGATGGATGGGATTTATCGAACTAACATGGCACAATTAAAATTAACATTCCTGAGTTTCTGACCTACTTCTAGTGTAGGTTGGGTGCAGCGAAGCGGAACCCAACAACAACCGAGAATCTAGGGCTTGTTGGGTTCCGCTATCACGCTACCCCACCTACGAGATATCAGCGCTTTTCAGTGTTGTGTCAGATAATCAGCAGGCATTCTCTAGACGTAATTACCCCTAAATGCCCTTACAAAAAAGTCCTTGGTTAGCGGTCAATCTTTCGGCGGTGCTACCAGGGCTGGGGCAAATCTATGACGGAGCAGTGAGCCGAGGGGTTGGGATTGCGGCGGCCCATCTGGGGTTGTTGGTATTCATGGGATGGTCGGTGTTTGCGCCCCAGGGCAATACCCTGCGAGGGTTGATGACGCTGATTCCCTTCACGGCCCTGTATCTGTTTAACCTATGGGATAGTCACCACGCGGCCCGCCGTCTGCAAACCCTGGATCAGGTGAGTCCGCTTCGCTATCGCCCCACCGACCCGTGGTACCCCGTGGCTCTCTCGCAGGTGTTGCCCGGTTTGGGGCAACTCTTTTTGCAGCAGATTTGGGTGGCCGGAGCCTTGCTTCTAGCCGCCATCAGCATTACCTCCCTGGCCAACTTTCACCCCTGGCTGATTCCGCTGCCCCCATTAATTTGGGCCTTAGGCTGCGGGCTGACCTACACCTCGGCCTCTCGCCGTCCTCGCCAGGGGAAATGGCTGGCGGGGTTGTTGGTAGCTCTAGTGGCTGTGCGACTGTTGATTGGCCTGACCCCGGTGCTGGTGCAGCAGCAGGTAGAACAGTGCATTGTGCCGAGCGAGTCGATGGTGCCCACGCTGGAGGTGAATGACCGTATCTTTGTCCGCAAACGCCCCAACTATCAGCCCCAACGGGGGGACATTGTGGTGTTTAGCAATCCCGATAAAGCCCCGCCATCGGGTGTTCTGCTAGATCCCACAGTGGCGGATTTGGTCGTCAAACGGGTGATCGGGCTACCGGGGCAATGGGTGGAGGTGCGCGATGGCCTCGTGTGGGTCGATGGATTTGCCCTAGCCGAGCCTTATATCGCCGAGCCGCCGCTTTATTTTTGGGGGCCTCAGCAAGTTCCCCCCGATCATCTCTTTGTGCTGGGCGACAACCGCAACTACAGCCGCGACTCCCACATTTGGGGCTTTATTCCCCAGGCCACCGTGCTGGGCCGAGCCTACAAAATTTACTGGCCACCCCAGCGCATTCAGCCCTTGATAGGGCCATAATCTTCGGTATCAAATCCTGTTTTTCCCAACTTCTAAATTGAATGTGTAGGGTGGATTCGCGAAGCAATCCACCATCCAGAGACCTCTTGAATTTGTAGGATTATTGGTATGGTGCCTTCGCAAAGCAATCCACCACCCAAAACCTTTCATCACCGTGTCCGTCAATCAAATCAGCGCTTTGAATTCCGCTCAGCGGACTTAGCTTGCTGGCTATGCTGCCCATGGATGCTGACGCAGTAGGGCACCACATAGGTCAATGCTGCCGAAAACCAGCGCTGGCGCGTCATTTGCCCCTGCCAGAGGGCGGCCCCATGGTTAATGGCGAAGAGTAAGGTGCCAATCACCAGCGCCACCCGCAGCGCTGTGGGGGCATAGTGGGGATCCCGCAGACTTTGCCAGTAGGTTTGGGAGGGTTTCGGCTGGGGTAGCATGATCTGGGCCATGGGAGGATTCGACGATGGTGCTTCACATTTCTCAACTTCAGTATCAACGAATACAGGAAGCTTTGGAAGCCGCCTATCCCCAGGAAGGCTGTGGGGTGCTGGTGGGGAAACGGGTGTTGGAGCCTGTTTCGGTGGATTCCCAGGATAGAGGCTCACCCCCACCGACTCCCCAGGAAGCCTATCGCGAGGTGGTGCAGGTTGTCCCCGTGACCAATGCCTGGGAACCGGGGCTTCTGAACGATACGGCCATAGATAGCGTGGGCAATCCGGGTAGGGCGGGTAACAAGACGGACAATCCCAACGGTAGTGACATCCCCGATCCATCACCATCCCACGGGGCGCACGACCGCTACTGGATTGACCCCGCCGACCTGCTGCGAATTCAGAAGGAAGCCCGCGATCAGGATTTGGAGATCATCGGCATTTTTCATTCTCACCCCGACCATCCGGCGCTGCCCTCGGAGTGTGATCGGCGGCTGGCGTGGCCCGTGTATTCCTACCTGATTGCCTCGGTGCGTGGGGGGCAAGTTGCAGATGTGCAAAGCTGGCGACTTAACGATGCCCAGCAGTTTGAGCCAGAGGTCATAAAAATCCTTGGATCATCTGCCAATAACCCCCTAGTCTTGGCCTAAGCTGAAGAGATGTGCCAAGTCGGTATTACCCCGCACCGTTTTGGCTATTATAGATAGTCTTTGGCTGTCATCCCTTCCCTTTCCGCCCTGGAAACCATGCTCAATCCCAACCTAGACGATATCCAACTCACCAAAGAGGAGTACGAGCGCTACTCCCGACACATCATTCTGCCGGAGGTGGGCCTAGAGGGGCAAAAGAAACTCAAGGCTGCCAGCGTGCTCTGTGTGGGCACGGGCGGGCTAGGGTCGCCCCTGCTGCTGTATTTGGCCGCCGCTGGCATTGGCCGCATTGGCATTGTCGATTTCGATGTGGTGGATCAGTCCAACCTGCATCGCCAAATCATCCACAGCGAATCCTGGGTGGGCAAGCCCAAGATTGAATCGGCCAAGAATCGCATTCTGGAAATCAACCCCCACTGCCAGATCGATCTCTACGAAACCCGCCTCAGCGCCGAAAATGCCCTCGACATTTTTGCGCCCTACGATGTGGTGGTAGACGGCACCGACAACTTCCCAACCCGCTACCTGGTCAACGATGCCTGCGTGCTGCTAAACAAGCCCAACGTCTACGGATCCATCTTCCGGTTTGAGGGTCAGGCCACGGTGTTCAACTACCAAGATGGCCCCAACTACCGCGATCTCTATCCCGAACCGCCCCCGCCGGGAATGGTGCCCTCCTGCGCGGAAGGCGGCGTGCTGGGGGTGCTTCCCGGCATTATTGGCACCATCCAGGCCAACGAAACCATCAAGGTCATCCTCGGCACGGGCAAAACCCTCAGCGGTCGCCTATTGCTCTACAACGCCCTGGATATGACCTTCCGGGAACTGAAGCTGCGGCCCAACCCCGTGCGCCCGGTGATCGACAAGCTGATCGACTACGAAATGTTCTGCGGCATTCCCCAGGCCCAGGCCGAGGCGGAAAAGGAACTGGCCGACATCCCCGAAATGACCGTCACCGACCTGAAGCAGGTGCTCGACAGCGGGGCCGAGGACGTGCTGCTGCTGGATGTACGTAACCCCAACGAGTACGAAATCGCCAATATTCCCGGTGCGGTGCTGGTGCCCCTGCCCGACATCGAAAGCGGCGAGGGTGTGGAACAGGTGAAGGAACTGCTCAACGGCCATCGGCTGATCGTCCATTGCAAAATGGGCGGACGTTCGGCCACAGCCCTCGGCATCCTGAAAAAGCACGGCATCGAAGGCACCAACGTCAAGGGCGGCATCCTCGCCTGGAGCAAGGAAGTCGATCCTTCCGTGCCCGAATACTAAAGGCTCCAAAGCCTAAACACCCACAACCCTCCAGAGGCACCCAGCGCTTCTGGAGGGTTTGTTTTGACTGACACAGGATCTGTGGCAGTCACGGCAATCGCGCCCCTACCGTATTGGGATCAGCCCACAATCTTCGGCGAGTGTTGGGTTACGCTTCGCTGCACCCAACCTACTTTGTAGAGGTGTCAGACAACCAGGTCAATCAGTCCAAGGGATTATTTAGAATGATCTAAATGCCCGGAATTTCCGATAATTCACACTTCAATTCTTCCACGGAAAACCGAGTTGAGGCTTGCCATTCTTCTAGGGTGAAGTCGTAGCCGTGGTGTTGGGCAAGCTGCACAAATTGCTCTGGGTTGATGCAGGCATTCAGACGATCCTTCAGGGCAGGATCGGTTTGGGAATCGCGAAAAAGACGGACAACCTGAGCCTGAGACATGGATATTTCCTCAAGATAGTCTGAATTGAGAAGCCACAATCGGTAGAACAATTGCCCATTGAGCACATCTTAAAAATCAGGTTAATACGAGGTGCCTGAACTTAGCTAAACCTGTTGTTTTGTTAAGTTTTAATACATGTCCTTAGGTTGGGGCAACCTGCAAAACCTAGATCAAACCTACCGTCTTTGATAGCTCATGGTTGCATGATAAGGAGTCTTTTTGTGAGGCATGGGAAATCGAACAAAGTTTTAATAAATCGGTCAGAGTTCCCTTTGGGCTTCTGTCTATGATGGAAAGGCCCTAGGGATTGTTGAACCGTGCTGAACCAGTCGCTAATCCAGCCTGTCCTTCGTCGTTATCTGCTGCGGTACCCTGGCCCCCTGCGGGTGATGCGCTATCGGCAACTGGCCCGTTGGCGGTGGCTTCAGCCTGTTTTGGAACAGATTAAGCCAGAGGTGTTGCCCCCAGAATTGCTGGAGGAGACCCCGAACCCGGAGCCGATGGATACGGGGCTGCTGTCTTCGCCGGGGCTGCTGCCTTGGCCCATCCACTACCCCCAGTATCGCTGTGAGGTGGGGGCAACCCTCAATTGTGCCCTGGCGGCACGAGCCTTAGCCGACAATCCCCTGGCGACGGTATGCCCCCGCTGTGGCTTTATGACAACCCTGCCCGTTGGGGTGGTGGTGCAGGGGGATGAGGGGAACTACCAGGTGGGGGTCTGCCTGGGCCAGCGAGGGATTAGCCGCAGCTACCAGGCCATCCTGCTGGGCGAAGAAACCCCGGTCACCCTACGGGAATACTTACTGCCGGAGCGCTACTTTAACCAGCGGGATCAGCAGCACCGTCGGGATATGTTTTTGAATCAGGTGGGGGTGAGCTTGGCCGATGGCCGAGATCAGGATTTGCGGGTGATTGCCCCCCTGGAGGCCCTGGCCCCCCTAGGGGAAACGCGCACCTACCTGGTGCTGCCTGCGGAGGATCAGGCTCCCTCCCTCAACGAACTCTTGACCCAGCGGCCACCCTTTTCCTCGGCGGAGGTGTATCGGGTGCTGCGGCAGGTGTTGCAAACCTTAACTGGGCTGCACCAGCAGCGCTACGCCCTGTCCCCCGGTCGGTTGCAAACGGGGATTGTCCACGGCAACATCGAACTTTCTAGCCTGCTGTGGGTGGATCAGGGGGGCGAGGGCTTTGTCTATCTTACGGACTTTGCCCTCTGGGAGGATGCCATCGATCCCCTGGTGATCGAGGCCCGTCATCCCACACCCCAGGAGGATTTGCAGGCCCTCGGACGGGTGGCCTTCTACCTGCTGGCGGGCCGCGCCACCGATGATGTGGGTCAGCGCCTCAACCCCAGGCGGGATCAGCACTGGCCCGATACCGTCCATCCTCCCCTCAAAACCTTCATTCGCCAACTGCTAGGCCTAGAGGCCCCCTTTACCCAAGCCCAGGCCGCCTACCAAGCCCTGCTGCACCTGCCGCCGGAACCCGTGGTTAACCAACTCGCCCCCCCCAGCGTGGTGGATCGTCGTCGTTCTCGCTGGAAAACGGCCCTAACCACCCTCCTAGCCCTAGGATCGGTGGCCTTGGCTAGTTACCTGCTCCTGAAAGGACTAAAGCCAAGACCCCTGGAAGCCCAGGCCGCGCCCCCAACCTGCTGCTTCGATGCCGTGGGGGCGGTACCCGAAGGCAATTTTGTCTATACATCCCTGGCAGGGGATGTGTGGGAAGATCTGCTGCGCTGGCAACCCCAGGATGGCGTTACCCTGCCCTGGGCAGATCAGTTGGCCCAGGCCCAGCCCACCTTGGGGTTGATCCATCGTCCCACCCCGTCCATCGCAGCGGCTCTAGAGGTGGTACAAACCCGTCAGGCCGCCTTTGCCATCGTGCCCCTGATCCAGCCCCTGCCCCCCGATTTGGCGGCTCAGCCCATCGCCTACGATGGCCTTGCGGTGGTGGTGGCCTTCAGCTATCGAGGCCGTACCCAGGGCCTCCCCGACACCCTAAACGGCATCCTCACCCTCACCCAGGTACAGGATCTCTACCAGGGGGAAACCCAATTTTGGGGCCAAATTCAGCCCGGACTGAATCTACCCCTAGCCCTCTACGTCAACCCCAGCCCCACTACCCTGGCCGCCGTTGACCACTTCATCTTTCCCGAAGACGCCCCCAGCAGTCCCAGTACTGCCGCCCCCGTGGGCCTGCCCCCCATTCCCATGCTGCGCCGCATCATCAACGACTTTGAAACCGCTGGCATCGGCAGCGTTGGCCTCACGCCCCTCAGTTCCATTGGTGGCCAGTGCTCGGTCTATCCCCTTGCCCTGGGGCCATCGCGGCGGCGGGCGGTGCAACCCCTACGCAATGCCTCTGGCCAACCCATCCACCCAGAGGTCGATCTGTGCCGCACCAAGGGCGTCTACCAGATCGACCCAGCGGTGCTGACCCAGTCCGACTATCCCCTGGCCTACCCCGTGGCGGTGGTCTACCGTCGCGATAACCGCCTGCCCCCCATTGGCCCCAAATTTGCCGAACTGATGCTCACCGAGGAAGGTCAAGACTACCTGCGCCAAATCCACCTCAGCCCCGCCCAATCGTCGCCCTAGCGAATCATCCCCATGGCGCGGGGAGTGGAAAGCCTCGCGAAGGTAGTGTATTTACAGGTGTTCCAGCAGCATGACAGCCCGGAATGCCCTGTGTATCGTGCGGCGGGTTAACTATGGATCTGTTTGACCACCATCGCCAAGCCCAAATTGACCGGGAAGCCCCCCTGGCGGCGCGGATGCGGCCTCGTACCTTGGATGAGTTCATCGGTCAGGATGCGGTAGTGGGGCCGGGGCGGTTGTTGCGGCGGGCGATTCAGGCCGATCAGCTTTCGTCGTTGATTTTCTTTGGCCCACCGGGGACGGGCAAAACCACCCTGGCCCAGATCATCGCCAACACCACCAGCGCCCACTTTATTGCGGTCAATGCGGTGCTGGCGGGGGTAAAAGACTTGCGGGAGGCCATCGCCCAGGCCCAGGAGTTGCGGGGGCGCTATGGTCGCCGCACGATTTTGTTTGTGGATGAGGTGCATCGGTTCAACAAGGCCCAGCAGGATGCGCTGCTGCCCTGGGTGGAAAACGGCACGGTGATTTTGATTGGGGCCACCACGGAAAACCCCTACTTTGAGGTGAACAAAGCCCTAGTCAGCCGTTCCCGCCTCTTCCAACTGCAATCCCTGGGGCCGGAGGAACTGCGGCAGGTCGTTCACAAAGCCCTGACCGACCCAGAACGGGGCTACGGGAATCGGCCCATTCACCTAGAACCGGAGGCCATGGAACACCTAGTGAACGTGGCCAATGGCGATGCGCGGGCCTTGCTGAATGCCCTGGAACTGGCGGTGGAAACGACTCCCCCCGATGACGAGGGCAACATTACCATTCCCCTGTCTGTAGCCGAAGAATCCATCCAGCGGCGGGCGGTGCTCTATGACAAGGAAGGGGATGCTCACTTTGACACCATCAGCGCCTTCATCAAAAGCGTGCGTGGTTCCGACCCCGATGCCGCCCTTTACTGGCTGGCCCGGATGGTCTATGCCGGGGAAGATCCTCGGTTTATTCTGCGACGGCTGATTATTCTGTCCAGCGAAGATGTGGGTTTGGCCGACCCCCAGGCGGTGGCGGTGGTGACCAGTTGCGCCGAGGCCTTCGACCGCATCGGGATGCCGGAGGGACGCTATCCCCTGGCCCAGGCGACGCTGTATCTGGCGACGGCCCCTAAATCGAACAGCACCATGGGCTTTTTTGAGGCATTGGCCACGGTGGAACGGGAGCGCGAGGCGGCAGTCCCCAACCCCCTGCGGGATGCCAACCGCGACAAGGCCGACCTCGGCCACGGCCAGGGCTACCTCTATCCCCACGCCTACCGCGATCATTGGGTGGCGCAGCAGTATTTGCCAAACGGTCTTCAGGGGCAGGTGTTCTATCAGCCCTCCAGCCAGGGCTATGAAGCGGCCCTGCAAACCCAGGTGGCCCAACGGCGAGAGGCCCAACTGGCGGCCTTGGTAGATGGGGCCAGCGGCTTACCGGAGGTGCTCACCTACAGCCCCGACGATCCGGCCCGTGATCGCTGGCTGCAACGCACCCTCAGCCAAGCCGGAGCGCAACTCGGCCAGGTGCGAGATCGCCTGTTTGACCTCGCCCCACCCCAGCGTCATCACCGAATTTTAGACCTCCATGCCCGCACGGGATTGTTGACCTGGGAAGCCCTGCGCCGCGTGCCCGAAGGCCAGGTCTACGCTAGAGTTCACAACGCCCAAGACTATGCCGCCCTCACCGAGCAAACCGCCGCCCTGCCCGAACTGCACCGCCCCGTCCTGGTCCATGCCGACTACGAAGCCCTTTCGGCCTACCTGGCGGCCCATAGTCCCGATCTGGCCTTTGAACGCATCGTAGGCCGCAACGCCTTTGGCCAAGCCGTCAACCGCGAGCGCTTTGTAGACACCCTGCGGCAACGGCTGGCCCCTGACGGTGTGCTGCTGCTGGTGGAAACCATCCCCCGCCACAGCCAGCGCATTTCTACCCTGGTGGATACCTCGTCCCTCAGCAAAGCCATGGTCAACCGCTGGCGAGACGCCGAAGAAGAGGCCCTACAAGCCAGCGGCGATCCCCGCTTTAACTGGCAAGCCGACACCCTAGAAACCCTCCTGCATCAGGCGGGCTTTACGGTGCAACTCTCCACCGACCTGCTGCACACGGGGATCTACCTCTCAGAAGCCCTCTTGCAGCGTTGGTTTACGGTGAATCACCATCCCCCCAGCTATCGCGACCAACTCGCCCCCCATCTGTCCGAAAAAGATCTCGCCACCATTCAAACCCTCTGCCAGCGGCAACTCACAGGCCAAACCATCTCCTGGCAATCGTCGCTGGTGTATCTCAAGGCCAGCCTGCGGCAGTAGCCTCACATCCAACTTCTATGGCTATGCCCCTGAACTCCAGCCCTGGTTGGTCGTTGAGGCCATCACCCGCGAAGTAAAGCAACGACAAGCCTGGGCGGCCCACCAGCGCATTGTTGCCCGTAGTGCTGAAGTTGAACAAACTACAGGCATCCAACCGAGTTCCATAGATATTATTCGCCAACTGCGCGAGGGCGATAGAATGATCTCCGGGGTAATCTCGACGATTTGATAGGCTGATTGAAAGTCTTGCTTGAGTTGTTCACAAGCTACGGCTGCATCGTTAGCTTTCATGCTGCCGCTACGGGACGTCTTGTAATGGCAGCAATGATTTCAACCCCTGTGATGGCGGCTATAAAACAATCATGGCCTGCCTCCGATGAAAACAGACTTAAGACCCAGACTGACCCCCTTTCACGGATATAACGCTTAACCAAGGCGCTACTGTCGAGGAAATAAACGGTCATCTAGCGACGATCATCCAAAATAGTTTTAGAGACGGCTTCACCTTGAACAGAAATAGGCTGAAAACTGTTCTGAGGTGTGCCCCCCATAGAGGTGGGCACCGATTTAACGAGACTAGCGGCTTCTATCGCCCGGTGAAATGCGGTCGAATTCGGAACAGGAGGTGAGGGCAGGCTTGGTAAGTCAACGGGTGGATTGACATCATCAAGTAATGCTCGCAGGCGTTGCCTGTCATCAGGGTCAAGTTGAGCGATCATTTGCAGGAGCAAATCGAAGGAGATGGAGAGCGTGAGGGGTTTGCTCATAACATTAACTCCATGGCAGCGGCCTTGTTTGATAGTCAGCACCTACCCATACGGCTGGCGATTTGCTGAATGGTGGCTTGGGTGAGCATGGCCATACCCTAACTTACCTTGGCATCCAACGCCTGACGGGCCACCCGCGTGACATATACCGTTACCGCCACGGTGGCAGCAAAACCAATAATCCGAATCGCCCACTGCGCCGCTGGATTAGTACTGGGGCTTTCGGTGCCCAAACGGGCCAGATCGCCCGCCAGGGAACCAATGTAGACGTACAGAATGGTGCCGGGAATCATCCCCACCGAGCCGAGGGCGTAGTTTCTGAGGGAGACCCCCGTGAGGCCAAAGGCGTAGTTCAGCAGGTTAAAAGGAAACACCGGAGAAAGGCGGGTGAGCAACACAATTTTGAAGCCTTCCTCGGCCACGGCTTGGTCAATGGCGCTGAAGCTGGCGTTGCCCTCAATTTTACGGCTCACCCAGTCGCGGGCCAGGTAGCGCCCCACCAAAAAGGCAGCGATAGCCCCCAGGGTGGCCCCCACAAATACGTAGATCGACCCCAGCCCCACGCCAAAAACGACTCCAGCCCCTAGGGTGAGAATCGAACCGGGCAAAAAGGCAACCGTGGCCACAATATAAATGGCGATAAAAGCTAATCCGCCCACCACCCCCAGGCCATCAATCCAGCCTAGGGCACTCAGCAGCCAATCCTGGGGGCTGAAGCCGCCGCCACCTTGGGCCAAGGCTGGGGCCATCGTCAACATCCACGCCATACTACTCAAACCCAACCACACCATCGGTTTTGATCCTTTCGGGAAAACCCCTGTATATCGTTTCATCATGGCACTCTGGAAGAGGATTGCGGTGAGCAGCTAGGGCGGCCCATGGCCCCATCATCGGGCCTCAGCCCCGTGCAAAGCTGAGAACAACCTAAGAAAATGGTGGGTTTGGCCTGAGTGGCGTTCCATAATGACCGATGGCCCCGACAGTGAGGGGCGTAAGCGATAAGCCTCACTCTGTAAAGGGGGCAAGGGGGGATGATCGCCATGTACTTCACCCAAGTGAAATCCGCTATATTTTCAATACTCCAAAGCCCCTAGGTCTTGGGAAAACGCTAGGGGCTTTGGGAGGCAAGGGCAGTTAAACTCCGTGCTTAGCGGGCAGAAAACACCATGCTGCCGCTGTCGTACATCAGTTCAACAATCAGTTGGCCATCCTGGAAGAAGAAGCTGCTGGCATTGTCCAAGGCCCGCAGAAACTCGGCATCGGAGGAACCCGGAGGACAGGCCATGCGGGTGGTGGCCAGTTCGCCAATGCTGAGGCGGTTATCGGTGGTGGTAAAGCTCCCTCGGCCTTGGTTGCAGTCGGCTTGCACCACCACGCTGCCCCCGTCCATAAATTCGATGGTGTAGTTGTCGGGGGTGCTGGGGACGATCAGGGTGTCGTCGTTGTACTGAATTTGCTGAAGTTTCCAGACGGTGCCCATCAGTGATGGGGTAGCTGCTTCACTGAGGCGCATGGTACCGCTACCAAATTTCAGATCAATAAAGAGTTGATCATCTTGGAAGAAATAGATGGCAGCGCTGCTGAGGGCTTGGGTAAAGTCGTTGCCCAGGGAGCCTTCGGGACAGGCGGCTAGGGTGGTGGCAATGGGATCAATGGTAATGCGGCCATCGGTTTCGGTGGTGAAACTGCCCCGGCCCCGGTTACAGTCGGCCCGTACGGCCATGGAGCCATCGTCCATAAATTCCACAGTGTAGTTCTCTGGCGGCTCGGCTACGAGGAGTTTGCCATCATTGAACTGAATGTCCTGGAGTTCCCAGACGCGGCCTGTCAGGGTCATGGTTTCGGCGGGAGAGAACTGCATGGTGCCACTGTCGAAGGCGAGGTCGATGAACATGTCGTCGCCCTGGAAGAAGACCAGGTTGGCGTTGCTCAGGCTGCTCAAAAATTGGGTATCAATAGAGCCATCGGGGCAGGCGGCGGTGGTGGTGGGGCCAAGGGTGATGGACAACATGCCATCTTCTAGGGTGAAGGCCCCGGCGGCGCGGTTACAGTCGGCCTGAATAAAGACTTCTCCCGCCTCCGAGAACTCAACGGTATAGTTTTGCGGCGGATCGGCCACAAACTGGGTGCCGTCGTTCATCTGGATTTGCTGAAGTTCCCAGACGGTGCCGACGAGGGCATCTTGCTCATCCAAACTGATGGGCACCATACAGGAAGCTCCCATCCAGGCGACGGAGGCGGTTAAAAAAGCGGTTGTACGAAAGGCTTTCATGGATTTATCCAACACAAGGAATTCTGAACAGGGGACTGAAAACAAGGCTTTGTGACGATGTTGGTTGGATAGCCCACCAACGGAAACCGTACACAACTCACACCAAAGCTGCACTCTATGGTGGCAGAACCCTACCCATCGAGACAATCGAAATGTTCGGAAAACGTGATTTTCTTAAGATTCTGCCAAATTTCTATAGCTTTTTTCGAGCTAAGCAGACTTGTCATGCCAATCCGCCGTGATATGGCACTCAAAACAACGCTGCGGTTTTCCATGGCGTGGGATTCCTAGACCGCCCTTTTGCAATAGATTTCACGGGGCTGGAGTGCCCATCTCCGCCGAGGCATTGATAGACCACACGGTTTTGAGCCGATCTAAAAAGGCGTAGACCGGGGGCGGCAATAAGGCATCTTTTAGCACAATCACGCCGATGGTGCGTTCTAGGGGAATGGGCAATTCGGCCACTTGCAGGTGGGGCGGGATGGGTTGGGCGGCGAGGTGGGCCATGATGGTGGCTCCGAGGCCGCGTTCTACCATACCAAGAATGGTGGAATCTTCTCGCACGGAGTAGGCGGGTTTGAGGGTTTGGCCCTGGCGGCGCAGCAGGCCCTCTAGGTGTTGACGGTCGCCGTCGTCGCTGGGGGGCAGAATCAGGGGATAGGCGGCTAAATCGTTCCAGCTTAGGGCGGTGGGGGCTGGGGATGGCGTGGGGGGCAGCAGCACCAGGTAGCGATCCCGCAGCAGTTCCCAGCTTTCAAAATCCGCCTTGGTGGGCAGGTAGGTGAATCCCACATCGGCATGGCCCTGGCGCACCGCATCTTCCACCATTTCGTAGTGGGATTTTTCGTCGATGGCGATGGGAATGTGGGGATACTGCTCTCGAAATTGGCGGATCACCTCCGGCAAGATGTGGGTGGCCACGCTGCGAAAGGCGGCTAGGCGCACCTCGCCACTTTGCAACCCCTTGGCCAGATCAGCCTGATGACAGAGGTTTTGGAGGGATTGCAGGACGTGGCGGGCTTCCTCGGTAATCTGCTGACCGACAGACGTAAGGACGGCCCCCTGGCGGCTGCGGCTGAGCAGAATTACCCCCAGTTCATCCTCTAGGGTGGCAATGGCGTGGCTGACGGCGGATTGGGACAAGTCCATCTGCAAGGCGGCCTCGCTGAAGGAACCCGTATCGGCAATGGTGACGAGGGCGCGAAGCTGCGACAGCTTGACGCGGTGGGGATCGGCCTTGGCCATGGGAAATTAGCGCTCCTGCCGCACCGTGATGGAATTGAGGGACTGCCCCGGCGGCAAATCCACAAACACCGGATCCCCCACTTGTAGGCCGTTGGTGACTTGAATGTGATCGTCCACCTGGGGGCCAAGGGTAACAGGCTGAAACAGAATTTCTCGACGATCTCCGGGCACCAATACCCCCGTTTGCCCCGCCTGGGTGACCACCGCCACCGTGGGCACCACCAGCGCCTCTGCCAGTTGGTCGCCGATGAAGTCTACATCCACATTCATGTTAGACCGCAGCCGTTCCTTGCCCTCGGTGAGTTCGATCCGCACCTGAAACAGGGTGACATTCTGGCGACTGATCGCCTCCGGGGCCACCAATTTTACCTGACCCTGAAAGGTTTCGTCGGGGAAGGCATCGGCCACCACCTCCACCCGCTGCCCCAGCTCAATCACGCTAATGTCGGCTTCGGGCACCTCCGCCAGCACCTCCAAATCCTGGGCCAGGGCCACAATGGCGGTGGAGGACGCCGAGGAGGCATCGGAGGCCGTTGTCGTCGGTGTGACAAAGGCCCCAATGGCCGCAAAGCGCTGGGTGACGGTACCCGCAAAGGGGGCACGAATCAGGGTATCGTCTAACCGCACTAGGGCCGATTGCAACTGGGCCTGGGCCTGGGCAAGGCGGGCTTCGGCCTGGGCAATGGCTTCGGGTTCCGGCAGGTTACGCAGGTCGTCGGCCCTTTCCTGGGCCTCTTGCAAACGCGCTTGGGATTGGTCTATCCCGGCCTGGGCGCTGCGCCGTTCCCGCTCGGCGTTGTCCAGTTCCGTCCGCGCTACCGCTCCCTGCTGCTGTAACTGTCGAATCCGTTGCAGATCGCTGGTGGCTAAGTCCAACCGCGCCTGACTATCGCGCACCTGGGCCTGGGCGGCGGTAACGGCGGCTTCGGCCTGGGCAATTTCCTGGGGCCGACTACCTCGGCGCACGTCCTGGAGGGTGGCCTCGGCCTCGGCCACCGCCGCCCGACTTTGGGCCACCTGGGCCGCGAGGTCGGCGCTATCCATGCGGGCAATGGGCTGACCTTGGATCACCCGATCCCCTTGCTCCACATACAGTTCGGTAACAATTCCAGCGGTTTTGGGGCTGAGATTCACTGTCTGTACTGGACGCACCGTGCCGCTGGCGCTAATCCGCACCGTGATCGGCTGAAGGCTGGCTTCCGTAGTGTAGTCGGCAATGTTGTAGGCCGGACGATTGCGCCCCAGCGTCCAAGCCACCCCGCCCCCGGCCACCACCAGCACGGCTAAACCACCCCCCAGCCACAGCCAAGGACGACGCAGTTTGCCAATCACAGGAATCTTCATCGGAGCGCACCAGGAACACGGCGGGGCAAGCCCTATTGTAGGATGGGCCATTGGGGACGGATGGTGCAATCGCCCATTCTATCCTTACCCTAGCGAAGGGCTAGGCATCGTGTCGGTCGCAGGCACTCGGGTACAAGGCCACACGATCACAACCATAGATCCTAAAGGAAGGCACAGATGGCAACCACATTAGGCGTCGGCGTTTTGGGCACTGGGTTTGGCCAAAAGGTGCATATTCCTGGCCTCCAGGCCCACCATCGCACCGAGGTTGTGGCCGTCTACCACCGAGACCTAGCCCAGGCCCAGGCGGTGGCCGATGCCCACCAAATTCCCCACGCCTGCGATAGTGTAGATGCCCTGCTGGTCCTACCCCAGGTGCAGGCCGTTACCGTCGCCACACCGCCCTTCTTGCACCACAGCATGGCCACCGCCGCCCTCCAGGCCGGAAAGCACGTCCTGCTTGAAAAACCCACGGCCCTCAACGTCGCGGAGGCCCTGGAAATTCAAGCTCTAGCCCAGCAGCATCAGCGAGTGGTAACGCTGGATTTTGAGTTTCGCTTTGTACCCGCATGGCAGCGGTTGGCAGAACTGCTGGCCGAGGGCTATGTGGGCAACCTGCGCTTTGTAAAAGTGGACTGGACGGTGCCCGGTCGCGCTGATGCCCAACGCCCCTGGAACTGGTACGCCCAAAAATCCCAGGGCGGCGGTGCCCTGGGGGCCTTTGCCTCCCACAGCTTCGACTACATCACCTGGCTGTTTGGCCCCATCGAACGCCTCAGTGCCCGCCTCAGTACCGCCATTCCCCAGCGGCCCGACCCCGCCAGCGGCACCCTCAAACCTGTGGATGCCGACGACACCTGTAGCCTCACCCTTGATCTGGCCTGCGGTGCCCCCTGCCAGGTGGCGATTAGCTCCGTTACCTACGCTGGACGGGGCCACTGGGTCGAAGTCTACGGCGACCAGGGCACCCTGATTTTGGGTAGCGATAATCTGACCGACTATGTCCACGGCTTTCGGCTGTGGGGCAGTCAGGGCGGGGCACCCCTGAGTGAATTAGCAATTCCCGAACGGCTAGAATTTCCCACCACCTACGCCGATGGCCGCATTGCCCCCTTTGTGCGCGTCGTCAACCACTGGGTGAACGACATCGACCAAGGGCAAGCCACCGCCCCCTCGATTGTGGAAGGCGTGCTTTCCCAACGGTTGATGGATACCGCCCACCAAGCCCACGAAACCAATACCTGGGTCAACCTAGCTTGAACCTGCCCTCAGCCCATGAGGTTGGAGCTTTACTCAGATAGATATCGGGTGTCTGAACCGATGGTCTAAGAGAGCGTTTGCAAAGGGATCCCCTGTAGCTTTAGTCACCCGCCGATCCCCCCTGCCCCCCTTAGAAAGGGGGGTAAAAGTCCCCCTTTCTAAGGGGGATTTAGGGGGATCGTCACCGTTGCTACAGGCAACAGGACTTTTCAAACATCCTCTAACGGTCATCGGCTTGTCCTTGCAGCAGCCGCATCATTTTGGCCACCATGGCGAGGCTTTCTTCGTAGAGCACATCTTCGCCCCAGCGCTGGAGCTGTTGGCCTAGCATGAAGTCGGCCTTTTGGTCGGAGAGGGCGGTTACCTGTTCCACTTGGCAAGCCTGGGCACCGCCGCCCGCCTCCATGCGCATACAGCCCGTGGTTTCGGAGCAAAGAATGGTGCAGCAGTTGGCGTTGGGGTTGGTGGAAATCAGCCGAATCCCGGTGAGGTCGCCGATCACTTCGCCGGAATCGGCCACGGGGATGCCCGCCAGTTCGGCCTCAATTTCAATGCCGTTTGGCCCCCGAAAGTGCAGGGTTTTGAGGTTGTAGACGCCGCCTTGCTCGGTGTAGTCCACGGGCTCCCAGTCTAGGCGGCTGGCAAACCAACCCAGGTACATCAAGGCTTGGGCGGCGTTGCCCTGCTCGTAGTCCACGCTGATTCGGTCTACATCCTGAAGCGATTCCCGCCGTTCTGGGGGGTCGTAGGCGGCGGCGGTGAGTTCCTGCCAGGGCGCGAGGCGGTGCCAGTTGAGGTCGGCGATGGTGATACCTTCTTCGACGAGGCACTGCATGGTGTGGAGTTCGGCCTCGGCGTCACTGAAGTAGCTGGAATCGACGATGATGCAGTTGCTGGATTTGGCCAGGTTTTGGAAAATCGGCTGTTCTGGGCTGGGGGTGGCCTTCCACCACACAAACCGGGGCAGTTCCGGCAAAATCAGGGATGCCACTAGATCGCTCACTCGCTCTAAGGCCGCCTTGGTGCCGCGCAGGGTGATGTATTCGCAGCAGATCAGGTTGCTGGCGCTTTTCTTTTGCACCGGGCAATAGGCGGAAACTTGAGCCGTCACCCCCGTATCTTCGCCAAAGGTGGGGCAGAGGGTGATCACCCGGCAGGGGTTGTGGGCGGAAATAGATTCACTCAGGTTAAAGCCGCGCAGGTCGGGGTTGTTGTACTTCTTCTGGGCCTGGGAAAGCTGGGTATATTCCTGGCGTACCTTGGCCAAGGTGGGCGGATCGATGCGGCCCGTCACCCGCAGATCGTAGGCAATTTGGGCCTGACGAATGGCCTCACGGGTGAGGGGGCCATGGTTGCCATCGATGGGGCCAGGATAAAACTCCAGGGCCGCGAGGATCTGCTGCACCTCTTCCGGTTCGTAGATCACCATCGTAAAGGTACTGGCTCGCGTGGCCACGGGGGCCGCTGCCCCAGCTTCCTGCTGTCGCCAAATATTTCGCAGTTCCGACTCAATCTCATCGATGGAGATGTCCTTCGGCTTTTGTAGCGCAACGGTGGGAGTCATAGTCATGGTGGTTTCGGGTGGATGGGTGGGTGGGTAGGGGCGGGGTCACCCCGTCCCTACAGGGGATATTCGGTACCGTGGGGATCCGGTGCTTTGGGAATTCTGGATGTCGGACAGACGCTACAACCTGCGCCAGCGGCGACCGTCTTTGTTCAAAAGAAACTCGGCCTCCATTGGCCCCCAGGTGCCCGCTTCGTACATGGGGATGGCGGCGGGGTCGGCGGGGGCATCCCACACTTGCAGCAGCGGGGTGAGCAAGCGCCAGGAGGCTTCCACTTCGTCGCCCCGGGTAAACAGGGTTTGGTCGGCCAGCATACAGTCCACAATTAGGCGGGCGTAGGCGTCGGTGTTGGCTTGGCCAAAGGCGGCATCGTAGCGGAAGTCCATATCCACAGAGCGCGTCCGCAGGGAGTTGCCCGGAGTCTTCACCTCAAACCGCATGGAAATGCCCTCATCGGGCTGGATGCGCAGGGCCAAGACGTTGTGGTTCATCTGCTGGGCGGCGGACTGAAACATCAGATGGGGTACTTCCTTAAAGTGGATGGAGATTTCGCTCACCTTTTTGGGCATCCGCTTGCCGGTACGCATGTAGAAGGGCACCCCTTTCCAACGCCAGTTGTCGATTTCGAGCTTGAGGGCGCTAAAGGTTTGCACCGTGGATTCTGGGTTGGCCCCCTCTTCCTCACGATAGCCCGGTACGGCTTGACCCTTCATCCACCCGGCGGAATATTGCCCCCGCACGGCGCACTGGCTGAGGTCGTCAATGTCCGAGAGGTGGGTGGCCTGGAGAACCTTGGTCTTTTCGTTACGGATGCTGTCGGCATCCAGGGAGTTGGGCGGCTCCATGGCCGTTAGGCAAAAGAGCTGCATCAGGTGGTTTTGCACCATGTCCCGCAGGGCACCGGAGGTTTCGTAGTATCCGGCGCGACCTTCTAACCCCACGGTTTCCGCTACGGTGATCTGGACGTGATCGACAAATTGCCGATTCCATAGCGGTTCAAAGATGGCATTGGCAAAGCGAAACACCATCAGGTTTTGGACGGTTTCCTTGCCCAGATAGTGGTCAATGCGGTAAATCTGCCGTTCGTCGCAGACCTTTTGCACCACCCGGTTGAGCACCTGGGCCGAGGCCAAGTCTTTGCCGAAGGGTTTTTCGATGATCAATCGCTGTTTGTCGGGGTCTTCCAGCATTCCCGCTGCCCCCAATTGTTGCGTGGCTTCCCCAAAAAAGCGAGGGGCCACGGAGAGGTAAAAGACTCGATTACCCTTCGTGCCCCGTTGCTCGTCTAGCTCCGCTAGCAGGGTTTTTAGCTTTTGGTAAGACTCTGGGTTGTCAATGTCGCCAGGGCAGTAGTACAGCCCCTTGGCAAAATCCTCCCACACCGCCTCATGGCCAATGCCGTTGCCAAATTCCTCGATGCCCTCCCGCAGGTGCTCCCGAAAGAAGTCATGGCTCCACTCCCGACGGGCCACGCCCACGATGGTGAGTTCTGGCGGCAGGCGTCTTTCCCGACGCATTTGGTAAATGGCGGGGACAATTTTGCGCTGGGTAAGGTCACCGGACGCGCCAAAAATCACCAGAATTTGAGGCTCCGGGATGCGGTCTTGCTGAAGGCCAACCCGCAGAGGATTTTCAATCAAAGACACCATAAGCGTTGGGGGTAGGGAGTAAGAAGTGGGGGTAGGGGCGGTCGTCGCTTAGATTATCGCGACTCAGGCGATTATTACGTCCAAGCCAGAGCGGCTTACGTTAGTTATTGTGGCGGTACTTTGAAATAATTGGCCCATACTATAGATGGTCTTAATTTAATGGAGGCCAGACTGCATTGCAGAACACATCCCGCTGGTGTGGCAACTCATCCAGGGTTCGGTATCAGACGCTATGCTAGCCTTGTGCTCTACCAAGGACGGGGTGTAGGGTTTCCACTGTTGATAAACTTGATCGGGTTTAACGGTCTGCTCTCCCGGCTCCAGGAGAATTTCGGCGGATAGTGGCAGGGAGCAAGATTTGAAGCAAGCTACACCCCCAGCCCCTCTCCCATTCAGATCCGGGGCTGGGCCGCATAGAGGCGTTCCCAGTAGGGTTCCGCAAAGTTGACTAGCCAGTCTTTGACCTGGTAGGTGGCGCGGCAGTCGTCTTCGTTGTAGCGCAAAATGGCCTCAAGGTAGGTGCGGTCTCCGGTTTCGGCCCAGGCGTTGTACCAGCAGATCGACTGGGCTCCGTTGGCTCCTTCATCCCGCCAGTCAAAGCCGATCCAGCGGGCAATGTGCTTGAGGGCATAGCTTTCGATGGGCAGAGTGACGCCTTCGGTGACACATTTGTGGACATCAAAGAAGCGGCTCAGCAGGGCTTCAATGTGGCGGCTATGGGTGCCGTAGCGTTGTCCGAGTTTGCGTACCGTCTGGGCCTCGTAGGGGCAAAAATGGTAGACCGGAGCGTCGGGGTAGGTGTGTACCAGCGCCAGGAAATCATCCCAGGCTTGGCGCTCTTGGCGATGGCTCTCCGCCAGCAGGGCATGGAAGGTTTCTTCCCCCGTGATGCGATTTACCACCAGCACCCCATGGAGGTAAATCAGGTTCTGGTCGGGGGCCGATTCGATGTCAAAAAACAGCTCAACTTCGCCCTCCGGCAAATCCTCTGGCCATAGGGGAAACCCATGGGGAGCGCGGGCATCGGTGCGGGGAATGGCCCGATTCCCCATCAACGCCTGGGCTTGGTGTATCAGCTTTTCCGCCACCGCCTCGCCAAAGCCAGGGAGCGGGGCCAGGTAAAGGGGGGAGGTTTGGGCGAGGGATTCCACGGTGGTGATGTGATGCTGCCGCAAAAAGTCGTAGCGGGCTGGGGTCACTCCGGGCAGCAGGGAGAGGTGACGCTGGGCCTTGGCCTCCCCGTAGCAGTGGCCAAACCAGTGGCAAAGGTCGCAGCGGCTATGGGAAATAAACAGTTCGGGGGGCTGGGGCGACCGCAGGTCTTGGAGGCAATGGTTGAGGGTATCTTGCAGCTTCACCACCAGACGCCCCAGATCTATGGGATAGAGTTGGCCACCGCGCAGGGCGAGGTAACTATGGGTGGGCCACACCCCCTGCACCCTTGAGAGCACGTAGGCATGGTAAACCCCCACCACCTGGTAGTCGAGCTTGGGCTTTTTGCCCAGCTTGATATCAATGGGCGCATAGGTCCAGTCTCCCCAGCACGACCATCCCGGCTGTTTAATCAACACATCGGGCCGACTGACGAACTGCACCCCCGCCACGGGCGATGGCATGGTTAGCACCGCCTGATGAATGGCCTCGACCCCCTGGGCCATCAAATCTAGGGTGGCTTTGGCCCCCGCCGCCCAGTCTCCGGAGGCAAACTGGGGTCGATGCAGCGGCTGAAAGGTTTGCAGCACCGTCTCCCGGTGGTCGGCACTGTCTTGACGCAGCTTGAGGAGGTAGTCGGAGGGCGGATCCTGCTGATTGGCATCGCCGTAAACATCTAAAAACGCCCGCCGATGACAGCGCTGGTAGTGAAACAGCATGTCGTCCGTCAGCCAACGGATGCCAGTTTGGTATGAAGACGCTACCCCCTCAGCCGAAAATGGCCGGGGGCTTACGAAACACCCCCTGGCATCGGTCGATGGTGGCAAAGGGGCACTAGCAGACAAGGTTCGGCGTTAGACCAAGAAAAACAAAAAACTGACGGCATTTAGTGAAGCAAACCCTAGGAGAGCAGACCTTAGCCAGAAAACCCATGGAAAATCGGCTTTCAGAAAGACCATGTTGACCAGCACCAACGGCACTAAGCCCCACCGCCCATGGAGAGTTCCGGGGCTGGCTGTGGAGTGGATCCGGCTGGCTCATACGCTGCTCACCCATGTATTGCTCACCATACTATCCCTAGAACGGTTATACCCAATCTCCAGGGACGCTACACTCAGGCAACCTATCACCGAGATTTCCTAGGACTAGATATCCTAAATGGCCCTGAAAGCGTTGGTCTCAACAACCATGATCCTATGGAAAATGCCCCCTAAGGAGCGCTAGGCCGAGGATAGGTCACTATACTCCTAAGCATGTTATACCTTTTTTCGATGTAGGCAAACATTGTCCTCCCAAGGAAAGAGAAGCACGAAGCCTTGGCCCTTAAAGAATGGCCAGGATGCCCTGGTCGCCGTTGAGGTGGGCCATCACCCCCACGGGCAGGGCGGCGTTGTCGCCATCGTGGCCAAAGGGCAGGCTAGAGACGATGGGAATGTCCAGATCCCCCAGGCGATCCCGCAGCACCTCCTCCACGGTGAAGCTAGGCACGTTATCGGGCGGCTCACAACGGCTGAAGCGCCCTAGGGCAATGCCCTTCACCCCCTGAAATTTGCCCATCATGCGCCATTGGGTCAGCATTCGGTCGATGCGGTAGGGGGCTTCAGTAACGTCCTCCAGGGCCAAAATCACCCCGTCCAGATTGGGTTCGTAGGGAGTACCCAGCAGGTGGGTGGCCACGGTCAAGTTGGCGGGTAGCAGTCTCCCCGTTACCCGCCCGCCGCCCCAGCCCAGGCCGCGAATAGAGGGAACAGGCTGCCCCATCAGCAAGTCCCTAAGCCGCTGCTGCGACCATGCGGGTTCCGTGGCAAGGGTGGTCATCAGCGGCCCGTGGATCCCCACGATGCCCTGCCCCGCCAAGCCCCACAGCAGGCTGGTGATATCCGAAAAACCCACCAACCACTTGGGCAGCAGCGGATCGGGCCACTGCCACTGCTCCAACACTCTGGCCCCGCCGTAGCCACCCCTGGCGCAGAGGATGGCCTTGTAGTTGGGGTTCGTTAGCGCCTCGATCCAGGCTTGACGACGGTCTTCATCTCGCCCTGCCAGATATCCCCACTTCTGCCCCACGACAGCGGGTACGTCTACCTCAAAGCCCCAACTGCGCCATAGATCCAGCCCTTGTTTAAAGGAGTCCAACTCTCGCAGGGCACCACTGGGGGCAATCACGGCAAGGCGATCCCCAGGCTGAAGCGGCGGTGGGTAGATGGGTGTCATCGCCACCGAAGTCCTTGCCGTAGGGGCAACATCCGGTGACGATGGAGCATCCGACCCATCCGGGGTCTGGAACATCGGGAAATCGGGCGACGCTGCCATAGCCTGACGCTCCAACTGGGGGGACTGAACCATCTGCGAGGGGGGCTGTGGCATGATAGAAAACTGGAGTTTTACCAAATAGGTCAGCTTGTGGCGGTTGTTCGGGTGCGCCAGCACGTTAATCCACTCAGTGAAAAATACCAGATTCCCATCGATTTACCCGACTGGAACCAGGTTTTTCCCCATCCCCAGCGGCCCCTGCACATCGACATCGGCAGCGCCAAGGGGGTGTTTGCCATGGCCATGGCCGAGCTTCAGCCAGAGTGGAATTTCCTCGGTCTAGAAATTCGCAAACCCCTGGCGGAACAGTCCCAGCGGCGCAAGGAAGAACTTGGCCTTTCTAACCTGCACCTGATGTTTTGCAACGCCAACCTCTCCTTCCGTCCACTAATGGAAAGCTGGGGCGACTCCAACCCCCTCCAGCAAATCTCCATTCAGTTTCCTGACCCCTGGTTCAAAAAACGCCACCAAAAACGCCGCGTGCTGCAACCCACCTTAGTCAATGACTTAGTGGATTTTTTGCCCCAGGAAGGCCGCATCATCATCCAGTCGGATGTCGAAGAACTCGCCCTCGATATGGTGGAACGTCTGGGCGAACATCCCCAACTGGCCCGCACCGCCGACCATTGGCTCCCCGAAAGCCCCTTTCCCGCCCAGACCGACCGCGAGCGCGTCACCCTAGAGCAGGAGTTGCCTGTTTATCGGGCTATTTTTGTGAAAAGTGGGGGTTAGTTGTTGGTTGTTGGTTGTTGGTTGTTGGTTGTTGGTTGTTGGTTGTTGGTTGTTGGTTGTTGGTTGTTGGTTGTTGGTTGTTGGTTGTTGGCTCTGGATTATTAGAGGTCAGGGACACTTTTTCCCTCAACAAATAACCAATAACGATTAACAAATAACCAATAACGATTAACAAATAACCAATAACGATTAACAAATAACCAATAACGATTAACAAATAACCAATAACGATTAACAAATAACCAATAACGATTAACAAATAACCAATAACAACATTGAACATTACTGGATTCGTATTAGCCGGAGGACAAAGCCGCCGCATGGGAAGGGATAAGGCGCTAATTCCGTGCGGAGATGAGGTGCTGATTCAGCGGACTTGTCGGGTGGCGTTGGGTTGTGCGAATCGGGTTTATGTGGTGACGCCCTGGGGGGATCGGTATTGTCCGTTATTACCAGAAACGATTGAAATTTGGCCAGAATCCCCCAATTTAGCGCCCGATGGCAGGCGTCCCGGCCCCCTGGTGGCGTTGGCGCAGGTGGTATCTGTGCTAGCGGAGGATGCTGAATCTGCTGCGGCCTGGGTGTTGGCGTTGGCCTGCGATTTGCCGAACCTGGACGAGGCTGCGCTGAGGGAATGGGCGAGCCATTTAGATGATTTACCCCCATCGATGATGGCTTATCTGCCGCAACTTCAGGATCGCTGGGAACCACTGTGTGGGTTTTATCGGGTTGCCTGCGGGGCCAGTTGGCAAGCCTATTTAGCAACCGGAAAACGCTCGTTTCAGGGATGGCTCAATCAGCAGTCCGTCGCTGCAATTCCTCAGGTTGATCCGGCCTGGTTAGTGAACCTCAACACCCCTGATGACCTGGATCGAATCGGCAATCTCTAGATATCTCTTCCAACAATGGCTCTAGGCTGTCTTTAGCGGTTGAACAATAGAGCAATATCAGGTTGTTTCTAGCAAAATTTGATGTAAAGAGTTCGGGCTGCGCTGGCTAATATATAACACTTCAATGCCAACAATTTTCCCGTCAGCATTGTAGTCGAGTATGATACCTTCGCTGACTTCCTCAGATTCAATAATTTCAGAGTCATCTAGTCGTAAATACAAGGCATCATCTTCTTTATGCACGACTAATTTCATTGACCTCTCCTGTCAAAAAATAGAGTAATCACCCGTTGGGGATCTGCTATGGGGTTAACAACCACTCGTAGCCATCTATTGCCAAACTCCTCAATTTGTTTGAGGTAGTGAGTGTTTCCTGCTGCATCAGCCTACCTACTCTGCGTATCGTTTTAGCCCAAAGCTTCTCGATAGCGGGTGAGTAGGGGAATGAGGTAATCGTAGCCATCCACCCCAATGCTGGCGAGGAACTGGGGACGGTGGCTTTGCAGGATGGTTTGGAAGGATTCTGGCCCAAGCTGACCGTAGAGGATGCTGAGCAGGGCGGCGGGTTGTCGCCAGTCGTCGGAGCCGATTTGGTCGAACAAGTACATGGCCAAGCTGCCCGTGAGGATGGCCTGGTCGAGGGTTCCGGCCCCCTGATGGGCGGCGGCGAGGTGGGCCAAGTTGGAGGCCACTAAAAATCGGTCGCCAATGGCCTGGGCGACCTGCAACCCATCGGTGAGGGCGGCGATAGCCGCTTCGTACTGGCCAAGTTTGAGTTGGGCAATCCCCAAACTGTTGGCACATAGGGCTTGGCTGGGCCGATCTCCCACCTGGGCCGAGAGGGTGACGCCTTGTTCTAGGTAGCTGAGGACGGCCTCATACTGTTCGGGTTCCAACAGTTGATCTTGCCCCTGGGCCACCTGGCTGTAGCCCAAATTCGCCAGGGCGTTGGCTTGGCCGAGGGTGTCCCCCTGCTGGCGGGCCAAAATTAAGGCGCGTTGGCTGTGGCCGAGGGCGGTGTCGTAGTCTTGCTGGGCTACGGCGGTGCGGCTGAGGTGGTTGAGGCTGGCAATTTCACAGACGCTATCCTGGGCTTCGCGGGCAATGGCAAGGGCCTGGTCATGGAAAGCTTCCGCCTGGGCGTAGTTGCCCATGGCCCGTTGGGAATAGCCCAGCAGCGTTAGGATGCGGCCCTTGGTTGCCGTGTTGGGCACCTGCTGAAGGGGTTGATCCAGGTAGTCCAGCAAGGTTCGCAGGGGTTCCCCAGAGAGGGCCGTAAACAGGCCGCCGTAGAGGGGAAAGTAGGGCTGGTTGGCGAACTGGCGCAATCCTTGCAGCAACACCTGAAAACTGCCCTGGGCGAGGGAAACCTGCCCCAGTTGGCCCAAACGGTTGGCAATTTGGCTCCACACCACCGCAAAGGTCAAAAAGGTGGCGATGGAGAGGCGCTTACCTGCCTTGGGGTCGTAGGGTTGTTGGTCAAACCAGTTCACCAAGGCCCGCTGAAGCCGTTGCAGCACCACCACCCAGGCCACCCAATCGGCGGTGAGCAGGGGCGTAGACAATCCGGCGGCGGTAACGCTTTGATTTAGGGCCAGGTCTTCAAAGAGATACCGCAGGGAGGAAAGCTGAGTTTTCTTTCCCCAAAACGCCCATGGGCCTTGGGTTTCCCCCGCATTGCCAAAGCCCAGGGTGGATCGACCCGTAGCAAAAATCCAGCCCACCACCTCGGTTTCCAAGCCCTGCCAGGTGGCGAGACCCTGCTCTAGCCCTTGGGCCAAATCCGCTAGGGATGGGCCTGCCTGGGTGTCGGCTTCCGTCGCTGCGGATGGTGCGGATTGGTGCAGGGTTTTGGCCAGTTGACTGATCTGTTCGCGATCCAACGGTTGGGCCTGATTGGGGTCTAAGGCCGTTAGCAGGGTCGTCAACCGATCCGCCGCATCGCCCTGCACCAATTCCGCCGCCACCCCGGTTAAAACCGCCGTGGCCTGGTTATCCGCCTGCCAGCGCTGCCACTCGGCTTCGATCATCTTCAGCGCCCGCTGCTGCCGTTGGGCCTTGGCCTGCTTGAATTCATCCTCCTCCGCCAGCCCTTTTTCCACCTGAGCCAGGGTGCTAGCCAAGGCCCGCTCAAACAGTTCGCCACTGCCCGGTTCTAGCCCCTGCTGCAACCGCCGATAGACCTGCTGCTTAGACTGAATCTTGCCCTTCAGGGTATCCGTCACCAGTTGATCAATCAGCGCTTGGTAGGGTGAAGTCATCGTCGGCCATCGGGTGTCTGCTAACCAGGATAACGGCTGAGGCGGTCAAGGGACAGGTGGGAGTTGGGACGCATCCTCTACGGGAAGTACCCTAGGCCCCGATCCTCTTTAGAGGATTTCTGCATTGAGCCAGGGACTTCTAGTCTCTGGCTCCCCCGGTCACCACCGCCTAGGATGAGCCAGGGGCTAGGAATGTCTGGGGGGATCGTGGGACAATGCCGTCCTAGGCGTGGGATCGGTTAGCATCACAGGATGTTTGACCCACAACCCCGGTCTCACAGGGATGTCCACTTACTGCTATCGCCATGTTTAATCTAGGTTGGCCTGAGGTTGCGATTGTGATTGGCGTTGCGCTGCTCATTTTTGGGCCGAAGAAAATTCCCCAACTCGGAGGAGCCTTGGGCAAAACCCTCAAGGGCTTTAAGGAAGAAATCAATAGCGCCAAACCCGATGAGGCCAAACTCAGCGACGCCGAACCCTACGAAGACGCTGAGGATGCCGACGTTTATCGTTAGACGCTCCTAATCCGCTCCTAATTCTGGCCAGTTACGTTCCATTGCGTTGATTGACCACACTACACCGTTCAGTTAAATTTGAAGGGACTAGGGATCCCCTTCATCGCCGTAGCCCTCATGTTGTATGACGATTCAGTCCTCTGACTTTTGGAAAAAGCCCGGTCTTTGGGTGGCCCTAGGTGCCCTGGTGCTGGTGGGGGTCGGGTCTACCCTAGTGGTGCGCCAGCAGCTAGAGGCGCGGCGACTGGCCGAGGAGCAGGCCGCGTTACCGCCCCCTCGCCAGGTACAGGTGGTGGCCTTGGGGCGGATTGAGCCAGCCAGTCGAGTGGTGCAGGTGTCGGCCTCCGAGGCAGGCCGGATTGATCGGCTGACAGTGGCCAAGGGCGACCGAGTGGAGGAAGGGCAGATTTTGGCCTACCTAGATCGCTATGCGGTGCGGCAGGCCGAACGGGATTTGGCCGCTAGTCAACTGGCGGAAGCCCAGGCCCAGCTCGCGGCTCAACGCAATCTTGGCCAAGCCCAGGTACAGGAGGCCACAACTCGCCTAGGTCAGGTGGATGAGCCTCAACAGTCGGCCATTGCGGCCCAGGTGGCGGCGGTGCAAAGCCTTCAGGCCCAGTTGAATGTGGCGGAAATTGACCTAGCCCGATTCCAGCAGTTGCACAGTTCGGGGGCCATCGCCCGTCAAGAACTCGACCGTCAGCAGGCCACGGTGAACAGGCTTCGTGCCGATGTCGCCAACGCCAAGGCCACCCAGCAGCGCCTAGAACAGGCCCGCGTGAGCGATATCACCAACGCCGAGGCCCAACTGGCCGCCGTGCAGGCCAACAACACCCTGGCCCAACTGCAAAGTCGGGTGGATTCTGCCGCCCAATCCCTGGCCCTAGCGGAGGCCCAACTGGCCCTAACCCTGGTGCGTTCCCCCCAGGCAGGGCAGGTGTTGGACGTGCTGGCCTACCCTGGAGAGGCGGTGTCTCCGGGCAGTGGGCCGATTCTGTCCTTGGGGGATACTCGCCAAATGTATGTGGTTTCCGAGGTCTACGAAACCGACATTGGTCGCGTCAAGCTAGGCCAGCCCGCCACCATCACCAGCCGCAACGGAGCTTTCCCTGGCACCCTGACCGGAACCGTAGAGGAAATTGGCCTACAAATTGCCAAAAACGACGTGATTGACGACGACCCCGCCGCCAACGCCGATGCCCGTGTGGTGGAAGTGCGCGTCCGCATTGACCAAAGCGAGGTGGTCGCCGCCCTCACCAACCTTCAGGTCGATGTTGCGATAGATCTTGAGTAGGTGACGGCCTCAGAGGAGTACGGCCAGCTTGGCTGTATCTGAATCCGGTGAGATGGAGATGGTGGGCACTGCCCACCCTACGGCTCTTGACAAAGAAGATAATCGCTACGGCTCTGCAAAACCTTGTACCATCGTTGGCCCTATGCCCCAAAAGTACAAAGCCAAGCTATCCCCAGTCAATGGCCCTGGATTGTCGCCCCCTCGGCGCATTCCCCTGGCCTGGTATAACCTGAGGCATGATCGGGCGCGGCTGTTTGTGGCGGTGGCGGGGGTCACCTTTGCGGTGCTGCTGATGTTCATGAACCTGGGCTTTTTGGGAGCCTTGGTGAACACCACCTCTAATTTTTACGACCAGTTCAATGCCGATATTGTGCTGATGTCGCCCCAATCTTTGGAAATTAGCACCACCAAAGCCTTCCCCCGCGAACGACTCTACCAGGCGGCGGGCATTGAGGGCGTGGATCGGGTGATGCCGTTGTATATGGAATATTCCCTCTGGAAAAATCCCGAAACCAAGATTAGTCGCGCCCTATTTGTCTATGCAATTAATCCTACGGATCCAGTATTTTTAATGCCGGAACTCAACACCCCAGAGGGACGCCGCGCCCTGGAAATACCCAATTCCACCTTCATTGATCGGCTGTCTCGCCCCGAATTTGGCCCTCAAACTATCGGCCTAGAAACCGAAACCGACCGTCGCCGCATCACCATCGTCGGCCAGTACGACCTGGGTGGAGGCTTTGCCGCCGATGGCACTCTGATCATGAGCGACCAGAATTTCCTGCGCTACTTTTCCCCCCGCCCCCTCGACCAGGTGAATATGGGCCTGGTGCTGCTCGAACCGGGGGCCGATCCCCAGCGGGTGAAGCAGGCCATCATGGAGCGTTTGCCCGCCGATGTAGAGGCCTACACCAAGCCCGAAATTATCCTCAAAGAAAGCCGTTTTTGGATTCAAACTACCTCCATCGGCTTCATTTTTGGCCTGGGGGTATTGATTTCCTTCGTAGTGGGCACGGTAATTGTCTACCAAATTTTGTATACCGATATTCACGAACATTTGCGGGAATATGCCACCCTCAAAGCCATCGGCTACAGCGGTGGTTATTTGTTCAAAACTGTGATCCAAGAAGCGATTATTTTGGCCGTCATGGGCTATGTACCGGGACTAATTTTGTCCCTCGCCCTCTATGAAATGGCCACCCGTGCCACTGCTGGCACCCTACCCATGGAAATGACCGTTTCACGGCTCATTCTGGTCTTCTCCCTCACTGTGGTGATGTGTGCGATTTCTGGCCTGATTTCCGTTCGCAAAGCCGTCACCGCCGACCCCGCTGAGGTCTTCGCCTAACCATGTTCCCCACCCCGCTAGCCCTACTGAATCTCACCCACGACCGCAAAAAGTTTGCGACCTCCGTGGCGGGGGTAGCCTTTGCGGTGTTGTTAATGTTTCTATTTAACGGGTTTAAAAATGCCCTTTACGACAGCCAAACCCAATTTTTGAAAGAGCTAAACGGCGACATCGTTATCATCAATCGGCTGAAGGAAAATATGTTTGTGCCTCGGCCCTTTGCCCGTCGCCGGCTCTATCAGGCCCAAGCCTTTGATGGGGTGGAAGGAGCCTACGCCATCTACACCAGCGAGGCCCGCTGGAAAAATCCCGAAACCCGTAAGACTCGCCCTGTGAGGGTGATTGCCTATAATCCTGCCGATCCGGTGCTGCTATTGCCCGACGTGTTGGCCCACCGGGAAGCCTTAACCATGCCCAACACCGCTCTGATTGATAGCCGTGCTAGGGCCGAACTAGGGCCACGGGAAGCCGGGGTAATTACAGAACTGGCGGATCGAGAAATTCGCATTGTGGGCACCTTTAGCCTGGGGACAGACTTTGCGGCGGGCAACGGTAATTTGATTATGAGCGATCAGAATTTTCTACGCTTTTTTGCCAACCGAGGGCCAGAGGAAGCCGAGCGCAGTTTTGCCACCGCCGATATTGGCCTTTTACACACCACACCAGGTACCGATATTGATGCCCTAGTGAAATCCCTACGAGAGAACCTACCCCAGGATATTTTGATTTTGCCTAGAGATGGGCCAGAAGGCTTCATCATGCGAGAACGCCTTTATTGGGAACAAAACACCAATATTGGTTTTGTGTTTTCCCTGCTAACGGCCATGGGCTTTGTGGTGGGAATTATTTTGGTGTACCAAATTCTCTATACCGACGTGGCCGATCACTGGTCGGAATATGCCACCCTAAAAGCCATCGGCTACACTAATCGCTATCTCATGGGCGTGGTCATTCAGGAAGCGATTATTTTGTCAGTATTTGGCTTTATCCCTGGATTTCTGATTAGCCGAATTTTCTACAACCTGGGCGCAACGGTTACGGGTCTGGTGTTTCAAATGACTGTGGAGCGGGTGCTTAATCTCTATATTCTGACCTTTATGATGTGTTTAGTGTCTGGTTTAATTGCCGTTCGCAAAGTGCAGCGTGCCGACCCAGCGGAGGTCTTTGGTCTATGAGTAATTCCTCACATTCAACGTCCCCACCTAATCCAGAATCCCAGCTTAATCATGTTTCTGTGCGGGTACAGGGGCTGAACTATTTCTTCGGCAAAGGCGATCTACGCAAACAGGCGCTTTTTGATATCAACCTCGATCTACATCGGGGGCAAATTGTGATTATGACTGGCCCCTCCGGCTCCGGCAAAACGACGTTGCTCACGTTGATCGGTGCCCTGCGGACAGTGGAACAGGGTAGCCTGCAAGTGCTGGGCCGAGAGCTACACGGGCTGGGTAATCGGCAGCGGGTGGAGGTGCGCCGCAACATTGGCTTTATTTTCCAGGCCCACAATTTGTTTGCCTCCCTCACCGCCGCCCAAAACGTGGAAATGGCGGTGGAATTGACCGGAAAACTGCGCCAAAAACGCCAGAATGCGGTGGAAATGCTAACGCGAGTTGGGTTAGCGGATCGGGTGGATTACAAGCCCGCCAACCTCTCCGGGGGACAAAAGCAGCGGGTAGCCATCGCCCGCGCCCTGGTCAACCATCCCCAACTGATTCTGGCCGATGAACCCACCGCCGCCCTCGACAAAAAATCTGGGCGCGATGTCGTCACCATCATGCAGCAGCTTGCCAAGGAAGAAAACTGCACCATCCTCATGGTCACCCACGACAACCGCATCCTCGACGTGGCCGACCGCATCATTAACCTAGTGGATGGTCGCCTAGAATCCGACGAAAGCCCCCAGCAGTTCGCCGATGCCCACGCCGTTCAGTCCCTCGACGGCAGCATGTTTGTGATGTAGTCCTCCCGGTAGCCCCTGCCCCACGGCATCGGTATGCTGGTCACGTACCCCGACTTCCTTCCCATGGCGCTTTCCTTTTCCAGCACCGTCCAGGCCCTCACCTATACCAAGGTGGCGGACTACCTGCAATCCGCTAGCCTATTCAAAGATCGCCTTCGTACCTACAGCGATCAGCCCAAATTCGACATTCTCTACGGCTCTACCCTGGTGGAAATTGAGGTACTGCCCTGGGAGGTACACCCCTGGCAAAAGGCCGATCTGGCCACGGTGCGGGCCACCAGTTGCGTCACCGTGGGCAGCACCATCAGCCCAGATCTGATGCACTTTTTGCTCACAGAAAATCGCCGCATGAGGTTCGGAGCCTTTCACCTCGATGACGCTGACCAGGTGCTCTTTGCCGAAAGCGTCTTGGGTGGCGAAAACATGGATCTGATGGAACTGCAAACCTGCATTCTCTCGGTCGTTACCATTGCCGACACCTACGATGACATCATTGCCGAACGCTTTGGTGGCCAACGCGCCATCGACCGAATGAATGCTGCGGTTTCCCCAGACCAAGGCTAAGGGCAACGCCCAGGGCCACCTCGTGGCATAACTGGCATGATCCCTGGCAGGCGTTAACCCTTGCTATGGGACGACCTACCGCCCACATCCCTCGGCTGCTCCCGCCCTCATTTTCCACGGGTGGCGCAATTCTCTGTTAGGATAAAGCTTCGCCAGTTCATCCGGTCTGTGCTGGCCAACGGAATTTGCTAGATTCGCAAGGTTATTTAGCCATTCTTCTGATCACTGTTCACTGCTCTTAGGCTGGGCCCAGGGAATCACTTTGGGATTAGGGGCACCACTCGGAGCCATATTTTTCATGACGTTTGACTCACTCGGTCTTTCAACCGGACTACTTCGTGCTGTCGCGGATCAGGGCTATACAGAACCCACCCCGATTCAGCAGCAGGCGATCCCCGCCGTGTTGCAAGGCCAAGATTTGATGGCCAGTGCCCAAACGGGAACGGGCAAAACCGCCAGCTTCACCCTGCCCCTGCTGCAACGCCTGAGCACCAGCCCCGGCAACGGTCGTCGCACCCCCCGCGCCCTTATCCTCACCCCCACCCGCGAACTAGCGGCCCAGGTGGGCGACAGCGTAAAAACCTACGGCAAATACCTGCCCCTGCGTACCGCCATCGTCTACGGCGGCGTGAAAATTGGCCCCCAGTTCAAGCAACTACGCCAGGGTGTGGATATTCTGATTGCCACCCCCGGTCGGCTGCTAGACCACGTTAACCAGCGCACGGTAGACCTCAGCCATGTGGAAATTCTGGTGCTGGACGAGTGTGATCGGATGCTCGATATGGGCTTCATCCACGACATCCGCAAAATCATGGGCCTGCTGCCGGAAACGCGCCAAACCCTGATGTTTTCGGCCACCTTCTCCCGGCCTATCCAACAACTGGCCAACACGTTGTTGAATGACCCTGTGCAGATTGAAGTAGCCCCCCGCAACACCACCGCCGAGCGGGTAGAGCAGGTGGTGCACCCTGTGGATCGTCACCGCAAGCGGGAACTGCTCTCCCACATGATTGGCTTCCACAACTGGGAGCAGGTGCTCGTCTTTACCCGCACCAAGCACGGGGCCAACCGTTTGGCGGAACAACTGGCCAAGGACGGCCTCCGCACCGCCGCCATCCACGGCAACAAAACCCAGGCGGCGCGGGCCAAGGCGCTGCAAGACTTCAAAACCGGGCGGGTGCGGGTGCTGGTGGCCACCGACGTGGCCTCTCGCGGCATCGACATCGACCAACTGCCCTACGTGGTGAACTTTGAACTGCCCAACGTGGCGGAAGACTACGTGCACCGCATTGGCCGCACCGGACGGGCGGGCAACGAAGGCCGGGCCGTTTCGCTGATTAGCGACGACGAACTGCACCTGCTCAGCAAAATTGAGCGGATGCTAAAGCAACCCATTGACCGCGACATCGTCCCCGGCTACGAGCCTTCCTTTGATATCAAAGCCAAGCCCGTAGAACCCGTGGAAAAACCCCGCCGCCGTTCTGGTGGTCGTCGCCCCAGCGGTGCCTCATCCAGGGGATCGGCCAAAGTGGGAGCCTTCGCTGGAGCCAACCACGGTCAGCGCCAAGCCGCCCCCAAAAAGCGGGTACAAAGCGCCTAGGGTTTCCAGGTCGTTGACCCACCCCATAGCCGGGAAAATGCACGTTACCGCCAACAACCAATAACCAATAACCAACACCCCCGATTCCAGGAAAATTCCTAGGGTCGGGGGTGTGTTTTTTGCGTCCGATTACAATAAAAACAACTCGCCTGCAGGAGATGTCTATGGCCGTTGCCCCATCCCAGCCAGCCCTATCTCTGCCCGATCACACCCAACTGCCAGAGACCGATGGTACGTTTGTGAAAAATTTTCAGGAGCACCCCCAAAGCCTGCTGCTGACCGACTCCATTCTCCCGGTGCTGGACGCGCTGCACCCCGATGGTCGGTACGCCATTGGCCAAGATAGCGGCATCTACTGGCGGCTCACCGATCCCCCAGAGCGGGGGGCCGAAGCGCCCGACTGGTTCTACGTGCCCCACGTGCCGCCCCAGTTGGAGGGCAAAATGCGCCGCTCCTACGTGCTGTGGAAGGAAATCGTTGCGCCGCTGATTGTGATTGAGTTTGTTTCTGGCGATGGCTCCGAGGAACGGGATGCTACCTCGCCCCTGGGGGATCCTGCGGCTAAGGCGGGAAAATTCTGGGTCTACGAACAGGCGATTCGGGTGCCCTTCTACGCCATCTACGAGGTGGAAAAATCCGCCGTTGAGGTTTACGAACTCGTCGGCAACCACTATCAGCGCTGCACCCCCAATGAGCGCGGCCACTACCCCATTCCCCCCATGGGTGTAGAACTGGGCATTTGGCAGGGGCACTACCTCAACCAAACCCTGCCCTGGCTGCGCTGGTGGGATGCAGACGGACAACTGCTGCTGTGCGGCGACGAACGGGCCACCCTAGAACAACAAAGGGCCAATTTTGAACGGGAACGGGCTGAGCAAGAGCGAGAACGCGCCGAACGCCTAGCCGAACGCCTGCGGCAATTGGGGGTTGATCCTGATGATCTCTAGGCGCGAGATCTAGGGCTGATTGCCTGACAGAACTTGCCAGAACCCGAATCCGTCAAAGGGGCAGGAGACCTGGCCCCTACCTTACCCGAAGGCGTAGGGGCGCAGTTGCCGCGCCCAGGGCAGGATCTTGTATCAGTCGATCAGAATCTAGGGACTGCCCCTAGGTTCTGGCTAGATTTCGCGGTTAACGGAATCATCAACCTGCTATTATCGCTGGGTGCTGTGTCGGGGGGGGATCCTCAACACGGCGTCTCCTTGTAGGGTGCTGAGGTTGACCTAGACGAGGAGATCATTCAGACGGCCAGGATAGTTCATGATCTACGATATTGCCTTTGCCCTCAATAAAGGGATTGTGGTGGCTCTGCTCACGGCGATGAACTCCGTGGCAAGCAATACGGCATCACCGGAAAAGCTGCGGTTTAACATCACCGTTCCTCCCGACGAAGTGGCTTTTTTTGAGGAAAAGATCACCGCCGTTTTCCCAGAACCAAAATTTACCTGGCGCGTTTATCCCTTCACTCCGCCTCAGTTTATGGCCAACTACATCCATGCTAAGTATGAGCCGATGACGCCCACTCGGCGGGTATCGCGCTATATGCAGTATGCTCGGATGTTCTTGAAGGATATCTTTCCTGACGTGAGCAAGGTACTGTATTTAGACGCCGATGTCGTGGTCATTGGCGATGTGGCTACCCTGTTTGAAACGGTGCAGTTTAGCCCCGAACAGTACTTTGCGGCGGTGCCCCATTTCTATCCAGCCATTTTCCAGTTTGGCAATCCTTTCAAAGCCATTAAGGAAATGCTGGCCTTTAAGACATCCTTCAATAGCGGTGTTTTGTTCACCGATTATACCTACTGGAATGAAGAGACAGACCGCATCTTTCACTACTATCTAGACTGGGATGCCTCCTGCAAGTATGGAATGCTAAACCGAGGGGATGAAACCCTGCTGAATGTGATGTTTAAAGACTACCTTCAGCTTGACCGAAGCTGGAATCGCTGCGGCTACGGCAACATGCAGGTTGTTGCTAAGGCGTTGAAAAAACCCCTCGATCAAATTAACGTCATCCACTGGAGTGGCGGCCATCACAAACCCTGGAAAAACCCCGCCATCGTCTATGGTGACATTTGGCAAAAGTATGCCCCAAATTGAGAGAAGTTGCCCCTAGGGCTTGGCGGTATGGCGTTCTAGGGCCAGTTGCACCAGGGTATCCACTAGTTCGGGGAAGGGAACGCCGCTAGCTTCCCAAAGCATGGGGTACATGCTGGTGGCAGTGAAGCCGGGGAGGGTGTTTATTTCGTTAATCAAAATCTCCCCGGTGGTCTCCACGTAGAAGAAGTCCACCCGCGACAGCCCGGCTGCATCGACGGACTGGAAGGCGGTCACCGCCATCTCTTGAATGTGGCGACTGGTGGCTGCGGGCAGGGGGGAGGGAATGGTGAGGTCGGCTTGGCCGCTGGTGTATTTGGTTTCGTAGTCGTAGAAGTCGCTCTGGAAGGTGATTTCCCCTAGCACTGAGGCCCGTGGGGTGTCGTTGCCCAGCACGGCACATTCCACTTCGCGGGCAACGACGCCAGCCTCCACGATCAGCCTACGGTCGTAGCTGGCGGCACTGTCGAGGGCGGCCTCTAGTTCGCGGCGGTTGGTGGCCTTGGCAATGCCTACCGAAGACCCCAGGTTGGCGGGTTTGACAAAGCAGGGATAGCCCAATTCCGCCTCAATGCGATCACACAGTTTGGGAAAGACACAGGGGTTTGACCACACTTCGCTGCGGTTCACCGCCAGATACTTGACCTGGGGCAGACCCGCCTGGGCAAAGGCATTTTTCATGGCAATTTTGTCCATCCCCACCGCCGAACCCAGCACCCCAGACCCCACCCAGGGCCGCTGCATCAGGGTGAAAACTCCCTGCACAGTGCCGTCTTCGCCGTTGGGGCCATGGAGCACCGGGAACCACACATCCACCTCGTTCACCTGGCTGAACTGGGGCAACCGTTGCAGGGGGGTAATCGTCTCGGCCTCTGGTAAATCGGTGAGGGGAACCCCCGCCGCTAGGACATCCGCCGCCTCGGCACCGGACAGCCACACCCCATCCTTACGAATGTAGACGGGCAGCAGGCGATATTTCTCGGCATTGTCGCCGCTGCTTAGCCCCCGCGCAATGGCCTGGGCTGACCGGATCGAAACATCGTGTTCCCCAGAACAACCGCCAAACACAAGCCCTACGGTAATTGCGGTCATGCTTTGCCCTCCCCACGCCAATTGCCAATTAGCGGATAGGGTATCACAGACTGTTCGCTTCCCTACCGAGATCAGCCCGCGTGGGGATCTACCTCACAGAGGGAACTCGGTAGGGATCACGACAACCAATCCCCTAGAATCACGCTTGACCCAACGCCCTATCACCGCCACAGACCATGGCCTTGGGTAGGCTAGAAGCATCCTGATTTAGGCGCTTCCATGACCTCCCTGACTGTCACTCCTGCGTTGTCTTGGCCCCTCTGTTCCTGTGCCTGGACATCTCAACCCCAGCGACGCAGAGGATCGAAGCCCGATCTGCCCACGATTCCTGAACAACGCCCCTACTCCCTGACCCAACTTCAGGCCCAGGCCGAAGCCGAAGCCCAATCCGAATCGGCAGCCCTGTGGGAAGTGATGATGCGTCCCGCCTAGGCTACGACCTTAGGCCACGACCTGGCGCAAAAAGTGCAGCCGTTCATTGAGGCCCATGGTGGCCAACCGTGACCGCAAAAGGTAGGTGTCTGCCTGCTGGTTGGCCCGACTGACGACCGTTTCCCAGGGCAGTTTGCGCCCCCGGCTAAAGAGACGATGCCAAAAAGCAAGTTTCATGTTGGGGTTCAACCCTTGGTAGGCCTGGGCAAAGCGAGTATCGGCATGGCCCAAAATATCTCGGCAAACATGAATCTGCTCCTCTGGGCTCATCTGCTGCACCTGCTGCACTAACTGCTGCACCGCCTGGGAAAACAGGGCCAACGGAGCCACGCTACCAAAGGCTTGGCCCAGGGTTTCGTAGGCTTGCCACAGGGTAACCAACTGGCAATCCGCTGGAGCCTGACGAAACAGGCGCACGGCATCCTCGGCAATGGACACCCGCAGGTCTTGGGAACGAACATTAGCGACGGTCATGGCTGTGTTCCTCATCGGTATTTGTTATGGGTGGCCTGGCTGGGCTGGGACTCTGGAACGGTGCTTTCTCCCCGGCACTAGCTACGAGCCCAAAAATCTAAAATCATAAAAAACAGGCTGTTTTATTCCCTGTTTATATTGATCCCTGTATTTTTTCAATCCAAGCGATTTCTTCCAAGTTTCTTCCGATTTGTGGATTACGCTAGACTGACTCTGACCTACCGTGCTGACCCGATGCCGTGACGAGGCGGTGGGTCTTGCTGAGGATCTGTTCTTTGCCATTGCGCTCCATCGCGCTGATATCGTGTTCCATGCAGGGAGAAGGCTATCGATGTTGAGACGTAAACCGACGCCGCTGTTGACCTATCTCAGTCAAAAGACCGAGTTTGAAGGGGTGCTCCACGCCGAGGGGATGCTGCGGGTAGATGGCATCATCCATGGCACCGTAGATGTGAATGGCGATCTGGAAATCTCCGCCTCTGGGCTTGTGGAGGGGCCAGAGGTGAGGGCGAAAAATATTGTGGTGCAGGGTGTTCTCAAGGCCAAGGTGTGGGCGGAAGGCAAGCTCACCCTCAGCCGCACCGCCCGCCTGGAGGGTGATGTCGTCGCTGGTGCCCTGGAAATTGAACCCGGAGCCTACTATACGGGCTACATCGAAACCCGCGATGCCAAGTCTCTTCCCCCCGCCCGCGAACTGCCCGAACTCTACGGCACCACCGAGGTTTAGGAACCGTCTCAATTCAAGCTAGGATGCAAAACCGATGGTGTTGGGATGACAATGGCCATGAAATTTGTGCTGTACAGCAAACCCGGTTGTCATTTGTGTGAGGGGCTAGAGGAAAAGTTGGACGCCGCCCGCCACCTCAACTTTGAGCTAGAGGTGCGAGACATCACCACCCGCGAGGACTGGTTTCAGCGCTATCAGTACGAAATTCCTGTCCTGTGTCAGGTGCAGGAGGGCGGGACGGAAATTCCCCTGCCGCGCCTGTCGCCTAGGGCACCCCAGGCCAAGGTGGAGCAATTGATACAGACTTATTTGGGCCAGGGTAAGGCAGAATAGGTCATCTTCCGTGATGTGAGGACTTGCTGACATGAAGCTGCGCCAACTGCTTGAAACCTTGCCCGCAGGCTTGATCGCACCGGGATTCGAGCTATCCGTCGATCAAGGCGACCGCGAGGTGAAGGGGCTTTGCACCAATTCCCACGCCTGCCAGCCCGGAGAGGTCTTCATTGGCATGCCCGGAACGCGGGTGGATGGCGGCGAATTTTGGCCCAGCGCCCTACAAGCGGGAGCGGTGGCGGCGTTAGTGTCGGCCCAGGCGTTGCAGAATCGGCCCGCTGAAGGGGACGCCTGCGTAGTCCCGATGACGGATATGGCCCTGGCCTGTGCGGCGGTAGCAGGGGAATTCTATGGCCAACCCGCTCGGCAGATGGGGCTGATTGGCGTAACGGGCACCAACGGCAAAACCACGACGACCCATTTAATCGAACATCTTCTGAAGGCAGCGGAACAGCCCACGGCACTGCTAGGGACGCTCTACAGCCGTTGGCCCGGTCATCAGCAAACGGCCCTATACACCACCCCCTTTGCGGTGGAGCTTCAGGCGGATTTGGCGGCGGCGCGGGATGCCGGATGTTGCTATGCGGTGCTGGAGGTGAGTTCCCATGCCCTAGCCCAGAAGCGGGTGTGGGGCTGCCCCTTCGAGGTGGCGGTGTTCACCAACCTCACCCAAGACCACCTCGATTACCACCGGGATATGGAGGACTATTTCAATGCCAAAGCGCTGCTGTTTGGCGAAAACTACCTGACCGGACGGGCGATTGTGAATGCCGACACCCCCTACGGGGAACGGTTGGTGGCCCAGCTTTCCGCCGACCGCGTGTGGACCTACAGCACCCAGAACCCCGATGCGGATTTGTACACCGGGGATCTGACCTATCAAGCCAACGGCGTGACGGGCACCCTCAAAACTCCGGCGGGAACGGTGCCCTTTAGTTCGCCGCTGGTGGGGCAGTTTAACCTAGAAAACCTGCTGGCCTCCGTGGGTGCCGCGCTGCATTTGGGGGTTCCTCTAGATGCCATTGCGGCGGTGCTGCCCAGCTTTGGCGGCGTACCGGGGCGGATGGAGCAGGTGAAGATTACCCCCGATCAACCCATCAGCGTGATTGTAGACTACGCTCACACGCCGGATAGTCTGAAGAATTCCCTCTTGGCAGCGCGGCCCTTTGTGCCCGGTCGGCTGATCTGCGTCTTTGGCTGCGGTGGCGACCGAGATCGCACCAAGCGTCCCCAAATGGGCCGGATTGCCTACGACCTGGCGGACGTGGTCGTAGTCACCTCCGACAACCCCCGTACCGAAGATCCCCAGCAGATTTTGCAGGATGTAGTGGCAGGTATTCCGGCGGAACTGGGGCCAGAGTCGGTGATTGCTGATCGCGCCCAGGCTATTCAAACTGCGATTCAGATGGCCCAACCGGGGGACGGCATTCTCATTGCGGGGAAGGGCCACGAAGACTATCAAATTCTCGGCACCGAAAAGATCCACTTTGATGATCGGGAGCAGGCTCGTAAGTTTCTCCTCGAGAAGTATCAATAGTTTGGTGAAAAAGGATCAATGGCTGGTATGAAATTGCCGTCTAGCCGAGGCCTCAGGCTACCTCACTCCATGACTATTTGTGAATACAAGGCTGATCCTAGGGTTCTATCGTGGGTAAGTAGCCTACCCTGGTAGGTATTCCCCCTTAGTTGGCGTTGGCCAGCGCAATCGTCGCCCCCGATTGTTTGGAGCACCATGCAGCCTCTCTCTTCCTCTTCGGCCTCTCTGCAACACCTACTGCAAAGCAGTGCCGCCACGCCAGATTGTATCCAGATCAAAGCCAAGGGTTTGAAAACCCTCCTGCGTTCCCTAGCCGAGTTTTTGGAAACCTACCAGGTGCAGGCAAACCTATTTGTTAAGCTGCCCACCGGGGCCGCCTGGCAGGAGGACATTCGGCGTTATGGCCAAACCCTGGATCAAAATCACCATATTTTTCAGTTTGTACGACCGCTGCCGGAGAATCTGCCCCCAGAGAGTCTGCCGCCAGAAGTGAGCACCCCAGAAGTGCAATTGCCCTTGCCCGACAACCAACAGTGGCGGGGAGACTATTTTGTGCTGGTACAGGCCGACACCTTTGCCACTCTGCTGGTGGCCCATCGCCTCCAGCGCCTCTCCACGGTGGCCCTAGAGGACGATCCAGACCCAGAGGTGGAGGGCGACCTGGTCCACCGGGTCGAACTTCATCCCCAGGTGTTGGCTAGCGACTCTGCCGCCGCCCAACGGTCGGTCTACCTCTCCGTTTGCGCCTCCATTCAACCGGGTTTGGTCGTGGGGATGCAGGATCTCCTGCGCCCTGTGGTAGAGTACTGTGCCCAGGGCACAACCCATCCCATTCTGGTGGATTTGGTGCGCCACTGGGAACGATACTGCCCGCCCGTAAATCCATCCAACCCGGACGTTTTAATCATGGTGGATCGGTGGCTGCTGTGGCAATTGCGCTGGCAAGAGCACCTGCGCCAGGCCATGGTTACCTACCGACAGCAGGCCCTCGATATG
Source organism: Spirulina sp. (assembly GCA_044070495.1). Taxonomy (GTDB): domain Bacteria; phylum Cyanobacteriota; class Cyanobacteriia; order Phormidesmidales; family Phormidesmidaceae; genus Nodosilinea. The sequence continues at coordinate 223,567 of JBIPSI010000002.1, read as the reverse complement.
TCTACCCTGTCTTCCCAAAACGAGGTGCTGATCGATACCCTCAGGCTGAAGGACGAGTTCCTCAACACCGTGGGCCAAGAGCTGCGCACGCCCCTAACCACCATCAAAACCGCCCTTACCCTGCTCGATTCTCCCCACCTGAAATCCCCCCAGCGGCAGCGTTACATGGAGATGATCAGCCACGAGTGTGATCGCCAGAGTGCGCTAATCAGCGGTGTTTTGAACCTGCTGCAAATTGAGACCAGCGCCAGCCAAACCCAGCTCGTTCCGGTTTACCTGGATGAAACCGTCCCCCCGGTGGTGAGTACCTACCAGCCCCTGGCCGAGGAAAAGGGGGTGATGCTGGCCTACACCATCCCCAACGATCTGCCCAAGGTGGCCTGCCCCGATGCCTGGCTGCGGCAAATCATGATTCATCTGTTGAACAACAGCATTAAATACACCCAGAGCGGTGGTGAGGTGTGGGTCACCGCCCGCCCCGTCGAGGACGCAGTGGCCCTGGAAATTCGCGACACCGGCATCGGCATTGCCGCCACCGATCTACCCAAGGTCTTCGACTATTTCTATCGGGGGCGCAACCTCCCCAGCAACGGCAGCGAAGGAGCCGGACTGGGGCTGTCCATCGTGCAGCAGTTGCTGATGCTCTGCGGCGGTACCATCGTCGTCCATAGCCACGTTGATCGGGGCACCACATTCCTGGTGCATCTGCCGACCCACCAGGGCTAGGCAGTCGGCCTCGGCGGCGAAACTGGGTCGAGGCCACGGAGAACGGAAATCGAGGGGCATCGGTGATACAGACAACCCTGGAAATGGAATACTCTGGAAAAGTCTTAGGCCGCTCGGTAATGGCGAAGGGATAGGGGATATATGAGACTGGATGCTGGACTCTTTAAACTCGATTTTGAAGATCACCATGCGGTGCTGGGTATCCCCGTGACGGCGGATGCGCGGGCGGTGCGAAAGCGCTACCTCACCATTGCCCGCAAACTCCATCCTGACAGTCTTTCGGGCATTTCTGATCAGGCCGCCCAGCAGGCCAACGAACTGCTCTCTAAGTGGGTCAACCCTGCCTACGAAGCCCTCAGCCAAGAAAAACTATTCACCGAGCACCAGCTCATGCTGAAGCTGAAGGGACAGGGGCTAAAGCGATCCTCCACCCCACCCGACATCACCAGCGAGGCCGCCAAAACTTTGCTTCAGGCTCCCCAGGTCGATCTGGCCTATCAGCAGGCCGTTAAGGCCCTTGCCGAGCAGCAGTATGAGCAGCTATCCCAAGTGCTAGAGGTGATTGGCCAGATCAGCGAGATCAACATGATCTACCTCTACCGCACCAGCGAAGGCCCCGCCGCCGCCGCTCGTCCGGCCTCGACAACCAGTACGACCGCCACGGCCCCCGCCGCCAGTGCCAAGCCCTCGGCGGCCCCGCCGCCGCGCAAGCCCCAGACCCAGGCCTCGATCTTAGAGAGCTATATCAAACGGGCCCAGGGGTTTGAAACAGGGCGAGACTATAGTCGGGCGGTGCTAGAAATGCGGGAGGCGCTCAAGGCCTATCCCAGCAGTGCCCGCTGCCACAGCTACCTGGCTAGCCTCTACCTCAAGGCGGGGCAGGCCACCATGGCCAAGGTTCATGCCAAACGGGCGCTGGATCTCCACCCCGAGGATGAGATTGCCCAAGCGATTCAGGCTAAGTTGGAAAAAAGCACACCCAGCACCGCCTCCGGGGGCGGCGCGGCCAAGCCCACCGACCGCAGCAAACCCCCGGCCAAGGGCAAGCCAGAGGACAAGGGCGGCGGCTTCCTGGGGGGACTATTTGGAGGAAAGAAAAAATAATGGTTTATCAGCCACCCACCGGAGCCCGCGACCTTTTACCCCTAGATGTCGCCCAAAAGCGCTGGATTGAGGATCGTCTGGAGCAGGTCTTCCAACGCTGGGGCTACCACCGCATCATCACCCCCACCATCGAGCGGCTCGATACCCTGATGGCTGGCGGTGCCATTGACCAAGCGGCGGTGATAGAACTGCACCACACCGCTGGGCCACGCCTGGGGCTACGGCCCGAACTAACGGCCTCCATTGCGCGGGCGGCGGTCAGTCGGCTTAGCCGGGTCACCTACCCCCAGCGGCTTTATTACAACGCCAACGTTTTTCGTCAGGCCGATCAGGGCCACCGGGGTAGTCAGCAGGAGTTTTTCCAGTCGGGGGTGGAGCTACTGGGGGCCGGAGACACCCTGGCCGACGCCGAAATGCTGCTGCTGCTCACCGATGGGCTGGCCAGCCTCAACCTGAGGGGCTGGAGTCTGCTGCTAGGGGATGCGAACCTCACCCGCGCCCTGTTGGAGCCTTTCCCCGTGGCGGTGCGGGCCGAGGTGCGCCAAGCCCTCGCTCAATTAGATCGAGTGGCCTTGGAAACCTTGAATTTGTCCGAGGCCCAGCGGGCACAGGCCCTCTACCTGCTCGACCTGCGGGGGGCACCGGAGGACATCCTGCAATCCCTCGGCAGCCTGGATCTGGGGCCAGCGGGTCAGGAGTCCTTGGAACGGCTGAAGTCCTTGGTGGCGCTGCTGCGGGAGGTGCCCCCCCAGGGCGAATCCGCCTACCGTCCGCCGCTGATCCTCGACCTCAGCCTGATTCAAACCTTCGACTACTACACGGGCCTAGTGTTTGAGGTGGTGAGTCCGCCGGAACTGGGCTGCCAGGTGCTGGGCCGAGGGGGCCGCTACGACCACCTGCTGGGGGTGTTTAACCCAGAGGGCAAGGGCTTCCCCGGCATTGGCTTTGTGTTTGATACCGACATGCTGCACCAGGCTCTGCTGCCCACCGGGCACCTGCCCCAGAGCACCCCCCCCTGCGATTGGCTGGTGGTGCCCACTAGCCCCCAGGCGGCGGCGGCGGCCTTTACCTACGCCCAAACCCTGCGGGCCTCGGCCACCCTGGTGCGGGCAGAGGTGCATTTGGCGGCGGTGCCCTCCCAGGACGATCTGCGGGCCATCGCCAGCCATCGCCGCATTCAGCACATCGCCTGGATTAACGCCAACGGGTTGCCACAAGTCGAAACCCTACACTAACGTGATAAATGGCCACGGGTCGGACAGACTAGCTCTGCTTCCTGGCCCGATGTGCTCGGTTGGCGCTCCGTTGATGCGCTCTGTTGATCTGTCTGCGATTGAGGATAGGCCGTGGCCCACACCATTGTTACGAACGTCTGTGAAGGGGTTGCCGACTGCGTCGAGGCTTGCCCCGTTGCCTGCATCCACGAAGGCCCCGGCAAAAACACCAAGGGCACCGACTGGTACTGGATTGACTTTTCCACCTGCATCGACTGCGGCATCTGCCTCCAGGTCTGCCCGGTGGAGGGGGCCATTGTGCCGGAGGAACAGCCCGACCTTCAGCACACCCCCGCTTGAGGGGTGGCATGGCCAAGTGCAACCTACGTAGTCGTCTGTTCCTCTCCCACATGGCGGTGATGACCGTTGGGATTTTGACCCTGCTGGCCATTGGGCGGCTGTATACCCCCCGGCAGATGGTGATTACCCTGCAACGCTACGAAAACGGCGTCATGAGTCTCCATCGTCGCACCCAATTGCTGAAGGGGTTTGAGGACGCCTGGAGCAAGGGCATGGTGTGGTCGATCCTGGTGGGGGGCGGCACCGCCGGAGTCTTGAGCTACTGGGTGTCGCGCCGGATCATTCGACCCTTGGATCAGATGGCGGAGATTACCCGCCAGTTTGCCGCCGGACAACTCACGGCGCGGGTACCCCCCTCGGAAATCCTGGAGATCCAGCGGTTGGCCAACAGCTTCAACCGCATGGCTTCCGATTTGGAGGGCGTTGAGCAGCGGCGGCGGGAACTGGTGGGCGATCTCACCCACGAACTGCGCACCCCCCTCACCATTCTCCACGGCTACCTGGAGGGCCTTGCCGATGGCACCATCCCCCCCCAGCCCGAACTCTACGAGCGCCTAGCCACGGAAACCACCCGCTTACAACGGCTGGTGAACGATCTTCAGGAACTCTCCAAACTGGAGGCCGGATATCTGCCGATCCAGGCCCAGAGCGTTGACCTGCCGCCGCTGCTCACCAGCCTAATCCAAACCTTTGAGGGACAGCGTGCCAACCCTGACCAGGTGTCCCTCCTGCTGGAGGTGCCGACGGATTTACCAGCGGTCTACGCCGACCCTAGCCGCATCGAGCAAATTCTGATTAACCTGCTGGGCAATGCCCTCCGCTACACCGACTACGGCAAGGTGGAGGTGCGGGCCTGGGCCGAACCCCAGCGGGTCTATGTCTCAGTCGCCGACACCGGATCGGGCATTGCCGAGGCCGACTTACCCTACGTGTTTGAGCGCTTTTGGCGGGCCGACCGTTCCCGCAACCGTCGGTCTGGGGGCACGGGCCTAGGGCTGACCATCTGTCGCCGCCTCGTCACCGTGCAGGGGGGCGAAATTACCGTCACTAGCCAGCTCCACCAGGGCGCTACCTTCACTTTTTGGCTACCCCAAGCCTAGGGCCATGTCCGATAGAATGGAACTAACCCGCATGGAAGTAACCCGCGAGGCTGAGTTCCGTTTTGGTTGACTCCTTGTCCTTAGCCATCCTAGACTTTCCCCATGCCCAACCCCGCCGCCCCATCGTCCTACGGGAACTCCGACCGCAGCTTTAGCGGCGCAATCGGTGCGTTTTATCAGTCCCAGGATTTGTTTCGGCAGCGCTATCGAGTGCTGCGTGCTTTGGGCCAGGGGGGGTTTGGTGTCACCTACCTCGCCCAGGATATGCGGCTACCGGGCCAGCCCCGCTGTGTGATTAAACAACTGGCCCCCCGCACCCGCAACGATCTTTCCTTAGAACGGGCCAAGGTGCGGTTTCGGCGAGAGGCCAAAGCCCTCGCCAATCTAGGTAGCCACTCCCAAATTCCCTGCCTGCTCGATTACTTCACTATTCGGGGCGAGTTTTACCTGGTGCAAGAGTATATCCAGGGCCACACCATTACCCAGGAGGTGCGGCGGCAGGGGCGACAAACCGAAGCCCAGGTGAAGTACTTTTTGCAGGAAATGATCCCGGTGTTGCAGTTCATCCACCGCAACCGGATCATTCACCGCGACATCAAGCCTCCCAATATCATCCGCAGCGAGTTTGACCGCCGCCTGGTGTTGATCGACTTTGGGGCGGTGCGAGAGTTTCTGGCCGACCTAGAGGAAGCCAATGCCTACCAGTCTCCCGTCAGCCAGTTTGTGGGCACACCGGGGTTTGCGCCGCCAGAACAGTTGGCCCTGCGCCCCTGCTACGGCAGCGACATCTATGCCCTGGGGATGACCTGCCTATTTATGCTGACCACCTGTCTGCCCTCAGACTTTGATGTGGATTCTAGAACAGGCCAAGTGCGCTGGCAGTCCAACGTCACCGTCAGTGATCACTTTGGTCGAATGCTCGACAAAATGATCCGCCCCGATCCCACCGAACGTTATAGTTCCATCGACCACCTGGTGCGCGATCTGGCCCTAGAGCCCCACCTCGACAGCCTCTCCCAGTGCCTCTACACCACGCCATCGGCTCCAGTGCAGACGTCCCCCGCCGCCGCTGTGCCCCAATACCTAACGGCGGTTCAGCGTCAGGCCCAGGCCATTCGGACTTGGCGCAATCGTCACCTCAACCGCATGACACCCTCGGCCTAGGGGGTCGTTGGCAAGTCCCTGGCTGAGGCCACCCTTGAGAAAACGTTACCAAGGACAAAACCCCTCAACCCCTTGCGTTAGGATCGGGGCGAACCTTGATTGCTCTGGCCCCTGTGACTTTTTACCCTAACCCCAAATCCGCCGCCCATCCCTACCGAGGGAGACGACTGTTGCCTTGGCTCTTGGTGGCGGTGATGATTTTGGTGACGGCGGGTAGCCTGGTGCACCTGCTCACCGAGTCTTGGTGGTTTGAGTCGGTGGGCTATGGGGCGGTGTTTGGCAAACGGCTGCGCTGGCAGTTGGGCCTGGGGCTAGGCACCTTTGGGCTAACGGCCCTTTGGCTGTGGGGCAACTACCGCCTAGCCATGGTGGCCACCCGCGAACGCAGCTACCGATTTTTGAGCCGCTACAGCAGCCAGCAGCAGCGAGAACAGTTTGAGCAACTGCTGCACCTGGGTAGTTTGGGGGTTATTGGGCTGCTGGCCTTGGGAACGGCTTGGCGGGGGGCGGCGGCCTGGGAAACGGTGCTGCAATTCCTCAATCCATCATTTTTTGACCAAACCGACCCGATTTTTAATCAGGATATTGGTTTCTACCTGTTTCGGTTGCCCCTGTGGCAGGGCTTGCAGAGCCAACTGGTGGGCCTGGGGGTGTGGGCGCTGCTGTTGGCCCTGGCGGTCTATGGCCTAAAGGGGGAAATCCGGCCCGAACGGGGCTGGAAATATTTCCTCACTGGAGAGACCAAGACCCACATCTGCCTGCTGTTGGCGGGGCTGGCGACAGTGTTGGCCTGGGGGTTTTGGCTCGATCGCTATTCCCTGCTGTTCTCCGAGGGCGGAGTGATCTTTGGGGCGGGCTATACCGATGTCCATGCGCGGCTGCAAGCCTACTGGCTGATGAGCTTTGTCACGATGTCCATCGCCATATTGTTTGTGATGGCCCTGTGGCGCAGCGGCTTTTACCTGCCGATGGTGGGCATGGGGTTTTACCTAGCGGTGCTGGTGCTGGCCAACGGGCTGTATCCCTGGTTTCAGCAAAATTTCGTGGTAGAGCCCAACGAACTCACCATCGAGCGACCCTACATTGAGCACAACATTGCCTTCACCCGCCAAGCCTACAGCCTCACGAACGTTGTCGCCGAACCCTTCCCCGCCGACAATCAGTTGGATCGAGCCTTGCTGGATGCCAACCAGCCCACGGTGCGCAACATTCGCCTCTGGGACGATGCGCCGCTGCTGAGTTCCTATAAGCAGCTCCAGGAAATTCGGCTCTACTACAACTTCAGCGATGTCGATATCGACCGCTACACCCTCAACGGCGACTACCGCCAGGTGACGCTCTCCGCCCGCGAGCTATCGGTGGCACAGTTGCCCCCGGAGGCCCAAAACTGGATTAACCGCCAGCTTAAATTCACCCACGGCTTTGGCCTGGTGATGAGCCCCGTCAACCGAGCCGCCAGCAACGGTATGCCAGAATTTTTCCTGCGCAATGTGCCCCCCGACTCCACGGTGGATCTAGCCCTGGATCAACCCCGCATCTACTACGGAGAAGACACCGCCAACTACATCTTCACGGGCACCAACACCGACGAGTTTGACTACCCCCTGGGCGACACCAACGCCACCTACCGCTACACCGGCCAGGGCGGGGTGCCACTCAATTCCCTGCTGCGCCGCCTGGTCTACGCCTACGACCTCGGCAATCTGCGCCTGCTAACCTCGAATTACTTCAACGCCGATTCCCGCATCCACTACCACCGCCTGATCCGCGACCGGGTACAGCGGGTGGCCCCCTTCCTCACCTACGACAGCGACCCCTACATGGTGGTGGTCAACGGACGGCTGAAGTGGGTGATGGACGGCTACACCGTCAGCGACCGCTACCCCTACTCCGAACCCCTGCACCGCTACAGCGAAATGCTGGCCGTCGCCGACCCTAGCTATGGCCTGCTGCCGCCTAGCGCCAACTATGTGCGGGATGCGGTGAAGGTGTTTGTCGATGCCTACGATGGCACCCTAGAATTCTTCGTGCGCGACACCGCCGACCCCGTGCTGGCCACCTACCAGAAGATGTTTCCCAGCCTGTTTCAGCCCAGCGAGGCCATGCCCGCCACCTACCGGGAACACCTGCGCTACCCCCACGACATCTTCACCATCCAGGCCCAGATGTATCGGGCCTACCACATGGAAAACCCGGAAGTGTTCTACAACCGCGAAGACCTCTGGCGCTTCCCCGAACACAGCCAGGACGGCAACCTGGAAACCATGGCCCCCTACTACGTGATCATGAAGCTGCCCAAACTGGAGCGGGAGGAGTTTCTGCAAATTCTGCCCTTCACCCCCGCCAACCGCGACAACATGATCGCCTGGTTAGCGGGCGGCTCCGATGGCGACAACTACGGCAGGCTGCTGCTCTACGAATTTCCTAAGCAGGAGTTGATCTTTGGCCCCAGCCAGATCGAGGCCCGCATTAACCAAACCCCCGAAATCTCCGAGCAAATTACCCTCTGGAGCCAACAGGGGTCGCGGGTGCTGAAGGGCAACCTGCTGGTGATTCCCATCGAACAGTCTTTGCTCTACGTGCAGCCCATTTATCTGCGGGCCGAACAGGGCGAACTACCCGAGCTGCGGCGGGTGATCGTCGCCTACGGTGACCAAGTGGTGATGCAAGAAACCCTCGACCAAGCCCTAGAGGCCATTTTTGGGGCCACCCGCCCCGCCCCGGTGCCCGTCGATCCTGCCGCCCCGCCCCCCACCCCCACCGATCTCTCTGGCCTCATCCAGGCGGCCCTGAGCGCCTACCAGGAGGGTCAAACCGCCCTGCAACAGGGAGACTGGCAACGCTATGGCCAGGCCCAGCAACGCCTTGAGGATCTCCTTCAGCAGCTTAGCGAGCAAACCCCCTAGGGCCGCGCCCTACCAATTCCCCACCCCTCCCACCCCAGAATCGTAGGGGGCATAGCGCCAAGGGCGCGGCACAGCCTACGCGGCTCAACTCCTACACAGTCACGCACCATAGTCACGCACTAATCATTTTGATTAGCCGCAATGCACCCCTAGAGAATCAGAGCTAGCTAACCAGGATGTGAGATCAGGTTAGGCGAAGATAGTCTCATCTTCCTTGCGCCAGGCCGGATCCACCAGACAAATGAATACCAGCGGTTCCTCGCCGACATTGCTGATAAATTGGCGGGCATTGGGCGGAATGTAGACCGCATCCCCCGGTTCCACCCGCTGCACTTCGTCGTTGATGTGCATTTCGCCCACCCCAGAGAGGAGGTAGTACACCTCAGAAGTCGTAAGGGCATGGGGAACCGAAACCTGTCCCACGGGCACAATGGCATGGGCGAGGCTATAGCCTAGGGCAAGATCCTGCTTGTCGGGGTGCAGCAGTTCTCGCAGGCGGGTGCCGTCTCCGGCGATGAATTCTGGGCAATCCAGCAGTTTACGAATCAGCATGGTAGGTCTCTCTTGTACCGCTACAGTATGCCAAGCCCCTGGTTGACTGACAAACGTTTCTGGCCCACTCAAGGAGAAGCCCCTCCTGGTCTATATCCCCAACCCCTTGCCCCGTGGGAGAGGACTAGGGTGAGGTCTCCTCGCCGCCCATCCCCCCAGCATCGAGCTAGCGGACAACTTGGTATTTTGGGACGCGGGATTGTAGCGCTTGGCAGATGGCTTATCCAGCGGCGGCAAGGCAGTCGCCAATAGCCTGTTCTAGAATAGTTAGCCCTTCGTCGAGTTCTTCCTGGGTCACCGTCAACGGCGGAGCAATGCGCCAGACGCTCCCCATGTTGGGCAGGGCGGTGATGTTCATGCTTAGGCCTAGTTCCATGCAGCGGCGGGTGATGGCGGCTCCTAGTTCGGGGTTGGGTGTGCGGCTTGCCCGGTCCTTCACCAGTTCTACCCCCAGCAGCAGCCCCCGACCGCGAACGTCGCCAATCACCTCGTAGCGGTCTTTGAGTTTCAGTAAACCGGCCTTTAGGTAGGCTCCCATGGTGGTGGCTCGTTCGGCGAGGTTCTGGGTGGTCAGCACCCGCAGCACCGCTAGGCCCACCTCCGCTGGCATGGGGTCGGAGACGTGGGAGGTGTAGTAGAGAAAGCCCTTGTCGTAGCAGTCGGCCTCGATGGCGGCACTGGTGACGGTGGCGGCTAGGGGCAGTCCGCCGCCCAGGGTTTTCGACAGGGTGAGGATGTCTGGCACGATGCCCAGTTGCTCAAAGGCGAAGAGACTACCCAGGCGACCAAAGGCGGTTTGGGCCTCATCCAAAATCAGCAGCATACCCCGCTGGCGGCAGTAGTCCTGAAGCCGCTGAAAATAGCCCTCTGGCGGCTCAATAATGCCCCCCGAACTGAGGACAGGTTCTACAATCAGCGCGGCGTAGGCCCCTACGGACTGGCTATCGATTAACTCAAACCCCACCGCTAGGCAGGTCATGTCGCACTGGTCTTGGCAGTGGCGCACGGGGCAGCGGTAGCAGTTGGGGGTGGGCAGGGCAAAGTTGCCAGGAATCATCGGCCCATAGCCCTTTCTGGCTGCGACAAAGGTGCTGGCGCTGGCTCCGGCAGTCATGCCGTGCCAGGAGGTGCTGAGGCCCACGACTTCAAAGCCTCCGGTATGCAGCTTGGCCATGCGCAGGGCGGCTTCGTTCACCTCGCTGCCTGTGTTTAGAAAGATGGCCTTTTGCAAGGTGGGGGGCAGCAGCTTGCAGAGAGTATCCGCCAGTTCCACCACCGAGGGCGACAACATACCGCTAAACAGGTGCAGCACCTCTTCACAGGCTTTGTGGATGGCCTGCACCACCTCAGGATGGTTGTGGCCCAGGGTGGCGCACATTTGCCCAGAGGTGAAGTCCAAAATCTTGCGGCCCTGCTGATCGTAGAGATAGCTGCCCCGCGCCCGTTCAATCAACCGGGGAGCAAAGGATCCGCCGTAGCGAATCAGGTGGTGGTCAACGATCTCCCACAATTCTTCGCTAGAGGGTACAGGGGCGGTAACAACCGGATCACTAGGCGCAGATTCAGGGGGTTGGGGGGAAGGGGTGGCCTCTAGCATAGACACCTTAGGGCGATGGAACAACATGTCTATCCTGCCCCTGGACTTGGCCCCAAACGAAGTTAGCCATAAAGGTTTACGCAGTGCCCAGGTTCACAGGGTGACGCTATGGCCACCCTGCATTTGCTGGCGGAGGCGTTCAGACAGGGGCCGTCCGGTGCCGCCGCGTCGCACCATAATCAGTTCGGCGGTGATGCTGACGGCAATTTCTTCGGGGGTGAGGGCTTCGATATCCAGGCCGATGGGGCCATAGATATTGGCCAACCTGGAGCGAGGGATACCCGATTGTTCGAGGGCTTGGTACACCTGGCGCACTCGCTTTTCGCTGCCGATCATGCCGATGTAGGGGCAGGGGATAGGGCGTTGTAAAAGCTGGGTGAGGGCTTCTAGGTCGTAGGTGTAGCCACGGGTAACCAGGGCAACGTAGAGGCTGGGATGGTTGGCCAAGGGGGCGAGGGCCGGTTCGATGGGCTGGGCCAGCAGGTGGCTTGCCTGGGGATAGAGCCGCGTATTAGCCCAGTCGGGGCGGTCGTCCTGGATGGCGATCTCGAACCCGGCCAGGTGGGCTACCTTGGCCAGTTGCACCCCCACATGGCCAGCGCCCACGATCAGCAGCAGGGGCGGTGGTTGCAGGGTCTCTACAAAGGCGGCGGCGGGGCCGAGGCCAGGGTCAAGATCAGAGGGCGTTTCGCTGAGATAGGGGGTGCCTGCCCCATCCAGGGGGGTCACCAGGGTGACGGTTTGCCCCCGCTGGAGCCGCTGCACAATGGTCTGGGCCAGGGCCAGGGCGGTTTCCCCTTGCCAGCGCTCTAGCCACACCTGCATCTGACCGCCACAAACGCCCTGGGTTTGGCGATTCGGTGCGCCCGTGAGGTCAATCTCCACCATTTGGGACACGCCCGTTTGCAGCACGATCTGCGCTTGGGCCAGCACCTTGGCCTCCCCTGCCCCGCCGCCGATGGTGTTGAAGGCTTGGCCCTGGGCATCTACCACCAGCCGCGCCCCCACCTCACGGGGAACCGAACCCCGGACACCGATGACCGTAGCCAAAACAGCGGGGCCATGGGTCAACGCCTGGGCTAGTTGTTGAAAGCAGGTGGTCATCGTGGGGAGTGGACGGGGTGGATCGGGGGTGGATGCAGGGTTGTTTGGGGAATCACAGGCCGTCGAGGGATAGGGCGGCACCCTTGGGAAAGCCGTCAACTTGCCCCTGTCGCCTAGATTTTTCCCAATCTACAGCAACCCCGTTGCCGTTTTTGCCCACCAAGAACCGTATGATCCACAACAGTCTTGATTTCAGAAACCTTTCAGAATAACAATGTGCACTGAATACAAATCTTAATTAAATCCTTACGGACTTACCTATGACGTTTTCCATTGTCGCTTGGGATGCTACTACGGGCATGACTGGGGTGGCGGTGGCCACAAAACATTTGGCCGTGGGGGCCTTGGTGCCCCATGCCAGGGCTGGCGTAGGGGCGGTGGCCACCCAGGCCCAGACTAACCCTCTACTAGGGGTTTGGGGGCTAGACCTGCTAGAGCGTCGGCAGGCCACCGAGAGTCCCTTTAGCACGGCTTCGGCGGATGTGGTGCTGGATTTGCTGCTGCAAAACGATGGGGATCGCCAGCAGCGCCAGGTGCACCTCGTCGATCACCATGGCCACAGTGCCGCCTGGACAGGGGAGGACTGCACCGACTGGGCCGGACACCTGACCTTTCCGGGGTTCTCGGTAGCCGGGAATATGCTGGTGGGGCCAGCCGTCCTAGAGGCCATGGCCAGCGCCTACCAATCCCACCCAGAGGCTAGCTTCACCGACCGTTTGCTCTTGGCCCTAGAGGCGGGTGACCAGGCCGGGGGCGATAAGCGGGGCCGACAGTCGGCGGCGCTCTACGTGGTGGATAAAACCGTCTACCCCCACCTCGATCTACGGGTGGATCACCACGATGACCCCATTGTCCTGTTGCGTACCCTCCACGACGAGGCCCACAAGGACTACTACCAGTCCTTCCGGCAAACCATGCCCGACCACCTAACCATGCCCCGCAAGGTCGATCCGATCTGGCTACCCAAGGCCGTCTAGGGCCGTCGGGCTTGGCGGTACCGCTGATTCCGAGTTACGTCTGACACTAGCGGGTGTGGTGGCCTTGGCCCCAGACCCGTTTTTTTACGCCTTGTTGTTGACGATTTGGCCTAGGCTTTACGGGTATTTTCGGCCATTTGCAGGCTAAATTCCGCCTGGGTGAGCACAGCGGCCACCTGGCAGGCCACCTCTGGGGAGAGGCTGGGCTGGGTTTCGGCCAAAAAGGTGAGGTAGCCCTGGAAGGTGCTGGTGATGATCAATTTGTTCTGCTGCATGGCAAGGTCTCCTGGAAAGGGTCTGGGGGAAGTGGCGGTTGCCGCGAGGGCCAAACCTAGGCCAGATCCGCCGCTGCAAGGACGCCAAATTCAGGACTATACTGTAACCCGGCATTCCTGTGCTTCGAGCGTTTTTAATGGCAGATTTAATCCTTTTTTGGCATCGTCGCGACCTGCGCCTCGCGGATAACCTGGGCCTCGCCGCTGCCCGTGAACGCAGTCCCAAAGTGGTGGGCCTATTCTGCCTGGATCCAGGCTTGCTGCAAGGGGATGAGGTTGCCCCGGTGCGGGTGGCCTATATGATTGGCTGTCTAGAGCAGCTTCAACAGCGCTACGCCCAACTGGGCAGTGATCTGCTCATTCTCCAGGGGGATCCCCGCCAGAAAATTCCCGCCCTTGCCCAGGCCCTCAGAGCCACGGCAGTCTACTGGAACCGGGATGTGGAACCCTACTCCCGTCAGCGAGATAAGGCGGTGGTCGAGGGGTTAAAGGCGGTGGGGGTCGCCTACGAAACGGTGTTCTGGGATCAACTCCTCCACGCACCGGGGGAGGTTTGCACCGGGGCAGGCCAGCCCTATACCGTCTACGGCCCCTTCTGGAAGAACTGGAACAGGCGAGTCAAGCTCGCCCCCGTAGCTGCTCCTGCCAAACTTCAAGGACTCAGCGAGGTCGAACGTCAGACGGCCAAAACGGTGGGGTGTCTGCCGCTACCCACCGCTAAGGACTTGGGTTTTCTGTGGGACAACGGCTTTCCCGTTGAACCGGGGGAGGAAGCCGCCCAGGCACGGCTGCTGGAATTTTGCGACGACGACCACGCCATCGGCACCTACGACGAACAGCGCAATTTCCCCGCCGTCGATGGCACCTCCCGGCTCAGCGCCGCCCTCAAGTTTGGGGCCATTGGCATCCGAACCCTGTGGGCCGCCGCCGCCGAAGCCTACGACCGCTGCCGCAGCGACGAAGCCCGCGACAATGTGCAAACCTGGCAGCAGGAGATCGCTTGGCGCGAGTTTTATCAGCACGTTCTCTACGCCTTCCCAGAACTGGCCGATGGCCCCTATCGTCCCCAGTGGAAAACCTTTCCCTGGGTTAACGACGAAGACCAGTTCGCCGCCTGGTGTGAGGGCCGTACGGGCTACCCCATCGTGGATGCCGCCATGCGTCAACTGCGGGAAACGGGCTGGATGCACAACCGCTGCCGCATGATTGTGGCCAGCTTTTTGACCAAAGACCTGATCATCAACTGGCAGTGGGGCGAAAAGTACTTTATGCAAACCCTGGTGGATGGCGATCTGGCGGCTAACAACGGCGGCTGGCAATGGAGCGCCTCCAGCGGTATGGATCCAAAGCCCCTGCGGATCTTCAACCCCGCCAGCCAAGCCCAAAAGTTTGACCCCGATGGCGACTACATCCGCCAGTGGGTGCCGGAGCTAAAATCCCTCGATACCCAGGTCTTGGTGACTGGGAAGATTCCGGCGCAGATCGGTGATCGCCTGGGCTATCCCACCCCTATCGTCGATCACAAAATCCAGCAGGCCATTTTCAAAGAAAAATACAAAGCTCAGAAAGCTCAGCAAGAACCCTAGCTTCTTCCAGGTCGTGTCAACAGGCGTAGGATGCATAACGTCAAGGCAAGGCTAGCGCCCTAGCGTCCGCCATGCCCGAAGGGCTGACTACACTCGAAGCAATGCACCCTCTAGAGCCAGTTGAAGCCGAGACCCTACAGACATCCCTCTGGCCAAGTCACCGAGGGAAACTGTCCGGCACGATACTGCACCACCTGCCCTCGGTCATCGGTCTCAAACACGAGGCGAAAGAGATCTTCTCCGGGATCCCTGGGCCTAAAAACAATAGTCTTACCCAGGGTAACGGGGTTGGCGGTGGCTTCGAGCCGACCTTCGTAGAGCCGTACCAGATCGGCCTCCGTGGAGCCAATTTTTGCGCCACTGCGCGTTTCAATTAAGCTCCCGGGCCACACATCTATACGCAGAATGCGATCATCAATAACCATCAAGCCGATGGGTTCGCTGTTGCCCTGAATGCGATAGTACTGGCAAGCACCCTGACCTAACCCATCCATGGCGATGGGTGTCAGGCCGGTGTCCGCTAGCTCATCGAGGGTCATGCCAATTTGAATGGGGCCAAGGCCCGTTGTTTTGAGGGGTTCGTTGAGGATATCCAGCAGGGGCAGGCCTGTGCGACTGTTGGGATCCTCGGCTACAGCCAAGGCCCGCTTCATCAGGCGCAGGGAATTGAGGGGAGCCACCACCCCCTGAAGCAGAATGGGGGCTTGGGGACGATAGACTGGGATGGGCGTAGCGGCGGCAACCTGTCCGGGGGAGGGTTTGGCCATGGCCTGGGGGGAAGCCATCCTCGGCCCCAGGGATATCATGATTGCCCCGGTTAGGGCTGCCATGGTCAATAGAGTGAGTTGTCCGATACGCTGTTTCATGCTTTTCCGACAATGGGAACTTCGAGTCATCGTTCTGACAGACTATCAGCAGTATAGACTAGGCGCGATGGACGGGTTAGCGTTGGGGATCGCCCAGGGATCGCCTCTACTCGGCGCATGGCTGAGTTGTCGTCCTGTTCCGCCCTAGTTGGTTCTGCCCTGTTAAGGAAGATCTGCGCCAAGTCTGACCTGCCAAAATGAGACCACAACCGCTGCACCGATCCAGTATACTTACCCACTAAACTGACTTTTCCCTCGTTTTGTCCCATTCTTCTTCGCCCATCTGTTCTGCCTATCCCCACGGCCCATCCCCAGGGCGAGGCAACAACGTCAAACCTTAAAAACTGCGCTAGCCTTAGCTTGCCTGTGTTGTGGGGGTACCCATGCCGTCTTTGCCAGGGTTCAAACGACGTTCTGCTCGTCTCCAGCCAAAATTCGCCCTAGCGGTGCTGATTATGGGGGTGGCGGCGGGCATCACCGGAGGGTTTTGGCAACGGCAACGGCAGCACCCTTCTAACCAAACCCACCTGAATTCCGATCTCCCAGGCGATCACCCCGTCGATCAGGTGACCGTTCCCGGTTTCCCAAATCCCCTGCGTCTTTTGGCATCCCTTAGGGTTCGCCCCGCCCCGCCCCTGGAGATTCCGCCACCGCCGATGCTACAACCCCTCTCCCCCCAGGAGGTGTGGCCATCCAACCCCAGTCAGTCGCCCCGCCCTTCTTTTAACGACCTTGACCTTGCCCCCTGGGCGGCTCCAATTCTAGAAGACCTCGCCCAGCGACGATTCATTAAGGGCTTCCCCGACGGCACCTTTCGCCCCAATGATCCGATGAGCCGAGCCGAATTTGCCGCCCAGCTTAGCCGCCTTTTTGTCCTCACGCCCCAGGAACTTCGCCCCACCGCCTATACCGACGTTGATGCTAACCACTGGGCGGTTCCCCATATTCAAGCCGCCGTTGAGCAGGGGTTTCTCACGGGTTATCCCGATGGCACCTTCCGTCCTGACGAGGCTGTGACTCGGCTTCAGGTGATGTTGGCCCTCGCCAATGGGCTAAACCTCAAGTCGAGCAGCAGTCCAGATCGGGTGCTGCGAGATTACCTGGATACGGATCAAGTGCCCGCCTGGGCCAAACCCGCCCTAATTGCCACCCTAGAGGCCAATTTGGTGACGCGCTACCCCCAGGTCAAGCGCCTAGAACCCAATCGCAACGCCAGCCGTGCCGAAGTCGTCGCTATGCTGCGCCAAACCCTGGTGTATACCGGACAACTCAGCCCGCTACCCCCTGGTTTTGTCCCTCCCCCCGATCAGCCCGCCTATTGAACTCGCGACCGACTTACTTCCAGGTGCGGTTTTCTAGATCGCGCATCTGCCGTTCTAGGCGGTCGAGACGACCCCGCAGTTCGTCCATTTCCGCCTGTCGGGGCACACCCAAATCTTGAAGCGTGTTGCGAAATAGCCGCTGAAACTGATCTTCGAGGGCGGCATTGTTCACGTTGAGTTGGGCCATCACCTCATCCACAAAGCCCTTGGCCTGGTCGGGGTTAAACTTGCCCTCCCGCACCCAGTCCTCGGTCACCTGCTTCAGCCGCTCCGCCACCAGGGAGGTGGTGCCCACGCCAATCATTAGCAATTGCCGTAGCAGGTTGTTGGTATCCATAATTTAAGCGCTCCTCCGCGAGGATGGGGGTGAATCAGCGGGCTACCGAGCAACCCACGGCTCTATTCTGTCAGAGATTATGGGATTGCCTAGGTATTGAAAGCCGAACTGTTGCCCCAGGGATTTCCCCTTGGCCGCCTGCCCTTCTCCCTAACTAGGTCACGCCCTGACTAGGTCACACTGGGATTAAGCGCCTGACAACTGTTCACACCACTGCTCACACTACTTTTTACACCACGATCCATGGGGCCATACACCGTTTGTCCAAAGCAAGTACTGACCCTCACCCTGCCAGGGTCACTCCCCCCTTCCCCAACTCCCGACTCCCGACTCCCCCCTTCCTCCATCACCCTAGAGGCCGATGTCTACTACCCCGACGGGCCAGGGCCATTCCCTGTTCTGCTGATGCGACAGCCCTACGGACGGGCCATTGCCTCCACCGTGGTCTATGCCCATCCCACCTGGTATGCCAGCCACGGCTACCTTGTGGTGATTCAGGATGTGCGGGGGCGGGGCAGTTCTGGCGGCACGTTTCGCCTGTTTGAGGACGAGGCGGACGATGGCTATGCCACGGTGCTGTGGGCCGCCAACCTGCCCAAAAGCAGCGGCGAAGTGGGCATGTATGGCTTTTCCTACCAGGGCATGACCCAACTCTATGCCGCCGCCCGCCGCCCAGAACCGCTGAAGGCCATCGCTCCGGCCATGGTGGGCTACGACCTCTATGCCGACTGGGCCTACGAAAATGGGGCGTTGCTGTTGCAGGCTGGGCTGGGCTGGGCTTTCCAACTGGCGGCGGAAACGGCTCGGCGGTCGGGGGATGCAGCGGCCTACCACGCCCTGTATCAGGCGGGCCACCAGCTTCCCCTGGATGCCCCAAATCCCGCCGATCCTGACCTGTTGCGAGACCTGGCCCCCGACTCGTTTTTTCACCTGTGGCGCAACCACCCCAACCCCGATGCCTACTGGCAAGCCCTGCATCCCGATTTGACCGGGGTGGATTTGCCGATGTTGCACCTAGGCGGCTGGTTCGACCCCTACCTACGCGGCACCCTGCGGCTGTATCACCAGATGCAGGCCCAGAGTCAGGCCCCCCAATACCTGTGGATTGGCCCCTGGGGGCATTTGCCCTGGAGTCGGCGGGTGGGCGCGAGGGACTTTGGCCCAGAGGCCGATAACCCGGTGGATCGGCTACAACTGCGCTGGTTTAACCACTGGTTGAAGGGTCAGGATTTGAAAGGCCAGGATGAAGGGCTAAGCCAGGATTCTCCGGTGCGGTTGTTTGCTATGGGCACCAACCGCTGGCAAGACTGGCTCCACTGGCCTCAAGCGCACTCCACCCCCTACTACCTCCATAGCAGCGGACTGGCCGGAATGCGCCTCGATGATGGGCACCTATCTCCCAAGACCGTGAATCTTCCCGCTAGCTACGATGTCATCGTCCACGACCCCTGGCGACCCGTGCCTTCCCTAGGGGGCCACAGCGGCATTCCCTCCGGCAGTTTCGACCGCGCCGCCCTCGATGGCCGCAGTGATGTCCTCACCTACAGCACCCCACCCCTCGCGGATTTCCTAAAGGTTACGGGCACCCCCACCCTCACCCTCTACCTCACCGCCGATGCCCCCAGCGTAGACCTCAGTGCCGTCCTCTCCGAGGTCTACCCCGATGGTCGTGCCTTCAACCTCACCCAGGGCTACGGTCGGTTTAGGTTGTCAGAGAATCCCATTCACCTCGGAGGATCAGATAACCTCGCAGGGGCAGAGAACCTCACAGAATCGAATCCAATATCGGGTCAACCTACCCCCCAGGCCCTTTCCCTAGCGCTGCAAACTACCTGTTTCACCCTGCCCCCCGGCCACGCCCTCCGGCTTAGTGTGGCTGCTGCGGCCTTTCCGGCCTACCCCGTCAACAGCGGCACCGGGGACGAAGGAAACTTCACGCCCCAAATCAATCACCGCATCATTACCCTCACCCTATGGCATGGGGCAGACTGGGCCTCCTGCCTGCATCTCCCCCTCCTGTCTACCGATGTCCAACCCCAGGCCCCAACCCCATAACCTGTAGGGACGGGGTCTCCCCGTCCAAATCAGCGGCAATTAATCAGAATGTAGGATTACCCCGTAGTGAAGCCCTTTCGCAAGGAGAAGTCCACACCGTATACTCGCATCGATACCGGGAGTCCGTTCGGCATCGGGAATCTGTTATCGATTAGGAAAAATATCTAAAAAAGAGAGTTTGTCGCGTGAATGCAAGTTTGCAGGGGATTCAGGGTGGGTTGGTGGTGTCCTGTCAGGCCCCGGCTTCCTCACCGCTACACCATCCTGAGGTGATTGCGGCCATGGCGGCGGCGGCGGTGCAGCGGGGGGCAGTTGGCGTGCGGATCGATTCCCCCAGCCACATTCAGGCGGTGCGAAGTCGGCTCAGCCAGCCGATCATTGGCCTGTGGAAACAGGTGTTGCCGCCGTCGTCGGTGTATATCACCCCCCAGGCCCACCATGCCGAGGCCGTCGCCCAAGCGGGTAGCGACATTATTGCGGTGGATGCCACCCAGCGCCCCCGTCCTGGGCAAGAAACCCTTGCCGATCTGATTCACTACATTCACACCCACCTCCACAAGCCCGTGATGGCCGATGTGGACAGCCTAGAAAATGCTCTGCTGGCCGTTGAAGCCGGGGCTGATTGCGTCGGCACCACCCTGTTTGGCTACACCGAGGCCACCCAAACGGAAACGCCTCCTAGCCTCGATCTGCTGCGGGCTATGGTAGACCGCTGTGGGGTGCCCGTCCTGTGCGAGGGGGGGATTGCCTCCCCAGAAATGGCCCGTGCGGCCCTAGAGGCCGGAGCCTATGCGGTGGTGGTGGGCACCGCCATCACCGGGATAGACAGCCTGGTCAGCCAGTATGTCAATGCCCTAGACGCCGACTGACGTTATCCTGAGAAAAACCGTGAATCGGCGGTCTTGGGGTGACATGGAGTAGGGCAATGGATCGCTATGCAACGCTGCGCCACATTCAACAGCTTGATCCCCAGGTCGATCATCAGCGTATTTGTCACCTGATGGCGGGCTATGAGTTTCCCTGGGACATGACGCGATCCCTAGAAGTGGCGCTGCTGCGAACCTTTTGTGTGCCCAGCATTGCCCAATTGCTAGACCGCACGGGGGAATTTCAGCACCACGCCCAAAAGCGCTACGACGACACGGGCATTGTGGTCTCGGAAGTCTTCAAGCAGGGTTACGACAGCCCTAGGGGGATGGCCTTTATTCAGCGCATGAATGCCATCCATGGCCACTACGCCATTGCCAACGAGGACTTTCTCTACGTCCTGTCTACCTTTATCTACGAGCCGATTCGCTGGTTGGATCGCTTTGGCTGGCGGCCCCCCTGCGACAGCGAAAAGCTCGCCTGCTATTACTTTTGGCAGGCGGTGGGGCTGCACATGGGGCTGCGGGAGATTCCGCCCAGCTATGAGGCCTTTGAGCAGTTCAACCAAGCCTACGAAGCCCAGCACTTTGCCCACCACCCCAGCAACCAACGGGTGGCCAATGCCACTCGCGCCATGCTGTTGTCCTGGTTTCCGTCGCCGCTTCGGGGTGTCGTCAACGGCGGTATTCCGGCCCTTCTAGATGAAGCCTTGATCAAGGCCCTGGGCTGGGAGCCTGCACCGACTTGGCTTCAGACTGCGGCTAAGGTGGCCCTCACTGCCCGCAGTCACCTGCTGCGGCGTAGACCACCTCGCACCGAGCCGGACTTTTTTGTGGATCAAGCCATCCGCACCTACCCCCAGGGCTATACCCTGCAAGATATTGGCCCCACCTCCCTCCAGGATCGCCTTAACTCCCCCTAGCCTCCTCGGATTGGGGCTTTCTTTGCCACTGAATACTAACCACGGTGATCACGGATGGGCTAACGGCTTCCCCGCGACCACAACACCCCTGGAAATCGCCACTGGGCGCTAAAGCCACTGGACGCTAAAATCGTATAGCCCATGGGCACGTAATTAGCATTCGTTCGAGAGTAACTCCATGTCACAAGGTCAAGGATTTGGGTTTGGGTTAGGCAAAATGAAGGAGCTTACCGAAGCCTTCAAAAAAGCCCAGCAGATTCAAGAAGGGGCCAAACAGCTCCAGGAAGAGCTAGAGCAAATGGAGATTGAAGGCGAAGCGGGCGGCGGCTTGGTGAAGGTGACCATGAGCGGCAACCAAGAGCCCCGTGGCATTACCCTGGCCCCCGAAGCCCTGAATGAAGGGGTTGAGGTGCTGTCGGATTTGATCACCGCCGCCATGAAAGATGCCTACCAGAAATCCACCTCCACCATGCGAGAGCGGATGGAGGAGTTGACCGGTGGTCTCAATCTGCCGGGGCTCTAAAACAACAAGGCTGATGGCGGTGGTGCGGTCTGCGGCAGCAATGCGCCGAGGGCAGCGGCACGGCCATCGGTCACTGAAACCAAGGTTTAGAGGACGTTTGAAAAGCCGAAGCTTGTCCCAAGTTATACCGATGAGGTCAGCCTCAAGCGTCAAAAATCCCGTAGATTTGCACCGATCTAGCGACCAATCGCACCTGAGGCAACCCTTTTCAAACGCCCTCTTAGGCTGACGCCAACTTGAGCAAATACCCCTGGCTCTGAACCCTTAGCCTCCTGCCGCTGCGGGGGGTATTCCCTCGGCTGAGTCGGACGTTCCCCAATCCTTTGCATAGACTTCCATGAGTACGCGCATTTTATTTGTCTGTCTTGGCAACATCTGCCGGTCTCCCTCCGCCGAAAACATCATGAACCATCTGGTGCAGCAGCGGCAGTGGGGCGACCAGGTAACCTGTGATTCAGCCGGAACCGCTGGCTACCATGTGGGCAACCCCCCAGATCGCCGGATGACGGCGGCGGCTAAGGAGTTTGGCATTGACCTCAAGGGCCAAGCGCGTCAGCTTGAACCCGCCGACTTTGAGCGCTTCGACTGGATTTTGGCGATGGATCGGCACAACTACCGGGATATCTTGGCCATGGATTTGGCCAAAACCTACAGCCACAAAGTCAGAATGATGTGCGACTATTGCCGTACCCATCCCGATAAAGAAGTTCCGGATCCCTACTACGGTGGCCCGGAAGGTTTTACATACGTTATCGAACTGCTCATGGATGCCTGTGAGGGGTTTTTGGATCAGGTGGTTGGGAATGCGGCAATGCCCTAGACATACTGACGGGATCACCCCCTCCCAACGGCCTAGTCAGCGCTGGCGGTGGTCGCGCTGGCGCTATGGGGCGATCTCCCTAGCAACGGCGGGGCTGTGTCTGTTGGCCGCACCTAGCCGTGCCGCCGAGCGTTTGATCATTTCCTACGGTGCCCTAGAGCGCACGGTCTCTATGGCCGATATTGAAGCCTTCGCTGCCACAGGGCAGCTCACCCCCCAACTGCAAGCCTACAACCGCTACCTCCAGCTCACCCCAGCCCAGCTTAAACAGGCCCAGCAGGCACTGACGGCCCCTGCCCAGGATCTTCGGCTAGTGGGCATTGCGCAGTTTTTGTATACCCCTCAAGGCGAACGCCTACTGCGGGAACTGACGCGGGTGGTGCGCACCCCGGCGCGGGTCGGCGATTTTTCGGCCCTGCGAGCAGCCATTATTTTGGGGGCCACCAACGCGGAAAATGGGATTACGCTCCTCGACGTTCTGCGGGCCTATCCCCTAGAGGCCATCCGCATTGACCTTTTGGAGGGCTTTGTGGTGGCGGAGGAGGTGAACCGAGCCATTGTTCAGTCCACCCAGGCCGTCAACCTGGTGCAAGATCTGTCCCGCCAGGAAGCGGAGGCCCTCCCCCTCACCGAAGCCGAGTTTTCGGCCCTGATGGGGCGGCTCCAAGCCAGTCGGGCCTACGGGGTGCAGCGCCGCAACCAACGCATTGAGGGCCTTGAAAAGCCCGCGAACCTCTACCTGCCCCAACTGCGGGAGGGCCAAGCGGCACCGCCAGATGGCTTTCCCTTGGTCGTGATTTCCCACGGTCTAGGCAGCAACCGCCATAGCTACGACTACCTCGCGAACGATCTGGCTAGCGGCGGTTTTATGGTGGTGGCCATCGACCATGCGGGCAGCAACGATGAACAACTGGCGGCTCTGCTAGAGGGGCGCACCGACAACGTGGTTCCCGACGAGGAATTTCTCCGTCGCCCCCAGGATGTCACCCTTACCCTCAATGCGCTCCAGCAGCTTCAGAATAGCGGATCCCTCCCGGTTCGCTTCGATGGGAACCGCATTGGTGTCATTGGCCAGTCCTTTGGAGGTTACACAGCCCTGGCCTTGGCGGGGGCCACCGTTGACCGCACGGCCCTCACTACCGCTTGCCCCCCAGCGGTGTTAACCTTCAACCCATCGCTGCTGTTGCAGTGTCAGGCCACCAGCCTTGCCCCCCCCCAGCCTCCCCTCCAGGATGCGCGGGTGAAATCTATCTTCATCATGAATCCCGTGGGCAGCGTCCTGTTTGGCCCGACGGGTTACCAGCGCATTGCCGTCCCTGTGATGGTGGTGGGCAGTGCCGCCGACACCGTGGCCCCGGCCTTTCCCGAACAAATTCAGCCCTTTACGTGGCTAGCCACCCCCGAACGCTACCTAGCCCTGATTGGCTTTGGCACCCACTTTTCGGTGATTGGCGATGTGGCTGCTGCCGACCAACCCATCGCCATTCCCCCGGATATCGTTGGCCCCCGCCCCGATCTAGCCCAGTACTACATGCGCACCCTGGCCCTGGCCTACTTCCACCTCACCCTCAACCAAGACGAGCGCTTTCGTCCCATGGTGCAGGCGGCCTTTCTGCAAGCCCTCAGCGATGGCCCTTATCCCCTATCCCTCAGCACAACCCTCTCCCAAGAAGGCCTGGAGGCAGTGCTACAACCGTGACGTTACCCCTAGGCTAAGGATCTCGGCTGACCCATGACAGAGGCTCCCCGGTTAATTGGCCTGGTGCCAGCGGCAGGGCAGGGCACCCGCCTCGCCCCCTTGCCCATGAGTAAAGAACTGTTTCCCCTGGGCTTTCGGACGGTGCCGGGGCAGACCGGGGCGAGGCCCAAGGTGGTCTGTCACTATCTGCTGGAAAAGATGCGTGGGGCTGGGGTCTCCGAAGTATTCATGATTTTGCGTCCCGGCAAGTGGGATATTCCGGCCTATCTGGGGGATGGAGCCGATCTGGGCTTACATTTGGCCTACCTCACGGTGCATGTGCCCTTTGGCGTGCCCTTTAGCCTCAACCAAGCCTATCCCTTTATTCAGGGGGCCACGGTGCTGCTGGGCTTTCCCGACATTTTGTTTGGCCCAGACCCGGCTTACCGGGTGCTCCTTCAGCGGCTTCAGGCCCAAGGGGCCGATGTGGTGCTGGGGCTTTTCCCCACCGATCAGCCCGATAAAGTGGGTGTGGTGGATGTGGAGGAAACGGGGCGAGTGATCGGCATCTACGAGAAATCCGCCTTCACCCATCTACCCTACATGTGGGCCATCGCCGTTTGGAATCCGCGCTTTACCGACTTTCTGCACCAGTTTGTTGTTCAACACCAGCACCGCCTTCTGGGCGACCGTATTCCCCAGGGGCTAACCGCTTGGCCCCCCTACACCGAAGTCCCCATCGGCGATGTTATCCACCAAGCCATTCAAGCGGGGCTGCGGGTGGAGGCTGAAGTACTCGATGGCGGCCACTACCTAGACATTGGCACCCCAGACAACCTCAAAGCCGCTCTAAAGCAATGGGGTGGCCTTGGGGCGGATGATTCCTTTGCAAAACCAGGTGATCACCATCCTTAGGAACCCAAGCAGGTAACGGTAGGGTGGCATCCTGCCTGCCACAGGAACCGCCGGGATAACGAATCCCCATTCATGGCGTGATCTACTGATACCAGTTAGTTATGGGTGAAAATTCCACACAATAAATAACCACACAATCCGCATCAAAGCTGAATCCTCAGATTAGGATGGAGGGAGGGGGTAAATCGTGATGCGCCTATCCAATTACGAAGCTGATTTTTTTAACCGTCTCAAAAAGGTTCGGCTCTCAGCCAGAGACCATGCTGAAATTCGGATGCGATCCCCAGCCTTGGCCGACGCCCTGGCCGAGTATCAGCAGAAGCATATTCCCTCACGCCCCATGATTTCCGACCTGAAGAATGTTCTGCCGGAACTCCACCCCAACCAAATTCGGCAGCAGCAGCGGCTCGAAGCCCTCCACCGCCTGGGCTATGCCATGGATTTGGAAGGGCTGAAGGCCAATAATCCTTGGGTGTCCCACAACACCTCGGCCATGCTGATCCTGGAACAAATGCGCCCCGACTGGGCCATTATCCTGAGAGACTTGGCTCGCAAGCGCCTGAATCGAGACAGCACCGACTCGAATGAGTCCAGATCGGATTAGTCCATTTGGCTGAGGGCCATCGCCACACCGGATGCCAAGCTAATCCTTTCCCCTTGTGCCGCCTACCCAGGTCGGGGCCTGGGTTTAGCCCCAGGCGATAGGTGATCTGCGATCCGGTGGCCCTAGCCTGGACAAAGCCATCCTAATCGAGCGTCAATTTCTCACCCAAAACGGGCTTTCTAAGTCTAGTTATGGGTGCAAGAAAATCGATGGGTTCCATTGCTGGAATGTTGGGTTGCGGCGCGTACGTTGCCGGATTGTTTGTGGTTAGCTTGTGGGTACGGCACGGAGGGCTAGGACTCTGGGCGGGGGTTGGCCTCACGGGGCTAATCCTGGTAGCGCTGGGGTTAGGGGCGGCCCTCACCCTAGCAAAATCCTGGCCCCTCGGCCCACGACCTGCCCTTTGGGTGGGGCTGGGCGGATTGGGACTGGTGGCGGCCCTCAACTACGGTTGGCAGTATCCCCAGCCCTCTGTGCTAGACATCAGCCATTTGATCCAGCCTGGAGCAACCACCGGAACCCAGCAAGAGGTGTGGGGCCGCCTCACGGAAATGCCCAAGGAAAGCCGCAGCGGCAAGGGACAGTTTTGGCTGCAAGCCCAACAGGTCAGGCGTTTGGACGAATCGGGGCAACCCCAAGGGGCCACCCTAGCCACCGAGGGCACCCTCTACGTCACCACTCCCCTGGATGCGATCAAAGACCTGCGCCCTGGCCAAACCCTGCGGGTGGTGGGCCAACTCTATGCCCCGTCTGGGGCCAAAAATCCCAACGCCTTTAACTTTCAGCAATACCTGGCCAGTCGAGAAGTCTACGCTGGCCTGAGCGGGCGGCAAGTGACCGTGCAGCAGGAGGCTGGGTGGGGGCTGTGGCAACTGCGGCAGCGCATTGTTCAAGCCCACGCCCAAGGGCTAGGGCCAGAGCAGGGAGCCTTGGTGAGTGCCATGGCCCTCGGTCGGCAGGCGGTGCAGGTGCCCTATCCCCTCCAGGATGCCTTCATCCAAGCGGGCCTCGCCCATACCCTGGCAGCCTCTGGGTTCCATGTCTCTCTGCTGCTGGGCTTGGTGATGGGGATGTTGCGCCTGCCCGTCTTGCAGGGGCGGTTCTCCCATCCAGGGCGGGTTCAACTGGGGGTAGGGATCGCGGTTTTGGCGGGCTATGTGCTGATGACCGGAGTCCAGCCCAGCGTGATGCGGGCCGCGTTAATGGGGGTGGGAGCCTTGGTGGGCCTTGCCCTAGAGCGGAGGGTCAAACCCTTGGGTTGTTTGCTCTTGGCAGTCACTCTACTGCTAATTTGGAATCCCCTCTGGGTTGACGATGTCGGGTTTCGCCTCAGCGTCATGGCCACCCTGGGCCTGATGGTGAGTGTGCAGCCGCTGACGGATCGGCTGAACTGGCTGCCCCCGGCCCTGGCCACCCTGCTCGCGGTGCCCGTAGCGGCCTATTTTTGGACGATTCCCCTCAGTTTGTACTATTTCAATACCCTCACCACCTACAGCGTCCTGCTGAACATGGTGGTGACGCCGCTGGTGACTGTGATCAGCCTGGGGGGCATGATCAGCGGATTGGTGGCCCTGGCCCTGCCCGCTTTAGGCAGTCTCCTGGCCGCTGTGCTATGGCTACCTACCACGGTGCTGATTGCCCTGGTGCACTGGGAAATTGGCCTACCCAGCAGTACCCTCGCCATGGGCCACATCGCCCTCTGGCAAATGATTGGGCTGTACGGACTCTATGGCCTGGGCGGATGGTCGGCCCTAGGCCGTCGATGGCGGTGGTTGGTGGCGCTATTGGTATTGGTCACAGCCCTAGGGCCACTGTGGTACCGAGGGGCTACCCTTGCCCAGGCCACGGTACTGGCGGCGGGTAATGATGCCGTCATGGTGGTGCAGGATCGTCAATCGACTCTGTTAGTTAATAGCGGCACTCAGTCCACCGCGTTTTATACCGTGGGGCCGTTTCTAAGACAGGCGGGCATCAACCGCCTTAACCACGCCATTGCTGGGCAGAGCAGTGATACCCCAAACTGGCACACCCTGATGGGCCAAGCTCCCATTCAAAACTTCTACCAAACCCACCGCCTGAGCGTCGCCCCTAAGGATATCCATCACCCGATCACCCTAGGGCCACACCAACCCCTCACCCTGGGGCAGCACCGAGTCGAATCCCTCTCCGAAACCGCTACGGCCCTTAAGCTGACATTGTTTCACCAACAAACCTGGCTCCTGCTGACCCACCTCACGGCCTCCGATCAGCGGGCGTTGCTACAGTCTGCCATCCCCCTCGCCAGCGATGTGCTTTGGTGGGATGGCCAAGCCCTCCAGCCCGATTTAGTGGCCGCCATCCAGCCCCGCATCGCCATTGCCTCCACCCGTCGCCTATCCCCAGAAACCGAAGCCACCCTCACCCAGCGAGGCATCCAAGTGTGGTGTACCGAGCGGGATGGGGCTATCCTGTGGCGACCCAAGCAAGGCTACCAAGCCCACCTCACTGCGGAAACCACGGATCAAGGTCTGTGGAACTAATCCCCACACATTCGCCAAACTTTACAAAAACATAGACATTAGCCCTACCCCTTCTTAGAGAGATATCCATAAAATAGGACGGGGAACTTAGGAATAGCGTGATGCCTTCCGTGAGACCTGAAAAGTTCCGTAGTCTTGCGGAACCTTTACGAAAGCTTTACATACTGGCCGAGGCTTCTGAATTTTAAGTAACTGTCCGGTTAGCGGCTAAGCTGATGCTTCAATGCTGTATATCCTGTTGAGAAATATGGTTAACCTTAGGTTTATGTTGCCTCAGGCCTGTGGGCCTAGTTGTATTGAAATTCGTCCTATTCATTGCGCTTCTCCTAGTTGAATAGTTGAAAGCCTCTGACTTAGATCGTTTTTCCAGAGTGTCATCCCGGTCTCAGTGATTGTTGTCAAAAACGCGTAAAAAGCCCCAGGATTCCCATGAGCAGTAAAGATCGAGAGTCCATCGACCTAAATCTCAGTATGAACCGTATGGGTCAAACGATTCGCGATTCAGGGCTGTTAGCGGCGGGAGCCTTTGTCACCTGCGTTGCCTTGGCCGCCTTTGCCAGCACCCAGCTCACCCCCAAGTACACCGCCGATTCCCAACTGCTGTTCACCAAGATAGACCGAACAGCCGTACTCACTGGGTTTGGCGCTGGCGCTGGTGATGCCGGACAACTTCAGTCTCTGCTCAACGATCAGACCCCGCTCAGCACCCAAATGCAGGTGCTTCAGTCGCGCCCCCTGCTGCAACAAACCATCGACATTCTCGAACTCAAGGATGACGACGGCAAGCCCCTCAGCCCTGAGGCGATTGCGCCTAACCTGGATATGAACATTCTAGGCGGCACCGACATCATAGAAGTTGCGTTTACCCATCCCGACCCTGACGTAGCCGCCTCCGTGGTGAACACGCTCATTGAGCAATACCGCGAACAATCTATCCAGACTAATCGGGAGGAAGCCCGAGAAGCCAAGGATTTTCTCCTAGCTCAACTGCCCCAAACCGAGGTCATCGTGCGCCAAGCCGAGGCCGATCTCCGCAACTTTCTAGAGCGCAACCAAATTGGGGTGCTCGATGAAGAAGCCTCTTCCCTGGTCACCCGCCTTGAAAATCTTTCCAGGGAGATTGCTACCGTTCAGTCCACCCTAGAGGGGACAGCCCGCCAGGTTCAATCCCTCCAGGGTAAACTCCGGCTCAACCCCCAGGAAGCCCTAACCGTGGGTGCGCTCAGCCAAAATCCTGGCGTCCAAGAGGCGATTTTGGCTCTACAAGCCGTGGAACGAGATCTTGCTGTGCAGGAAGCTCGGTTTAGCCCCAGCAGCCCAGTAGTCCGCCAACTCCGGGCCCAGCAAGAATCCCTCGCCAGTTTCCTTTCCGAACAGGTTGTCCAGGCTGGAGGGGCTCCCCGTGTACCCGATAGCCTCCTCCAAGGAACCCCAGGGCAAGTCAATATCACTCAAACCCTAATTCAAGATTATCTGAACGCCGAAGTGCAGTATACCGGCCTGCAACAGCAGCTCACGGTGCTCAAAGCCTACGAACAGGAGTATCAGGAGCGTCTGAAGACAGTTCCCTCCCTCAGTGCCGAACAGCGTGCCCTAGAGCGGCGGGTAGCCGTGGCTGAAGAAACCTACAGTGCCCTGCTGACCCGTCTGCAGGAACTCCAAGTCCAGGAAAACGAAACCACCTACAACACCCGCATTATCCAGTCAGCGGTTCCCCCTCTAGAACCCGACTCCGGGGCAAAACTACAGGTGCTAGCCCTAGGTGTTTTGGGAGGTGCTCTGGTGGCCATCACCATCGTTTTGGCTACCCAGATTCTCTCAACCCCGGTGCCACGGCGTCCGGCCCTCGGCTCAGAGGAATCGGCCAAGGCTCGGCCCATGCTCTAGTCAGCCTACCGCACCGCCATCCCCAGGAACCGTGAAAACCTACAGCGTTGTTTAACCAATGTTTATGCTTCAGTCTAGGCTAATCCAAAACGTTAAACGATTTAGGGTTAGGGGACGTACCGGTTTTTGGCTGCTCAGTTTTTTGGTCTTGGCGGGTGTGTTATTAACCAACTGTCGAGGGGTTCCCTCCGCCTACTCTTCCAGTTTACCGATACCACTCCCCACCCATATCCTAGTGGATCAGTTTGGCTACCGCCCCCAGGACGCTAAGGTGGCGGTGTTAGTTCAGCCCGACGCCAACGCTGAGGCAGATCGAAACTCAGAATCCTATCGTTCCCTATTTGATACCTTTGCCGTTGTCAGCCTCGACAACCAACGAACGGTGTATCAGGGGGCAGCACAAATTTGGGATCAAGGGAATGTCCATAGTCAGTCAGGGGATCGGGCTAGCTGGTTTGATTTTTCAACCGTCAATACCCCTGGGCGCTACATCATTAAAAACACAAGGACTGGAGAAGAATCGTCGCCCTTTACCGTGGCCGAGGATGTTTATAAACCCATCTTAGTTGCCGCCACCCGCATGTTTTTCTATCAGCGCAGCGGCTTTGCCAAACGTGAACCCTACGCCGATAGTCGCTGGACCGATGATGCGGCTTTTCTAGGCCCAAATCAAGATACTGAAGCCCGGTTTGTGAATGATAAAGAAAACCCTGCAACGGTCAGAGATATGCGTGGCGGTTGGTTTGATGCTGGCGATACTAACAAGTATGTTACCTTCGCCCTAGAGCCTATCCATCAACTTCTCGATGCCTATAGCCAAAATCCATCCGTCTGGACCGATGACTTCAATATTCCAGAGTCGGGCAACGGCGTACCAGACATTCTGGATGAAATTCTGTTTGAATTAGACTGGTTGAAACGCATGCAGGATGAGGATGGTGGAGTTTTTATTAAACTAGGAACCCTGGATTTCAACCATGCTGAAAAGCCTAGTTTGGACCAACGCCCCCGATTCTACGGGCCTAAGTGTTCCTCCTCGTCCATTGCTCTGTCCAGCATGTTCTCCCACGCTGCCTTGGTGCTTAAAGACCTACCTCAGTTCCAAGATGAATCCCGTATTCTCCTGACTAAGGCCACCGAGGCTTGGGACTGGTTTCAAGTCCATCCCCTAGAAACAGACTGTGATACCCGGGAAATTAAATCTGGGGATGCAGATATGGCGGAATCTGAGCAAGTTGGAGTCGCCGTTACGGCGGCAGTTTATCTATCTATCCTCACCCAAGAACCCGCCTATCAGCAATACGTGAGGGATCATTACGCTTACACCCGCCCCTTTGAACACTCAGCACTCTGGCCCGTCTACCAACCCTATATTGGAGATGCCCTACTTTTTTTAGCCAGTCAAGAAACCACCGCCGAGGATCTAAAACAACCCATCCTTAATCGTTTCCGTCGTACCTTGGATCAGCACCCAGAACTGTACGCAGATCAAGTGTCTCTTGACCCCTATCGAGCTTATATGCCCAACGACCAATACCACTGGGGCAGTAATTCGATTAAAAGTAAGCTGGGAAATGGTAACTATGATGCAATTTTATACGGCACAAACTCCGACCATGAAAGCTATCTAAGTCGCGCTCTTGATCACTTGCACTACATCCATGGAGTGAATCCTCTCGGCCTGGTCTATTTAACGAATATGTACGAAGCTGGAGCACATCACTCTGCCAACGAAATGTACCATGAGTGGTTTGGCCAAGGGATGTATAGGAATGCGCTCACGTCTGAAAACGGCCCTGCGCCGGGGTATGTTACTGGTGGTCCTAATCAAGGCTATACTGGCAATGCCCCGATTACCCACTTGCCGCCCATGAAGGTTTATCTAGATAGCAGTAGCGGCAGCCAAAGAATGTGGGAAATTACAGAACCCGCCATTTACTACCAAAGTGCCTATGTTAAACTATTGTCCAAATTTCTAGGCTCTTAATCATCAGCATATTCTTAGCCATCACTAGATTTGTTGATCGCCAGTTACAATTGTTCTACGTAGGCTTGGTTTCTGGGAGAATTATAAGTACATGAAAATGAGATGGTTGATTGCGTCGCCAATTCTAACGCAACCAAACCCCGAGCCCTTTCGTTACATTGAAAATCTCCTGAGAAGTGATCATCACGTCACTAAAATTGTTTGGCGCAAGGAGCCATACATCAACTACACAAACCGCACAAATAAGTATACGTCCCTTGGTGAATGGTTGACTTGCTTCAAGCAAGCTTTTCAACTCCTGACCTCCCAGGATAGTGATGGCGTGATTACATTGCTGGTGCAGTTGCCGACAGCAATGGGGTTGCTAAAGCGTCTACCCTTTATGAACCGAAAGCCCGTTGTGGCTCTAGATTTCACTATTGCTCATCTACGAGGCGGAATTCACCAAAAAATTGCTCGCTTTGCGTTAGCTAAAATTGATCGTTTCGGTGTCTTTTGCCAGCATGAGCGCAAAATTTATAGCGAGTATCTGGGGTTGCCGATTGAGCGCTTCGATGTGCTGTATCAATACTATGATGAAAGCGGTTTAGCTTGGCAAGAAGATAATGAAAGCCCGTTCGTCATCGCCCTTGGCTCTGCATTACGTGATTACCCTACATTTATTCAGGCCATTGAAAAACTAAAGTTGCCTGCAGTTATTGCAAGCAGTCGTCCAGCCCTCAAGGAGATTGAGATTCCAAAGCATGTCCAAACACCCTTTGATATTAATCGATATGAGTGTTGGGAACAGATTGCCAAAGCTCGCATCGATGTTGTCCCCCTTCAGATCACTCAAGATACCTCTAGCGCTGGGTTTAGGGCCATTGTAGAGGCGATGGAAATTGGCTGTCCGTTAGTCGTCACCCAAGGAGCTGGAGCGGAAGATTATGTTATCCATAGGGAGACTGGCCTGCTGATAGAACCAAACTCTGTCGATAGCATGGCTGAAGCGATTCTACTTCTATGGAATGATGCTGAGTTAAGACAGTACATGAGTCAGGCCGCTAGGGCCTACGCGAAAGAGCACTTTTCTCCCGAGGCGAGAGGTCGCGCTATGGAACGGGTATTGAATGATTTCTTGAGGTAACGCATAACCCTAATTCAGGACTAAATTCTATGGTTCAGATCATTCAAAGACTTAAAGAAAAACTTTCAGAGCTGAGCCAAAAGTCTCTGTTTAAACGCTCATCCTGGATGCTGTTAGCTCAGGCTATTACTATTAGTGTTCAGGTTCTTTATTTTGTGGTATTGGCCCGTGGACTGGGCACATCTGATTACGGTGCCTACGTAGGGGTAGCAGCACTCACGGCTATTTTTGGGCCCTTTGCCACTTGGGGCAGTGTTTCTATCTTGGTGAAATATATTGCTAGAGATCGATCTCTATTTGCCATTTACTGGGGAAATGCCTTACTAATTACGACGGTTTTCAGTCTTCTTATATCCAGCCTTGCGGCCCTGATTGTGCCCATATTTCTCCAAGAGAGAGTCACATCTCTTGTGGTTTTCCTGATTTTCCTTGCAGACTTGGCTGGCCTACCGATTGTGCACATGAGTAGTGCTGCTTTCCTTGCGCTCGATATGTCTTTTCTAACGGCGTTACTTCGCATAGCACTGGCTGTGTCAAAGTTGATAGCGGTTCTACTGCTAGTGAGTGTTATTCCTAAGATCAATGTGACGGCCTGGGCTGGGCTATATTTTTTAAGCACTATGTTAACCGCTCTGCTGGCCGTGGGGCTAGCCGTTCAGTGGTTAAGTTGGCCCAGCTTTTCATTGAAACGTCTCGTCGCTGAGCTTCAGCAGGGCTTCTTCTTTTCTATTAGTAATAGTGCTGACTTTGTCAATAGCAACGTTGATAAAACTATGCTGGCGAGTATGTCTACCCTAGAGGCAACGGGGTTGTATGGTGCTTCTTACCGATTTCTAGATCTCAGTTGGTATGCGATTTCCGCTGTAACCGATTCTGCCTACTCCAAATTCTTCCAGCACGGAGCCTCTGGTATTCGAGGTGGAATCAATTTCGCTCGAAAGCTTTTCCCCTTCTTGGCTATGTATGGTGGGTTCGCAGGTGTTGGGTTAGTTTTGTTTTCTCCGCTCGCGCCCGTGGTCTTAGGTCAGGAGTTTCGAGAATCCACCGAACTTCTTAAGTGGTTCGCCCCGCTACCGTTCATGATTGTTACCCAGAAGATGTTGGGTGATATTTTAAGCGGTTCTAACTATCAAGGATTAAGGAGTGCGGTACAAACCTTCGCTGCGGGCTTTAATATTTTGTTAAATCTTTGGTTGATTCCAGCTTTTTCCTGGCGTGGCGCAACCTGGGCAACTTTAGCGTCTGAATCGACTAAGCTCATTCTGTTGCTCTTGGTCATTGCCTGTATCGTAAAAAAAACAGCCCATCAAAGCCAAGCTGGAACTGCTTCATCTTCCCTCCCAAAGGATGATCTTTCCCCGTAAAAATAGGTGCTTTTTTCAGAGAAATCTATGTTTATCTCATCGTCGTCAAGATCTTCAAATTCAGATTGAAAAAACAACCATGGATACACCGTAAGCTGTTAATTATCTGGAACAAACTGGTAGGGTTACTCTGGAATTCTTTAGATTAAGAGCTTTAGAGTGAGTCAATAGTCATAATATCCAACTTGGATGCACGTCGGCTTCGATAAAAAATATTTTGATGTTGTTGGATTTATTCTATGGATTACTTAAGTCATATCAATCTGAAGAACTGGCTGGACAGGTTCGAGAAGGTTTTTACCGTACTGTCACTCTTCTTATATTCTGCTGCGTTGCTGCCTGTCGTGTTAACGGGTGGTGCTAGCGAGGGGGATGGTTTTGACCTTAGCACCGCTGACTTCACCCTCAACCGGCTTTGCTTCCTGTTGAACT
This sequence comes from Spirulina sp., assembly GCA_044070495.1. Taxonomy (GTDB): domain Bacteria; phylum Cyanobacteriota; class Cyanobacteriia; order Phormidesmidales; family Phormidesmidaceae; genus Nodosilinea. The sequence continues at coordinate 188,678 of JBIPSI010000002.1, read as the reverse complement.
ATCTAACGGTTACGGCTCTCCTAGCGTTAAGGTGGAGAAAAACTATACAGTTTCTTAACGGTCATTATCTTTTCTTTGCGCTAATGGCGCTTCTGCCAATATCCTATTTCTGGTCAGCTATGCCTGATCAAACGATTGCGGCCTCCATGCGTATGATTGGTACTACATTTTTTGGTATTTACCTGGCCAGTCGATTTACCCTAAGGGAACAACTGAGGCTAATATGTTATATGTTTGGCCTTTCTATCGTTCTGAGTATCTTTTTTATCATTCTGTTACCTAAGTATGGAGTGATGGGTGGAGTTCACGCAGGGTCTATGCGAGGGATTTATACCCATAAGAATATGTTTGGAAAGGCCATGGTTCTGAGTGTTGCAGCTTTCTTGATCTATGCGAAGAGCGCAAGGCCTGGAAATTGGTGGCCATGGGTTGGCGTGGGCTCGAGCTTTGCGCTAGTGATCTTGTCTGATTCGTCTTCTTCGCTGCTCAATGGGATCATGTTGATGTCCATTGTGCTTTCAACACAGGTTATTCAACTCCGTGGGAAAGACCTTATTTTCTCATTGCTGCTGTTAGCTGCGGTTATCTTTGCACTAACTCAGTGGTTTCTACCAATGGCCCAGGCGGTTGTGGAGGCACTGGGTAAAGATATGACGCTGACTGGGAGAACCGATATTTGGCCTATGAGCCTTGCCAAAATCCAAGAACGGCCCTGGCTGGGGTATGGTTTCAACGGGTTTTGGCACGGCTTAAATGGAGAGTCCTTAGATATGATTTTGGCCGTTCGTTGGCGTGTTCCAAGTTCTCACAATGGTTTTTTGGATCTTTGGCTTGATCTTGGTTTTGTGGGATTTTCGCTATTCTTCCTGCTACTTTGGAACTCGATTATCAAGATTGTCTTCATCCTTCGGCATCAATTTAACTGGGTTTATGTGTGGCCATTGGCCCTCCTCGTGTATACCGTTATTGTGAACCTTACGGAGACAGCCTTAATTAGTCAGAATTCTCTTGGTTGGGTGTTGTTTATTGCTGTGACGTTATCGGTTAACTGCGATTTTGAACGCTTGACCCGTGGGGTGGATCTCTGGTCGTCAGACTCTCGTTGGGCGATAGATAGCTAGCGCTAGTACAGACAATAGCCCCTAGCTGTTCGCTGACTCTGGTAAATCGCTGAATTAAGAAAGCGTTATCGTCCCAAGCATTCCTCCATGTCTATCTGCGTGCCTCCAATGTTGCCGTCCTATGCCCCATCATCATCCTGAACTGGAAGGCGATCAACCCCAAGCCCTCTACACCGTGCAGTTACGGCGGCGGGGGCAAACCTTGATTGAGCGCGTCACTTGGGGGCTCTTGGGTATAGCCGTCGGGATTGGGGGGGCAACGGCTTTATTTGTCTGGTCAGAAACGCCTTGGTCTTGGCCAAGGCGAGCCGATACAACGTCTTTGGAAACGGATGATCCTTTCCAAAAGGCCACTCACCAGGCCATGGCGGCTGCCGAATTGACTCAAACGGCGGAATTTCAGGAGGAGTGGGTAGAGGTTTTGTGGCTCTGGCAGCAAGCTACCACAGCCCTGAAGGCGGTGCCCAAGAACCATCCTAACTATGCCATCGCCGATCAAAAAATTGCTGAATATAGCCGCAATGCCCAGTATGCGGAGAGCAATGTCCGCAGTCGTCCCCCCCGTGCCCCAGCGGATCCGACGTACTGGACGGTGGGGTCAGATCGAGACTGGGTGGTGGCGATTCAAGGTGTCCCGTCCCGGGTGCTGCGGTATGATGCCTCCTGCCAAGAAATTCTGCACTACGGTAACAGCACAGTCGATCTCAAGAACGGTTATGTGAGGCAGTACGCCAACCTTGAGGGGAATCTGCGTAGTTTAGCCGATGCACCGCTGGTACAATCGACCCAGGCTACTCCCCAGAGTTGGACCATGGGGAGTCACCAGTCGGAGGTGCTTCGGATTGAGGGGGCACCGTCCCGCACGGAGCAATATTATGCTTCAGATCGTCACTATACGCTTTATTTTGGCCAAAGCTCTGTGCTGTTTGAGGACGATTACGTAATTGGCTACCTGGATGTTGATCGCATCCTCAAGGTGTCTTTGACCCTAGCGGAGTCTGCCCTACCGGCCTCTTCCCCTGACCAGTGGACCATTGGATCGAGTCGGGGAGAAGTTTTGAGGGTGCAGCAGCAGCCCCCTAGCGCCATTACTCGTAACGATAATCGCTGTGAGGAAATTTGGCAGTTTGGGGATAGTGAGGTGGTGTTTCGCCAGGGCTTTGTCAGTGGTTACCGAAATACGGGACAAAGTCTCCGGATCCGTTAGCATTGATATGCTTACTCTAGCTAAGCTTGACCAGGCTGGACTTGACCAGTAGGATAGCCAGACAGGAAAGGCAAGTCTGTGTGTCCCACGGATGCGTCTCTGTCTAGGTCTTGCGTTAAACTTCAACTCGCTGGGTAGATTGTTCTGAGTGAAAGACGCGGCTCCATCGCTTGATCTCGCCCCTCCATCGATAGATCTAGTCATTATTGACGATGACGGAGATACGCGGCGTCTTCTATCTCGATTGTTGACCCAGCAGGGCTATCGGCTACGCGAAGCCGCCAACGCAGAGGTTGGGCTCGCCACGATTGCTGAGCAACCTCCTGATCTGATTTTGTTGGACATTGTGTTGCCTGACTTAGATGGCTACAGCCTATGCCAACAGATTAAGAAAAATCCAGCGACTCGGGATATTCCGGTCATTTTTCTGAGTTCTTTGGCCGATTCCTTGGATAAGGTGAAGGCCTTTCAATCGGGGGCCGCTGACTATATTGCTAAGCCCTTTGCGGTGCAAGAGGTGCTGGTGCGGGTGCAAAACCAGATTTATCTAGCCCAGCAGCGGCGGCAGCTTTACCAAAAAAACTATCAGCTTCAGCGGGAAGTTGAGGAGCGCGTCCGGATCGAAAAAGCCCGACAGGTCGCGGAACTGAATTACCGTAGTATCTTTGAAAATTCGACCGTTGGCATCTTTAAGGCCAGTGCAGGTGGCCAGTTTCTCAGCGTTAATCCCTCCATGGCGCGTCTCTTCGGTTATGACTCCGCCGAAACCATGATCGCCGCTGTGGAGAATATTGGCCGTCAGATCTACGTGCAGTCAAAGCGGCGGGAGGAGTTGATGGTTTACCTAGGCCGTTTTGACAAAATTACCGACGCTGAGTCTGAGGTTTTTCGCCAGGACGGCAGTCGCTTTTGGATCAGTGAAGACATTTGGCGCGTCTTTGATGAGGAAGGCCAGCTTCTTTACTACGAGGGCATCGTTCACGACATTAGCGAACGTCGCCAGATGGAGGATGAACTGCGGCAACAGCGGCAGCAGGCAGATCGATTATTGGTCAACATCCTGCCCTATCGCATTGCCCAACGGCTAAAGTCTGGGTCGCGCACCATCGCCGAAAGTCTCGACCATGTCAGTGTGCTGTTTGCGGATTTGGTGGACTTTACGGCAGCTTCGACAGAAATGAGCCCTCGCCACCTGGTGAAACTGCTCAATGAGGTCTTTTCTATGTTTGACCAATTGGCGGAGGTTTACCACCTCGAAAAGATCAAAACCATTGGCGATGCCTATATGGTGGCGGGAGGATTGCCCACGCCCCAGGATAACCACGATGCCGCCATTGCCCAGTTTGCCATCGATATTCGGGATGCGATTCAGCGGTTTCCTAGGCCCGATGGTCAAGGCTTTAGGATTCGCATCGGCATTAGCACTGGCCCAGTGGTGGCGGGCGTGATTGGCAAACGAAAATTCGCCTACGATCTCTGGGGCGATACAGTCAACCTAGCCAGCCGCATGGAGGCTACCGGAGAACCCCAGCGCATTCAGGTGACGCCGGAACTGTACGAAAAACTGAAGGATCAATTCTTGTTTGAGCCAAGGGGCCACGTAGTCGTTAAAGGACGTGGCTCCATGGCAACCTATTGGCTATTGGGCCGTCGCTGAGGCTAGGCCCTTGGGGCGATCAGTGACTCCTAGCGAGTGGGGGTTTCGGCTTCGGGCAGACCAGAGCGCTGGAAAGCCGTTTCTAGGGACTCCCGCTGATCCGCTGCTTGGTCGGTCTGCATCCCGGTGATCCGGCGGGTAACCCAGGCGTCCACCGAGAACCGTCCAGCGCCATTTGTCACAAAGAACAGGAATGTGGCCGCATACAGGGCCGACAGTTCCAGGTAGGGAATGCTCAAGCCCGCCACCTTGATGTGGTGATACATGGCCACCACCATGGTGAAAAACAACCCTAGGGCGGCTGGGCGAGTGAACAAGCCTAGGGCAACGAGGGGAGCTCCCAACAGTTCAGTGAAAGCAGCGAGGTAGCTGAGGGTGATAGGGAAGGGCAACCCTAAGTAGGCTACATAGGCCTCGGCAAAGCTCTCAATATTAGAAAGTTTGTCAAGACCGTTATGAATCATTACGATTCCGGCCACCATTCTCAGAATTGTCCAAGCAATCTGAAAGGAGGCCTGAGGAGAGGCGTTGGGCTTAAGGGCTAGCCCAGCTAGGGATAGAACGCGTTGTGGAGCAGTGAGGGTCATTGATAAAACTTAAGCTCGTCATTAATAATGCTAACGAAGTTTTAAGTTACGTGACGCCACTCTCGTTACAATTTTGCTCCCGCAGCAAAAAATAGTCCCGTTCAGCGATCAGATTCAGCGATCAGGACAAAGGACCTGGGCCTTTACTTCGGAGGTGGAGCGAACCTTTGGTCGGTCGGGATAATGGCGGGATCGGGTAGCGATGGTCGTGAGCTAAGGTAGGAAGGCCCGTGACGGGAGGGGCGGCTGGGTGGGAGGGAAGGCTAGCCCCAGGGAATCAAACCCGTGGTGGGTCAGGATGTGTTCGGCAACATCCGCCATAACGGAACGCAGGGCGGCTTCGTTGCCGCTGTGATCCAGAGTGGCGGTGATGATGTAGGGTTTCCCCCCAATCAGGACGGCGGTGGTGCTGCCAATCACCTGGGAATTGCGGCCCGTTTTTTCCCCCAGCCAAATCATTGGGGGCCGTAGGGCGGTTTTGCCCAGCCGAATATCTACTTGGTTGGCTAGGGCCGCTTGGATGGCATCGCTGCCAGGATATTCCTGGTTATAAATCCCCACCATCATGTCCGTCAGTTCATCGGTGGTGAGTTGGTTGGGGGCAAAGCCTCGGTTGGCGGGGTAGGTTTTGTCGCCCACCAGTTTGGTGGTAATGCGGGTGGAGGTGTAGCCCTGGGCTTGGAGGGATTGATTCACCCCCTCCCAGCCCAGGTAGTCAATCAGTTGGTTGGTCGCCACGTTGCCGCTACGGCTAATCATGTCGGCCATAACCTGTTCAACGGCATACTGTGACCGCACCCGAATCCAGCCCGCATCCTCCGTCCAGTTGCTGGGGTTAACCCACAGGCCGACTTGGGGATCGACCCCTTCCTGCTGTAGCTTTGCCATCAGCGCTACGGCTACGGGAACTTTGATCAGACTGGCGGGGTTTGCCGGGGGGCGGTTTCCCTGCCAGCGCCGACATTCCCGCTGAAGATTGCACACGGTGATCCGTACCCGTGAGGCATCACCGACCTGATTCGCAATCGTAAACAAAAACTCCGACCGCAGGGTGTCGTAGCGATAGGCTAGGGTGGCTAACTGCTGGCGGTAGAGGGCGGCTTGGGTAGCGGCGGCGGGGGCTACGAAAGAGGTTGGCGGCACCTGGCTGAGCGTATAAAGGGTCTGTTGCCATTGGGCATAGGCTACGGGAACGATCTCATCGGGTAGGGTGGTGGCATCCCCCAGGGCATAGGCCTGATCCCCTTGTCGAGCGGCTTGCTGCCAAAGGCTCTGGGCCAATTCCTCATGGCGAATGCGGTGATGAACAGCCCAAAGCTGATCCGCTGGATCAAGGGTGGTGACGGTTGTGGGGTTGCCCCTAGGAGGCTGCCCTAGGGATAAGGGCAGTGGCGATGGCTGGGGGGCCTGAAGCTGATTCTGAAGTTGATCCCGAAGCTGATAGAGATCCGTTAAGGACTGGGGCGGCGACGATAGGGCCGCTTCGGGCGACGAGATTTCCATGCCAGGACTGAGGGCGGGTAGCGTAATGCCCACCCAGCTCGCCGTGGCCAAACCCACAACCGCCATGGCAGACCTCTCGCTGACGCCGATCCACCGTCCGCCGATCCGTCGTCCCATAACTCCTCCTCCCACCAGGCCGGAATGAATGGGATCGTAGACGAAATGGGGGAAATTGAACCAATGAAATGGTTTTTCAGAGGATGGCCCATTGAATTGATGACCCATTGAATCCATGGTTCATGGCTTGCTCTAGGGCGGTTCTTGGTTCAGAGAGCTACACATTGTGGGGCTTCAGATCCAGCAGATCAGTCAAGGACTAGAAGTCCTTGGCTCAAGGCTGAAATCCTCTAAAGAGGATTGGGATCCGAATTCCCCGGTCTGCTTTAGCAGACATTTGCGATCAGCCAGGGAATTGATTACCTGGTGGTCGTGGCTGGAGTCCCTGAGTCTATGGGCGTTTGGGGAATCGTTAGCCCCCTTGACAGGGTTGGATCTTCCCAGTGCGCCTCATTCCGGTGAAATCCGCTATGTGCAAATGCGCGACATAAAGGCTCATTCGAGAATTTGGCCCTGACGCACCGTGAGAATTTGGGAGGTATTCATCCACTGGCTATCAAAGGACCCCAAATGGGTGGTGGTGATGATGGTTTGAAACCGATCCTGAATCGCCTCTAGGAGTTGATTTTGGCGGTGGAGATCGAGTTCCGCCAGCACATCATCCAACAGCAGCAGGGGCGGCTCGCCAATCACCGATTCAATCAGGTGAAGTTCCGCCAGCTTGAGGGCCAACACCAGGGTGCGCTGCTGCCCCTGGGAACCGTACTGGCGGCTGGGGGTGTCGTTGATGATCAGGTCAATGTCATCCCGGTGGGGGCCAACCAGGGAGGTGCGCTGGTGTTGTTCTGCGATGGCCCGCTGCTGGATTTTGGCCAGAAAATTGGCCTGAATGCCCTGGGCCTCTCCCTGGGCAGAATGCCCAGGGTTGGGAGCCTCTGGGTTGGGGTGCACTGCGGTGCGCCCGTACGGGGGATCGTCTGAATTGAGATCATCTGAATTGGGAGCCTCTGGGTTGGGAACCTCTGGGTTGGGGCGCACTGCGGTGCGCCCGTACGGAGAAGTTGGAGAATCTGGGAGGGGGACGTTGGGCTGGTAGTGGAGGTGCAGGGTCTCCCGCTGGCCGCTGATGGCTTGGTGCCATTCCTGGGCGAGGGGGGCAAGGCGTTGGATGGCCCTGGTTCGGCGGCGCATAACGTGGGTGCCTAGGGTGGCGAGTTGGGCATCCCAGAGGGCGAGTTCGGTGTGGTCGGGGGCTGCGCCAAGATCCCCATCACCATAAAGCCGCTTGATCAGGGCATTACGCTGTTTTAGGACTTGGTTGTACTGACTGAGGATGTGGGCGTAGATCGGCTCTAGCTGCACCAGTAGGGTATCCAGCCAAGTGCGTCGCTCTCCAGGGCCACCCCGTACCAGATTGAGATCCAGGCTAGAGAACTGCACCGCATTTAGGGTGCCGAGACTATCCAACTGTCGCCGCAGCTTTTCGCCATTGAGGATGGCGGTGCGTCGTCCCGCTGAGCGCAGCACGAGGGAGAGGTCTGACTGCCCTAAATCTCGCTGAATCGAGGCACTGACCTGGGCCAGGGGCTGATCTCGCTGTACCAAGTCTCGATCTCGGCTGGTGCGGTGGGATTTGAGGGTAGCCAGCAGTTCCACCGCCTCTAACAGGTTCGATTTGCCCTGGGCATTTTCCCCCACCACGATGGTTTTGGGGGCGGTGAAGGAAACCGATTGTTCGCGGTAGTTGCGGAAGTGTTTGAGTAGGAGGTGAGTCAGGTGCAACGGGGAAGATGGGGGGGAGTGGGGGCATCGGAGGACGGTGACTGGGCGAGGACGGTAACCAGTTCCTCTAGAAATTGGGCTTGGGCTTTGATGATCCGCCGTTTCGCTTCCTCTAAAGGAAACCAGGCCGCTTGGTCTACCTCTGGAAATTCTCGCATCCGCCCAGAGTTGGGGGGCCATTCTAGGGTGAAGGTGTTGCTGTGGAGGGTGTTGGGGTCAAAGTTGCCCTCAAAGGCCCAGGCAAACACCAGCTTACCCCCCGATTGACGGACGGCCCGCAACGATTGAAACTGACCCTCAGGCCGCTGTCCGGTTTCTTCCTGGAACTCCCGCTGGGCGGCGGTAAAGGCGTCTTCGCCAGGGTCAATTTCTCCCTTTGGGATTGACCACGCCTGCCACTGGCGATTGACCCAGTATGGCCCACCGGAATGTACCAATAACACCTCAATTCCTTGAGCAGAAAAGCGGTACATCAGCAGCCCTGCACTCTTTTTGGCCATGACCTGGCACGGACTTAGCAACTCCATAGCATTTTATCGGCTTATCGGTCTTCGGACTCAGGGGATCGAAATGGGGGACATCTCACTTTTGTAACCTTCACCCTAAATCCCTCTCCCAGAACGGGCTACTGTTCATACACAGTTTGTTTTCATGCGGCAAGTCCTTGGAGATCCCCCTAAAGCCCCCTTGTGAAGGGGGACTTTGAATCCAGTTTCCCCCTTCACAAGGGGGGCTAGGGGGGATCGACCCCAGGCATCCAGCGTCATGGAGACTTATGTATAAGCGGTAGCCCGTTCTGGGAGAGAGACTTTGAATCCAGCCCCCTTGTCTTTTTTGGCCATGGTGCTAGCGCGGCACTCCCAGGACTGATCGGCTATGCGGATCTACCCTAGGGTGAAAGAGGAAAACAACCCAGAAAACAACCCAGGAGATCGTGATCTTTGGCTATCCAGCCCCTAGGGAAGTATCTGACCCTGGACGAGTTCTGCACCTGCACGCAGACCTACCAGCGGTTTGCGGATCAGATTGATCCCTTCCCAAAAAATCTAGCGGAAACCTTGCCTGCTCTGGAGGCGCTGTGTCAGGTCATCCTTGACCCAGTCATGGACGAATTTGGCCGAGAGCGCTTCCAGCTTACCTACGGCGTTTGCTCGGCAGACCTGAAGCGCTGGTTGGCCAAGAAAGACCCCACCACCGGGAAGAAGTACGGCATCGCCACCCCCAGCCTGGATCAACACATGGCCCATGAGGTGAACCGCAACGGACGCTACTACTGTGAACGCTTGGGAGCCGCTTGTGACTTCAAAATTCTCGACCTATCCAGCGATGACCTAGTGCGGTGGATTGTGGCCCAAGAGTTGCCCTTTGATTCGCTCTATTTTTACGGGACAGATCGCCCGATTCATATTAGCTATGGCCCCCAGCACAAGGGCGACATTTGGGCGTTTACGAAACAAGGGACGCCAACTAAACTCAGGATTGACGCTACTGCCACTGTTCCATCAGCCAGCGCATGATCGTGCTATCGTCTTCGACCGTGGATCGGCGCAATGATTCTTCCACCAGCCCTATCTCTAGCCCCGGCAATACGGTGGAAGTCTGCACTTCGCCACTGCGCTGGTCGGCAACGGCAAAGGCAATAACATCGTGTTCAGCCACATTCACCACCCAGTATTCCGCTACGCCCAACCGCTCATACAGGAGTCGTTTGGCACCCAAATCATCCTTAAAGGTGCTGCCGCTGATTTCAATGGCGAGGGTGGGTGGCCCAAAGACATTCACATCAATAGGCGAATTATCTTGGGGAGGTAGCCGAAAATCAGCCCCAATGTAAAAGGCGGTATCTGGCTGACAGCCCCGTTCTCCAGCTTGATAGAAACTGCAATTGGTGAACTCCACTAACCGCAGATTGCGAATCATCCCAAACAAACTGATGACCTTGGATACGACAGAGTTTTGCCTACCGTGCCCTGAACCCAATGGAGCCATTTCAATTCTCATGTAGCCATTATCAAAATAGCCCCGTCCTTCCTCGTACTGAGGATCGTCCATGATGGTTGTGAAATCCTCCCAGGTGGCGTTTACCCAGGTATCGGTCTGAATCTGTGAGGTGGCTAAAGTCATACCGAGCATTCAGGCGGTTTGTCAGGAGGCACCGTTAGCGGCTATGTCTAGTTTAAGGCTTTTACCGAGAATGCCGAGGAGCGGTCATCGTTTCCTACAAATCTGATTCTTTGCGCCGTACCACCCGATGCCCCCGCAGTTCGGCCCCATGGTCTAACAGACACTTCTCCCAGCCGCGACGGTCAAAAATGGCCTTCACATCGTCCAGCAAGCCCCACTTTTGTTCCTGCTGGCTGAGCTTGGCAAACTTGGCGTAGTGGGGATAGTCCGAGGAGAGAGTTTGGTCTTTTTGGTGCAGCAGGGGCGGGTTATCTTGGTCGTAATCGCGATAGCGAACGTGGAGATCGCGCAGGGAAATGGCCATGCTGGTTTTGAGGGCTGGGTGGGGGTCTTTGTCGAAGTTGGAGAACTCCAGGTAGGTAATCTGGGGCTTTTGGACGTGGAACTTGACCACCGTGGCTTCTTCGGGACGGCCCAGGGTGCGGGAGGCACAGCCTTCGTACAGGCGCAGTAGGGGATCCAGTTGATCCAACGCCGACAAATGCACCCACAGGGAATTGGGCCGCTGCTGACCCACCGGACTTTGCCGACAGCGTTCTTCAATCAATTCCAGTCGCCCCAGACTCATCAGCATTAGGTCGGCGGCGGTGCAGGCTTGCTGATAGTTGCCAAAGAGGGCTTTGATATCGGCCTGCAGGTCGGGTGAGAGGTCTTTAAACTTGGGGCGTTTGCCGAAGTGGCTGAGGGCAAGATAGACCAACAAATCGTTGCGGCGTTTGTCGGTGATGGCATCCCATTCCCCCGCATCGGTGGCTTGCAGGACGACGGTGAAGGCTCGTTTGATGCTGCCAAAGGTGTCCTGGAGGGGGGCCAGGGTTTCCGCGCCCAGTTCCTCCACCGTGGGCAGGCGACCGCGATCCGTGTAGAAATCCATTAAGGGTTGGAGGCGATCTCGGTATTCCTCAAACTTGCTGACCTTGAGCCGAATGCGGGGGGCGGTGGCGCGGGAGCGGAACCGGGAGGCCCGGAAGGTCTCGGCCTGGGCTTCGTCGCGAAACACAAAGTAAATGCCCAGGGCCACAGGGATGGCATCGACTCCTAGCACCTGGTCGATGTAGGCTTTCAGTTCTTCCTGCTCGTAATATTTCTGAAAGGTGTTGCGGCTGGTGATGATGCCGTCGCCGTAGGCAATCACCCCACGGGTGCGGTCGTCAATCAACACCTGGGCGGCTACGATCAGCACTTTTTGAGCCAGATTCCAGGCGTTAATCAGCGCTTCCCGCCGCTCCGCAGTATCTTCAATAACGTTGATGACGTAGCCCAGGTTGACCACATCGGCGGAAGCGTGGGGAACCTCTGGACGAAAGTGGGGATCCCAGCCAGAACTGGTGAGGCCCAGGCGGTGGATGTACTCTATGTCGGCCCCGTGGCCACAGCCGTAGTCGAAATAGGTGGTGTCGGGCGGAAAAAGTCCGGCTTCTACGGCAAGACGCACGGGCTTGGAGGCGGTGACGCGGGCGATGGCTGCTTTATGCCGCTGAATTTTAGGGATGACAGGTTGGGGCGCAGTTCTGGGTTGGGGCGCACCGCTGTGCGCCCTTACGGGGAGGGGGCAGGCGAGGGCGTGGTTATGGATTTCAATGCCCTGCTCAGCAAGGCGGCGCTCCCAATTCAACTGGGTGCCGATTTCGCGGGAGTTGTCTAGCAGGCCCATCGCCACTTGCTGCTGGGTGAGGTGGGCGAAGGTGGCGTAGTGGGGATAGTCGGGCGCAACGAAGGTCTCTTTGCGGTGGAGAATGGGGGGATTGTCGGTGGTGCTGTAGTTGCGGCTGGTGGCTTTCAGGGTGTTTAGGTTGATCTGAATGCTGCTCTGGAGGGCGGGGTGAGCCTCGCTGTCAAAGTCTGGGTAAAACAGATAGGCAATTTGCGATTTGTTGAGGCTGAACTTGACCAGGGTTGCGTTTTCCGCCATGGCAGTGCTGGATCGCGCCCTTCTCTCCACCGCCTGTAGGGCAGGGTCAAGGTGTGTTAGCGCCGAAACATGGACATAGAGGGCTTCTGGCAGGCGCTTACCCACAGAACTGATCTGACACAGTTCTGTGTAAGTTGGCGGCTCTGTCGATAGCTTAGCCATGGATTGTGGGCAAACTCCATAAATGACGCTTGATGGCTCCTATCCTACCGAATCTGGTGATAGTCAACGGTTTACAGAGGACGACCTCAGCCTGTAGCGTGTCTGTATTTCCGATGATGTCCATCGAGCAAGCTGAGAAATACTGAAAAAACACCTCAGACAAGTCATAATTAGGCAATACATCTGATCTATTAGCCATGGCAAAAGCCGCCATTACCGAAAAGCCCAAAGCTCCAGCGGTCTTCGCCCGCCATGAGACCTTCCACCCCCGCTTTGGCTGGCTCAAAAAGGGCTATGACCTCGCCCTAGCGGATCCCGACATTTTCTTGCGCGAAGATGCCCCGGTTTTGCTGGGCGTGGGTAAAAATATGGTGCGTTCTATTCGCTACTGGTGCAGCGCCTTTAAGGTTTTGACAGAGAAGGATGGTCAGATTGTGCCCACGCGGCTGGGGCAACAACTGCTGGATGATGACGGCTGGGATCCGTTCCTAGAGAACCCAGCGAGTCTCTGGCTGCTGCACTGGAATTTGCTCAAGGCTCCCTGCACCGCCACGGCCTGGGCCTATGCCTTTGGGGAATTTCAGGCCGCAGAGTTTACCCCAGAGCATCTAATCGATGAACTACGGGACTATGCCAACGGCTTTAGTAGCTCCATTGCCGACTCCTCCCTACGCAAAGACGTAAGCTGCATTCTGCGAATGTATGCCGACCAGGAGAGCAAAAAAGGGCCGACGGAAGACTCCATTGATTGCCCCTTTACCGCCCTGCGCCTGCTCTACAGCGTGGGAGATGGGCGGCGCTACGAGTTTCAGGTTGGCCCCAAGGAAACCCTGCCCGCCGAAATCGTGGTGGCGGCCTGTTTGGAATTTGCCGGAATTTCTGAAAACGAAAGCTCGGCCATGGGGGTATCTCGTTTGGCCCATTTGGTGGGCAGTCCGGGGCGGGTGTTTAAGCTCTCGGAAGCCGCCATTGCCGAAGCCATCGAACAGGTGGCCCGCCGCCGGGAAGATCTGTTTATTTCAGACAGTGCCGGATTGCTACAGCTTCAGTACGAAGGCGATCCGCTAACCATGTCTGAGGCTATTCTGAACAAGTATTTTGCGGGTTGATAGGTCAGTGAGTTCCCAACGTTTAGCCGATTGTTTGGCGGTGAATCGCCGTTTTGTGCTCAGGTGATCGCTGACAAATGGTTGCAGGTTAAAGGAGAACCCAATATGGGAAAAATCGATTAATTGTCTTATTATAAACCTGAAGAGTCTGAGCCATTGGACGGCCAGACTTATTCTCAATAAGATTTGTATTTTTCGAGGTGCCATAGGGTAAACCACGAGTAAAATATCCCAATACTTTGGGCCAATTCAAGGTTGAAGTGCAACACCTGCTCAAATCCGCTTGCAGCCATGGATCTAATACTAACCTCAGTTCGGGTTAAGCTCAGTGGCCCGATGCCCCGGAAGCCCTCACCCCCCAGCCCCCTCTCCCACAGGGAGAGGGGGAGCTAGAGTTTCAAAGTCCCTCTCCCTGTGGGAGAGGGATTTAGGGTGAGGGCCAACGTCGTTGCCAAACGCGGTTTTCTAGCGATTGAAGCCTTTGGCTTATCCCGAACTCAGGTTAATACTAAGCCTATGAAGGAGACCTATAGCCTACTGTGCTGCGCTGTACCGTGTTCCTGGTTGTGGTCATGACTGCGAGGCTGACAGCGGCTCTGAGACAGAGTGTTGCACTTCAGATTTGAATCTGCGTTGGACAGTTTTTGATGAGCAACGGTAAAATGTGAATGTCAGACCTTTAGCGCAGCGTTTTGGCCAATAAAAAATGAGGGATCTAAGCGCTTCTCAAGACAAATATCTAGATTGTTGATACATATCCAATTGATTTATTGATAATGAAAGACAACATATATCCCCAGACTTAACTGATTTGTTGGGATTATCCCTAGAGGTATTTGTTCAAAAAGAAATGAAAAAGTGAGATTGACTAAACAATGGAGAAAGCAAAGAAACTAGAGCAATTGAGGCACATAGAACGTATGTTTGCAGAGACTAAGCGTACTTTTGTTAATGCTACTGGCCTTGGGAAAAAAGAACTGATTAAGAAAGATCCTTCTGCTCACTTCTGCAAGCGCTACAATATTTTACTGAGACAAGCTAAGCAGTTAGTCCAGGAGATTGAAGAAGAAGAAGAAGAAGCCTTAGAATTGCTATGGCCCCCTGAACTTCCTGGAGTAGATAGCCTCCAAGATGAACAACTTGTTCAAAATGCCAATTATGTGGAAATACAGATCTACTGTAGTCAGGTCTGTAGCCTCTTGTACAACAAAGGGTACCTAGATTAATTGCCCTATTGCGAGTTTGAAGGGCCTGAAACCCTTGAAATATCGCAGGCATCCTCAAGAAGATTCGTAACCCTCAAACTGCACCACCTCTACGACTACTTTGTGGAATCCCTCGGAGCTGGGATGGGGTCGCGGCCCGGTCTTCAGCGGTGGCTAGAGATCCAAACCCTGGTGGCCGATGCCCAGCACCGGGGGGCCGACACCGTGGCTCTGCTGAAAACCATTGGCCTGCTGAACCTTGTCACCAGCACGGGTCTGTTTCGCGCTACCCTGCCCCTGGTGAAGTTGGCCCTAGTGGATGCCCCCGACCCCGATGCCCTGGATCACTGGGAAGCCCAGATCAACCGCGTCACCCATCAGCAGGGCATTGTCACCTATCGGCGGGCGGTGGATGAACTGCGCCTGTGGGAAGGGTCGGATTTTGATGTGGAAGGGGCGATCAGCGACTACATCGCTAAAGACACGCTGCCCCTGGCCGACCTGCTGAGCGAAACCTACCCCCTCAAGCCCCTGGTGGCCCAGCGCCACAGCTACCGCACGGGCACCCTACGCTACTTCGAGCGTCACTACCTGGCGACCACCAGCGACTTAGAAACCCTATCCTGCACCCAGGCCGATTGCGATGGCGTGGTGGTCTACTGGCTCAGCGATGCGCCCCCCAGCCCCGTCCCCGCCCATACCGTGGACGGAAAACCCCTAGTGGTGATTGCGGCGGCCAACCTGCCCCTGTTGGCGATTCGCGCCCAGGAGTACCGCGCCCTCTGTCAAATCCACAGCCGCGAAAGCGCTCTGCAAAGCGACAAAGTGGCCCTGCGAGAAGTGCGCCACCGCCGCCTTCAGCTTAAGCAACTGCTCGACGACACCCTGGCCCAAGCCTTTAACTTTGCCACCCACCACAATGCCTGTTGGGTGGAGGGCCAGCCCCAGGATATCGGTAGCGTTACCGACTTCAATGCCTTGCTGTCGGCGGTGTGCGACCGCACCTACCCCCAAACCCCCATCCTGTGGAATGAGCTGATCAACCGCCGCACCCTCACCACCCAGGGCGCAAAGGCCCGCCGCATCTTGATCGAAGCGATGCTGGAGAACCCCGACGCTGAGCGGCTAAATCTAGAAGGCTACGGCCCAGAGGTGGCCATGTACTTTTCCGTGCTTCAGCAGACCGGAATTCATCGCCAAGCTCAGGGCGAATGGGGCTTTCATCCGCCGGAGCCCTCACCCCCGGCCCCTCTCCCACGGGGAGAGGGGAGTCAAGAGAATCCGGCTCCCCCTTCTCCCAAGGTGGGAGAAGGGGGCTGGGGGGATGAGGGCCAAGACTTGAAGGTGAGGGCCACCCTCGGCCAATCAAACCTGGGCACCATTTGGACAGCGATGGCCGAATTCTGCCTCAGCACCACCGATACCCCCCGCTCCCTGGGGGACTTGTACCAAACCCTGAATGCCCCACCCTACGGCATGAAGTCGGGCACCATTCCGGTGCTGCTAGCGGCGGTGCTGCTCCACTACAGCGACGAGGTCAGCGTCTACAAAGAGGGCACCTTTATTCCGGTGCTGGGGCCAGAACATTTTGAGCTACTGGTCAAAGATCCAGCCCGATTTGCGGTGAAGCACATCGATGTGACCGGGGTGAGGAGCCAGGTCTTCCGGGAACTGGAGGCTATTTTGCGGGGTGGCTCAGGTCAGCCGAACCGTCGGGCCAAGACCCGCAACCTAACGGTGTTGTCAGTGGTGAAGCCGCTGATTCAGTTTGTTCGCAAGCTGCCCAACTTCACCCTTAAAACCCGCCGCATGAGTGAGTCCTCCCGCGCCGTGCTGCAAACCCTGCGCTCTACCCAGGAGCCGGATGATTTGCTGTTTAACGCCCTGCCCCAGGCTTGCGGCCTAGCGCCGATTGTGGTGTCCGAGGCCGATGATGGCACCACCGCCCGCACCTACCGGGAACGTTTGGTCGAAGCCCTGCGCGAGATCAATGGGGCCTACGATGCCCTGCTCTCGGAGTGCCAAGACCTGCTCTACAGTGCCTTTGGCGTCCATCACGACCGCACCCAACTGCGCCAAGACCTTCAGTTTCGGGCCAGCCGAGTGTTGGGCAACTGCGTGGAGGCCAGCCTCAACCGTTTCGCCAGGGCGGCGGCGGATGAGGCGGTGGCGGATCGCCCGTGGCTAGAGGCGGTGATCATGGTGATTGCCGACAAACCCGCCGAATCTTGGACGGATGAGGACGTGACCCGCTTTGAGCTAAACCTCAGCGATCTTTCCCGCCGTTTTAAAAACCTAGAAGCTCTGCAAGCCTCGGTGAAGGCCAACAACAACGGCGGATTCGAGGCCCGCCGCCTCACCGTTACCCGTCCCGACGGCAGCGAGATCAACAAAATGGTGTGGGCCAGCGACGAGCACCAGGCCAAGGTCGATCCTTCCATTGACGAGATTCTTCAGCGCTTCCCCGACCCCCAACTGCGGGAAGTGTTGCTCACCCGCCTCACCGAACGCCTGTTTGATGAGTCAGAATCAGAGCAGGACAATCCACCGGAAAAAATAACGGATATCAAGGGTCGCAGAGTCCGGCCTAGGCGGGCGAGGGGGTAAGGCGATGGCAGATGATCTAGCAAGCAAGTTTGGCCCTTACCCCCAACCCCTCTCCCAGGAGGGAGCTACTAAGTACACACATCTTGATCTCATGCCGCAAGTCCTTGGAGATCCCCCTAAATCCCCCTTAAAAAGGGGGACTTTGACTCCGATCTCCCCTTTTTAAGGGGGGCTAGGGGGGATCGATTCCCTGTATCGTCTACGTTAAGGACTTATGTGTACACAGTAGCCAGGAGGGAGAAGGGGAGCTAGATTCAGAACCCCTCGCCCGTGGGAAGAGGGGCAGGGGTGAGGGCCAAGGTCAGGATACCGGGACAGTTTTTGTGGAGGATGTTAACCACCATGCCAGAACTCAAGCGCCCTGTAGAACAGACAGACCCGCCCCGGTCGGCCAGGGAAACCTTGCCCACCATGTATGACCTGCCGAGCGAAGACCCAGAGGAGCCAGGATTGCCCGACGAGTATCATTACCTCCAGCCCCATTTGCTCAGTGCCACGCTGCACCTCGCCACCGTGGCCGAAAATGAGGTCTTCAGCGTTGGGGATATGAACCTCTACTACGATGTCGATCATCCCCTGTGGCACAAGCGGCCCGATTGGTTTGCGGTGGTGGGGGTGCCCCGGCTCTACGAAAACCGCGATATGCGGCTGAGCTATGTGGTCTGGCAAGAGCGGGTAAATCCCTTCGTGGTGGTGGAGCTACTGTCTCCTGGCACCGAAAAAGAAGACCTGGGCCAAACGTCCAGGATTGCGGGCCAGCCACCGACCAAGTGGGAAGTCTACGAACAAATTCTGCGGATTCCCTACTACGTAATCTTTGACCGCTACACCAACCAGCTCCGGGCCTTTCGTCTGGTAGGTGGCCATTATCAACCGATGGAGATCACCGATCAACGCATTTCCATTCCAGAATGGCAGCTTAGCCTGGGGGTTTGGCAGGGCACCTATGAAGGTATCGAACGCCTCTGGCTGCGGTGGTTTGATGCCGATGGACAACTCATTCTTTCTGCCGCAGAACGGGCGGAGCAGGCTGAAGAACGGGCAGAACAAGCTGCAGAACAGGCCACCCAGGCCGAACAGCGGGCTAATCGCCTAGCCGAACGCCTGCGAGCATTGGGCATCAACCCCGATGAAGTGTGATGGGGCATCATAGATAAATCTTCCCCAAGTCTCCATGGAGTAATAGCAATGGCCTCTCCCATGGTTTTGTCCGTTAGCCGCGACCACATTCAACTGCCTGCCGGGAGCAGCGTGACCCTCAGCGACCAAACCTGGGCCGACTACGAAGCCCTGCTGACCAGCCGCCGCGAAAATGCCGCCATCAAAATTCGCTTCAACGCCCACACCCAAGAACTACGGATCATGGCTCCCCTTCCCGCCCACGGTAGACGCATTGATACCCTGGTGGATTTGGTCAAGGCGCTTCTGCGGCACCAGGGTCGGAATTGGGATAGTTCTCACCCCATCACCCTCAAGCAAATGGACGAAGCTGGGGCTGAACCGGATGCCTGTTTTTATATTCAGAATTGGCAGGCTGTTTTAGGAAAGGATCGTATTGATCTCAGCCAAGATCCGCCCCCTGATCTGGTGATTGAAATGGACTGGACATCCTACACCGATCTATCGGTTTACGAACTTTTGCGGGTGCCAGAGGTTTGGATCTATCGCCAGGGCCAACTTCTTATCTATGGGTTAACCGCCACTGGTTACGACCGTTTATCCACCAGCTCCACCTTTCCCACGGTGGAGGTTGCAACGCTGTTGCCCCAGTATGTGGAACGCGCCTGGGTGGCGGGGTCTAGCGTGGCCCTGCGCGAGTTTGAGCAATATCTTGAGGAGATCAACTAATGGCCTCTCCTACGAACCTATCTTCGCCCTTGCCCACGCCCTTAATCCTAGATTTAGATCTAACCGACGACCAGTTTTTTCAGCTTTGTCAAAACCATCGCGACCTAAAATTTGAACGCACTGCCACTGGGGAGCTCATCATTATGTCGCCAACCGGGGGCAATACGGGCAAGCGTAATGTTAAGCTCACCACCCAGCTCGATCTCTGGAATACCCGCACCCAACTGGGGGAGGTGTTTGATTCATCCACTGGGTTTACGCTGCCTAATGGGGCCGACCGATCCCCCGATGCCGCCTGGGTTCGGAAGGATCGTTGGCAAGCCCTCACCCCAGAGCAGCAAGACCAGTTTGTGCCCCTGTGTCCAGATTTTGTGGTTGAGTTGATGTCGCCTAGCGATTCCCTGGATCGTACTCGCAAAAAAATGCTGGAATACCTGGAAAATGGAACTCAGCTTGGCTGGCTCATTAACCGCAAGCTGCAACAGATTGAGATCTATCGCCCTGGCCAAGCTGTGGAAATTTTGACGGCACCAACCACGCTATCGGGTGGTGAGGTTTTGCCAGGATTTGTGTTGGATTTGTCGCTGATTTGGTGAGTTAGGATAGCCGTCTTATGGTAAGGCAAACCATCTACAGTCAAGATTTTTTGGAGTGGACAGAGCATCAAATTGTCTGTCTACAACAAGGACAGTGGGAAAATATTGATATTGATAATCTAGTTGAGGAACTAGGGGACTTGGGACGTAGCGAACAGAAGGAGCTAGGCAGCTATCTAAAGATGTTAATCATGCACCTGCTCAAATGGCAATATCAGCCAGAATGTAGAACAACGAGTTGGAAAATGACGATTTCTAATATCCGTGATGCCATTCAGGACTGTTTAGAAGATAGTTCTAGCCTACAACGATTTCTTAATAATTCAGAGTGGGTCGAAAAATATTATCGTCGCGCCCGTCGAGATGCTGCAAAAGAAACCCAGATGACTCTAGATAGGTTTCCCTCAGAATGTCCCTATAATTTGAAGGATCTGCTCAATTCTGACTTTTTCCCAGCCTCTGACAACCCATAGGATAGTTTTATTCCAAGACTAGATTCCCAAAATGCACAATTCTCAAAGTTTTCTTAACTTACAACCATCTCAGTAAAAGGCTAGTCAGACTATGGCATTAACCGCTCAACAACTGGCAGATCTAATGCCAGATGCAACCCAGCTAGAAAGTAATGAACCCGAAATGGAAAGTTCGCTGCACTATGCTCAGCTTGCCCTGTTGGTGGCTTGTTTAGAGTGGCTATGGCGTGACCGCAATGACTTTTTTATTGGTGCAAACCTAACGATCTATTTCAGCCGAGAACAGCTTAAGAACCGAGATTTTAGAGGCCCAGATTTTTTCTTGGTTAGCCATACCGACAGGCGACCTCGCAAGTCGTGGGTGGTGTGGGAAGAAGGGGGACAGTACCCAGATTTGATCATCGAACTACTGTCTGACTCGACGGCAAAAACCGATAAGAACCTTAAGAAAACGCTGTACCAAGACCGTTTTCGCACCCCGGAGTATTTTTGGTTCTCGCCAGAAACGCTGGAGTTTGAGGGCTATCACCTGGTGGATCAACGCTATCAGCCGATTGCGCCCAACCCAACGGGATGGCTTTGGAGCCAGGTGCTAGGGCTGTATTTGGGGGTGCAGGAGGGCAAGCTGCGGTATTTTACAGAGGCGGGGGAGCGGCTGCCCACTCCAGAGGAAGCGGCGGAACAATCTGAGGCACGGGCGGCACGGCTGGCTGAACAGTTGAGGGCGATGGGGGTGGAACCGGAAGCCTAACTTGGTTGGGGCAGGTCTGCTGATCCAGCGCAAAATTTGTCTTACAAATGCAGGGGACTAATTCCTTGAATAGTAAAGCCTTGTGCCGTTTCAGACGGGAAAATAATCGCCATTTTCTGCCATGCTTCTTCTTCAGTGTTGGCCTCTAAAATCAGCGGTTTGTTGTCTGAATTACCTGCTCCAATAGCATTTCTAGTACAGAGATATAATCCTTTGAGCAAATCAGCTCTATCAAGAACCTCTACCAAGGACTGAGGGGATTTATCTTGCGTAGTTAACTCTTCTGCAATTAATCGATCATGAAGTTCATAGATTGCTCTCTCAATAATTGCCGACTCATCAACCCCTAAAATGCGTTTTAGCCTGTTTAGGCGCTTTGTAGCTGTCTGACTTAGGAAAATCTCCATATCCATAGCGCAACGCAAAATGGGGAGTTGTTGTAAAACCGCTCCCCTATTAAGACACAAATTGCGCCGCTAGGATCTATCGCAAGCCCAGATGTGGCTTATTGTTCAGTTGCGTCAGAGATCAAGATTCTGTCCAAAGTAGCCGTAGCCTGCTGTCAAACGCTCCCCGTTCCATCCGCCGCTGAAGTTGGCAAGCTAAAACCTGGTTGCGGGAAAGGCCATAGGCGCTGATCGTGTTATCGATCACTTCCCAGAGATCAGCTAACTCCGTGATCAAGTCTTCATCAGGAGCCGTAGCCGCTTCCTTAGCTTCCTCCACCAGTTTCAACCGCAGCGCTCGACGATATTCACTGTGGCTCATCGTTTCGACGCTGAAACGAACGTGTTGATTGGTCAGAACTTCAGGAATCCGATCTCGCACCAGCTTGTTGTAATCCTTGCGTACCATGGGCTGACACTCCTCGCTGGGGGGATAGTAGAGTAACGTATAGTCGCGAGTGGGGCTAGACCGTCGCAGCGCTCGCAAGCATTCTTCAGCATCAGAACGACGACGAAACCGATTAACCACGGCTCGCTGCATATCGGGCAACCATCGCACAATCGCCCAGACGTGGAAAGGACTGCTATTCATGCTGTAATAACTTGAACCAGGACAAAGGAGGGTGAGACACTGCCTATCAGCGCCTTCCCGGTGTTTTCAGCCTGTTCTAGAACCAAACTAGAAATCAGTTTCTAGAAAAACACCGATTTTGTCAACCTGCTTCTAGAAATCAGTTTCTATATGTCCGCTCAGTCGTCCGATTCAGCCACCCCCAAGCCCCTCAAGTCTCTGAGAGAGCAAGCAGGTCTTTCTCAAGAGGCACTGGCTCGGATTGTGGGTGTGAGCAGCAAAACCGTGAGCAACTGGGAGCGGGGGACGAGTGTGGCCAGCCTGACAGTTCCCCAAATGAAAGCCCTCTGCGAGGCTCTGGGTGTAACACTGAATGAACTCCCTGATGACTTTCGCTCGTAGGGAGAATAACCTAGGAAAATATGCCCAGGTGATTTATGTCTAAATCCAGAACTGATCTCAGTCAGTCAGGAGGACTACCTAATTCCTCGACAGTTGATGTACTTGCTCTTTCTCGAATTTTCGAGCGAAATACAACCTCTTATAAGTTCTTATTCTTTCTTTCAATTCTAGATATTCTGGAGCGAAACAACTTTAACACTCAGGTGATCGAGTTTCAGAACTTGATTCTAGAAATGTTGGTTAATGCCTGGATTCCCTGCATGATTTCCAACCTTTCGCTAGGTAGTCAGGATAAAATTAATACAATTATAAACTCTCTAAACTTGATTTTTGATAAATCTCTAACAGATGGTCGATTAGCCAATAAATCAACGATCAGAAAAATGATCGCTAAAAAGGATCTATCTTATGCTGTTGATCGTCTGCGTAGAAATGTCCCTTTTCGTTTAATTATTCCTTTCTTGGAAGATTGTCTAGGAGATGTTGATCGAGGACGCGGAACTGAACTGGAGATGGCTATGCCGGAGATAGCATCTCAATATTTTGAAAGCCATAAGCCACTGTATAAATTCAACTCGATTCATTACAGAGATTGCGATCTAATTATGCTTCATCCTAACTGGATTGACTATTTAAGGGAAAACCACAAGGTTATCCGCAGGTGGGCAGAATGGGAATGGGTTAGTTATATGCAAAATCGAAACCCTAACGTTTCAAACATCGATAAAAAAATCTTCTACAAGATTTGAACAAGTAATTGAGCTAGACTCGAAAATACTGGCATTCTGAAGCCTGATTAGAATTGCATCTAATTTTCAGGAAACGACAGAAAATTGGCTTTCCTTCATTATCCCACCGATGATTATCTCCTTGATATCGACATAAATAGCAGTTTCTTATTGGAATTCCTTTGCCATAAACTTCAATAACTTTTTTGACATAGTCTTCTCCATCCCAATAGTAATCAAAGTCAATAATTTCATAATATATGATGTTTGTTTGAGTGATTCTTTTTAAGAACGTTGAGACTCCTGGAAGTCCATGAGTTATACAGATGCTTTTACCATTCTCAAAGACATTAAATATTCTTTTTTTGTGAGGGCATCCAAGATCGCCAGCACAAACTGTTCTTACGGGCTTAATATTGAAACCGTAAAAATTTATATTCTCTTGCTCCGATAAAACCCTACTTCTGAGAAGATCAATATCGTCTTCACTTTTTATCTGAATTTCAATAATATTGAATCCCGATTTAATTTTATTTTCTGTGGATTTATGAGTCACAAATATCTCAATAAAGAGTTTTTCTTTGTTGTCAGGCGTTGAAAGCAAAAGGTCGGGAATAAAACCATCGACCTCAACTTCTTTCTGAATCTTCTTGTATTTTTTCGTAATGTCGTATTTCTGAGATTTAGAACCTAGTTCACATGTCAGATTAAAATCTTCCTTATTGGCATCACAATAAGTTTCTACTAAAACTTCTACATAGAAAGGAATGTTGTTATCTAGACATTTATTGTACTCTATCAAGAATATTTCTTTGGCTAGTAGGTGTAGGTATGTCTCAAAGCTACAGTCACAAATATTCTTGTGAGCAAAATGCTTTTGCTTAATTTTACCTAGCTTTGGAATGAGAAGATTGCCGCAAGAAATGCATGTAAATTCTCTTTTTCTGGTTTCAGTTGAATTTTCAAGATCGCCAACAAAAACTAGTTTTTTAAGATTATCCCAAGCGTAACTATATTTTATTTTCTTCTTTTTTTCTTTTCCTTCTTCAATTCTCATGACTTTAGACAATGATTCGTGACTGTTTCGCTAGATATAGATTCAGTCTTACAGATTCGAGGTGCCCTCGGAGCAGTGAACTAGTCAAGTTATAGATGAGGCTTATGTTATCAATTTCTTATACAATAGACATCACTAAGTCTACCGATGACAACGTTAAGCATATTATGTTAATCATGCCCTTCGGGAAATTCGAGCGGCGCAAATTTGTACAGCGGCAACAAGAACTCACCCAGCTTAAATTCAACCCCGTCCTTTGGCGACAACTCAGCCCCACCGACCGCACCACCCTAGCTCACATCGCCCACACCGCCCTAGACCTGTACTACGATCAGATCACTACTGACAATCCCCAAGACCCATGAGTCATGCTGCCATCCCGCCAACCCCTGCGCCCTACCTGCGCCTGATTACAGAGCGCATCGTTCAGCAATTTCAGCCCCTCAAAATCATTTTATTTGGTTCCTACGCCAGGGGCGACGCCACCGCCGACAGCGACCTCGATTTGTTGATTGTGATGCCATCGGGAACCCACAAACGCCAGCAGGCCATTGCCATCGGCCAAGCCCTCGCCGATGTACCCATCAGCAAAGATATTATCGTCACCACCCCAGAGGAAATCGCCACCTACGGCCATCTCGTCGGCACCATTTTACGTCCCGCCCTGCGCGAAGGCACCGCACTCTATGAACGAGCTACCTCCTGAGCAAAAAGCGCTGATCAAACGCTGGTGGCAGTATGCTATGGCCTTCCCGCAGTTGCGAGAACTCACCAACTGGGCCATTGAAGCCCGTTACCCCGTCCATGGCGACGATCCCACAGAGGATGAGGCTCGATTTACTGCCCATCTGGCCCAAGGAATTTGGCAGGCTGTACATCAGGATTTAATCAAAAGGCTAGGGGATCTCTAATGCTTTCAGCTTATCTATCGCTATAGCGAATTGCCCCACCACCCTAGACCTATACTACGATCAGATTACCATTGCCCAGGAATCCTCTTAATTAGTCCTGTCACTATTGCCTTATCTATTTTGGGTCACATAGCTACTACTCAATAGCACCATGAAACACCAAAACCTTGATGCCATCTTAAATGCCGTTAAAGACTATTTGAAAACCCTCTATTCAGATCGTCTTCAGAGCATTATTTTATATGGTTCTCAGGCAAGGGAAGATAGTCATAATGATTCTGATATTGATATTTTAGTAGTGCTTGATCAACTCACAAGTCCCTACCTAGAAATTGACAAAACTGGAGACTTCATCGCCCAACTTTGCCTTGAGTATGACGTGGTTATCTCACGGCATTTTATCTCGACTGAAAAGTTTATCTCTAGCCAAAACCCCTTTCTGTCAAACATCAGAAAAGAGGGAATCGTGATATGACGGAAGACCTGCAAGCCTTTCTGGATAAAGCTAAGGAAAGCCTGCAAGCGTCTAAATTGCTAGCGGCTAACCAAATGTATGACTTCGCTGGCTCCAGAGCCTACTACACCATGTTTTACATTGCTGAAGCCCTACTTTGGCAGCAGGGGCTATCATTCTCTAGTCACGGTGCTGTCATTGCCGCCTTCGGTAGAGAACTGGCAAAACCAGGATTAGTTCCTACAGAATTTCATCGCTCTTTAATTGATGCCCAAGATAAGCGCACCCAAGCCGATTACGGCATCGATCAGGAGGCTAAACTCACCTCGGACAATGCACAAGACCTGATTCAGCAAAGCGAACGCATGGTTGAATGGGCCGAGCGACACTTTGGCAACCCTAATTACTAATTGCCCTCACCGCCCTAGACCTGTACTACAACCTGTGCCGTGCCTAGGGCCATCTTTCCCCTTAGTCCTCGTCAGGGTCTAGGCCCAAAGCGCGTAGGCGGGCCGCGAGTTTCTCCGCTCGTTGCTGGGCGGCGTCCCGTTCCTGCTGAATCAGCTCATTTTCCTCTTGCAGGGCTTCGCGCAGACGTTCGAGTTCGTAGCGGCTGAGCAGTTTTGCCCCGGTTTGGGGGTCATAAAACCGGAGTGCCTGGGCCGCTGGGGCCAAGCCGAGTTCGGGGTAGGATGGATGGAGTTGCAGGTCTAGCCCTAGAACGTCGCTGTGGATGAAGGGCAGACCTGCGGGGGTAGAAGCCAGGGGCAGGGGGTGATAGGTACCCTCCACCAGTCGGGCTCCTTGCAGTTGGGGCTGGAGATAGTCGGCGGTGGGGTCGTACTGAAAATATTCCTCAATGCCTAGGCGGGCGTAGAGGCGAGGTTTTTCCTCCTGGTCTTGGCGTTTGGTGCTGCGGCAGGTAATTTCTAGGACAAAATTAGGTAGTCTGTTGCCCTCTTGCCAAGCTTTGTAGCTGCGGCGCTTGCGGTTGTTCGCGCCAAAAATAACGAAGACATCCGGCGAAATAGAGGCTTTGGGGTTGCCTTCTTCGTAGTAGACAAACAGGTTGCCAGAAACATAGACGTTAGGCCGCCCCTTGAAATACAGTTGCAGCACCTCAACGCAGTACAGCAGGTAATCGCGAGTGGCGTCGCTTTCGGTCATCGGTTGGCCATCGCCATCGGGATAGAGGATGGGTGCGGCGGTGAGTCCGGTGGTCTCGGCCATGGGACAGCATCCTTGGCGGGTCGGATGGCTTCTATTATGCCATTGTCACAGAATCAGAAGGAGCAGCTTGGCCAGGGCGACCGGGCAACCCACACCGCCCTGTACTACGATTCAGGGTACCGTTGCCCTGTTATCCCTGGAATTACCCTTCCTGACAATGATCTATCTTGACTACCACGCCACAACTCCCGTTGATCCAAGGGTGGCGGAAAAGGTTTTACAGGCGATGACGACGCATTTTGGCAACGCTAGCAGCCTCGATCATGAGGTGGGGGATCGGGCCGAAGCCGCCGTTAAACAAGCCAGCCGCCACGTTGCTGAACTGGTGGGCGCTACCCCCAGAGATATTATCTTCACATCTGGGGCCACCGAAAGCCTCAACCTCGCCATCCAAGGCACCATCAACGCTCTAGCTCCCCTCTCCCTGGGGAGAGGGGCTGGGGGTGAGGGCCAAAGGGCTGGGGGTGAGGGCAAACCCCGCATCGCCATCTCCACCGTTGAACACAAAGCCGTCCTCGACACCTGCGCCGCCCTCCAGAAACAAGGGCGTATCGATCTCATTTATATCCCTGTCGATACCCAGGCCCGTCTGGATCTGGATGCGCTAGAGCAAGCCTGTGCCCATGGCCTTCATCTGCTCTGCATCATGGCGGCCAACAACGAAGTCGGTACGGTTTACCCGATAGAGAAAATTGCGGCCATCGCCCAGAGATACCAGGTTCCCTTTCTCTGCGATGCCTGCCAAGCCGTCGGCAAAATTCCGATTCAGTTTAACGAGTGGGGGCTTACCCTGCTGGCCCTGTCCGCTCACAAGCTCTACGGCCCCCAGGGAGTAGGGGCACTGGTTGTTCAGCGAGGATATCAACTCGCGCCCTTAACCTACGGCGGCGGACAACAGCGGGGGATCCGCCCCGGCACCCTAAACCTGCCGGGGATTGTAGGGTTAGGGGAAGCCTGTCGGCTACGGGTAGACGAAATGGCGGTGGATGAGGCTGAAATTGGGAAAAAGCGAGATCGCCTACAAGCCCTGCTCCAAGATCACATTCCCAACCTAGTGATCAACGGCGACCCACAAAACCGTCTGGCTGGGAACCTACACATTTCCATACCTGGCATCCCCAACAGCGCCATCATCGCCAGAGTGCGGCACAAACTCGCCCTTTCTACCGGATCCGCCTGTTCCTCTGGGGTTGAGGCCCCGTCCCATGTGCTGAGGGCGATGAATTTGCCGGAACCTTTAGTAGAAGGCTCCCTCCGGCTTGGATTGGGCAAATTTACCACCGCATCCGACGTAACTCAGGCCTTCGAGCATCTCAGTGAGGCGGTTTTGGCAATCTCTCGGCTATTGTGAGGCGCGATTTTCTGTCCAGATCTGTCCAGAATAGTGCCTCCTGACCCCTTCAGTCGTTTCGGCATCGCTGGAGGCAGGGGGCTGGCGTTTTAACCTAGAGGCAGGTTGTAGAGGCTTCGCTTCCAGTGCTTACCCATCCTAGGGTGTTGTCTAATTGGCCCTGTGTGGTCAAGAATGGAGGATGTTCCGTTGTCTGGGGTTCAGCCGTACCCCTAGGCGATGATGTTGTAAGTTTTGGGTTTGCCTTAGGAGCCTGCTGTGAGCGACGCATTTGACTACGACCTAATCATTATCGGGGCTGGGGTTGGGGGCCATGGGGCCGCGCTCCACGCCGTTAAATCGGGTCTAAAAACCGCCATTGTAGAAGCGGATGTGATGGGCGGCACCTGCGTTAACCGGGGCTGCATTCCCTCCAAGGCGTTGCTGGCGGCATCGGGTCGGGTGCGGGAACTGCGCGACGATCACCACCTCAAGTCCATGGGCATTCAGGTCGGCCAGGTGGGCTACGACCGCAGCGCCATCGCCGACCACGCCAAAAACCTGGTCAGCAAAATCCAGGGCGACCTCACCAACAGCCTCACCCGCCTGAACGTAGACATTATTAAGGGCTGGGGCCGCGTGGTGGGCGAACAAAAGGTGGCCATCGACACCGCCGAGGGCGAAAAGGTCGTCACCGCCAAGGACATCATTTTGGCTCCGGGTTCCGTGCCCTTTGTGCCCCCCGGCATCACCACCGACGGCAAAACCGTGTTTACGAGTGATGAAGCCCTGAAGCTGGACTGGCTACCGGACTGGATCGCCATCATCGGCAGCGGCTACATTGGCCTAGAATTTTCCGATATTTACACCGCCCTGGGCTGCGAAGTCACCATCATCGAAGCCCTCGATCAGCTCATGCCCACCTTCGACCCCGACATTGCCAAGGTGGCCCAGCGGGTGCTGATTGCGCCGCGTGATATTGATACCCGCGCCGGACTAATCGCCAAAACCATCACCCCCGGCAACCCCGTGGTGATTGAACTGGCCGACCGGGAAACCAAGGAAGTGGTAGAAGTCCTGGAGGTGGATGCCTGCCTGGTGGCCACCGGACGCATTCCCGCTGCCAAGAACATGGGCCTAGAGCGAGTGGGCGTGGAGCTTGATCGGCGTGGGTTCATCCCCGTCAACGACCGCCTGCAAGTGACCCGCAACGGCGAACCCGTGCCTCACCTGTGGGCGATTGGCGACGCCACGGGCAAGATGATGCTGGCCCACGCCGCCTCTGCCCAGGGGGTGATCACCGTCGAGAACATCTGCGGTCAGGATCGCACCGTTAACTACATGAGCATCCCCGCCGCCGCCTTCACCCATCCCGAAGTCAGCTTTGTGGGGCTGACGGAACCCGCCGCCAAACAAAAGGCCGAGGCCGAAGGATTCGCCATCGACACCGTACGCAGCTACTTCAAGGGCAATTCCAAAGCCCTAGCGGAAGGAGAAACCGAGGGCTTGGCCAAGGTGATCTACCGCAAAGACACCGGGGAAATCCTGGGGGCGCATATTATTGGACTCCATGCGGCGGATTTGATCCAAGAAGCCGCCAACGCCATCCACCAGGGGCAAACGGTGACCGATCTGTCCTTCTGCGTCCACACCCACCCCACCCTCTCTGAGGTGATGGATGAAGCCTTCAAGCGAGCGGTGGTGGTGCCCGTATGACCATCCGCCGTCGTCCCCCCAATCCCCCTGTTGCGGTGAAGCATTTGCATTACCAAGTCCCAGCCCCCGACGCCGAACCGCGTAACATTCTGGAAAAAATCGTTTGGCACAAGGAAAAAGAGGTGACCCAACTGCGGGAACGCCTCCCCTTGGCCGACCTTCAGCGCCAGGTGTTGACTGCTCTTCCAGCCAGGGACTTCATTGCCGCCCTGCGCCAGGGGCCAACCACTCCGGCGTTAATTGCCGAGGTCAAAAAAGCCTCCCCCAGCAAGGGCGTGATCCGCGAAGACTTTGACCCCGTGGCCATTGCCCAAACCTACGCCCGCCACGGGGCCGCTTGCCTCTCGGTACTCACAGACAAAGCCTTCTTCCAGGGCGATTTTGAGTACCTAGCCCAGGTGCGGCAGGCGGTAGAGATTCCGTTGCTCTGCAAGGAGTTCATCATCTACCCCTACCAGATGTACCTGGCCCGCTGCAAAGGGGCCGATGCGGTGCTGCTGATTGCGGCCATTTTGTCCGACAAAGACCTGAGCTACTTTGTCCAAATCGCTAAGGCCCTGGGCATGGCGGCCTTGGTCGAGGTTCACACCCTGGAGGAACTGGATCGGGTGCTGGCAATCCCGGCGGTAACGCTAATCGGCATCAACAACCGTGACCTAGAAACCTTCACCACCGACCTGGCCACCACCGAAACCCTGATTACCGCCCGACGAGCTGAACTGCAAGCCAGAAATGCCCTAGTCGTAGCCGAATCCGGCATTTTCACCGCCGAAGATGTGCAAACCTTGGCTACTTCTGGAGCCAGTGCCATACTGGTAGGGGAATCGCTGATGCGACAGCCCGATCCAGGGGCCGCGATTCATCAACTATTTCCGTCAAGGGCAGATTCGTGACCGACTGTCTCTGACTCAACGGAATACGGTTAACGTACGCGGGTTTATTTTTTGGGGCACAACACCTATGGTGACTCCGGGCCAGCCAGTTCCACTGCCATCCCACATCCACTACGAGCTACTGTTACAACTGCTAGAACAACAGACCATGGCGACGGTCTACCCCTCGCCCCACCTGAAGCAGCAGACCCAAGAGCTAATTTTTACGCTGAGAAAGGCGCTTTCCCAACAGCGCCAGCTAGAGCAAATCTGCAAGCTGTCCAATATCACGGTGGAATATCAATGGTCTACCAACCAGGCCATGGATCGCTTTTCGGCGGAGGTCGGCAACGGTTGAGCCACCCTAGACGAATGCCCTCCTAGGGACTGAGCTAGGATGGGAATCTACGGGTCAGAACGGCGTGGGACATGGATCTTTCTTTTCTGTTGGCGATTGCGCTTCTCGTCGGGTTGTTTTTTTGGCTGAAGCGCTTTCGAGGGCGAGGGAGGAGCTATCGTCGTACCCGATCCACCGCTGCCCCAACCCAACCCCGCTCCGTCAAAGGTGCCACCCGGCGGGAACTGCTGCGTTTGGTGGGTGGCAACCAGGATGTAGCCCAGCGCTTGGTGGATCAGGTGCAGCTTCGCAACCCCAACCACAGCGAACAATGGTGCTGGGAAAAGGCGATCTACGACATCCAGCGGGATCGCCGTAGTTCCTAATGTCGGTTGGGCAACGAGCACCCTAGCCCCGCAGACGGGCTTTGAGTTGTTTGGCGGCTAGGGCATAGCCTCCATCGGCGCTGTCGATGAGGTGAAAGTGGCGATCTCGGCGGTTGAGGATCAGGCAGGTCATGAGTGCTCGGTCGGAAACATGAAGGCCGTAGGCGAGGTATCCCCGTTGGTAGCGATCTTCCAAATAGTCTCTAAGCTGCTGGGTTTGGGCTGGGGTGCCCGCCATCACCATGCGTAGAGAATCATCGAGCTTTTGGTAGTCCGATGCCGCCCACACCTCCTGCCGATAGCGGCCCCAGTCTACCCCGCCAGCCTTGATTCCCAGCGCCATGAAGGCAAAGCCCAACAGGGTTTCTAGGTACGCCCTAATCCAGTAGACCCATTGCCCCGATTTGGGTCTGTGGGCCTTCACCTCCGCCGAAAGCTGAAGCGGATTGAGCGTTACCGTCAACCGATCTATCGCAGCAGGGTGATAGTCGGCTGGGTTGCCGTAGAGGGTTTGGATTTGAGTCAGCACCTCCCGAAAGACGGCAGGGGGTAGGGTATGCCCACGCTTGGGGGCCGCCACAATTAGGCTGAGGGTGTGCCCTGGTTTGCTGGGAATGGCCCGCCAACGGCATTCTAGGCCCGATAGGTTAGCCGTGGCGGGGTTGCCTGCCTGCTCCAGTCGATACATCGCCTCGGTTTTGATCAATCGCTCGGCATAGGTGATGCCCCCGCCCAAAAAATTCGCCTGACAATAGGTGGGCGTGAGACGAAACTTAGCCACCTTCACAGGCATCTCTGGGGCCAAGGCCGACACAGGCACCACCCCCACCCGCAGGGTTAGCCCAAAGGCTTCCTGAGCAATGGTTTTTAGCCCCAGCAGGGCTTCCCGCGCCTGCCCCAGGGCCGAGGGAGGCACCAGTAATACGGCCCCATCGCCCCCGAATACAAAGGGCACATCCAAGGGCGCGATGGCGTTGAGCACCGCCATAATGGAACTTGCCCCCAGCACGTTGACGGCTTTATATTGTCCCCGTTCGATGGCGGCGGTAGACCCAGCTACGTCGGTCATCAACACATACCAATCCGCCGGAGCCGTCCGATAATGCGTGGAATCCGCCAGGTCGATAAAGCGCTCTAGCACTGGAAGCGACCGATAAAAGTCCTCGCTAGCCATCATCGCCTAGGCTCACAACATCAAGGGAATACCACCATCGAACCACGCCCCCCGGATTGAAACCGTCAGACCGTACAGAAAAGCCTACAGATATTAACCCCATCCCCTGGCGACCCTATCCTCTGGGCGGAGAGACTGGGCCTTAGACCCTCTGGGTGGGAAGACTTCGCCCCTACCGTAATCCGCCAATCCGCCCTACCCCCTTAACAATGCCCCTCCCCCGTACCTGATATACTGATCCTCCAACCGTTACAAACCGTAAACCGTCTGCCCACGGAGATTATGCAGCCCACCGATCCGGATAAGTTTACCGACAAAGCCTGGGATGCCATCGTTGAGGCGCAGGATGTCGCCCGTCGCTTCAAACATCAGTATTTAGAAGTCGAGCATGTGATGATTGCCATGCTCGACCAGGAGGAGGATGGGCTGGCCCACCGCGTTTTGGCCAAGGCCAAGCTGGATACGGATCTCATCCTGGACGAACTGGAAACCTTTACCCAGCGGCAGGCCAAGGTACGCACCCCCATGGACGGCAATTTGTACCTGGGCAAAAGCCTGGATCGAATGCTGGACAAGGCGGAGGAAGCACGGGAGAACTTTAAAGATCAGTTCATTTCCGTAGAGCACTTGCTGCTGGGGTTTCAGCAGGATGAGCGGATTGGGCGACGGTTGCTGCGGGGCTTTAATGTGGATTCCGCCGAACTGATGGCGGCGATCCAGGCGGTGCGGGGCAGTCAGCGCGTTACCGATCCCAAGCCGGAGGCCCAGTACGAGGCATTGGAACGGTTCGGGTTGGATCTGACCCAGGCAGCACGGGACGGCAAGCTGGATCCTGTGATTGGCCGCGACGAGGAAATTCGGCGGGTGATCCAGGTACTTTCTCGACGCACCAAAAATAACCCAGTGGTAATTGGCGAACCGGGGGTGGGCAAAACCGCCATCGCCGAAGCCCTGGCCCAGCGCATCATCAACGGCGAGGTGCCGGAATCGCTGAAGGGGCGGACGCTGATTTCCCTGGACATTGGCGGGCTGATTGCTGGAGCCAAGTTCCGGGGCGAATTTGAAGAACGCCTGCGGCTGGTGCTGAAGGAAGTCACCGACTCCGAGGGGCAGATCATTCTGTTTATCGACGAACTGCACACCGTGGTAGGGGCTGGGGCAGGCCAAGGCACCATGGATGCGGGCAACCTGCTGAAGCCCATGCTGGCCAGGGGCGAACTGCGCTGCATTGGGGCCACCACGCTAGACGAATACCGCAAACACATCGAAAAAGATGCCGCCCTAGAACGGCGTTTCCAGCAGGTCTACATTGGCCAGCCCAGCGCTGAGGACACCATTTCCATCCTGCGGGGGCTAAAAAATCGCTACGAAGGCTACCACGAAGTGGAGTTTGCCGATAGCGCCCTGGTGGCGGCGGCGGTGTTGTCGGATCGCTACATTGCCGACCGATTCCTGCCCGACAAGGCCATTGATCTGATCGACGAAGCGGCGGCCAAGCTGAAGATGGAGATTACCTCCAAGCCCGCCGAATTAGAGGACATGGGGCGGCGGCTGATGCAGCTTGAAATGGAAAA
Source organism: Spirulina sp. (assembly GCA_044070495.1). Classification (GTDB taxonomy): domain Bacteria; phylum Cyanobacteriota; class Cyanobacteriia; order Phormidesmidales; family Phormidesmidaceae; genus Nodosilinea. The sequence goes on along the minus strand of JBIPSI010000002.1, from coordinate 154,729 downwards.
GCTCTCCCTGGAGGCCGAAGAACGGGCGGGAACCGCCAGTCGGGCCACCCGCGAACGCCTGGATCGCATTCAGCAGGAAATTGACCTCCTCACCCCCCAAAAGCAAACCCTGGATGACCAGTGGCAACTGCAAAACCAGGCCCGTGATGCCATCCACACCCTCAAGGAAGAAGAAGAAAACCTGCGCCGCCAGATTGACCAGGCCGAACGGGATTACGACCTGAACAAAGCCGCCCAGCTCAAGTACGGCAGACTGGAGGCGGTGCAGCAGGAACGGGAAGCGCTGGAAGCCCAGCTTGCCGAAATTCAAGACCAAGGGACAGCTCTGGCCCGCAAACAAGTTACCGATGCCGACATTGCCGAAATCGTCGCCAAATGGACGGGCATCCCAGTCAATCGCCTGATGGCCTCGGAGCGGCAAAAGCTGCTGCAACTGGAGGGCCACCTCCACGACCGCGTCATCGGCCAAAACGAAGCCGTGGAAGCCGTTGCCGCCGCCATTCGTCGCGCCCGTGCGGGGATGAACGATCCCGGTCGGCCCCTGGGTTCCTTCCTGTTCATGGGGCCAACGGGGGTGGGCAAAACGGAACTGGCCCGCGCCCTAGCAGAATTCCTGTTCGACACCGAAGATGCCCTGATTCGCATCGATATGTCGGAATATATGGAGAAAAACGCCGTATCGCGCCTGGTGGGTGCCCCTCCCGGCTATGTGGGCTACGAAGATGGGGGCCAACTCTCGGAAGCGGTGCGCCGCCATCCCTACTCCGTGGTGCTGCTGGATGAAGTGGAAAAAGCCCACCCCGATGTGTTTAACATCCTCCTGCAAGTGCTGGACGATGGCCGCATTACCGACTCCCAGGGCCACCGGGTCGATTTTCGCAACACCGTGGTGATCATGACCAGCAACCTGGGTAGCGACCACATTTTGGAACTGGCGGGCGACGACGACCGCTACGACGAAATGCGTAGCCTGGTGCTGAAGGCGCTACAAAAGCAATTCCGTCCCGAATTTCTTAACCGCGTGGATGACCTGATTCTGTTCCACTCTCTGCGGAAACAGGAACTGCGGAAAATTGTGGCGATTCAAATTCGGCGGGTGGAAAAACGCCTCACCGACCAGAAAATTCGCCTCGATATCACCGATGCCGCCATCGACTTCATTGCCGAAAGCGGCTACGACCCCGTCTACGGTGCCCGCCCCCTCAAGCGGGCCATCCAGCGCCTTTTGGAAAACCCCATCGCCACCAAAATCCTAGAAACCACCTTCACCGAAGGCGCGACGATCCACGTCGATCAGGGCGACGATGGCTTGGTTTTCAGCACCCAGGAAGCCGCTGCCGCCGATCCTGAACCCTCTGATCCTGAACCATCCGAAACCACGGAGACTGAGCCTGATGAACAAGTCCTAGCGGAGATCAACCCCTAGGGGCCATTTCTTCCACGGTTGCTAATCCCAGAGATTGAGACCCGTGTGGTGCGCCAGGAAGGCCCATTTGTCGGCGGCTTCTTCGATCACCTTGGTAGTGGGTTTGCCTGCCCCGTGACCTGCTTTGGTGTCAATGCGAATCAGCACCGGAGCCTCGCCGCCTTGGGCATACTGCAACGCCGCCGCAAATTTGAAACTGTGGGCCGGAACGACTCGATCATCATGGTCGGCGGTGGTGATTAGGGTGGCGGGGTAGGCGGTGCCCGGTTGCAGGTTGTGGAGGGGCGAGTAGGCGTAGAGGGCGCGGAATTCGTCCTCATTTTGGGGAGAACCGTAGTCCGATTCCCAGGCCCAGCCGATGGTGAACTGGTTGAACCGCAGCATATCCAGCACCCCCACGGCGGGTAGGGCCACGGCGAAGAGGTCGGGCCGTTGGGTCATACAGGCTCCGACGAGTAGGCCACCGTTGCTGCCGCCCATAATGCCCAGCTTTTGGGAGGACGTATAGCCCTGATCGATCAACCACTGGGCCGCTGCAATGAAATCATCAAACACATTTTGCTTGTTGAGCTTGGTTCCGGCCTGGTGCCAGTCTTCGCCATACTCACCGCCGCCGCGCAGATTGGGTACGGCATAGACACCGCCCATCTCCATCCACACCAAATTGCTGACGGAAAAAGCCGGGGTGAGGGACACATTAAAACCGCCGTAGCCGTAGAGCAGGGTGGGGTTTTGGCCGCTGAGTTCTAGCCCCCGCTTGTGGGTAATGAACATCGGGATTTGGGTGCCATCAGCGCTAGGGTAAAACACCTGGCGGGTTTCGTAGGCATCGGGGTCAAAATCCACCTGGGCGGCGCGGTAGAGGGTGCTTTCCCCGGTGATCATGTCGTAGCGGTAGAGGGTGTTGGGCACCGTGAAACTGGTGAAGCTGTAGAAGGTCTCGGTGTCGTCGCGCTTGCCGTCAAAGCCCCCCGCCGAGCCAATTCCCGGCAGTTCCACATCCCGCACCCAGGCTCCATCCAGGGTGTAGATCTGGATTTGGGTGTAGGCGTCTTTGAGGTAATCCACCACAAACTGATGGTTTAGCAGGCTCACCCCCTCCAGGGTGTCTTCGCCTTCGGGGATCACCTCCTGCCACTGGGTGGGGTCGGGCTGGGTGAGGTCGATGGCAATCAGGCGACCCTTGGGGGCTTGGCGGTCGGTGCGGAACCAAAAGCGGCTGCCTTCATTGGCCACAAAGCTGTAGTTGGCCTCAAATTCGGCAATGAGCTCGGTAACGGGGCTTTCGGGATTCGTTAGATCCTTATAGAACACCAGATTGTTGGGGTCGGTGCCGCGCCACACGGAAATGATCAGGTAGCGCCCGTCCTCGGTAACGCCGCCGCTGAAACCCCATTCCTTTTGGTCGGGCCGTTCGTAGATCAGCAGGTCTTCGCTTTGGGGGGTGCCCAGGCGGTGGTAGTAGAGCTTTTGGTAGTAGTTGACGGCCTCGTGCAGGTTGGCGGGGTCGGGTTCGTCGTAGCGGCTGTAGAAAAAGCCCTGGTGGTCGTGGCTCCAAGAGGCCCCAGAAAATTTCACCCACTTCAGCAGGTCGTCGGTGTCCTCCCCGGTTTCAATGTCGCGCACCCGCCATTCCACCCAGTCTGACCCGCTGGCGGACAGCCCGTAGGCCAGATACGTCCCGTTTTCGCTCACCGCCATGCCGCTGAGAGCCACGGTGCCATCTTCTGAGAGCGTATTGGGATCCAGCAATACCCGAGGCTCGGCCTCCAGGCTGGGCAGGGTATAGAGGACGCTCTGATTTTGCAGCCCGTCGTTTTTGAAGTAGAAATACCGTCCACCCCGCTTGAAGGGGGTGCTGTAGCGCTCGTAGTTCCACAGTTGGGTCAGTCGTTGGTTAAGGACATCCCGTCCCGGCAATTGGGCCAAATAGCCAAAGGTGAGCTGATTCTGGGCCTCAATCCAGGCCTGGGTTTCGGCGGATTGCGTGTCCTCTAGCCAGCGGTAGGGATCGGCCACCTCAATGCCGTGGTAGACATCCACCTGGGACTGACGAGGGCTGACCGGATAGGTGAGGGACTGGGCGGATACGGAACTTGCAGACATGGGGATTACGGCAAAACCAAGGGCTATCAGTAACCCTAGCAGGAAGCGCCAACCCTGCCCACCGGGCTTGAATGGAGACGGAATGCCCCGGTGTCCATTCTTAAACATGCCACCGGAAAACATGCCACCGGATTTACTCGCCATGGTTTGGACATGGGGCCTTTGCTTTACGAAGCTTAAGAAAACCTGTTGCATTCCTCAAAATTGGCACATTCATCTGGCCAAAGCTTGAACCTATCCGTCACAATGGGGGGCAAGGTGGCGGGATACCCGCTTACGATGGTGGCCGATAGCATCGTAAGTGGGGGCGAAACCTCTATTGTGCAGAGTTTTTTAGGAAACTTTGCTCGTTTTTGTAGGTTTTTCGTCCATCCAACCAGCCCGACTCGTCCCTCTTTTGCTGCCCAGGGCCTTGATTGCTATGTTGGTTTCTCCATCCAAACCGCCTGCCTTTTTGTTGCGATCTTTTCTGCTAGCCCCCCTAGCCGCTGCTTCCCTAGGAATGATTGGCTTTGAAGATGTCAAGGCGTCTACCAGTGATGCCCTACGTTTGCCTGACAGTGAGCGCGCTGCCGTCACGGTGGGCTCTGACCTGCAAGATAGTCCTAAGGCGGTGCTCGACCAGGCGTGGCAGATCGTTAACCAAGAATATGTAGACGAACACTTCAACCACACCGACTGGCAGGCCACACGTCAACAGCTTCTCGGCCAGGAATATAGCTCCCCTGAAGCGGCCTATGCCGCCCTCCGGGCAGCCCTGCGCCAGCTCAACGACCCCTACACTCGCTTTCTGTCGCCTGCGGAATATTCTGATCTCACCGATCAAACCGCTGGGGAGGTCTCGGGGATTGGGGTACAGGTGCAGCGTAACGACAACCGCGTGGTGATTACCGCCATTACCCCCGGATCCCCCGCCGAGCAGGCTGGCTTGACCGTGGGCGATCACATCGTCATGGTGGATGGCCAAAGTACTACCCACCTCACCGCCGAAGGGGTAGCCCAGCGCCTGCGGGGGGATGAGAACTCCCAAGTCACCCTCAGCGTGGCCCGCAATGGCGGTAGCCCTCGCAGTGTGATTGTGACCCGTGCCCGGATGGAAATGCCTGCGGTAGACTATGCGCGTCGTACCGTCGGAGGCCGCGCCATTGGCTACATTCGGCTAACGGAGTTTAATGCCCACGCCGCCGAACAGATGGAGCGGGCTATTCTGGCTCTGACCGAAGAGGGCGTCGAAGGATTTGTGCTCGATCTACGGGGTAATCCGGGCGGGTTGCTGCTGTCCAGCATCGACATTGGCCGCATGTGGCTGCAACACGGCCCCATTGTCCGCACCGTCTACCGCGATGGCACGTCAGAATCCCTCACCGCCAACCGCACCGCCCTTACCCAACTGCCGCTGACGGTGCTGGTGGATCGCCGTTCCGCTAGCTCCAGCGAAATTCTCACCGGAGCCCTGCAAGACAACAACCGGGCCACCATCGTCGGCACCCCCACCTTTGGCAAAGCCCTGGTGCAAACCCTGCATGGCTTGGCCGATGGCTCTGGTCTCACGGTAACCGTAGCCCACTACTTTACCCCCAACGGCACCGATATCAGCCGCAAGGGCATCACCCCCGATATCACCGTGGAGTTGAACGAACGCCAGCGTAGTGAGCTGTTTGCCAACCCCAGCCGCCTCGGCACCGATGCCGATCCCCAATTTGTGCGGGCCTCAGAGGTGTTAGAGCAGACTATTATTGCTCGCCAAAGCAGCCAGGGGCCACGGCAACTGGGCCAAGTGCAGCCCACAGAACCTTAGGATGGTCATGTTTTGGCTCACCCCAGTACGCTGATGGTGAGGTTTTGCTGACGGTGGGCGGTACCCACCCTACTACTGCTGGATTACGTTGATCTTGGGCTGAGCTACCCCTCTACAATGGGGAACCGTAGCCGACTCACCCATTCTCTAGCGCCATGATTCTGTCTGCCACCGAGGCTCCTTGTTTAGGCCAAACGCCAGGGCCAAACCTGGGAGAGGCTTATGTTGCCGTGCGTCAACTCAGCGAAACCCTCTGTCAACCCCTGGTGATCGAAGACTATGGGGTGCAGAGCATGGCCGACGTTAGCCCGCCCAAATGGCACCTGGCCCACACCACCTGGTTCTTTGAGACCTTCTTGCTGGTGCCCTCGTGGGCAGACTATACCGTCTTTCATCCCGGCTATGGCTACCTGTTCAACTCCTACTACGAAGCGGTGGGAGCCCGCCATCCCCGACCTCAGCGGGGGCTAATTTCCCGCCCCACGGTGGCCGAAGTGTATCAGTACCGGGCCTACGTGGATGAGGCCATGGGTCGCCTGATTCAACAACGGGAGAAAGATCCAGACATCGCCGCCCTGATGACCCTGGGCCTGCACCACGAACAGCAGCACCAGGAACTTTTGCTCACCGACCTGAAGTACAACCTGGCGATAAATCCCCTCTATCCCGCCTACCGGGAAGACTTGGTGCAGTCTGGCCAAACGGCTCCAGCTTTGGAGTTTGTGGATTTTGCAGGCGGGCTGTACGACATCGGCTATCAGGCTTCCGGCACCGCCTTTGATCAGTTTGCCTTTGACAACGAAGGCCCCCGCCATCGAGTTTATTTAAATGACTTTGCCCTGGCCAACCGTCCCGTCACCAACGGCGAATATCTAGAATTTATCGCCGATGGCGGCTACCGCACGGCACAACACTGGCTCTCTGAGGGCTGGGCCACGGTGCAGCGGGAAGGCTGGCAAGCGCCCCTCTACTGGCAAAAACAAGGCCAAGACTGGTGGGTGATGACCCTCGGTGGTCTGCGTCCCCTCAATCCCAACGAGCCCGTCACCCACCTCAGCTACTTCGAGGCCGACGCCTATGCCCAATGGCGAGGCTACCGCTTGCCCACCGAGGCGGAATGGGAAGTTGCCGCCGCCACCGTTCCTATCCAGGGCAACCTGCTGATGGGCGATGCCCTTCACCCCCAGCCCGCCCAAGGTAACGGCCCCCTGCACCAACTCTACGGCGACACCTGGGAATGGACCCAAAGCGCCTACCTGCCCTACCCCGGTTTTCGCACCGCCCCCGGAGCGGTAGGGGAATATAACGGCAAGTTTATGTGTAACCAAATGGTGCTGCGCGGGGGATCCTGCGTTACGCCCCCTGGCCACATTCGGCCCAGCTACCGCAACTTTTTCCCGCCCAATGCCCGCTGGCAGTTGAGCGGGATTCGTTTGGCGCGTTAAGTCGGTTTAATCCGCTGACTATCCCGGCTAGGTTCATCCTGGGGGATGATGGAAGGGGAGGCTCCGTCATGGCCATCATGATCCAACGGTGAACCCACCACGATCAGGTCATGGCCCTAGCTCAACATCGGCTCAACATCACGGGCTGGGCCTTAGACGGATGCCGCCTCACCGAACTCTAAGGTTTTCTATGTCCTCTGGTGCGCGTTTCCAGGCCCAGCCCCAAGCCGTCAAGCTGTACGATTTTCATCCCCCCATCGAAGATTTTCGGAGTGCCGTGTTGCGAGGGTTGGCCCAGCCCCAAAAGGCACTGTCGGCTAAATTTCTCTACGACAAACGGGGGTCAGAACTGTTCGATGCCATCTGCCAACTGCCGGAGTACTACCTCACCCGCACCGAGATGGCCATTCTGCGCGCCCACACCGAGGATATTGCTCAAGCCCTTAACCACCGGGTGCTGGTGGAACTGGGCAGCGGCAGCAGCCAAAAAATTCGGATTTTGCTCCAGGCCGCGCCCCAAATGCACACCTACGTTGGGGTGGATATTTCCCGCCAGCACCTCCAGGAATCCTGCCTTGCCCTGATGCAGGACTTTGACGGACTAGAAACCATTGCCCTCTGCGCCGACTATACCCAACCCCTGCCGCTGGATCAGGTGCCGGAACTCTACCAGCGCCCCACCATTGGCTTTTTCCCTGGATCCTCCATCGGCAACCTAGAGCCTGCTGAGGCAGTGGCTTTCCTCAAAACCGTGGCGGTGTTGGGGGAGCTGATTGTGGGGGTAGACCTGAAAAAATCTGCCGCTATTTTGGAACCCGCCTACGACGACGCCCAGGGGGTTTCCGCCACCTTTGCCCTCAATCTGCTCACCCGCATTAACCGCGAACTGGGGGCCAATTTCGACCTTGGCCAATTCACCTACCAAGCCCACTACAACGAGGCCGCCGGACGCATCGAAATGGCCATCGTTAGCCAGTGCGACCAAGTTGTTCACCTCAGCGGCATGGCAATTTCCTTTGCTAAGGGCGAAACCCTCCGCACCGAATATTCCTACAAATACACCGTCGAGGAGTTTCAATTACTAGCCATGGAGGCCGGATTCCAGCCCGTGGAGGTGTGGGTTGACTCCGATCAGCGCTTCAGCATTCACCATTTGAAGTGCCTCTAATTGCCTCTCATACCAAATCCGAGTCAGAAAAACCCCATTCCTAACCCCAAAAACCGTAGGGGATAGGTCTCCTCACCCATGACAAATACTGGGGGTAAACAGGTCGAATTTGGTATTAGCCTTCATTGATCACTCGTAGGTTGGGTGGCGCGATAGCAGAACCCAACAAGCCCGAAATCCTCGGCGAGTGTTGGGTTCCGCTTCGATGCACCCAACCTACCTTGGAGATGTGCCAGACCTTCCTCCCTAGGACTGATTGTTCTGGGGCTGCATTCTGGGCAAGGATCGGTTATTGCGACTTACCCCCGGCCCAGCCTAACGGTACGCTAGCTGGGTTAGCACTCGACCCCAGAGAGTGCTAGGTTTGTCTCTGGAGAGCTGAAAGACAGGACATGGCAAAAAAAGTTTCCTTTGATGAGGCATCACGGCAGTCCCTAGAAAAGGGTGTAAATGCCCTGGCCGATGCCGTTAAGATTACCCTCGGCCCCCGGGGGCGCAACGTGGTGCTAGAGAAGAAGTACGGCGCACCCCAGATCGTCAACGATGGCATCACCATCGCCAAAGAAGTTGAACTGGAAGACCCCTTCGAGAACCTGGGCGCTCGCCTGATGCAGGAGGTGGCTTCCAAAACCAAGGATCTGGCTGGGGATGGCACCACCACCGCCACCGTGCTGGCCCAGGCCATGGTTAAAGAAGGCTTGAAGAACGTGGCCGCTGGCACCAACCCCGTCAGCCTGCGTCGCGGCATTGAGAAGGCTGTCGCTGCTCTGGTGAGCGAGATTGCCGCCGTAGCCAAGCCCGTGGAAGGCAATGAAACCATCGCCCAGGTGGCCACGGTTTCTGCGGGTAGCGACGAAGAAATTGGTCGTATGATCGCCGATGCCATGGAAAAAGTGACCAAGGACGGCGTCATCACCGTGGAAGAGTCTAAGTCTCTCTACACCGAACTGGACGTGGTGGAAGGGATGCAGTTCGACCGGGGCTACATTTCCCCCTACTTCGTCACCGACCAAGAGCGCATGGTGGTGGAGCTAGACAACGCCCGTGTTCTGATCACCGATAAGAAAATCGGCTCCATCCAAGACCTGGTGCCCGTGCTAGAGCGCATTGCCCGTGAGGGTGCGCCCCTGCTGATCATCGCCGAAGACCTCGAAGGGGAAGCCCTGGCGACCCTGGTGGTGAACAAGGCCCGTGGCGTGCTGAACGTGGCTGCCGTGAAGGCCCCTAGCTTTGGGGATCGTCGCAAAGCCATGATGCAGGACATTGCGGTGCTGACGGGTGGTCAGGTGATTTCCGAGGAAGTGGGCCTGAGCTTGGATACCGCTGATCTCTCCATGCTGGGGGTGGCGCAGAAGGTGACCATCACCAAGGACACCACCACCCTGGTTTCCGAAGCGGGCAACAAGACCGACATCGACAAGCGCATCGCCCAAATTCGTAAGGAACTGGCCGCCACCGATTCCGACTACGACAAGGAAAAGCTCTCCGAACGCTTGGCTAAGCTGGCGGGCGGCGTAGCGGTGATCAAAGTTGGGGCCGCCACCGAAACCGAACTCAAGGATCGCAAGCTCCGCATCGAAGACGCCCTCAGCGCCACCAAGGCCGCTGTGGAAGAGGGCATCGTTCCCGGTGGTGGGGCCACCCTGCTGCACCTAGCGCCCAAGCTGGAAGCCTTGAAAGCCTCCCTCACCGCTGAGGAAGCCATTGGGGTAGACATTGTGATGCGGGCCGTGGAAGCGCCCCTGCGTCAGATTGCCGACAACGCGGGCCAAGAGGGTTCTGTGGTGGTCGAGAAGGTGAAGTCCCAGGGCTTCCCCACCGGCTACAACGCTCTCACCGGAGCCTACGAAGACCTGATCCAATCCGGGATTGTTGACCCCGCCAAGGTGGTGCGCTCTGGTCTGCAAGATGCCGCCTCCATTGCTGGCCTGGTGCTCACCACCGAAGCCCTGGTGGCGGAAATTCCTGAACCTGCGGCCCCCGCTGGCGACCCCGGCATGGGCGGCATGGGTGGTATGGGCGGTATGGGCGGCATGGGTGGTATGGGCGGCATGGGCGGCATGGGCATGATGTAGTCTGCCATACCTTTCCCAGACCTTTTCCTAAATAACCGCTAACGCCTAGGGGCACAGTTTCGGCTGTGCCCTTATGCTTTATCTGGCACTGTCCAATATCCTGGGAGAGGTCTATGGCCCGTAAACGCAAGATTCCTAACAAGAGCCTTAAACGGTCAAATCCATCCGCCGCCGATAAAGCCAGGTTAACGGATCGACGTTCTGCCCTCACCCTAGAGGCCAATCAGTTTTTGATGGACTCTCCCGCCGTTTCAACGTCCCCAGATTTAGACGACGAGCGCGACGACGAGGACGACGAACTGGACGACCTCGTAGAGTTTAACTACAGCGCCCCCGGCACCCTCCCCGGTACGCTCAACATTCCAGAAGATGCCCTGCCCACGGAACTGGTGCTGATGGCCTACGGCCCCAGTGGTTCCCTCAGCAAGCCCATCGAGCGGGTTGAAGACTGCCGCGCCATCGTTCGGCAACAGCCCGTGAGCTGGATGGATGCCCGTGGCCTCGGCAGCGAAGGCATCTTGAAGCAGCTCAGCCAGGTCTTTTACCTGCACCCGCTGATGCTGGAGGATGTGGTGAACGTGCCCCACCGTCCCAAAATTGATTTTTACGACGACCAAATTCTCGTCATTATGCAAATGGTGCGGTCTAAGGAAACGGGCACCGGGGTCGCCAGCGAACAGGTGAGCTTTGTCTTAGGAAGAAATTTTCTAGTCACCTTCCAAGAGGAGCCAGAATGGGATTCCTTCGAGCCTGTGCGGGATCGCATTCGCCGGGGTATTGGGGCCATTCGTCACCAAGGGGCAGATTATTTAGCCTATGCCTTGCTAGACACCATTGTGGATAGTTTCTTCCCCGTATTAGAAGCCATTGGCGAAGAACTCGAAGCCCTAGAGGAAGAGGTCGTTGACAATCCTAGCCGTGAAACCATTGAAAATATCCATCGTATGCGGCGCGGCCTGATGAAACTACGGCGCTATATTTGGCCTCAACGCAGCGTGATTAATAGCCTCATCCGCGACAGTGAAGACCTAGTAAGTCAGGAAGTCAAACTATACTTGCAGGATGTCTATGACCACATTGTTCAGGTGGTCGATATTATCGAAAACTATCGGGAAATTGCCTCCAGTTTGATGGATGTTTATCTGTCCTCCATCAACAACCGCATGAATGAAGTGATGAAACTGTTGACGGTGATCTCTTCAATTTTTATTCCCCTTACCTTTATTGCTGGGGTATACGGTATGAACTTCAACCCCAGTGCTTCCCCCTTTAATATGCCGGAACTGGAATGGTATTGGGGCTATTTAATCTGCCTAGGCGTAATGGCCCTGATTGCGGGGCTGCAAATTTACTTTTTCTGGAAACGTGGCTGGTTTGATAACTTTTCAACTACCCGCCGTTAACTCCCCCAGTGGCAAAGACTCGGCCAATTACTTCCTCCACAGGGGGATCGCTGACGGTCAAATCTTGTACCTTAAAATCCGTAAGCAGGCGGCTAACGGTTTGGGTAAGGGCTTCGCGACGCACAATGAAGCTGGCGGTGCAGCCTTCCAGGGATTCTAGCTCGCCATAATCCACCAGTTGGTTGGCGTCGCCGTGATCCGCCAGTTCTACGGTCACTTCTCGGTAGGGGGCAAAGCGATTCAGCAGTCCGTCGAGGTCGCCATCGTAAATAAGCTGGCCCTGGTGAATCAGCAGCACCCGCCGACAGAGAGCGGTGATGTCGGCCATGTAGTGGCTGGTGAGGAGAATGGTGGCCTGGTAGCGCTGGTTGTAGTCGCGCAGAAAGTCGCGCACTGCCACCTGGGCGTTGACATCGAGTCCTAGGGTAGGTTCGTCTAAAAACAACACCTGGGGCCGATGCAGCAGGGCCGCCAGCATTTCCGCCTTCATCCGTTCCCCCAGGGAGAGCTTGCGGACGGGCTGGGAGAGCTTGCTGCCGAGATCCAGCATTTCGCTGAGTTCGTTTACCCGCTGCCGAAACACCGCATCCGAGAGACCATAGATCGCGGCATTAATCCGTAGGGAATCGAGGGCGGGTAAGTCCCAGAGCAACTGCTGCTTTTGGCCCATCACCAGGGTAATGGTCTTCAAAAAGTCCGTTTTGCGCTGAAACGGCTCGTAGCCGCCCACGGTCACCGTGCCCGATGAGGGATGGATTAGCCCCGTCAGCATTTTTAGCGTGGTGGTTTTTCCCGCTCCGTTTGGCCCCAAAAAGCCCACCACTTCCCCCGGTTCGATGCTAAAGGACACCCCTCGCACCGCTTCCACTGTGTGGTACTGCCGCTTGAGCAAATGCCGCAGGGTGCCCCCAAAACCCGATTCTTTAGTTGCTACCCGATACCGCTTACTCAGCCCATCAGCCTGGATAATTGCCATACGCTACGAGTCCCTTGCCACTGCATCCGGCCTTTACTGTAGCGCCTGGGGACTGCCCCCATAAAGATTGCTGCCTATATCCACCCCTTGGTCTTCGATCTGGGGGATGGAGCAGCAGTTGGGCCATCGCGATCCAGCAACGCCGAGAGGTTTACCCCTTGAGTTGTTCTCTCACCCACTGACGAAACGATCTGACCCAAGTGGTTTCGCCCATGGTTTGGCTAGCTTGCAAAAAGCGCAAAATGTCGGCCCGTTGCAACAGCGGCAGCACTGTAGAGGCTTCCTGGGGGCGATATTCTCCAGATTCTAGGCCATAGAGGGTTAGGGTTTCGCCATCAAACCGCCATACTTCCGGTACTCCCAGTGCGGCATAAATTGCCATACGGTTCATCGAACTGCTGGTGTTATCTACCTCAATCGCCAGGTCGGGTGGTGGGTCTACCGTCAGGTCTATGGCGTCTTTGCCCCGCACCAGCCGCTCGTTTTGGATATAAAAACACTCATCAGCCTCCAACCCTTTTTGCAAATCTTCGCGGCTCCAAGTCGTAGAACCCAGGCTGCGAATCTCGGTTTCTGTTTCTTCAGTAGTGACTTCCACCAAACGCCCCATCAGGCTCTTATAACTTTCATGGGGTGGCAGTGGGGCCATAATCTCTAACGTTCCTTGGTCATAGGTCAAGCGCTTACCCGGTTCTGCCTCCAAATCGTGAATCAGCGCCTGGTAGGTGTTCCATCTCACCCCTTGCAGCACCATGCATCGGCTAGGGGCGGTTAAGGTTGCCGTCGCCGGGGGAATGTTCTGGGTGGGCTTGTCTTTGGCCTGAGTGATGGAATACTGCGTCATGGCACCTCCCGCCAGAATGGCTCTGGATATGGCTATTTTACGCTAGCGGCAACGAGCGGATGACCTGTGGGGGGATGGCCGTGGTTGCGGATCTCCCCCGTGGTGTCGTCTGATGCGGGGCTAGCTTTCGGGTGAGACGGTAATGCTTGCCCCGTAGGCGCGAATGTCGCGGCTGAGTTTGCCAAAATCGTAGGCTTCGGTTTTGCCTTGGCTGGCCCGTAGCTGAATCCACCCTAGACAAAGGACAGCAGATACGACGATGGGCGCAGCAAAGCTGACCAGCAAATCCCCGGCGAAGGGCAGGCCATTCCAGGGGCTGAAGTCGGGTTTTGGGAAAAATAAGGCTCCGGCGGCGATGGCGGCAACGGCGCTCCAGAGGGCCATTTGCCCAGTTAGGCGTTTGGAATAGAGGCCGAACAGCACCGGGAACAGCGCCCCGGCACAGACCAAATCCGCCAGCAGAAACAGATACAGCACGTTGTAGCCCCTGGCGGCGATCAGGATGGCGGGAAGGCCCACGACCAAGGTCAATAGGCGGGTGATCTTGAGGATGCCCCCGGTGGATTTTTCTGGGAAGATGCGCAGCAGGTCGGTGGTGAAGACGCTGGCGATGCCGTTGAGCAGGGAATCTAGGCTGCTCATCACCAGGGCCAGCACTAGGACGAGGACGGCAATGCTGACCCAGCCGGGAAGCTCCAGGGCTTGGATCAGCGAGAAAAAGGCGCGGTCATCGTTAAAGCCAAAGTGCATGGCTACAATGCCCAGCAGCCCAGAGATGAACAGCATCGGCCAAATGACTAGGAAAGAGCCCAAAAAGGAACGGCGCACCACGGTATCGGTTTTGCAGGCATAGACCCGCTGCCAGTTGGTTTGGTTAAACATTTCGGCGGAAATCACCGCAATCACCAAGGTCGCCCCAAACTTAATCCCTGGCCCATTGGCGAGGGTCAACAACTGAGGGGCCGCATCCCGCACCGGGGCCACCGCATTGCCCCAGCCGCCCAGGGCAAAGACCGCAAGGGCAAAACTCAGCAGCAGTAGCGGCACAATCACCGCAAACTGCACGGCATCGGTGAAGATCGTCGCCTCTAGGCCGCCTACCAGGGTGTAGATGAACACGGCGGTGATCACCAGCATTGCCGTCAGCCAGAGGGGTACTCCGGCCATCAGTTCCACCGCCTTGGCAATGGCCGTCAGTTCCGCCGCCAGGTAGACAAACATATAGAACACCACAATCGCCAGCGTCAGCCGATACATGGCCTGCCCAAAGCGGTGCAGCACATACTCGTTCAGCGAGTGGCCCGCAGGCATCAAAAACCGCATTCGGGTTCCCATGAAGGCAAACAGGGCGGCGGGGGTGGCCTGCCCAATGCAGTAGCCTACAATTCCGGCAATGCCGCTGGTGGCCCCTACTTCCGGCGGGCTAAACAAAATCCAGGCTCCCATGGCGCTGGCGACGATGGTGGCCAAGGCCATGCCCGTGCCCACCCGGTTGCGGCTGACTAGGTAGTCCTCCAGGCTGATGGTGTGGCGGCTGGCCTGGAGCAGTCCCAACAACGTAAAACTAGCGGCGGTAATCAAAATCACCGCAATGGCGGTTATGCCGAGCGTCATCAAAACATCTCCCAATCCACGACAACGGGCTAGGGAGTGAGGGGAAATCAGCCTTCAGCCAGCCTCCAGAATCAGCCCATCCCAAGGTAGGGAAGGTCTCTCGTTTGCTACCGTGGCCGTGGGATAGCCCCTGGCCTGTCATGGCAGCCGTGAAGACAGCGACTCTACCGTGTTGATGGACTGAGGATGGCTAAACCTCGCAGTAGCGGCGAGATTCTGCCCATCCTAAGGCAAGGTAGAACTCCTTACCTCTGGAACAACAGGTTGTGGGCGGCTAGTGACCTCAAGCATGGCTTCCCTCCGCTGGCATTAACCAGGTCAGGTTCTGAGGGTATGATCTCAGTCCGATGGTCGGACACCCCTAGCATGTTGGCATTATAAACCGTTTAGAAAAGTGGTTCGTCGAAATCACCCCACAGCCTACCCCGCAAATGGATGCTTGATTGGTTGGAGGAGTGCTCCTAGGACTGCGTTTGGACTGGACATGCGGGCGTAGACGCACTTTCAGTATTCCTCTATCCTAGCGAGAATCCTCACGGCCCAATTGTCAGCTAGTCTGGACTATCGAAGGATAGGGAGTTTTGATGGTGTACGGCGATCATAACCATGACCTCTTCTGCACAGGGCGAATCATGGCAGCAAGTCCAGTCTAGTCAAGTTTGGGAATAAATGGGCATCCCTAGCAAACCCCCCGATTCCTCTGCCAAAAAGGCATGAGAAAGCGGGGGAAAGGCCAGCGCTGGTTTGGATCTGGGGTGGCGACGTTAGTGGTTGGAACCCACCAGGGCGGGTTGCTGGGCGGGTTTCACCTGGGGATTGCCCTCCGCATCGACATCGAGCAGCACCTTGTCGCCTTCCTCTAGGGTGCCAGCCAGGATGGCTTCGGCCAGGGTGTCTTCCACTAGGCGGGCGATGGCGCGACGCATGGGACGGGCACCATAGCGCTGGTCGTACCCGGTGGCGGCTAGTTTGTCGCGGAAGGCATCGGAGA
Source organism: Spirulina sp. (assembly GCA_044070495.1). Taxonomy (GTDB): domain Bacteria; phylum Cyanobacteriota; class Cyanobacteriia; order Phormidesmidales; family Phormidesmidaceae; genus Nodosilinea. The sequence continues at coordinate 138,883 of JBIPSI010000002.1, read as the reverse complement.
GCGTTACCTGCATTTGGCGGTCGGCCAAGCGCTTGTTCACCTGATCCAGCATCAGATCGGCGATCTGGTTCACTTCCTCGCGGGTGAGCTGGCGGAAGACGATGATTTCGTCGAGGCGGTTCAGCAGTTCCGGGCGGAAGTACTGCTTCATTTCCTCGTTGACCAGGTTGCGGATGTTGTTGTACTGGCTGTTGGCGGCATCGGTGGCGAGGTCGAACCCTAGGCTGTTGCCGCCCTTTTCGATCACCTGGGAGCCAATGTTGGAGGTGAGGATAATCAGGGTGTTCTTGAAGCTGACGGTGCGGCCCTTGGCGTCAGACAGAATGCCGTCGTCGAGCACCTGCAACAGCAGGTTGAACACGTCGGGGTGGGCCTTTTCGATTTCGTCCATCAGGATGACGGTGTAGGGTTTGCGACGGACGGCTTCGGTGAGTTGGCCGCCTTCGTCGTAGCCCACGAATCCCGGCGGAGAGCCGATTAGCTTAGAGACCGTGTGGCTTTCCATGTATTCCGACATATCCAGCCGGATCATCGCCTCTTCGGAACCGAACAGGGCCACGGCGAGGGCCTTAGACAGCTCGGTTTTACCGACCCCCGTTGGCCCCGCAAACACCAGGCTGGCGATGGGACGGTCGGCGCTAGACAGACCAGACCGCGCCCGCCGAATCGATTTGGCCGCAGCCACCACCGCTTCGTGCTGGCCCACCACCCGCTCGTGGAGGATGTCCTCCATGTGGATGAGGCGCACCGCTTCGGTTTCGGTCATGCGGTTAACGGGGATACCCGTCCAGGCGGCGACCACGTTGGCAATGCTTTCCTCATCCACCACGGGCAGGGCTGGCGCTTGGGTTTGGGACAATTCAGCGGCGGCTTCGGCGTATTCGGGCACCTCGGCCTGAATTTGGGCCAAGAGTTCCTGGCGTTCCCCTTGCAGTGCCTTAGCCTTGCCGAAGTCCTGGAGTTCGATGGCTCCATCCAGATCTTTGTTGATCTGGCGCAACTGCTGCTTCAGTTCTTTGGAGGGGTACTTGGGAGCCAAGCGCAGTTTTACCTGGGAACCCGCTTCGTCGATCAGGTCGATGGCCTTGTCGGGCAGGAAGCGGTCAGAAATATAGCGATCCGACAGCTTGGCGGCGGCTTCAATCGCCTCGTCGGTGATGGTGACTTGGTGGAACTGCTCGTAGCGACTGCGGATGCCCTGGAGAATTTCGATGGTTTCGGGCACCGAGGGCGGGCTGATGGTGACGGGCTGGAAGCGACGTTCTAGGGCGGCATCCCGTTCGATGTACTTGCGGAACTCGTCCAGGGTGGTGGCTCCGATGCACTGCATCTCCCCACGGGCGAGGGCAGGTTTTAGCAGGTTAGCGGCGTCCATGCCCCCCTCTAGGGAACCCGCGCCGATTAGGGTGTGAATTTCGTCGATCACCAGCACGACATCGGGGTCTTGGCGAACTTCCTCCACCAGTTGGGTAAGGCGTTCTTCAAAGTCGCCCCGGAAGCGGGTTCCGGCCACCATGGAACCCATGTCTAGGCTGATCACCCGCTTGGTGAGCAGGGCTTCGGGCACGTCCTGGTTGACGATGCGCTGGGCCAGTCCTTCGGCGATGGCGGTTTTGCCTACGCCCGGTTCGCCCACCAGGATGGGGTTATTTTTGGTGCGCCGACCGAGGATCTGCACCACCCGCTCGATTTCCTTGGCCCGACCGACGACGGGGTCAATTTTGCCCTGGGCGGCAAGGGCCGTGAGATCGTTACCGAATTCAGAGAGAATCTTGCCCTTCTTGCGGTTGTCGTCGAGGTCGCGATCTCGACCACCCCGACCCGCCGGGATGGAAGCGGCCTCGCCCAGTTCTTGAATCACCCGAGTCCGCACCTTGGCCGGATCCACGCCGAGATTGCTCATCACCCGATAGGCCACGCTTTCGGTGTTTTGGGTGAGGCTGAGCAGCAGGTGTTCCGGCTCGATGTAGGCGGCATCCAGCTTGCGGGCCTCCTGAAAGGCCTGCTCAAACACCTGCTTCACCTTGGGGGTAAAGGGGATTTCGGGCGGGACACTGCCGCTACCCCGGCCAATGATGGCTTCCACCTCGGTGCGGGCATCCTCTAGGGTGACGCCAAAATCGTTTAGCACGCGGGCAGACACCGTATTGTCTTCTTTAATCAGCCCCAGCAACAGTTGCTCGGTGCCGACAAAATTGTGGCGCAGGCGACGGGCCTCCTCCTGAGCCTTCATGATGACCGCAATGGCGGTGTTCGTAAAATGTTCAAACATGGCAACCTAGGGATTCAGGGCGGTGAGAGAAACGGAAGGCCGATGCGGGCTAAACCACGCCTTGGGGGTGAAGATAAATGCCAGCCTTGGCCTTGGCTAGACAGCGGTGAGGGGATCGGCCCCAAGCCTTATTAATACTTTACGTAACCTTACTCCTCCCAGAAGGTGGGGAGAACCGTCGCTTAGGGTGGGTAAATTTAGATACCTACCATAGACTTCGACGGACATGGGGTTGGCGAGAATCTTCGGCCTCGTGCTTCGGATCAAGGATGACCTTCACCACGGGAAAGCATTCAGGGGAAACTAGCCTGTTGGAGCTAGCCAAGACAACAACGCAAAGACAAAGACTCGAAGGAGAACAGACTAGGGCACCGATATTTTTTCCTTAGAAGTTTATTTACATTGCTTAACGTTAGTTTAGCGGTTGGAAGGCCGTTGTGCAAATCCCCAAAACAGCCTCAAATTAAGGCTTAATGAAGGAAAAATTAGCACAAACTAGGTTCAGGGCTGTTTTAGGCCGACGATCTTTGCCAAGGCTGAAGCTGGGCTTCAATGAACCCGTTTCAAGAAATGCAAGGTTCTGTTGAGGAAGGTGGCTGGATTTGTCAGGGCAGCGTAACACTAGAGGTAGGAGGAGATGGGTTTCAGGTCTCGATCTGGCCGATGGGGCCTTGGCTCTTTGGCCTAACGCCGCTGGTGCCCGATCTGGACTGCGACTACGAACCTCTAGCGCTAGGCGCTCTCCATTGTTTGTTAGGTCATGGAAGTGAAACGGTATGTCCAAAGAAAATGCGCTCTCGTTTCTCCAGCAAGCGGCCACCGACCCTGAGCTAAAAAGCCAGGTGCAGGGGGCAGAACAGGCCAGTGATTTGATCAACCTGGGGGAAACCCAGGGCTATGCGTTTTCCCCGGATCATGTCCGAGAGGCCATCCCGGAACTGAAGGCGCAACGGGGCTTTTTTGGTGACTTGGTGGAAGCAATTCTAGAACTCTTTAGCCCCAGCCACGACAACTACCCGGCTACCGGGGTACAGCCCTTCAGCGGCGATGCGCCCCCCCACCATTAGGGGATCATCGCCGCACCATCCTGCCAACCTCGTTGAGGGGGGGTGGGATGGTGGCCTTGATGGAATGCGTGTGTCGCTGAGCGGAATGCGCAATAAGATGTAGGGCAAATCGCTGCTTTCCGTGAGGTTATCCTGCGGTTCATCCCATCGCCATCTCCCCATTTATGGAGTTCCCTAACCTAGAAACCCTACAGGCTTTTCTATCCCGCTGGCTCGAACAGCATGGGCACGATGTCTACTGCCAAGTGCCGGTGCCCACCGGAAAGAAAGTGGATATCCTGACCCAGGACTACGTCATCCACTGTGTTCATACCCTCACCGAGGCCAACCTACAGACCGCCGTGGGGGATCTAAAGATTCAGCGGAGTCATTTCCCTGACCAAAAACCTGTTATTGCCGGACTTACCCCCGACCAGCAGTGGGAAGCGGCCTACGCCTTTGCCGAGCAACTCAAGGGCATTGGCATTGAGGTGTGGTTCATGGATCAAATGCCGCCCTTTGTGACCTACTACACCCAACTGGCCAAACAGGGGGACACCGAAAGCTCTCCTCGGTCGAACCGTGCCCCCTGGGCGGGTTGTCTGCTGGCCATGGGGGTGGCTACCATCCTCGGCCTCAGCTTTTGGCTAGCATTTACGATTTTGGATCGCTACCAGAACCAGGTTGCCACCAACACCCAGGATGATCGCGCCTGGGAACAACTACACGGAGCCGTGGCGGCCTGGGATATGAACGGTGCCCAGGCCGCCCTAGACCAACTGGCCACGAGTCGTAACTCCTGCGTAGCCGAATTTGCGGATCGCTTTTCCGATTCCCTAGAACAACGGGGGCCAGAGGGCTTTCGCGACATCAACCCGATTAAGCGCGCCCTGAATGAACAGGATGGCTGCCGCCTTGAGATGCAGGAGTACGAGTTTTCGCCCTAGGACCAGGGAAACCTATCGTTCTCAGTACGGGAACAACCGTCGTCGCCGCTCATCCAAGTCAGTGACCTGTAGGGACAGATCGCAAAGGGTACGCTGCCCAAAGTCACCGCTATGGTGGAACAGACGTTTAGCGTGATGTCCATGGTTGAGCGGAATCGAACGCGGCTGGTGTTGCCAGAGCCCGGTCAGCTTTGTGTCTTGGTACCTTAATAGCGAACATCGCCGACTAGAGTACGCTAGCAATGTTCACCATTCTTTCTCTCCTTATTGATTTCTTCACACTGGCCAGATTCTTCCTTTAAAAGAAAAGGTTATAAAAGAGTGGTTTGGTTAGAGCCTTACGGCTTCTCCCAAATCAACACTGAAAATCAGGGGAGTTTGCTCAAGTTCGGTTCAGGCTAGGTTTAGCCTCAGCACAACCGTATACCTGAGCTTTCGCAAGGTTCAAAACCCCCAAGTACTTCGCAGGGCCACCCTTAAAAACCAGGGCAGCTAGCCTTAAGCAGGCTGTCCATACTTGGGTGCCATTGAAGGCTAGCAATGGGTATCTAGAGGGCAATGCCTTTCGATCATCCTGCTAAGAACTGAATCAGGCTTAGTCTGTGCAACCTACCAATCTTCTAAGACAGGGATCTACCAAAATAGTTCATTTCACCCTGTTTATTGATTGGAGAATTCAAAAATGTTTCAACTGAATCAAGCCGTTGGGGCCGCCGTTGTTGGTCTGTCAGTGGTCGGTATGTCAGCTATTAGCGCCCCTGCCTATGCCTTGGGCTTCACCAATGGTGGCTTTGCAAACAACAGCCTAGGCGGAGCCTCTTCAGGCTATTTGGGCAGTGGTGGTGTCACCATTGATGGCTGGACTATTGGCAACCAGGCTTATGGTTTTCTGCTTTCCGACGGAGATGCAGCTACAACCGACATGAATGCGGATGGCCCTGATGTTGATCCGAATAATTCTTTCCTTGAAGGCCCTGGTGGTATTCCAGTAAGGTTGTACTCTCAAGGTCAGACTGTTAATAGTGCTGACGGTTCGGGTTGGTTTATCGCAATGGATGGGGCTTTCCCCTCGGCTGCGAGCATCCCTAGCGTCAGCCAAACCTTGACTGGTCTCACCCAAGGTCTGCAATATACCGTGAGCTTCTGGCAGGCCGCTGGTCAGCAAGACGGGTTTGATGGCGACTCTCAGAGTGGCTGGACTGTGAGCTTCGGTGGGGCTAGTCAGACCTCGCCCACGATGCTCCATCCCAGCAAAGCTCCTGTGAGCGGCTGGCAACAGGTCACCATGAACTTCACGGCCACCAGTTCCACTGAGGTGTTGAGCTTCCTGGCTACGGGTTCTCCCGCTGGTCAGCCGCCCTTCTCTCTGCTGTCTGGGGTTTCTGTCAGCGAAGTTCCCACCCCGGCCCTGCTGCCCGGTCTGGTTGGTCTGGGTGTGGCGGCTCTGCGCAAGCGCAAGGGCGAAGGTTCAGAGGAGGCTGAAGAATAAGTTCCTGGAGATTTTGCAGGCCCCCAGGAACTCGGCCTTCATCAACTTTCGTAGATGCTAGTTGATTGAACGCGTACTGCTTCATCCTATCAGGTTGAAGCAGTACGTTTGTTAGCGTTGTGACACTCGCCGGACTGACCAAGATCTCAAGATAGACTCGACCCATGCTCTCGTCCCTCGTATTAAATGTCGTTAGATTATCGGTTTGGTTAGGGTTGTTACTGATCCTTTTTGTCCCCCTAGAAAGACTTAGTCCTCAGAACAAACAGCAGATATTTCGTAAGGAATTCTCGATAGACATTGCCTATTTCTTTTTGAATAGTTTGTTGCCGCAAATGCTGTTAGTGTTGCCCCTGTCGATGGTGGCCTGGATTGTTCATCGCCTTGAGCCCATCGGTCTGTACGGGGGAATGGCCAGTTTGTCAGTGGAGGTTCGCCTGCTACTGGCCATCATTGTGGGAGAGTTCGGCAGCTATTGGGGCCACCGCTGGATGCATGAATTCCCCATCCTATGGCGCTTCCACGCGATTCACCACAGCCCTGAAGAAATGGACTGGCTGGTCAATACCCGCGCCCATCCTCTAGATATTTTCTTTCTGCGGCTGTGTGGTCTGATGCCTATTTATGTATTGGGCTTGGCTCAGCCCACCGGAGAAACGGTCGATATCGTGCCGTTGGTCTACACAATCGTTGGCACTATCTGGAGTTTCTTTATCCATGCCAATTTATCCTGGCGTTTTGGGTGGTTAGAGAGGATCGTAGCCACTCCGGCATTTCATCACTGGCACCATACCAATGACTCACCAGAACATTACGACAAAAACTACGCTGCTATTTTCCCTTGGGTAGACAAACTATTTGGTACCCTATACCTGCCCAAAAGACGCTGGCCGGGGAAATACGGCCTTAATCAGGCTATAGCGCCATCCCTAGCAGGGCAGCTTCTAGAACCCTTTATTCCCTCTACTACATCCCCTGTAGCTCGTCCAAACACTGATAAAAGCCAGAGTCATTGAAGGTCGGCTGAGCAGATCGGTTGGTTTTGTCCTGATACCGTGAGCATAGAGACCCCGCTAGGGAGACCTAGCGCAGGGTTAGCGCAGCATTGGGAGAGAAGACCATCCCACCGCCACCAACCGCTGTGGGCCATCTGTAAAGATTAAAAAATGTTGATTTTTCAGGGCGAATCCTGGAGATTTAGTTGGGCTTGGGGGCACCCTAAGCCTGGGAAATGGGCTGACGTGGCCTATCTCATCGATCAGCCTGACCTGCATCACACCTCAAAATAGGGCAGGTTTGGTGTAATAGCAGTAGGTACACAATAGAGAAACCTGGTACCTTTACTCATCAAAGCCCGTGAGTCGAGTTCCCAGCCATCGTCACCCTTTACCCTCCAGGCTCACAGCAGCGGCTATCTCCGGTTTCACCGTTCACTCAGGCTAACGAAGGCAGGTTTTGGGAATGTTTAACGCCACCGAACTCCTCATCAGCGACTTTGTCTCCAAACTTAGGGCGGGCTACCACCGCACCTATGGCGGCCAAAACCCCGACTACGAAGACATCATTGCCTGGGCAGGCAGCATGGCCCTAGAAAATATCGCCAACAGCGACGCTCTCTACCACAATGTCGAGCACACGATTTTGGTCGCCCTGGTGGGGCAAGAAATTCTGCGCGGCAAGCACATCCGTGAGGGCGGCGTCACCTGCGACGATTGGATGCACTTTATTATTTCCCTGGTCTGCCATGACATTGGCTACGTCAAAGGCGTCTGCCGCCACGACCAAGACCGCAACCACCTCTATTCCACCGGACAAGGCGACGAAATGGTGATGTTGCAACCAGGGGCCTCCGATGCCTCCCTAACGCCCTACCACGTAGACCGGGGCAAGCGATTCATTGAAGAACGCTTTGGCGGCAATAAGCTAATCAACGCCGAAGTCATCAAGCGCAACATCGAACTCACCCGTTTCCCGGTGCCCAAGGAGGAAGACCACCAAGACACCCAGCATTTCCCTGGCCTGGTGCGGGCGGCGGATCTGATCGGCCAGCTTAGCGATCCCCGCTACCTCAAGAAAATCGGTGCCCTGTTCTACGAATTTGAGGAAACCGGACAAAACAAGCACCTCGGCTACAAACATCCCGCCGATCTGCGCGCCAACTACCCCGGCTTCTATTGGAACGTGGTGCATCCCTACATCCAAGATGGCCTACGCTACCTGTCGCTGACCCAGGAAGGTAAGCAAATTATTGCGAACCTTTACTCAAATGTGTTTATGGTGGAGAACGAGAAAACCGTAATCCATACATAATCGGCTATGACCTGGTGGCGCAAACTTAAAACCAATCGTCTGGCCCAACTGGGGGCTGTGTTGCTGATCGTGCTTTACACGGTCGCCCTTGGGGCCGACTTCTTCGCGCCCTACAGCCCCTACGCCACCCAGGCCAACGGTTCCCTGTTGCCGCCCACCCAAATCTACTGGCGCGACGCCGACACCGGGCGCTTCTTCCCCCACGTCTACCCCACCACCCAAGGCCCAGTCGATATCGACACCGGGGCACGGGAACTGATCGTAGACCGCAGCCAGCCCTCCGCCCTGCGCATTCTGCACCGCAACGCCGAGGGCCAACTCAAACTCCTAGACACCACTGGCCCCGGCTACCTCAACCTGCTGGGCACCGACGAACAGGCCCGCGACCAGTTCAGCCGCCTCATCCACGGCAGCCGCGTTAGCCTGGCGGTGGGCCTCATCGGCATCATCATTTCCTTCCCCTTGGGGCTTCTGGTGGGCGGCATCGCCGGATACTTTGGTGGCATGGTCGATGCCGTCCTCATGCGCTTTGTGGAAGTGCTGATGACCATCCCTAGCATTTACCTGCTGGTGGCCCTCGCCGCTGTCCTCCCCGCTGGCCTCAGCAGCATCCAGCGCTTCTTCCTAATCGTGCTGATTACCTCCCTGGTGGGCTGGGCCGGATTGGCGCGGGTGATCCGTGGCCAAGTGCTCTCCATCAAAGAGCAAGACTTCGTGCAGGCCAGTCGCGTCATGGGGGGCCGTCCGCTCTACATCATCACCCGCCACGTGCTGCCCCAAACCGCCACCTACGGCATCATCGCCGCCACCCTGGCCATCCCCGGCTTCATCCTCGCCGAAGCGGTGCTGAGCTTCATTGGCCTCGGCATCCAACAACCCGATGCCTCCTGGGGCAATATGCTCACCCTCGCCACCAATGCCTCGATTCTGGTGCTGCAACCCTGGCTAGTGTGGCCCCCGGCTATTTTAATTGTGGTCACATCCCTCGCCTTCAACCTACTGGGCGACGGCCTGCGCGATGCTTTAGATCCGAGGACGTTGAAGCAATAACCCACTCCTCGTCGTTCTCTAAGAAGATCGAGAATCACATTGGAGCCATCTGGATGTTCATCCATGACTACAATCGTCGAGATATAGAGAGACTGGCAGAAAGGGAAGAGTCCGTCTTTTCCTCTGTCCTTGTACTAAAAGGCACTACCCGCAAAGGTAACGGCCAGCTTCTCCAGTCGATCCGACGAAAACCGCCGGGTTAGCTCATAGGCGAAGTATTGAGCGTGGTAGTCGGTTAGATCTACGAACTTTTCCTGCAATACTTTTCCTGCAATATGGTGGCGATTTGCTGGTTTATATCTCCATGTGATTGACCTCTCCTACTTCCCTATTTCCCTCAACCGAGACCCTATAGGCTGGCGGGTTCCTTGCCGGAGGAGACCGGGGCAATGGTGCTGAGCTTCAGTTCTGGGTGATCAGCGGCGATTTGCTGGCAGTTCCATTCGTTGCGGAACAGCAGCACCGGGCGATTCCAGCTATCTTTGACCACCACGGTGTTGAACAGTCGTCCGGCCTTTTCTAGGGCGTCCCAGCCGCCCTCCACCCAGCGGGCCACGGAGTAGGGCAGCAGTTCGAGGGTGGTGTCTACGTTGTATTCGTTTTTCATGCGGAACTGCACCACCTCAAACTGAAGCTGCCCCACCGCCGCTAGAATCGGGTCGCGTTTGGCTTCGTCGGCGGAGAACATGATCTGCACCGCCCCTTCTTCTCGCAGTTCGAGCACGCCCTTTTGAAACTGCTTGTATTTGGAGGGGTTAGGGTTTTTGAGGTAGGCGAAAATTTCTGGCGAAAAGCAGGGAATGCCTTCGTACTCTAGGCGCTGCCCCTGATAGATGGTGTCGCCAATGGCAAACACGCCAGGGTTGTTAAGGCCAATCACATCGCCGGGGAAGGCTTCTTCGAGGGATTCGCGGCCTTGGGCAAACAGCTTTTGGGGGTGAGACAGGCGCACGGTTTTGCCAGACCGGGCGTGGTTGACCACCATGTCCTTCTCAAACTTGCCGGAACAGACCCGCACAAAGGCCACCCGGTCGCGGTGTTTGGGATCCATATTGGCCTGAAGCTTGAACACAAACCCGGAGAATTCCTCGTGGGTGGGGGGCACTTCGCCAATGGTGCTGTCGCGGGGGGAGGGCTTGAGGGCGTAGTCCAAAAAGGCATCCAAAAAGAGCTGGACGCCAAAGTTAGTCATGGCGCTGCCGAAGAAGACGGGGGTCATTTGTCCGGCGTGGACGGCCTCTAGATCCAGCTCTGGCCCCAGTTCTTCGATGACCTCCAGTTCTTCTTTGAATTGGTAGTAGAGATCCTGTTCTAACAGGTCTTCAATGCGCGGATCGCCCAGGTCAATGACGGTGTCCTTGGCGGCCCGTTTGCCGTGGGCGGTGCGTTCAAACAGGTGAATTTGGCGAGTGCGACGGTCAAACACCCCCTTGAAGCGCTCTCCCATGCCGATGGGCCAGTTGACGGCGTAGGTCTGCAAATCGAGGCGCTGCTCAATTTCATCCAGTAGTTCCAATGGCTCACGGGCAGGCCGATCCATCTTGTTAAAAAAGGTGAAGATGGGCAATGACCGCATCCGGCACACCTCAAACAGCTTCAGGGTTTGGGGTTCCAGACCCTTGGCCGCATCCTCCAGCATCACTGCATTGTCGGCAGCCGCCAGGGTGCGATAGGTGTCTTCGCTGAAGTCTTGGTGGCCGGGGGTATCTAGCAAATTGATGGTGTAGCCGCCGTAGGCAAACTGCAACACCGTGGAGGTGATGGAAATCCCCCGCTGTTGCTCCAGTTCCATCCAGTCTGAGGTGGCGCTGCGCTGGGCCCGTTTGGCCTTCACCGCCCCGGCCTCTTGGATGGCACCCCCGTACAGCAGCAGCTTTTCCGTCAGCGTTGTTTTCCCGGCGTCGGGGTGGGAAATGATGGCGAAATTGCGCCGTTGCTCCACGGCTTTGGCAATTTCAGAGGCGGGCAGGGCGGCGGCTTGGGTCATGGAACAGTTGGCCTGGTAACGGGAATGAGGGCAGAACAGCCATCTTAGCTGTCGGATCAACGGGTTGAGCGGCGGGCCAGAGGCTTACCCTGCCCAACCGATGTCAATTTATATTCAAGGGATAGTTCGACAATTGCCGTTCTACTTATTGTAATGAGGGGAGTTCCCGTTTTGCGGTGTAGCGTTCCATTCCCCTGGACGGCTTCAGGGCGGTTGAGGTAGTCCCTTGACCAAGCAGAGGCATCGGCCTGGCCACGCAGCGATAGAATAGCTACATCGGCAATCTTCACATCCTTCGCGTTACCCGAAGGTTCCCAGACCCGTCATTGCTATCATTAAAAGCTACGTCATAACCAAGTTTCGGCATTACTTCCTCCATAACAAACGCGTTTTTCTACCTCTATCGTCTGCCCACGCCGGATCAACGTGACCTAGCCCTGTTTGTTGGGGTTGTATTTAGGGCACAGTTAATTCAGAGCTAATTCAGAGCCTACTTCTCCTTTGCATTGCTCCTTGGTTTGTCTCACCCTAGCGCGCCCCACCCGTTAGACCTCCGCTAACCCTATGACTAACCCAACCCCCTTTGTGGCATCTTCCCTGCCTGCCCAAGATCTCGATCACTGTCGCGACTGCCAGGGGCGACTGTTGCAGGATGGCTTTGATCAATTATTCAATGTGGTGGCGGCCCCGGTGGGGATTAAAAATCATCTCCACAGTTGGCTGTTTCTCAATCGGGCCTACCGAGAATTGCTAGGCTACACCACGGAGGACTTGGTAGGGAAGTCGGAGCTAGATATTTTGCCTCCGGCGGTGGCGGAGGTCTTTTTGGCCGCAGAACGGCAAACATTGGCAACGGGGCAGCGGCAATCCACGCAGGTGTTGTTGCCCAGTGGGGATGGGCCTCCACGGGCTCTGATTGTGAGCATTGCCCCCGTAGTAGCGGCGACAGCGGAAGCCCCGCTGCTGATGGTGACGCTGCAAGACATTACCGCCCAGCAGCAGGTGGAACAAACCCTGCGGCGACAGTCGGAGCGGGAGCGGCTGTTGGGGGCGATTGCCCAACACCTATTGCAGTCGATGAACCCAGAGGAATTGCTGCAAACCACCGTCAACGAGGTGCGGCGATTTCTGAAGGTGGACTGGGTTGTGTTCTACAGCTTCGATCCTGACTACCGAGGCGTCGTGGCTGAGTCTGCCGCAACGCCCATGCCCTTTACGTTGGGAGATTCCCTAGCGGCGCTAAACCTGATTGCCCAGGATCTGGTGCGGTCTTGTCAGGGGGAAATTCAGGTGATCGACGATATCCACACCGCGCGCTTGCCGTCGGCCTATCGCGAGCGGCTGGCCCAGATGGAGGTGCAGGCGGGGCTGGTGGTGCCTATCGTGCAGGGAGACGCCCTCTATGGGTTGGTATGCGCCCTTCACCGCAGCGGTTCTCGCCCCTGGCAAAGCTGGGAAATTGAAACCCTGCGGGAGGTGTCTACCCAGGTGGGCAGCGCCATTAAGCAAGCCCGTTTATACAACCAGGTGCAGCGACTCAACACCGCTCTAGAGCAGCAGGTCGCCCAGCGCACCGAACAACTGCAAACCGCCCTAGATTTTGAAGCCACCCTCAAACGCATCACCGACCGGGTGCGCGACAGCCTAGATGTCAACCAAATTATGCTGACGGCGGTGGAGGAACTGACCGAAGCCCTAGGGGCCAAGGGGTCAAACACCGCTCTTTATGATTTGGAGCAGGGTACCTCTACGATTTACTACGAGTACAACAGCTACAACAGTTCCATCCCCGCCTACCAGGGGCGCGTGGCCCAGATGGAAGCCTTCCCAGAGGTTTACGACCAGTTGCTCAACGGCCAATACTTCCAGTTTTGCTCCATGGAACCCAACCCCGACCGGGGCTATGTGGCCATGCTGGCCTGCCCGGTTTTGGACGACCGGGGCGTGCTAGGGGATCTGTGGCTGATCAATGGCCGCGACTACGGCTTTAGCGACATTGAGATCCGGCTGGTGCAGCAGGTGGCCAACCAGTGCGCCATTGCCATTCGTCAGGCCCGACTCTACGAAGCGGCCCAGTCGCAGGTGGCGGAACTAGAACGGCTCAACACCCTCAAGGACGACTTCCTCAGCACCGTCTCCCACGAACTGCGCACCCCTGTCACGAGTATGCGGGTGGCGCTGCAACTGTTGGGGGTCACCCTCACCCAGGAATGTAGCCTAGCCGATGAGCTACACAAGCCTAAGGCCGAACAAAGCCGCATCGCCCGCTACTACCACATCCTGCAAGAGGAATGCGAGCGGGAGATTAGCCTCATTAACGACCTGCTCGATTTGCAGCGCCTCGATGTGGGCAACCACCCCGTCCAAACCGAACCCATCGTGCTTAGAACCTGGCTACCAGGCTTGATGGATAGCTTCATCACCCGTGCCAAAAGCCGAGATCAAACCCTGACGCTGAGCACGGCCCCTACCTTGCCCGTGGTGCACACCGATCTCGCCAGCCTGGAGCGAATTCTAGCGGAATTGCTCAACAACGCCTGCAAATACACCCCCCCCGGTGAGCACATCAGCATCCATGTGGAACCTGTCCCCCACTCCCACCAAAGCCAGGTGCAGTTCGTGCTGACCAACACCGGGGTTACCATCCCCCCATCGGAACTGACCCGCATTTTTGACAAGTTCTACCGAGTGCCCAGTGCCGATCCCTGGAAGCAGGGCGGCACAGGTCTTGGTCTGGCCTTGGTACGCAAGCTTTGTCGGCATTTGGGGGGCGAAGTGGCCGTCGCCAGCGATGCCCACAGCACTTGTTTTACGGTCTCGCTGCCCACCCAATTCTCCCTCAGCCGTTAGGGGATGGGGCCACCCCTCGTCCAACGCTGCCCTAGTCTAGGATCCGGTGCGGTTGGGCTGCGGTTAGGCTAAGGATGGTTGAATGAGGCGCAAACCCAGCCCGCCCCCATCGTCCTGCTTTTATCGAGAGGTTCCCATGGCAAACGCGGCTTCCGAGACAGCTAGGCCCGAATCCCCAGGGGTTTACCAGGGCCAGTTTGGCGACTACACCATCACCGACCAAGATCGTCTAGGGGTCAAGCTCTACCGGAGTGGTCTGGCGGCAGCGGCCCTAGGACTCATCCTGGGCGTGGGGCTAGGCCTAGGCTTTGCCAACGATCCTAGTTTCGTTCAAGCCATCAGCCTGTGCTACACCCTCCTTTGGTTGGGCCTAGGCTTGAGTCTTGCCACCATTCATATCTACCTCATCCCCCTACACCGCCTGCTGCAAGGGTTTTGGCTGATCGGCGGACTGGCCACCCTCGCCATTGCCCACGGCATCGATGGCCCCCTGGCAGAAACCGTAGTGACCTATCCCCAAACCCTCTGGGGCATGGGCTTCACCTTCGCCGCCCTGACTGGAATCTACGTCAAAGAAGCCTTTTGTTTTAACCGTCTAGAAGCCAAACTGCTCACGCCCCTGGTGCCCGTGCTGCTTTTGGGTCACCTGTTTAGCCTGTTCCCTGGGAGGCTAGAACAGGGGCTTTTGATCCTCTGGGCACTGCTGTTTGGCGTGTTTGTAATCCGCAAACTCACCCAACCCCTTGTGCCCGACATTGGCGATAAATCCGTCTTTGCTTACCTCAAAAATAAGCCCTAGGCCCAGGATAATCCTCTCCATGGAGAGACTTTGAGCCTTTCTAACGCCCCTCTCCCCGTAGGCCAACTGAAGGCGGATGCCTTCTAAAAAGGAAGTCATGGAATCCACAACTAGGGCGTGAACACCCTGGCTCACCGCAAAAGTCTGCTTCAGCAGGCAACAAGACTTGCCCCCGAATCCTCTTGAGAGGATTTCGGCTCTGAGCCTTGGACTTCGAGTCCTGGGCTTCGCGGGGCGGGGCGGGGGCAATTCAAAAGAAAACCCGGTCGATAGGTACATCCGTGCCGTTCCGTGGAACACTGGATCACACTTGGGGATGCATTCTGCCGTTGGTTATGAGCCTTTGTATAAACCCGCATTGTCACCAGCCCAATCACCCAGAAAACAGTGCCAGCCAGGTCTGTCAGGCCTGTGGTTCTGATCTGCTGTTGCAGGGGCGCTACCGGGTGATGCGGTTGATTAGCAACCAGAGCGGCTTTGGCCAGGTCTATGAAGCCTACGAGCGGAATATTCCCAAAATCCTCAAGGTGCTGAAGGCGAGCTACAACCACAACGATAAGGTGCTAGAGCTGTTTCGGCGCGAGGCCCAGGTGCTCGGCCAGCTCAACCATCCGGGGGTGCCCCATGTGGAACCCGATGGTTATTTCCAGTACTTTCCGAAAGACAGTTCTGAACCCTGCCACTGCCTGGTGATGGAGCAGATCGATGGCCCCAACCTGAAGCAGTGGATGGTGCAGCAGGGCAACCATCCCATCAGCGAAAAGCAGGCCATGCTGTGGCTCACCCAACTGACGGATGTGCTGCATCTGGTACATCAGCATCACTATTTTCACCGCGACATCAAGCCCGAAAATATTATGCTGCGGTCGTCGGGGCAGTTGGTGCTGGTAGATTTTGGGGCCGCCCGCGAGATGACCCAAACCTACATGGCCCAGCTTGGAGATAGCAATATCACCACCGTGAGTTCGGCGGGCTACACTCCCCCGGAGCAAGAGCAGGGCCAAGCGGTGCCCCAGTCCGACTTTTACGCCATGGGCCGCACGTTAATTTATCTGCTCACGGCCAAGCTGCCCAACGATCCGACTATCTACGATCCCCGCACCAATGCCTTCCAGTGGCGCAAGCATGCCCCCCAAATTTCCCCCGACCTGGCCGACTTTGTAGATGAACTGATTGCCCCCGCCGCCGCCCAGCGTCCGCCCACCACTGCCGCCATCCTCGAACGCCTAGGGCAAATTCGCGCTGGCCAGATCACCCGTCCCCCCCGTCCCCCTCAGCCTCCAACCCCTTGGCCCCAAACCACCCTTGATCCCCACGGATCTCCCACCCGACCCGACCCCACCCGCAGCTTTTTGCCGCCCTGGTTGGCGGGTCGGCCCTGGCTGTTGGCGGGAATCACGGGCCTCGCCCTAGCGGTTCCCCTGACCTGGTACGCCCTCAGTCGGGATCTGGGATCAGCGGGCAACCCCGCTGCCGTCACCCAGCCCACCCTAGAGCAGGTGGAAGTTACCCCGATTTTGGCGATGGAGGGGCATCGGGGCGATATTTATGATCTGCTGCTGCTGCGGGATGGTAAAACCCTGATTACAGCCAGCGCCGACGAAACCATCCGCCTTTGGGATCTCGATGCAGGAACGCTGATCAAAACCCTGGATCAACACACCAACGTTGTGAAATCCTTGGCGGCCACCACCGATCAGTCCGTCCTGATTAGCACCGGGGATGACCGCACCCTGCGGTTCTGGGCCTTGCCCGATGGCAACCCCCTCGGCCAGATTGACAACGCCCATGCCATCCCCACCACGGCGGTGGAAGTAAGCAACAACAACCGCTGGTTGGCCAGTGCCGATGGCGACGGCACCATTAAACTATGGCCCCTCGTCACCGCAGACGGCAGCCTCAACCTCGCGGCCATGGCCCAATCTGGCCCCAGCTACACCTTCCAGGCCGACGGCACCATCAACGACCTCCTCTTTAGCCGAGATAACCGCTGGCTAGTCAGCGGCGGGGCCAGCCTGCAACTGTGGGATCTCGCCCTCCTCGATACGGCCAATCCGGCCCTTGTCCCCACCCCGATTACCCTAGAAGGGCACACCAGCTTTGTGAACCGCATCGCCATCAGCGACGATAACCAAACCCTAATCACCGCCTCCGCCGACAAAACGGTACGGCTGTGGAATCTCACCACCCAGACCTCCCAGGCGGTGCTAGAGGGACACCAGAGCTACGTAAATACCCTGCGCGTGGATGGGCCTCAGGTGTGGAGCGCCGATGCCGACAAGGTGATTTTGGTGTGGGATTTGCATCAGCAGGCCCCCATACGGCAAATTACCGGGTTTTCTACGGATATTTGGCGGTTCACCGTCCAGCCCAATGGCCACCTCGTCACCATTGGCGGCAACCAACCCCTAGTGCGGATTTGGCAAGGGGCAGAGGAGACCGCACCCTAGGCATCGCAGAATCTAGGCCTCCCAGACCTAGGGTGGTGTGGGATGATCGGGCCTAGGCAGGACTCGCCCGAATCCTGGGGATCCTCAAAACCAAGGACGGGGGTGCCACGGGGAAGATCTAGCGCATAGGATGGCGAGGAACGGAGCGTGAAGGTTGGATTGAATAATGGGCTAAAGCAAACCCGGTTGCGGCTAGGGCTAAGTCAACAGGACTTGGCGGCCATGGCTGGGGTTAGTCGGCAAACCATTGGGGCGGTGGAATCGGGACAGACGGCCCTATCCATCACCGTGGCCCTGCGGTTGGCCAAGGGCCTGGGCTGTCGGGTCGAGGATTTGTTTTGGCTGGCGGAGGAAGCCACCCAAATCATGGCCATGCCCGCCCAAGGAACCCCCCAGGGAAGTCCATTGCGGGTGAGTTTGGCCCAGGTGGGGGGGCGCTGGGTGGCCCATCCCCTCGTGGGGGCCGATGCCTTTCGGATGGAATTAATCCCGGCGGATGGAGAGGTCTATGCCAGTGGAGACCCATCTGGGGACACAGCCCTCAGCCCTGCCCAGGGACAAGGGGACGCTGCCGCCAAGGGCCAAGACCCCGTGGCGGTGACCCTGCTAGACGATGCCGCCAACCTGCTCAATACGGTGGTGGTGGCGGGCTGTGCCCCGGCCCTGTCCCTGTGGGCGAAGGCGGCGGAGCGTTGGCATCCTGGCCTGCGGGTTCACCTCACCTTTGCCAACAGCCAAGATGCCCTCCAACGGCTGCTGCTTGGCGAAGTTCATATCGCCGGGATGCACCTGTTTTGCCCCCACACTCAAAGCTTTAACCTGCCCTTTGTGCGTCAAGCCTTGGCCGATCAATCCATCGACCAAGCCGCCGTGATTGTCAACTTAGGCGTTTGGCAGGAGGGCTTGCTGGTGGCCCCTGGCAACCCCAAGGGCATTCAAGGCGTGGCCGATCTGGGGCGAGAGGATGTGGTGCTGATCAATCGCGAGCCGGGGGCAGGGAGTCGCCACGTTCTGGATCAGGCCATGGCCGAGGTCGGTCTCTCCTGGCTGGGGACTGGGCCTGTGGCCTATTCCCACCAGGCGGTGGCGGAGGCTATTCTGACCGGACAGGCGGATGTGGGCGTGAGTGCCGCCTCCGTTGCGGAAACCTTTCAGCTTGGCTTTATTCCTCTGCGCTCCTCCCACTACGATTTGGTTACCCTCAAGCCCTACATAGAGGAACCCCCGGTGCAACAGTTGCTCGCCACCCTCGGTCACCGCCGGGTCTTGTCCCAGTTAGAGCACCTAGGCGGCTATGACACTCAGCTCACGGGGGAAGTGATCGCCACCATCAATCCCCAGGGCTAAGCCACCGTTCTCCCTAGAAATAAATAGGATCGGGCGCACGGGCTAGGAGATCCTCGGCTTGGGAACGGGTGGGCATGGCCCGCTGGGCACCACGCTGGGTGACGGCGTAGGCGGCCACCGCTGTCGCCCACTGAATGGCCTGTTCTGGGGATAGATTCGTGGCCAAGCCCGCCGCTAGCCCCCCATTAAAGGCATCGCCCGCCGCCACCGTATCCACCGCATGGACGGCAATGGCGGGCTGGTGAAACCCACCCGTGGGCGTCGCTACCACCGCGCCCCCCTCCCCCAGTTTGACCACCACCTGGCGGGGGCCACGTCGCTGCAAGGCTTGGGCTGCCGCCCAGGCCGACGGGACATCGGTAACGGCAAAGCCCACCAGTTGGCTCGCTTCCCCTTGGTTGGGGGTGAGCCAATCCACCGCTAACCACAGGTCATCCGGCAGATGATCGGGAGCCGGGGCCGGATCGAGAATCACCATGGCCCCTTTACGTTGGGCCACCTGGGCCGCCTGCAAGACCGCCGCCATAGGAACCTCCAGTTGCAGCAGCACCCCATCCCCCGACCGCAGCCGTTCCGTCAGCCCTTGTACCTCTTGATGTCCCACCTGGCCATTGGCACCGGGAAGCACCACAATCTGGTTCTGGCCAGCGTTATCTACCACAATCAGCGCTACCCCTGTCGGGGCCTTGGTGTCTATACCAATGGCTTCGGCGGCGACCCCTGCCGCATTCAGGCTGTTGATTAGACTATGGCCAAAACTATCATTGCCCACCCGGCCAATCATGGTCGTGGGTAGGCCCAGCCGCGCCGCCGCCACCGCCTGGTTTGCCCCCTTGCCCCCCGGCACCGTGGTAAATTGTGTGCCCAGCAGGGTTTCCCCCGGTAGCGGCAGCCGAGGAGCCTGACCCACCAAATCCATATTGAGACTGCCAAAGCTGTAAATCATGGCGTTTGCCTGTGGGTATTTGGACAAAAACTCGCTTGGCCTAGGGCTTGCCCTGGCTCACCCAGTTTGTCTCCAGATTACAGGGATATTTGGGTTCAAGCGGCATTGTCCATCGGAACGTCAGGGGGCGGCCTGGTTGACGGACAAAAGATCCTGCACCGGGCGCGGAAACTGCGCCCCTACAATATTGGGATCCTGTAGGGGTCAGGTCTCCTGACCCTTTGACGGATCTCGGTTCTGGCAGGTTTTGTCAAGCAGAATAGTAGGGAATAGCTTACCAAGTCGGTACTGTTTGGGGAGCCTTGTACCAAATCCGAATCCCATAACCCCGATTCCCAAAAGCCAGAATCGTAGGGTGCATTCGCGGCTCTAACCCCTATCTGGCTACATCCTAATCACCTTGATAAGCCGCAATGCACCATTAGAGAATCGGGGGTAGCCAAGCAGGATTGGGTATTAAGCCTTAGGGGATCGTCTGTTTTTAGGACTGGTGCGGCGGGTTTTGCCCTGGGGGGCCGACGGTTTGGATTTGGAGGGTGTTTTCTTCCCAGTGGATCGGCTGGAGCCTGACCTAGAAGAAGCGGCCTTTTTAGCGGTCTTCGTCTGTCGCTTCCAGGTCGAAGACAGCCAATCCGCCGTGTAATGGCTGAGGGCACCCAGTTCTAAACCCACCACCAGCGCCAGCCAGCGGGGCCAATGGCGACGCAGATGATCCCCCATCCCCCCAACCAGGGCTTCCCAGGTCAGAGCGGTGCGGCCCGCACTATTCAAGACATCCACCACCACCAGCCCGATCAACCCTAGCCAGAACGAGGCATAAATCACCCGGATCACGGTGCCAATGATCGGCCCATGGGACCAGCGCGACCGATGGCGCATACTACCCCGGTAGGGCAGCCAAATCCAGCGCAACCAGCCCCAGCGCTTATACTGCACGGAATGAATATCTAAATCGGGGCCAAGCATCCAGCCCCCTAGCAAAAATCCCAGGCAGATGATCGCCGTCAGCCAGCCATCCAGCGTGACCCGAAAGGACAAGAGCACCACCAACGGCAGCGTCCAAAGGGTAATGCGATCATGGGTGCGACCTGAAGCCATGCCCCATGGTGTATCAAGATCAGCCCCAAAGGCAAGGGGTTCCGGCCCCAAGGGCCTAGTTTTCCGGGGTCTGCGAACCTCTGAGGTCAATCCAAATTAGGAAAATTCTGGGAGGATGCCCAAAACCAGCAGGTTCTCTGATAGTATTACTAATCGTGAAACGCACGGGCGATTAGCTCAGTTGGTAGAGCGCCTGCCTTACAAGCAGGATGTCACTGGTTCGAGTCCAGTATCGCCCATTTTAATTCCTCTACCGATAGGCCTCTGTTCTTAGCCCCGTATGGGTTATGCTGTGCTAGCCCGTTCTACGGGGTCTTGCATTTAATCTGTTTCACCCCCTCAAAGTCCCCTAGAAATCTCCTAAAGTGGACAAGTAAGTCCGCCCACGTTTGCTATGGCCATTTCCTCCTCCGCCGAACTTTCCAACGCTGTCCCCGTTGATCGCATTCGTTACAACGATCAAGGGCTCGTACCAGCCATTGTGCAAGACTACCTGGACGGAACGGTGCTGATGATGGCCTGGATGAATGCGGAATCCTTACAAAAAACGATGGAGACCGGAGAAACCTGGTTCTGGAGCCGGTCTCGCCAGGAATTTTGGCACAAGGGCGGTACCTCTGGCCATGTGCAGCGGGTGCAGTCTATCCGCTACGACTGCGACAGCGATGCCCTGCTGGTGACGGTGGAGCAAATGGGCGATGTAGCCTGCCACACCGGAGAACGTAGCTGCTTCCACCAGGTCAACGAGGGCAAGGTTCCCCCTCCGGCGGATACGCTCTCCCAGGTGTTTGGCGTCATTTGCGACCGACGGGATCACCCGAACCCTGAGTCCTACACCTGCAAACTGCTGGCCGGGGGCGACAACAAAATCCTCAAAAAAGTTGGCGAAGAATCCGCCGAAGTGGTGATGGCCTGCAAAGACGACGACCCCGCCGCCATCGCCGGAGAAGTGGCCGACCTGTTTTACCACACCCTCGTCGCCCTCGCCCACCACGGCGTTGACCTCAAGGACGTCTATCGCAAGCTCCAGGAACGCCGTCGATAAGGAGGGATCCAGGATCAGCGTCATCTCAGACTCCCTAGGATGGGTTAGGGGAGCGTAACCCATGCGGGTCAAGCCTTGGAGCTAGGCTAAGCCCCCTGAGGCGAGAACTTTCAGCAGTTCAGCGGATTCGGCCACGGAACCGAATACGCCGCCCTGCATTTTGATCATTTTTAGGGCCGCTAGGTAGTTGCCGTAGTCGGTAGCCCCGGTGCAGTCGGAGAGCATCAGACATTCATAGCCCCGGTCGTTGGCGTCGCGCATGGTGGTGTGGACGCAGACATCGGTGGTAATGCCTGTCAAAATGATGTTGCGAATGCCCTTGACCGTCAGGATCAAGTCTAAATCCGTGGCGTAGAAGGATCCTTTCCCTGGCTTGTCGATCACCACTTCGCCCTCCATGGGGGCCAGTTCGGGGATGATCTCCCAGCCCGGTTCCCCCCGCACCAAAATACGTCCACAGGGGCCAGGATCGCCAATGCCCGCCCCAATTTGCTGGGATCGCCAGCGCTTGTTGGCCGGAAGATCCGACAGGTCGGGGCGATGACCTTCTCGGGTGTGAATAATGGTGAACCCCTGATCCCGCATCATTGCCAGCACCGCTTTAATCGGCTCAATGGGGGCACGGGTTAGCGACAGGTCGTAGCCCATTTTATCCACATAGCCGCCTTCGCCACAGAAGTCGGTCTGCATATCGATGATGATCAGGGCCGTATTTTCAGGACGCAAATCGCCATCGTAGGGATAGGGGTAGGGATCGGCGGCAACGTAACGAGCCATAGGGAACACATCCAACCAAAGAAGCCATAGCCAGCTTAGCGAGTTGGAAGCGGTCAATTGTAGCTGAGGATACCTTTAACCAAAGATCCCAGGGTTCTTCGAGAACCCTGGGATCTTCAGGCCCTGGGTTCTTCAAGAACCCTAAAAGTCTTCCCGTTTGCGGATGGCCTGGGTGACGCGCTCAAGCACCTCACTGACGGGGATCGACCCCAGCTCGCCCTGGGCGCGGGTGCGGATACTGAGGGCGTTGGCCTCCACTTCCTTGGCCCCAATCACCGCCATAATCGGCACTTTGGCCTTTTCGGCGTTGCGCACCATTTTGCCGAGGCGATCCCCGCTGGTATCCACCATCACCCGTACCCCTTGGGCCAGGAGTTGATCCGCTACGGCCTGGGCAAAGCTGGCTTGTTCCTCGGTGACGGGCAGCAGCCGCATTTGCTCAGGGGATAGCCAAAGGGGAAAGTCTCCGGCGTATTCCTCAATCAAAATGCCGATCAGCCGCTCCAGGGAGCCAAAGGGGGCGCGGTGGATCATCACCGGACGCTGGCGGGAACCGTCTTCGGCTACGTATTCTAGGTCGAAGCGTTCGGGTAGGTTGTAGTCCACCTGCACGGTGCCCAGTTGCCATTCCCGATCCAGGGCATCCCGCACGATGAAATCTAGCTTGGGGCCGTAGAAGGCGGCTTCGCCAATGCCCTCAAAATGCTTCATTCCCAAAGTTTCCACGGCGCGACGAATGGCGTTTTCCGCCTTGTTCCAGGCATCTTCAGAACCGATGTATTTGTCGGAGTCGGGATCCCGGAAGCTCAGCCGTGCCCGGAAGGACGTATCCAACTTCAGCGCCCGCAGGGTGGACTGGATCAAGTCCACCACCTTGAGAAATTCATCGTCCAACTGGTCGGGGGTGACAAACAGGTGGGCGTCGTCCTGGGTGAAGCCCCGCACCCGCGTCAGGCCGCCCAGCTCGCCGGATTGCTCGTAGCGGTAGACGGTGCCAAATTCCGCCAAGCGCAGGGGCAATTCCCGGTAGGAGCGCAGGGAGGCTTTGTAGAGCTGGATGTGGAAGGGGCAGTTCATCGCCTTCAGCACAAAGCTCTCGTCCTCGTTTTCGCCCATCATCGGGAAGAGGTCGTCCTTATACTTCTGCCAGTGGCCGGAGGTTTTGAACAGATCCACCCGGCCAATGTGGGGCGTTACCACAGGCAAATAGCCCCGCTTCACCTGCTCCTGTTTTAGGAAGTTCTCCAAAGTTTCCCGCAGGATGGTGCCCTTGGGTGTCCATAGCGGCAGCCCTGGCCCCACCTCATCAGCAAAGATAAACAAGCCCAGTTCCTTGCCCAGCTTGCGGTGATCCCGCCGTTTGGCCTCCTCCCGCCGCCGTTTGTATTCCTGGAGTTGCTCCGGGGTTTCCCAGGCGGTGCCGTAGATGCGCTGAAGTTGTGCCCGCTTTTCGTCCCCCCGCCAGTAGGCTCCGGCCACGCTTTCCAGGTCAAAGGCCTTGGGATTGAGGTCGGCGGTGGTGGCGACGTGCGGCCCAGCGCAGAGATCCCACCATTCCTCCCCCAGGTGGTAGAGGGTGATGGGTTCCTGAAGGTCTTGCAGAATTTCCAGCTTGTAGGGTTCCCCTAGGGCTTCGATGCGCCGCTGGGCCTCATCCCGTGTCACGGTTTCCTGTACGACGGGCAACTTTTTGTTGATGATCTTAATCATCTCCTTCTTAATCGCCTTCAGATCCGCCTCGGTGAAGGGTTCGGGGCTGTCGAAGTCGTAGTAAAAACCGTAGTCAATCCAGGGGCCAATGGTGACCTGGGCCTTGGGAAACAGGCGTTGCACCGCCATTGCCATGACGTGGGAAAAAGTGTGGCGAATCCGCTTCAGCGCCTCTGATTCGCTGGTGCGGGGCAGCACCATGGGCTGGCTATCGGCGGAAACGGACGGAGCGGGTGAAGCCATGGCTCAACGGTTAACAACACAGAGAAAACTAGACCTAGTTTAGCGATTAATGCTGAGCGATTACGCCCCCGGCCCGATGTTCTTGGCCCTGAGGTACGGATATCCGCGCCCCGCCTCCGGTTCCGTCGTCTCCATCCAGCCTGAAATGCGCTATGGTGAACTCGTACGCAACTATCCCCCCAAGCTAAAGGCTTCCTAAGAATAGAGGCGGCCCCCTAGGCAAAAGGTAACTTTAGTGAGTACAGTGTGGGTGGAGCCACGGGTGAACGGCCTAGTTCGCCGTTTTCGCCCCCAAAGCAGGGTAGCTCTACTGCCGGAAAGTTTTTGTCATTCTAATCAATGTTTGACTGTTTTCCGTAGTCTTGTGTTATCCTGACCTCCTGAAAGTGCAAAGTTAGCTTTAGCGCAAGTTTCAAGTCTGTGCGAGCTAACCTTTCCACCGCAATATCGAAGAACTTTTTTAACAGAAAATATGGTTGAACTAACTGCCGACGTAGCTGTCGTCCACCATCCCATGGTGAAATTTCAGCGGCAAGTCGCGTCCTTGGTGAAAAAGTCCAAGATGGTTAAACCCAGCGATCCTATTTGGAAAATCGCCCTCCTATTTGGCGATGACTGGGCACACTGGAAGAAAGAACTGGAAGAGTTCGACTTTTCCACCCAAGATCCCATCGCCGACCTGCTAGCCGTACAAACCTGGGAAGAAGATTAGTTTTCATCGCCCATCCAGCCCGTCGTAGGATGGCTTAGCGGAGCGTAATCCATGCCTGACAAGGTTTTGATGCTTTACGGCTAGACCTAGTGCACCCTACCAACTGACTAACTAAGCGCTGGGGAGCCTTTCTCCGGCGTTTTTTGCGGTTGGGACACCACTGTCGGTATGCCCTTTAGGTCCCTACTACGGCTTATACACATCTTGTTCTTATGCCGTCATACCTGGGGGATCCCCCTAAATCCCCCTTCCTAAGCGGAGCTTTGAATCCATTTCCCCCCTTGATAAGGGGGGCTAGGGGGGATCAAACCTAGGAACTAAGCAGAGAATAGAGACTTAGGTATAAGCGGTAGCCCTGGGTTCGGCATACTCACCTTAGGGATCGGTAACGAAGGGGCTAGGATAGGGAAGCCGTATGGAGGGGACTTGTGTTTTTCAGCGTTGTGATTCCCACCTATAACCGCCTGCCGATTTTGGAAAAATGTCTGCGGGCGCTGGAGCAGCAAATCTACGATGATGCCTTGGTGACAGGCTACGAGGTGGTGGTGGTAGACGATGGTTCCACCGATGGCACCGTGGACTGGCTGCAACACCACCAGGCCGAACTGCCCCACGTGGTGCTGCATGAGCAAGACCACCAAGGCCCCGCCGCTGCCCGCAACCTAGGCGTGGAAGCAGCCCAGGGGGACATGATTATCTTCATCGACAGTGACCTGGTGGTGCTAGACACTTTTTTGCAGTCCCATGCCGCCGCCCTGCAAGCGGCCCGAATCAAGGCTGGACACGACCACTTTTTTACCTACGGGCGGGTGGTCAACACCGCGAACTTTGAGCACCCCACCAGCGAACCCTACAAAATTACCGACTATTCCCAGGCTTTTTTTGCCACGGGCAACGTCGCCATTGCCAAGCGCTGGCTGATGGAGGCGGGCCTGTTTGATACCCAGTTCACCCTCTACGGTTGGGAAGACCTGGAACTGGGGGTGCGGCTGAAAAATTTGGGCCTCTCCCTCATTAAAGTACCGGAAGCCGTGGGCTATCACTGGCACCCGCCCTTTTCCCTAGAGGACGTACCTTCGCTGATCGACAAGGAAATTCAGCGGGGCCGCATGGGGGTGCTGTTCTACCAAAAACACCCCACCCGCGAAGTGCGGATGATGATCCAAATGACCGGGCTGCACCGGATTCTGTGGGGCGTGCTCTCCTTGGGTGGCAGGCTCAACGAAAATACCTTGGCCCCTCTCCTGCGCTGGCTGATTGCCCAAGGGAAACCTCAACTGGCCCTAGAGGTGGCCAGGGTCTTTCTCAACTGGTACAACGTCCAAGGGGTCTACGCCGCCTACGCCGAAATGCAGCAGGAAGGATGACCTCGCAAGATGTGGGGTAGGGCAGTTCTTGGCTCGGTGAGGGATGCCTAATCGTTGCCTAACCCAGGATTGTCTACCGGGCATGGTTTCCACGCCCCACCATGTTGGGACTATGTAGGGGTCAGGTCTTCTGACCCTTTTTCAAATCTGGGTTCTAACAAAACTTGCCAGAACCCAGGATATATCTACCGCCAACGTGATTTCTTTCAGTGATTTAGCGGATTACGTGACGCAACTCACTGACAACCTGTGCAGCCCAGAAACTTTACGGTTAGAATTAGTAAGCCACACGCTGAATACTTCAATACCTTCGATAGAAAGAGGGTTGTATTGAGCTAGGTGTACACCGATGGCCTCCCGTTTTCGGGTGTGTCTATATCAGGTTCAGCAGCCCCAATTCCCCTCCCTTCAGGATCTTTCTGGGCGGGATGGGCATTCAAGGGTCTGAACTGTTAGTCTGAACAAACCTTTGTCTTGAATTGAAGGAGCACGAGGATCGCGGTATGACCCAAGCAAACCAGCTGCTCGACACCATCGAAGCCGATAGTGAGATCGACCTACTCGTTGACGATGTCGATGATGACGAGAACGACGTTGCTACCGATGATGAGGCAGACTCTACCGCTAAGGGAGCCAAGGGGAAAGCCACCCGCCGTCGGCCCTCGGCTAAAAAACGTCACTACACTGAAGATTCTATCCGTCTCTACCTCCAGGAAATTGGCCGTATTCGCCTCCTGCGGGCTGAGGAAGAAATTGAGCTAGCCCGTAAGATTGCCGACCTGCTGAAGCTAGAGCGCATTTTTGATGATCTGTCCGACAACCTAGAGCACGACCTCCAAGGGTTGAGCCAAGAACTGACCGCTGAAGAGTGGGAACAGTGGGCCGCAGCGGTGATGCAGGAGGAGGGAACCACCTTTACCGTTGGAGCCTTCCGCCACCGGGTTCACGTTGGACGACGGGCCAAGGATAAGATGGTGCAGTCCAACCTGCGACTGGTGGTATCCATCGCCAAGAAGTATATGAACCGAGGACTGTCCTTCCAAGATTTGATCCAAGAGGGCAGCCTAGGCTTGATTCGGGCCGCCGAGAAATTTGACCACGAAAAGGGCTACAAGTTCTCGACCTACGCCACTTGGTGGATTCGTCAGGCCATTACGCGGGCCATTGCCGACCAATCCCGCACCATTCGCCTGCCCGTTCACCTCTATGAAACCATCTCGCGCATTAAGAAGACCACGAAACTGCTCTCCCAAGAACTAGGCCGCAAGCCCACCGAGGAAGAGATTGCCACTCGCATGGAGATGACCATCGAGAAGCTGCGCTTTATTGCCAAGTCGGCCCAGCTTCCCATCTCCCTAGAGACTCCCATTGGTAAAGAAGAGGATTCTCGCCTAGGCGACTTCATCGAGTCCGATGGTGAAACCCCAGAGGATCAGGTGTCTAAGAGCCTGCTGCGCGAAGACCTAGAAAGCGTGTTGGGTACCCTCAGCCCCCGCGAACGGGATGTCCTCCGCCTGCGCTACGGCCTTGACGATGGCCGCATGAAGACCCTGGAGGAAATCGGCCAGATCTTCAACGTTACCCGTGAGCGCATTCGCCAAATTGAAGCGAAGGCCTTGCGTAAGCTGCGTCACCCCAACCGCAACAGCATTCTAAAGGAATACATCCGCTAGATTGCTTTGTCGGAGCATGATATCGGTGCATCCATAGCCGTTATCCATAGCCGTTATCCATAGAGAGGTCGTTCCGACAGGGGCGACTTTTTTTGTTGGCTATGAACATTTCAGGGGAAAAATTGTGGGTTTTCTGCGACCTAAAGTGAGCTATGGTAGCTACAGAATTTATGCAGTCTGGACAGATTCATGGAATGGCATGTGACCGACGCCCAAAGCCTGCGAGTGATTGACAACGAAATTGGCGATCATGGCTTTTCCCCGGCGGAGTATGAAATTGTGCGTCGGGTCATCTATACCACAGCGGATTTTGATTATGCGGCCCATATTCGTTTTTCTGACCAAGCGCTGCAATCGGGGGCGGCGGCCCTAGCGGCCCGTACCACCATCGTGGTAGACGTGCCCATGGTGCAGGTGGGCATCACCCCTGCTATCCAGGCCACCTTTGCTAACCCAGTCTATTGCAGCATGGATGCCCTGACCCGTCCCCAAAAGGGTAAAAGTCAGGCGGCATGGGGGATTGAAACCCTGGCGCTCCGTTATCCAGAGGCGATTTTTGTGGTGGGGTCTTCGGAAGTGGCGCTGGCTACGCTGGTGGATCTGATTGAGACCCAGAAGGTCCGTCCGGCCTTGGTGGTGGGCACACCAGCGGGTTTCCTCGACACGGCAGTATTGAAGGATCGCCTACAAGACACGATGATTCCCCACGTTCGCATTGATGGCCGTAAGGGTAGCGCCGTGGTGGCCGCCGCCATTGTCAACGGGTTGGTTGACTTAGCTTGGCAAGCCTACGGTCAAGATCCAAAATCCGTGAACTGACGGTCATCTGACTCATTAACTCACGACGACAAAGCGGGAGGCACGGAAATGGCCCAGGGCTTGGTCTAGAGGCCATTCCGTTGTGTCTTCTGGATTGGGCGACCCCAAGGCCTATCCATCAGCCGCAGTCGCGATTTTCGATGGCTCCATCGGGCATAGTGGTGTTGCAGAACAGCACCATGCTGCGGTTAACGCCGCGCAGATTGGCCCCCGTGAGGTTGGCGTTTTTCATGTTGGCGGATCCTAGGGTGACGCTCAGCATGATGGCATTGGAGAGGTTGGCCCCCGATAGGTCAGCGTCTTCGAGGTTGGCCTGGGTCATTTCCGCTCCAGACAAGTCGGCTCCGGCCAAGGTGGTGCGGAGCAGATTGGCCCCGTTCATGCGGGCATTGGCGAGGTTTGCGCCCGTGAGGTTGGCGGCTTCCATGTCGCTCAGCATCAGGTTGGCATCCTGTAAGTCGGCATTGACGAGGTTGGCCTTAACCAAGACGGCAATTTTGAGGTTGGCGTTGGCCAGGTTGGCCCCTTCTAGGTTGGCCTCATTGAGAATGCAGACGGGGCATTCGTTGGTTTCTAGCAGTTTTTGAACATCCTCTGGAATGGCAGCGGCGGCGGGGCTCGCTCCCATCCACCACAGCATGGCAACAAGTCCGAGGATGGCAAATAGACGTTTCATAGCCGTGATTGATTCCTTAGGCCGATAGGGTCATGGCTATTGTCCCACCCAACGACCAGCCTGGGATGCCGTCTTCCGAGAGAACTAGGGCTTAGGGGAGACTGTCCGACCACCGTCCCTCCACCCAAAACAGGTCGGCCTCTGGATTGGGGCGGCAGGGCGGCCAGTAGGGTAGAACGCCCCGCTGCAAGCTGTCGCTAGGGGGAATGGGCAAATCCTGGGCGAGGCAGAGGGAGGACAGGACTTGAAAAAACTGGGAACCATGGCCCGATCCTTGGGTGATGGCATGGGCTAGTTCGTGGGCCACCAGGTGGGGCCAATCGACGGGATCGATGCGACTGGGGTCTACCACTAGGGTGACGGGCTGGGTATTGAGGTTGCAGAAACCATCGATCCCGACTTTTAGGGCGATGGGGGCGGCCACCAGTTGAATCGTAGGTCGTTCCTCTGGGCGCAGGCCGTTCAGCAAGGTCAGCAGGCTATCGTTTAGGCGCTGGTTGAGGATGTGAATGCGTTGGCCAATGGCGGTGAGTACCGCCAAGTGGTGCACATCGGCACTGGTGATGGCGATCCAATCCGTCTGGAGGGATCGCTGGCGCACCCAGCCTAGGTAGCGATTCGCCCAAACCACGGGGTCGGAATCGGGGGGCGGGGGAATGAGCCATGGGCGGATGGAAGCTGAGTCCTCATCGGCCCATGATGGCTGAGGGGGGAACGAGGTCATGGCTGCTGGGGGGAAAAATACCCGATGGGTGGGGTGCTGCCCTAGGTTGAGAGTCGGTCTATTGTTATCTAGCTTAATGGTCGCTCGGCTCCTAGGCCAGGGCGGGAAGGGGGCGGTTTCCGGGCTTGGCCGGATGGGTGGTCTAGGACTCGATGCCCCTGGGGCTGGCCTAGGGCAGGACAGATCCGACTTTCCGGTTTTCAATCCTGAAGGGATCACCCAAAACCCAGCTAGATGCTCTATAAATGCTGTAGCCCAATTCAATGCAGCCCAGGGCCAAATCCTCTGGGCTTAGTGTCGGTGATCCCATTGCCCCTACCCCCAGGATTTTTCCTATGACCCCGGAATCCCTACGTCTAAAACAGCTCTACGACGGTGAAACCAACTGGTACAAATGGGGGCCTTACCTCAGCGAACGCCAGTGGGGCACCGTGCGCGAAGATTACAGCACCGATGGCAATGCCTGGAACTACTTTCCCCACGACCAATCCCGATCCCGTGCCTACCGCTGGGGGGAAGACGGCCTGGGTGGTATCTGTGACGACCATAGCCTGCTCTGTTTTGCCCTGGCCCTCTGGAATGGCCAGGATCCCATCCTCAAAGAACGCCTCTTTGGCCTCACCAACAGCGAGGGCAACCACGGCGAGGACGTGAAAGAGTACTACTTCTACCTAGACAGTACCCCCACCCACTCCTACATGAAGTATCTGTACAAGTATCCCCAGGGGGAATATCCCTACGAAGACCTGGTGAAAACCAACGCCAGCCGGGATCGCTACCAGCCGGAGTATGAGCTGCTGGATACGGGCATCTTTGACGAAAACCGTTACTTCGACGTGTTTGTGGAGTATGCCAAGGCCGACGCCGAAGACGTGATGATCCAAATCACCGTCGCCAACCGGGGGCCAGAGGCGGCTCCGCTCCATGTGCTGCCCACTCTGTGGTTCCGCAATACCTGGTCTTGGGAGGACACCGGGGAAAAACCGCAGATGACCCAACAATCTGGATTGAACTGCGGCGTGGTGCAGGCCCATGTGAATAATCCGGTGCTCACGCCCTTCATCCACGACTACTATTTCTATTGCCAAGCCGGGGGGACGCTGCTGTTCACCGACAACGAAACCAACACCGAGCGCATTTTTGGCCAGCCCAACGAAAACCCCTACGTCAAGGACGCTTTCAACAACTACGTCGTCCACGGCCAACAGGATGCGGTAAATCCTGATTGTGTCGGCACCAAGGTGGCCCCCCACTACCAGATCACCGTTGGGGCCGGAGAAACCACGGTGATCAAACTGCGGCTCACCAAGGCGGCTCCTGACCAAGTGGGCGATCCCTTTAGCGATTATTTTGATCAAACCTTTGCCACGCGACTGCAAGAGGCGGACGAGTTTTACATGACGGTAACACCGCCCGCAGTGCAGGCCGATGCCGACCGGGCCATGGTGATGCGCCAAGCCCTAGCCGGGATGATGTGGACGAAGCAGTACTTCTACTACGACTTGGATCCCTGGCTGCGGGAACGCAACGTCAACCCCTGGAGTTCTCAGGCGGACAAAAAGCGGGTGCGGAACAGCGACTGGTTCCACATGAAAAACGATGACATCGTTTCCATGCCCGACAAGTGGGAATACCCCTGGTACGCCGCCTGGGATTTGGCCTTCCACGTTATCCCCATCAGCACCATCGATCCAGGGTTCGCCAAGGATCAATTGATGCTGATGCTACGGGAAGATTACCTTCACCCCAACGGCCAAATTCCTGCCTATGAGTGGAACTTTGGCGATGTCAACCCGCCCGTCCATGCCTGGGCCACCTGGGAAATCTACACCCGTGATCGCCTCTCTAACGAGGGCCAAGGGGACATTGAGTTCCTTAAATATGCCTTCTCGAAACTGCTGATTAACTTCACCTGGTGGGTCAACCGCAAGGACGAGGGCGGCAACAACCTGTTTCAGGGGGGCTTCCTAGGGCTGGATAACATCGGCGTGTTTGACCGCAGTTCGCCCCTACCCACCGGGGGCCACCTAGAACAGGCCGATGGCACCGCCTGGATGGTGTTCTTTAGCCAGCAGATGTTCCAAATTGCCATCGAACTGGCCCTGCACGATTCCCTCTACGAAGACTTTGCCCTCAAATTCTTCCAGCACACCATGTGGATTGCCGGGGCCATGGATCGCATCGGCGAACACAACGATGAACTGTGGGATGAGGAGGACGGCTTCTTCTACGACGTGCTGCGTCTGCCCGATGGCACCTCCACCCGACTAAAGGTGCGGTCGCTGGTGGGGCTACTGTCGGTGATGGCGGTGGCGGTGTTCCATCGCGACGTGCTTCAGAAATTGCCTAGGCTGGCCAAGGAAATTACTGAATTCCTTGGCAAACACCCGGAACTCACCCACAACATCCACCTCACCACCCAACTGGGCGTGCGGGATCGCTACATGCTCTCGGTGCTGAACGAGGACAAGCTCAAACGGGTGCTGTCGCGGATGCTGGACGAAAGCGAATTCCTCAGCCCCCACGGCATTCGTTCCCTCTCCCGCTACCACCTCGACCACCCCTACGTCTTCTACCATGGCGGCCAGGAATACAAGGTGGGCTATGTCCCCGGCGATTCCACCTCCGGTATGTTTGGCGGCAACTCCAACTGGCGTGGCCCGGTGTGGATGCCCATGAACCTGTTGCTGGTGCGGGCCTTGCTGCAACTCTACAGCTACTACGGCGACGATTTCACTGTGGAATATCCCACGGGATCCGGGGAACAAAAGGATCTCTTCGATGTAGCCCAGTGCCTCAGTGACCGCATTGTGGGGATTTTCCTCAAGGATGAAAACGGTCGGCGTCCGGTCTATGGCCCGTGCGAAAAATTCCAAACCGATCCCCACTGGCAGGACTTGATTCTGTTCTACGAATACTTCAATGGCGATGATGGTTCTGGCATTGGGGCCAGCCACCAAACTGGATGGACCGGCTGTGTGGCGCGGTTGATCCAAGGCCTGGGCTACTTTACCAAGGAGATGGTTCTGAGCAGTAGCACCCCCAGCGAAATGGCTAAATATCCCCTGCCATCCTCCAAGTCCTAGCCCTGGGACGGCCCCCGTATCCGAATCCCAGACCCCCGATTTCTAACCCACCACACTTTGGGGGCGAGAAGATCTAGCCCCCTCCCAAGCTAGGAACATCAACTTAGGATTCTCCCTGAATTGAGCCTGTTCTTTAGGGGTTCATTATTGAGTGGTGTTTTCATCGACCCACAGGTTCCACCCAAGACAGGGGGCCGCCCACAATCCTAGGGGCACTATGAAGCGCACACGCTAATGACTAAACCGCCATCTGCCGCAAAAAGACGCTGAGGGCATCTGCGACTTTTTCGGCCCAGTCTTCTTGGGCATAGTGGCCGACTTCTTCTAGGGTTTTGAGTTCGCCGTTGGAGAGGTCTTTCAGGCAGGTTTCCGCCAAGCTAACGGGCAGCCAAGGATCGCTGAGGCCCCACAGCAGCAGGGTGGGATGATCCCAGGTTTTTAGGCCCGTTTCGATGGCGGCGGCGGTGGCGGGTAAATCCATGCGGCGTATCGTTACCAGTAGGGCGCGGCCCACGTCGGAGCTTTGCAGAAAGGGGCGACGGTAGACATCTAAATCATCGTCATCCACTTGGTAGGGGCCACCGCCTTCTAGGGTGCGGTCTACTAGGATGGGATCCTGCGTAATCATATCTCCGGCCAAGGGAATGCCGAACTGGCGCATTTTCCAGGGCAGCTTGGCCTCGGCACGAATGGGCGCATTGATAATGGCGAGGCGCTCTACCCGATCAGGATTTTGCAAGGCAAAGAGAATCCCCACATGACCCAAAAATCCCTGGGCGACGAGGTGTACTTTGGGAATCTCCAGGGCGTCTAAAAACTGGCCAAGGGCTTCTACCAGGGCAGCGGGGGTGTAGGCAAAGTCGCGCTTGTCGGGCTTTTCCGAAAAACCGTGGCCGATCC
Source organism: Spirulina sp. (assembly GCA_044070495.1). GTDB lineage: Bacteria > Cyanobacteriota > Cyanobacteriia > Phormidesmidales > Phormidesmidaceae > Nodosilinea. The sequence goes on along the minus strand of JBIPSI010000002.1, from coordinate 104,560 downwards.
AGTCTGGGGCAATGGTCTGAAAGCCCTGCTCCGCCAGGGTGGGCATGATGCCGCGCCAGCTATAGCCCTGGGACACCAGCCCATGGAGCAGCAGCACAGGCAACTTCGGACTCTCCCCCACGGGGGCCGTTTCCCGATAAAACCAGGTCAACCCATTAACAACGACGGTTTGCTCTGAAATCCCCACCACATCTCCCCAACTCAGTGGATTGAGCTTACCGCCCAGAGGCAACCCTGGGCAACCCTGGGGAGATGACTAGGGCCAATGATGTTAGTTAGGGCTGAGCCAAGGGTACGAAATCTAGGGGCTTCACCTGCTGGAGCACCGTGGCCATGGCTCCATGGATGTGGCCATTGGTAGCCAACAGTCGCCCACTTTTCACCACAAGGGGGCTTTGGTCGTAGGCGGTGACTGTGCCCCCCGCCTCCCGCACCAGGGCGATGCCAGCGGTAATGTCCCAGGGCGATAGACCCCTTTCCCAGTAGCCATCCAGGCGACCGCAGGCCACGTAGGCCAAATCCACCGCCGCCGATCCGCCCCGCCGCACCCCCTGGGTGAGATGGGTGAACTGACAAAACTCGGCATAGTTATTGTCGGCGGTGTCGCGACGGTCGTAGGCAAACCCCGTGACCAGCAGGCTTTGGGCCAAGTTGTCCGTAGTGGAAACCCGCATGGGCTGACGGTTGAGGGTGGCTCCCAGACCCTTTGCCCCTAGGAATAGCTCGTTCAACATGGGGTTGTACACCACCCCTAAAATCGGTTCGCCCTCAAACAGCAGGCCAATGGACACCGAGCAAAAGGGGTATTGGTGGGTGTAATTCGTGGTGCCATCCAGGGGGTCAATGGCCCAGAGAAAGGCGCTCCCCCCCTGGCCCGATGCCCCGGATTCCTCCGCCAAAATGCCGTGATCCGTAGGCAGGTGGCGTTCCATCACCGCCATCACTGCCGCCTCCGCCGCCCGGTCGGCCTCCGTCACCAAATCCCCAGAACGGCCCTTTTCCCGCACATCCTGGAGATTGCCCCAGTAGTGCTGAAGCACCGCCCCAGCGGCTTGGGCTGCTTCGGTGGCCACATCCAGCCAGGTTTGCAAGTCACGGTCGGAGGGAAAAGTCATTGTGGCAGAGGGGTTGCAACAGGCGACCAAGCTGAGTCGTGCTGAGTCGCTACGATACCAGATTACCCCCTATTCGCGCTCTACCCTCTCCAACTCCCATTACGCCTATCCCCCCGCTGCCCAAGCCATCTCCCAAGCCACCTTCCAGCCCTCCCCGCCGCCGCCCTGTCGCCGCCTATAATGGGACGTAATCATCGGAGGGCCGTCCATGACTCAACCCCTGATCAACCCAGAACCCTGCACCCTGGAAGTCTCCGACGAGCACCCGAATGGCATCGTCACCGCCATCGACACCCGCCACCTTGTGATCGAAGACGATACCCCCGTGGACAACTTTCAGTCGGCCCAACAGCAGCGACTCCTGATCGACCCGCTCTACAGTACCCAACCCATTCCCGCCCCCTTCCTTGCCGAAGCCAATGTGGGCCTGTTTTACGAGCTGAAGGGCGACCCCATCGTGCCCGGTGTGCTGCTCAGTTTGGGGGTGAAGCGGGCGGAGGACTTTTCCCAGCGGGACAACCGCACCTACTTTGTCTGGCAATTTGGCAAGGTGCCTGAAGTTTGCATCGAGATTGTCTCCAACCAGGAGGGCGATGAGATTGAACTGAGTTCAAAATCCCAGCGCCGAGGCAAGGTTCGCAGCAAGAAGGCCCGCTATGCCCAGATGAAGGTGCCCTACTACGTGGTATTTGACCCCCTCCAGCAAATTCAGGGCGATGCCAACATGGCCGGGGCGCTCTTGCGGGTGTGGACGATTTCCCCCACAGGCTATGTAGAATTTTCGCCTCCCTCAGGCCTCACCGACGTGGGCCAGACTGTGTGGCTAGACGGCATTGGGCTAGGGCTAACCCTGTGGTTTGGAGCCTACGAAGAAGAAACCCCTCGCCTGTGGCTGCGATGGTGCGACCGATGCGGGCAAGTCATCCCCACCGGGGCCGAGGGCCAATCCACCGAACGCCAGCGGGCCGAACGTCTGGCCCAAAAACTAAGGGAACTGGGCATTGATCCCGATACCCTCTAGAGCATCGACAGAATCGACAGAGGAGAATGGGTCAGGATTTCGTCTTTGCCGGAGTCGTGCGCTAGTCGTCCTCTAAGGGCAGACCAAAGCGAACTTTGCCCTTGCCAAAGTAGCGGCCAAACTGAAGCTCGTAGACCTCGTCTTCGTCCTGGGTTTCGACGCGCAGGTCGCTGCGGGCATAGCTCACGCACAGCAGCGCATAGCCCTGTTGGCGCAGGTCAGGAGACAGCCCCATGGCCTCCGGTTGTTCCAGATCGCCCTCTAGCACCCGCACAGCACAGGTGGTACAGGCTCCGTTGCGGCAGGAGAAGGGTAGGTCTATCCCCTGGCTTTCGGCGGTGTGGAGGATGTAGCGATCTTCGGGCACCTGGAACTGGTAGGTCTGGTTGGTGCTGCGATGGTGGACGGTGACGGTGTGGGTAGAGGCCATAGCGCCGATTAGAACCGGAATGATGGGTAGTACGCCCCTATGCTCTCACGAAAAATTCCTTCCCAAACAAACTCTGGTGTTTTGGGTCTTTTTTTTGATACCATTACAACTCGGTGGCAAAACGCTACCCCACACCCTGGAGAGATGGCCGAGCGGTTGAAGGCGCAGCACTGGAAATGCTGTTTAGGGGAAACTCTAACGAGGGTTCGAATCCCTCTCTCTCCGTCCCCAAACTTATCTACCCCTTGCTTCCGTCTAAATTGACGGCTGCACTATGGGGCGTTATCTGAGGACTATTGCGCTGTGCTTCAGTTCCAGCCACCGGGCTTTGTTCAGCGGGTTTTGGCCACGCCCCTCGGTGTCATGGCCTATTACACCTATCCCCACCCACCAGAGGCACAACACCCGCCCCTGGTATTTCTCCACAGCCTAGGGGGTGGGTCTTCGGCCTTCGAGTGGTCTAAGGTCTATCCAGCCTTTGGGCACAGCCATCGGGTGATCGCCCCCGACCTGATCGGCTGGGGACAATCGGCCCACCCTGTACGCAATTATCAAGTTGAGGACTATTTCCAGGTCATCACTCACCTATTAGAGTCCCTGGCGGAACCTCCGGCCCTTGTGGTTGCGACTTCCCTGACGGCGGGGGTAGTGATTCGGCTGGCCACCCAGCGTCCTGATTTATTCAAGGGATTGTTTTTGGTTTCCCCCTCCGGCAATGGCGACTTTGGCCGCGACTATCGGGCCAGTTTGCCTGCCCTGCTGGCTGGTACCCCAGGGGTCGATACGCTGCTTTACCAACTGGGGGCCGCCAACGAACTAGCGGTACGGGGATTTTTGTCTACGTTTCTGTTCGCCAACCCCAGCCGCATCACCGAAGACATGGTGCAGGCTTACCTCGCCTGTACCCAACAGCCCAACGCCCAATACGCCGCCCTGGCTTCCCTCAACGGCACCATCAGTTTCGATCTATCCCGCTACATCGGCCAGCTTACGGTTCCCACCCACATCATTCTGGGGGAAAAATCCCGGTTCACCCCGCCAGCGATTACCCGCCGCCTAGCCAGCCTCAATCCCCAGGCGGTGCAGAGCGTAGATGAAATTCCCGATGCCGGGGTACTGCCCCACCTAGAACGCCCTGAACGGGTGGTGGATTGCCTCCAGGCTTTCGTTAACGCCAAGGCGTAGCTGGGCAACGAAGGGTTAGCGACGAAAGCTTGGCAACGAAATGTTAACCAGGGCAAACTCCCGGTTCATGGTGATTTGGTGACCGTTCTAGATTTTTCCTTTAGTTGAGAAAAACAACTGTATTAACTATCTTTTCATTCCCTAGGATTCCAAGACATTTGCGATATATTGAATATGGAACTGATAAGGTTCCCCTGGCAGATTAAACAGCCAAATGTCCACACACAAGAAGGAGTGAAAGCGCTGTTAACGTCTCATCTGTCTCGCTTAACCAACGGCACCCAGTCCCACATTCAATACTTCCTAAAGTAGTAAGCAGGGAGCTTTGAGAAACACACGCTAAAGGATCGTTTTGGTCTGCGAGTGGTTTCCCTCCATGAAGGCTAGAACAAGGCTAGGAAGTTCCTTGAAACAGGGAATGGGTGTTGTTGTATGTAGAGAAAATATAGTCATTCAAGCTAGCTCCTTGGATCCTGAAATCCTATTAGGCTGAGGGTTTCAAGTCCTAATAGTCTCATCCTTATTGAAAGCAACGATCAGTCAAAAAGCTGTTGGACTGACAAAGCTTGCCAGAATTTAGATTCATTGGAGGGTCAGGAGACCTGACCCCTACCGTAGAAATGATCTTGCCGTGTTTGATGCAGCGTCTCTTGTCAAGCAACCAGATCAAGAAATTGGCAGACTGGACGTTGAACTGATCTTTTGGTCAGTTTTGGTCAGTTAGGGATTAGTTGAACGGGGCCAGACTTTACTGAGCACAATGTAAATGGCAGCGGCGGAGACAATCCCATTGATGGGAACAATTCCCCAGCTAAACTGGCTAGAACCGTAGGCAATCATCGAGGCAATGACGTAGGCAATAATCCCTGGCCAGTGAAAGGCGGGCAGGGGTGTATCGAGGGAAGGAAATTGCCCTTGGCGGTGAACCCAGTAGTCAGCCATGATGATGCCGCCGATGGGGGGGATGAAAGTGCCCAGCAAAATCAGGTAGTTCACCAGCATGGCGTAGATGCCGCCCCAGGCCATGAACAGGGCCAGGGTGGCTCCCCCCAGCACAAACAGGGTGCGCTTGCTGGTGCGAAACATATTCGATCCGGCGATGGAAAAGGCGTAGATGGTGTTGTCTTGGGTCGTCCACATATTCAGGAAGAATAGGATCAGCCCCCCCACCAGTAAGCCCTGCTGGGCCATCACCTGGACGATGTCGGGTTCGCCGTAGACCTTGGCGCAGAAGGCCCCAGAGAAAATCAAAAAGCCGTTGCCCAAAAAGAAGGCGATTAGCGTGGCAATGAACCCCACCTTGCCGTTGCGGGCAAAGCGGCTCCAGTTGGTGGCCTGGGTGCCCCCGGAGACAAAGGTGCCCACGATGATGGTAATGGCCACACTCAGGGGCAGGGGATCGGCCACCTCAAGGGCCTGGAGGCCGGCGAAGCCCCCCACATCCCCCGCCGCGACGGAGAGACTCATGGCCATCAGCACCACCATGGCCGGAACCGCTAGACGGCTCAGCCAATCCATGGCGGTGTAGCCAAAGTAGGCGGTGGAGCAAAAGGCGTAGGTAAAGAACAAAATAATCAGGCCGTTCCAGGATTCGGGCACTCCGGCTAGGCTGTTCAGTAATTGGGCCATCAGGGCAGAACCCCAGGCATACCAGCCAATTTGGGTGAAGCCCAAAATAAAATCCACCCAGCGAGATCCCACGTTGCCAAAGCTAAAGCGGGCCATCAGCACCGTGGTCAGTCCGGTCTCTCCGGCAATGTAGCCCAGTAGGGCAGCGTAGAGGCCCAGAATTAGGTTGCCAATCAGAATCAGGCCGACTAAGTTGGGCCAAAACTGAAACGAGGGGCCAACCAGACCCCCAGCAAACAGGGTGCCAGAGTAAAGCGTAAATCCGGCCAGGATAGGGGCCAGGGAGATTAACGAACGGCGGGCCGAGATCGGGACGGGACTGAGGGGATAGTCTTCATTGCCCCGCTTGGGCTGAGTAACCGGGGGTTCGGTGGTAGTGGCCATTGGGTAAAGCAAGGTAGATGTTTGGCGGCATTGTAAAGATTGTCTTAAGGCAGAAAAGTATCCCCTAAGACATTGCCCTCACTACCGTCCTCCTACCTACGCGGGCTGACGCGAACCGATCCCCCCGTCCTACCGATCCAGCGAATCATACTGTTCTCCCACCCAGGGCAGGGCCGCCAGGTCTTCAAAGGTGACCTGGCGTTCCTTGTCGAGGGCTTCGATGCGGCGTTTTTCGGCGTAGATTTGGCTTTGGTAGTAGGCGAATTGTTCTGACTCGGCGGCGCAGTCGGTCTTTTCCCAGAGATTCAAAAAATGACGATAGCGCTTTTCGCAGAGGTTTTTTTCCATGCAGGCGGCGGCGGCGCGGATAATCAGCGGGGCGCGGATGATGTCGCGTTTGGTCTTTTCGCCCAGGTGCAGCAAGGCTTGTAGGTGGGGGTTGGTCACCCCCGAATCGGCAAACTGGTTACGGAGCAGGCCAACGAGGTCAGTGGTGGACGAGTCTGGAGCGTTGGATCTGGGGGTAAGCAGGTGCTGCATTTGTCGCCACAGGGCGCGATGGTGGGAGTAGCTGAACTGGAGGTCGCGATCTTCTAGAACTTGACAGATTTCCTCGCGGCTGGTGGGGTGGTGAAGGAACACCCGCAACAGAGCGGCTTCGGCCTGTTCGAGGGAGCTACCGCTGGGGGTGGCGCTGGGCAGGGTGCGGCTGGGGCTGGGGTCGCTGGAGGTGGCGCGGCGTTGGCGGCGCACTTGGGTAATCAGATTTTCCGCCAGCAGGGGCACCAGGCGGCTGTCGCCATTGCTGAAAATTTCGGCGCAGTAGCGGACGTAGTGGGTGCGGGTGTCGGCGTTGGCGATGTCGCCCAGCAGTTTCACCACGGCTTGGGTGGTTTGCTGAAACTGGTCGGCTTGGCGCAGGTCTTTGCCCTGGATCAGGTTGTGGATTTGCCAGTCGATCCACAGGGGCGCATCGTTGACCAGATCGCGGTAGTCGGCGGGGCTGTGGTGGCGCAAAAATTCGTCGGGGTCTTTGCCATCGGGGATGTTTAGCACCCGTAGTTGCACATCGCCACGATAGGCCATTTCCTCCACTTCACCGATGGCCCGCTGGGCGGCCTTCACCCCGGCGGCATCGGCGTCAAAGTTCAGCAACACCTGCTTAGATTCGGTGTAGCGCAAGACTTGGCGCACCTGGGCGGCGTTGATGGCGGTACCGAGGGCGGCGACAGCGTTTTCAAATCCGGCGGCGTGGAGGGCAATCACGTCAAAGTAGCCCTCCACCACAATGGCGCGATCCTGTTTGGCGATGGCGGCACGGGCTAAATCTAGGCCGTAGAGGGTTTTGCCCTTGTCAAACAGTTCCGTATCCGGCGAGTTGAGGTATTTGGGTTTTTCGTCGCCTAGGGCGCGTCCGCCAAAGCCAATCACCCGGCTCTGGGCATCGCGGATGGGGATCATCAGCCGTTCCCGGAAGCGGTCGTAGTAGCCTTCGCCCTTTTTGCGCGGCACAATTAAGCCCGCCTTTTCTACCAGGTCTACGGGGTAGTTTTTTTGCTCAATTAAATAGTCGTAAAGGGTCTGCCACCCTCCGGGCGCAAAGCCTAATTGAAACTTCTGAATCGTGGCTTCTTCTAACTCGCGCTTTTCCCGCAGGTAGGCGAGGGCTTCGGCCCCGTCGCTTTGGTGTAGGGCATGTTCGTAGAATCGGGAGGTGAGGGCCAGAATTTCGTAGAGCTGTTCTCGTAGGGTAAGCTGACGCTGAAGTTCCTGGCGTTTAGCGGGTTCCAGCGTGGTGACAGGCACCTGGTAGCGCTGGGCTAAATCTAGCACCACATCGGCAAAGGAGCGCTTATTTAGCTCCATCAAAAACTTAAAGGCATTGCCCCCCGCCCCACAGGAAAAGCAATAGTAAAACTGCTTGCTGGGGCTAACGCTAAAACTGGGGGATTTGTCCTCGTGGAAGGGACAGAGGCCGACGAAATCTTTGCCCTGTTTTTTGAGCACCACATGCTGCGATACCACATCCACAATATCGACGCGATCCCGTACCGCTTCGATGGTGTCGGGGTGGAGGCGAGGGGTGTCCATGGGCAGGGGGGGTGGAAGGGTGGGAGGTTGGAAGGTTAGAGGGGTGGGAGGTTGGAAGGTTAGAAGGTTAGAAGGTTAGGGGGGAGGCGAGGGGTGCCATTAGTGTAGCTCGATTTTTGGAGTTGAAATGTACTATGATTGACCTGCATACTTGGGCCAACTGCTGTGCCGTTCGTGGGGATTTGCCATGGCCACTGTCCAACGTCGCCCCCTCAACCCGCTACCGCCCATCACCTGGGAGAAACTGCCAGCGGATTTTCCCCTGCCTGATGATCCTGTGGATAATACCCTTCAACCTTTGCTGGCTGCTGCCCTGCGTGAAGCCCTAGAACTGGCTGGGCTGATCCTAGAATCGGCCCTGATTGCTACGAACTTTGGTCTCTGCGCCACCGTGGGCGATAAAACCGTGGTGAAAGCACCGGACTGGGTCTATGTGACCTCGGTCAATCCGGTGCCAGAAGGCCACGTTCGCCGCAGCTACACCCCCCATGCCGAGGGCGATGTTCCCACCCTGGTGATGGAGTTTATTTCTGAGACCGAGGGCAGCGAGTACTCCATCAACCCCCACTATCCCTACGGTAAATGGTATTTCTATGAGCGCATTCTTCAAGTGCCGCTCTACGCGATTTTTCAACCCCAGGCCGGAACCCTCGATCTCTACCGCCTGATCAATGGCCAGTACATCCAACAGCAGGTCGATGATCAAGGCCGCTACTGGATTGCCGAACTCAACCTTTTTCTGGGCCTCTGGTCTGGGAAAAAAGCGGAAATGACCGCAACCTGGCTGCGCTGGTGGGATGCCAATGGCCATCTGCTGCTGTGGGGCAGTGAGCAAGTATCTCAGGAACGCCAACGGGCTGAGCAAGAACGCCAACGGGCCGAGCAAGAACGCCAACGGGCCGAACAACTTGCCGAACGACTCCGGCAATTGGGTGTTGACCCTGGGGAGGTGTCCTAGGCTGGATGGATCCCAACCTAACCCTTGTTGCGGACTAACGGCCTAGTCGGCCTCGTGGGGGTTGTTCAGTTCCGCTTGAATCATTTCCTCGGCGGCGGCGGCGGGGAGGGGCCTAGAAAACAGGTATCCTTGCCCCGATTCGCAGCGTAGGGCCTTGAGTTGGGCATAGTGGCGGTGGGTTTCTACGCCTTCGGCCACCACATCAAGGCCGAGGTTCCAGGCAAGGCGAACGACGGATTGAAGGATTTCTAGTTTCTCGAAATCTTGATCGGCGTTTTCAATAAAAGATCGGTCAATTTTAAGGCAATCGAAGGGGAAGCGGTGCAGGTAGCTGAGGGAGGAGTAGCCGGTACCAAAGTCATCGACGGCTAGGCGAATGCCGAGGGCGCGTAGTTCTTCTAGGGTGGCGATGATGGATTCGGAATGGTCAATCAGCACGCCCTCGGTGATTTCGAGCTTGAGGCGATGGGGATCGAAACCCGTTTTGGTCAAGATTTCCTGAACCTTGGCCACCAGGTTTTTCTGGAAAAACTGTTTGCTGGACATGTTCACGCTGACGGTGAAGTGGGCGGTGCCGGGATAGGCTTCAGTCCAGGCTTGCATTTGTTGGCAGGCTTCTTCTAAAACCCACCAACTGAGGGGAATAATCAACCCGCTTGCCTCCGCCATGGCGATAAATTCCCCTGGCATCAGCAGCCCCCGCTCAGGGTGTTCCCAGCGAACCAGGGCTTCAAAGCCGATGATGGCCTGGTTGCTGATGGTGACAATGGGCTGGTAGTGCAGCCGTAGTTCTCCCCGTTCTAGGGCTTGACGCAGGGCGGTTTCCACCTGGATGCGATGGCTGTGCTGTGCCTGTAATGAGCCATCGAAAATACACCAGTGACCATCGGGTTGATCCTTGACTTGATACATGGCGGCATCGGCATCGCGCAGCCAGTCCTCGGCGTGGCGGTAGTCTCCGGGGCCGGGGGCAATGCCAATGCTGGCGTCCACGTAAATATCGTGGTTAGCCAAGTGAAAGGGTTGAATGATGGCCTGTCGGAGACTTTCGGCCAGAGCGATGGCATCTGCTACGGCCCCCTGTTCCACCAAAGCCGCAAACTCATCGCCCCCAATGCGGGCTGCCATAGTCTGGGCTGGCAGAGATCGCCTTAGACGCTGGCCCAACTCAGTGAGCAATTGGTTCCCCACCTGGTGCCCTAGGTTATCGTTGACATCCTTAAACCGATCTAGATCGATAAAGAGGAGTGCCATCGAATTTGGGGATCGCCCCTGGGCCAAGAGGTTATTCACTCGATCTATCAAGGCCGACCGATTGGGCAACTGCGTTAGGGCATCTTGGTAGGCCTGCCGCTGAAGTTGGACTTCTCGCTGTTTCCTGCCTGAAATATTGCGTACCGAGAGGATGCCTGCCGCCGTCCCGTAGGTCGTCACTGGGCCACCACTCACCGCTACCCACAGCAGATGATCGGCCCCTCGCCGCACCAGGATGAGTTCTTCGTTTTCTAGGGTTTCCCCTGCCACAATCCGCCGCAGGGGTAGCTGACTCTGCTCAAGGGGGCAGTGGTAACGATCCAGCACCCGGACATGATCATCGCCATCCATGGCCCAGAGACTAGCGAGATATCCCGATAGCAACACCTGGGCTTGGTGATTACAGAACAGCAGTTGACCCTGATGGCCCACCACCACAATGGCGTCGGGTAGGTGATTGAGGATCCCAAGCCCTGGGAAGGACTGAGGTATCGCGAGGGGCGGTATCCGATGGTCAGCAAGATCGGTCATGGTCATAGGATCCTTTGTAGATGAGGCCAACCATGGCAACGGTGGATCGGCGGCTGGGGCTGGCCACCGGATCCCTCAATCAAACTTGAAGGGAGCCATTTCTTGGCTGAGCAACTACGTCTTAGTGTGCCCAATATAAGAACGGGAACAAAAAAGAGCCCACCTCAAGTATGGGCTGTTTCCATGCTCATCAGATGTAACTTGACGAAAACAGGCTCACCATCCACGGATCTCCTGGGGATCTATTAGGATTTTTGAATCAGTCTACAAATTGTAAAACCGTAAAAACTAGGGAATTGGTTGCCCAAGCGAGTCAAAACCACGAATTGGGGGAGATTGCCGATGCGCTAACGGTTAGGGTTAGGGTTGGGCTTCTCGCCGCTGGACACAGCATCGTTCTCAGCCCGTCTCCTATACCCATAGCCTGAGGCAATGTTGACCCATGGATATGACCTGATGAGACCGCGCTCTAACCGTAGGCTTACACCGGAAGACGCTGTAACCAGGCTAATCCTGCTGGCTAGAGAACTGTTGGGCACCAACAAAGGCAAGCACCGCAGCTACCGCAATTAGAACGGGAATGGAATACCAGGGAAACTCCGCCAGCGGCAGGTAGGCGGCAGCCCGCAACCCAATGGTGGTGTAGGTGAGGGGAAGGAGGTAAACAATCACTTTGAGGGCAGGGGGCAACATGGCTGGGTCGAAGAAGGTGCCCCCTAAGAACGACATGGGAACAATCAAAAAATTATTGAACAGTCCCACACTCTCCAAGGACTTTACATTCAAGCCCACAATCACCCCCAGTCCCGCAAACACCGCGCAGTTGAGCACCACCAGCAACAAAAACAGGGGGTTGATAAAGCTCCAAAACCGTCCGGTAAACAACACCGCCACAAGGATGACTGACCCCGCCGTCATCAAACCGCGCACAATGCCCGCCAGCATTTTACCCAGGTGCAGCGCTAGGGGATGGACGGGATAGAGCAGCATTTCCTCGAAGGTTTTGGTGAAAAGGCGATCCCCACAAATCGAAAACGTCGTGCCACCGAAACTAATCACCATCGAAGAGAGAGCCACCATCCCCGGCAAAATAAATTCCAGGTAGGTATCGCCTGCGGGCGGCGTAGTGACTTGGTCAATAGCTCCCCCCAACCCCAGCCCAAAGGCCAAGATATAGATCAGCGGCGACACCAACCCCGACGAAGCCACCTGGGGAATCCGCACCCGCAGATCGAGCCAGTCCCCCCAGAAGATGGTAAGGGTATCGGCCCAAAGCGTCTTGAGGGGTAAGGCGCGAGTCTCGATCTGTCGGGGGCGGGTGAGGGTATCGGTCACGGCACAACTATTGAAATATTGCTTAATATTGTACGCCGTAAGTTGGAGCAGCCGAAGGCCAGGTTGCTCCCAGGACGGGTGTAATAATCAATTCGACTGGATTCCTCCAGTACCTATCCATCCAAGCTTCACGCTGTATCCCCATTAATCGGTGGAACAGAGGCCATCGCAATCTACTTTAATCAGCCCGGGACTTAGGTGCGCTGGCGTTGGACGATGGCGCGATAGGCAAAATAGGCCACCAAAATCAGCGAGGCAGAAAACAGCGTGGTCAGCGTCCCTAGGGCATAGAGGGCTGGGGAGGTGACGTTGGTGGTCATGCCAAAAATTTCTAGGGGTAGGGTATTGCGCTGGCCGGAAACCAGGGAGGTGCGAGTAAATTCGTCGTAGGACAGGGTGAAGGTGAGTAGGCCTACCCCCAGCAAACTAGGGGCAATTAAGGGCAGCACAATTTCCCAAAAAGTCTTGGGATCGGTGGCTCCGAGGTCACGGGCGGCTTCTTCGTAGGCGGGGTTAAAGCGGTTAAAGATCCCCAGCATGATTAAAAAGGCTACGGGCAGCGTCCAAGTTAAATGTGCCCCTAGGCCAGAGGAAAACCAATTAGTCTGCCAGCCCAACACCTGAAAGGCCACCCCAATGCCGAGGGAAATCAAAATACTCGGCACAATTAAACTGGCCACCGTTAGGTAAAAAATTACCGTTGATCCTTTAAACCGCTGCCGAAAACCCATGCTAGCCAGCACCGAGCAGACGATGGTAACGGCCATCACCGCAAGGGCCAAAATCAGCGACCGGAAGAAGGGCTCCACAAAATTTCCTACCCGCTGTTCCTGGAACACCTGGCCCAGCCAATAAAAGCCAAAACTCCTCACCGGGAAGGTCAAGGTTCCGTCCGGCCCTTGCAGGGATAGGATAAAAATCGTAATCATGGGGCCGTAGAGAAACAGCACAAACAGGCAGAAGAAAACCAGGAGAACGTAGAACGATAGGGGATGCTTTTTCATCGGATCGCCTCGATGCAAGAGATGACTAGGATATGATGGGAGAACTAGCCCTGGGAAACATGGCCATGCCGACGCTAGATTCTCCAATAGAACTGAATTTTCAGTCGCTCCATTTAAATGATGATCAGTTTTACCAACTGTGTTTGGATAATCCAGACTTGGCCCTTGAGCAAACGATAGAGGGAGCCCTGATTGTCATGCCTCCTGTGGGTGGTGAGAGCGGTAGCCAAGAGATTGAGTTGGGGGCAGACTTAGTGCTGTGGAATCGGCAAACTCGGCTAGGAAAAGTGTTTAGCTCATCTACGATTTTCCAGCTTCCCCTGGGTAGTAAGCGTTCACCCGATGCCGCCTGGGTTACGCTGGATCGCTGGCAATCGCTCACCCCCGAACAGCAACAGAAATTCCCACCCATCGCCCCCGACTTTGTGATGGAGCTACGATCTAGAACAGATCGTTTAGATCGGTTACAGAGCAAAATGCGAGAATACATAGATAATGGGGTTCGACTGGGTTGGCTAGTTAATCCTGTCGATCAACAGGTGGAAGTCTACCGGTCTGATGGCTCTGTGGACATCCAAACGCTGCCGACGGAACTTTCTGGGGAGGCTGTACTGCCTGATTTCACTATCACCGTCAATCGCTTTTAGGCGTGATGTTCTGGATTGAATCGTCCTAAAGTTCCTTCCGGATATCCAACACTCGCAGAATAGAAATCACGATTAGCAATGTCACGATTAATAGGATCATGGCGTTGGCCGCCGCTAGGGGATATTGCAAACTACCAATTTGGGTTTGAATCAACTTGCCTACCGAGGCCGATTGCCCACCCCCCATCAGCCGCACCGTAACAAATTCCCCCATAATTAACGTCACGATAAAAATGGAGCCAATGGCAATTCCTGGAGCCGAGAGTGGCAGAATAATTTCCTTCAATACCTCAAATCCTGAGGCCCCTAAGTCTTCAGCAGCGGTTATCAGGGTACGGTCAATTCGCATTAGGCTATTGAAAATGGGTGCAATCATGAAAATAACGTACAAATGCACCATACCCAAAACCACAGCAAAATCAGAATAGAGTAAAAACTCCAGAGGCTCCTGAACTAGGCCAAGATTCTGCAAAACCTGATTAACTAAGCCCTCTCTCCCTAGTAGGGGCAACCAGGAAATCATCCGAATAATATTAGAAGTCCAAAAAGGAATTGTACATAATAGGAAAAGAAGTATTTGCCACTGCAACTTTGGCACATGAAAAGCAATGAAGTAGGCGACAGGATAACCAATCAGCAGGGTAAATAGCCAGGTTAGTCCTAGGAACTTAAAGGTGTTGAGGTAGGTTTTTACCGTGACATCGGAGGTGAAAATACCGATGTAGTTATCTAAGGTGAAGGCGGGCACCATGGAATAGCCCGTAAACTCCCAAAAGCTGACTACCCCAATCATCACAATGGGAAACACCAGAAACATTAGAAAGACTAACGTTTGGGGAGTGATCAAGGCATAGGGCTTGAGGATTTTCCAAGTTTGAGACATAGGTTAGAATACCGGAAACTCATGATGGTAGGGTAATCCGTAGCATGGCATTTTGGGTGCATTGCTTCGCAAATGCACCCTACGGCCTCACAATGAATGTTCTAAGAAACCCTATTAGGAGGCAATAAACTCATTCCACTTCTGGACGAGGTAGGTGTTTTCTTCCATGGTGGAGTTCCAGCAGACAATGTTGCCAAAACGCTCATCGAAGGAGCCCCCATCGCGAACCGTGCCAGCCGTGGCCAGGGTTTTGCCGAAGGGATCAACAATATCTTCGGCGGCGGGTTTTCCTTCGTACCAGAAATCCCACTCGGCAGGCGTCATGAAGGTCTTAGCGGTTTCTGGAGAAGCGCTGTAGTAGCCTTGGCGACCGAGGAAGGCCCCCACCCAGCCGTCTAACATCCAGTTGATGTATTCGTAGGCGGCGTCGAGCTGCATTCCTTCTAGGTTTTTAGATAGGCCGATGCCGCCACCCCAGCCACGATAGCCTTCTTCGAGGGGCGCATAGATACATTCAATGCCCTGGGATTGGACGGCGGTAACGGCGGGCGACCACATGGATTGCAGCACCACTTCGCCGGAGCTCATCAAGTTCACCGACTCATCAAAGGTTTTCCAGAAGGCTCGGAATTGGCCATTGGCTTTTTGCTCCTTCAGAATGTCGATGATTTGATCGATTTCGGCCTTGGTCATGTTGCCTTTGTCGGCAAAGGTCATCAGGCCCAGGGCTTCGGCGACCATGGCTGCATCCATAATGCCGATTTGGGGAATGTCTAGGATCGAGGTTTTACCTTTAAATTCGGGGTTAAAGAGTTCGCCCCAGCTTTTAATTTCGCGCCCTACCAAGTCGGGCCGATAGCCCAGGGTATCAGCGTTGTACTGGAAGGGAATCATGGTAGCAAAATCGGTAGGCTCAGGGGCAAATTCCTTTGAGTCTGGCCCAGTTAAATACTGCACTTTGAAGGGGGCTGTGCCTTGGGATTGCTCCACGGGCATTCCCTTAAATTCCCCGGTTCTAAAGAAGGAGACAATCTTGTCGTAGTTGGTGATGCGCTTAATATCAATGGCTTGCAGATTGCCGGAGGGCACGACTAGGGGAAGGCTAAAGTACTCCCCATCAAAAATGTCGTATTGGCCGGGCTGGGTGATGGCAATTTGGTTGTTTTCCTCGGTGCTGAGGGCACGCATTTCAAACTTAAAACCGAGGTCTTCTTGGGCTTTGTCGCGAATTTCGTTAATTTGCGATACCCCGGTGCCAATCAGCCGCAGGGTGACATCCTTAGCATTATTAGCGTTGACTTGGGGGCCAGGGGCCGGATTATTAGGCGTGCCTGATGGGGCGGCGCAACGGGTGGCAGTGAGGAAAGCTCCGGCAGCGAGGCCAGTGCGGATGACTTGACGACGAGAAAACTTACCCATGGCTGACTTATGTTGAAAAACGACAGGTGAGGAGAAACGCTGATAGCGCCGTGAGATACCCCCACGGGATTCGCCCTAGTGGGCCAGGAAAATACAGTCGGCAGCAGCCCAGTCGAGGGCGACGATTTGCCCTTCCTGGAAGGTGGTTTGCAACCAGTCGGGGGTGCGGGCTTTGTAGAGCACCTCGGCCCCAGAGCGCTCTAATACAAGGGCAACCCGTGTGATGTAGCCCGTAAATTCCACCGCCGCAATCCGGGCCGTGACCCGGTTGATGGCGGGGGTTGGGCCGCTGGCTTCGGCCTCGGCTAGGGGCTTCATCTGAATCAGATCCGCCCGCACACAGCAAGCCGCCGTACTCCCCACCTGGGCATAGTCACCTTTGCACAGCAGGGTACCGAGGTTAGGGACATCCAACTGGATGATCTGCCCCTGGGTATCGGCCACAGACTGAGTAACGGTGCCCTCGAAGATGTTGTTGTCTCCGGTGAAATTGGCCACGAACCGCGAAGCAGGCCGCGAAAAAATGTCTGCCGGGGTGCCCACCTGATCGACTCGGCCATGATCCATCACCACAATTTGATCGGAGAGGGAATAGGCCTCATCCTGGTTGTGGGTGACTTGGATGAAGGTCATGCCAAACTGGCGCTGAAGTTTGCGGAGTTCGCCACGGGTTTTTACCCGCAGGTTTTCATCCAGGGCGCTGAGGGGTTCGTCCAGCATCAACACCTGGGGGCGCGTCACCAGGGCACGGGCTAGGGCCACCCGCTGTTGCTGACCGCCGCTGAGCATGGCGGGCTTGCGGTCGCTAAATTGGCTCAGCCCCAAAATTTCCAAAATTTCCCCCACCCGTGTCTTGCGGTCTTGGAGGGAAAGCTTACGCATTTTCAGGCCAAAATCCACGTTGTCCCATACGGTTTTGTGGGGGAAAAGGGCGTAGTTCTGGAACATCATGGCCGTATTGCGCTGAGTAGCGGGTAGGCCGTTAATGCGTAGATCGCCAATATAAATGTCGCCCTCGGTAATCTCTTCGTGTCCGGCAATCATCCGCATGGTCGTGGTTTTGCCGCAGCCACTTGGCCCCAGCAAACAGGTGTAGGAACCCGCTGGAACATCCAGGGTAATGTTCTGCACCGCCGCAAACGACCCGTAGCGTTTGGTCACATCCCGCAGCGATACCCCCTTGGCCTCGCCTTGAAGATCAGCGGGGATCGCCTCGTTACTAGAAATTGAGACGATCTGAACCTCTTGCATTCTGAGTCTCCCGCATTCAAGTCTTGATAATGTTGCGCCTAGTTTCCCAGACGGCTCAGCCTCAAGCGGATAATTTCAGACCAAATTAATAAATCAGCCAAAATTAACACAGCTATCCAGCCCTGTTATAGGACTCGGTTTTGGGACGTACTGTATAGGGAATTACATCTAAAGCCCGATTTAACGGCCTCCCCTATGATGGATTTGGCTGAATTCCCGTTGCTGTAGCGATCCCCCCTAGCCATCTGGGCACGCTAACCCCGGCATCTGCAAGGGAAAAGGCCATGCTGGCAAGAGTTTGGAGTGCATCGTTGATGGGCATTGACGCCCTCAAGGTTGGGGTGGAGGTGGACTTATCGGGTGGACTACCGGGGGTCGTCATTGTCGGCCTGCCCGATACCGCCGTGCAGGAATCGCGGGAACGGGTCAAAGCCGCGCTGAAAAATGCTGGGTTTCCCTTCCCCATGCGCAAGGTGGTGATCAATCTCACCCCGGCGGATCTGCGGAAGGAAGGCCCGATTTTTGACCTGCCCATCAGCGTGGGCATCCTCGCCGCCGCCGAACAGGTGCAAACCGAAGCCCTCAACGATCTCCTATTCCTAGGCGAAGTCTCTCTCGACGGCAGTTTGCGGGCCGTAGCTGGGGTGTTGCCCATCGCCGCCGCCGCCCAAAAATTGGGGATACGCGGCCTAGTCGTCCCCGCCGATAATGGCCGAGAAGCCGCCGTAGTGCCCGGTCTAACGGTCTACGCCTTCAAGCATGTCTCCGAAGTGGCCGATTTCCTCAACAATCCGGGCAACCACAGCCCCGTCACCTACGATGACCGCAGCCTGAATACCGACCACGCCGGAGCCTTAGACCTACGGGACGTGAAGGGCCAAGCCCAGGCCCGACGCGCCCTGGAAATCGCCGCCGCTGGAGGCCATAATTTGATCTTCGTGGGGCCACCGGGAAGCGGTAAAACCATGTTGGCTCGACGGTTGCCCTCCATCCTGCCGCCCTTGCAGTTTGAGGAAGCCCTGGATGTCACCCAAATTCACTCCGTGGCCGGATTGCTGAAGGAGAAGGGCACCCTGGTCAACACCCGCCCCTTTCGCAGCCCCCACCATTCCGCCTCTGGGCCTTCCCTGGTGGGCGGTGGCAGTTACCCCAAACCGGGGGAAATCTCCCTGGCCCATAGAGGTATTTTATTTTTGGACGAGCTGACTGAGTTTAAACGAGATGTCCTGGAATTTTTGCGCCAGCCCCTCGAAGACGGCTATGTCACCATCACCCGCACCCGGCAATCCGTCGTATTTCCGGCCCAGTTTACCCTGATTGCCAGCACCAATCCCTGCCCCTGTGGGTTCTATGGCGATTCCGTTCAGCCCTGCACCTGCTCCCCCCGCAGCCGCGAAAACTACTGGTCTCGCCTCTCTGGGCCGCTGATGGATCGCATTGACCTGCAAGTGGTGGTAAGTCGCATCAAACCCGAAGAAATGACCCAACACCAGCCCGGAGAAGCCTCGGAACCCGTACGGGATCGGGTGCAGCAGGCCCGCCAGCGCGCCCACGACCGCTTTAAGGCCGAACCCAAGCTGCAATGCAACGCCGACATGCAAAGCCGTCACCTCAAGGACTGGTGCCCCCTCGACGACACCAGCCGCACCCTCTTAGAAGGAGCCGTCCGCAAACTGGGTCTCTCCGCCCGCGCCACCGACCGCATCCTCAAAGTGGGCCGCACCATTGCCGACCTCGATGGGGCCGAACACCTGCAAACCCACCACATCGCGGAAGCCATCCAATACCGCACCATTGATCGAATGCAGTAAGCTCTGACGTTAAGGCGACCTCTAACGTTAGGGTTGCCTCTACATCTACAGCGAATCTACAGCGAATCTCGATAGCGTGAGTTACACCCTCACGGAGTTCTAGATCCCCCCAGTGCCTGGCGGTCTAAGTTTCACGCTGTATCCCCCTTGATAAGGGGGCGGGGGGGATTATCGCAATGAACTTCAATCAAGTGAAATCCGCTATTGAAATCCGTACCACCCTTGATAAGGGGGGCAGGGGGAATCATCACAATAGACTTCAACCCAGTGAAATCCGCTATAGTAAGCGGCTGCTTTAATGCCCGACTGAATTGATGACTTACTGGTTCTCCGGCCAACCCGTTGAGGGCGATGATCTCACCCTGGCGGTTAACGAACCCGCCTTTCTCTATGGAGCCACGGTGTTTACCACTCTGCGGGTTTATCAGAACGACCTAGCCCATTCCCTCACCCGCTGGGAGGATCACCTGCATCGGTTGCGCCACGGGTTGGCGGCATTCCAATGGCCAGAGCCGGACTGGGATCGGGTGCGCCAGGGGGCCGAATGGCTGAAACCATCCTTTCCCGTGTTGCGGATTACTTGCCTGCCCGATGGTCGGGAACTGGTGACGGGTCGCCCATTGCCAGCGAACCTAGGCGAGATGCAGTCCCAAGGCATCACTGCTTGGCTGGCGGCGGGGGATCTCTATCGGCGGGCTTTGCCGGGGTATAAAACCGGGAACTACCTGGGTGGTTGGCTGGCGCTACAACAGGCCCAACACCAAGGGGCGCGGGAAGCGATTTTGATCGACGCGGCTGGACATTGGCTAGAAACCAGCACGGGCAACCTCTGGGGTTGGGCCGATGGGCAATGGTGGACGCCGCCCCTGGAGGAGGGCCTACTGCCAGGGGTAGCGCGACTGCATCTGTGTGAATCCCTACAGCAGCAGGGCATCTCGGTCTGTCAAGATCCCTGGGTGCCGGAGGTGGTGCAGCGGTTTGAGTCCCTGGCCTACTCCAACTCCGCCGTGCAGGTGGTTCCCATTCACACGGTTTTAACCAATCACAGTAGACTATTGTTTAACCCGCAAGCTGGGAGCCTGCGGGGGTTACGGGCGGTCTTCGAGGCCCCCTAGCCCAAAAATTGGGCCGGAAGATGGCCCATTCTGGCAGATGGCGTTAACATTAGTTAATAATCTTCTAATTAATCGGTTTACTCAAAACTTGTTCTGAGATAACACGGTTCCCATTCACGTTCAACCCATTAGTGGAGGCATTACCCCGGTGAACAAACGGTGGAGAAATGCAGGTCTATACGCACTGCTGGTCATTGTGGTCATCGCTCTGGCCACGGCTATTTTCGATGGATCTGGGGTCGAAACCCAGACTTGGCGCTACAGCAAGTTCCTCGATGCTGTGCAAGGTAATCAAATCGAGCGGGTCAGCATCAGCTCTGACCGCACCAAGGCTCGGTTCACCGATCCCGAGGGTAACGGCCAGATCGTCGTTAACCTTCCCAACGATCCTGAACTGATCAACACCCTAGAAACCAACAATGTGGACATTGTGGTGCTGCCCCAAAGCGACGATAGCGTTTGGGTTCGCGCCTTCAGCACGTTGCTGATCCCGGTACTGCTGTTGGTGGTGCTGTTCTTTGTGTTGCGCCGCGCCCAAAACGGCCCCGGCAACCAGGCCATGAACTTTGGTAAGTCCAAGGCCCGGGTGCAGATGGAGCCTCAAACCCAGGTCACCTTTGGTGATGTGGCGGGTATTGAGCAGGCCAAACTGGAATTGACCGAAGTGGTGGACTTCCTCAAGAACGCTGACCGCTTCACCGCCGTGGGGGCCAAAATTCCCAAGGGTGTGCTGTTGGTTGGCCCTCCGGGGACGGGTAAAACCCTGCTGGCCAAGGCTGTGGCTGGCGAAGCTGGGGTGCCCTTCTTCTCTATCTCCGGTTCCGAGTTTGTGGAGATGTTTGTGGGGGTCGGTGCCTCTCGCGTCCGCGACCTATTTGAACAGGCCAAGGCCAACGCGCCCTGTATCGTGTTCATCGACGAGATTGACGCCGTAGGCCGTCAGCGCGGTGCGGGTCTTGGCGGCGGCAACGACGAGCGCGAACAAACCCTCAACCAACTGCTGACCGAAATGGACGGCTTTGAGGGCAACACGGGCATCATCATCATCGCCGCCACCAACCGCCCCGACGTGTTAGATGCCGCCCTGCTGCGCCCCGGTCGATTCGACCGTCAGGTGGTGGTGGATCGGCCCGACTATGCCGGACGCCTGGAAATCCTCAACGTCCACGCCCGTGGCAAGACCTTCTCCAAGGATGTGGATCTGCAAAAGATCGCCCGTCGTACCCCTGGCTTCACCGGGGCCGACCTGTCTAACCTGCTGAACGAGGCCGCGATTCTGGCCGCCCGCCGCAACCTCACCGAAATCTCCATGGATGAGGTGAACGATGCCATCGACCGGGTGCTGGCTGGCCCTGAGAAGAAAGACCGCGTCATGAGCGAACGCCGCAAAGAACTAGTCGCCTACCACGAAGCAGGCCATGCCCTCGTTGGTGCCCTAATGCCGGACTACGACCCCGTGCAGAAGATCAGCATCATTCCTCGTGGTCGGGCGGGTGGTCTCACCTGGTTTACCCCCAGCGAAGATCGGCTAGAGTCGGGCCTTTACTCCCGCTCCTACCTGCAAAACCAGATGGCCGTTGCCCTCGGTGGCCGCATTGCTGAAGAGATCATCTTCGGCGAAGAGGAAGTGACCACGGGTGCTTCCAATGACCTGCAACAGGTGGCCCGTGTGGCCCGTCAAATGGTGACTCGCTTCGGCATGAGTGACAAGCTCGGCCCCGTGGCCCTTGGCCGTCAGCAGGGCAACATGTTCCTAGGCCGCGACATCGCCGCCGAGCGCGATTTCTCCGAAGAAACCGCCGCTACCATCGACTCCGAGGTGCGCTCCCTGGTGGACGAAGCCTATCGTCGTGCCAAGGATGTGCTAGTGAGCAACCGCCACATCCTTGACCAACTGGCTCGGATGCTGGTGGACAAAGAAACCGTCGATGCCGACGAGCTTCAACAACTGCTAGCCACGAGTGACGTTCGCATGGCCTCCATTGCCTAAGCGGTAGTCCCTCGCTGAACACTCAAAACCCAGGGTTCTTGAAGAACCCTGGGTTTTTTGTTGGATGCCGAATCCCTTGGCATCCGTACGCTCCAGGAAATTGGGCGCGACAGCTTTAAATTTTCCATGAAGCTCCGTTGTTTGAGGGGACTCTGGCCAGACGGATTCGCTACAGTGGCCATGGAATATCCGTAGTTTCCCGGAGCAATCCGTAAATTCCTGGAGTCCAGCTTCTGGAACTAGTCTCTCGATATCAACGTCCCGCGATTATGCGTGTGCCCTCTTTAACGATGCTTTGCGTAGCCCCCTGTGCTCTTTTAGCCGATGGTTGTGAAATCTAGGTACTGGATTGCGGTTGGGTTTTCCCTAACCCTAACGGCCTGCGGTGGTGGTGGATCTGACTCTGGCTCAGCCCCCCCTACGCGATTTCTCAGCGTGCAGCCGATCCAGGTTTGCGACGATTTTGGCCTAATTTGTGCCGAATTGGCCCTTTTTGAGGAAGCGACTCGCAAACTCTGGGCGCAGGCCAATGTGGTGATTGATTTCCTCACCCCCAACCGCCTCAACGACAGCCGCTTTCTCACCATTGATGATCAACAGGAGTTTTCAGAACTCTCCTTTGGTGGAGGATCGGGGGCCTTCGGTCGTCACCCGCTCTCTACCCGCACCACGGGACCACTGAACCTGTGGTTTGTGGATCGCATTTTTGCCTACGACAACGATACCGAAACCCTCGGCCTCGGCTGGATTGACCTGAATGGTGTGGTGGTCAGCGACAACCTGCTGGGCTTTAACAACGGCCTAGACCGCATCGATACTGTGGGCCACGAAATTGGCCACAACCTGGGCCTCACCCACGGCAACTTTGGGGCTGGAGGAGCCAACAACCTGATGACCGATGGCCTCAGCCGCCGTTCGCCCCTCTCCATTGCGGAGATCACCCCCGATGGGGCCAATCTGGGGCAGCTCACCCAGGCGCAAATCGACTTTGTCCGCCAAAGCCCGCTGCTGGGCGACCAGCCTAATCAGTTCCCCGCCAGCGGTGCCGTTGGCCCCCCAACAACAACCCCCGCTTTCCTAGATGCCGCCCCCGATGCCGTAGCCCTGACGCTTCCCCCCGTTCCAGATAGCCAACCTGCGCCCCCAGAATTGTCCTTAGAACCCAGGACTGGCAACGTTGTGGGTGCCGATACCCCAGGCTACGCCGCCGCTGTACCCTGGTTTCGGCCCCCAGAAGCCACATCCGACACCCGTTCTCAAGTGGCGGGAGAACCGTGGACAGCGGGAACGCTGGGCGGAGATTCTGTAACCTTCCAGGAACCCCTCGGCCTTTCACCTCAACCCTGGCTACCCGACCTTCCCCAGGAGCCAGAAATTACCATTCCTGAGCCAGATCCCTTGGTACAACTCGTTGCCCGTGCCGATTTGCCCCCGGTGCGGCCCACGCCCACACCCCAACCCGTACCCAATGGCCCAGCGATCTCTTTGCTCTCCGCCCTGCTGTTGGGGGGATATTTTTGGCGGAATCGGCGGCAAGGTCGGCGGGGGTGAGCTAGGACAGCAGTTCAGGATTGAGAGAAACCCGGTTTCTTCGTCGGTGTGCCCACGAGGCTTGGCCTTTCCAAGCGTAGAAACCGGGTTTCTGTTCCGGCGTTCTAGTCACCCCAAAAAATAACGCTCTATTTTTAGAGCAAATCCTCCGTGGTGACTCCCGATACTCCAGCAGCGCATGGCTACATCCGTTCCAGCACGCGAATGCCCAGCAATGAGAGGCCAAGCTTTAGGGTTTTGGCGGTGAGGTCGCACAGAATCAGCCGGGAGGTACGCTGGGGTTCTTCGGCCTGGAGGACGGAACAGCGGTCGTAGAACTGGTTGAAGGTTTGGCTGAGTTCAAACAGGTATTGGCAGAGGCGGTTGGGGTAGAGATCCTGGGCCACTTCTTCGAGGACGGTATCCAGTTGCAGCAGGTAGCGGGCCAGGGCAAATTCGCTGTCGTCCCCTAGGTGCAGGTTGGCCTCGGCGGGGAGGTGGTCGAAATCGATGCCACCCTTGCGAGCAATGCCCTGCACCCGCACGTAGGCATAGAGCATGTAGGGGGCGGTGTTGCCTTGCAGGGCCAGCATTTTGTCGAAGCTGAAGATGTAGTTGCTGGTGCGGTTTTGGCTGAGGTCTGCGTACTTGACCGCACCAATGCCCACGGCTTCGGCCACATTTTGGATGAAGTCTTCGGTTTCCTGGCGTTCCTCGGCTTGAATGCGGGTTTCGAGATCGGTACGGGCACGGCTGACGGCTTCGTCCAGCAAATCCTTCAGGCGCACGGTGTCGCCGGAGCGGGTTTTGAACTTTTTGCCGTCTTCCCCCTGCACCACCCCAAAGGGAACGTGGGTGAGTTCGACTCCGTTGGGAATCCACCCGGCCTTGGCAGCGACCTGGAACACCTGGGCGAAGTGGTTGCCCTGGCCTGCATCGACGACATAGAGCACCCGTTCGGCCCCATCTTTTCCGGTGCGGTAGCGGATGGCGGCGAGGTCAGTGGTGGCGTAGTTGTAGCCGCCATCGGTTTTTTGGATGATCAGCGGCAGGGGGTTGCCGTCCTTATTGGTGAAGCCATCCACAAACACCACCTTTGCGCCCTGATCCTCCACCAACAGCCCTTGGGCCTCCAAATCTTTCACGACATCCGCGAGGAAGGGGTTGTAGAAGGATTCGCCCCGCTCTTGGATCTGAATATCTAGACGGTCGTAGAGCTTTTGAAATTCCTGGCGCGACTGGGCGCAGAGCACGTTCCAGGCTTTGGTGGCGGTGTCCTCTCCAGCCTGTAAGTCCACTACCGCCTCGCGGGAACGGGTTTTGAAGTCGTCGTCCGTATCGAAGCGCAATTTCGCCTGTTTGTAGAAAGCCACCAAGTCGCCAATATCCACGGTGGAATCGGCCTCCAGGGCTTCGGGACAGGCTTCTTTGAGGTGGGTAATCAGCATCCCAAACTGGGTGCCCCAATCGCCCACATGGTTGAGGCGCAGCACCCTGTGACCCATGAATTCCTGCACCCGCGCAATGGAATCACCAATGATGGTAGACCGCAGGTGACCGACGTGCATTTCCTTGGCGATGTTGGGGCTGGAGAAGTCCACAATCACCGTTTGGGGCTGCTCTACCGGGGCGACGCCCAAACGCGGATCCGCCTGCATCGTCTTTAACTGACCCTCTAGATAGGCCGTTTTCAGCCGCAGGTTAATGAAGCCAGGGCCAGCGATTTCTGGGGTGTCGCACAGGTCGCCAAGATCCAGATTTTCAACGATTTGGCGAGCAATATCGCGGGGGCTTTGCTTGAGGGGCTTGGCGAGGGACATGGCTACATTCGCCTGAAAGTCACCAAATTTGGGGTTGCTGGTGGGCACCAACATTGGGTCGGTATCGGCGAGATCTTCCCCAAAGGCGGCGACCATGGCCCGCTGAATCTGGGTCTTAAGCTGTGCGACGGTAGACTTCATGGCGACTGTATTAACCGAGGAACCTTCCCAAACCCCTAGGGCCAATCGGGACAGATAGAACCTTTCAATCCTAAGCCAATCTGTTCCCCGCTGCCTTTCCTTCCGGTATTGTATGCCCCCGATTCCTCTGAAGGTGATGGAAAAGAGGACTTTGGCATGAGGGCTGTGAGGGCGTTGCGATTCGGCTGAGGCTAGCTGAGTTTGACGACGGCTTGGTTGGTCATGAGCGTATCCCCGGTCAAAATGTCCTCGACGGTGATGCGCAATAGGCGATCCGCATCGACGAAAAACAGAACGCGCACCCGATCACTGCCAGGGAATCCGGGCGGATTGAGTTGGGCAATGGTGCGGGCACCGTCCTTGTCGTTGAGGGGCTGGACGCTGCGGTTGGCCTCAGAAAGTTGGCGGGTGACTAGGCGACCGTTTTCAAAATACACCTCGGTTTGGGTGGCGGCTTCCCCCAGTTCGCCAAGGATCAGTTCGAGGCTGGGCTGCTTTTCCACCGAGGCCCCTAGGGTGATTTCCACGGGCTGGGCCATGGGGTAGGGTTGGCCCTGCTGAATGATGGGGTGCCAGCCGTGGCAATTGTTGCGTCGATCCCAGTAGCGGATGCCGTAGCTGTGGTAGAGAAAGTCTTCCACCTCAAGCCCTAGGTTGACCTGGAGTGCCCCCTGGGCGACGGCTTCAAAGGGGCGGTCGGCTTTGATTTTTTCAGCGGGGAAGCGCTGCTGCACCCAGGCTTGAACGGCGGGAATTTGGGCGGTGCCCCCCACCAGCAACACCGCTTCGATGTCCTCTGGGGCTACCCCCTGGCGGCGAGCTTGCTGGAGCACTTGGTTAAGGCTGGCCTCTAAGCGGTCAAAGAATTGGTGCTGGTGCAGAATCTGGTCGAACTGATCGCGGTTGAGGCTGAGATCGTAGGTGTCGAAGGCGGTGTCGTCAAAGTAGACTTCCTGGGCGGTGGGGGCTTCGGAAAGCCGAATCTTCAACCGTTCCGCCAGCCGTTGGGTGAGGGCCGAAATGGGAATGCCCTGGGTTTGGTGAAAGTAATCCACCAGCCAGTTGTCGATGTCGGCTCCGCCCAGGTTTTCTCCAGCCTTGGCCAGGACACGGGCGGTTTGGGGCTTTTGGGTGCTGGGTTGATCGGCGGGTTTGCGGCCCCACTTCAGCATGAACCCCATCGGTGCCTTTTCCACCGGAGTGGCCAACTGCACCAGCGACCAGTCTAGGGTGCCGCCGCCAAAGTCCATCACCAGCAGGGTTTTCTCCTGGGTGAGGCCATAGCCGAGGGCAGCGGCGGTGGGTTCGTCAATCATGCGTACTTGGCCAAACTCCAGCCGTTCCGCTAATTCCCCTAGCCAC
This sequence comes from Spirulina sp., assembly GCA_044070495.1. Classification (GTDB taxonomy): domain Bacteria; phylum Cyanobacteriota; class Cyanobacteriia; order Phormidesmidales; family Phormidesmidaceae; genus Nodosilinea. The sequence goes on along the minus strand of JBIPSI010000002.1, from coordinate 77,654 downwards.
AATCGATAGGCTTCAAAGCTGTCTACGGGAACGGTGAACACCAGGCAGTCGGCTTCGTTGGTCTCGGCCTTGGCCTGGGTAAGAACGGCTTCTAGGAACCACTGGCCGACCTGATCAAAGGTAACGGTTTGACCGTCGATTTCGGGCAAAAAACCCCGCCAGGGAACGCCAATGCCCCGCTTTACATTGCGAAAAAACCGGGGATCGGTGGTGACATCCAGACCGCGATCCCGCACCGCTTGACCCACCACTAGGCCCTCTGGCCCTCGCCGCTCTACGTAGGCCAAGCTAGGTACCAGGGGCGGATCGTTGCCCAGCACCAAACTTAAGCCTGGGAGGGCAACGGTTTCGGGTCTCTGGAGGGCCGCATTCCAGCGGCTGATCACGGTATTGCTGGTTCCAAAATCAATGGCAAGGGTCATGGGATAGGCAAAACGTTTCAACGATGAACGAACTCAGACCTCGGATCTTATCCTGCGTCCCTAGGATCGGTGGGCCTAGGGTTGATCGGGGGTCTGCCCCTTGGGCCAAGTGCGGAACAACACCGTGGCCAGGGTGATCACCGTAATGGGAATCACAAACAGCAGCATAATTTGGCTGAAGAGACCCAGGTGGGCATGATCCGAGGCCCGCAGGATCAGGTAGGCGGCGTAGGCCACATAGTAGCCACTAAACAGCACCCCCTCCCAGCGGGAGATAACATTGCCTGTGGCAAAGATGGGGATGCATGCCACGGCGACCGCCACCATGACGGGCAGGTCGAAATGGAGCACGGCAGTGGGAATCGCCACCCCATTACCCGATGCCAGGGCCATTACCCCAAGCACCGTCAAAATATTGAAAATATTGCTGCCGACCACGTTGCCCACAGCAATATCCCGTTCGCCGCGCAGTGTGGCGACCACGGAGGTGGCTAATTCGGGTAGGGAGGTGCCAGCCGCGACAATGGTTAAGCCAATCACCAGTTGGCTAACGCCAAGGGTTGTCGCAATGTCTACCGCACCGTTGATAAACAGGCGCGACCCCAAGACTAGGGTGCCCAGGCCCAAGACCATCCAGCCCAGGTTGGTGAGCCAACTCCATGGGGATCTCTCCTTGAGGCCATATTCTTGATCGTATTCGGCCTGAACGTCGGCGTTGTTTTCGCGGCGGCTGAGGTATATCAAAAAGACCGTATAGACCACACCGCCCATCAGCAGGATGATCCCGTCGGAGGGCTGAAGCCGCTGATCGAGGGAAAAGAAAAATAGCAGGGCCGAAACCCCAATCATAATGGGCACATCCAGGCGAATGAGCTGCTGCGCCACCACCAAGGGGGCCACCAAGGACGACAGCCCTAAAATGACTAGTACGTTAAAAATGTTGCTGCCAATCACGTTCCCCAGGGCGATGTCTCCCTGGCCCGCCAGACTAGACTGAATGCTCACTGCCATTTCTGGGGCACTGGTGCCGTAGGCGACTACGGTGAGTCCAATAATGAGAGGAGAAATCCCGAACAATCCCGCCAATCTAGACGCTCCTTTTACCAGGGACTCGGCCCCTACCAGCAATAGTCCGCCCCCAGCAATCAGCAAAAGGATGGCAACGATCATACGTACAGTCTCACTTGGTCAACAGGTAACCGCGATAGGTCATGGGGTAGAAGGGCACAACATCTCGCTTAGGATACTCCTAGGCTAGAATCCCCCCTAGCAATCTCAACGTTGCTCTAGACCCAGCTTCTAGTATGTCTGATTTTGGAACCGCCGTTGTTGACCCCGATGCCCTAGCCCCCTGGCGTAGCCCCCTGGCGAGGGCCATGCACCGCAACCGCAGCAAGCCCCATAGCCGCTACGTGCAACTGGCCACCCTGGCCGCCCATGGTCGTCCCACAAACCGCACGGTGGTGTTTCGGGGCTTCTATGGACACAGCAATGCTCTGATGTTCGTTACCGATACCCGCAGTGCTAAGGTCAGAGACTTGACGGGTACCCCCTGGGGAGAACTGTGCTGGTACTTCACCCAAACCCGCGAACAGTTTCGCCTAGCCGGGGCCATTATCTTGGTGACCGCCGACACCGCTGATCCCGCCCTCCTCCAGGCCCGTCAGGATCGCTGGGAATCCCTCTCCGAGGCCAGCCGCCAGTCCTTCCACTGGCCCACCCCAGGCACCCCTCGCCACGATGATTCTGGGTTTGAGGTATCGGCAGAACTCGCCCATCATCCCGGCCCGCCGCCTAGGTTTTGCCTAGGACTGCTCCAACCCGACGGCGTGGATCACCTAGAACTGCGGGGCAACCCCCAAACCCGCACCCAATATCAGTACATTGGCGATGGTCAATGGACGGTAACACCAGTCAACCCCTAGGGCATCGGTTCAGGATTGAGAGAACCCCGGTTTCTGCGTCGGTGCGTCTACGAGATCTAGCCATTCCAAGGGTAGACACCGGGGTTCTGTACCAGAATTTTAGGGGCCAAGTATCAGGACTGGGGATTATAGACCCAAATCGGCCTTGGCCTGGGCGGCGGCGGGGAGAACCAGATCGTCGGGCAGGTCTTCCCAGGTGGTTTGGCCCACCTGGGCGTAGAAAGTGGCATCGTAGGGACGGGTGCGTACCACCACGGGCATGGGCACGGCATGGCCAAGGATCAGCGCCTGCTGTTTAGAGTCCAGCTTGGCCAGGACGGATCGCAGGTTTTGCCCACCGGAAACCCCCGTAAAAATGGCGTCAATGTCCTTTTCGTCGTTGAGCAGGGCGGTGATGCGGGTGCCAATTTGAGACATCACCTCGTTGTCGATGCCGGAGGGCCGCTGATCCACTACCAGCAGGGTAACGAAGTATTTCCGCATTTCCCGCGCAATGGTGCCAAAAATAGTCTGCTTGGCGGTGGCAGGGTCGAGAAAACGGTGGGCCTCTTCGATGGTAATCATCAGTTGGCGGGGCCGATCCACGGGATTTTTGGTTTGTAGAAAGCGGTCGGCCTTTTGCACATAGCTGGCATGGATGCGGCGGGCGATCACGTTTGTCGCCAGCATATAGGCCAGCATGGTGGACTGGGATCCAAATTCCACCACCACATGCTGCCCCTCATCCAAAGCAGCCAGGATTCTACCCACGTAGTTGGTGGTGCTGGTGTTGCGTAGATACTTCAAGTCGGCTAATCGAGTCAGCTTCCGTTGCAGAGCCATAATCGAAGATTTGCTGCCCATTTTGGTTTCGCAAAATTCCTGAATTTCCTCGTTCGTCATCATCAACAAACGGTTGATCCAGGACTTGCCAAATTCGTTACGCAGGATAATCGCATTCTCCAGACTGGCCTCTGAAAGATTCAGTTCTCCCCGCACCAAGGCCAAATCTTCTACATCAATTTGGTCGAAGCCAATAAATAATTCCTGGGCATCATTTACCCCTCGCCGCTGGGTCGATTCTGGATCCAGGGTAAACATCTGCACCTGCCCCGGAAACAATTGGCGCAACCCCTTGACGGTGCTAAACTGCTTGCCCTCACTCACCGCCTCCCAGCCGTACTCAGAGTGCATATCAAAGATGAGATTCACCGCCGCCCCCCGCTGAATGGTGCCCGCCAGCAGCAACCGCGTCAAAAAGGATTTGCCGGTACCGGATTTACCAAAAATGCCGTTGCTGCGTTCCACAAAGCGGTCTAAATCTAGGCAGACGGGTACCTCCATATCAATCGGTTGACCAATGGCAAAATTGCGCCGATGGGGATCATCTTCCCAGCCAAAAATAATCCGAAAATCCCGCTCGCTCGCCTCATAGACCTGGCTAAAGTGGGCCGGAATCGTTTTCACCGGGAGTAGCTCTACCTCCGCATTACTGTGGGCTATGTAGCTTCCTCCGCTATCCTTGGCAGCATTTTTTCGTCCCCTGTTTCCTGTTTCCTGTTCCCTATCCCCGGTTCCCTCCGTAAACATCAGCATGGGAATTAGGGTCAAGGTGCCATAGGTGCCCGTGCCCGCCAGCACCTCCTGCAAAAACAGGTTTTCTGGCTCTGGGGGATGGGCCAAAATTCGCTGGCTACCCGTGCCCAAGGCCACATCGGTCAACATGCAAAAAAACTGGGATCGCCGCCCCCGCACCACCAAAAACTTGCCTACCCGCATCTCTTCCACCGAAATATCGGGATGTAGGCGAATTTCTAACCCCTGACTAAGGGATCCTTGAATGACCGAACCGAGGGGATGGGAGGTCGTCATGGCACATCTTGTTTAGTACAAGAATACCCTGACTTTCTAGACTTGCCTAGGCCATCGAATTCTACGAAACGAGGACTTCGGGCTTGTTGGGTTCTGCTATCGCGCCACCCAACCTACGAGAGATCAAGGCTTTTCGGCGTTGTGTCAGTTAGCCAGGAGATTGACCCTACAAATAGAGTCCCTCATCCTCATCAACATAGCTGTTCAGGAAAGCGCTATCGTCCATTGGAACCGTGGCATCAGGTTCCTGATTGAGCACCGGCTCGATGGTGATTTTCCAGCGTCCAGCCCCCAGGGATGGCTTCCAGTCATCGGGAAAGGTGAAAGTTTCACCGGGCTGTAGCTCAATTTCGTAGGTGAGGTTGAGGAGTTGGCTTTTCATGGTGGAACGGCAGAATAACGCCAATGGCTATCTTCAGAATAGGCGAACCCACTGAACCGATGATCCGAGAGGACTCACCTAGCGTCATCCATGGCTGAGGCTTATCCTAGACCGTGCCGGGGAAGTATTCGATCTGGGCATAACCGCTGAAGACAAGTTGGTTGCCCTGGGTTTCTAGGCGGTTGACCCGCAGCAGCACCCCATCCAGATTAAAGCGCTCTAGATCCACCATGCGGTTGAGGACGGTGGCAAAGCCCTGGGTGAGCGTAGCGGAGAGGGATCGAATGGTATCGGGGATGCCATCGGCCAAGAATTCCGCCTCGGCAAAGATAATCCGTCGCCGCTTTTCCACGGTGATGGTGGCCGTAAGTTGAATCGGCACATCTTTTTTATTGGGCAGGTCGGTTTTTGCGGAGATGATCACCCGTTGATCGGGCTGGAGGGTGATGTGGATATCGCGGAAGGTGAGGGGATCGCCACCGGAGATGTTGGTGAAGATTTCGTCGTCCACGCCCTCTAGGTGTTGGCGCACGAGGGCCGCTTCAAAGGCGCGGTTGATGGCGTCTTCGGTGAGCACCACCTGGGCAATGGCCTGGGTGGGCTGGCGCAGACGAATTTTGCCGCCAATGGCTGCCCCCACGTCGATGGCGACCGCATCGGTTTCAAACATCATCTCTGCGGTTTCAAATTCGTTGCGGATCACCAGTCCGCGTCCTTCCATGCGGAAGCTGTCTACGGTGCCCTGCAAGAGCTTGCTAGGGGGCGAACAACGGACGGCCACATCAATGGAATCACTGCGGCTGAACATGTGCCGAAGGGACTGGGTGACCACGGAATTGATCATCCGTTCGCCGAAATCGTTCGCTGCGTTTGGCTGGAACCCGGTAAAGCCGCCGAACATAGAGGTTAATACCAACCCAACATCTCTACTTGTTGTAACAAAGTATGAAGCATTTCGACACCTCCATTCTAGCGGGGGATGGCCAAAGCCTACGGATTCTCCCCATGGGAGTCTCCTATAGCCTGCATAGTCCAGGCACAGCACATCCACGTTAGAAACGCAATGGTTAAATCTTCTGGGCGCTGCGGAGGACACCACCAAAACAGGGGCTACACTATGGCCGACACAACCTACCTTTACCCCCTTCGATGCCTGATTAGGCAAGGGGTTCAGGTTCCTTGTATGATGGCCTTTTGCGGTTTGATTGCCTTTGCCTAGGGCAGAGGGATGATTTCCGCTTCACCAGGGTTTTCCACTGCCCGAAGGCTAACCTTTACACACCGTTCTATGACCTTCAACGCTGCCCCCTTCGCCATCACCACCCCGCTCTACTACGTCAACGACCTGCCCCACATTGGCAGCGCCTACACCACCATTGCGGCGGACGTGGTTGCCCGGTTCCATCGCCTGACGGGGCAGCCCGTGTTGATGATTACCGGTACCGATGAGCACGGCCAAAAAATTCTCCGCACCGCCGAAGAACGGGGAATTTCGCCCCAGGATCATTGCGATCAGGTGGTGGCGGGGTTTGAAAGCCTGTGGCAGAAGTTAAATATTCAATGGGATCGATTTATTCGCACCACATCCCCCCGCCATGAGGTAATTGTGCGGGAGTTTTTTCAGCGGGTGTGGGAAAAAGGAGATATTTACCAGGGGCAGCAGCAGGGCTGGTACTGCGTCTCCTGCGAAGAATTTAAAGAAGAGCGGGATTTGTTGGATGACCACCGCTGCCCCCTCCATCCCAACAAAACCGTGGAATGGCGGGATGAGCAGAATTATTTCTTTCGGCTGTCTAACTACCAGGAAAAACTAGAGCAACTCTATGCCGAACGGCCCGATTTCATTCAGCCCGAAACCCGCCGCAATGAGGTTTTGAGCTTTGTCACACGGGGCTTGCAAGACTTTTCTATCTCTCGCGTCAATTTGGACTGGGGCTTTCCGGTGCCCACGGATCCCCACCACACCCTCTACGTCTGGTTTGACGCCCTTTTAGGCTATGTGACCGCCCTGCAAGACCCCAACGAAACCCCCAATTTAGAGGCCGCAACGAGCCAGTGGTGGCCCATTAATGTGCACCTGATTGGCAAAGATATTCTGCGGTTTCATGCCGTGTATTGGCCCGCCATGCTGATGTCGGCGGGGTTGCCTGTGCCTGGGCAGGTGGTTGGCCATGGCTTTTTAACCAAAGATGGCTTGAAAATGGGCAAAAGCCTAGGAAATACCCTCGATCCTGTGGAATTGGTTGATAAATATGGGCCTGACGCCGTCCGCTACTACTTTCTGCGAGAAATTGAATTTGGCAAAGACGGGGATTTTAACGAAACCCGGTTCATCAACGTTCTCAACGCTGATTTGGCCAATGATTTAGGAAATCTGTTAAATCGCACGATAAAGATGGCGGCGCGTTATTGTGGAGAAAAGGTTCCCTCTGTTGATCCTATGTCTTTAACGGATGACCATCGGTTAAAGGGCATGGGTAAAGCCTTGGGAAACACCGTTGCCGAGGCCTATCAGCAGTTGAAATTTAGCCAAGCTTGTACCGCTGTTCTGGGACTGGTGCAGGCCAGCAATAAGTTCCTTGACGACGAAGCCCCCTGGAGTCTCTTTAAGCAAGGGAAACAGGCGGAAACCGAAGCCGTTTTATACGCTGTCCTCGAATCGGTACGCCTTGCCGCCTACCTGTTGTCGCCCGTGGTGCCGGGGCTGAGCAACGAAATTTATCGGCAGCTTGGCTATGGGGTGGATTTTAACCAGCGTTCCATTGCTGATGATCTGTCCTTTGCTGAGCAGTCTACCTGGGGAATGCTGCCCCCAGGGCAATCCCTAGGGGAGGCCAAGCCTATTTTTCAGCGGATTGAGATTTCTGAAGTCGTGGATTAGCCCCCGCCTTAACCCACGGAGAATACATTATTACTGCCCCATAAAAGCCCCTTTAAAACCCCTCTGATTTAATACAACCGGATAAAAATCCCATGCTAGACGCTCATTCTTTAATCAGCGAAGACGCCATTTTTACCCCTGAGCAAGTGCTCGACAACCGGGGACGGGTGGCTATCTTCATCGATGGTTCTAACCTGTTCTATGCCGCCCTGCAATTGGGGATTGAGATTGACTACACCAAGTTGCTCTGTAAGCTAACCGCTGGATCACGCCTGTTTCGGTCGTTCTTCTATACGGGCGTGGATCGCAGTAACGAAAAGCAGCAGGGCTTTTTGCTGTGGATGCGGCGCAACGGCTATCGAGTGATTGCCAAGGACTTAGTGCAGTTGCCCGATGGATCTAAAAAGGCCAATTTGGATGTGGAAATTGCCGTGGATCTGGTGGCTCTAGTGAACTACTACGACACGGCGGTGCTGGTCAGCGGCGATGGGGATTTGGCCTACGCTGCCGATGCCGCCAGCTATCGGGGAGCCCGCATCGAGGTGGTGAGTCTACGTTCCATGACCAGCGACAGTCTAATCAACGTAGCCGACCGCTACATTGACCTAGAACTGGTGAAGGACGACATCAAGAAAAACCCCCGTGCCCCCCAGCACAACTACACCTATCGTCCGCTGCCTAGCCTGGGCGGAACGGAGGATCTGGCGGCGGAGCCGGAGGCGAGGGGCTAGGATAGATAGCGGCGCATTCGGAGCGGGGCTATCCCTAGCGGCACGATGATGGGGAAAAAACAGCAGATTACAGTGGGGGTTGGGGTAGCTGCCGTTCTTGGGTTAGGGATGTATTGGCTAGGGCTTGGCCCCTTGGCTCCCCCTCCGTCTACCGATACACCGGAGTCATCGGTGGAGGCGGAGTTTACCCTGCGGAATGTCACCCTAGAACAGCCCGACGAAAACGGCGTTCTACTGTGGCGGGTGAAGGCGGAGGAAGCCACCTACAGCCCGGATCGATCCGTGGCCATGTTTACCCGCCCCGATGGCGAGCTTTTTCAAGATGGCGAGGTGATCTACAATGTCACTGCCGACACCGGGGAAATGCGCGACAACGGCAACACCATTATTTTGCGCGGCAATATTGTGGCCACGGGGGTTAAAAACGGTGCGGTGCTGCGGGGCAAGGAAATGGAATGGCGGCCCCAGGAAGATGTGCTGGTAATGCGCCAAGCCGTGACCGGAACCCATCCCCAACTGCGGGCCACGGCGGATGAATTCCGGGTCTTCAATCGCGAAAACCGCATGGAACTGTTGGGCAATGTGGTAGCCAACACCGTGGTGGAAGACCCCAAAACTGAACCCTGGCTGAAGCTGCAAGCCCAACAATTGCTGTGGTCCTGGGATCAAGAGATGATCGACAGCCCTCAGCCCTTGCGCATTGAACAATTTAAAGACGCCACCATTACTGAGGTGGTGCAGGGGCAGCGGGGGCAAGTGAATCTAGCCGAAGACGTGGCTACCCTTCAGGGGGCGGTCACCATGCAGTTCCTCGCGTTACCCCTCACCCTCACCAGTGAGGTGCTGGAGTGGCGGGTGGCCGAGGAGCAAATTAATGTAAATCAACCGCTGACCCTAACTCGTCCTACCGATGGCCTAGTGGTAACGGGTCGCCAGGGGGCGATGGATTTGGCCAACGAGGTGATTCGCGTCAGCCAAGACGTGGTGGCGGTGCGGCAGCAACCCCAATCCCGCCTCACCACCGATCAACTCACCTGGACGATTCCTGACCAAATTCTGGTGGCCGAGGGACGGGTGAATTATCAACAGGTCAATCCGGCCCTCAACCTCAACGGTAGTCGGGGGATTGGCCGCTTGCAGGAGGGCACCTTTGTGGTGGATGGCGGCCAGAATAACGGTGGCCAAGTGGTTACAGAAATTGTGCCGAATTAAGGCTCGACGGCCTCAACCACATTCACCTTCAGACCGCATTCCTACCCCATTTCAACGAGGCAACCCCGATTCCCAACTCCATCAAATTTGTGATTCATTCAACCCATAGGGTTTGCTCAACCTCGATACACTAGGAAATAGTGTGACCAACCAGGGGGATAGAACCATGGCCTATGATTTTGATTTATTTGTGATCGGGGGCGGATCCGGGGGCATTGCCGCCGCCCGTCGAGCCGCCGAGTATGGGGCCAAGGTGGGCCTTGCCGAGGCCGGACGCTTGGGGGGAACCTGTGTGAACCGGGGCTGTGTGCCCAAAAAGCTGATGGTCTATGCCTCCCATTTCCCCGACCAGTTTGAGGCCGCCGCTGGCTATGGCTGGACGGTGGGGGATCGCCATTTTGACTGGCCCACCCTGGTTAAGGCGCTGGATACCGAAGTCACCCGCCTCAACGGCATCTACGGCACCATGCTGGACAAGTCTTCGGTGCAACTCTTTCCGCACTATGCCCGCTTTGTGGATGAGCACACCTTGGAGGTGGGCAATCAGAAAGTCACCGCCGAAAAAATTCTGATTGCCGTGGGGGGCAAGCCCGTCAAGCCCGATGTTCCCGGCATTGAATACACCATCACCTCCGATGACATTTTTCACCTGCCCCAGCAGCCCAAGCGGGTGGTGATCCTGGGCGGCGGCTACATCGGCAGCGAGTTTGCCTGTATTCTCAACGGCCTGGGTACCGAAGTGGTGCAGGTGGTGCGGGGCGACAAAATTCTGCGCGGCTTTGACGAAGAACTGCGGACCGAAATTCAAAACGCCATGACCCAGCAGGGCATCACCCTGATGACCCACTGCGAACTGATCGCCATCCACAAAACCGAGGCCGGGGTGGATGTCACCATCGCCACCCCCGAAAAGCAGGAGCACATCCTAGCCGATGCCGTCAGCCTTGCCGCCACCGGACGCCGCCCCAACGTTCAGGGTCTTGGCCTAGAGAACACAGGCGTTGAAATCCACCACGGAGCCATCGCCGTAGACGAACACCACCGTACCGCCGTGCCCCACATTTTCGCCGTGGGCGATGTCACCGACCGGGTGAACCTTACCCCCGTGGCCATCAAGGAAGGACGCATCTTTGCCGATACCGAATTTGGCAACAAACCGGGCCTGATGAGCCACGCCATTGTGCCCACCGCCGTCTTCACCACCCCCGAAATGGGCACCGTGGGGATGACCGAGGAACAGGCCAAGGCCAAGTACGGCGAGGACAGCATCAAAATCTACCGCTCCCGCTTCCGGCCCATGTACTACAGCGTCCCCGGCATGGAAGCCCGCACCCTGATGAAGCTGATTGTTCACCAGCCCACCGATAAGGTATTGGGGGCGCACATGGTAGGGGACTACGCCGCCGAAATCATCCAGGGCGTGGCCATTGCCGTGCAGATGGGAGCCACCAAGGCCGACTTCGATGCCACCATCGCCATCCACCCCAGTTCCGCCGAAGAGTTCGTCACCATGCGGTAGATGCCCTGGGTCAATCCTCTGGGTCAATCCCCAAGGACAAATCTGGGCCAGCGTCCTGAGGTTTGTCCCGAAAGACCTCCTCAATCCGCAGGCCCGTAGCCGCCCGTCATCCTAGGGGGTTGCCGAATCCCCTAGGTGTGGTCTATCTTGCCTGTGCCTGCCCTTGGTGCTGGTGGGTAGAACTGTGACCCTGGCTGTTTACCTCAGGACGCTGACCCTATGAGTCTTTTACTTGCCGTTGAATCGATGCTGGAGGATCCCAGTATTGAGGCCCATCTGCGCCAATTTTGCCTGGTGCTGTCGGTTTCCCTGGGGGTAGCCACCCTGTCGCGCATGTTTAGCGTGCTGCGAAATATCCCCTATACCCTGCTGTTGCTGCTGGTGGGCCTGGGGCTGGCCCTGGTGGATGTGCGGCTGATTAACCTGTCGCCCCAGTTGATTCTCTTTATCTTTTTGCCGCCGCTGCTGTTTGAGGCCGCCTGGAACCTGAACTGGCAAAAGCTGAAGCAGTATGCGGTGCCCGTGGTGCTCTATGCCATCTTCGGCGTGGTGATCTGCGTGGGCAGTTTGGTGTGGGGGTTGCAAACCTTTGCCGGGGCATCCCTGGCGACGGCTTTGCTGGTGGGGGCTAGTCTATCGGCCACGGATCCGGTGTCGGTGGTGGCGCTGTTCCGGGAGTTGGGCGTCGATAAAAAGCTCACCACGATTATGGAGGGGGAGAGCCTATTTAACGACGGCGTGGCGGTGGTAGCCTTCAACCTGCTGCTGGGCTTGGCCCTGGGACTAGAACCGTTGGATGCGGCGGTAACCGTGGCCCGATTCCTGGTGTTTGTGGGGGTGGGGATCAGCATTGGTGGGCTGATTGGCTTTGGTATTTCCTTCCTCACCCAGCGCTTTGATATTCCCCTAGTGGAGCAGTCCCTTACCCTAGTATCGGCCTACGGCACCTACTTGGTGGCGGAGGAATTGGGCGGATCCGGGGTGATCGCTGTGGTCACCACGGGGCTGATTTTAGGCAATTTTGGCTCCCGCATCGGCATGAACCCCCGTACCCGCCTGGTGGTATCGGAATTTTGGGAGTTTGTGTCGTTTTTCATCAATTCCATCGTCTTTTTGCTGATTGGCGACCAGGTGCAGTTTGCGGGGCTGATGGCCAACCTCGACAAGATTTTTGTCGCCATTGTGATTATGGTGATCGCCCGTGCCATCAGCGTCTACGGCCTGGGTGCCCTCAGTAATGCCGTCACGGGGCCAGAGATGGATCTGCCGCTGGCGGGGCAAACCGTCCTCTGGTGGGGCGGGCTGCGGGGATCGGTGTCGGTGGCCCTGGCCCTGAGTGTGCCAGCGGTGTTGGGCGAACGGCAGGAAGTGATCGGCGTGGTATTTGGGGTGATGCTGTTTACCTTGCTGGTGCAGGGCTTGACCACTAAACCGCTCCTAGAGGCCCTCAACCTCCTAGGCGACCAGCCCCTACGGGTGGAATATCAGCAGATGAGCGCCCAGCGGGTGGCCCTGACGCGAGTGCTGCAACGCCTCGATGAAATTCAGGATAATCAGGAATTTGACCCGGAATTTGTCGGCTATCAGCGGGCTTTGGTGGCCGGACAACTGAAGGAAGTCCAGGAAAACCTCGTCGATCTGGAGCATAAACACCCCGAAATCCAGCGCTACGCCTCGGAACAACTGCGGGAAGAACTGCTGGCCATTGAGGCCGACACCTATGCCGAATTTATCCGGGCTGGCCAGCTCAAGCAAGACCTAGCCCCCCTCCTGGAGGGACTGCCGGATCGGATGGCGGAAACCGCCTAGGCCATCGGTGTCCTGGGGCGAAAACCCCGGTTGCTGGCTGGCTACCTGCGAGATCGTGGGCTGTATAGCCGAGAAGCCGGGTTTCTTTACCCACGGTTCCGGGAAATTCTGTGTCGTTCAGCGGTTCCTCGGCTATACTGACCCTGAAAATTTGGGTTGCCCATCCCCATCAGCCCATCCAGCCCACCCCACCTAGCCCATTACTGAGGGATCTTCGGTTGAAACTCACGCACGTTATTCCCTGGCTCGATCCCACCGTGGCCGAATGGTCGGCGGAGGCCCGCTGGCTGCGTTGGCTCACCTTCCTGTGGCTGGGCTTCGGGCTGCTGATCCTGTTTTCCGCTTCCTACGCCGTTTCCATCACAGAGCAGGGCCACGGGCTGCACTACGTTCTCGTGCAGATGATGTGGGTGACGGTGGGCCTAGTGATCTTCAACCGCATTGTCCACACGCCCCTAGATCGACTGCTGCGGGGGGCGGGCCTAGTGCTGATAGTGCTGTTTGGTCTGGTGTTGCTCACCCTAGTTCCAGCCCTGGGGGTAACGGTAAACGGAGCCACCCGCTGGCTGCCCCTGGGGCCGTTTATGATCCAGCCTTCGGAGTTGCTGAAGCCCTGCTTGGTGCTCCAAGGGGCACGATTGTTTGGCCGTTGGGATCAGCTCACCTGGCGCAACCGCCTCACCTGGCTAGGGATTTTTGTGGCGATTTTAGCCGCCATTCTGCTTCAGCCCAACCTGAGTACAGCGGCCATCTGCGGCCTCACCCTCTGGCTGATTGCCTTAGCAGCAGGTTTACCCTACAGCTACGTAGGTTTGGCGGCCTTTAGCGGCTTGGCCACCGCTACCCTCAGCGTCAGCCTCAAAACCTACCAACGCCAACGGATTATCTCCTTCCTCAACCCCTGGGCTGACCCTGGCGATCAGGGCTATCAGCTCATCCAAAGCCTGCTGGCTATTGGTTCCGGTGGGCTTTGGGGCCAGGGCTTTGGCCTTTCCCAACAAAAGCTCTACTCCCTGCCCATCCAATACACCGACTTTATCTTTGCGGTCTACGCCGAGGAGTTTGGCTTCATCGGCGGGGTACTGCTGCTCAGCTTCTTGGCCATCTATGCCACTGTGGCGCTCATCGTAGCCCTACGGGTCACCCATCCCCTGCATAAACTGGTGGCCATTGGATCCATGGTGCTGCTGGTGGGGCAGTCATTGCTCAACATTGGCGTAGCCAGCGGCGTGTTGCCCACCACAGGATTACCCTTTCCCCTAGTCAGCTACGGCGGCAGTTCCATGGTGGCAAGCTTAGCCACCGCCGCCCTGCTGGTACGCGCCGCCCGCGAAATCCATGCCGACGATCCTGTTACCTTGCCCCTGCCCCGCCGCTCCCGCCTGCGCCTGGTGAACCAGCCCAAACCCTGACTTTGACACTTTGGTGTGTCAAGATCTGGGTCATCGGTCGAAGAAACCGATACCCTAGAATCCATAGCCCAACGGTTAACGGCAATGACCATGGATTCACCCTTGCCCCAGGGGCGGGCCACCACCCTCAAACAAGCCTTTCGGGTCTGCAACCTCGGAGCCTTGACCGGGGCCGACCTAGACCGCTATCGAGTTGACCTGTCGGCGGTGCGTAACGAAGTGGCCATTGCAGGGGTAAACCGTGAACTGGACTACTTGGAAGCCAAAGAGTCAGCGGCGATTCTGTTTACGGGCCATCGTGGCTGCGGCAAAAGCACGGAACTGCGCCGCCTAGAGCGTCAGTGGGCGCTGAGCTACGAAATTATCTACGTGGTGGCCACCGACGAACTCGACATCAACGATGCCGACTACAAAGACATTTACCTGGTCATTATCCAGCGCATCACCGAGAAGATGAAGGAGTGGGAACTCAGTCCCGATCCCAAGCTCAGCAAAGCCTTTTGGGATTGGTTTAAAGAAATTACCGGGGAAACCGAGCAAAGCGTCGAAAAGTCGGTTTCCCTAAGCACCGAAGCCGAGGCGGGGGTACAGATTCCCCTGATAGGAAGGTTAGCCGCCAAACTGCTGAGCCAGATTAAGGGATCCGACACCTACAAGCGCAAGGTGAGGGAAAGCCTTCAGCAAAGCTTTTCCCAACTGCAAGCCAACACCAACGCCCTGCTGAAGGATGCCACGGAGAAAATCATCACCAAGCGGCCCAATTGCAAGGGTTTTCTGCTGATTTTCGACAACCTAGATCGAGTGCCCCCAGAAGTAGGCGAACATCTGTTTTTGAAATACGCCAACCAACTGCGGGAATTGCAAACGGTCATCGTCTACACCGTGCCCATTTCCGTCATCTCCGCTGGGGCCAACTACAGCAACACCTTTGGCAATCTGAATGTGATGCCGATGGTGAATATCTACCGCTACGACCCAGCCCAGCCCACCCTAGACTACGACGAGGCAGGGCTGGCGGCCATGGCGAAGATTATTGAGCAACGGGTAGACACCGCCGCCCTCTTTGCCGAACCGGAAGCCCTAATGGATTTGGTAAAGCTGAGCGGCGGCCATGTGCGCCAACTGATGCACCTAATGCGCGACACCTGCTTGCTGGCGAAGGGCAACATTACCCGTGCCGATGTGGCCAAGGCTGCCGCCAAGGAGAAAAACAACTTCGAGCGGTTTATTCCCCAAGAGCACTACCCGATTTTGGCCCAGGTGTGCCGCACCAAGGCCATGCCCAACCAGGCCGAACTAGAGGCCACCCTAAAATCCATGCTGTTCAACATCACGGTCTTGGAATACGAACAGGCGGACGATTCCGCCCAGCGCTGGCTCTACGTTAACCCCCTGGTGAGGCAAATCCATGCCCTGGAACAACTTCTTTAATCGCCGATCCTCCCAGGCTGCGGCCCCACCCGTAGATACCCCGGCCCCTGATCCGAGGGACGTTAGCCCCTGGATGGCCCAAAATACCGAAACCCTAGACGAACTGGCCCGCTTTATCGACTTTGCCGAGGGCTTTACCCTAGGTTTTTTAGAAATCAATTTCACCTCCGATTTCGATGCCGTCCTCAAGGCCCTGCAAGCCCGCCCAGACTGCGCCCAAATGGAGTTCCATACCTTCATTTTGGATGACCCTAATCTGCGATTTTTAAAAGATGCCCTAGAAGACCGCATTCAACAGTTACCGTCCCCTATTTCTACCCTGTTGGAACGCAAAAAGGTCATCCTGGTGCGAGGGCTAGAAAACGCCATCGGCCTGTTTGGCGACTATCCCCCTCTGCTGCAAGACCTCAACTTTGTCCGCGATACCTGGATCAATTCTGTGCCCTATCCGGTGCTGCTGTGCCTGCCCAGCTACGCCATCAACCGCCTCATCCAATTTGCCCCAGATTTCTGGAGCTGGAAATCTGGAGTATTCAGAATTCTCAGCACCCAAACCAGCACCGATAATGCCTATATTCGCGGCCTCCATGCCAACAAAATTCTGGGTAGCCTCAATCGCCTAGAACGCCAAGAACGTATCACACTTTTAGAACAACTGGCCCAAGAATTTGATCCCCAAACTGCCGACTGCCCCAAAGATGACCTCCGCATCGCCGCCAAAGCCCTAACTGAACTGGGCCAGGTTCACCTATTTGCCGGAGAGTTTCCAAAAGCGAAAGAAGCCCTCAGTCGGGTGGCTCCCATTTTCTCGCTGCCGACTTGGTCGCCAGAAACCACCGCCGATGTCCGTATTAGAATCAATTACCTAAATCGGCAAGGGTATGTAGCCTACAGGATAGGCAATAGCGATGCCGCCGCTCAGAGTCTCAACGAAGCCATTAGACTGAATCGGGGTATTGATGAGTATCTCTTGGCTATAACGCTGCAATACCAAGCAGTTCTCATCGGCTATCAAGGAAGAGTAGCAGAAGCCATCGACCTATGCCAGCAGGCTCTTGCGATCTATGAGCGGATCGGGAATGACTCTGACAGGGCAAATTTGTTGGAGGGACTTGCAATTTTCAAGAGCAAACAGGGTGAGGTGGTGGAGGCGATTGCTCTGTGCCAGCGTTCTCTCATACTCTGTGAACGAGTTGAAAATGACCAAGGCAAAGTAGGTTCGTTGCAGCAACTCGCTATACTCAAAGACCAACAGGGTGAGTTAGTAGAGGCTATCGACCTACTCCAGCAGTCCCTAGAGATATGTGAGCGGATCGAGAATGCTCAGGCCACGGTCGTTTCGCTGCGGGCGCTAGGAAATCTTAGGGCCAAGCAGAGGGAGATTGCAGAGGCCATTGCGCTCTATCAGCAGGCACTGGTAACCTGTCGGCGGGTGGGCAGTGTTTGGAGTGAAGCTCAAACCCTGTGGAAGTATGGAGAACTGTTAGCAGATCACCGAGGTGACAAGTCAGCAGCGGTGCCCTTGTTACAGGAGGCGCTGGCCATTTTTCAGCAGGTCAGTTCCCCCGATGCGGCAAAAGTGCAGGCCAAGCTAGATGAGTTACTGGCGGCTGATGGTAACAAGCCTGGGACAACCGAGGAACCCTAGACTGAATCATGGATGCGTCTAGCCATGCCAACCCGTTTGTTTCACATCACCCATGTTGGTAATCTCGGCCCCATCCTCCAGGCTGGGGGGCTGTTGGCCAATAGCCAGCTTCAGCGGCAAGGCGCAGCGTTTCAAGATATCTCCTACGGCAACATCCAAGACCGTCGCGCCAGGAGAGTTGTCCCCTGCGGGGCTGGTGGGTATCTGCACGACTACGTGCCCTTCTACTTTGCCCCTCGCTCACCTATGTTGTACGCCATTCATTGCGGTACTGTTTCGGCCTACCAAGGCGGACAAGGGGCCATCCTTCATCTCGTAACCACGGTAGAGGCGATCACCGCAACAGACTGCCCCTACGCCTTTACCGATGGCCATGCCGTGATGGCCTACGCTGATTTTTATGACGATACTGATCTGCTAGAGCATGTCATCGATTGGGAGGTGATGCGCTCTAAATACTGGGCCGACACCAATGACGACCCTAACCGTAAATGTAAGCGACAGGCCGAATTTTTGGTGTTTGAACAACTGCCCTGGGAGCTAGTTCAGGAAATTGGGGTGCAAAATCGGGCCATGCAGCAACAGGTGCATCAAGTTTTGCAGACCTTTGGCGATGAGACTCCAGTTACGGTTTACCCTGACTGGTATTACTAGCGTTAGCTTTCGTTACACAATCACAGTACAATAGTATTAACTGGCAAGCAATTAAGACATGATTGAGTTTCGGCAAGGCAACCTACTTGAAGCAAAGGCTGAAGCCCTGGTCAACACCGTGAACTGTGTTGGGGTGATGGGTAAAGGTATTGCCTTGCAGTTTAAGCAGGCTTTCCCAGAGAACTTTAAGCAATATAAGCGGGCCTGTGATCAGGGGGAGGTGCAGCCCGGTCGGATGTTCACCGTGGCCACGGGCAACCTGTTTAATCCGCGCTACATCATCAACTTTCCCACCAAGCGCCACTGGAAGGGCAAATCAAAACTAGAGGACATTCAGGCAGGACTGGTGGCCTTGGTGGCCGAGGTGCAACGGTTGGGGTTAGCATCGATTGCGATTCCGCCCTTGGGCTGTGGCAATGGGGGGCTGGATTGGGCGGTGGTGAAGCCGCTGATTGTCGAGGCTTTCGCGGATCTGCCCGCCATAACTGTCATGTTGTTTGAGCCGGGAGGTGCCCCCGCCGCTGCCCAGGTGCAGGTCAATACCTCAAAACCACCCATGACCCGATCACGGGCGCTGGTGGTGTCTTTGTTTGATCGCTATGGCATACCGGGCTATCGCCTGGGGCGTCTGGAGGCCCAAAAGCTAGCTTACCTACTCCAGGAAGCGGGTGAGCCGGGTCTGAAGCTGGAGTTTAAGCCACACCACTACGGCCCCTACGCCGACAAGCTCAACCACGCCCTTCAGCGCATTGATGGACACTACATCCAGGGCTACGGGGATCGCTCCCAGCGGTCACAAATTACCGTGCTACCCCAGGGCCGAGAGGCTGCCGCCACGTTTTTGGCCGACCATCCCGATGCCCACCAGCGACTCGATCAGGTGAGTCAGCTCATTGAAGGGTTTGAGACCCCCTACGGCATGGAGATGCTGGCGACGGTGCATTGGGTCGCTAAGCACAACCCCCAAGCCGCCATAGATGTGGCGGTTGCCATCGATGGGGTACAAGCCTGGAGTGATCGCAAGCGTCAAATCTTTAAGCCTCAGCATCTCAAGGTTGCCTGGGAACGGCTCAGGAGCCAGGGCTGGCTTCCCTAGGACTACCTGCGAATTGGGTATGAGTTGCCTTCTACTCGCTCTCATCCTCCACTTGGCGCAGCAGGATGATCGTGATATCGGTTTGTTGGGCAATTTCTAGGGGCACGTTGCCCTTCAGCACTTGGCTGAGCAGGTTTTCACGGGAAGCCCCCAGCAGAATGGCGTCGCTTTGGCACTGTTGGGAGAGGTCGAGGATGGCCTCGGATACCGAGGTGTGGGTGACGACATGGGTACGGACGGGCCGATTCAGGGCGGCTTCGAGGTCATCGGCGAGGGTAGAGAGGTACTGCGGCGTAAGGCATTTGCCCTGTTCGGGGTGGCAGATGGTGCAGAGGTGAACGTCGGGGGTTTTGCCGAGGGTGATCAGTCCGGGCAGCAGGCGGTGGGCGCTTTGGGCATTGGGGCCGCCCGCCGTGGGTAGCAGCCAGTGGTTAAAGCTGAGGTTGCGGCCTGGGCGGACGACGAGCACCTGGCAGGGGGCTTGGCGAATCAGGGTATCCACCACGCTGTTGATGACGCGACCGGGGGTGAGGGTGGGGTGGTGCCAGCCCATGAGGACGAGGTCGATGTGGCGGTCGCGGATGACTTCCAGCAGGGTGCGGCCAATTTCGTGGGCGGCGCGGACTTGGAAATGCACCGACAGGCCACTGTGTTCGGCGTAGGAGAGGGCCAGTTGGCGCAGGGGTTCCGCCGTTTGCAGGTCTACCCTGGCTTCGGCGGGGGCGACACTGCGCGGCACCCGCACCACATGGACGCACTCCAATTCGTAGTGCAGACCGTGGGCAATGGCGGCGGAAATTTTGATTAAGTCGGGGGCGGTTTGGGGGTCGGCTAGGGGCACCAATAAACGACCCTGCCCCGTGGCCGGAGCGCGTTGCTGGAAGACGACGTAGGAGGGTTCGGCCTGGGGGCCAAGTTCTGGCAGGTCGCCGCTGACTTGATCCGACTCGGCCCGGATGATGTCGGCACGGGTGATGATGCCCACCAGTTTGTTGCCCTCGGTGACGGGCAAACGGCTGAGCTTGAGGCGGTTCAGCAGGTGTAGCACCCTGGGCAGAGGCGCATCGGGGGCCACGGTGACGGGGTGGGGCGTCATCAAATCCTTCAGGGTGAGGTAGGGTTCTAGCCCCTGACTGCTGGCCTCACCCAGGTCGCTTTGGGTAACGATGCCCACCAGTCGCCCTTCTTCCAATACCGGAAAGCCGCGATGGTGGGATCTCGAAAAAGCCTGCACGACTTCCGGTAGGGTGATCTGGCTGGAGAGGGTTTCTACCCGGCGCTGCATCAGGTCGGCGGCGGTGAGGTGTGCCCAGGGATTATTGGCCTGGGCCACAGGTTCCAGGTGGATGCCCTTCAGTTCCAGCAGGCGATTGTAGATGGAGCCTCGGTTGGCCCGGTCGGCAATCAGGTAGGCGATACCGGAGCCAATCATCAGCGGCAGCACCAGATTAAAGTTGGCGGTCATCTCAAACACGATGACGATGGCCGTAATCGGCACCCCCGTCACCGCGCTAAAAAAGGCTCCCATCCCGGTGAGGGCGTAGGTGGTGGTGCTGCCCAGGGCTTCCGGCATCGGCCATGCCCCAAATCCCGTGTAGGCTCCCTGGGCCAAAAAACTCACTAGGCATCCCAGTGCCGCCCCCAGCACCAGGGAGGGCGCAAAAATACCCCCCGCCGCCCCAGAGCCGTAGGCCAGCAGGGTCAGCAAAAACTTGACGACAAAGGCCACGGCAATCAGTTTCCAGCCCGCCGATCCGGTCACCAGAAATTCCTGAAGACCCGTATTATCCACAGCGGCCACGGGCACAAACACCCCTACCAGCCCCGTCACCAGCCCTGCTAGGCCAATGCGACCGGGCAGGCCGAGGGTTTTAAATTGCCTAAAAAAGGCCAAGCTGCCAAAAATGCCCCGCCGAAACAGTGACCCCAGCAGTCCCGCCAGCAATCCCAAAACCACCAAAAAGGGCAGGTCATAGACCGACAGGCTAACGGGCTTGGCCTCCATCACCAGGTTTAGCCCCTGCCCCCCCAGCAGCCGCGACACCACTGCTCCAATAAACGAGGCCAAAATGGCGCTGCCCAGGGTGAGGTCGGAAAAATCCTGAAGCAGTTCCTCCACCACAAACAACACCCCGGCAATGGGCGCATTGAACCCCGCCGCCAGCCCCGCCGCCGCTCCTGCCGAAATGAGCTGCCGCCGATACTCCGGCGAAGTGGGCACCCAACGACTAAGCTGCGCCGCCAGGGCCGCCCCAATCTGCACCGTTGGCCCCTGCCGCCCCAAAGACAGCCCAGACCCCAGGGCCAAAAGGGTACTGACCAATTTCACCAGCGCCACCCGCAAATTTAGGGGCATCTTGGCAAACCCCAGCGCCGCCTTCACCTGGGGAATGCCGCTGCCCGATGCCTCCGGGGCCAGTCGCTCTACCAGCCAGCCCGATAGATAGCCGCCCCCCAGGCCAATCAGCGGCAGCGCCACCCATAGAGGCAGGGTCGTATTCGTACGCCACAGGGTCAGCCATTCTACTCCCTGCTTCAGCAACACCGCCGCCAGCCCCGACACCAGCCCAATCACGCAGGCTTCTACCACGGCCACGCGCTTTCGACTGAGGAACGGTTCTAGGCGCTTGTGTACCATGACCAATCGGCGGATTCGCCCAAATCTCCCTGACCAAATTCCCTCAAATAGTAGCCCGTTCGAGGTTCTAACGGGGCAATAGCCCCAGAACAATTGCCCGCTCTAGAATATAAGGAGTACTCGGCTGAACCTGCTAAAGTAACCAACGAATATCGCGTCACCCCAACAGCACCCTAGGTTTGCGCCGCTGCCGTCATGAGTTTCCCCGATTTTTCCCCCAGCGAATTGTCCAACGTTACCAAGCCCAGCTTAGGGGCTACCTTCCCGACCCCAGAGTCGGGGTTGACCATTGACGACGTGCAGCGCTATCTCAACCGCTCGCGGGCCTCGGTCTACCGCTACGCCAACACCGACCCCGACCTCCTCAACCCGCCCTACGATCCCAGAAAACTCAACCCCGAACTACGCCAGAATAAGGACGAACCCTTGGTGTTTCGGCCCCAGGAGGTGCGCCGCTTTGCTGAGGAAGTACTGGGGCTTCAGCCCGTGATTCAGGTGCAGCCCGCCACAGAAACCGTCACCACCGACCTGTTGCGGCAAATTCTGGAGGAGCTTAAGGCTATCCGCCAGCACCTCGAACAGCGCGATTAGGTTATTCCACCAGCTTTTCACCCCTATCAGGAAAATCAATCGTAGATCCCGTGAGATTTGCCGAACGGAGATGTTATGGTTCTATGTATAGACTTTTGTCGATGCAAAAGTTTTCAACATTTATTAACTTCAATAAAAGGATTTAGGTGCTGGCGATGGGCATCACAAATCGAATTAGCTTCCGCCACTGGCGGGGTGACTTGTTTGGGGGCGTCACCGCAGCGGTGATTGCGCTACCGATGGCCCTGGCCTTTGGGGTGGCCTCTGGGGCTGGGCCTGCATCCGGTCTCTATGGGGCTGTGATCGTGGGCTTTTTTGCGGCGTTGTTTGGGGGCACACCCACGCTAATTTCTGAACCTACGGGGCCGATGACGGTGGTGTTTACCGCTGTGATCGCTCAACTGGTGGCGGCCAATCCCGAAAATGGTATGGCCATGGCCTTTACGGTCGCCATGCTGGCGGGTTTTTTCCAGATTATCTTTGGATTTCTCAAGCTGGGGCGCTACGTTACCCTCATGCCCTACCCGGTGATTTCTGGGTTTATGTCGGGCATTGGGGTGATTCTAATTATCCTGCAACTGGGGCCATTTTTGGGCCATGCCACTCCCAAGGGCGGCGTGGTCGGCACCCTCACCAGTTTGCCGACGCTAATCAGCACCCTCGATCCGGCGGAGGTGGCCCTGGGGGTGTTCTCCCTGGCGGTGCTGTTCCTGATGCCGAAGCAGTTAAAGCGCTGGGTACCGCCTCAGTTGTTGGTGCTGGTGGCCGGGACGATTCTGGCCCTGACGGTGTTTGCCAATGCCGATCTGCGCCTGATTGGGGAAATTCCCACCGGATTGCCGACGCTGCAACTGCCCATGTTCAGCGCCGACCAACTGCGGGTGATGCTGGTGGATGGCTTGGTGCTGGGGATGTTGGGCTGTATTGATGCCCTGCTGACGGCGATGATTGCCGACAGCATTACCCGCACCCAAAGCGACCCCAACAAAGAACTGATTGGCCAAGGGATCGGCAACCTGATGTCCGGTCTGTTTGGCGGGATGCCCGGTGCTGGGGCCACCATGGGGACGGTGGTCAACATCCAGGCCGGGGGCCGCACGGCGCTGTCGGGTCTGATTCGGGCGGCGATTCTGCTGGTGGTCGTTCTCTGGGCGGCTCCGCTCACCAAGGTGATTCCCCTGGCGGTGCTAGCGGGGATTGCCGTCAAGGTCGGCTTCGATATTTTGGACTGGAGCTTCCTGAAGCGGGCGCACCATGTGTCCTGGAAGGGCACCGCCATTATGTACGGGGTGATGTTCCTGACCGTGTTTGTGGACTTGATTGTGGCCGTGGGGGTGGGCGTGTTCATCGCCAACATGCTCACCATCGACCGCCTCAGCAGCCTGCAATCAGAGGGCGTAAAAACCATCACCGACTTCGACGGCGACTTTCCCCTCAACGACGAAGAAAGCGCCCTCATGGATCGGGCTAAGGGCCGGATTCTGCTCTTCCACCTGGATGGCCCCATGATCTTCGGCGTGGCACGGGCCATTTCCCAAGAACATACCGCCATGGAAGACCACGATGTGCTGATTGTGGACTTGCAAGACGTGCCCCACCTGGGCGTGACAGCGGCCCTGGCCCTAGAAAACGCCATCCAAGATGCGGCGGACGCCGGACGGCAGGTGTTCCTGGTTGGCGCGAAGGGCAAAACCCTGAAACGCCTAGAAAAACTAGGTGTGCTGCGGTTTGTCCCCGCCAAACACCTCGTCCAAACCCGCGCCGAAGCCCTGAAGGCCTCCCTCAAAGTCCTCGCGGCCATCGACGGCATCGACTACTCCGGTGATACCGCCGGATCGGAAGTGCCCCGCATGCTCTAGCTCCGTAGGGTGGGCACTGCCACCCTACCTCCGGGGCAGTAGGATGGGCCGATGGCGGGGGTATATTTCCTAGGAACCTTAGGGTGGGCACTGCCACCCTACCTCTACCCCTGCCGAATGGCCCTGTTACGCCCCCTAGACCATGCATTTTCTTCACCAACTTTTGCCTTGGAGTAGACGGCACAAAGCCCGTACCTTTGTCTTCGCCGCCCTAAGCGTTGCTCTAGTTACGGTTCTACTCCAACTGGGATTACGACAATCGGAGGACGGGGTGGATCTCTACCATGTCTTCCAACCCCTGACCACGGTACCGAGCCAATCTGCAATTGTTGAAACCGGATTGTTTGCGATGAATGTCTACGATTTAGATCCATCCAGCAATACCTACTACGCCGATTTTTATGCCTGGTTTAAGTGGCAGGGGGACATTGATCCCCTCGCTCAGTTGGAGTTTTCCAATGGGGTGGATGATTGGGGCATGGTGATCACGCCGACCTATGAGGAGCCTGAAATTTTAGAGGATAATCGTCAATACCAAATTTGGCGGGTTGAGGGCCGTTTTGTGCAGCCCCTTTCCCTGGCTCGATACCCTTTGGATCGCCATTATTTAAGCCTTATCTTGGAAAACTCTGCCTACACCATCGATGATTTAGTCTACGTGGCAGAACCCGATCAGTCGGGCTACTCCGAGACCTTGGCGATTCCTGGCTGGCGCATTATGGGGTTTAAACTGGAGACGCTGCTGCGCGAATACAGCACTAACTTTGGAGATACTCGCCTAGGCGATGGAGCCCAGCATTCGATTCTCAAGTATTCCCTTCAAATTGCTCGACCCCCCAGCTTCTTTCTTTGGAAGTTGCTGTTGCCCCTAGTGATCGTGGTGGCCTCCAGTTGGGGATCGCTGCTGCTCAATCCTGAATACAGCGATTCTCGCATTGCCCTCCCCGTCACCGCCCTGCTGACCACGGTATTTTTGCAGGAGTCCTATTCCTCAAGTCTGCCCGATATTGGCTACCTGGTCTTGATGGATAAGATCTACGTGATCGCCTACGTTTTGATCTTTCTTTCCATCGCCGAGGCGATTCTCACTGCCGACTGGATTAAGGAAGGGAAACCGGAACGGTATCACCAAGTGATCAAGGTGGATCGCTGGCTCCTGATTGGGCAAATTGTGGCGATTTTCTTGGGGGCCATAGGGTTGATTTTATGGAGCTAATATCCTGGGGCGATGGGCCACGGTCGCCCTAACGCGGATTTGATACAGATTTGCCAGAGATTTGACGGAGATTCGATAGAGGTATCTATGGTTGATTTGAATGGTGTGACGATGATTTCGAGGGGGCTAGAGGCCGCCGCATCCTGGGGACTGCTGGCGGCGGCTCCTGAAGTGGATGCCGAAGTTGGGCCGCTTGTCCTAGCTGGGGTTCTGCTCAGCCTGGTGGTGATCTACATCGCCAGCAAACTGGGGGGCGAACTGTCTCGCCTGGTAGACCTGCCCCCGGTGCTGGGGGAATTGGTGGCCGGGGTGATTGTGGGTACCTCCGCCCTGAACCTGATTGTTTTCCCCGAAAGCGGGGCGATGGCGGCGGATTCTCAACTGATGCACCTGCTGCAATGGCTGGGTGGATTGTCCCCCGAAGCGGTCACCGAGGTCTTCCACAGCCAGAGCGAAGTGGTTTCGGTGCTGGCAGAACTGGGCGTCATCATCCTATTGTTTGAGATCGGCCTAGAATCCGACCTGCGCGAACTGCAAAAAGTGGGCTACCAGGCGGCGATTGTGGCCGTTGTCGGTGTGGCCGCCCCCTTTGCCCTGGGCACCGTAGGGCTGATGACCCTGTTCCATGTGCCCACCATTCCCGCTATCTTTGCCGGGGCCGCATTGACCGCCACCAGTATCGGCATTACCTCCAAGGTGCTGTCGGAAATTGGCCAGCTTAAATCCGCCGAAGGGCAAATCATCGTTGGTGCGGCGGTGATTGACGACGTGTTGGGCATCATTGTCCTGGCTGTGGTCGCTAGCTTAGCCAAAACGGGCGAGGTAGACGTGATGAACGTCATCTACCTGATCGTCAGCGCCACCGGGTTCCTGCTGGGGGCCATCTTCCTGGGTAAATTCTTCAACAGTTCCTTCGTCGCCATTGCCGACAAACTGCAAACGCGCGGCAACCTGGTCATCCCCGCCCTCACCTTCGCCTTTTTGATGGCTTTCTTGGCCAACGTCATTCACCTGGAGGCCATTCTGGGAGCCTTCGCCGCTGGCCTAGTGCTGGATGAAACCGACAAGCGCAAGGAACTGGATCGCCAAGTGATGCCCATCGCCGACATCCTGGTGCCGATTTTCTTCGTCACCGTGGGGGCCAAGGCCGACCTGGGTGTGCTCAACCCCGCCGTTCCCGCCAACCGCGAAGGCCTGGTGATTGCGGTCTTCCTGCTGGCCGTCGCCATTCTGGGCAAGGTGATCACGGGCTGGACCACCTTCGGCCAAGCCCAACTCAATAAACTGGCCATCGGCATCGGCATGGTGCCCCGTGGTGAGGTGGGCCTGGTATTTGCGGGCATCGGTTCCGCCAGCGGCGTGCTGTCCAAGCCCCTGGAAGCGGCCATCATCATCATGGTGATTGCCACCACCTTCCTGGCCCCACCCTTCCTCCGTATCGCCTTCAAAGGCTCCGAGGAAGATGCCGTTGCCGCCAAGGCCGACCCTGCCTCATAACTTAGATCCCAGGGTTCTGTCACCGCTGGACAGGTTCCTTAACCGATTGCCAGTAAGAACCCTGGGATCTCCCCTCAGCCCTATGTATGAGCGATAACCGTCTTGGGAAAAGGGATAGAGTGAAGGGGATAGAAGCGCTAAACTGACTCCATCTTTGCTGGACGTTGGCGATGCATCTGTTTCCATTTCGGCGGTGGACTGAAGTCACAGAGAACTTTCCAAAGGCTCTGTCTATGCTATTGCTTTTGGGTGTAGGAATCCTCCTCATCAGCCTCAAAATTAGCCTAGGTCAGTGGTCATTTTTGCCCCCAGCTTCTCCGAGGCAGCCCGTCTCCCTATCCACCCAAGTCGAGCGGGTAGAAACCGGAATTTTTGCCGTCAGCATTTACGATATCGATCTCAAAAGCAATTCTTTTTATGCCGATTTCTATATGTGGTTTAAGTGGCAAGGAGATATTGACCCAATCACCTATTTAGAAGTCACCAACAGCATTAGCGATTGGTCGATGATGTCTGTCCCCGCCCACCCTGAGCCAGAACGGTTGCCCGATGGCAGTTTTTACCAAATCTCACGGGTAGAAGGGCGCTTCCTCCAATCCTTTGACCTCAAACGCTATCCCCTCGATCAGTACAACCTCAGCATTTTTATGGAGAACTCGGCCTACACCACAGATCAACTTATCTATGTCGCGGATGACGAGGCATCGGGCTATTCCCAGTTTTTAACCATCCCCGGCTGGTCAATTGTAGGCTCCACCATCGATAGCCTGGTGAGAACCTACGACACCAACTTTGGCGATCCCCGTTTGCCGAGTCGGTCAGAACATTCGGTGCTGCGCTATTCCCTCAATATTGCCCGCCCCTGGAGCTTCTTTACTTGGAAATTGTTGTTGCCGCTGTTGATTGTATTGGCCTCAAGCTGTGCCGCTCTGTTGCTCGCACCCCAGCATATTGATTCACGGGTGGCGCTGCCAGTGACAGCCCTACTCACCACCGTTTTTCTGCAAGAAACCTATGCAGATGCCCTCCCCGACTTAGGCTATCTCGTGCTGATGGATGAAATCTACGTGATTGCCTACATCCTGATTTTTGCCTCCATTGTCGAGGTGATTGTTACCGCCTACTGGGTCGATAAAAATGAGGAGGTTTGGACAAGGCGGGTGATGTGGGCTGATTGGCTTTTGCTGAGTTTACAAATTATTGTTATGGCCACGGGGTTAACCTGGCTCGTTACACAATCTTAAAAGGTTAAGTCGTAATCTAGACGTTATCAACGCCGTAATTGAGGGGAGCTAAACCAAAATGCAGCTAGGGGGAGATACCATACTTTATGCCTGCGTCTATGCCACGATTTTGATGGGCTTTTTGGGCATTATCTTCAAGGAAAATCTGGTGATGAAAATTATCGCCATGGATGTGATGAGTACTGGAGTTGTTGCGCTGTTTGTTCTGGTGGCGGCTAGAACCGGAGTGTACACCCCCATTCTCACCGAAACGCCTAAGTCCTCCTATGCTGACCCTGTACCCCAGGCGGTAATTTTAACGGCCATTGTCATCGGCTTTTCGATTCAGGCCTTGATGCTGGTAGGGGTGATGAAATTAGCCAGGGATAACCCCACCCTAGAAACTCGCGTCATCGAAAAGGGGTATGAGCCATGACAATATTTACCGTTATCTGGATTACCCTGCCCCTGTTGGCTGGGTTTAGTATTTATCTCTTGCCCAAGGCTGACCGCGTCCTAGCCTTGGGGGTAACGCTGGTCTCCTTGGCCTACACCCTAGGGGTGTTTCTGCATCCGGCTTCCCTTAATTTAAATCTGTTGGATAGCTTTGGGGTTATTCTTCTCATTGACAATCTCAGCGCCTTTTTTATTCTGACGAATACCCTCGTAACGGCGGCGGTCATTCTCTACTGTTGGCGCACCCCAAAAACCTCATTTTTCTACACCCAGGCCATCATTCTCCACGGCAGTCTCAACTCGGCCTTTATCTGTGCTGATTTCATTAGCCTATACGTGGCCCTGGAGGTGATTGGAATTGCCGCCTTCCTTTTGGTGGCCTACCCTCGCCAAGACCGCACCCTATGGGTGGCTCTGCGCTACCTATTTATCAGTAATACGGCCATGTTGTTCTACTTGGTAGGAGCCATTTTGGTCTACCAATCCAACCAGTCCTTTGCCTTTTCTGGGCTGCTCAATGCTCCCCTTGAAGCGCTGGTTTTAATTGTGGTGGGGCTGCTGGCCAAAGGGGGGATTTTTGTGTCGGGGTTGTGGCTCCCCCTCACCCACGCGGAATCGGAAAGCCCGGTATCGGCCCTGTTGTCTGGGGTGGTCGTCAAGGCGGGGGTATTTCCCCTGGTGCGCTGTGCCTTGATGATGGAGGAGTTACTTCCCCTCGTCAGATTATTTGGCATGGCTGCGGCTCTGCTGGGGGTACTTTATGCCCTCTTTGACCGCGATACCAAGCGCGTTCTGGCCTGTAGCACCCTCTCGCAGTTGGGCTGGGTGTTAGTCGCCCCCAGTGTGGCTGGCCCCTACGCCTTGGCCCATGGCCTCGGTAAAGCGGCCCTCTTCCTTGGAGTGGGTAACTTGCCCAGCCGCGACCTGCCCACCCTGCGCCAAAATCCCATCGACACTCAGCTTTGGCTCCCCATTACCCTAGCTAGTCTCTCGATTTCAGGGTTTCCCTTATTCCTTGGCTTTAGCACCAAAATGTTGACGCTCAAGGCGGTTTTGCCCTGGCAAAGTTGGGTACTCAATCTCGCTGCCGTGGGAACCGCAATTCTCTACGCTAAATTTATCTTTCTCCCCCACCGTCGCCATGACTTCCAGGCCTTCGTCAAAAATCCTGGATTAGGGGTGTCACTGTTGCTGCTGCTGACGGCTTTAGTGGGCCTAAATTTGGCCTACCTGCCGCAAACACTCACCTGGTTTAATGTTCTCAAAGCCTTGGGGGTAATTGGTGCGGGCTGGCTAGTCTGGGGGCAATGGATACGAACAACGCCGTTGACAATCCCCAGGGTGATGGAAAACTTTGAAAATCTCATTGGTGGCATGAGCGTGATGTTGGTTTTCGTATTTTGGATGGTTTGGTCATGGTCGTGGTAAAAACTACTGCGAATTTCTGTCCATGGCTAGATCCATGCATCGGTTTATTGACCGGGAGGGGTAGGCCATGGCGCTAAGCTCCTTGCTGTGGGTCACGCTGCCGTTTTTTATCGGCTTTAGCATTTATCTATTGCCCCAGGCTGCCCGATTTTTGGCCTTTGGCGTCACCCTGGTTTCCCTCGCCTATGCCGGGGGGATTTTTCTTCAATCCTTCCCCCTCGAACTCCATTTACTCGATAGCTTTGGTGTCACGCTTTTAGTGGATGACCTCAGCGCCTTTTTTATTTTGACTAATGCCCTCGTAACGGCGGCAGTAATTCTCTACTGTTGGCCCAGCGGGAAGCCATCGTTTTTCTACACTCAGACCATCATTTTGCACGGTAGTGTTAATGCGGCTTTTATCTGTGCTGATTTAATTAGTCTCTATGTGGCTCTAGAGGTGATTGGCGTTGCTGCCTTTTTGCTGATTGCCTACCCCCGCAGCGACAAAACCCTATGGGTCGCTCTGCGCTATCTATTTGTTAGCAACACGGCCATGCTGTTTTACCTGGTGGGGGCCATTTTGGTCTACCAAACCCGCCAGTCCTTTACGTTTACTGGGTTGGCAGATGCTCCCATCGAAGCCCAGGCGTTGATTCTATTAGGACTGCTCACCAAGGGCGGTATTTTTGTGTCGGGTCTATGGCTACCGCTCACCCATTCCGAATCGGAAAGTCCGGTTTCGGCGCTGCTGTCTGGGGTGGTGGTCAAAGCAGGGGTTTTTCCCCTAGCCCGCATGGCCTTACTAGTAGGGGAACTTGACCCGCTGGTGCGCCTGTTTGGGGTGGCTACGGCCCTTTTAGGGGTAGCCTATGCCATGTTTGAAAAAGACACCAAACGAATGCTCGCCTTCCACACCATTTCCCAGATGGGGTTTGTGTTGGCGGCTCCAGAGGTGGGTGGCTTCTATGCTCTCACCCACGGTTTTGTGAAGGCGGCGCTGTTTCTCTGCGCTGGGAATTTGCCCAACCGAAATTTCAAAGCCCTGCACGATCAGCCCATTCACCGCCCCATTTGGATTGCCCTGGTGATCGCCAGTTTCTCCATCTCTGGATTCCCGTTATTGTCAGGGTTTGGGGCCAAGGTGCTAACCATGAAAAACCTGGCAGACTGGCAGGTGATCGCCATGAATCTAGCGGCCCTAGGCACATCTATTTCCTTTGCAAAATTCATCTTCTTACCCCAAAAAGCTGACCCCAGCCAAGCGGTGAAATCTGGTTTTTGGCCAGCGATGGTTCTGTTGCTGGGTGGGCTAGTAGCGGCTAACGTGGTGTACTACGAAGCCTATACTTGGGATAACGTCCTTAAACCCCTAGCCACAATTTTTTTGGGATGGTTAATCTACCTGGTTCTCATCCGTCGATTGACCGTGAAACTACCCCGTATGCTGGAGGAATTTGAGCATCTGATTGGCATGATGGCGCTAGCAATTTTAGGACTATTAGGGATGGTATTGGTATGACGGGATATTTAAACATTCTGCTGCGTTTGACCATCTGGTTTTTGCTGACAGCAGATTTCAGTTGGCCTAACATTTTAATTGGGGTGAGCGTAGCCCTACTGTTGCCTAGGGGCGTCACCAATCCGGGGCGTTTAAAAGACTGGCTGCGGACGCTGTGGGAAGTGGTGGTGGCCATTCCCCAAGCCTATTTTGAAGCCTTTGAAATCATGTTTCGCCCCCACAATCATGAAGTGGTGACCGTGGAACGGGCCAAACCTCGGCGATCCCCCAGCCTAATTTTCCTCGATATTTTTCTGATTACCTTCACCCCAAAAACCATCGTCCAGCACTACCGAGAGCAGGGCTGGTACGAAGTTCACCGTATTACCCGGAGGCCCAGCCCATGACCAGTCAACCGATGACCCTCATGCTGATCGCCATGATTGGGGCGCTATTGATCCCCATGGTGGAAGCCTTTCGCGATGAAGACATTTGGCAGCGAATGTTGGCCTTTGCCAGCATTGCCACCAAGACTTCGGTGATGATCCTAGTGATTTCGGTGTTGCGCGATGACTGGATGATCGGCGTGGTGGGAATTTTAATTCTCAGCGTCGGCAATGCGGCTCTGATGTTGTTAGCCCAAGTTCTCAAACGCCTGAGTACTGTGATGAATAGCTAATACGATAGCCCATAGCAAAACCGTATTAGAAAACCCCAATTCCCCACCCGACAACCCGTAGGGGCGAGGTCTCCTCGCCCGTTCATATCAGCAACAACCCAACCCGTAGACACAAGGTCTCCTCGCCTGCGGATCCGGTGATCCCTAGCCCATTGGCCCAGTTAGAATCACCTTCGCCAGGGCGTTAATCACGGATTCGGGGGGTTCTTGCTTGAGGTCGCGGTACCACTGCTGGGTGGCGGAGGGTTCGTGGCCGTAGATCACACTGCTACGCTTGCGGGCTTTGAGGACGAGTTCAGCGGTGCGATCTTTACGGGCCTTTTCGTAGCGGTTGAGGGCATCGGGCACGCTGATGGTGGTGGTGAGCAGATAGCGGGTCAGTACCTCCGCCCCTTCAATGGCTTGGCAGCCGCCCTGGCCTAGGGTGGGGGTGGTGGCGTGGGCCGAGTCTCCCAGCAGGGCAATGCGGCCTCGCACCAGACGCTCTAGGGGGTCAATATCGCCAATTTCCAGGCGGTTGGTGCTGTGGGGGTCGATGGCTTCGATCAGGCGCTGCACGGCGGTGGGCCAGCCCTGGAAGATGTCCGCTAGCTCATCGCGGCGATGGGCCGGGTCTACCTGGGTTCCTTCGACCATGGGTGCACCGAAGAAGAAATAGAAACGATCCCCGCCCACGGGCATCATGGAGGCGCGTTTGCTCTCGCCCACGTAGATCACCCAGCGATCCTTGGCGCAGAGAGACTCATCGACGGCGACTAGGCCATTCCAGTTGACGTAGCGGGCATAGCGACGCGACACCGACCGCCCCAGCACGTGGGCTCGCACGGCGGAATGGACGCCATCGGCCCCAATTACCAGATCCCCCGTGGCCCGATGGCCGTTTTCAAAGATAGCGGTGGCCGACTGCTCATCCTGCTCCACCGCCACACAGGGCATCCCCAGATGGACGTTTTCGGGGCCAAATTCCTCTAGCAGCATGGTCTGTAGGTCGGCTCTAGCGACGGGATAGGGCCGTTGTCCCACCTGCTCGAAGAGGGGATGCAGATCGACATAGCTCAGTTGTTCGTCGGTGTGGCTGCGGTATTCCATGGCGTTCATTTCGCCGCCGATGGCCGCCAGTTTTTCCCCTAGCCCCAGGCGGTTCAGCACCTTCACCCCGTTCGACCACAGGGAAATCCCAGCCCCCGCCGGACGGAGTTCCGTCACCCGGTCGTACACCTCGACCTGGTAGCCCGCCTGCTTCATGGCAATCCCCGTGGTTAATCCGCCGATTCCGGCCCCCACAATTACCACTTTCAACTTGTACATCTGAGACTCTCCTAACCGTGATCTATCCGAGTTGAGGAACGCACTGGCCGCACTTGGGCACACCAAATCCCACGGACTAGCCGTACTTGGGCGTGCCAAATCCATTGTATACATTCCAGGATAAGCCCTAACCGTCAGGATGTTTAGCGTCTGGGGAGACGGCCCAGGGTAAGGCTCGACCTGCCCTCCTAGGGTGAAGGAGACCCTGATGAAGCACCGCCCCATGGTCACTCAAGGCTCAGGCCGACCTTGGAGTAATCCGGTATAATCACCCTAGTGGCCCATCGCTCCCTATGGTCTTCACCCAGATCATGATGTTGGCCTTGCAGCGGTTTCTAGATTCGCTGACGTTCAGGATTTTTGCATCTTTGGGGTTGCCGAACCTCTAGAACCAAGAACGTTGCCATTTCTTGATCTTGTTGCCAATTCTTGATTCTCAAGGATTACAAGTTTCCTAATCTAGTCCTACAAAATCTCCTATGTTTGCGACGACCCTGCCGCCCCGGCTGATCCATGCTGACAAAATTCGACCCGCCATCCAAGCCCTGCGCCCAGACCTGGTGGCTTGGCGACGACACCTGCATCAACGCCCAGAGCTTGGTTTTCGCGAGAATCTGACGGCGGCGTTCATTCAGCAACAGCTCACCGATTGGGGTATTCCTCACCAGACGGGTATCGCCAAAACGGGAATCGTCGCGGTGATTGAAAGCGGACAGCCGGGGCCTGTGCTGGGCATTCGGGCCGACATGGACGCCCTGCCCATCCACGAAGAAAATCAAGTGCCCTACCGCTCGCAGCACGATGGGGTGATGCACGCCTGTGGCCACGATGGCCATGTGGCCATTGCCCTAGGCACGGTGCGCTACCTGTCCCAACACCGAGACCAGTGGCGGGGCACGGTGAAGGTAATTTTTCAGCCTGCCGAGGAAGGCCCAGGGGGGGCAAAACCGATGATTGAGGCGGGGGCGCTGAAGAACCCCGACGTAGAGGCCATCATCGGCCTACACCTGTGGAATAACCTGCCCCTAGGCACGGTGGGGGTACGCAACGGCCCGCTGATGGCGGCGACGGAACTCTTCAAAATCACGGTGCAGGGCAAGGGTGGCCACGGGGCGCTGCCCCACCAAACCGTGGATTCCATCGTGGTGGGTGCCCAGCTTGTGAATGCTCTCCAAACCATTGTGGCTCGCAATATTGATCCCATCCAGTCGGCGGTGGTGAGCATCGGCAAGTTCCACAGCGGCCATGCCCCCAACGTGATTGCCGACATGGCCGAACTGGCGGGCACCGTGCGCTACTTCGACCCCCGCTATGCCGATTACTTTGCCCCTCGCATCGAACAAATCGTGGCGGGCATTTGCCAAAGCCAGGGCGCAACCTATCAGCTCGACTACCAAGCCCTCTACCCACCCGTGGTAAACGATGCCGCCATGGCCGAACTGGTGCGGTCGGTGGCCTTGGCGGTGGTGGAAACTCCGGCGGGGGTGGTGCCCGATTGCCACACCATGGGCGGCGAAGACATGGCCTTTTTCCTGCAAGAAGTGCCGGGATGCTACTTTTTCCTGGGTTCGGCCAATGTGGATCAGGCCCTCGCCTACCC
The DNA here is from genome assembly GCA_044070495.1 of Spirulina sp. GTDB lineage: Bacteria > Cyanobacteriota > Cyanobacteriia > Phormidesmidales > Phormidesmidaceae > Nodosilinea. The sequence goes on along the minus strand of JBIPSI010000002.1, from coordinate 42,706 downwards.
CCACCATCACCCCCGCTTCGATTTCGATGAAACCGCCCTCAGCCTTGGGGTTGAAATGTTTGCCCGCTGCGTCGAAGCCTATTCCTGACGGCGGGTGTTGCCCGCCTTCACCCAGCCCTCGGCTCCGGTGCTGGCGACCCGCACCTTAATCCAGCCCTGGTCGGCGGGTTCTTCTAGCACGATTAATTCAGCGTTGTAGTCTACACCGCCCACTTGGCCATGCTCGGTGCCGGGGCCAGAACGGATAATCAACCCGATGGGTTGCGTCACCACCGCTGGGTAGCTGCCGGGGGGTAGTTCTGCGGCGGCGGCTTCCGGTGGAGTGGGAGTCTCCGGTGCAGGGGCCTCGGCAGCGGGAGGGGCGGCAGCGGGGGCAGGGGCCGCAGGGGGTGGCGCAGCGGGGTCAGCGGCGGGAGCGGCGGCTTCCGGTACAGGAGCAGCGGGCAATTCCTGGCCGTAGAGCGGTTTGGGAGGCAGCACCGCCAAACGAGCCATGAAGTAACGGGCCGTCGCCACCCCAGCCATGGACAACAGGGCCAGGGCAATGGTGATGCCCAAGATCAATTTCGACAGGCCGATCAAAAATCCTTTCATGGGGGCTGGGGGGAGAACGTCGCCTACAGTCTGCCCATGATAGCGCCGCCGCCGCCAATTGGCACTCGTCCAAGATAGTTCCTCACCCGTTGCCCAGGGCTGCGGTGAAGCGGCATCGGCCCAGAGACAGGTCAAACAGGTGGAACCCGTACTCCTGGGAGAGGGCCTCAAACACCTTTAGCCCCCGCACACTGTTGCCGTGGCTATCGAGGGGCGGCGAGAAGACGGCAATGCCCGCCTGGTTGGGCACGACGGCCAGAATGCCGCCAGAAACGCCGCTTTTGGCTGGAATTCCCACTCGAAAGGCCCATTCTCCGGCGAAGTTGTACATGCCGCAGGTATACATAACGCTGAGGATATCGCGGACATGGGCCGCATCCACGGCCTGCTCTCCGGTGATGGGGTTGACGCCTCGGTTGGCCAGGGTGGTGGCCATGACGGCCAAATCGTGGGTGTTTACCAGCACAGAACACTGCTGAAAATAAAGATCCAGAGCGTCATCGAGGGGTTCGTCGATCAGGCCGAAATTGAGCATTAGGTGGGCCATGGCGCGGTTGCGGTGGCCTGTCGCCTTTTCGGATAGAAACGTGGACATATCGATAAATACCTCACGGCCCACGTAGCGCTGAAACATAGCCAGCAGGCGGTTGAGGCGGTCGGCGGGGTCTTGCCCGGTGATCAGGCTGGTGGTGGCAATGGCCCCTGCATTCACCATGGGGTTGTCGGGTCGCTTCGAGTCTTCATCTAGGCGAATCAGCGAATTAAAGGGGTCGCCCGTGGGTTCTACACCCACTTTTTTGAGCAGTTTTTCGCGGCCATAATCCTCTAGGGCCATGCCGTAGACAAACACCTTAGAGATGGACTGAATGGTGAAGGTTTGCTGCACATCCCCCACATCGAAGCTGCGCCCATCCAGCGTTACCACGCTAATACCAAACCAGTCGGGGTTGGCCTTGGCCAGTTCTGGAATGTAGCAGGCCAGCCGCCCTTGGCGCAGGGGCTGGAGTTCGGCATGGAGGTCGTTCAGAAAGGCTTGGATATCGGCGGTGGACATAATCGTTGTGTGCCCTTGGGTTGTAAAAATCAGGGAAATCGGCTCTGTCCAAGGCGGCGCTAGCGGCTTACCCTCGACCATGGTGATACCCTGTGGAGAGCATTTCAAGGATACCTATGACCCAGTTTCCAACCACCATCGTGGCGGAAATTCAGAGCTATCGCCAAGCCCTCGCCACCCTGCTGATCTACGGCGACAGTTTGCAGGATGAGGTGGGGCAATCCTTTGTGAGTCTGCTAGAGGCGGTGGCCAGCCAGTCTACCGTGGAGAGTTTGCGGGCCTATGGCCGTTGGTTTCAGGCCCTAGCAACGGCCCAGGAAACCTGGTCGAGCTACCTGCAACGGCGCATGGTCTATGCCGATAATCCCTTCACCCAGCAGGTGCAGCACCGGGGGCTAGAGGGCATTCCCGCCGCCCTCGCCCAGGCCGCCCGCCACGATTTGGCCCTGCTGCAAAGCCTAAATGCTTTAACCAGTTACCAAATGGCGGAATGGGTGCAGGTGGTGGGTGGCCTAGAGGTTCCCCCGGTGGCGTGGGACACGGTGCCCGATTCCCTACCCTTCGCCTTTGATCTGAACCAGCCCTGGCCAAACCAGGTGGAAGCCCTCGCCACCCACTACCAACGGCAGGGGGTGGGATCCCTCGCCCAGTACCAGGTCTTTACTTGGCAGGGAGACGACCTCCAGGGCGTCTCCCACCCCGACCCCGTGCGCCTAGACACCCTCGCCGCCTACGACTATCCTCGCCAGCAGTTAATCCAGAACACTCTGGCACTACTGCGGGGCTATCCCGCCCTGAATGTGCTGCTCTACGGTAGTCGGGGGTCGGGAAAATCCTCCTTGGTGAAGGCCCTAGTCAACGAGTATGGCCCCCAGGGATTGCGGCTGGTAGAAGTGCCCAAGCCCGCCCTGCAAGCCCTGCCCCGGATTGTGGATCGGCTGCGCACTGCCCCCCAGAAATTCATTATTTTTGTGGATGACTTGTCCTTTGAGGAGGACGATGACGCCTTTAAATCTCTAAAAGTGGTGCTGGAGGGCAGCGTTACGGCACGACCCCAAAATGTGGTGGTCTATGCCACCTCCAACCGCCGCCACTTGGTGCGGGAATACTTTAGTGATCGCCCCCGCCCCAGCGACCAAGACGAGGTGCAGTCTTGGGATACGGTGCAGGAAAAGCTGTCCTTTAGTGATCGCTTTGGCCTCACCCTCACCTTTGAACCCGCCGACCAACCCACCTATCTGGCCATTGTCCACCACCTCGCCAAACAGGCCCAGCTTGCCATCGAGCCAGAGGACCTCACGGCTAAGGCGCTTCAGTGGGCCACCCGCCACAACGGACGATCCGGACGCACCGCCCGCCAGTTCATCGATTGGCTCACCGCCGAACGGGCTTCTTAACCTGAATCCCATAGCCCCGATTTTCAAAACCCAGAACCGTAGGATGCCGTTGCGGCTACGATTTCACCTGGAAACCCCCTGATTGATTCGACGATCAACCATACACTACTGGGGAATCGAGGGTCGTCAAGCCGTCCTTGGTATGATCTGTGACTTCGTGAAACATCACGAAATAGTGAAAGATTCTGAAAGTTGGAGTACACTTCAGCAAATTACGACCTAGCCCAAGGCTGAGGTGAACCCTTGAGGCCGATAGGGTCTCGTCGCCCAGGTTCTGCCCCTGCATCCTTCGTTCACCGGGCCTGGGTTACCAGGTTGCTAGCCTGATTTCGATTGCTTAATTTGCTGAGTTGGGATGCTATCCCTAGGACAACGCCCATGAGCCCAGACACTCCCCTAAACACGGCCACCCTACTTCCCGACGAAACGGCCCCCCAGCCCTCCCTGGAAGATGCGGCTGAGACCACGGTGATGAATCCGGCTGGGATGGTGAGCACCTATGCCGATACCCTAATGGGCAGCCTATTTGGCGATCTTGAACGGCTGCTGGACGGAGACGAAACCGCTCTAGCCGCCGTGGAGGAGGAACTCAAAGCCCCCCCCAGCCCCGATGAAGCCGCCCTTCAGCCCTTGCCAACCCCGGCAGCAGCCCCCGATCCTGGTCAGGACAGAGCCTTGGCGGCCCCTATCACCACCCTTGTGCCCGCTGTCGAGCCTCCTACCACGCCCGATGCGCCCCCTAAGACCCGCATGGGGTTATGGCTAGATCGCCTGTTGTTGGCCTGTACAGCCTGCTCCCTGGCGGGAGTTGTGGCCCTGTTGTGGTTTGGTCAGCGGCCTGAGGGCACCCCACCCAGCGACTCAGTTGCAGACAGTGTGGCCTCGGCGGGGCAAAGCGATGCGGAGTTTTTGGCCTACCTCCAGCGTTCCCTAGATGCCATTGAAAAGCAGGTCGCCCAAGCCCAAACGGAAGCGCCCCAGGCCCAAGCTCTTTTGCCCCATGGATCCCTTCTGCCCCCCGGTGGATTAACGTTGCCCTCCCAGGGATCTAGCCTGGGCTTGCCGGGGCGCATCAACGTAATTGAGCGGGTCTACATTCCCTACCAGGCCACCCCCCCCGCCCTACCGACTGCCCCGCCTTCCCTGGGGAGTCCCTCCATGGCAGGATCCCTACCCGCCACGCCCATCGTACCTGCCCCTGGCAGTGCCGCAACTCCGTCCCAGCCCGCTGCCCCCGTGGTCAACCATGTTTTGGTGGGGGTGTTGGAGTTAGGGGATCGTTCCGCCGCCCTGTTTGAAATTAACGGCGTATCCCAGCGGGTTTACATGGGTGAGCGCATTGGCAATGCAGGCTGGAGCTTGGTCTCGGTCTCCAACCAAGAGGCGGTGATTCGTCGCAATGGAGAAGTGCGTTCTATCTATATTGGCCAACAGTTTTAGGGGCTGTCATCCAATAGGCTCTGATAGCTCAGGAATCAAGGGTTGCAGCCCCTAGTCTAGGACTTGATTCGGTCTTCTAGAAAAGGCTTGGCCCACAAGGGCTTGGGCCGAAATTGATGACACATTCTAGGCAGGGATTTTCCTGAATTCGCGTTGATGATCCCGGTTTTCCTGGGCGGGAACCTGGGCGGGAACTTGGGTGAGGAAACCTCGCCCCTACGCACCGTTAGGCGGGTGGAGGCATCGGGGGATGGAATTTGGATTTGTGGGATTAGTCTGGCAGGATAAAGGGAGCTAGCCCTGCTTCTTCGGCACTGAGGGGAGAACGGTTGAGATTACGTACCCGCAGGTCTCGGTAAAACACCTGTTGGGATAGTTCCACCTTCGACTGGGCCGAGAGAAACAGCAGGCCCCAAAAAACACCGACTCGCTCGTGGGTGGCGGCTTCGGCGTCGGTCTCGAAATGGTGGCTGGTTTTCAATTCCTCGGGCTGAAAGTCTGGCCAAGCCTGGATCAACTGTTCAAAATCCAGCCAGCAGGGATGGTCGTCCTCTAGGGTGTCCCAGTAGGCGTCGAGAAACTGTTCTAGGGCGGCGGCAATTTCCGAGAGGTTTTCCTGGTGGGCCAGTTGGGCAATGGCGCGGACGGCTTGGCGTTTGGCCTGGGGCTTGGCGCGGCGTACCCGATTGCGGGGCTGGTGTTCGGCCATCACCTCGGCCATGGCTTCGAGCTGTTGGATCAGTTCGTTGAGGGTGACTCGCCGCCGTTTGGGGGGCACCGCCACCGCCCGCCGATGCAGGTGGCGCTCTAGGTTGCGGGGCAGGGGTACGGTGGCGAGATCGTCCTCTGGCCAGAACCCATCCTCCTCGACCTCTTCAGCCTCCTCGGCTTCGCTGCGCACCATAGAATCGGCCTTCAGCAGCACCAGCATGGAGGCATAGAGAAAGGCTTGGCCCGATTCGGAGAGGTTGGCTTCGTAGGGGGTGCGGCCCTGCTGGGCCAGGGATTCGGCCTGGTCGTGCAGGCTAGTGAGGAAGCGATCCATCACGTCGATCACCTTCACATCCCAGGGGTCGATTTCGCCCCGTTCGGCCAGGTCGATCAGGAAGGCAATGGCGGTTTGGGCAAGGGAGGAGGAAGCCATAGGGTTACCGATGGAGGAAGGTCGCCATACCGATGGGAATGGGGCAGACGGTCAGAACCAGCGCAATCGATAGGCTGGGGCGATGGTCTGGTCTTAGGTAACCCCGGCACAGACTGGGCCTATCTTAGCTCTGCCCTTCTGCTTTCGCTTCTGAGGCGGGCAGCAGCAGGCTCTGTTCCTCCAGTTCTACCCGGTAGCGCTCCACGTCTTGTTCCAGTTCTTGGATGCGCAGTTCCCGCTGCTTCACCTGCTGCCCCACGGAAAAGTAGCCCTGTACCTGAGCCCACACGCTAAACACCCAGGCCAGTACCGCCCCCACCCCCATGGCCATAATTAGCTCAACACAGAGGGGAGCCTCCACATCCAGCCCCTTGGCAATGTGAATCAGCACCGGTTCAGTGTTTTCGATGCCAAACAACACCAGGGCCAGGGCAATGACAAAAATGACAACGAAGTTAATTTGTTTCATAGCCTTGCATCTTAAGGGTTCACTTTGTCTAGGTCTATCTTACTCACCGGGGTGGCCCTAGCCAGCGATAGCGCATCACGTAGCCCATCAGCACGGTGAAGGCCAGGATCACCCCCCCCAGCCCTATCCAGTTGGGGAGCCAAAACCGTACATCGATATGGCTCTGTTCCCCTAGGGGTAGGATCCACCGGGCTTCGGTGGGATTGGTTTGGGCAGGGACAAGGCTCTCGGTTTCAACCAGGCTTATTCCCCAAGGCACCTGCACCGCCAAGGATACCGGATTGGCTAGGAGACCGTCGCTACCGATGGCAGAGTCCGAGGAAAATTCCACCCCACGCAAATCCAAGTCGTACCTCAGCCGCACTCGACTGAATAGCCCCCAGTTTTGCTCCTGGGTTTCTAGGTAAAAGGGCACCGTTCCCAGGGCGGGTAGGGTAATCACCGTGGCGGCGGGAGCTTCAAGGGGGACACCAGGGAGTGAACCAACGGGTTCCCCAGGGATCGGGTCTGCCAATACCCGGTTAAAGCGTTCTGCCAAATCCGCTGGGGTGCTGAAGGGTACCGTTAGCTCGATGGCGGTAGGGGTTTGGCGCAGGCGACCCCCCAACCGCTGCACCGCCGGACGGAGTTGCTGAAGCCAAGGGGTCAGGGCATCGCTGGCAAAGGCCAGGTTGCGCTCGCCCAGGGTAACGGTTTGGCTCCATTGGCCATGGTGATGGTGGTCAAACCGGAGGGTGAGGTCGGCCTGAAAGCAGCCATTCAGCAAAAGCGCTAGGCCCATCATCAGCCCTAGCCCTAGGTTGCGGATGCCCCTCATCCCCCTCACCACTCTGCCTGACACCGCTTATCGAGCCGCTTGCTGACTGAGGTACATGGCCTGGAGCACCAGGGCTGGATCCACCCAGTTGCCTTGGTACTTCATGCCCCAGTGCAGGTGGGGGCCTGTGGTGCGGCCCGTCATCCCCACGCGGCCAATGCGGGCTCCGGCGGGTACCATTTGCCCTGGGCGCAGTTGAATGCCGCCCTCGCGATCAATCAATACCTGGCTTTGGCCACTGCCCTCTACGCGGCCATGCATGTGGCAATAGATGTGAGTCCATTCCCCCGACTGGATGGCAATGGAGGTACCGCAGGCTCCCTGGTCTTCCACCCACAGCACTTCCCCGGCCCACCAGTTGCGAATGTAGCTGCCGTTGGGGGCGGCGAGATCTAGGCCGTAGTGAAACCGCTGCGTCCCACTGTAGGGGTCGCGACGATAGCCAAAGGGGGAGGTGTAGGTCTGGAAATTTTCGACCGGGAAAGAGGCCTGGGTCCACAGCATCGTGCTGCTGCCCAGGGCAATATTCTGAGCCTGAACGGTCTGGTGGAGGGGAATGACGGCGGCGGTGGTCAGGGCTGTACCTAGCGAGGCCAGCAGCAAACGGGAGGGCAAGCGCCGAACGAGGGCAGGTTTAACCAGAAATGGCCACTTCATACGCATACAACTGAGTGGGAGCAGCGAACATCCCCCTGAGGGGTGGATATCGCCCTAAGCTTATCCCAGATTTCCGTAGGCGAATACTCTTTTTGCTAAGGAATAATCGCTCCCCCAGCCCCTGCCCGAGGCCGTCGGTTCAGAAACCCGGTGTCCACCCTAGGGAAGACTAAATCGCTTGCATCACCCGATGAAGAAACCGGGTTTTTCGCCATACGGTACCGCTGCCCTGGGTCGATCTATCGCCGCCCTTGAGGAATTCAACGGTTGGAGCCGCAGGGATATCTTTACAATAGAAGAACTGCTGACTCTCACCAAAGGATTCTGTTATGCAAACCCTCGCCCTAACCTCCGACAACGTCGAACAGGTGCTAGATGAACTGCGGCCCTACCTGCTGGCCGACGGCGGCAACGTGGAACTGGTGGAAATCGATGGCCCGATTGTGAAACTGCGGCTGCAAGGGGCCTGTGGATCTTGCCCCAGTTCTGCCATGACCCTACGCATGGGCATCGAGCGTCGCCTGCGGGAATTTATCCCCGAAATCGCCGAAATTGAGCAGGTATTCTAACCCTAACGGCCTGACCCACCGACCCTGTCTGACTGACTGACAGAAGTGGGCAAAAGGCTTGAAATCTCGTGACGCGAGGTGGAACAGGTGCGGTGACATGAGACGCTGAAATTTGTGTCATCGCAGAGTCTGCACCATGTCAGCCGCCACCCGCCTGGATTGTCAAGTGCTGCCACTACTGCATCAATATAGCCATCGCCGTGACCTGCGGCACCTCAACGCCCTGGCTTGGATGGTGACCGCGCTGGTGTGCAGTGGTCAGTTGATCCTGCCGGGGTGGGAAGCCTATGATGTGCCGAGTCGTGCCCGTCAGGCGCAAAGCGCCGAGCGACGGTGGTAGCGCTTCCTAGGCAATCGCTGGGTACTGGACAAAGGTTTGGACGTGCCCTTGGTGCTGGCATAAGCCCTTCGGTTTCGGGTCGAGGAGCTTTTCCTGAATTCAAAATCCGGGTAGTGTTCTAGACCTGTGTTTAGCGGCAAAATATGGTGGTGCTCTAGGCCTATGTATGACAAGTAATACACAGCTCTAGAACACTACCTGACCGTTACCTATCGTCAAGATCTTAGAGGACGTTTGAAAAGCCGAAGCGTGTCCCAAGTTATACCGATGAGGTCAGCCTCAGTCGTCAAAAATCCCGTAGATTTACACCGATCTAGCGACCAATCGCACCTGAGGCAACCCTTTTCAAACGTCCTCTTAACGTCGTCCTAGGGTAAGGGCACTAATACCACTCAACATTAAGCCAATGCCAACCCAGGCCATCGGTTCTACCTTCTCTTGAAAAAAGTGTGCCCCAGCTACAGTCGTGGCAATGGTTGTCAGGCCAATGATGAGTGGATATGCCAGGGACAAATTGAGCTTACCTAGCACCGAAATATACATGAGAGTGCTTAGCCCGTAGGCTGCAATACCGCCTAATAAATAGGGATTCAGAAGAAACTGGCCCGACCCCGCCTTAAGCAAGATTTGAGCTAGCGTATTCAAGGCCACGGTAGCCATAATCAACACTAAAAAAAACATGAAAGACAACCTATCGAGGGCAAAATCAACGAAGTAAAACCGATTAAATTCACTATGGATGTCTAAAGGTAAATGGTTCCTACTCTCGCCTAATCCACAGAAATCTGATGGTAAAGACTGCCATCAAAGGGCCAAAGTTCTTCACTAGATTGATACGCTCGTTGGAGCCAGCGGCCTGCAATGCGCTCCCACCATCGAGGAGGATGGGGTAAGCTAGCTACCTGAATGGCGGTGCAACCAGCCAACCACGCTCCAATGACGTCCGTATGTAGGCTATCCCCAATCACCACAGTTTGGTGGGGGCGACACCCCATGACCTTAAGCGCCCGCCTAAATCCTGTAGGAAAAGGCTTACGGGCTGGACTGAGGGCTGGGACTTTTAGCCGATCAGCCCAATAATCTACTCGGTATCGACGTTTGCCATTGGAGAGAATAAACAGTGCCATACCATTTTGTAAAGCAGACTGAATCCACACCTCAGCCTCCGGCGAAAGATAGCGATCATCCTCTGAAACAATTGTGTTATCTAGATCTAGAATAATTCCTCTAATCCCCATCCTGCACAGATCGGAAAGATCAACTTGGGCAAGACGAGATACAGGCAAGAAAGATACTTTTTTCAAATTTCGCCTCCCCATCAAGTTTTTTTCGACCCTTTGTCTTAAGTTGTAGGCCATAGGCTATTCATCTTTGGGTGAAGATTCGGATTACTTATGCAGTTAGACACGCAACAATTGACTAGCTAAGCAATGAAGAAATCGGCATGACCTAGCGGAGCTAAGCCAGACTTCCTTGGTTATACAGATATAGAATAATTCCAGCGGTTGCTGCCCAACTCGCCACCGTGAGCAGAATGGGCCGATCACTGAGTAATACCTCTTCAGGTCGTTCGCTTTGGCCTCCATGATCGGTACCGTTGGTGCGACGGGCTATTTCATCTGGATCACTCAATAACTGGTAACGAAAGATGCCATACAGCACAAACGGCAGCGTCAACATCATCCAAGGGGTAGGCGATCCCCCTACCGTTGGGCCTGAACTCCACAGGGCGTAGCACATGATGGCACCAGTAGTGACCGCGCCTTCCATCCGTGCAAGGAGGGGCAGTGAGTATCGATATAGTACTTTACGGGACTTTCCCCCCTTCATTTGGCTGAGGCGTAACTCGGCTTTGCGTTTCTCCACCCCAAGAAATAGGGCCAGCATGGCCGTGCAAAGCAGAAACCAACTGGATAGGGAAACGCCGCTAGCCGCAGCCCCAGCGTAGGCCCTGAGGACGAACCCTAACGAGATGGCGACCACATCTAAAATCACAGTGTGTTTTAGCTTTAGGTTATAGGCAATCTGTAGCACCGCATACATGATCAAGGTAGTCCCCAGCATAGGCTCATGTCGCCAACCCAAAACGATAGTGCCTACCATCAGGAAAATAGCCATAAAAATTGCTTCTGGCACACTAACTAGGCCTGCGGCAATTGGCCGTTTACACTTGGTTGGATGTTGTCGATCAGCCTCGACATCAAGGCTATCGTTTACAAGATAAAAACTACCTGACAATCCGCAGAAAAGTATAAAGGCAAATAGTGAATATAGCCATGACGTTAAGTCGAGACTAAAGGAAAATAGCGGAGCTGCAAAAATGACTAAATTCTTAGTCCATTGCCTCGGCCTTAAAGCCAAAAAATAAGGTAGAATTGTCTTCTTCGCTTTCTTTTTTTTCATGGTCTGAGGACTTTGTAAGGCCATGATCAAATCACCATAATTAGATTGCAAAAACGAACTAATGCCAAAGTAACTGGATCTCTTTGATTATCGCGAAGTCTAAGCTTTGTAAGGCCTGAGTCAGGAAAACCTGCCGCTTTGAGCAAACTCTATTTACAAAAGCTTTTCAGATGGAATGAACGCAAGAAAGTTAATTTACCGATGACTGGAGGGACTTGAATCAGTGAAGTTTATTTCACCAGGCAAAGATTTTAAAGAGCTATTTGGAACGCCGAAATATTCGCAAGTTAAACTGACTCGTATCTAGCTTAGAATCAGCTTCTTCCCACTCGCCACCAAGAATTTCAAAGAGATTAATATCTTGGTAATTATGGTGTATCTGACTAGTGTTAACTAGTAAAGTAGAGATCTTTTCTTTGTCGGTATCGGTGATGACATCTAGATAGGTTGGGAATAACACAAAGCTCACCTGTTTACGAATAGCGTAGTAGGGACCAAAGTCGCTGTAGACAGTCTCACTAGGATCAATATTCTGTACCACAAATGTTTCAACCCGCTGGTAGTCGCGATCCTGCCAGTATAAAGCCGCATGGACTAAGCGATTTGGGAACCCAACTAAGATGGCTGCACCTAATAATGCAATAACAGCCCAAATAGCTGGTTGAGCCGATAGAGATCGATCCCGCCATTCATAAAGGGTGGCTGATACTCCCAAGGTTACAGGTAAGATCGCCATCCAGGTGTAGTAGTCTGGATAGTTTCTTACCAACCCCATAAAAAGGGGAATAACCAATCCAGATACGAGGGCAAACCCAAGGGGAGACCTCCAGTGGAAGCGTTTCTCGATCACCTGAATGGTCACCAGTGTAAGGGCTGCCATATAGAGAAATACAAAGGTTTTATCACGCAGGTACCATTGGATAATGCTCTCCATTCGAGATAGAAGAATAGGAAAGAAGTTCGTCAATACGTAGCCAATTTTTCCTGTAAGGCTGGCTTCGCCCACCCCCTCAGAGAGATCTACTCCAGCCAGAGAGTGGCCACCAACGGACTGAATAAAGATATCAAGTACGCCTTGAATTAGATAAAGCAACAATAGACCGATAATACCCAAAGCAACGCCGATGGCAGTAAGAGCAATCGCTTTTATGACCATCTTTCTGAGATAAATAATCAGCAAAATGGCCATAACTATTGCATAGGGAATGAGATGAAATCCTGTAAATGGAATCAATATCCCAAGGACAATAAAAGCAACTGATCGCAAGGGGGATGATGGAAGACTATAGTTTAGAATCAGTCCTGCAAATAGCAAAATCCCCAGACAGTCGTAGCGTCCAGACAAATAGTTAAAGCTAATACCTGTGCTCAACAGTAAAATCGACAAGCCAATTATTCTATCCCTCGTGGATTGAATCATCTTAAGTCGATAGATTGCCAGCCAAAGTATCCCCAGGGCTGCAACAATAAGGCCATAATTTAAAAATCGAGTGGCTGGTACTGAAAAGCCAACGATAGACAGCCAGAAAGATATCAGAAAAGAGTACAGAGGAGAGTTGCAAGCCCAGAAATCATTGTAGGTTTGATAATACCAGGCAGAGGACGTGAACCCGTTACCCATCCAAAGGTTAACACCAGGATCAATTAATAAGACTTCATCTATCCAAACTGGCCAGAGTTGAGCAGATAAAGCTGTAGACAGAATTAAAAAGACTACAAATAGTAAGGTCAAAAAATAAATCTCTTTCTTGATCTTTCTATTCCCGAAAAAAGATTCAGCCTTGGGATACTGGTGTATTGACGAATTGGAGTTCATGGCAGAAAATCAGCCTATTTCTGGCAGGGCAATACTGTAACAGATGGGAAACAGCGTATATTTGCGAGACCGTCGAATCAATCAGTAGAACTCTTGTCAGTCTGAAATCTCTGGCAGAAGACTTAACTCTGCTCCAACCTAACTTGGAGGCTATTCTGGGTGGTATATAGAAATAAGCTGACCTGATGTCTAGGCGCGAAAAGACTTTCAGCTATGTTCAAAAACACAAATCGTATACTGCTATGCAACCTTAGTTACAAGCCTAGAGGAACTATCTTAGATTGGATTAAACCTGAATTAAACTAGTCATTTACACTTTGCTTGACTGGTATGTAATAACTGATTATTACTACCTGAAATTTAACTAAGCTAGAACGTTTCACTCATCTACGAACGTCTTGCCAAGGTATCTTTGGCCTCCAAGGTTGCGCCTAAACCTTACCTTTGCCTACGATTATGTGGCCGCTCAGCAAGGCTGTCAGTATATTCTTTGGGTACTTTATGTTTACTTTAAATAGACTCAGCTTTTTGTAGGGCGACCATCAAGTGATTCTACTTAGAGGGCGTTTGAAAAGGGATCCCCTGTAGCTTTAGTCACCTGCCGATCCCCCCTGCCCCCCTTGGAAAGGGGGGTAAAAGTCCCCCTTTCTAAGGGGGATTTAGGGGGATCGCCACCGTTGCTACAAGCAACAGGACTTTTCAAACATCCTCTTACAGCGGTTTCTGGGTAAGTGAGGTACAAATTCAGGTCTGAGATTCCTACGTAGCAAGGGTTTTAGGACTTGTGCTGTACCTCATAGGATCAAGAAACGCTGTATGTTGGTTGCCTGACAAAAGTAAAGGAGGCACTGCCCCCTGGCTGGCTAACAAAAGATTCTCTACTGGGTACGGCAACCGCGCCCCTACAATATTGGTCAATATTGATTTCATGTAGGTGTCAGGTCTTCTGACCCTTTGAAGGATCTGTATGCTGGCGAGTTTTGTCAGTCAACCAGCCCTGTGAGTTGGGTACCGCGAAGGGGAACCCAACATGATTGAAATTGAATCTGTCCCGTTGATCCCAACCGATATCCTCAGCCCATGTCTCCATCCCAGTCTGCTCACGTGATTGTTGTCGGGGCCGGGGCGGCGGGGGTGTTTGGGGCCATTGCCTTTGCCGAAGCCGCTCCCTCGGCCACCGTTCACCTGTTTGAGGCGGGGCGGGAACCCTTGGCCAAAGTGCGGATTTCCGGCGGGGGGCGCTGCAATGTCACCCACGCCTGTTTCGATCCGGCGGTGCTGGTCAACCATTATCCCAGGGGCAGCCGTGCCCTGCGTGGCCCCTTCACCCAGTTTCAGCCCAAGGACACCATCGCCTGGTTTCAGCGGCGGGGCATTGCCCTCAAAACCGAGGCCGATGGTCGCATGTTCCCCACCACAGACGACTCGGCCACCATTGTCGATGGCCTGCTGGGGGAGGTGCGACGGTTGGGCATTGTGCTACACCGGGGCATGGCAGTGACCGGTATCACCCCGGCTGGGGACGGGCTTGGGGGTGGATTCACGGTCACGGTGAAGGGCTGCCCCTCCTGGCGCTGTGATCGCCTGCTGCTGGCCACGGGCAGCAGCGCTATGGGCTACCGATTGGCCCAATCCCTTGGCCATACCCTGGTGCCCCCGGTTCCTTCGCTGTTTACCTTCAACGTGGCGGATCCTGATTTACACGCCTTAGCCGGGGTGTCGGTGGAGGATGTGGCCCTAACGCTGCCCCTGGCGGAGGGCAAACCTTTAAAGCAGCGTGGCCCATTGTTGGTGACCCACTGGGGACTCAGCGGCCCCGCCATTCTTAAGCTGTCGGCCTTTGGGGCGGTGGGTCTGCATCGCCAGCGCTACCGGGCCACCCTCAGCATTAACTGGCTCCCCGATCTCAACCCCGACCAGGTGCGGCAAACCCTGCTCAACCTGAAGCAAACCCAGGGCAAGCGGCTGGTGGTGAGCTTTTCGCCCTTTCCAGCGGTATCGCGGCGGCTGTGGCTTTATCTTATTCAGCAGCGGGTGGGGGTAGATCGCGACCTCACCTGGGCCAACCTCAGCAAAGGGCAGTTGCAAAGCCTGGTGACCGAACTCACCCAGGGCGGCTACGCCATTGCCGGACGGGGGGTGTTTAAGGACGAGTTTGTTACCTGTGGCGGGGTGGCGCTGAAGGAGGTGGACTTTAAAACCATGGAGAGTCGCTGTTGCCCAGGGCTGCACTTTGCCGGGGAAATCCTCGACATCGACGGCATTACGGGGGGCTTTAACTTTCAAAACGCCTGGACGACGGGCTGGCTGGCGGGGCGGGCTATGGCCGTGTCAGGGAGCAAAACTTCCGTACTCGGTCAAACTCTGGATCCTGCCAAGAGTAGGCAAAGTGGCTAACAGCGTTGATTTCGGGCAAGGCCCGCCGCATCGCTTCCATTTGGGTTTCTAGGGCGGGGCGGTTGTGGGTGGGCTGGCCCCAGGTGCCCGCAATGGCGGGCATAATCAGCGGTCGGGCACTGGCCGGAGCCATGGAAATCACCCGTCGCACCCCCTCTAGAATGCAGCCTGTGTTACCACAAACGGCATAGGCCATGGGATGCCAGGCCATGGAGGTGGGGAAACGCTCCCAGTATTGCAGGCGCGAATCGTAGCCGCCGGTGCCCACGGTTTGGTTGCCCTCCGGGAAAAACACCGCCCCAGACGGTACCCCACTGCGACGGGCCTGATCCTCCGCCATTTTGACAAAGTCCACCACCCCCTGCACCGCATGGGCCACCGCCAGTTGCCACAGTTCTCGCTGGAGCTGAGGCCGCAGGGTTGCCGCCGCCATCGGGGGTTGACCGGGCTGGCGAGGGGTAGGGGAACGGGTCTGCCAGAGGGGTTCCGCTTCGTTCGGGTAGAGGGCGCGGACGTCTTCGATATCTTTATCTTCTAAGGAACCCCGGCTGATGTAGCGGCGCATGATCTCCAAACCCTGCTGGTTGGACGCCCGTTGCAGAAAAGCCTGACGGGACGCCTGCCCATAGATCCACAGATCATCCACGCTATCCACCACGGAGTTGCCCCCTACCCCCCTGGGGTAGCGCACATAGTCAAACAACACGCTGTCGGGCCGTCGCCGCAGAAGGGCCCCCAGCATCCTGGCGTAGTCGGCCTGGCCTTGGGCATGGTAGGGATCGACAAAGACCTCGTCGGGGTTGCTCGATTCTCCGGCCCTGGCAAAGGTGAGGGTGGTTTGGCCTCGTCCGTTGCGGGCTAGCACCTCCTGGCGATCCTGGCGCTGGCCATAGTTGTAGCCAAAGTTGAGGGTAAAGACCCAGGCATCTACCCGCAGCCCTCGGTAGCGCCCCTTTTCGATGGCTTCCGCCAATAAATCTCGCCGCTCGTAGCCGGGAGTTTGCACCACCGAGGGCCACGCCGTGGGATTATCCGCCTGGGGCAAGAGCACCTGCCCCCCGTAGAAGGCTTCAACGTAGACCTCGTTGTAGCCCAGGTTCACCACCCGATCCAGCACCGCCTCTAGCACCCCAGGCTGAAGGTCGCAGGGATAGAGGCGCAGCCACACCGCCTGTCGCTGGGGCCATTGCTGACTGCGACAACGACGCAGATTCTCGGCCTGCTGGCGCACCATGGCCTGGTATTGCTGTTGGGCGGTGGCATTGCCGCTAAAGGCCGCCCGCCGCAGTTCCTCCTTGGCGGTTGCCTCCGCCTGGGTGACCTGGCAGTAGACATTGAGGGACTGGGCCGAACCGGGCAATGCTAGCCCCCCCAGCCCTAGGGCCAGGGTTATCCCCTGGATAGCTAAGGATCGCCCCCAACCAAGCCGCCCCCTTAGCCCAGGCCATCGTCCTAGCCGCCGGGGCCGCACCGAAGGCTTTTCCGCTGATGATGTCAAGGATTGATTGACCATACTGAACGATTTGCCTCCACCACAGCTGGGATGCCCTGCCTCCCTAACGAAAACCGGGCCGATTCTGTTCCTGATCGGTCAAAACAACAGGCACCTCTGGGGGGCTATGGTAATGGAACTAATCAAGATTGGCATCATCCAAGTCGGTTCGATCCTCATCCTCGGAGGACTCAGGGGCTACCGCTGGGGGCTCTGCTTCCTCGGGAACCGCCAGATGGGGATAGTTGGCAAAGAGGGCACGCAATTTCATTCGCTGAATGTAGGGCCAGCCCCCCTGCACTTCAATATCCCGCAGCAGGGTATACAGCGTGTGGCGATTGCTGGGTAGAGCATCGCGAAAGAGGGTGTCGCAAACATCGCGGTGGCGCTGTTCCAGCAGGCGCAGTAGGGCCAGCAGGGCCAAACTATCCCCCGTCCGGCCTTGGGCCGCCTGATCGATGGCAGCGGCAATCTTCTGTAAATCCGGCGGTAAAGCTTCGGTCGCCGCCTTTGAGAAGTCAATGGATAATGATTCAGTCATAGGATAAAGCTTAGCGTTTGTTAAATAGCTTAATGCTTGGCATCCTGTCTCATCGAGGCGTTGCGGATCTTTACATCGCCTTAAGAAACGGCGACCCCAGAAACCACCGTCCTAATAGGCTCCCAGCCTCCCCTTAGCCCAGCCTACGAATGCAGGTAGAATTCTGAGAAAGGGGGCTGAAGCCATGTAGAATGCTTACTTGAGGTTCTACGACTGGGGATTGTGCAGCATTTAAGAGGGTTTGGGTCGCTATTAAGGGGCCGAGTCCTCTGATTTCGGTCAGCCTGCTTATGCTACGGTGCTCGCGGGGTTAGCCATTGAGCTGTTTAACAATCTCTAAGGCAGTAAGTGGCTCCTAGTTTTTAATACATGCTGATTTGAGGTAGACAATGAGGTATCGCGCCCTTATCGTTGCGTTTTTGGCCATTTGCCTGAGCGTGCTAACGGCCTGTAGTGAGGCCCCCACCGCCACCAGCAGTGTGCCCCTAACCTATGACCAAATCCGAAACACTGGCTTGGCCAACAAGTGCCCCCAACTCTCCGAAATGACCCGGGGTAGCCTTCCCCTAGAGGCGGGCAAGAAGTATGAAATTGTGGGCATGTGCATTGAGCCCACCGCCTACTTTGTGAAGGAAGAACCCACCTCCAAGCGCCAGGAAGCCACCTATATCCCCGGCAAGGTGCTGACCCGCTACACCTCCAGTCTGGATCAGGTACGGGGTGACCTCACCGTTCAAAACGACGGCAGTCTGCTGTTCTCCGAAACCGGCGGCATCGACTTCCAAGCTATTACCGTGCAGTTGCCCGGTGGTCAGCAAGAACCCTTCCTGTTCACCGTGAAGGGTCTGACGGCCCAGTCTCAACCTGGCCTCGGTGCCCTCACCACCTCCACCGACTTTGAAGGCGACTACAAGGTGCCCTCCTACCGCACCTCCAACTTCCTCGATCCTAAGGGTCGTGGTCTGACCACGGGCTATGACACCGCCGTTGCCCTGCCCGCCAGCGGCGACGAGTATGTGGAAGAAACCGTCAAAGCCTTTGACATTGGCGTTGGTCACATGTCCCTGCGGATCTCCAAAATCGACGGTAGCACTGGGGAAATCGGTGGCACCTTTGAGGCCGAACAGCCCTCCGACACCGACATGGGCACCGCCGAACCCGTGGACATCAAGGTGCAAGGCGTCTTCTACGCTCGCCTAGAGGAAGTCTAGGCCAAGGTCTAGGATCAACCCGCAATGGGTTGATCACCATAGATATAGAACAGATAAAAAGATTAAAAAGGAAGGGATCCTACGGGATTCCTTCCTTTTCTGTTTCTAGATTGTTTGACCGCCTCCGCCCCCATGCCATGGACAACATTTCCCTCTCGTTAGTGACCATCTACCGCCGCCGCCCCCACCATCTGGCGGTACAACGGGCCTGGTGGCAGCGGTGCTTGGCCCAGTTTTGGTTAACTCACCCCAACCAGAATCTACCCTGGGAGTGGATCGTCGTAGAAGCGGACGATGCCCCCACCCCAGGCCTGAGGGAGGATCTGGAGCAACACCAGGCGCGGTACCTGTTTTTATCGAACCCAGGCACCCTGCACAAAACCAAGGCCCTTAACCTGGGACTGCACCAGGCCCAAGGCACCTACCTAACGCCGCTGGATGTGGATTTGATTCCCCTGGGGAATACCTTGACCGATCATCTACACCTCGCTAGCCTATCGCCCCAGGGGTTGGTGACGGGCTATCGGTTGATGGCCGCTACAACCACGGTGAAGTTGGATCGGCTCGATGAGGCCCTCGCTGCGGCCACCATTGCCCCCGAAGATCAGCCCACCGCCTTGCGCAAACACCTGATTCAGGGGGAAAAGTTTGGCGTGTTGCCCTACTTTCTGCGCCAACACCTGCTGGATATACAAGGCTGGGACGAAGCCTACGTGGGCTGGGGAGCCGAGGATCAGGATTTAATCGAGCGCTACTTGGCCGCTAGCCGCAGCTACCTACTGCGGTCCCCTCAATTGGTGTACCTCCACCTTCACCACGAGGCCGACCCCGACTGGCGAGAACCCGCAACCATTGCCGCCAATCGTCGCATCTACTACAGCAAGGATCAACGGGCGGGCAAGGCCAAAAGCTAACAGGGGCCAGGGCTAGGAAAATTTTAAAGTTCTATTAACTGAAACTTAGGGTTGACTTAGGGCTCCCATGACCTTTGCTACGGCGGGATAGCGGAATATACCTAGGTAGCAATGGCTACCTGACGTAACCCTAAGCTCGTAATCATGGTTGACTTCACCCTGCAACTGTTCCACGCCGCTGACCAGGAGGCGGGGATCCCTGCCCTAGACGATGCCCCTCGGTTTTCGGCGGTCTTGAACGCCCTGAGATCCCAGGATCTGGATGCCGATGGCATCCCTGGATTTGCCAATACGCTGCTTCTGTCCTCTGGAGATGCCTACATTCCAGGGGTTTTCTTTAGCGCTAGCGATACGGTCTATGGTGGGGCCGGACGCGGTGATATTTTGATTCAAAATGCCCTAGGCTTCCAGGCTATCGCCTTTGGTAACCACGAATTTGACCAAGGCACAGCCCTGGTACAGGACTTGATCGCTGGCGATGGTACCTTCGCCGGAACGGCCTTTCCTTACCTGAGTAGCAACCTGGACTTCAGTACCGACGCCAACCTGGCGGGCCTGGTGGTTCCCGATGGCCAAGCACCCCAGCCCAACAGTATCGCCGCCTCCACGGTGATTGAGGTCAATGGCGAGAGAATCGGCGTGGTTGGGGCCACGACACCCACCCTGAACCGGATTTCCAGCCCTGGGGGAGTGACGGTGTTGCCCCAGCCCTTCGACGGCAACCCCACCCCAGAGCAACTGGACGCCCTAGCCGCCGAGATTCAGGCAGATGTGGATGCGCTGCTGGCGGCCAATCCCGATATCAACAAGGTGGTGCTACTGGCCCACATGCAGCAGTTGGCCATTGAACAAGCCTTGGCCCAGCGCCTATCCAATGTGGACATCATTGTGGCGGGTGGTTCTAATACGCGGTTGTTCGATGCCGATGATCGGCCCCGCGCAGGCGACACTAGCCAAGGCATCTATCCCATCATTCAAACCGACCGGGACGGCAACCCGGTGGCGGTGGTGAACACCGACGGCAACTACAAGTATGTGGGCCGCCTGGTGATTGGCTTTGACGCCAACGGCGTACTGCTGCCCGAAACCTACGACCCCACCATCAGCGGAGCCTACGCCACCGACGACCTGGGCGTAACCGCCGTGGGCGGTGCCGGACTGGCCGATCCCGCTATCGTCGCCATCACCGATGCGCTGCGGGATGTCATTGTGGCCTCCGAGAGCAACGTGTTTGGGGTGAGTTCGGTATTTTTGGAGGGACGACGTGAGTTTGTTCGCACCCAGGAAACCAACCTGGGCAACCTCACGGCGGATGCCAACCTGGCCGTGGCCAAGACCGTAGACCCCACGGTGGTGATCTCCCTCAAAAACGGGGGCGGCATTCGCGATGACATTGGCCGCATTCTGGTGCCCACGGGCGGCACGGGCGACCCCGAACTGCTACCCAACGAAGAGATTCCAGGTGTGAAACCCGCTGGGGGCATCTCCGAAACCGACATTGCCAATAGCCTGCGATTTAACAACGATCTGTCGCTGATCACCGTTACCGCTGCCGAATTGCTGGCCATTGTGGAGCACGGCATTTCCGGGCTTCAGGCCGATGGCAGTGGCAGCCCTGGGGCCTTCCCCCAAATTGGCGGCTTTGCCTTTAGCTTTGATGTCACTCGGCCCGTAGGTGACCGGGTGCAATCCTTGGCCCTAGAAGCCCCTGACGGCACCGACCTAGAGGTGATTGTGCGCAATGGTGAGATTGTGGGCGACCCCAGCCGCACCTTCCGCATGGTTACCCTCAGCTTCTTGGCCGGGGGTGGCGATGGCTATCCCTTCCCCACCGGGCCTGCGGCCAACCGGGTAGACCTGGTGGATGAAACCGCCCCCCGCACCGGAGCCGCGACCTTCGCCGCCGATTTCTCGGAGCAGGATGCCCTGGCGGAATATCTGGCCGATAACTTTGGTGCCGCAACTCCCTACGCTGTCGCAGAAACCGGGCGCGACCTCGATAGCCGCATCCAAAACCTAGCCTTCCGGGCCGATGGCGTGATCGATCCAGCCCCGGAACCGGGGGTACTGTCGCCCATTGGCACCTACAAAACGGGCATCTATGACGCCAGTGCCGCCGAAATTGTGGCCCACGATCCCGTAACCCAGCGGCTGTTTGTGATCAACGCCAACACCCCCTCGGTGGATGTGCTGGATATCAACGACCCCAGCCGCCCTGTCAAACTGTTCGCCATCGACCCCTCGGCCTACGGTGCCGCCGCCAACAGCGTGGCCGTCGCCAACGGCATTGTGGCCGTCGCCATTGAAAGCGCGGTGAAGACGGATCCGGGTCAGGTGGTGTTTTTCGACACCAACGGCAACTTCCTCAACGCCGTCACCGTGGGTGCTCTGCCGGATATGCTCACCTTCACCCCCGATGGTACCAAGGTGCTGGTGGCCAACGAAGGCGAACCCAACGACGACTACACCATTGATCCCGAAGGATCGGTCAGCATCATTGATCTTACGGGCGGGGTAGCCAACCTCACCCAGGCCAACGTCACCACCGCCGACTTCCGGGCCTTCAACGACCAAAAAGATAGCCTCATTGCCCGTGGAGTGAGGATCTTTGGCCCTGGGGCAACGGTGGCTCAGGACTTGGAACCCGAATACATCGCCGTTGATAAGCAGTCCCAAACCGCCTACGTGGCCCTGCAAGAGAACAACGCCATTGGGGTGTTGAGCCTGGTTTCCGGAACCTTCGTGGACATCCTGCCCCTGGGCTACAAGTCTCACGCGCTGTCGGGTCTGGATGCCAGCGACCGGGATGGCGGCATCAACATCACCACCTACCCCAACCTGTTTGGCATGTATCAGCCCGACGCCATCGCCCTCTATGAGGTGGCGGGGCAAACCTACATCGTCACCGCCAACGAAGGCGACGCCCGCGACTACGCTGGCTTCGCCGAAGAGGCCCGGGTTCGGGATCTGGCCCTCGACCCCGTGGCCTTCCCCAATGCCGCCGAACTCCAGGCCAATGCAGTTCTGGGACGGCTAACGGTGACCACCACCCTGGGCGATGCCAACGGCGACGGTCTCTACGAAGAACTCTATGCCTTTGGTGGCCGTTCCTTCAGCATTTGGGATACCCAGGGCAACCTGGTATTTGACAGCGGCTCGCAGTTTGAGGAGATCATTGCCCAGCGCTTCCCCGACTTCTTCAACTTCGACAACGCCGAGAACGATTCCTTCGATAACCGCAGCGACAACAAAGGTCCAGAGCCCGAAGGCGTCGCCATTGGCGAAATTAACGGTCGCACCTACGCCTTCATCGGCCTAGAGCGGGTCGGCGGCATCATGACCTACGACATCACCGACCCCACCAACCCCTTCTTTGTGGACTACTCCAACAACCGTATCTTCGTTGGCGATCCCCTGGCGGGTACGGCGGGGGATCTCGGCCCCGAAGGACTCACCTTCATCTCGGCAGAGGACAGCCCCACGGGTCAACCCCTGCTGGCGGTGGGCAACGAGGTCAGCGGCACCACTACCCTGTTTGCCATTGAGGGCTTGGGTAATCCCGTGAATCCTCCGGTGGATCCCCCGGTTGGGCCTCCGGTCACTCCACCTGGGCCTCCGGTCACTCCGCCTGGGCTGGTGAATAATCCGGGTCAAGGCAACCCCAACCGCATTGGTGTGGGTACTGGGGCCGAGGCCACCCTGCTCGACCTGCGCGATATCACGGGCACCGTTGCGGCGTCCTTCACGGTGAATCGGGAAGCGGCCTACAACAACTTTGTGGGCTTCTACCGGGTGACCGATGCCAGCGGCGGCATTGATATTAATGGCGATGGCGTGGCCGACTTCACCCCTGGCCAGGCAGGCTATACCCAGGCGGCTCTCAACGCCCGTGTCGATGTGGTCGGTCTAACAACCGCCAACAACCGCACCTCGGTCTTCCAAACGGGCATTGCTGGCGGCAGTCTCTATGCCCCCTTCCTGATTGCCCAAGGCAACCTGGAAAGCTACGACGCCACCCAAGTGTTCTTCTCCTTCACGGCAGCCAATGCCGATGGAATCGAGCACATTCGTTTCCGCAACGGTGCCCTAGAATTTGAGGACATCTTCGGCGGCGGCGATCTCGACTTCAACGATAAGGTGGTCAACGTTTCGCTCACCCTCTAATGTGCTTGCTCTCTAAAAGGGGCAACGCCGAGCATAATGGCTTAGCCTGATTGACTGACAAAACTCGCTGGAACCCGTATCTTTCAGAGGGTCAGGAGACCTTACTCCTACATGAAACCAAATACTGTAAGGGCGCGGTTTTCGCGCCCGACACAGAATCTTTTGTCAGTCAGCCAACGGCCTAACTCACCAAAATCCCAGGGAGCTTAGAACCTCCGCGAAGCATTTCGCCAAGTCCTAAGCCACCCCTGGGATTTATTTTTATGGGTCAAAGACCTGAGCCGTTCCAGATCGCTCGTTATTTCAAAAATCGAATGGTTTCAGAGATTTGGCCCTTGCCGGGACGATCATGTTTCTGATGAAATTCCGGGACGATTATGCCCCTAATCAAACAACCCGCCCAACTGCTCACAGGTACGCTCAATGCTGGCGATACTGCCGGGGTTGACTAGGCCGAAATAGTCAAAGCTGTGTACCTGCCCCTGCTGAGTCGCTTGGATCTGTCCCCAAAAGGGTTCGCCCTTGAGTTGCTCCAGCAAATTTTCCCCGGCATCCACCACTAGCAATACATCAGGATTCGCCGCCAGCACCTTCTCCTCTGGCAGGGTGATGTAACCGTCGAAGGGGCTTTCCCCTTGGAGATCGGCGGCTACATTGTTCACCTTAAACTGGGCCAGAAAATCTCCGGCCCAGCTCGTTTTGTTGGGGCTAAGCAACGGCTGACGACTGACCAACACCAGGGTAGAAGGGCTGTCCGTTGGGGCTTGGGCCAAACAGGCGTCGTAGCGATCTAGCAACGGTTGCGGGTCGGCCTCTAGGGTAGTCGCCAATGTGGTAGTGAGATCGCGCAGGTCGCCCCAACCGTTGACCTCGGTGGTGAGGGTGGGGGTGCCCAATTCCTCCAACCGCTGGAGGGCGCGGTCGTGAAACCCCGCTGCGCCAATCACCAGGGTCGGCTCTAGGGCCACAATTTGTTCTAAATCCGGCTCGGTGCGCCCCTCGCTAACCGTGGGCAAATCGGCAAACCGATCATCCCCCCGCAGTAGTTCATTACCGGGAATGCCCACCAGTGCCTCACTCTCCAGGGTTTGCACCAGGTCGGCGGTGAGGGACGTAAGGGCCACAATCCGGGTTTCGGATGCATCGGTAGGCGCTTCGGCCATGGGGGTATCTTGACCACTACAGGCGGCTAGGGGGAGCAGGAGAAGGGGGAAGAAGAGGGAGCGTTTCATGGGTGGAGGGTTGTAGGGTGGACAGGTTTGAAGGTGGATGGGTTTGAAGGTGGATGGGTGTAGGGATATCAGAGGCTAGTGAGACGATTGGATCGGAGAAACTACAATGTAGTTACATTGTCGAAATGATGAGGTGATTCGCATCATTTCTGCTCGCAGAGCCACGAAGAAAGAAGAGCTTAGCTATTGGAGCTTTTGCCATGGGAGATGAGTACGATTTTTCTGATTCAATTAAAAATCCTTACACCAAGAAGCTGAAGAAACAAATCACCATCCGTCTAGAATCGAAAGTCATTGATTACTTCAAGGAATTGGCCGAGGAAACAGGGATTCCTTACCAAAGTCTCATGAATCTGTATTTGCAGGACTGCATGAAGTCGCAACGAAAGTTATCGCTAGCATGGGTGAATCCTTAGCCTGTAGAAGCTGGTAGGATGCGTTGACAACTGCGGAACACGTATGAGTCTAGTCACTAATGCGTTACGCTGACGCTAACCCATCCTACACAGGATTTATTCGATCCTCTTTCTAAAACCGATAGCTCACCCCCAGTCTTACATTTCTTCCGGCTTGGCTAAATTGAGAAATCGCTTCATTGTTGGGACGATCTCGCACTTCGGAATACTGGTAGTATTCCGTATCTAACAGGTTATAAAGTCCCAGGCTAATGCCCAGGTTAGGGGTGATGTTATAGGCTCCAATCGCATCTACCAAGGCGTAGGCATCGGGCACAAAGTTGGTATTGTCTTCGGCTACGCGGGCACGGCCTGCAAAGGTGCCAATCAGTTCGGCCCGCCACTGATTTTCGGGGGCCTGGTAGCGCAGACCTGCCACGGCGCTGAAGGGATCCACGGTATTGAGGGGTCGGTTGGTGGTGGTGTCATCGCCCTGGGCAAAGGCCAGACTGGCCAGCAGACTAAAGCCATCGGTGCCGGGGCTAAAACGGTATTCACCCCCCAATTCCACCCCATAGATACGGGCGCTGCCAATGTTGATGGATTGAAACTGGCTGACCCGCTGGGTAGGCGGACAAACGGGGGCAGGAATTAAACAGCGGGTACCCACCAATTGTTCGGCAGCGATGAAATTGTTGTAGGTGTTGTAGAACCCAGTAAGGCGCAAATCAAACTGGGGAAAGTTGCCCCGTACGCCAATTTCAAAGCTGTTGCTCGATTCGGGCTGAAGGTCTGGGTTAGACAGGGTTTCGTACTTAAAAAAAGCTCCAGCTAGGTTAGTAAACCCTCCGGTAATTTCGCTGTAAATTGGTGCCCGAAAACCACGGGCATATTGGCCATAGAACGAGATTTCGGGGGTAGCGTCATAGATCACCGCCAGCCGGGGAGATAGGGCTGAGGTAGTTAAATCGACGGTTTCGCCGCGAAAGATGCCGTCGTCAATGGTTTGTAGATCGTAGTGATCAAAGCGCAGTCCAGCAATCACACTCAGCGGCCCCATTTCCATTTCATCCTGCACATAGAAGCCCAGGCGCAGGGTGTTGGCATCGGCAAAGTCTTTGATGGGAAAGACAGAATCGGCCCCGGTACCAAAGACATTGGTGGTGGCTCCGGTGGTGAGGTTAGTTTGGGTGCGATCTCGCGGACGAGAGTTAAAGGTTTGGGACACATCTACCCCGTAGGTGAGGCGGTGATCAATATTGCCCGTCGTGAAATCGCTACGCAGTTGAATATCGCCGCCATAGATATTGCTGATGAACTGGTTGTTGCTATCGCGCCGTACCCTAGAGCCTGCAAATCCTGGGCCGACCCCCGTAGGGCGAATTTCTTGGACAATCTCAGTGGTGTTGGCGGTTTGGTAATAAAGCTGGCCCCTAGCAAATTGCAGGAAGGAGTCGCTATCGGGATCGTCAAACTCGTAGGTGAGGCTGAGGCGGGTGCGGTCGATGCGGTTTTCGCCATTGGTGCTGAGGGCGAGGGGATCGACGTTGCCTGGAGCTAACACGTAGTCGGTGCGGCGGTTGATGTCCTCTAAAATGAGGCTGAGGCTACTGACTTCATCGGGAACGTAGACGATGTTGCCATAGAGGTTGGTGTCGCCGATGTCGATGCTGTCGGTGAATTCTGGCGGGGCAAAGTTGCTGCGTTCGCGGGCATCGCGACGGCTGACCACAAACACGCTTTCTAGGTCGTCGTTGCGAAAGGCCAGCCTTGCCGCCGAATCAAACCCACCCACAGCGCTGGTGTAGAGGCTGCCCACATCTCCGGCAAAGGTATCCTCTGGCCCTAACAAATCGCTGGGCTGCAAGGAACGGAAGGAAATCACCCCGCCCAGGGCATCGCTGCCGTAGAGGGTGGAGGCTGGGCCACGCAGTACTTCCACCGCTTGCAGGGTGGAGAAGTCTACATAGTCGCCCCGGCCCACCCGAAACCCACGCGGTGGTGCCCCCCCAAAGGAAAACTGGTCGGGCAGACGAATGCCATCGAGCTGAAAGAGAATCCGGTTGCCCTCAATGCCGCGAATATTAACGCTTTGGGTGCCGTAGCGCTGGAGGGCTCCCCCGGCAGAGACCCCTGGTTCGTAGCGCAGCAGGTCGCCTAGGCCCTCAATTTGGTAGAACTCCAGATCCTCCAAATCAAACACGGTGACGGTGGCGGGCAGGTCGTCTACCTCGCGGGGGGTGCGGGTTCCGGTGACGGTGATGCGCAGGGTGTCGCCGGGGGTAAATTCCACGTCGATGGACTCATCGCCCATCCCGTCCCCAGCGTTAGCGTCAGCTTCGTTTTCAGGCTCCTGTCCCGATGTGTTCCCAGATTGAGAGATGGCGGGGGCATCAGGGACACCCTCAGGGGCAGGAGGGGGCATCAGGGCTTGGCTGGTGGTTTCGGCGGGTTCTAGTTCCATCAACAAGGGGGACGGCTGAGCCTCGCCTGATGGGATGGGCTCTGCTGAAGTAGGGCTTGCTTCGGGCTCAGTTGCCAGGGCTAGTAATTGCGAGCCAGAGTCATTAGATTTCAAGGATATTGCGTTGAAATCCTCAGTAAATCCGATATCAGCAGAGCTTTTATGGGCGATATCCCAGATCGGGATTAGCAAGAATGGGGAGGCACAAACAAGAAAAATTCTCAATAAAAAACGCTGAAACATCTCTATACTCCTCACGAGAAATCAAGGGTTATGGGTTGAAGTCTAGAGGTGCATTGCTTCGCGAATGCACCCTACGGGTCTTGTCCAGAATCACGGGTTGCTTAGCGTTCGCCCGCTGCTTCTAGCTCTGCTTTGGCTGGGCGCTCGGTTTCTGGACTGGCGACGCTGGCGGCGAGGGGGAAGACCTGTTGGCCGAAGGGGGTGGAAAAAATCTCGACCTCCACCTGAAAGACGGCCCGCAAATTATCGGGGGTGAGCACCTCGGCAGGGGGGCCAACGGCCCAGAGGCGACCCTGCCGCAGCATGGCCATGCGATCCCCGTAGCGGGCGGCGAGGTTGATGTCGTGCAGCACGGTGATGATCGAGAGAGATTGGTCGCGGTTCAGCCGCTTCAGCAGTTCTAAAAGCTGGAGTTGGTAGTGGATGTCTAAAAAGGTGGTGGGTTCATCCAGCAGCAACACCTGGGGATTTTGGGCTAGGGCCAGGGCCAAAAATGCCCGCTGACGTTCGCCGCCGGAGAGATCCGCCACGGGTCGATCTCGGTAGTGGGCAATTTCTGTCCAACGGAGGGCCTGATCGACTTGGCGTAGGCTCTCGCGGTCTAAATCCCACTGCCACCAGGGTTGATGGGGAGATCGGCCCAGGCTGACGAGTTGGTGGACGGTGAGGCCGTCGGGTAGGGTTTGCTGCTGGGGCAACAGGGCCAACCGCTGGGCAATGGCCGTGGGGGAAAGCTCGTGAATATCTCGTCCACAGAGCAGAACACTGCCGCCCTGGGGTTTCAAAATGCGGCTGAGCAACCGCAGCAGGGTGGATTTGCCAGAGCCGTTGGCCCCCACGAGGCAGAGCCACTCTCCGGGTTCCACCGCCAAATTAACGTGGTGGACGATGGGCGACTGATCGTAGCCGCCGGATAAATTGCGTGATTCTAGGGGCATGTCAATGTCCTCCTTGGCTTCCACGGCGGCGATACAGCAGCCAAATAAACACGGGCGCACCCAAAAAGGCAGTGACCACGCCAACGGGCAACTCCACGGGGCCAGATCGAGCCGCCAAATCCGCCGCCGACAGCACCAGGGCACCCCCCAGGGCCGAAAAGGGCAGCACTAGGCGATAGTCGGTGCCCACCAGCAGGCGCACCCCGTGGGGCACAATCAACCCCACAAAGCCCACCAGTCCGGCAATGCTGGCGGCTCCGGCGGCGAGGAAGGTGGCCGCTGCGCCAATCAACAGGCGAGATCGCACCAGGGAGGTGCCCAACCCCACCGCCAGGTCATCACCCAGGTTGAGCAGGTTCACCTGTCGCGCCAGTAGGCAGGCCATCCCTAAAGCCAGGATCATCGCTGGCCCCACGAGGCGCACCTCCGCCCAGCCGCGCCCGTTAAAGCTGCCGATCAGCCAGTTCAACGCCGCCTGGATCCGGCCATCCCGTGCCATCAGCAGCAGGAGGGACTGGATCGCCCCAAAGAAGGAACTGAAGGCCACCCCGCCCAAAATCAGACGCTCCACGGAGAGCCGCCCCCGCTGGTAGGCCAAGAGGTAGACTAGGGCCGTCGTCAAAATTGCCCCCAGCCACGCCCCTAGTGGCACCCACATCTGCCAAATGCCCAGGGTGACAACCAGCACCACCACCAGCCCCGCCCCGGAGGAAATCCCCAGCAAAAAGGGACTGGCCAAGCCGTTGCGCAACATGCCCTGGAGCAACGCCCCCGACACCCCCAAGGCCGCCCCCACCAGCAGCGCCGCCACCAGCCGAGGCAGCCGTAGATCCCACAGAATCACCTGGTGGGTGGTGTCGCCCTGACGCAGCAGAGCGGCCCACATTTCTGGCCCCGTCATGGCTACGGAACCCTGGGTGAGGGACAGCCCCACTACCAGGGTTAACCCCAGAAGCAAGGCCGCTAGGGCCATCACCGTGCGGACGGGCCACCGTTGGGGACGGAGTTGAGAATCAGGCTGTTTGGGGGGGCGGGTCAGGGTCACCATTAGCTAAAGTCTCGCAACATCTTTTTGATTTCCAGGTTGTGGAGTTCCTCTTGGCCAATTTTGGTGCGGGCAAACTCCTCTAGGTAAACGCTGGCATTTTCCACCACGCCCAGGAGTTGCTTATACATATCCAGGGCTTTTTGTTCGTGGTTCAGGCTCTCTTGCAGCAGATCCTTCACCCCATGGCGGTGGGTTTCTTCAATGGGGGCAATGCGCTGGCTGGGGTGGCCTTCTAGCCCGGTGATAATCTCCCCGGCCTCCTGGGCATGGAGTAGCGATTCTCCGGCCTGGGCCTTGAAAAATGCCACGATGGGAATCCGGTTTGGCCCGGTCACCATCAGGGAATAGTGGGTGTAGCGCACCACTCCGGCCAGCTCAAATTCCATAATTTGGTTGAGCAGTTCTATGGTGGATGGCGTATCGAGATCGCGCATGGTTTATGTCCTCATTAAGGATTATTTATTGACTATCCATCACCCTAGCCCGTCTGTGGAATGTGTTGGGTTGCCGGGTATTCAATATCGTCGATAGTTTTTGGGATGGTCGCGATGATTGCGGCGTCATTTCAGCCATGGCCCTACTCTCCCCGCTGGGTGGCAATGCCCAGGGTGGCCCCCTCGATGGCCCGTAGTTCATCCATCACCGCCACCACCCGCCCGTGGCTCACAGCCTCGTCGGCACTAATCACCACCACCGATTCCTGAGTCTCGCCCATCAGGTCGCGCACTTCGGCTTGTAAGTCTTCCAGGGCAATCGCTTCCCGGTTTAGGGCCAAATCTCCAGACGCCTCGATGGTGACGGTAATCCGCGTGCGCTGTTGCAGTTCTGCCGTGGCCGCCTTGGGCAGGTTCACGGGCAGCGATTCCGACCGGGTGAGAAACAGGCTGGAAATAATAAAGAAGGTCAAAATCGCAAAGATGACATCGATCATCGGCACGATGTTGAGTTCAAAGTCTTCTTCGGGTTCTTCGGGCAGGTAGGACATGGGGGTGGGGGGATGGGGGGATGGGGGGATGGGGGCTTGTGGGGGTGAGGGCACCTATCCTATGAACGAGTTTTCCTTGATGGAGCGCTGGCGTTCGTAGTGGGTTTCGTAGAGGATTTCGAGCTGTCCACCGTATTCCTGAATTAGGGCAATCTGGCGCTTATAGAGACCACGAAACAGGTTGGCAAACAGGAGGGTGAAAATCGCCACCACCAGACCAGCAGCGGTGGATACCAGAGCCTCGCTGATGCCTCCAGTCACGGTACTGGCATTGGCGGCCATGTCTCCCAATTGCAGGGCGGCAAAGGATCGAATTAGTCCCAAAATGGTGCCCAAAAGCCCCAACAGGGGGGCGACGCTGATGATGGTGGCAAACACGGTGTTGAAGCGGCGCAGGTGGGGTAGTTCGGCCTGCATAGCACTGGCCAGGGCGAGGTGAAACTGGTTAGGACTGGCCCCTTCAATCTCTAGCGCCTCTAGGAAAATTCGGGCGATGGGGAGGTCAGCGTTTTGCTTCAGCTTGGGGTACACATCCACGGGCGCTTGCCGATAGGTGCGCAGAATATCCTGCATGACAGGCCGCTGGCGGCGGTTGACTCGCATCCAAAACAGGGATCGCTCAACAATTAAGGTGATCGCCAGGATAGAAAACCCCAGCAGGGGCCACATGACGATGCCGCCCGCCGCAAACATAGTACCCATGGAATTATTGAAAATTACTGTCAAATAGTATTCACCCTGATTTGTACCCCCTTGTCAAGAACTCCATGGAATCAGGACCACAAAAACGCCTGCAAAGCATTGAATTCAAGTCATTTGACAGGAAATCCGAAACCAACCTTTCCACCTTCAACAAACACCCCTCCCGAAAATTCTCGCCAATCGCCCGCAGCTAATGCAAATGAATGGCAATTGTGTATGATGATCGAGGATAATGTTTGCCAGGTTGAGGACAACTGCACATGGGCCTTTCCGACATCTGCAATCAACAGCACGAGCGCGAGCAGCAAAAGCTACGCAAAATTTTGCTGTGGGGATTAGCGGGTTCCCTAGGTGTCCATGCCGCTGCCTTTGGTGTGGGTCAGATAAATCTGTGGCAGGTGGCCGAAGAGGAATGGTCGCCCATTGAACTGATTATTACCGAGGTGGATCCCGATGATCCGGCCCCCCAGCCCAGCCCCGTGCCCCCCGCCGACCTTGGCCTCCAAACCAACGATCCAGCCCCGGCCAGTGGAACCCCTGGTAACGCAGTAGCCTCGGCCCCAGCAGCCGTAGTGCCCCTGGCTCCAGCCATGCCCCCCTCGGAATCTCCAGAGTCTCCAGTGGCGGCAAACGCCCCAGACGCTCCAGACAATCCTACAGAACCAGAACCTTCAACCCCAACACCTTCAACCCCAGCACCTCCAACCCCAGCACCTTCAACACCTTCAACCCCAACACCTTCAACCCCTTCAACCCCAGCACCTTCAACCCCTTCAACCCCAGCACCTTCAGAACCAGAATCCTTAGCCGCCTCCGATCCCTTAACGGCAGACACCCAGGCAGACTCAGACCTAGAGGAACCCCAGCCTACCGCCGCCACGCCCACCCCAGAGGAAGATTCTGCGCCGGAGGATGACCCCATCACAGCGACAACCGATTCCTCCGAAACGGATGCCCCAGAGCCTTCCGTCACCGAACTTACAGCCACCCGAAGGGCACAGTTCCAAGATTGGCTGCAACGTCTGCGCGGTGGTCAAGATAGCCCAGCTTCCACGGATGCCGTGGCCACCGGAACCAACGTCCCAGGATCGGCCCAAGCAGGATCGGCCAGTGCTGAAACGACCCCTGGGGCCGGATCCGCCACCGCCGCCCGTAATCCTACGGCAGGGCAGGGAACGGTGCCCTTCGCGCCAACGGGAGACAGCCAGGAAACGGCTACGGCCCCTAGCAGCGGCAGCGGTCAGGGCAGGGGATCCCGCACCGTGGCTTGTCAAAACTGTGTGCGCCCCAACTATCCCCAAAGCGCCCTGGACGAAGGGGCCGAGGGCCAACCTAGGGTGAGCGTTGACATCAACCCCGATGGCAGCGTACGCAGCGTGACCCTCACCCAGTCCAGCGGCAATGCCGCCATTGACCAGGCCGCCATCGAGGCCGCTAGAAATTCTCGCTTTCAGCCCGTAGCGGGTGGGGCCAGGGTGCCCATCGAGTACGACCTCACCATTGAGGGATCGCGCCGCAACCAGGATGCCCGTCGTCGGGGCGAGCGTCAGTCCGTTGAGGTGCCGTTGCCGCCAGCTACGTCCGTGCCATCCCCCTCGCCAACCTCGGCTGCCCCTGCGCCGACAGCAAATCCTGAGTCTGAACCTGTCCTTGAACCTGTGGCCGTTCCTGAGTCTGACCCCGTCCCTGAACCTGTGGCCGTTCCTGAGTCTGAACCTGCCCCTGAACCTATGGCCGTTCCTGAGTCTGAACCTGCCCCTGAACCTGTGGTTGCCCCTACGGCTGCCCCGGAGGCTGAGTCTATCCCGACGGCCCCTGCCCCTGCGGTGGAATCGGATCCTGCACCTAGGGTTTCGCCTCCTGCCGCCCCCGAACCCACGGCTCCCAGCGATCCTGGGCCACCGGCATCCCCGGCACCGGTCAGTCCTGCGCCGCCCCCAGCCGCCCCTGCGTCACCGCCCCCTGCCCCGCCGACGGAGGACTAGGCCCAGGGGCAATGACACCATGGCCGCCGTTGCGCCCTAGAGGTTCCGCATTTGGTCGAGGGTTTGGCGATAGCCAGCGGCGTTGCCTTGCTGTAGGTAGAGGTTGGCAGCCTGCTCAAAGTCTCGCCGTGCCCCGGTGCTATCCCCCAAACGGGCGCGCACCAGGCCCCGATTGAAAAACAGGTCGGGGTTGCTTTGGTTGGGGCCTTGCAGAATCGCCTGGGAGAGGTCGTCGAAGGCGTTTTGGGCTTGCCCCACCATTAGGTAGGCGGAACCCCTGGCGGCGTAGGCATCGAGGTTGTTGGGCTGCACCGCGAGGGCTTGACTATAGTCGTCAATGGCCCCAAAGGGATCCCCGGTGGCCATCCGCACCTCCCCTCGCGCCAGGTAGGCCTCGACGTAGGTGGGGTCGATAAACAGGGCTTCGGTGTAGCTGTCGATGGCGGCCATGGGGTTTCCGGCCCGCTGCATCACATCGCCCTTTTGCTTGTAGGCCACGGCGGAATCGGGGTTGAG
This sequence comes from Spirulina sp., assembly GCA_044070495.1. Taxonomy (GTDB): domain Bacteria; phylum Cyanobacteriota; class Cyanobacteriia; order Phormidesmidales; family Phormidesmidaceae; genus Nodosilinea. Next base: position 8,779 of record JBIPSI010000002.1, on the reverse strand, counting down.
TTGGAGTACCTGGGCAAAGTCTTGCTCGGCCCCCCGCAGGTTGCCCTGGCTGGCCCGAATGGTACCCCGACTCAGATACGCCTCCGCCAGTTGAGGATTCAGTTCAATCGCTCGGTCGAGATCCTGGAGGGCGCGGGTGGGCCGTCCTTGGCGGAAGTAGACATGGCTGCGGTTGAGGTAGCCGCTGGCCAGTTGATTGTTGCGGTTAATCGCCTCATTCAGGTCGTTAAGGGCGACATCGTACAGCCCTAGGCGATAGTGGGCCACCCCTCGGCCCATGTAGGCGCGGGCCAGATCCCCCTGCAATTCAATGGCGCGGCTAAAGTCCGTCACCGCATCGGGATAGTTGCCGAGGGATTCGTGGGCAAAGCCCCGCAACAGGTAGGCCGAGGCCAGGTTGGGGTTGAGGGCCAGGGCGGCGGAAAAGTCCTCTAGGGCAAGGTCTTGGCGACCCTGTTCGGCATCAATTAGGCCCCGGTAGAGGTAGGCGTTGACGGTGCCGGAATCGAGGGTGAGGGCGGTGTTGAAGTCGGCCTGGGCCTGGGCTATTTCCCCCTGGCGATAGAACACCGTGCCCCTGGCCAAGTAGGCGGTGGCATTGCTGGGAGCTAGGGCAATGGCGCGATTGAGATCGGTCAAGGCCAAATCATCTTGCCCCTGTTGAGAAAAGGTTAGCCCCCGATAGAGATAGGCATTGGCATTACCGGGATCGAGGGTGAGGGCGGCGGTAAAAAACTCTAGGGCCTCGGTGTAGTTTTGGGCGTTGTAGCGCTCAATGCCCTGATTCAATGCTTCGACGGCGGCCACCCTGGGGTCTACGGTTTCCTCGGCGGTGGGTTCAGCCTCGCCCTCCGCACCTGTCTCCAAGGGGATCTCCTCCAGGGGCGGATTTTCGATGCCGAAATCCTCTAGGGGCGTTGTCTCCATCGAGCTGTCCCCAGGGGTAATGTCTTGGGGGCTGGTCTCCGTGGGGGATGCCTCGGCACCGTTGCCATCCGGGCTGTCTTCCTCAGCGGAGTCCGGCTTTTTATCCTCCGAATCCATCGGGTCGTCTGAATCCGCCAGATCGTCGGCCACCGGATTGACGAGGTCGGCGGCGGCGGGTTCGGTCTCCGTGGTGTCTTGGGCCAAGGCCACAGGGGGCACAAGGACCAGGGTTCCCAGCACCCCACCGATCAACAGGACGTGACGTAGATTCATAATGATTCCCCTCTATCTCTGGGGGCTGACCGACATGACTCACCCCTGGCGCTAATGATAGGTCAGGTTTTTTGGGTTGGGGTATCGATGTTGATGTTTTGAGATGCCGAATTGGAGGATTTGCCCTGGGGAAATCCTTGGGCTAGCCGATCCCGCACCTGGGGATGGATGAACCGATAGTGTCCTCCCACCCGCTGGAGAAGGTGGTTATCGCAGCCCACCTGCAACGCTTGAGCGAGATTCCAAGGGAGACCCTCAGCCCCATAGAGCACCAGACGCAGGGCCGCATGTTGGGCGCAGACCAGGCCGCTGGAAAAAATGTTGGCCCACAGCACCAGGGCCAGAATGAGCGACGCCAGGTGCAAGAACGTTTGACTATGGACAGTCAACGCTGGGGCCACCTGGGGCAAAATTCCTAGCACTAGGAGCTTGAGCAAAATCAGCCCCCAGAGAAACAAAGCCGTTAGCCCCAGGCAATATTCTAGCCGCACCCGAATCCCCTGGTTGGGCCGCTGACGCACCGCCACCTCCTCGTCCAACATCCGACTGAAGCCATAGATGATCCCGCCTAGCAAACCGCTTGGTATGAGGATAATCGCCCTTACCGCCAGCCCCACCAATAGCCCAATCAGCAGCCCAACCACCAGCCCCACCAGGCTTTGGGACGTGAGCAATACCCCCACCCCCGTCGCCGCACTGATCAACAGGATGAAATTAATCTGCCGAACCGCAATGAAGCGCAGAAAACTAAGGAAATCTGGGCAGAGGTCGGCCTCGGTGTCGATGGTGGTCTCCCTTCGCACCAGCATCGACATAAGACTAATCACCGCCAAGGCCAGCAACCCAGACCCCCGCCCCACAAACAGGCCAAAGATCATCCCCCCCGCCAGCCCAAACAACAGACTCCCCAAAAGCTGATACCGTCGCTGCTGGGATTTCTTCTTCAGGAGGGTGGGCTGCATGGTCTCCAGCCGAAAAATATCCCCCCAGTGGTGCGGGTGGATCTGGGCCAACCAGGTTAGCCAGCGGTCTAGGGAGGGCGTAGGGGACGAGTCACGATTCTGTTGAATAGCCTGGAGTTGCTGGGCAATGAAGCGGTCTATCAGATCCCCAGGGGAGGATGGCCAACCCGGATCTGGCTCCTGGGTTGGGCGCGTCAGCAATGCCAGCATCAACAGGAGGGGGGTTCTCACCAAGGCCAAGGGGGCGGACTGGGCTTGGAGGTCTTTCCACCAATCTGTCAAGCCGAGGGCAGATAGGTACGTTGCTAGATGGTCGTCCGTGAGGGGATGCAGTGTGAGAATGGCCCTGGGTCTGGGAATCGGCCTATCCCCGGCATCGCCCGCCACCACCATCGGCTTACCCTGTCGCCACCAATCTTGAATCCACACGGCTAGCTCGGTCTGGGATTGGGGCGAGATCTCATCCCAGCCATCTAGGAGTGGAAGAATCGTCCCGTCCATGAGCCAGCGATAGCCCAGCTTCGGGTCAATCCCGTATTTGTGCTGCAAGGCTTCCACCAGCCAGGGTAGTCCATCGGATCGATCACCCGCCGCCGCCAAGGCATGGACTAGCACCGGAATGGGGGCCTGATCATCCTGCTCGGCCCGCTGCACCAGGGCCGCTGCCAGTTCCACTAGTGCCGTCGTTTTGCCCATGCCCGATGATCCCGTAACCCACAGTTGTCCGGCGGTGGCGGGTTGGCTAAACCGTTCCATCAGGATAGATCCCAGGTTGCCTTGTAGGCTGTCTAGCCGCTCGCCCTCTTCCCCAGGTTGATCCTCAGTCCAGACATTTGCTGCACCATGGTTTGCTTGATCTTTAGGTGGGCAAGTTTCAGGTGGGCAAGTTTCAGGTGAGCAAGTTTCAGGTAACCCATCCCCGGAGTCATCATCAACCGTCCAGTTATGCCAAGTGCCATGCCAGGGAAACGGGGCTGGGGCATCGACCGTAGGCGGTTCAGCGACGATGTGCCCTGTGGTGAGCTGACTTGTACCGAGGGAATCCAAGTCCAGGCGATAATGCCGCCAAACCGCCCCCTGGAGGGACTGTTGCCGTCGATCCCAGACCTCAGCCCACACCGCCGCCACCAATCGTTCCCGGTTGGGGTTGGATGACTCCAGGGTGACCTTCCGGCTGGGCAACATCCGAATCTCCTTAGGCGGCCTTGGCAACCGAGCGACGCAGCAGAAGGGAATTCACCACCACCGTCACCGAGCTAAAGGCCATCAGACCTCCAGCGGCGGCGGGGCTGAGGCTGGTGCCGAGGGTAGGCAACAAAATTCCGGCGGCGAGGGGGATGGCGACTAGGTTGTAGGCGAAGGCCCAGGCTAGATTTTGGCGAATTTTGCCCACGGTGGCTTGGCTTAGATCCAGGGTTTCCAACAGGCCAGAGAGGTGGTTGGCCATCAGGATGACATCGGCGGTGTCTACGGCAATGTCGGTGCTGGACTGAAGGCTAATGCCCACATCGGCCTGGGCCAGGGCGGGGGCATCGTTGAGGCCATCCCCCACCAGGGCGACGGTGTGGCCAGCAGCTTGCAGGGCTTGGATGCTGGACACCTTTTGCTGCGGCGAGGCTTCAGCGATGACCTGATCGGCGGTAAGGTTCACCTGGGCAGCAATGGCCTGGGCCACGGTAGCACGATCACCGCTCAACAGTTGGACGGTCAAGCCCCGGCCTTGCAATTGTTGGACGACGCTGGCGGCTTCGGGACGCAATTGGTCAGCAATGGCTAGATACCCCACTAAATCGGTGCTTAGACCCACATAAACGACGGTTTTGCCAGCGTTTTCCAGGGCTTGTACGGCGTTTAGGGCAGATTCGGGAATCGTAATACCCTGTTGCGCTAGCCAGATTTGATTACCCAGAACGCAGGGGGTAGGGATGTCCTGCCAGGTGACGGTGGCCAAAACGCCAAGACCCGGTTCGGTGGCGAAATCCTCAGCCTGGAGCAGGGACAAGGATTGATCCTGGGCGGCGGTTTGGATGGCTACGGCTAGGGGGTGCTGGGTGCCGCTTTCCACGGTGGCCGCGAGTTGCAGAATATCCTGGTGGTTGAGGCCGTCCCGTAAAGCCTGGATTTCGGTGACGCTGGGCTGGCCTAGGGTGAGGGTTCCGGTTTTGTCGAACACCACGGTATCGACTTGGTTCAGCGCCTCCAAAATGTCGCCGCCGCGAATCAGCAAACCCCGCTCGGCCCCCAGGCCCGAACCTACCAGAATCGCCGTCGGTGTGGCTAACCCCAACGCGCAGGGACAGGCCACCACCATTACCGCAATGGCCAGCTTCAGGCTCACCAGCAGGGTCGATGATGTGGTGGTCATCGTGTGTTCCATGTGGGCCATGCCTAGGGCGGCGGGCATCACCTCTGGCCACAGGGGTAGGCCAATGAAGTACCAAAACAGAAAGGTCAGTATCGCCAGGGAGAGGACGCCGTAGGTGAAGTAGCCGGAAATACTGTCGGCCAACCGCTGAATGGGGGCTTTGCGGCTTTGGGCGGTGTCCACCAGGCGAATCATCTGGGCCAGGAGGGTGTTCTGCCCCGTGCCTGTCACTTGTAGGGCGATGGCTCCGGTTTGATTGAGGGTGCCCGCCGCCACGCTGTCTCCGGGTTGCTTGAGGACGGGGATGGATTCTCCGGTCAGCATGGCCTCATCCACGGTGGATTGCCCCACGATAATTACCCCATCGGCGGGGATTTTCTCCCCCGGTAGCACCTGCACCCATTCTCCGGTTTGCACGTAGCTGGCGGGCACTTCCACCCCGGTTTGGGCCACCTCGGCGGCGGTGGGGTCGGCAATTAACCGGGCCACACTGGGCTGAAGCTCCACCAAGGATCGCAGGGCATCCGCCGCCCGAAACCTGGCCCGTTGTTCTAGGGTGCGGCCCAGCAAAATAAAGCTCAGCAGCATCACGGGTTCATCAAAAAAGCACTCCCAGCCCAGGCCCGGAAAGGCTAAGGCCACTAGGCTCGCCAGGTAAGCACTGCCGCTGCCTAGGGCCACCAGGGTATTCATGTTGGGGGCCAGCCGCCGCATTCCCTGCCAGCCATCCACCAAAATTTCCCGTGCGGGGCCGATCAACGTCACCGTGGCCAGCAGGCCGTGGAACCACAGGTCGCTGAGGATGGGCACCGTCAGCCAGCCAAAATGTTTGAAATGGCCCAGCGTCGATAACAGCAGCAGCCCGATGGCTATAGCAAGGCGCTGGCTTTGCTGGCGTTGTTCCTCCCGCTTGCGGTCTACCCAGGCTTTCAGGTCGTCGGTGCTGTCGCCATCGGTGGCGCGAGGGGTCGTCGGAAATCCCGCCTCCGTCACCACCGCCGCCAAATTCTCCGGGGTCAGCCGTCCGGCCTCGGTTTCAACCACCGCTACCTCCGTCACCAGGTTCACCGTGGCCGCCACCACGCCATCGACCTGGGCTAAGCACTTTTCCACCGTCCGCACACAGCCCGCACACATCATCCCCTGCACATTCAGCACCACGGTATCGTGGGCCGCTGGGGCCGGAGCTTGGGACAAGGAAATATCATCAACGGACTGGGGAAGCACCTGCATAGGAGTCGCAAGAAGCAGTAGGGGAACAGGAGGAGACCGCTTCCAGCCTAGCAAGCTAACCCCGGAATATCACCATTAGGGAAAGTTCATCACCATAATATTTGTGTCCCAATTGGCACGGGTAATGGCCTCCGGTTCTCGACCAAGGGCGGGTTGACCCACGTTGTAGGTGCTGGCGATTAAAATCAGTAGCGTGTTGGGCTGAATGGCTTCAGAAATCCGTCGTACGGCGTTGCCCTGCACGGGTTGCACGGTCACCGATTGAGTATTTAAAAACTGGGTTAGGGCGCGATCTCGAACCGAGCCAATGGTGAGTTGTAGCACTCGCAGGGGGGCCTTCAGTTCTTCAGAAATGGCCTGAGCCACCGCTAACGTACTTTGGATTTGGGTCATATCGGCCTGCTGCCCTGTGATAGCAAAAAGGATGGATTCGGTATTTTCAATCGGCTGCGGAAAGCGGCTAATCAGGACAGGAACGGTTGCCGAGCGCACAATGTTATCGAGAACGCTGCCAAAGAAATTCTCTCGATAGTTGGAATAGCCCTTCCATCCGCAAATTAATAGGTCGGCATCGTGTTCTTGACTGGTGCGTAAAATGCCCCAATCCACCGAATCATCAATGCGGCCAATGGGTTCCACAGGAATGGCGGCGGCATGGGCAATGGTTTCAGCGGTATCTAACAACCGTCGCTGGTGATTTTTAGCCGCGTCGGTGATGGGTTGGTTGCGGTCGGGCAGCACATGGATGGGTAGTAAGGTACCCCCTACCCGCTTGGTTAGAATAATCGCCAATTGCAGCAAGTTATCCTCGGTGCTGGGGTTGGCCACGGGCACTAAAATGCGCTGACCCAAAATGGGATTCTCGTTGTTGGAGATACCTTCCGATGCCCCAGATCTATCATGAGTCGAAGCCTGAGTTGTTTCGGTAGACATCTTTGGCCCCCACTGGGTCACAATCCAGGGCGACAGCACACAGCTCACTAAAATCATCAAAATAATCGCATTCACCACCACCTCATCCACCAACTCAATATTGAAAGCGATGGTAATAGCCGCCAGGGTAGAAGCGGCCTGGGCAATGGAGAGGCCAAACATGGTCATGGCACTGGGAAACCGCCAACCAAACCAGCGAGCCGATCCCCAGGCCGCCAAGAACTTACTGATCAATTCGGTGCCGATTAAAATCCCGGCAAACAGTAAGGATTTCGGTTCTCGAATTAGGATAGATGGATCCACCAACATCCCTACAGAAATGAGGAAAATTGGCACAAATAGGGTATTGCCAATGAACTGTACCCGGTTCATCAACGGGCTAAGACGGGGAATGATTTGGGTAATCGCCACCCCAGCCAAAAAGGCTCCCACAATCGGCTCAATTTCAATCAGGCTCGCCAAGTAAGACGCTACAAAGAGCGTCGCTAGTACAAAGGTGAATTCGGCCCCTTCATCATGGCCAAATTTTTTAAAAAACCAGCGGCCTAATTTAGGGATTCCCCACAGCACCGCAACCGTGTAAATGGTCAAAGACGGAATCAAAAATAGCCAAAATCCTAGGGTTAAATCCCCCTGGTCGGCCTTTACGACTACCGCCAACACCAGCAGGGCTAAGACGTTGGTGATTAACGTCGCCCCTAGGGTGGCCGTGGTGGCTGGGTGGCGCATAATGCCCAGCTTATTCAGCACAGGCAGGGCCACCAAGGTGTGGGAGGCAAAGCAGGAGGCCACCAACACCGAGGCCCAAAAGCTATAGCCCAGGGCCAGGGTCACCCCAGTGCCCAACACCATAGGCAGCAGAAACGTAGCGAACCCAAAAATAATCGGCTTGTCGGCATTGCTTTTGAGATCATCCAGGCTGGTTTCTAGGCCGCCTAAAAACATCAAAAATAACAGCCCCACAGTGCCCAGCAGAATAATGGTATCGTCTCGCTCTAGAATCCCAAGCCCATAGGGGCCAATCACAACCCCAGCCAAAATTAGGCCAATAATGCCGGGTAGCTTCAGCCGTTCCACCAGCAGCGGCGCAATCAGCATTACCGCCAAAATGGTCAGGAACACCGCCACCGGATCGGTGATCGGCTCGTTAAAAAACTGAGAAGCCAGCACCGGAACACTCAGCCCCTGGCCCATCAAACGTTCATATCCCATGGAGACCCACCCGCCCATTACGCCCATTACCATTGCCCCCATTGGCCAACGTTACGTTCAGCATCCACCCTCAGCCCTGCCGATCAATCTACCTGGGGAGGCAGATTGATCCATTGCAGTTCATTTGACCAGCATGGCAGAGGACTAACAAGATAAGCTGAAACGACACCAACCTGCGGAGTAGCGCCTTGAAAACAACGCCTTACTTTGAGCAGAAACTACTGGAGCGCCCTGAAATTCAACGGGTCTGGTGTCAGCACGTTCTAGCTAACCCCCTGAAAACAGTCACTCAGCCGAATGGGCGCATGAGTCATTGGGCCGTGATTGCAGAGTATGGCTATCGTGTCCTTCGAGTCATTACGCTAGAAGATGGGGAGACGCTGCACAATGCTTACTTCGACCGCAATTTTCGATCACGACTTGAAAAGGGGTTAGAGCCATGAAAATTCAGTACTTCCCAGAAACCGATACCCTATCCATTCGGCTCAACGACCAGCCCAGCACCGAGTCAGCGGAAATTGCTCCCGATGTCGTCGTGGACTTTGACGCAGCGGGTGGTGTGGTTGGCCTAGAGATTGACCTCGCCTCCTCAAAGGTCAACCTTAGAAACTTAGATCTAAAGGGCTTGCTAGTGCCCGAATTGCTCTCGAACTAGCTAGCTTTTGCCCTTTAAAGGGGAAGGCTTACGAACAGTCCTACTAAGGGCCAGCGATTGGCCCCAAAAGCCTTAGTGGCTGACTGCCTGACACATCTTTATGCCGCCTCCACAGGGGGTAGCTGACAGCGCATGGATTGGATCCTAGAGAACCAGATTTGGTCATAATATCGGGCTTCTGCCTTTTTAGAGGCAAAACAAGGTTCAGGGTCAACCGTG
>JBIPSI010000001.1:0-292664 GCA_044070495.1 Spirulina sp. | reverse complement strand
AGGCGGCAGACGGGTCTTTCGAGAGCGTTTCCCACTCAAAACCATGCTCTCCTTCATCCGCCAAGTCATTGAACGACATTTCCCCCTCGCCCAGGCTGTCTATCTACCGATATCCACATGAGTTTGTGATCTACTGAGCCTAGCAGTTCTCGCTGGGCTGAGCGGCTCAGACGGCAAACCGTGCAGAACGGTTACGCTTCTCCAGCAACACGATTCATCGGCACGTTTGATTACGTCTTATTACGTCACGATTCCTATGAATTCTTGAAGAAACCCAGCCATGGGGTAAGGGTGAGAGTACCCTGACAAACAAGGCTCATGAGTTTGGGGATACGTGCTCAGGAAATGTCTGGAGCCGTTGCCGGGAGGATGGTAACTAGCCATGGTGATTTACGGTCTGTGCTTCATTGGGGGGGGCATTTTTGTATTGCTAGCCGCCATTGGTGGTCTCGATGGGGTCGATATCGACACCGACTTTGATCTTGATGTAGATACCCCGAGCCCTGCCGATGTAGACGACATTGACGTGGGCACCCAGATTGACCAAACCTTGACCGCCCTACGTTCTCGTTGGTGGCTGCCGCTGCTGAGTCTGCGGTTTTGGACCTTTGCCCTCTGTTTTTTTGGCCTCACCGGGCTACTGCTGACGTTCATCACCCCCGATCTGCCCCCTTGGCTAACGGCACTAATCGCGTTGGGCATGGGGATTTTCTGCGGCTGGGTGGCGGCGGCGGTGCTGCGTTCCCTCAGTCGCCAGCCCATTAGCAGCATGGTGAAGCCGGAGGCTTTAATCGGCCAGGTGGGCCAGGTAGAAATCCCCTTCGACCAAGCCAGTCGCGGCAAGGTGGCGCTCAATCTGGGCGATTCCACCGTCAGCTATTTCGCCATCACCCAAGAAGAACGGGCCTTTGCCGTGGGTGAAGCCGTCCTGGTGGTGGGCATGGAGCACGGCAAGCTGTGGGTAGCCTCAGCGGAGGGGGTGGGAGATTAGGGAATTGGGAGTCGGGAGTCGGGAATTGGGAGTCGGGAATCGGGAGTCGGTGTAGGGTGCATAACGCCAAGGCGAGGCTAGCGCCAACGCAAAGCAATGCACCAATTCTAGGAATTGTTAGGAGAGGTTGGTTATGGCAGATGGGATGAATCGATTAGAGACGGTGGCGGTGGCGGAAACGTTACCGATGGGGCCGATGGGGCCAATCGTGGCGCAATCGGGGGGGCGGGCCTTGGGGGGTGGTGCCGTTGCGGTACTCATTTTTGCGATCTTCGTCACCATTTGGGGGGTAAATGCCCTGGTGCAGATCTGCGACCCCAACAAGATTTTGATTATTTCAGGCCGTAAGTATCGTCGGGCCGATGGCCAGGTGATGGGCTATCGGGTGATCTACGGCGGGCGCACGTTTCGCATTCCAATTTTGGAAACGGTACGAATGATGGATTTGACCACCATGCCCGTGCCCATTGAGGTGACCAATGCCTACTCTAAGGGGGGAACGCCCCTGGATATTCAGGCCATTGCCAACGTCAAAATTGCCCGCGATGAAACCCTGGTGGGCAACGCCATTGAGCGCTTTTTGGGCCGAGGCCGGGAGGAAATTGCGCGAGTGGCGCGGGAAACCCTGGAGGGTAACCTGCGCGGCGTGGTGGCGACCCTAACCCCGGAACAACTCAACGAAGATCGGCTTCAGTTTGCCGAACGCATTGCCAGCGATGTGCGCAACGATCTGATGAAACTGGGCCTGCACCTGGATACCCTGAAAATCCAGAGCGTGGCGGATCAGGTAGACTATCTGAATTCCATTGGGCGGCGGCAAATTGCCACGGTGGTGAAGGATGCGGAAATTGCCGAATCGAACGCGGTGGCCGAGGCCGAGCAAATTGAAGCCGATAGCAGCCGAGAGGCCGAGGTGGCCCAAACCCAGGCGTTAACGGCGATTCAGGAAAAGGAAAACGAACTGCGCCGCATCACCGCCGATGTGGAAAAGCAGGCCCGCATCGAAGAAGAACGCACCCAGGCCGCCGCCGAAGAGGCCAAGGCCAGAGCCCAGCGGGAACTGCAAGCGATCCGCGCCAACCTAGAACAGGCGCGGCTGGAGGTGGAAAAGGTGTTGCCCGCCCAGGCCCAGCGTCGTGCCCAGGAGTTTCAGGCCAGGGGTGCCTCGGCCATTTTGGAGGAAAACGCCAAGGCCTCGGCCCAGGCCAGCGAACTGCTGGTGCGGGTGTGGCAAGACACCGGGGTGGATGCCTCGGAACTGTTCCTAGTGCAGCAGCTAGAAATGGTGCTTCAGGAAGCGGGGCGCATCCCCGGTCGGCTGCACTTGGGCGAGGTGAACGTGATCGACAACGGCGACGGCAAGGCCATCGCTTCCCTGCTGAACGCCTACCCCGAAATGGTGAAGCAGTTCCTCCACCAGTCTGAGTCTATTTTGGGCATTCCCCTTACCCGCAGTGCGGCTTCCGCGCCAGTGCCGACCCGACCCCGAATGACTCCTTCCCCTGCGGCCCCAACTGCGCCAGATCCAACCATGCCACCTCCAACGAGTGATCCATAGGGGATGCGCAAGGAAGGCAGACGTTATGCACCTTGGGGCTTGGCTTGGTGCATTGCTTCGCGTTGACGCTAGTCTCGTCTTGGCGTTATGCACCCTACGAGTCCACGCCCAATAACTAATAACTAAGAACTCTCTGGAGAAAGACTCATGGGCCTAATTTTTGCTTTGCTGGTTGTTATGTTTGGGGCGACGGGCAGTCTCGTCCTAGTCATTCGCAACCTGTACTACATCTGTCAACCCAGTGAGGTGCTGATTTTTGCCGGAGATCGGCGCACCGTCAGCGATGGGCGACGGGTGGGCTATCGCTTGGTGAAGGGCGGCAGCAGCATCCGTAAACCCCTGTTGGAAAAGACCTTCCGCATGGAACTCACCAACATGATCATCGAGCTGCGGGTGACCAACGCCTATTCCAAGGGCGGCATTCCGCTGAATGTGGACGGGGTGGCCAACATCAAAATTGCCGGGGAAGAACCCGCCATCCACAACGCCATTGAGCGGCTGCTGGGCAAAAGCCGCGAAGAAATCGAGAAAATTGCCCGCGAAACCCTAGAGGGCAACCTGCGCGGCGTCTTGGCCAGCCTCACCCCAGAACAGGTGAACGAGGACAAAATGGCCTTTGTACGTAACCTACTCGACGAGGCCGACGACGACCTGGCCCAGCTAGGGCTGATTTTGGACAACCTGCAAATCCAAAACATCTCCGACGATGTGGGCTACCTCAACTCCATTGGTCGCAAACAGCGGGCCGACCTGCTGCGCGATGCCCGCATTGCCGAGGCCGAAGCCAAGGCCCAGTCTGCCCTGCAAGCCGCCGAAAACCTGCGCCGCACCTCCCTGCGCCAAATTGAGGCCAAAATGGCCACCACCCGCGCCGATGCCGACCGACGGCTGCAAAATGCCCTCAGCCAGCGCCAAGCCGCCATCTCCGAAGCTGAATCTGAAATCGCCGCCGAAGTGGCCCGCACCGAAGCCGCCCTGGCCGTCCAGCGGGAACGCCGCAACCAGGTGGAACAACAACTCCAGGCCGATGTGATTGCCCCTGCTGTCGCCGCCTGCCAACAAGCCCAGGCCAAAGCCAAGGGCGACGCCGCCAGCATTATTGAAGATGGCCGCGCCCGTGCCGAAGGTCTACGCGCCCTGGCCACCACCTGGCAAGCCGCCGGAGACAATGCCAGGGAAATCTTCCTGTTCCAAAAGCTAGAGTCTTTGCTGTCGGATCTGGTGGATACCGTGCCCAAGGTAGAGGTAGACAAGATCACCGTCATCGACGCCAGCGGCGGCACCAATGCCACCAAACTCGCCGCCTTTTTAGAGCAGCTTAAGCAGGGTACCGGGCTAGACCTAGCCCAATCCATCCAAGCCCTGGGGGCAGGTCGGCCCCAATCCGAGGACAATTCGCCCAGTTGACGATCCCCTGTCAATAACCCCCTGTCAATAACCCCCTGTCAAAGATGGGGTTGTAACCCAATGGGGGTTAACTATGGGGTTCACCAAACAGCACCAGGGAGCAGGTGGCCTCGTCAATGACTTGATGGGTGACATCACTCACCGACAGCCCCCCTACGGTGCGGCGACGCATGGAGCGCAGTACCACCAAATCATGGCTTTGGGCGGCCTGGAGGATAATTTCAGCGGGGTCGTTTCCGGCCAGGGTTTCCACCTCCCAGGGAACGGGGGGGCCATCGGCCATCACCTTGGCCAGTTCAGCCTTGAAGGCATCAATGGTGGCGGCGGGGGTGTAGGGATCGTGGACATGGAGCAAGGTGACCGAGGCGGTGTGGGTATCGGCAAAAAGCTGGGCAAATCGGGCCGTGCGCACCGCCTGAGGGGTGATCGCCTTCATGGGTACAAGAATGCGGTGAATATCAATGGGTTCCGCCAGCAGCCGCGCCACCGCCACTGGACAATGGCTCGACCAAAACACATCGTCAATCAGGGTGCCAAACAGCCGTGCCCGAAACCCTCGCCGACTCCAGCCCATCAGGATTAGGCTGGCATTTTGTTCGCGGGCGGCGCGGGTAATGCCCTCAGAGACATCGTCGTCAATGCGCAGTACTGGAAAGGCGGGGGCATTGAATTCTTGGCTGAGGCGTTCGGCCTTTTGCAGCATTTTTCGCCCCTGGCCAATGGCCGTCACCAAGTCCGGTTCATCCATATGCACCTGGGCGCGGGTGACCGTTAGCGGGATAACATGGCCCCTCTCATGGCTGGCCAACAGCGCTGCCATTTCGATCAAATAGCGCTGGGTGATGGGATTGTAAATCGGCACCAAAACGGCAAAAGGATTAGCAGGGGCAGGACGTAGGTTGGCCTCAGGGAGGCCTGGGGAGACTGACATGATCTGGGATAGGGCCAAGTCAGAGGTCGTGTCGGGAGCCGTGGGGGCCACCACCAACCCCCCAGCGAAGCGGGCGGTTAGCAGGGGGCCAAGCACCGAGGTGACCAACATCATCACGATCACAGCATTGAATTCTAGGGGCGAAAGAATGCCCTGTTCTAACCCCACTAGGGCAGCGGCGAGGGTGGCGGCTACCTGGGGCAGGGAAAGCGACCACATGGTGAGGGTTTGCTGCCAGCGGTAGTTGTAGAAGGGCTTGACCACCAGGGCCGCTAAAAACTTGCTGGTAATCAGGGCCGCCGTCAGACCGACGGTGAACACCAGGTTCGTGGTCATCGATTCCACAAATAAATCGAGATCGATCAAAAGCCCCATGCACACAAAGAAGAAGGGGATAAACAGCACCCCTCCCACAAATTCCACCTTTTCCTTAACGGGGCCATTGCCCACCACATCGTTAACGGCCAACCCCGCCAAAAAGGCTCCGACAATCTTGTCTACATTGATAATTTCAGACCCCACCGCCGCCAGAAACACCGCTGCCATCACAAACAAAAACTGATTGCCCTCCTTATCGCCGTTGTGATGAAAGTAGCGCTTCCCGGCCCGATCTAGCCCCACCAGCACTACCAGGGCAAAGGCCGCCAGCATAAACACCTGGCTGACTACGGTTTGGGCCGAAAAGTCGCCCATCTGGGCCGCCACACACATGGCCAGCACCATCAGCGCCCCAATGTCGGTAAAAATGGTCGCCCCCACCGTGGCCCCCACCGACATTTCCTTGGCAATGCCGAGGCGTATGATGATGGGATAGGCCAGCAGGGTATGGGAGGCCAGCAGCGATCCGATGAGAATCGCCTTTACCCAGCCAAAGCCAAAGGCTAGACTCAGCGCAATTCCCGCCGCCATGGGAATCGCGAAGGTGGCTAAACCAAAGCCCAGGGAACGGTTGCGGGTGCGCTTGAAGTCGTGCAGGTCAATTTCTAGACCCGCCACAAACATGAGGTAAATTTTGCCCACATCGGAGAGTAGTTTTTCTAGCTCCCCATCGGGGCTGAGCAACCCCGCCACACTTGGCCCCAACAGAATCCCCGCCACCAGCAGCCCCACCAATCCAGGCAGTCGCAGCCGCTCAAACAACGGCGGCACCGTTAGGGTGACCAACAACAAAATCGTAAACCCAATGATGGGGCTATCGGACAGAGGGCTTAGGAAATCTTGCATGGCACTGCCTCCACAAAGGTAGACCCTAGTAGGGTATCGCTGGAATACCCTTCGCCCAAAGCGCTTGCAATAGGACGTTATTGACGACTCAGCACTGACGATTCAGACTCAATCCAGCCCGATCAGGGATGTTCCCGACCTAGGCACTGACAAAAAAAGGGACGAGCCGAAGCCCGTCCAACACATACAGGAGATTACAAGGAGATTACGACTACAGCCTAAAGCTCTAATCACCGATGCTACAACCCTATCTCCAGCACTCAGCGGCCTTGGCCGTAGATTGCCTGAAGACAAGATCATTGCAGCTAATCAATGGTTAAAACTTTATTGATATAGCCTTTTCAATGTCATATTGGAGCAGAAAATATCTAAAAAAGCAACCCTTTGTTTCATTTTAATAAGTTATTTTTGACATCATGTCCCCTTTACCCTGGGGTTTCTGTACGCCCTGAACCTGATACCGATGGTTCCCCCTAGGGAACGCCCTGTGCCCCAGGGGAATGGGCTGAATGGCGATGGAATCGATTTGCCCGTAATCGGTTTACAGTAAATTTCTGTCCTCTCCTCGGCCATCTCTCCTGGGGTAGACCCAGCGCAAACCCAGGATAGAACCAGGGTAAACGAATGGTTTTAGCCCATGACTCCCTATCTCGCACGGATTGATCTGTTTCCCATGAAGTCCCTTGATGGGGTGGCGGTGCCGGAGGTTGTCGTGTTGGACAGCGGTGCCCTGCAAGGGGATCGCGCCTACGCCCTGGTTGACGACCAAGGGCGGTTCATCAACGCCAAACGCACAGCGGCCATCCATCGGCTCCGGGCCAGCTACAGCGAAGATTTGGCCACGATTACCTGTGCGGCGGAGAATCTAGATCCAGCGACGTTTCGGCTACCAGAGGACGTGGACGCTCTAGCCCATTGGCTTGGACAGGCGCTTCAGCAGTCCGTTGCCGTGCAGGGCAACCTAGAGACCGGATTTCCCGACGACACCGCCGCCTCTGGCCCCACGATCATCAGCACCGCCACCCTAGAAACCGTCGCCCGTTGGTATCCGGGGCTAACTATCGAAGAAGTACGCCGCCGATTCCGCAGCAACCTGGAAATTGGCGGAGTGCCGCCCTTCTGGGAAGATCGCCTGTTTAGCGCCAGCAGCGACCCCGTGCCCTTTACCGTGGGGGATGTGGTGCTGGAGGGCATCAACCCCTGCCAACGCTGCCCCGTGCCCACCCGTGACACGCTGACAGGGGAAGCGATGCCCAACTTTCAGCGCATTTTCATTGAGCAACGACGGGCGACCCTGCCCCCTGGGGTGGCGGCGAATCGGTTCAACCATTTCTATCGGCTGGCGGTGAATACGGTGATTCGTGGGCAGGGGGGGACGCGGTTGCGGGTGGGGGATGGGGTGGGTGTGGAGGTGTGAGGGTGGGAAGGTGTGGAGGTGTGAGGGTGGGAAGGTGGGAGGGTGGGAAGGTGTGGAGGGGTTAATTCCTGGGAAGACTGCGATAATGGGAACTTGGCAATACGAATTAACAAGAGTCAACTAGGGTTGTGGGGTTATGGCGCTTTCTTTTTTGCGGTCGGATGTGGTGAAGTTGTCGGCCTATCAGCCCCATCCTGGTACCCCTGACGAGGTGGCGGTGCTGGATCCCCTCGATACCAACGAATGTCCCTACGATTTGCCGGAAGCTCTGAAGGAGAAGCTGGCCTGGGCGGTGCAGCACACCATCGCCGCCAACCGCTACCCCGATGGGGGCCACGCCGAACTGAAGGCCAGCATTGCTGCCTACGTGGCTGAAGCACATCCGGGTATTGCGGCCCAGCATATTTCGGTGGGCAATGGCTCCGATGAGCTGATCCGCTCTCTGCTGATTGCCACCTGTGTGGGCGGCGAGGGATCGGTACTGGTGGCCAATCCTACCTTTTCGATGTACGCCATTTTGGCTCGCACCCTGGGCATTCCCGTGGTGGCGGTGGGGCGCGATGAAGAGACCTTCGAGGTGGATTTAGATGCGGCCCAGCAGACCATCAACCAGCCGGAGGGACTTCCGGTGCGGGTGGTGTTTATGGTGCACCCCAACTCTCCCACGGGCAACGCCCTCACCGAGGCTGAACTGGCTTGGCTGCGGCAGTTGCCGGAGGACGTTCTGGTGGTGGTGGACGAAGCCTATTTTGAATTTAGCCAGCACACCACCGTTTCCGAGGTGCTGCAACGGCCCAACTGGGTGGTGCTACGGACGTTTTCTAAAGCCTTTCGACTAGCAGCCTTTCGGGTGGGCTATGCCGTGGCCAACCCCGACCTCACCGAGGCCCTCGAAAAAGTGCGCCTGCCCTACAACCTGCCCAGCGCCACCCAGGTCGCCGCCGCCCTGGCCCTGGCCCACCGTCAAGACCTACTCAGCATCATTCCCGAAATTCAGTCCCAGCGGGAGTGGCTTTCCACCGCCCTCGCCACCCAAACCCTGCTGCAACCCTGGCCCAGCGCCGCCAACTTTATCTACGCCCGCCCCAGCTTGCCAGCACGGTCGATGGAGGAGGAACTGGCGGATTGGTTCTACCAGCTCAAGGCCCAGGGCACGCTGATTCGCCACACGGGCGGCGGGCTTCGCATCACCATCGGCAGCCCCGCCGAAAACCAGCGAACCCTGCTGCACATCACCCAGGTGTGATGGCCGCCGCAATCTTCACCTAGACCATAGATAGGGGCTACCGCTTATACACAGGTCTCCATTCCGCTGGATTCCTAGGGTTGATCCCCCCTAGCCCCCCTTATGAAGGGGGGAACTGGATTCAAAGTCCCCCTTCACAAGGGGGATTTAGGGGGATCTCCAAGGAATTGCAGCATGAAAATATGATGTGGATCAGCAGTAGCCCGTAGGGGAGAGGTCTCCTCGCCCCCATCCAACTAGAATGTGGTGTCCGTCCATACTGCCGAGGACGTTACAGCCGGGCCTGAGTGTTAACAAGTGTTTTACAACTTATCTCAGCCTTATCGTTCCATGGCATGGTCGGAACATGGCCGAACCATGATCATCAGAGCCTAGCCGACTCCCTGGCTCGGCCCGATTCCTATCTTTGCCCCCATCAAGGAGATTACTATGCGTCAGACTCGCTGGCTCAAGGGATTCATCCCGTTGGCACTTGGCCTATTGCTGTTGGTCAATGCCTGTTCCTCAGCCCCCTCAAAATACGACCAGGTACAGCAGGACACCACCGGATTTGGCACCCCATCGGCGGTGGATCGCAAGGCCGAACAGGGTGGCACCTTTAACCAGTTCTTCCCCGGCAGCCAAGGGGATTACCAGGTCATTCCCTACCAAGAGAAGAAAGGCTTTGCGGAATATAAGCTGCAACGGGGCGACCAAACCCTGGCCATGCTCAGCATTAGCGACACCACCAGCCTACCCGCCGCCGCCGAGAAGTATAACGACGCCACCGATAGCATCGCCGGATTTCCTGCGGTGAACCAGGGCAGCACGGGTACGGGGCTGTTAGTGAACGGTCGTTACCAGGTGAAGGTGCTCTCGCGGGATCCGTCCTTTACCCAGGCGGATCGGGTGGATTGGCTGCAAAAGTTTGATCTGCAAGGGCTAGCCCAACTGAAGGGTGCCATCAAGCCCTCCACCAAGGCCGCTAAGATGCCCGCTACGCCGACCACCCCAACGGCACCCCTAACTCCCAGTCGTCCAGCCCCCAGCCCCGAGTTGGTGCCTGTTCCGGCCTCCTAGGCTCCGTCCTGATTGATCGGGCAACCGCCCCCTAACCCATATCCTGTTCAGGAGAGAATTGTGAGTACAAAAATCTACAAACTGGTTGACGACCTGCCCACGGGCGGCTTAACCGTACGCGCCCTCAAAACCCTAGATACCTTTGTGCCCGGTCAGTGGGACAACCTGGTGGGGTTTGACAACACCATCAAAACCGTAACCGGCGAGACCGATGAGGCCATGATCCAGGCCATCGGCGAACGCGCCATCACCCTATTTAACGACAAGCGGGAAGGCTACCAAACTGCCCTCTGGCTTTACCAAACCGTGGATTCGGCCTCTGGGATGCTGGGAGCCGCCGCCATGGCCAACCGCATTGGCCAAGATACCTTTTTGGGCTTCCTCAAGGGTGTGACCCCCAAGCCCGAAAAGGCCCAAACCATTGACCTGGCGGTGAAGCTGGTCACCGAAGTGGTGGCCTTTTGCAAAATCAGCGGCATCCCCGGCGACAGCCTCGGCGACTTTCTCACCGCCCTAGGCGACTACGGCAGCGAGTCTCTGATTCGCATGGCGGCCCTGGTCTGTTTTGACGGCATTATTCCCCTGGGGGCCGACTTTTCCAGCAAAGCCCTCAACGCCATTAAGGGCATGGGGCCATCGGATTTAGACGACAACGCCACCTTCAAGGGGATCAAAGACGAAATTCCCGGCAAAGACAGCCGAGGCAAGCTGGCTTTTATGACCGAGAGCTTTGAGTCTACCCAGGGCTGGATGGATCGCTTTGTAGCCGATAAGGGCATCACCCAAAGCCGTCTGCTAGACAACCTGGGGGGCTTCATTGAAGGGTCTAAGACCAAGCTCGACTACCTGGGGGCCTTCTTGGATGTGTCGGTGAAATACTACGAGCACACGGGCGTTCAAACCCTGGCCCGTCGCCTCGTAGAACGCGCCGTCGCCGAAATCTAGGCCCTAGGCTAGACCCAATCGATCACAAATATGCTCTTGTGTCGTGATCTAGCCCACCCTTACGGGAAGCAAGCTACACCCTAAATCCCTCTCCCCATGGGAGAGGGACTTTGAACTTTTCTAGCTCCCCTCTCCTCGTGGGAGAGGGGCTGGGGGTGAGGGGTGTCAAGGGATCTGACCGCTGAGCTTAGCCCGCACTGAGGTTTCCCTAAGCCAAGCCCTTGCCCAGTAGCACGTAGCGGCGCAGGGGCTGGCTGTGGTAGCGGCCACTGAGCACCAGGGACGGGTTTTGGCTGTGCATCAGGGCGTGGATTGCCTGCCGATACCCCTGGCGATATCCCGCTTGATGAGCCGCCTCCAGTAGGGCATAGCCCAGTCCTGCATAGACTCGACCGGGCAAAATGGCCAGGGTTTTTACAATTAATCGCCGATCCGCCGTCGGAGCCAAAACATCCGGCATGGCCAGCCCCACCCCCACCAGCCGATCTTGCTCCCAAGCGAGCTGCACTAGGGTCGGATCTACCTGGGAAATCACGGGCCGTAGAAGCTGGCTAAAGACTTCCTCTGGCAAGGGCTGAAAGAAGGGCTGTCGCCGAAAACTCGCCATCACAACCCGATGGATCTGGGGTAACAGAGTATCGATCTCCAGCCCTACAGCATGGCTGATCTGAAATGTTCCTGGGCGATGGCGCTGCTTACGGGGGATGGGGGCTTGAGTCAAATCCAGACACAAACGCGACTCGTACCACGCCACCGGGGTAAACCCAGCCTGGGCCAGCCACTCCACCCAGCGCGGATTGGTCTGGGGTTCTCCCAAAAAAGGACGGCCCTGGTGCCAATCCGTGGCGCAACGGTAGCTTTGCCAAGTGGTGCCATCCATCGGCCCTAGAACGTGGGTACAGCCCTTTTGGGACAGCACCCTACAGGTTTGATGCAGAAATTCCACCGCCGCCTCACCGTCCGTTGCCTCTAAGTGACCCAGGCGTCCCACGATGGGCGGCTGTCCAGATGGCCCCTTGTCCCCGTCCCAGAGATCCGCTAGCCCCACCATGGTCTCGGCCCCTTTCCACCACAGGGCACCCTGGGCCACCACAGATTCCCCACACCAAAGCTGAGCCTGGGCCTGGGGGGCAAGACCTAATCCAGAAAGCGATGGCAGTGGCGTCAGTTGAAACCGATACACAACGACTTTTTTCCAGAATTTGGGGATCGCTCGCTATCAATCCTAATCTCATAGCCGAACCCTGGTGACCAACGCTTGAACGCACGGTTGAAGTTTGCGGTCAGTCAGTGGGACAGATTAAATGTAAGACCTCGTAGGATGGGTTAGCGCAGCATAACCCATGCTGGTCAAGACTTTGATACGTTACAGCTATGCCTAAAACATCCCGCTTAAGATTTCACCGACCTACTTATTGGTATAACTCCGAGAAGATTTCCATTAAATTAGGACATCCCCACAGGCTTTAATCGGGACGTCTGACTACGAAAACAGAGCCAACTTCTCTACTTTCCAATCCATCCGGGCCAGAACCGCGATATGGTGCCCATAGACTCGAATCACGAGGAGACTATCATGGCAATCTCGGCCTGGTTCACGACCCTTTCCCCTTGGATGGTGGGCCTTGTTTTGAATACGGCACTCCTGGGTCTAGCTTGGTGGCTACCGAAAAAATTGCTGACCCCAGCGGGCTACCTCCATGCTTGGGGATTGGGCGTTTTAGTCTGGGGCGGGTTGGGCTGGCGGGGCTATGCCGTGGTGATGGTCTACTTCCTGGTGGGGTCAGCGGTGACTCGGATCGGTATGGAACGCAAACTAGCGGCGGGCATTGCCGAGGGACGATCCGGGGTGCGTGGGCCAGAAAATGTATGGGGGTCAGCCTTGGTGGGTGCCCTCTGTGCCCTAGCCGTAGCGGGGTTATCCCTGGGCTTTCCGGCAGGGGAACCTCAACCCTGGCCTCAACTGCTAGCCTTGGCCTACGTCAGCAGCTTTAGCACCAAGTTGTCTGATACCACCGCCAGCGAAGTGGGGAAAGCCTACGGCAAACGCACCTTTTTAATTACCACGCTC
The DNA here is from genome assembly GCA_044070495.1 of Spirulina sp. GTDB lineage: Bacteria > Cyanobacteriota > Cyanobacteriia > Phormidesmidales > Phormidesmidaceae > Nodosilinea. The sequence continues at coordinate 279,815 of JBIPSI010000001.1, read as the reverse complement.
CAACCTGTGGCCCCTGGCACCGAAGGGGCCGTCAGCCTGGAGGGCACCCTAGCGGGGGTAGTGGGATCCTTGATTATGGCGGTCACGGGCTGGGGGGTCGGACTGATTCCCGCCTGGGGGCTTGGGGTATGCCTCATTGCGGCATTTATCGCCACAAATCTAGAAAGTGTGGTAGGGGCAACCCTTCAACCCCAAATTCCCTGGCTCACCAATGAATGGGTCAATGTGATTAACACCGCCATCGGGGCAACCCTTGCCATCCTCCTGGGCTATGGATGGCTGCAATGGGCGCTAAGTTAAGGCTAATGTTTTGATAGGGCACACCTCAGACCGGGCGACGGTCCTTTGAATCTCACCCATCCTGCCCCATGTCCCTTCAATAAATATACTGATGGTTCTAGCCCCAATTGTGCAGTTTTTCAACTCAAAATTTATATGAGCCAGAGAAAATTGCGCCTTCTTCAGGAAACTTTACTAAAAAAATATATAGTTCATCCGGAGAACCTAAAGAAATCCGTGGATTTCCTTAGCCCACATTCAGTAACTCCCCTGTCGTAAAGCTTGCCGCCATCGGCGTTAATAGATTTATAAGGTTCCTGATTGGTTGTGCAAAGTGTCCATGATTGATTGTGTTGTTTAGGGAGCGTCTACCCTCAGAAACCATCACCCGCCGGTTAAAGGTTTTTGGGCTGTAACGATAGCATCTATGAAAACTTCGACATCCGGTTTCTTCCGTTCCTACCGCCTCGTGATAGCCATTGGTGCCCTTTCGCTTGGAGCCATGATTCTCGTCCAAGCCTTTGGGATGGAATCAGCGGCCAGTGCCAATAGCCGCGACGAGTTTCCTGGGCGGCGTCAGGGTGGCGGCACCCATTGGGTCATGCCCTCGGAGGCATCCTAGCGCTTCAAATGCAGATTCAGATTCCTTAAAGATGGTTTTACAGTTATGTTTGGCTGAGACAGGCTGTTGAGAATCGATGCCTTGGGTGCGGTCTGTTTCTAGATGCCCCTTTTCAGCAGCTATACAACAAACCTTGATGTCATAGGTGATGATCTAGAGCAATGGTGAACGGTAGCAGGCTGCGGCCCGCTACCGTTTTTATTGGGCAACGTTAGAGTACGTTGATGGGAAATGGCGACCAAAACCTGATTGATGGTTCCCCGATCCCCATTCCCTAGACGTTGACGACTTCGATGCCCGTTTTGGCCGTAGCCGTAATGAAGGCAGGGGGTGGATTGAGGGGGCGAATCGTGATCGCGCCATAGACCTCTTCATCCCCCCATTCCGTATTCACCGTCCGGGTGGCTAGACGATGGCCGATCTTAACGGTCATGTTCTGATCATCGGCGATAAAGCTACGACGAACAGGATTACCAAGGCGATCATCGTTGCGAATATCGTCTTCCCGAAGCTGCATTTCAAGTTCCCAAAGGGCATTCACTTCGTGGGGGGCAAACGCAACATTGACCGTGGCCTCGAAATCAACGCTGCCTGAGCGAGGACGGGAGCTTTCTAGCTGGGCAAAGGTAATGGATGCCATGATTCTGATTCTCCAAAATAACAGATGGCAACAGGTCACTAAGGGAAATCTCACTTGAAAGACTGCTTTCTAAGCCAGATATTCTGCATTTTTGAGAGTATGAGGCCAGGATTCAAGCTAATCCTGTCACCTTGGCTGACTTCAAATAGGGCAGAATCTTTAACCCGTTGCATGGGTCTATGATGGAAAATTTTCCATGTTATCCACAGTACCCGTGGGGGTGAATTTGAGAGTTTTTATCAGCTTGAACCATGGCAGTTCATCGGTCTAGGGGGCATCTATCGAAGGATCTCTACAGCCCCACAATTAACCCCCACAAACTCACACCGTAGATCAGCGTGCAGCCCTGCTGCCCCCAGCGGGGGAGGCCTGTTTGACGATGGAGTTTGGCCGTTAGCCCTAGGGAAAGCAGAATCCCCAACAGCAGCGTTACGCCCTGGAGAAAGGCGACCACTGCTGGATGGGCCATCCAAAAGGGCCAGGGGGCATCTAGGCCGAAGGTTTGCCCCAAGACGGGCAACACGCGTCCTCCTTCCAGCAGGCCCAAACGCAGGTAGTGGGCTAGGTTGGCGGCCCACACTAGGGGCAAATAACCGTAGGCCAGTTTGACAAAGGATCGGGGGGCCAGACTGGGGTAGACCCTCTGCCGCAGGCGATACAGTCCCTCCAGGGCTAGGGGCAAGGCGGCGGGTAGGGCCAGCAGGATCACCGAGACCAGGCTGTGTCCGGCCAGATGGTCTAGGGGCAGGGCCAGTCCCCAGCGGGCCTCGATTTCTGGCAGGCGGTGGAGATAGACGGCCCCCAGCAGCAAAAACATCAGGGCGACTTCGTAGGAACGGGGTTGGTGGGTAGTCCAGAGTTCAATGCCGGGGGGGCGCAGGTTAAGCTCTACGGAGCGGTGGGGACAGGCTTTAAGGCAGGTCATGCAGAGGACGCAGTCGCGGTTGTCCTCCAGTTGGGCCGGGTGGGAATAGAGGGGGCAACCGAGGGTATCCTGGCCTTCCCCCTTGGCGGGGCCACCCTTGTAGCACTGGTAGGTGGTGCATTCCGCCGAGCAAATGCCCTGCTGGGCGCGGAGTTCCGTCATCGAAAGCTTGGCAAAGAGGCCATTCATGCCGCCGATGGGACAGAGGTAGCGGCACCAAAAGCGACGTTCAAACAGGGCGGAGAAGATCATCGCCCCGGCGGTAATCAACAGCAGCAGGCAGGCCGATAGGTAGGCGGTATCTTCCAAATTCCAGACCTCTTCCCAGACTAAGATCAGGGCAAATAGGCCAAACATAAACCAGCCGCCCCAGCGATCCGCCGCCTGCCGGGGCCAGCCTTTGCCCAGGCCAGGGAACCATTGCTGGGTGAGCTTTTGGGTAACTTCGCCGTAAATCATAAACGGACACACCGAGCACCACAGCCGCCCCACCAGGGGAAACCCCAGTAAAATCAACGGCCACCACCAGGCCCAAAACACCGTGAGGGCAACGTTATTGTGCCGCTGCTGGGGGCCAACGATGAGGACAGCCACCACCACCGCAAACAGGGTGAGGGTGAGGCCGTAGTTAATTCGGTCGGGCCACCAAGGGCTGCGTAAAAATCGCCGCAGGGCTGGGTAGCGGTTGAGGAGGTTCAGCCGCAGCAGCCGTTTTTTCCCCTGGGCGGGCCAGATCAGCTCTTCGGTGAGGGTATCCCCTGACACCAACTGCGCTGCGGCCCGTTCCACCAGGCTTTTGAGTTCGCGTAGGTTATTGGGGAAATCGTAGGTCTGAAGCCGTCGCAGGGCTTCGGGGGCCACCACCAGCCGGGTTTGCCGCCGCCGTTGAGACCACAGGGCTAGGTAGTAGGTCACCCAGTCTTCGATGTCGGCTTTACGCACCCGCAGGGGAGGAACTTTGATGCGGTGGGTCACCAGACAATCCAGATCGGCCACCGCCTGCTCTGAAATCAAGATAATGCGGGCCTCGGAGGTTTGGATAGGCCCCGCTTCTCCCTCCCGGCTGACGGGCTGGTATTGCCCGGTTTGGATCAGCCGCGCCAGGGATTCCCGCAAATCTGGGCCGAGTTCCCCTGGATTATTGAGTACCAGGGTGCCTGTTCCCAGGGTAGCCAATAGCCCCGGTTTACCCCCCATCCGACCAAACAGATCGGCCCCGCTGGCCTGGAGTTGGCTGCAATCCACCTGAATCATGGGCGTACGTCGCTGGGTTGATCCGTAGTGAACCAGGGCCGCGAGGTTGTCTTTTTCCAGGCCCGGTTCGCCAAAAATCAGCACCGGATGCCGATCCGCCGCCGCCGCCCGAATTTGACTCCGTAATCGATCCGCATAGCGACTGCGGCCCACCACCCCCCGCTGGGCACGGGTCACCAGGTAGGGGCGCAAAATAGCCTGCCGCTCCTGCTCGTAGCTGAACTGGAAGGACAGCCGCCGCACCGCCTCCACCAGTTGCCGGGTAAAGGTCTGAAGAATATCGGGGTGATCCTGCACCAGGCGCTGAAAGGTGGCCCGATCCAAAAACCAAAGGGTGCTTTCGGTGAGGGTGTGGATGGTTTGTTCCACGGGTTGGTTCAGCAGCAGCGCCTCTAGGTTCAGCACCGAACCGGCTAAAAAGCTAATTCCCCCCAGCCCAGTTTCCAGGGTTTCCAGCTTGCCCTGCCACAGCAAATACAACCCCTCCGGCGGCTGTCCCGCCTCCACCACGGGCTGATTCGCAGGCAGGGTCACCACCTGAATACAGCGGGCCATTTGGGCCAGGGTGGCCTGGGGCAACACCCCCAGGGGGGTGCGCTCCTGTAAAAAGGTGAGGCGATCCGATACAGTCATAGCCAGCCTAGAAAACCGGAGGTTAGCCCCATGATGACCGTAAATGCGCTCTGGGTGCCGCTGGCATTACTCAGCTTAATCATTGCCGCAGCGGTTTATTTTCGCCGCATTGAGTCTTAGAGTGCTCCATGAAAATAACTATCCATTGGCCGTAACCATTTGCCCTCACCCCTGCCCCTCTCCCCCAGGAGAGGGGTTCTGAATCCGGCTCCCCTTCTCCCTAGGGAGAAGGGGTTGGGGGATGAGGGCCAGCTTGGGTGGTTTACTAATTGGACTACCCTTAACCGCAGATCATTCCTGGTAGAACAATTCTAGGCTTTCGATGTCTCCCGTGAAGCGCCAGTGCCAGGGTTCAAAGGCCACCTGCTGGAAATTGTTGCGCGGAAAGGATAGCTCAAAGCCATAGCGGCTGGCGTTTTCATCCATCCAGCGGTATGCGCGGGTTTCTTCAAATCTTTGATCGAGGTGGGTGCTGGTTTGGTTGGCATCACCCACATCAATGGCGTAACCCGTATGGTGTTCGCTGTAGCCCGGTGGAGCGCTTACCTCGGCGCGGGTTTGGGCATCCTGGCCCCTGGCGGCACGCACCCCAAAGAAAATAGCCTCCTGTTCACTGTGGGATCGATAGCCGGAGAGGGGTACAATTTGCGCCCCATCCCGCCGCGCCGCCTGCACCATGGCCTCAAACTGTGCGGCGGCCCTGGTACGCATTCGGATCTCACGGTTCATGGATAGCGGCACCAAATCCTCCTGCGGGGCCTCGTCGTAGGCGCGATGGCCCAGCAGTTGCCGACTGGTGGGGGCCAACTGTAGGGCGCGATTGCGGGCTTCGGTGGAAGCGGCACCCTCCGTTGCCAGACCCGATTGGGCAATGACTCCCTGGATTGGCCTTGCCCCCTGAACCTGAAGACGACTCTGATACCAGGCCATGCCGCTTCCCGCCGCCAGGGCCACCAGGGCCGCCAGGATGGCGACCACCGCCCATCGCCCCCACTTCGGCCAAGGCTTTTGTGCCCCCCATGCCTGGGGTGTGCGATACCCCAACGGCTGGTCACGGGTGGCTTCTGGGAGATCATCCAAGGGTGGCATAGAATCTTAAACCGTCTTACCAAAGGGGGTGCTTAACAGGGCCATTATCGCCTCATCATTATTACCCCTGAGACTGGCCCCATGACAACTCCCTGGGGGCCAAGGTCATCCTCCAGCCTTCAGAGCGTTTGCTGAAAGCGTAGCTCACAGGTTAATGAAGCCGAATTGATGAAGCCGAATTGATGAAGCCTATCTGGAAAGCCTATTCCGGTTGGGGCTGATGGTCGTACGAGTCGGGTTCTGGGGCAGAGCTAACTTGGGGAATGATGCCTAAACTGTCGCGACCACTGGTCAGCACCTCCACCGCCCGCTTGAGCTTGGCCTCTAGGTAGCGCTTTTGATCCACCAACTGACGCAGCTTTTGGTGACGGGCAATGGCCAAACTGAGGGTAGACACCTGCTCTGGGGGGCAGGGCATGCACTGGAGTTGACCTTCGGCATTCAGGCTACACAGCCGATAGCTAGGGGCCGAGGCATCTTGAGCAGCCGAGGCTGGTGCCTCTTGCTCCAGAGCTTCACAAAGGCGATCCACGTAACCCGAAAGTGCTTGGGGGTCGGCATGGCGCAGCAGGGCCGCCGCATCCTTAGCCGGGGCAGGAGCGGGGCCATCCACGGTCTCTAGCCAACCATCCACAATCGGCCCTTCCATGTACAACGCCTGGATCATCTGCACCGTTTGTCGCAGTTCCCCATGCCAGCCTTCCACCGCCAGGTGAATATCTTGAAGCACCTTAAGGGCGAGGGCCGGATTGGCATCGTGGCGGTGGCGGCTAAAGATGGGCCGTTTTTTTCCTTGTCTTGCACCGGGAATCAGCACCGGATCCCCTAGGGGCAGCGATAGGTCTTGGCCTCTGACTCCGCCCTGGTCTTGGTGCAGAGCTTCGCGCACGGCAACCGAGCGGGGACTGAGGTCAAAGGAAACCGCTTTGCGAGGAAAACGTGGGGGCAAGGGGCCAACGGATTCAGCGGCAGATGACCGGGATGGGTCAAGATTGGGCAAACTGGCCATGGCAACAGAGAATAACGAGGCCGGAAAAACAGCGCTCAAACCAACAAGACCGAAAAGCGCGATAGCGAAACAGCGACCACCAGAGGGAAAATCCCCCCGGAACCAAACCTATGGACAATTTATACCTGAATCCATGGATTCTGCGCCACTGAATTCGTCTGCCCGCTAGGGGGCTGATCGGCCCATGGCGAAGACGCGATTGCATCTAGAAATCTAGCCTAGGATCTCCCACTAGTCGCGCCCAAGCTAGATGAAATGATCAATAATGACCGCCGAAATTGCCGAAAAGAGCGTAATACCAAGGCCCACAAAGGGATTTTGCCCCTGGCTAACGGCTAAGGAGGTAATTACCCCAGCCCCTAATGCCGCAATGGCGATGGCGCTAACCCAGTCTTTTTGTACGTTATGCATGGGTGTTATCGAGGAATGTATATAGAGAAGCGCTAAGGCTCAGAAATCAGACCCCGAATCTATCACCCAGGCCCACCCCAAACGGGTAACCCAGAGAAAACTGCAACCAACCGTTAGAGTTAGTCAAAATAGTTAACATTTCCCCAAGGAAAACACCGCCCATATCCTTAAATACCGAGTATCAGCCCCCCCAGGGAGGTCGCTGGCTCATCCGGGCCAGTCTTGGCCGGGGCAATTCTTGGTAGAATGGTAGCTGTCTTTATTTTGGATAGGGTTCTCCATGCTCAAGCGCTCCCCCTTCGACAGTACGCAAATTATGCGCCGCAGCGAGGAACTCATTCGGGCCGCGTCGAACCGCTATCGGATTACCGTGCAGGTGGCCAACCGCGCCCAGCGTCGCCGGTTCGAGGATTTTGAGAACTACGAAGACCCCAAGATGAAACCCGTTCTGCGGGCCATCATCGAAATGTCGGACGAACTCACCCAGCCGGAAATCATCGGCGACTAATTATGGGCGACTAGCTTGGGAATGCGGTGGGTCACGGTGGACTAAGCCCGTGATCTCACCATTCCCCATCGTCTGAACATCCATGGAACAGCGACAGGTACAGGAAGGAGAGGGCTGGCGCATTGGTTGGGATGGGAATGCCCCCACCTACCAAGGGTTGCTGGCGGGAGCCGATTGGGCCATGGAGCTAACGGCGGCAGAATTTAAGGACTTTTGCCGTTTAGCCAATCAGCTCGCCGATCAAATGCGGGTCATGGCGGATCTCTTGATGGACGAAGAACAGATCACCTGCGATGCGGAGTCTGATCACCTGTGGGTTGAGGTCTCTGGGTTCTCAGAAGCCTTTGCCCTGCGATTTATCGTGAAATCGGGGCGGCGCTGTGAAGGGGCCTGGTCGGTGCCAGCTACGGGAGCCATTCTGCGGACGCTGGGGACTTTTTCCTAGCGGTCGGTGCTGATTAGGTAACGGGCAAGTCATCCGTTGATTCAGACAACGCTGATGGTCATGACACCCCCAACACCGTTAACCGTCATGGCCTAGACCGGCTTTGGCCTAGGATCATGGCGCAGTAAAGGAACGATGAATCAACCAGAAGATCCCGGATGCGGGACAATGGCGGAGGAATCCAGGGGGAGGGGCACGAACTTAGCCCTGGACTGTAGGGAGAGAACGTATGGCGTACGCATTGGAAAAGCAGGTGGCTATCGCAGCGGTGCAGCAGGCCGCGCAGTTGTGTGAAACGGTGCGCCAAACCCTGGTGCCGGAGGCTATTGAGAAAAACGACAAAAGCCCGGTTACCGTAGCCGACTTTGGTGCCCAGGCGCTCATCTGTCGGGCCTTGGCTGAAGCCTTTCCCCAGGATGCCGTGGTCGGGGAGGAGGAAGCCAGCGATCTGCGTCAGCCGGAGATGGCGAAGGCCCTCGCCACGGTGACGGCCCAGGTGCAGCCGCACATTCCCACCGCCACCGCCGAGGACGTACTGACCTGGATTGACCACGGCAATGGTGCGGTCTCCCCTCGTTATTGGACCCTCGATCCCATTGATGGCACCAAGGGCTTTCTGCGCGGCGATCAGTACGCCATTGCCCTGGCCCTGGTGGAAGATGGCGACCTGAAGGTGGGGGTGTTGGGCTGTCCCTTCCTTCGCTTTGGGGATGGGGAACGGGGGCTACTGTTTGTGGCCGTCCGGGGAGAGGGGGCGGTGATGATGCCCCTAGCTGGAGGGACACCCCAGCCCTTGCAAGTGGTGCAGAGTCCCCAGTCTGAACAATTCCGTTTTGTGGAGAGCGTGGAAGCGGGCCACGGTAACCAAGATCAACAGAGCGCGGTGGCCCAGGCGGTGGGTATCCAAGCCTCCTCTATGCGTATGGACAGTCAGGCGAAGTATGCCGCCGTTGCAGCGGGACAGGCGGCCCTCTATCTGCGCTTGCCCTCCCCTAAAACGCCCAACTATCGGGAGAAAATTTGGGACCACGCCGCCGGAACTCTGGTGGTGCAAGAGGCGGGCGGGTGCGTCACGGATATGTATGGCCAGCCCCTAGACTTTAGCAAGGCGGCACGGTTTGAAAACAATCAGGGCGTTGTGGTCAGTAACGGCATGATCCACGCCGATGTCCTAGCGGCCTTAGCCTCCCTAAAGGTCTAGACTAGCCCCGACGAGTCAGGCCATCCTGGGTCTAGAGATTCTCTGCGGCTGGCACGGTTCTGGCCGCAGAACCCCTTCAGCACGGGGGCCAGGGCACCCTTAGGCTTCCGGGTTGCTGGCCGGAAATTCCGGTAATACGCAACAATTTACCTCATCAACACAGACCTTGCCCGACTGCAATGCCCAGCGAAACAGTTCTACCCGGTTGCCGGTGGCCGTCTTGGTCAGAATATTGCTGATATGGTTATCTACGGTGCGTTTGCTAATTTCCAGCTTTTCAGAGATTTCTTGGTTGGTGAGACCAGAGGCCACTAACTCCACAATCTGCAACTCACGATCCGAGAGGCTGCTTTGTCCGGCCATGGAAGGCGCGTCATCACTGGCCATTGGCATGATTCTCCTGGGGTAAATACGTATTTATGCTTATCTCTATTACCACTATACGTCGTTATCCCTGTCCTGTAGGCTTTGGAATCAACGACCCTCAGCGGTAGGTGGCAAGATGTCAGGAGGACAGCATGGGGTTAGATCAGAGGCGAGATCAATCGAGCCATCCCCCCTAGATCGGGGCCATCCCTACCCAAGGATTCGTGGCAGTCTGGGAACGTTGGCCGCCATCACCCGCTGGATTGGAACTTGGGTGGTGGCGATGGTGCTGAGTCTGTGGGTGGCGGTAGGGCCAGGGTGGGCCATGGGTGAGACCAGTCCCTCTTCCCTAATCACCAACCCAGAAACCAGTGTCCCAACTCCGCCCAAGGCGCAACCCGATGCCAGTGCCGTTCCCTCAGAGACCGTCAGCTGCTTTGTCAGCGCCTACCTAGAGGTAGTTAAGCTAATTGAGGCGCGGGAGCAGGGTTTGCAGAGTGCCGAAACCGAAACGGAATCGCGCCAGATGCAGGAGGAAATCCAGGCCGAGGCCGTACATCTAATTCAATCCCACGATCTCACCCTGCAAGCCTACTGGGAACTGCTGGGCTTGGCCAACAGCGATCCAGAATTTCGCGAACGGGTGCTTGCCCAGATGGAGGAAGCCAGTCTTTAATTTAATCGGTCTGTATGCCAACTCTTGGTTCATACCAATCGTCCATGTCGCTAGCGCGATACCCCCAAGGATGAAAATCTATATTCAGAGCAAATCTGGCTTGATGACCTCCAATATTGGTGTGGGTGAGGCGACCTCATCCCTAGGGATTGCTGGGCTGGGCACCGGGTTTTGTCGGATTCGGATTTGGGACAACCTGGGACTAGGATGGCTTGCGCCTAAGATTTCTGACGATTTCCGCCAGCTTAGAAGGGATTGCGGTATCGTGCAAAACAGATCGAGGGCGGAGCATAGGCCAATGGAACTGAAGACCGTAACCGTGAACCTGCCGGAGGGCAGCAACGTGATTTTGGGGCAATCCCACTTCATCAAAACCGTCGAAGATCTGTACGAAATTCTGGTGGGCACCTCGGCGCAGGTCAAATTTGGGCTGGCGTTTTGCGAAGCCTCTGGCCCCTGCCTGATTCGCACAGCGGGCAATGATGAAGGACTTCTCGCCGCCGCCGTGGAAAATGCCCAGGCCATTGCCGCTGGCCACAGCTTCATTATTTTTCTTAAGGATGCCTTCCCAATCAATTTCCTCAACGCCATTAAACAGTGCCCAGAGGTCTGCCGGATCTACTGTGCTACGGCCAATCCCCTAGAGGTCATCGTGGCGGAATCGGCCCAGGGGCGCGGCATTCTGGGCGTGATTGACGGCTTTTCGCCCAAGGGTGTCGAAGGGCCGGAGGATGTTCAAACTCGCCAGGGCTTTCTGCGACAAATTGGCTACAAGTGCTAATTCCTAGCGGGTTGACCCAACCCTGACTAGCCGCTTGACCCAACACCGAAAAGCCTTGATTTCTCGGACTCCACAGCTAAAAGAAGAAGCCCACGGGGTATGATAATCCTTCTGTCATGCCGATTAAATGCCCTATGGAGTCGATTCAATCCCTGCCAGGAACGGAAGATATTTTGCCCCAGCCCCAGCGGGTGGGCCAAGACCTGAAGGTGGCCGACATCCATACCTGGCAATGGGTGGAGGCGACGGCGCGGGAGTTATTTCAGCGGGCCGTTTACCAAGAAATTCGTACCCCCAGCTTCGAGCAAACCGCCCTGTTTGAGCGCGGCATTGGCGAAGCCACCGACGTGGTCGGCAAGGAAATGTACACCTTTTTGGACAAGGGCGAACGTTCCTGCACCCTGCGTCCTGAGGGCACCGCTGGCGTGGTGCGGGCCTACATTCAGCACAGCCTCCATGCCCAGGGGGGTGTACAGCGCCTGTGGTATGGCGGCCCCATGTTTCGCTACGAGCGGCCCCAAAAGGGTCGTCAGCGGCAGTTTCACCAAATCGGTGTCGAGGTGCTGGGCAGTGCCGATCCGAGGGCCGATGTGGAGGTGATTCTGCTGGCCACCGATCTATTGCAGCGCCTGGGCCTCAAAAATCTCACCTTCAACCTCAATTCCGTGGGCGACCGCGACGACCGCCAGCGCTACCGGGAGGCGTTGGTCACTTACCTCACCCCCTTCAAAGCCGACCTCGACTCCGATTCCCAGGATCGCCTCAGCCGCAACCCCCTCCGCATCCTCGATAGCAAAGACGAAAAAACCCAGGCCATCGCCGCCGATGCCCCCAGCATTTTGGACTACCTGGGGGACAACTCCAAGCGCCACTTTGATCGGGTGTTGGCTCAGCTCAGCGACCTCGGCATTGAGTTTGTCCTAAATCCTCGCCTGGTGCGCGGCCTCGACTACTACACCCACACCGCCTTTGAAATTCAGTCTAGCGACCTCGGTGCCCAGGCAACGGTGTGCGGCGGCGGACGCTACGACGGCCTCGTACAGGAACTCGGTGGCCCATCGACTCCGGCGGTGGGTTGGGCTATCGGCCTAGAGCGGCTGACCCTGCTGCTAGCCCAACTGCAATCCGTACCTAGTCCCAGCCCCGATTTGTATGTGGTTTCCCGTGGGGAAGCAGCGGAGGCCAACGCCCTGAAGCTGGCCCAAGCACTCCGTCAGCAGGGCTTAGCGGTAGATCTCGACCTCAGCGGTTCCGCCTTTGGCAAACAGTTCAAACGAGCCGACCGCAGTGGAGCCGCCGCCTGCCTCATCCTCGGTGACGATGAAGCGGCCCAGGGCACCGTGCAACTGAAGTGGCTGAAATCCGGTCAGCAAACTAGCCTCACCCAGGCTGAGCTTTTGGCCGATGTTAACGCTCTGCGCCAACAAATCCAGGCCCAGTAAGTAACCTGAGTTCGGGATCAACCAAACGCTGCAATCTTGAGAAACCTGCTTTCAGCTTGCACCTCAGCCCACCCTTACGGGAAGCAAGCTACACCCTAAATCCCTCTCCCGTGGGGAGAGGGACTTTGAGACCTCTAGCTCCCCTCTCCTCCCTGGGAGAGGGGCTGGGGGTGAGGGCTACCAGAGGATCTGGTCACTATGCTTATCCCGAACTCAGGTCTCTGTTTCCAGATGATCCGAAGAATAAAAATCCCCCTTGTGCAGGGGGTTTTTGGGGAATCGTCCAGAATGTTGCTAGCCGCAGCAACAACATTTGTAGATGATCCAGGTTAGCAGGCCATTTGGGGGATGCTTTCCACCGGGAAGCCAGCGGCTTTCCAGGCGGCGACCCCACCCCGCAGAATGGAAACCGAGGTGTATCCAGCGGACCGCAGTTGATCGGCAGCGGCCTTAGATTCCTCATCGGTGTTGCCGTAGAGGTAAAGGTCGCGGTCGTATTCAAAGCAGCGCTGGGCTGTTTCGAGCATCTGATGAACTGGGATAGAAATAGCCCCCGTGATATGGCTAGTGCTAAAGTCGGCCCGGTCGCGGATATCCAGGATGGAGAGGGCAGGCTCTCCCCAGTCTAGGCGTTCCTTCAGGTCGTAGACGCGAGATTCGGGCCGCAGTGGAGCAGGCTTGGGAAACCAGCGAAACAAGTTCATGGTGAGGAGGGAGTGAAGAATAGTCATCCCCTGCAATGTAACAAGCCCTTCGCATTCCTGCAAATTTTTGTTAACAAAGATGGACATTGGCGAGGTTTTGGCTCGCCAATCAATTGATGATTGTCAATTTTCAGGCTAAGCCCATCGAGGATATCGTGGTCTCTAGCCTTGCCCTAGGCAGGGGCTTTGAGGGCCTAGGGTCGACCGTGTAGGGTGATTTTCTGACTGCCGCCCACGCATAGCCCCGCCAATAAAAAGGCCGCAGCGGCGAGGAGGGCGCTCCATCCGGGTGAGAGGGTGCCGCCGCCCAGCAGCAATCCCCACAGGCTCATGGCGAGGGCACCGCCACTGAAGTAAATTCCGGTACCTAGTCCGGCCTTGGTGAAGGGCACCATCGATAGGGCAAAGGGCATGGTGCCATTGGCCACTAGGCTAAAGGCACCGCCAAAGCAAACCGCGATGGCTAGGCCCATGGCCGTATTGTGAACCGCGAGCATCCCAGCCGCGAGGAGGGTGAGCAGGGCTAGCCCAGAAATCATGGCGCGACGGTTGCCTAGGCGGGTGGCCAGGGTGCCCGCAGGTAGGGCGGTTGAAGCTAGCGCCAGGAAAACCAGGCCCATGGTGAGGGGCACGTTGGCGTTGGGTACCTGCTGTTTGAGGATGGCGGGGAGGGTGGTCAGCATCATCCGAAAGCCGAGGCTGACGCCGACCCCCGTGCCAAAGACCAAGGCCAACCTGGGGATGGAGAGGGTGGATTCGGCCTGGGTGATGGCATCCGACGGTTTAGGGGAAGATACGGTCTGGTTTGGCCCCACCCGCCGCAGAGCCAGCATGGCCCCCAGCAGCACCAGCGACCCCACCGTAAAGGCCACCCCTGGCCCCAGGCTTAAAATCCACTGGCTGCTAAAGGGGCCTAAAGCTCCAGCGAGGCCGCCAACCAGGGTTAGCAGGCTGGTGGCTTGGGGTAGCTTGGTGCGAAAGGCATAGCGCCCCAACAGCGACAGGGCCGGACTGCGAAACATCGTCATCGCCGTGGCCCAGGCCACCAGCAACAGCGGCAGCAGCCACCGCAGCACCGCATTTTGCCCCCAGATCAGCGCCGTGGGAATGAGAAAAAACAGCCCCGCCGAAAGAACAACACCCAGGGCAATCAGCGGAAAACGGGTGCCCATCAGGTGCTGCTGCCGATCGGAGAAGGTGCCCATTAGGGGTTCCATCACGATGCCCAGCAGGTTTTCGATCACCAGAATCGTCGCTGCCCAAGCCTGGGGAAAGCCCAACCCCGTTAGCAAGGCTCCTAGGTAGAGGTTGTAGACTACCCAACAGAGGGTGATGGATCCCTGAACTAGGGCCAATCCGCCCACCTGTGCCCACAAAATGGGGGTGGACTGGGTTGCAGTGGGCGGGGGAGTATTATTCACCGGGGATGAGTTCCTCTAGCTTGGCTTTCACCGTCTGAATGTCTTGCCACATCAGCCATTTGGGACTGCCTTTCTCCCGCGAGGGATTGCGAAGCAGATAGGCCGGATGGAAGATGGGCATACAGAGTCGCCCCTCCCACTCAAACCACTGACCCCGAATTTTGGTAATGCCGTCTTTGATACCCAGGATACCGCGCACGGCGGTGGCCCCGGTGAGCAGGATGATCTTGGGATCGACGAGGCGAATTTGCTCTAATAAATAGCCCTTGCAGGCCGCCACTTCACTGGGGGTGGGCACGCGGTTGCCGGGGGGGCGACATTTCACAATGTTGCCGATGTACACATCCCGCTCGCTGTCTAACCGCACCGAGGCCAGAATTTGCTCTAGCAGTTGGCCCGAACGCCCCACAAAGGGCTTGCCCTGTTCGTCCTCCTGTTGCCCTGGCCCCTCGCCAATGATGAACACTGGGGCCGTGGCGCTACCCCGACTCACCACCACGTTGGTGCGCGTAGGGGCCAAATCGCAACGTTGGCAAGCGTGGCAGTGGGTAGCCAAGTCCTCCAGGGTGGCGTAGGTGCCTGGGAGAATGGCCGCCGATGAGGTGGGGATGGCATCGTAGTCCGTGGGATTTGTGGGAGCTGTGGAAGCCTGATCGCTGGGCGTAGCAGCCACATCATCCAGGGAAAATAAACTAATCTGCTCGTCCGCCATGGGTCAAAGGAAGATAAACAAGGAATACAACGTCAGTCTTCGTTATTCTGACATCCTTGCTCACCGAAGGGACGGATTCTACCCCTGGAATCGAGCTTAAAGAGACTAAGCCCAGCCTGGGCAGAGGGGATCCTGGAAACCCAATCAGGACGGAAAAGATTAAGAAATTCTACCGCTGGTCAGATGGGCCCTTGGAGCCGTAAGTTTTCCGGTACTGTTTATCTGGATTGCTAGTCTGGCCTCGGCTGAGGGGCTGTCCTTGGAGGGTAGGCTAGCGATGAATCTAGGTGCGGTCTGGAGGCGCAGGGGCAATGGTCGATCAGGGTGTGACAGAACTCACGGTGGACAGTCGGCAGCATTGCCTGAGGCTTAGCGCTGAACAGATGGACGCGCTTCAGCAACGGGGAGCCTCAATGCCCCTGGAGCCTGGCCGTCATGTCATTACCCTTCAGCCGCCCTCGGAAACCCAGGCGGACTCGGCCACGACTGGGTTGGCCGAGTCAGCGGTTATCCTCTGGATCTATGGTGGGCGCGTGGTTAACCAGCGTACCCAGGTTCCCGTGAACGCCACCTGGGCTTCCCTGCAAGGCTACGGAGATAGCCTGGTTTTGGAGGTGCTGGAAGCCGCTACCCTCTGTGCCCTGTTGCCGCCAACCCTAGACAATCCTGCCTCCGCTGGCGATGGACTGAGGGTATCGATTCTGCGGTCCTAGGGCCACGACGGCCCCCTGTTTCCCTGGCTGAAATCGCTCCAGCGTGATGTCGTCTTCTGTCAGACCTCTTGTTTCGGATCTCGTTATTGTTCTAGGCCCTTTGTTCTTCCCGATTGCTACCCATGGTTCCCCTGCGATCTACCCTTGCCCTCTCTACCCTTGCCCTTGGGGTTGCTGTCTTTGGCAGCACTCTGGAGATGGTTGGGGAACAACGGCTAGCCCTGGCCGAGGAAACCCTAGAGGCCCCGGTGTTTACCATTCCAGACCAACTTCCGGCCAACGCCGCCTTGTTCCTGGAGGGATCCTCCGCCATGGCGGTGAGTAATGAGGTGTTTCGGCAGCGGATGGTGGATCGCTACCCCAATCTCGCGATTCAGGTGACCACCAGCGACACCGAGGCCGCCCTCGAAAAACTGCGCCAGGGCACCCTTGACCTCGCTGCCATTGGCCGTCGCCTCACCGAAGCGGAACGGGGCCAGGGCTTGGTGGAGGTACCCATCAGCCGCGAAAAAATTGCCCTGATCGTAGGGACAGGCAATGCCTTCAGCGGCGATCTCACCCCAGACCAACTGGCCCAGATGTTCTATGGCGAGATCAACAACTGGACCGCCGTGGGGGGGCCGGATCTGCCCCTGCGGTTTGTGGATCGGCCCGCCAGCAGCGACACCCGCCAGGCCCTAGGCAGCTATCCGGCCTTTTCAGATCGGGGGCTAACCCCTGGCCCCACCGTTGCCCCTGTGGCCGAAGACAGCACCGAGGCCGTGGTCGCCGCCCTAGGCAATGATGGTATCGGCTATGCCGTAGTCTCCCAGGTGCAAGGTCGGGATGACCTGCGCCTGCTCACCGTCGATGGCGTTCTCCCCACCGATGCCCGCTACCCCTACTCCCAGCCGCGAGTGTATGTCTACAACAGTCGCAACCCTAGCCCTACCGCCCTAGCCTTTTTGGGGGTGGTCAATACCCCGGCCAACCTCACAGACTCCCCCGCCGATCTAGCCACCGTTGATTCCGTCGCTATCGCCCCTGTATCGCCCCTCGCGGCTGTTCCCCAACCCGTTATGTCTGAAGTTACCCCCCTCCAACCCCGTTCCTGGGGTAGACAGGGGCAATCCTGGGGTTGGCTGTTGGCTATCCCCCTGCTGGGGGGGCTGCTCTGGTGGCTGTTGAGGACGCAGGAAAAGCCCGCAGCAACGGCCTCCCCCATCGCTGTGGCCGCCGCCGAGGAAGCCGTTGGTCGCCTGGTGCTCGTCCCCCGCCACTGTCGTCGGGCCTATGCCTATTGGGAAATCCCCGACGAATTCCGCGCCCAGCAGCGAGAACGGGGTGGACGCACCCTCATGCTGCGCCTTCTGGATGTGACGAACCGCGATGTCGAACGCCATCCCCCCGCCCGCATCGACCAATTTCCCGTCACCGAGGAACAGCAGGATTTACACATCCCCATCCCCACCGACGACCGAGACTACCAGGCGGAACTGGGCTACGTGAGCCAAGAAAACCACTGGCTCCCCCTAGCCAAGTCGGCCCCAGTCCGGGTACCCGCCTGCGCGACGGATTCAGATCGATCCGAGAACCAGGCCAGCGCAATGTCCAGGACAGCATCCCCAGCCCTCGGCGTTCAGACCGTCGCCCTTTCCCTCTCTTCAGCGCCCTCCTCAGCAGAAAGCACCCCCGCCCAAACGTCCCCAGCCCTCCTAACCCTCCACCCCAACCACCATCGGATGCCCTGGGATGAAGCCCAATACAACGCCCTCACTCAAGTCGCCGCCACCCACACCCTCTCCTCCGGCACCTATCTGGTTCGCATCCAGCGAGGGCAGTTCAGCTATGGCGACCCCACCCAACCGGGCGAACCCCTAGCCCTACTTGGGATAGACGGCGGGCCGATCACAACCCCCAAAAACCCGGTTCCCACCCCTTCCCTCTGGGCCACCCTCAACGGCTACACCGACACCCTCACCCTCACCGTCGAAAACTCGGCCCTGCTACGCGCCTTTTTCATCGACACCAACCCCGACACCAACCAGGGGCAAGTCATTCTCTCCATCCAACGTTCTAACGGTCTAACGGTCTAACGTTCCAACCTTCCAACCTCCCAACCTCCCAACCTACCCCCACAAAAACCATAAGCACCAAGCCAAACCCAAAGCTTGCAATAGAATATGTCATTGACAACTTAAGTTGTAATAATCTAAGATAAACCCATGAGCATGTTGCAGCAAATCGCCCAGCAACAGCCTGAGATGGTTCTAGACCGCTTCGTTGAGGTGGTCAACGACCTACTTCCCCAATTTTTGCCCGATGCGCCTGCTAGCGGTCGCGGACAGGAGGCGGTGAATCCTCGGCTGGTGCGCCACTATACGACCCAAGGCTGGCTAGATCGGCCCCTCAAGCAGGGACGGGAGGCCCGATACACCTATCGGCATCTTCTGCAACTGCTGGTGCTGCGTCGGTTGCTGGCGGAGGGCTACAGCGCCAGTTCCATCGGCGGGTTGATTAGCGGCCAGCCCAATTCTGCCCTGGAAAACATGCTGCAAGGCGGGGTGCAACTTACCGTGGAGGCGGCGAATCCGGCCCTGGCTTTTTTGTCCCAAATTCGCCATCGGGGGGAATCCTTAGATCGGTCGTCCTCCGTCGTTAACCCCGTGGCAATGGAGGCTCCGTCTCCCATGGCGGCACCGCCATCGCCGACCCCGTCCTCCCACGAAACCTGGACTCGTCTACCGATTCTGGACGGATTGGAACTGCACATCCGCCACGATGTGACGCTGCCCACTACCGCCCACGAGCGAGATCGCCTCGCCCAAATCATCGTTGATCACCTTGCCAACCTCAATCCACCCTAGCGCCCTTTGGAGGTCGCCATGAATTCATCTAAATCCGCTCAGTCTTCTCCGTCCTCGCTGCCCCGTATCGAACTGATCCCGCTCCATGGGGCCATGGTGACCCAGCAGCCCCTCACCCTCGATGTGCTGATCCGCATCACGCCCCCCACCCTCACCCTAGAGGCCGACCGCGTTCCCCTCAACCTCAGCTTGGTGCTGGATCGGTCGGGTTCCATGCAAGGGCAAAAGATGCACTACGCCCGTGAAGCCGCCCGCTTTGCCGTGGAAAACTTGCTGCCCTGCGACCGCATCAGCGTGGTGCTGTTTGATGACCGCATTGAAACCCTGGTGCCCAGCACCCTCGCCACCGACAAAGCCCCCCTGCTGGAGAAGTTGCGCCATGTCCATTCCAGGGGCAGCACCGCCCTCCATGCAGGCTGGGTAGAAGGGGGAATGCAGGTGGGCCACTACCTCAACCCCGACCAACTGAATCGGGTGATTCTGATTTCCGACGGCTTGGCCAACGTGGGCGAAACGCGGGCAGATCGGATCGCCAGCGATGTCCATGGGTTGGCCCAGCGCGGCATTAGCACCACCACCCTCGGCATCGGCGACGACTACAGCGAAGACCTGCTGATGGCCATGGCCCGCAGCGGCGACGGCAACTTTGTCCACATTGAATCCGCCGACCAACTGCCCGCCATTTTTGAAACCGAACTGTCTGGGCTGGCAGCTACCCTGGGCCAGCGGGTAAGTCTGGGTCTCAAGCCCCGCAGCGGCGTCACCGTCATGGATGTTCTCAACGACTTGGATATGACCCACACCCGCCGCTACAAGCTGCCCAATTTGGTGGTGGGTTCGCCGATTCAGGTGGTGGTGCGGTTGCAGGTGCCCGCCCTTAGCCAAGCCAGCGAACTGTTGCAGGTGCGCCTCGCCTGGGACGACCCTGAGCTAAAAACTCGCCAGGTGTTGCGAGCTGGCTTGGAACTACCCCTAGTCAACGCCAACCAGTTCAGCGACTTTCCGGCCAATGCCGCTGTGCAGGAACAGGTGGCCCTGCTGATGGCGGCCCGTGCCCGTCGTGAGGCGGTGCAATACTCCGACCAAGGGAATTTTGAGGCGGCGCGGGAGGTCTTGGCCGATGCCCGTGACGTCATGGCCTGTATGCCCCCCAGTGCAGCACTGATGGAGGAGGAACTAGCCCTGGGCGAATTGGCCGATGAATTCACCCTTGAAAATCTACCCAGCGCCCGCAAAAAGGCCGTCTCCCAGTCCTTTAACCTGTCGCGCCGAGGTCAATCTCGGCCCAAACGTTCCATGGACAAACCCTAGTCACCAGCCAATCCAAAACCCATACCCCCGACGCTCACTCCGTCCAACCTTCGGTAGGGGCGAGGTTTCCTCGCCCACTCATCCCCTTACGCCTTAATCGGGCTGAGGATTTGGCTGAGGCGGCGCAGTTGTTCGGTAGCCCCCATGCTGATCACCAGATCCCCCGGACAAAGTAGGGTATCGGCGCTGGGGCCAACGATCAGATGGTTGTCGGCCCGCCGAATGGCCAACAGCAACGCGCCCGACTTTTTACCCAGTTGGGCCTCGCCTAGGGTGCAGCCAATGATCGGGCAGGTGGTGGGCGTCAGCAAAAATTCCTCCACGTAGACGGTGCGGTCGGATCCGGTGAGGATGCCGTCGATGAAATCCACCACCTGGGGCCGCAGGGCCGCCGCCGCCATCCGTTTGCCGCCGCTGATGTAGGGCGACACCACCACATCGGCCCCACCCCGCTCCATTTTTTGAATGGCCTCTTCGCTGCTGGCACGGGCAATGGTGCGAATGGTGGGGGCGAGGGTTTTGGCGGAAAGCACCGTATAGAGGTTCTCGGCATCGGAGGGCAGGGCCGCCACCAGGCATCGTGCTCGCTCAATGCCCACTTGCAGCAATACCTGGTCTTCGGTGGCGTCGCCCTGGAAGGTCACGTAGTTAAACCCTTGGGCCAGTTGAATCGAGGCATCGTCGGAATCGACAATCACGAACGGCACCTTTTCCGCCGCAAACTCCATGGCAATTTGGCGTCCGGTGCGTCCAAAGCCGCAAATAATATAGTGACCGCTGAGGGATTCCATATATCTCCGTCGTTTGTGTAGTCGCAGTCCTGCCTGTAGATATCCCTGCACGATGGACTCTGTGAAGCTATTGAGGATATAGGCAATCACGCCCGCCCCAGTCAACAGAAAGACCATGGTGAACAGCCGCCCCCGCGCCGTCAGCGGGTTGGTTTCCCCAAAGCCCACGGTGGTCAGGGTAATCACCGACATGTAGACGGCATCGATCCAAGTCCAGCCCTCCATATAGCGGTACCAAAGCGCCCCGGTCAGCAGAATCAAAAACAAGGCCACCAGTCCTCGAATCAGATGGCGGCGGGATCGTCGATAGTTTTCCTCAATCGTCCATTCAGCATAGCGACGATATTTAATGCGGTTGGCCATGATCTCCTACCCAGGGGGCACAGGCGATGCTGCGCCGCCTAAATTGTAAAGGGTAGATAGACTCCCACATCGGTTGGATAATGCGGTATCCCCGCTTTCAAAGGGGGCTGTTATGATTTTGATGATTTCGATAACGGCTGTCTCGTGGGCCAAGGTTTCCCCTCTCCGCCCAGTCCACCCTCTCCCCCCCCTCTCCCCCCTTCTGAGAGCACATCCTATGTATTTCGATCCCACCTACTTCCTGCTGATGATTCCCGGCATGGCGCTGATGTTCTTGGCCCAAAGCAAGGTGAAGGGCACCTATCGACGCTATTCCGAAGTCCAGTCCACCATGGGCATGACCGGAGCCCAGGTAGCCCAAACTATCCTGATGAAAAAAGGTGTCAGCGGCATTCGCATCGAACCCGTCGCGGGCGAACTCACCGACCACTACGACCCCAGCGCCAAGGCCGTTCGGCTCTCCCAGGGTATCTATAACTCCACCTCCCTCGCCGCCGCCGCCGTGGCTGCCCATGAATGCGGCCACGTTCTCCAAGATGTAGAGGGCTACAAGTTCATGAATCTCCGCGCCGCCCTGGTGCCAGCGGTGAACCTGGGGTCTCGCATCGGCCCCCTGCTGATCATGGCGGGGCTAATTTTCAACTTCCTCAACCTAGCCTGGCTTGGCGTCTTCTTCTTTGCGGCGGTGCTGCTGTTCCATGTGGTCACCCTGCCCGTAGAATTTGATGCCTCCGGTCGCGCCCTCCGCCTAATCGACGAACTGGGCATCCTCCAAGGGGAAGAAAACAAAGGGGCCAAGGCCGTTCTCAGTGCCGCCGCCCTCACCTACGTGGCCACCGCCTTCTACGCCTTCCTCAACCTGCTCTACTACATCATTCTGATCAACCGCCGCCAGTAAAAGGTTTCACCCTCCCCTAGGCTGACTAACTAACGGCGACAAGCCTTGGTATCTCGTAGGTTGGGTGGCGCGATAGCAGAACCCAACAAGCCCCAAAGCCTTGACAAGGGTAGGCTGCACTTTAGTTCAGCCAATCTACAGGGTCGATGGGTTAGGTTCTTAGCCCCACTTACACTGCAAAACCCCAAGGGTGCCTTGGAAGACGATCCTGCTTCCCGTTGGCATCCTTGGGGTTTCGGTTTTAGAGTGGCGCTTGTCACCACAACTCAGGCGGTCAGTAGAATCTTCAGGAGAATGGGGTCGGCTTGGCCGTAACGCATCAAAGCCTTGACCAGCATTGGGTTACGCCCCAAACCCATCCTACCGACGACCGCCTAGAGCAACAGAATCGCGGCTAAGATCGACAACAGGAGAAACCAGCCACCGCCAGGGGAACGATTAGGATCCCTGGGTACCAGTTCATACCGATTACCAAAGCCGTCAATGACGTGGTTGTCGTCAATTTTTCGGAGCAGGTTAGGGCTATCGAGGGGGTCAATAAACATGGTAGAGCCTCCTTGGGCAGGGGTGGGGGATCAAGGCTAAAGCACAGAAAAGGCAGAACAAATCCAGGAAATGCGACAGTTCAGAGAAACACATCAGATTAAAATAGCGATTAAATGCCTTATCGTTACCAAAACAATAAGACATTAAAAGGGCCAATTTAATGTCCTCTCCCCAGGCTGGGGTAAACCCCGATCCACAATCAGCACATTTCCCTGGCGGCTAATCACCCTCACCTCGTCCCCGATAGTTAGGGACAGGGTGTGGCGATGAACCTTGGCCCGCCAGAGCACTCCTAGATACTTCACAACTAGCCGATCTGGATGGGGATCCATCACATCAACCACCGTTGCCGTGGGGAGGTGGGCCAAACCCGATGCCAACATACCGACATTTCCAGCCAAGGCATATTCAGGGTTTAAGGGATTAAGAAACCTCTTGGGCTGTAGATAGCTCCACAACCCTTGCAGCCGTTTTACACGCATGGAATGGCCTCCTTAGGATTGATTCGTTTCCATCGTCCGCAAGCCAAGACAAAGGGTGCGTTGAATCACCATTTTCCAGAGGCAAAGCCGTTATGCTGAGCGCAAATCGTCGCCTCACCTGCTCAAAAGAGGAGTTCAAAAGGGGAAATACCCTTTTCGCACATGTCAGATTGCTTGAATACAGCTCGCTCTATATGCCCCTAAAAGTAGTTTCCACTATATGCCCTGAAGTGTCAATTCTGTCTGATTCGTTTTTGAGGTTCTCCGAATTTTATTAACTTTTGTATCTAGAATGCCTTGGGTTTAGTCCCCCCGATTGAGGGGTGTTCACGGGTGTTTCATGGAAAAGTGAATTTTGTGAGGCATTTCGGTAAGATGGCTATGCCTCAGCAAAATAACCGCTATCTATGATGGATAGCATTAGATGCCTGATAGTCGATGGCGACCTCCCCAAGCCGAGGTTCCTGGCGAGGGAGCGTTGGCCTGGTTCGTATGGCGTGACAACCGTAGGCTATGGGCCAGTGTTCCTTGACGTATCTAGACGGATTGTGGTGATGGAGCTAACCAACGAATTTCTGCTGCAAAAGTCCTGCCAGTGGGGGCTAACCGGAGAGCAAGAGGATGTGTTAGTTCGCAAGTTTGGGCAGGGGCAGAGCAATCGCGACATTGCCGAAGCCCTCGGTATCTCCATCAATGCCTGTGTGCAATGCCTAGGGGAGATTTACCGCAAGGCAGGCATTATGGGCACCAGTCGCGGCAAAGCCCATCGTCTGCGAGCTGATCTGGTTCAGGAGGCGACTCAGACTGCCCCTAAGGCTCCATCCGCCTACATCGCCCCAGGGTTGCTGCCGGAGATGACGGCCAATCTATCGGCCCCGGCAGACATTGATGGAAAAGCTAACCGCCAATACCTAGAGGAGTTGCTGGATCAACTTCAGCAGCGTGCTCAGGATCTCAGCCTCAACCCTGATGGTGAAGCCGCCGATGAAGCCATTCAGTTGTTGTCCGATAGCCTACCCCGATCCACAACGGCCTTAGCGTCAGAAAGCCACTGGAAGCGGGTCGAAGTGGTGCGGCAAATTATCCATCAAGTCAGTAAGTTGTTCACCACCATTGATCCATCCCTAGAGGAATGTGATGGGCTTGCTTTTTTAAGCCCGGAAAAATCTACAGGAAACCCGCTCCACCGATCCATAGCCGCCTTTATTCAACGCACCACCCAGCAGCTTAATCCTGATGATCACGATCCTCCAGCGGTTGAGTTAGTGCTCCAATCCGTTGCTCAAGAGGGGCATCGTTTTTTTAAGGACAAGTCTGTGCGTCCATCGGAGCAAAATCCATCCCTCAAAACCTATTCGGCCTGGGTGAGGCGGGCTAGTCTAGGCCTACTGGTGGATCGCTTTGGCCCTCGTTCAGAGGCGGATCAAACCTTTCTCATTCACCCAAGACACGGCATTGATCGAAATCTTCTTGCCGTGGATGCCGCTTGCCTAGGTATGTATTTGAGTGCGCGCAAAGATGATGTTTTAGATCTCAACTATTTCGATATTTTAGTGGCCCGATGGATGAAGAGCGTGCCCTGGCGAAAGAACCTGGGTAACTCTCCCCTAGATGAAGAACACCCCATTTTATTCAGCATCGACCCAGTGGATTTAGAATGGGCTTCTCTGAGTGCCCTACGGCGACGCTATCATAAGCTTGATGTCCTCAAAAAATACGATCTTCTGCACGGTTATTTTTTAGATCGCTTGAGGGATGTGAGGTCTAAATATCGCAAGCATTTTTGGCTAGACTACGACGATATTGCGGCCTTTGCCGATGATAAGTATAAGATTGTCGGCATTCCTCGGTCTTTTCTTGGCCCCCAAGAAACCGAGCGAGATACCTGTGAAGCTATCGCTGGCGATGTGCGGCGATATTGTGAGTTAGCGGCCTACAGCACCCTCAACCAAAAAGACTTGCACGAATTGGATCAATTGCTGCTGAAGGCGTGCCAGTCAACGATTCTAGATTTTTGGTTCAACGAAATTGATCACTTCATGGATCATCACTTGCCTCGCCAGGGGCAGCTTGTTTCCCATCCAGGCGTGGAATTGCCCCGTTCGGTCTTGTAGCTTTGACGCCCAAGCCAAGCTCTTCGGTGTGATTGTTTTGGGGTGTAATCAGGGGTGTAATCAATTGGGGTGATGGTTCACTATCTCTATTTGCACGGGTTTGCCTCAGGCCCTCAATCCTACAAAGCTCAAGCGTTGAGGGCGCGGTTTGAGGCGGTGGGGCTTTCCCTGACCATCCCTGACCTGAATCAGGGAGACTTTTTCGGCCTCACCCTCAGTCGCCAAATTCAGCAGGCCCGCGAGTTGATCTTGGCCCAGGCTCAGCCGACGGTGATCATCGGATCGAGCCTGGGCGGGTTAACGGCGGCCTGGGTGGCTGAGCAAGCGGATCTGCGGGGACGAATCGAAAAACTGGTGTTGTTGGCTCCGGCCTTTCGGTTTTTGGCCCAGTGGTTGCCGCGCCTGGGGGAAGCGGCCCTAGACCAGTGGCGACGGCAGGGCGAGTTGTCGGTTTATCACTATGCCGACCAGGAACAAAAAACCTTGCATTACCGCTTTGTGGAGGATGCCCAGGGCTACAATGACGACGCCCTCCAAGCCCCCATTCCTACCCTGATTTGCCATGGCACCCAGGACGAGGTGATTGCCATCGAGGCCAGCCGCGCCTACGCCCTTCGCCGACCCTGGGTGCAGCTTCTAGAACTCGACAGCGACCACGCCCTAGGGGATGTGGAGGCGGAGATTTGGCAAGCTATGGCCGATTTCCTTGGGCTAGCGGCGGCATCGAGGATAGATGATGGTAGTGAGCCTTAACTGAATACATCCTTTTCCTAGGGTATGCGGTGGCCATGGGCTGGGCTTACAGTTCCCGTGCGACAAGGCGATTGCGGCCCTGGCGTTTGGCGGTGTAGAGAGCTTGGTCGGCGGTTCCAATCAACCGTTGGGGGAGTTCGCCAGCCTTGGGAATGTGGGTGACCAGCCCTAGACTGAGGGTGACATACGGACTCACCGCCGATCCGGCGTGGACTAGGCCCAGTTGACGCAGGCGATTCTGCATAGCTAGGGCAATCTGGCAGGCCGCGTCTAGGGGGGTGTTGGGCAGCAGCAGGGCAAATTCTTCGCCCCCATAGCGCACGGCCAAATCTCCTGGGCGGCGGGCGCTGTGCTGAATCACCTGGGCCACCTGAACCAGGCATTGATCCCCCATGGGATGGCCATAGTGATCGTTGTAGGCTTTGAAGTAATCTACATCGGCCATGATCAGCGAGAGGGGCTGTTGGGCACGCAAACCGTGGCTCCACTCCCGTTGCAGATGGCGATCAAAGGCGCGACGGTTGGCCAATTGGGTGAGGGCATCTAGGTCGGCCTGCTTTTGGAGAGCGGCTTCTAGGCGTTTGCGGTCGCTAATTTCCAGCAGCACTACCCCCACCTGGGACGAAATCGGATCCTTTCCCTGGATCGGAAAGCAGGAGAGCAACCAGGTACGTTGAATATCTACGTCGGGGGAGGTGGTGGCCACTTCTTGGTCAATTAGGGCGGATTGGGTGCGGGCCACCGTTTGATAGGCCCATTGGATAGCACTGGAGAGTTCGGGTAGCAAAGTAGCCATTTCCAGCAGGGATTGCTCCGCCGAAAAACCGACATTCGCCAGGGTTGGGTTCATCCGCACAAAGCGGAGGGAGTCGTCCAAAATGCCGAGGCCGATGGGGGAAGCGGCAAACAGCCCGGTCAAAATATTTTCGTTTTTGCGGAGTTCTGCGGTACGTTTTTCGACTTGATTTTCTAGGGAAGTCAGGATTTCTTGGAGGCGATTTTGAGAGGTTCGGCGTTCGGCAATGACGGCGGACAGGATCAAAATGGTGAGCGAAAGCACCGCCAAAAAGGACTGAAGATAAATAAACGATTCGTGGGGAGCCTCGCGCACAAAGACCCCAAAACCTAGGTTGGTGGCATAGATAGCCGCCAGGGTAATGATCGCTAGGCTGAGGCTGGCGGAGAACAGCCCCAATCGAAACACCGCCAACATCAGCAGGGGCAGAAACATGTAGTCAATTAAATAACCCCGACCAAAGGTGAGGTACAGCAGCAACATAAAGGCGCACCATAACCCGATGGCCTCCTGAAGGGTGTGGGTGGCCCAGGAATCAGCCCGTCCTAGGCGCAGGGGATGGGGTCGTTGGGGACGGCACAGCAACAGCAGCGGCGGCGCAAAGATCAGGTGGGCCATGGCGGCGGGGATCCACCAGGTGAACCAGGTGAGGGCTAGGGTAGATGGTTCAATCAGACCCACGGTTTGCCAAGTCCAGCTTCCGGCCAGGGCGGGTAGTGTGGGGGAGGCCACCGCCGCCACAATGAAGCTAAACACCCTCGGCACCGTTTCAAACCACGCCTGGGGCGGCAACGGATGGGTCGCGCCCCGCTGCTGGGGACTCAAGAGGCGGTAAAGCTGCCCTAGGTACCACACGGCCAGCAACGGTTGCAGGGTTTCGCAGCAGGCAAACACGAGACTGGCCCAGATCAGCGACGGCCAGGACAGGCCCGTATCCCACAGGCCAACCATCACAATGGCCAAGGCTCCCCCAAACACACCGGGTAGTATCCCGCGCCCATAGCGCAGCAGCACGACCAAGGTGAGGGCCGCAGGCAACCAAATGGCGGTGATCTTTCCCGGCAGCGAGGCCAGGTTCACACTCACCATAAACAGAAGGGCAAAGCCCAACGCCACCCCAATCGTTTGGGCCAGTCGTGCTAGGGGCCAAGATCGCCAGGACGACGGCAAGGGAAAGGACATAGACGCACATTAAGACGGATTTCTGTGGTTAGTTTTCCCTTCAGCGTAGGCTCAAGTAGCTGACAATTCTAACCTATCAGACGAACAGCGCTGTCCCCCTACGTCCCCATCCCATTCCCCCTTCAGGACAGGACCGAGGTAAACACCTGGTTCATTAAAAAGGGCGCGATGGCGGGTAGGGAAAGGATCTGCTGGGCGGCCCCTAGGCTGATGGCTTCCTTGGGCATCCCAAACACCACGCAGGAGGCTTCGTCCTGGGCAATGGTGAGGCTACCTGCCTGGGCCATGGCATAGAGACCATCGGCTCCGTCGCGGCCCATCCCCGTTAACAAAACCCCCACAGCGGAACGGCGATAGTAGCTAGCCACGGATTTAAACATCACCGTCACGGAAGGGCAGTGCCCCGCCACCGGAGCACCCTGGGCCAGGGCAATTTGTCCACGGGCGCTAATTTCCAGGTGGTGCCGTTCGGGGGGAAAGTAGATGATCCCAGGCTGGGGCATTTCGCCCGGACTGGCAATCTTGACCTGGAGACTGCAACTGCTGTTGAGCCAGTCCACGAGGCCCTGCAAAAAGCCTTCGCTGATGTGCTGCACGCAGAGGATGGGCACCGGGAAAGTTTTGGGTAGCTGTTGAAAAATCGCCAGTAGCGCCTGGGGGCCACCCGTGGATGCCCCGATGGCCAGCACCCTGGGGGCACGGATATCGATGGGGGTAGATTTGACCGGGGGCCGTTGGATGAGGGGTTGGCGCACGGCGGGGGCCCCCTGGCGGCGTTGGGTGAACACCGAAACCCCAGACAACACGCGGATTTTGGCCAGCAGTTCGTTTTTCGATTTTTCGTATTCCGAGGCCAGCCCGGTGCGGGGTTTGGGAAAAATATCCAAGGCCCCGGCTTCCAAAATGCGGAACACGTTTTGGGTGTCTTCCTCCTGCACCGAGGCGCTGACCACCAGGATGGGGCAGGGGTGACGGGCCATCACCTCCTGGGTGAGTTCTAGACCGTTCATTTTGGGCATGTGCAGGTCGGTGCAGATCATGGTGGGCTGCACCATGGGAAACATGGCTAGGGCTTCTTGGCCGTTGCGGGCGACTCCCACCACCTCAATATCGGGCGCTTCTCGAAAAATGCGCTGCAAAATGGCGAGGGCAACGGGAGAATCCTCCACAATTAACAGTCGGATACGACCAGGCATCTAGCGTCTCACTTCGATTAGGGATCAGGCCCCAGGGTTCAGCGCTACCTACCAGGATGAACCCGTAGGACAGCCTAGCCCCCATCGACAAACCGTGAGGGGTAGGCGGCGAGGGAATGGCAAAACCTGGATGGGGCTATATCAATCTTTCCAAGGTTTCGAGAAGCACTTCCTGATTAAAACTACCCTTCGTAATATAAGCGTTGGCTCCGGCCTCGGCCCCCCGGCGGCGATCTTCATCGCTGGCCAAGGTTGTCACCAACACCACGGGTAACTCATTGTATTCTCGATGCTGCCGGATGCGCTGGGTGAGCTGAAGCCCATCCAAATTAGGCATTTGGATATCGGAGATGACGGCATCGAACACACGGGATTGCAGCTTATTAAAACCATCCACCCCATCCACGGCGGTCACCACCTCGTAGCCCGCCGATTCTAGAATGCGCTTTTCCTGGGTGCGGGTGGCAATGGAGTCTTCTACCAGGAGGATGCTCTTAGGTCGCTGTTCCGCTATGTCTACGCTGCCCCCCTCCACACTGCCCAGAGCAGCCTGGGTCATGCGGTGGCGCACGGTGCCGATCAGATCTGGCGGATTGAGCACCATGCACACCTCTCCGGTGCCCAAAATGGTGGCCCCAGAGATATAGCGCACCCGCTTGAGTAACTGGCTTTGGGGCTTGAGCACCACATCCTGCTCATCAATCAGGGCATCGACAAAAATGCCGAGTTTATCGTGGCCAGTCTGCAAAATAATGCAGGACAAGCGCTGATTAGCCGACTTCATCCGGCCATTGCTGTCCCCTGGCAGGTTGAGCAAATCCGCCAGCCAAGCCACGGAAACGGGCTGGTTGTCGAAGACGATGGTGCTGTGGCCTTCTAGGGTAAACATGTCGCTAGCCTGCACCAAACAGGCGGTTTGCACAAACTCCACGGGCAGGGCGTAGGTGTGGCCGTTGGCCGTCACCAGTAGCACATGGGCGGTGGCTAGGGTAGTGCCCAACTGAATGCGAATGGTGCAGCCCTGGCCGAGGGTAGAATGCACCTCTACATTGCCCTTCAGCCGCTCCACGTTGGTACGCAGTACATCGAGGCCCACCCCCCGACCCGAAATCTCCGTCACCATGGTGCGGGTGGAGAAGCCCGGACTGAGGATCAGCGCCTGAATTTGACCGGGCGTTAACAGTTCCAACTCTTCAGGACGATGCAGCCCACGCCGCACCGCCGTTTGTTTAATCGCCTCCACATCCAGCCCCCGGCCATCGTCGCAAATTTCTAGGACGATGCTGGTGGGGGTTTGGTAGCCGCGCAGGGTGATGGTGGCGGTTTCCGGTTTGCCCTTGCGCTTGCGTTCGGCGGGGGATTCAATCCCGTGGTCGATGGCGTTGCGGATCATGTGCAGCAGCGGATCCTTCATTTCCTCTAGGATGCGCTTGTCGGCACGGGTTTCGCCCCCTTCAATCACCAGTTCCACCTGCTTGCCCTCCTGGCGGGCGAGGTCGCGCACCAGGCGCGGGAACAGGTTAAAGATGGTGGCTAGGGGCAACAGCCGCAGGGTGCGAATGCCCTCCTCCAGCCCGTCGGTGATCATCTCCAGGCGGGTGGTGTCTTCGTAGAGGGCGCTGCTGAGCTGCCCCACCATGCGCCCCAGCAAATCCAAATGCTGCTCGGTGCGGCTGTGGAAGCTTTCTAATTGTCGCCACACCTGCTTACCCTGCTGGGCTTCGTGGAACAGGAAGCGATTCATGAACAAATCGCGACTCCATTCCTCCCACAGGTTGGTGATGGCGTCGATTTCTGCAAGACGATGGGCCACCCGAATTTTGGTCACCGTTAGCTCGCCGCTTTGGGTCATCAGGGAATCGAGGCTGGTGGTGGGCACCCGAATCGTTTCAATTTTGTACTTCGAGGCCTTATCAATGGCGGCATTGGGGTCTTCGGGCGGGGGAGAGGGCGGTGACGAGGGGGCCGATGATGGGGGGGGCGATGGGGGGGAATTGGGGGGATTATCCGAGGAGGAACCCATCAGTTCGGCTAGGACGTAGAAGACATTGACCCCGGTGGCTTCTCCGGTAGAAGCCTCGTGGACGAGTTGCTTTATCGCCACCATGCCGTGGGCCAAACGGTCGCACACATCCAGGGTGAGGGGCGTTTCCCCCCGCTTCACGGATCCGAGGATATTCTCCATCTGGTGGGCCACCTTGCCCAAATCCGCCACGCCTAGCATGTTGCTGTCGCCCTTCAGGGAGTGGGCCTCCCGCATGATGTTCTCCACCACCGCGAGGTCCTGGGGATTTTTCTCCAGGTGCAAAATGCCTTCATCCAGGGCTTGCAGCCGTTCTTCGCTGGAGGTTTTAAACAGCCCCCGCATTTCGTCGTCTTCGATGTAAAGCGGGCTGCGTTCGCCGGGAAGCCTGGGTTCTGGGGGGGCGCTGGTGCCGTTGGTCGCCGTGGGGGCTGGCTTGGGGGCATCGGCGGCGGAACTAAACCCAAAGAGGTCGTCGTCATCGTCCACAACTGTGGCCTTGTCTAAATCTGGGTTTACCGACGTGGGATCCGCGTTGCTGTCCCCTGGTTCTAACGAGTGATCTTCCGACGGCACATCCAAGGAACTATCGAAAATTGCGCCGGGGGGAATGTCGTCATCAGACACACCGGGCGTAGACGGCTGGGGCGCGGACGGTTGAGACGCAGGGGGTAGGGGCGCACCGCTGTGCACCCCTACAGGGGATTCGGCATCAGGGAACAGATCTAGAGGCGATTCCGGTTCCTGGGACACATCCCCCTGGGGTACATCCACCGAGGGCGACGGGAATAGAAATTCGGCTAGATCATCATCCCCATCGTCAGCTTGGGCGGTTGGGGCGGCGGTGGTTGCCGTGGATTCAACCGCCTGGGGTGCGGGATCCTCTTCTTCGGCCATTTCCGCCGCCATCAGATCCGCCAACACGTAGAACACCTTCACCTGGGCGGGTTCCCCGGTCACAGCTTCCTGGGCCATCTGGCGCATGGCCTCCATGGCCCGACCCAATCGGTCAAACAGGGTGGGGGTGAGCTTGCGTTCGCCTCGCTTAATCGCCCCAAAGATGTGCTCAATTTGGTGGGCCACCTTACCCAGGTCTTCCACCCCCAGCATGTTGCTGTCCCCCTTCAGGGAGTGGGCCTCCCGCATCAGGACGGTGATGGTTTCCAGGTCTTCCGGGTGCTTTTCTAAATGCAGCAAGCCTTCATCCAGTACCTGGAAGCGCTCTTCGCTGGAGGTCTTAAAAATCTCTCGGAGTTCAATATCTTCAATCATTTCGGTAGGGTGCTCCCCTCCAACGTCTGCATCAGTTCCTAAACTGGGCCTAGCTGTCCTTGATTACTTCCTGATCTTTGGAATGGTGGGCAGTGCCCACCCTACGGTTTTTCCGGCTCCCCTCGCCCCATAGGAGAGGGGTTGGGGGTGAGGGTCTTAGTGAGATGGTGGGCAGTGCCCACCCTACGGTCTTTTCTGGCTCCCCTCGCCCCATGGGAGAGGGGTTGGGGGGTGAGGGCTTCCGGCGATCCCCCTAAATCCCCCTTAAAAAGGGGGACTTTGACTTCGGTTCCCCCCTTCCTAAGGGGGGCTAGGGGGGATCAACTCCCCTCAGTCCAGGGGGTTAAATCGCGGTTTTCAGGATCAGGGCGCTTTCATTGAGTTGGTGGGTGCCAATTTTGATTTGGCTGATGCCGTTGGCGGTTTCCTGCGCCCCAGTGTTGAGACTATTCATGGCGCTTACCACCTGCTGAATGGCCACCGCCTGCTGTTTCACGTTGAGGGAAATTTGCTGACTATTCAGCACCACATTGTTGACGGCATCGGCCACCCCAGCGAAGGCATCGGAGGTTTCTTCGGCAATTTTCACCCCTTCTTCTACGGTCTTGGTTCCTTCGTCGGTGACCATCACCGTGGAGTTGATGGCGGTTTGAATATCCGCCACCAGGGCATTGATTTTCTCGGCGGATTTCTTGCTTTGGTCGGCTAGTTTACGAATTTCGCCGGACACCACCGCAAAGCCCTTACCGTGCTCCCCAGCCCGCACCGCTTCTACCGCCGCATTCAGGGCCAGCATGTTGGTTTGGTTAGCCAGGTCGCTCACCAGGCCAGAAATGCCGCCAATTTGGCTGGTTTGCTCACTCAGGCGCAAAATTTGGTCGGCAATGGCGTCTACTTTTTCCCGCAGGGTGGTCATGCCATCTAGGCTGCGTTCCACCGCTCGGGTGCCGCCATCCGCCAGGGTAAGAGCCTGCTGTGCCCCCGCCGCCGCCGCTTCTGCCTGTTCAGCAGACTGCCGCGAAGACGCCCCCAGTTCATCCATGGTGGTCGTGGTTTCGCTGACGCTGGCCGCTTGCTGGCTGCTGGTGCGTTCCTGCTGCTCCACACTGGCGGCAATTTCGCTGGCCGAACTGGCAATGTCTCCAGCAGCTTGGTTCATCATCCGCGAGGCTTTCATCACAATCCAGGTGCCAATAATGGCGGATAGAATCACCGACAATGTAGCCGCCGTGACCAGGGTAAATTGCAACCGGGCCAGAGCTTCTTCCTGGCGAGTTTGGGCAGCGGCAATAATTTCGTTTTCCAACTCCTCCATCTCATTCAGGAGGGCGATGGCCTCGTTGGAGATTGTCCGACCATTGCTCTCCTGCCAAAATAGAAAGGCTTCATCTCGTTGATTGTTGTTAACGAGATCGAAAATTCGCTGAGAATTGGCAAAGTAGGTTTCAATAAAATCCTGGGCATTCACCAGATTTTGACGCTGCCGCTCATCTCGGATCATGCTATCCAGCTCATCTACCAGCCTGTCAAAATCAGCCCTGGCCTGAGTAAAGTTATTTTGAGAGGTTTGAGCGGCCTCCAAGAGATAGCCTCGGGTGGTTCGAGATACAATCTGTACCGTAGATTCTAATCCAGCCAATCTATCATTAATAATCCAGGCTTCTGTTAAATCTTGGGCAGACTGGTTGACTTGGCGCACATTAACAATGGTTACCCCGGCGGAAATAATCAACGCAACCACCGGAACCGAATACCCAAAGATGATCCAATGACGTAGCTTCCAAATCTTGCGGCCTTCCATGGCGATTCTCCTTAGAACAGGTAAATGCGAAATACGTTAGTGAAAAGAAGCATTGAAATCGTTTGAGGTGTTATTCAAGGAGTTAATCTCCTTGTTATCAGACATTTCATCACTCCTTTCCCTAACCCAATTGATTCACAACAAGCTCGCCCTGGGTTAGCAATCGGGGCAAGTCTAAGAGACTCATCATCGAGTCTTGGTAGCGGGCGATGCCCTTCAGGTATTCGTTATCACTGGAATGAATAGCGGCGGGAATCGAGGCAATTTCCGAGGGCTGCACATAGACCACGTCGTACACGTCATCCACCACGATCCCAGCCACCAGAGAACCTAGCCGCATTACCACCGCCTTATCCGGTTTGCGGTCGGCACTGGGGGATAGGTTGAGGAAACGGCGGATATCCACCAGGGTCAAAATTTCGCCCCGCAGGTTCATGTTGCCAACAATGTGGGACGGACAGCAGGGAATCGGCGTGATCTGAGGCACCTCGGTAAACTCATGCACCGACTCTAGGCCCAGGGCAAAGCGCTCTCCCTCTAGGCTCACCACCGCCAAGGCCGATAACCCTGCCAAATTATCGGCTTTGGTCACCTGGGCCAGCCCCTCCGCCCGATCCTGCAACACCATCTGGGCCTCTGGGCCAAACTGGGCCATAAAGGTGTTGTCGTGGCCATCCTCGGCGGCATCTATCTGTTCATGGATGGCCGAATAACCCCTGACTAAGGTTTCCGGGTTCAGCAAAATGATGACATGCTGACCAAACTTAGCCAGCCCCGTGGTCATCGACCGTTCCGCCCTGCCAATGTAGGGAGTATCCAAACCGCTAGAAATGTTAGCGGTATCCATTTCCTCGACATTTTGAATGTCATCTACCACCAAGCCCAAGCGGTGATCATCGTATTTAACCAAAATCACCGCCTGGTTGAGGGTATTGGGCTGACGCGGCTTACCCAGACAGGTTTTGAGATTGAGGACGGGCAGTAGCTGGCCTCGCAAATTCAGCACCCCCGCTACCTCCGGCCCCGATTCAGGTACCGAGGTGAGGGCGGGAAGAAAGAAAATTTCCTGCACCACTTCCGCCGTCAGGCCATAGTGTAGGCCATCCAGGGTAAATAAAAGATAGGATTCGTGGTTCATAGTCGTTCCAGGGGAGAGCGCACCGCCCATGGGTTACTGTCGATGAAGGGTCAGGGACAGATGGCCAATTGACGGGTTGCCGTCACGATTTTAGGCTTCGGGTTTATCATGCCCTCTCCGCTTTTAGCAATTGCCATTGCATATAAAAGTCCACGCTTCAGCAAATAACTTTGCAAACTATCCGGTAGTTTTTTCTAGGGATGTTACAAGCTGTCTGGACTGGCACTCTAATCGCAAAAATCTGAAGAAAAGCTAAAGAAAAAGGCCGACTTTAACCCAACGTCAACCCTCCAAATCAAGGGATATTCGTGCCTGCCCCCACACTATTGACCCGTACGGCGATCCCAAGTCATACCCGTCGTCTATGCCGCTGGCGCAACACCCCCAAGGATGAAAAGCTATTTTCAGAGCAACTCCGAACCCTGGTGACAAAACTTGCCAGAACCCAGATCCGTCAAAGGGTCAGGAGACCTGACCCCTACATGACCCTAATGCGGTAGAGGCGCGGTTGCCGCGCCCGGTGCAGAATCTTTTGTCAGTCAACCAGCCCAATAGCTTGAATGTGATGCGTTAGTGGGATATCTCCCACGGATGTCTAGAACACCACTGACGGACTTAGACTAAAGCCGACGCAGGAGGTTAGATCCGTGGGTATCGGTGCCGCAGGTGGTGAATAGGCGATGGTGACGAGCTAGGGCTTCGATCAGGGGGGTGTGGCGAGGGCAGGGGTGCCACTGGTCGGGGTTGCTGTAGGCGTAGTAGGCTTCAACGCCATCAATGCCTAGGGCCACCGCGTGGTCAATCAGGGTTTCAGCGGATACCCGATAACGGGCCGGATGGGCCAACACCGCTAGCCCTCCCGCCGTCTGAATGGCGTTGATGACTGTTTCCGCCGCCTTCAGGCTACCCCTAGGCGCAGAACCCTGGAGGTAGGGGACTATGGCTTGATGGCTGGGGGCAAACCCATAACCCAGCAGGTGTACCTCCGTCCCCGCCAGCAGAGCGTTGATTTCCACCCCGGTAAACAATCGGGGAGCCGATTCCATCAAGGAACCCGCTGAACGGCGTTGGCTGAGGGGGGTCGGGTTGCGCCAGCGCCAGTCCTCTAGCCAAGCCTGGGCCTGGTGGTAACCGCGCAGGCTATGGTGATCGGTAATGGCGAATGCTTGCAGGCCAATGCCGATTACTTGCTCCATCAACGCTGCCGGAGTCAGCTTGCCATCTGAACACACGGTATGCATGTGAAAGTTGTAGCTGTAGGGGCAACTGGCAGCGTCAACAGACTCAAAAACTTGCCTTAGAATTTGAGCCTCGCCTGTCAACCCACGCTGGTGTAATGAGGTGCGGTCTGACGCGACAACCATGAATCATTTCGCTCAATGCGCTTGCTTAATTTAATATAACGCTTTCGTTAGATTATTAAAAAATGTGGATTTAAAGTGTTCAGTCTAGACGAAATTGTTCCTTCTCCACACCTCTAGCTCCTGGGCATTGTCCCAATACTGTAGGGGCGCGGTGGCTGCGTCCGGTGCAGAATCCCTTGTCAGTCCATTCGGGTATCGTTGGCCCCTGGTGGACTGACAAAACTTGCGAGAACCCAGATTCCCCAAAGGGGCAGATCTCCTGACCCCTACCTTATCCCAATGCTGTAGGGGCGCGGTTTTCGCGTCCAGCACAGGATCTTTTGCCAGTCAACCAGCGTTGGCCCTTTCTCTTAAAGGACGTTTGAAAAGCCGAAGCTTGTCCCAAGTTATACCGATGAGGTCAGCCTCAGTCGCCAAAAATCCCGTAGATTTGCACCGATCTAGCGACCAATCGCACCTGAGGCAACCCTTTTCAAACGCCCTCTTATTCAGATGCTTTTTACAGGATGCTTTTTAGGGAGCGGTGGTGGCTTGGATTTGGTCAACCGCGCTAATTTGAGCTTCGCTAAAACCCGCCTGGGCCAGGTGATCAAGATAGGCACGATTGAGATAGCGGCTATCCCTCTGAATTGCCTGTCGGTAGGTGGCTTGGGCGGCGGTGGGGTCGCCACTGGAAGCCTGGGCCAGCGCCAGGGCCACCCAGGGATGGGGATTTTGGGGTTCCAGTTGCGTGGCTTCCTGGGCGTGGTGGATGGCGGCGTCCCAGTTGCCAAGGCGCTGGTAGGCGAGGCTGAGGTTGTAGTGGGCGATCTCGTTGTCGGGCTTGAGTTCCAGGGCGCGGTGGTGGGTGGCGGTGGCCTGGTCAAGCTGGCCCTCCACTAAATAGACAATGCCGAGGGCGTTGAGGGCCTGTACCGAGTCAGGATCCTGTCCTAGGGCGGTGGTGAGGGTGGTGATGGCGCTGGGGCGATCTGCGGCGAGGTGCTGTGTCCAGCCCAGAATAATGTGGCTATTGGGGTTGTAGGGGTCGAGGGCGGCGGCAATTTTTAGGGTGGCCACGGAACGCTCCAGATCCCCCCCAGCCCGGTAGGCTAGCCCCTGCTGACGGTAGCGTTCGGCGGTGCCCGTATCCACCAAAAAGGCCGGATAGGCCAGGGCGGTGAGGGTATCTTCCGCCCACGCATAGCTCTGCATGGCAAGCCTTGGGCCTTGTTGACAGCCCCCCATTCCCCCCAGGCTGACCAGCAGCAGCCCGATCCCGATCCACCCCACTCGTCCCATTGATGTTGACCCTATTCGCTCTGACGCTTTAAATTCTGACCCTGTTAATTGCGGCCTGTTAATTGCGACGACTTTAGTGACGTAATGACGACAACTTACAACGAACTGCGACTCTGGCCATCTGGGCTGTGTGGATGTCGAGGCTCCATCCCGGCCATGCCCTAGTGTTAGGGATGACGCGCCCCAGAACAAGCCCTAATCAATCCACGGGGAAACAGCGGTTGGGAGCCAGGGGCGAATACGGGATTTCGATGGGATTTGGCGACGGGCGCGGGGCATAATGTAAGGCATAAATACATCTCTATCCAAACCCTCTATCCAAGTCTCTACTCCAATTGCAAGCGTATTAACTTGTCCACAGAGCGTTCTCCCTGAACTTTCTGGAGGTTCGCCTCTGTGGCACAACTGGGCCATTAAAAACGTTATAAAACTTTGCAATCAGGTTGGTCAGACGGGATACCGCCTAGCTAACCGTCACCGCTTAACTTTTGCCTTAGAATCTTGTCAACGGTTCATCCCGGCCCCATCAATCGGCATTCACAGTTCATTCCGCAACGGCACTCACCTATGGCTATCGGATATCTTGCCCTGGTTCTCCATGCCCACCTTCCCTACGTCCGACATCCCGAAAGTGACTATGTGCTAGAGGAGGAGTGGCTCTACGAAGCCATCATCGAGACCTACGTGCCGCTGCTCACCATGTTCGACGGGCTGAAGCGGGACGGGGTGGATTTTAAGCTCACCATGAGCATGACGCCGCCCTTGGTGTCGATGCTGCGGGATCCCCTGCTGCAAGAGCGCTTTGATGCCCACCTAGCCCAGCTCGAAGAACTGGCCGAATTAGAGGTGGAACGCCACGTCCACAATGGCCACCTGCGGTATTTGGCGGAAACCTACGCCCAGGAGTTCAACCATGTTCGCAACACCTGGGAGAACTACAGCGGCGACCTGGTGACGGCTTTCAAGCAATACCAGGACTCTAACAACCTAGAGATCATCACCTGCGGGGCCACCCACGGCTATCTGCCCCTGATGAAAATGTACCCCGAAGCGGTGTGGGCACAAATTCAGGTGGCGGCGGAGCACTACGAAGAAAACTTTGGCCGTGCCCCCAACGGCATTTGGCTACCGGAATGCGCCTACTACGAAGGGCTAGAGCGCATGGTGGCCGATGCCGGGATGCGTTACTTCCTCACCGATGGCCACGGCATTCTCTACGCCCGCCCCCGCCCTCGCTTTGGCAGCTATGCCCCCATCTTCACCGAAACCGGGGTGGCGGCTTTCGGACGGGATCACGAATCCTCCCAACAGGTGTGGTCGTCCCAGGTGGGCTACCCCGGCGCACCGGAGTACCGTGAGTTCTACCGCGACCTGGGCTGGGATGCCGAGTATGAGTACATCAAGCCCTACATCATGCCCAACGGCCAGCGCAAGAATGTGGGCATCAAGTACCACAAAATTACCGGGAAGGGCTTGGGCTTGTCTGACAAAGCTCTGTACGACCCCTACTGGGCCAAGGAAAAAGCCGCCGAGCACGCCGGAAACTTCATGTACAACCGGGAACAGCAGATCAGCCACCTCTATGGCCTAATGCAGCGCCCGCCGATTATTGTGTCGCCCTACGATGCCGAACTGTTTGGCCACTGGTGGTACGAAGGCCCGTGGTTCCTCGACTACCTGTTCCGCAAGAGCTGGTTTGACCAAGACACCTACGACATGACCCACCTGGCCGACTACCTGAAGGCCAATCCTACCCAGCAGGTCTGCCGTCCTTCCCAATCGAGTTGGGGCTTTAAGGGCTTCCACGAATATTGGCTGAACGAAACCAACGCCTGGATTTACCCCCACCTGCACAAAGCTGCCGAGCGCATGATTGACCTGGCCAAGCGCGAACCCGAAGACGAACTGGAATGGCGGGCCTTGAACCAGGCGGCACGGGAACTGCTGCTGGCCCAATCCTC
Source organism: Spirulina sp. (assembly GCA_044070495.1). Classification (GTDB taxonomy): domain Bacteria; phylum Cyanobacteriota; class Cyanobacteriia; order Phormidesmidales; family Phormidesmidaceae; genus Nodosilinea. The sequence continues at coordinate 239,866 of JBIPSI010000001.1, read as the reverse complement.
CGACTGGGCCTTCATTATGCGGACGGGAACCATGGTGCCCTACGCCGTGCGCCGCACCCGCACCCACCTGATGCGCTTCCAAAAGCTGTGGGACGACATCCTGCGCGGCAAGATTGACTCCGGCTGGCTGGAGAAAATGGAAGCCATCGACAACATCTTTCCCAATATTAATTACCGGGTCTATCGGCCCATCTAGCGACGGACGGGGTCTACCATGACTTCCACCTGGTTGGGGTTGCCTTGGCTGATCACCGGAAAGCGGCGGGTATTGATGAATTGCAGGTTTCCATCCACGCTGATGCGGGCCTGCACGGCGTAGGTCATGCGGGGATCGATCTGGTCGGGGTTGTAGACCAGTTCAAAGGGGATGGGCACCTGTCGTCCGCCTGTGACGATACTCTGGCTGGCCAAAACGATGGCCGGAGCATCGGCGCGGCTCACGTCTAGTAGTTGAACTTCCACGACGGTATTGGGGGCCAGGGCCATGCGGACGCGATGGGTGACGGTGCCCGTGACCGTGGCTAGATCGGTTTGTTCCATGCCGTTTACCTCAAAGGTTTGAGCGCTATCGGGGGCCACTGTAATCTGCACTGAGGGCCGATCCCCGGTGCCGCTGTATCGGTACTGGGTGCCCTCCACCGAGGAAATCGCCACCGCCCGTCCGCTATCGACCTCTAGCCGCCCCGTTCTGCGGTTGAACAAATTGACGTAGGGCTGGCCCTCCTGGGTGAACACCCGCACGGCGTAGGTGGAGGTGTTCGTAAAGACGAGGGTGCCATCGGGGATGCCGCCCGGAACCCGTTCTGGCGTGGGCAGTTGGGCCAGTTCGCTGAGGGTGCCGCCATCGGTGACAAAGGTGCGGTTAATCACCTCGGTTTGGGTGAGTTGGGGCACCAAGAGGCGCTGATTGTTGATGGCCATGAAGCTATTCAGCATCACCCGTTCCCCCAGCAGCACGGGGTTAAGCGCCTGGGCAGATCCATCAATGTCCATCACAACGGCCAGGTGGGTGGAGAGGGCGGTACCGTCCGCTGGAACAACGCCCATAATCACCGCTGCATCGTCCTTGCCATCGCCATTGAGATCCCCAAAGGCCAGCCAGCCCGGTTCATTGGCCAGGGCCACGCCTCCACCGTCCTCGGCCTCATACTGGCCGTTGGTGAGGGTAACGGTGGTATACATTGAATCCTGTACCCCGGTGGTGGGGACGAGGTAGGTACCATTTTGCAGGGTGTTCCAGCGATCACACCAGGCTTGTTTTTCGGGGGTAAAGACCTCACGGGTGAGGCAGTTGTGCCACTCTGGCCCCATCTGGGCGAGGGCGGGTTGGCTCCATCCCATCGTGCCTAGGCCCAGCCCTAGGGCAAGAAACCCTATTGCTGGTTTGATTCCACGGATCAGTGTGCGTTTTGTCATGGGGTCACCTCACATCCACAGCAGGAAGGCTGTCTACGTTCGTTGTTGTCATCCTCACTGTACTGAGTGGGGCGATTCCTGCGACGGAAGTTACGGTTTTAGTAACGCTTTTCGTAACGATTTCCGTAGCGGTTGTTGTGGCCCATGGTTTTTGGAAAAAGATGAAATCACGTCAGCCCAGGGATCACGATCCAACCCTGCGGGGAATGGCAAGAATCGACGGAAACATCAGATTATGGTGTGGCCTCGCAAGCTGCGTTATCATCCAGATTACATAGACTTATAGGGTATACCGAGGATTGCAATGCTGGAGGGGTCAATACTGCAACGGTTGGTGGCTGGGCGCACCGAGCCAGAGACCACTCCCCTCAATTATGGGGTGTACTACAAAAATACGTTGGTCGCCCTCTGCCATGCCCTAGAGGACTGCATTTTGGGGGCAGAGGCGGCTCCCCTGGTGGTGACCGCCTTCCAGCGCGGGAAATGGTACTTAGAGGAGGCGGAACGCTACGCCGCCATTGCCGATCAGGCCCAGCAGATTGTGATTATGGCCTCCCCGGAGGCGGGTTTTCACGATCATCCCACGAGCCAGCGGGCCAATGTCGCCCTGGTGGATTTAGCCGATGGCGATCCGGTGGCCCAGGAATGGCACCTGATGATTCTCTCGCCGGAGTATAGCGCCATGGTGCTGTGCCAGGAGCTTTCCGACGCCGACTACGGCAAGGCCGGAATGCCCAGCAACGACCTAGAGCGCAAGTTCTACGGCTTTTGGACCTTCGATGCCGCCCTGGTCTGCCAAACGGTGGAACTCGCCATCGACCACATGGGCCAATACAATCCCACCCTCCAGGCCCAGCTCGCCGCGCAATTGGCCGCCATTCGTCAGCAAACCCCGGCCCAGGTCTGCCCCGATGCCAACGCGGTGGGCCGTACCGTCACCCAGGTGGTGCAGTATTTGCAAAACAGCCGCGACGATCTGAAGGGCAGCATGGCCTTTCCCCTGGTGGAGGATTTGGATCAAAACCTGATCTCCAATGAGCTACAAGCCTTTTTGTGGATGGCCCAACTGGTGGATTTAAGCGACCCCATCAACCCCCTAGCGGCCAGCGAAGTGGTGGCCCTGCTAGACATGATGGGCCAACTGTTGGATCTGCCCGCATGGCAAATTCAGCGGTTGCGTCTCGCCGGAATGCTGCACCGCATTGCCCCCACCGCCGATGGCCCCACCCTCACCGCCGATGGCCCCAGTTGCCCCATCGTGGAAGAGGTCCAGGCGCTACGATTGATGCCCCGAATGCGGGCCATAGCCGCCATCATCACCCACCAAGGCGAGCGCTGGGACGGCCAGGGCTACCCCGCCGGACTAGCTGGGGACAGCATTCCCCTAGAGTCGCGGCTGTTGACCCTGGTGGCGGAGTTTCAGCGCCAGGTGGCCCTCAAACGGCACAGCCAAGCCACCGCCGAGGCCGATCAATCCCCCACCGAGGCCATGGCCGCTCTGTCTGAGGTGTTGGCAGATTTCCAGCGAGAGGCGGGGCAGCGCTGGGATCCTAAACTGGTGGAAATGCTGGGCCTGATGGTGATGGGGTTGCAGCAGGGCATGAGTCTACCTTCCATTCCCACTAGAATTACCCTAGGAGCCGGGTTGCTCAATCCTGAGGTCGCGGATGCGACAACGGTCTTTGCGTCACCAGCGTTCTCCTAGCCCCGGTACCGGGCTGGGTCATTCCGGTGGCCCGACTGCCTGGTTGCTCGCATCTGCTTCCCTAATCTGCTGTTTATCCATCGTTTCTGAGTGATTTCCCCCGTGCCCACCGACTCCCTTGATCTGGCGGCCCTCAAGGCCGGAAAGCTGCGCCACCTGCCGGGGGCCGACCTGGCCGATGAAGATCTCGCTGGGGCCGATCTGGCCGGAATCCACCTGCCGGGGGCCAGCTTAGTGGGGGCCAACCTCAGCCGCACCAACCTGGCCAAGGCCCACCTGGAAGGGGCCAACCTGATGGGAGCTAGTCTCATCGGGGCCGATCTACGGGCCAGCCTGTGGGGAGCCAACCTAATGCAGTGTGATCTGAGTGGGGCCGACCTGCGGGGGGCTAACCTGCGGGGGGCCAATCTGATGGGAGCACGGTTTGGCGGCGGCAGCTTGGCCGGAGCCTTCCTGAATGGCTGCACCCTAACGGGGGTGAACCTGCAAGGGGTCGATCTGCGGGGGGCCGACCTGCGGGGGGCCAACCTCAGTGAGGTCAACCTGAAGGGGGCGGATCTGTCGGGGGCCGACCTGCAAGGGGCAAGGCTAGACAACGCCAACCTAGAGGAGGCCGATCTACGCCAAGCCAACCTAGCTGGAGCCTCCCTGACCGGAGCCAACCTGCTCTGCGCCAATCTCAGCCAAACCCGCCTAGAGGGAGCCACCCTGACCGGAGTCTGCCTGATCGGTACCGTCCTAGATCGGGCCTAGGCTCGATAGACGGGCAGCGTGAAGTAAAAGGCGCTGCCTTCACCGGGGACAGAATCCACCCAAATTTGGCCATAGTGGGCGCGAATGATGCGTTGGCACAGGGCCAGTCCTAGGCCGTAGCCCTCCTGGGTGGTGTCGCGCTGGAGCCGAAAGCTTTCCTCAAAGATGGTGTCGCGGTTTTCGGCGGGAATCCCCGGCCCCGTGTCGATCACCCCCACCTGCACCTTTTGGGTGGTGCGATGCAGGGCCGTGAGGGAAACGGTGCCGCCTTCGGGCGTGTACTTAATGGCATTGTCGAGCAGGTTGGTAATCACCCGTTTGATCTGGCTGCCATCGGCATAGACCGGGGGCATGTCCTTGGGAAGCTCGGTGACAAGCTGGAGGGACTTGGCCTGGAGGCGATCCTGCACCTCCACCACCACGGTTTCGCAGAGATCCATCAAATTCAATTCCTGGGGATAGATCTGGTGCTCGATGGCCGCGCCCCTAGCGGTTTTGAGGATGTCGGTGATCATGCGGTTAATGGCCCGCACCTGGGTTTTGGCGTGCTTCAGCAGTTGGCCCGTTAGCTCAGGACTGAGGCTGACCTTGCGGATTTGGTTGGGGGCATAGCCCAGTTCGAGGGTTTCGATGGCGATGGAGGCCGCGGTGAGGGGGTTGCGTAGATCGTGGGCCATCATGGCAATGATGCGATCTTTGAAGCGCAGTTGGGCCTCTAGCTCGTCTTTGATTTGATTAAGGCGGAAAATTTCATCGGAGAGTTTGATCAATTCCGCCGAGTGGGTTAAGGGGTCGTCACCCTCTGCCGCCGCCAGGGAGATGGGACTGTCTTCTAAGAAGGAATCTCCCCCCGCCGGAGGGGCCTGGTAATCTTGCTGCCAGCGAGGCCACCAATGCTCTAGTTGGCTGACAATGTCACTTCCGGCCAAAAGTTGCTGCGGCGGTGGCGACACCTTGACTAAGGATGGACTTGCCATCAGTTTGTAATGTTCGGCGAGGTAGGGGTGTTCACCGATATCAATCACATCGAGGTGAAACTGAAACCGACTCTCTAGGGTCTTGAGATATTGCCGAATGTGCTGCACCTGCTTCGCCAAGCTTGGGCGCTTATCGATAAACAGCAAAAACTTTAGCGGCACCCGATCTTGGCCTAAAGTATCGGTGGCAACTTCCATAGCCTCTCCCTAAACTGCGCCACTCACCTTGACTGAAGAATAGGCCATTACAGGCCCATTCTACTACCCCATAGCCTAGCCCGTGATCGGCCCTAAAGCCCGCCGTAGATTCGTTGTGCCCGCTACCGGATCAAAGGACGATGTACATTGTCTACCACAACTGTCTACCACAACTGGGTAAGCCGTAGCATGACCCGCCGCCCTGGGCCAGACCGTGGGGTCAATCGCGCTATGGTAATCAGTAGACTAACCCTACGCAGAAAGGATAATGCCGATGTCGGTTCCCGTGAGTCTTATTCGTGCCCAGTCCTATGATCGGGTAGCCCTGCGGCAGTCGATGGAAGCCCTGCTGGCCCCCCTCGGCGGTATGGCCCAGTTTGTAAAACCAGGGGATCGGGTGCTGCTGAAGCCCAATCTGCTCACGGGGGCACGCCCCACCCAGGAATGCACCACGCGGCCAGAGGTCGTCTACGTGGTGGCGCAGATGGTTCAGGAGGCGGGCGGCAAGCCCTTTCTGGGGGATAGCCCTGCCTTTGGGACAGCCCACGGCGTAGCCAAGGCCAATGGGCTGCTGCCCCTGGCCCAAGAACTCCATCTGCCGATTGTGGAACTGCATGGCCATCGCTACGCCACGGACAACCCAGAGTTTGACCACCTGCGTCTCTCCAAGGAAGCGATGGAGGCGGATGTGGTGATCAACCTGCCCAAGGTGAAATCCCACGCCCAGCTCACCCTCACCCTGGGGGTCAAAAACCTGTTTGGCTGCGTTCCCGGCAAAATGAAAGCCTGGTGGCACATGGAGGCGGGTAAGGATGTGGAGCGCTTTGGCACCATGCTGGTGGAAACTGCCCGACTGATTAGCCCTGCCCTCACCATCGTCGATGGCATCTTGGGCCATGAGGGCAACGGCCCCAGCGGTGGCGATCCGAGGGAACTGGGGGTATTGGCCGCTAGCGCCGACGTGTTTGCCGTGGATCGGGCCATGGTGGAGATCTTGGGAGTGGAGGTCGAAACGGTGCCCACGGTGGCCCAATCCCTGCGCCTCGGCTATTGCCCCGCCTGGGAAGACCTGACGTTTCCCCACCTCGCCCCCGCCGACCTGCGCCTAGCCGACTGGCGACTGCCGGATCAACTGCTCCCCATCGACTTTGGGATGCCCAGGGTGGTGCGATCCACCTTCAAGCACCTCTACATTCGCTACATCAAAGAACCCATGACCGCCTACGCGAACCGATCCGCTTAAGATCACCCTGTCCTGCGAAGGGTTGGGATTTGTAGGGTGCATAACGCCAGGGCGAGACTGCGTCAACGCGAAGCAATGCACCACCCAGAGCCTTTGTCAGAGAAATCAGACCCAGCGTTTTAGATCTGACGCGCTAGTAGGTTGGGTGCAGCGAAGCGGAACCCAACACTCACCGAGGATTTTGGGCTGGTTGGGTTCTGCTATCGCGCCACCCAACCTACGAGGGATCGATGCTTTTCGGCGTTGTGTCAGTCAGCCAGATCGAGATCAGTCCTCAATCCAGCCCTTGGCCCGTTCTACGGCCCGCAGCCATTGCTGGAAATGGTCTTGGGCCTGAGTTTGCCCGATACCGGGTTCAAAGATACGGTCGATGGGGCGACTGTCCACGAGGGCGTGGTAGTCGTCCCAAAAGCCTACGGCGAGGCCAGCGGCAAAGGCGGCCCCCTGGGCGGTCACGTCGAGCACCTGGGGTCGTTCCACGGGAATGCCCAGTACATCGGCCTGAAGCTGCATGAGGAAATCATTGTTGCAGGCTCCGCCATCCACCTTAAGCTGGCGAATGGGGGTGCCAGAGTCTTGGTTGACGGCGTCCACCACTTCCTTGACTTCGTAGGCGATAGCTTCCAAGACCGCCCGCACCATATGTTCACGCTTGACGCCGCCGGTTAGGCCCAGGAAGGCTCCCCTGGCGCTCATGTCCCAGTGGGGGGCACCCAGGCCACTGAGGGCGGGGACAAAGTAAACGCCGCCGTTGTCGGCTACCCCCTGGGCCAAAATCTCGGTTTCCGCCGCGCTGGAGATTACCTGAATACCGTCCCGTAGCCACTGGATACAGGCCCCGGCGGTGAACATACTGCCTTCGATGGCGTAGCCGATGTGGGGCTGTTTGACCTCCGGTTGAGCCTTAGACCAGGCTACGGTAGACAGCAATTGATGTTGGGAACGCACCACCTCATCTCCGGTGTGGGCCACCAGGAACGCCCCGGTGCCGTAGGTGCATTTCAGCAGCCCCGGACGGTCGCAGCCATGGCCGTAGAGGGCGGCTTGCTGGTCACCAAAAATCGCCGCCACGGGAATTTCCACCCCCAGCAGGTCGGGATCGGTATAGCCAAACAGGCCAACGCTGGGGCCAATGCGCGGCATCAGGTGGGGCGGAATGCCAAATAGATCCAGCAGGGTGTCGTCCCACTGTCCGCTGGCGATGTTGAGCAGCATGGTGCGGCTGGCGTTGCTGTGGTCGGTGGCGTGAACTTTCCGCCCGGTGAGGTTCCACAGCACCCAGCTATCCACGGTTCCGGCCAGCACTTGGTCAAAGTCTACGGGGGGATCGGCCTCTTTTCTGGCCTGTTCGAGCAGCCAAGCTAGTTTGGTGGCAGAAAAGTAGGCATCTAGCACCAGGCCCGTGCGCTCGTAGATCTCCTCGGCCTTACCCGCCTCTCGCAGGGCGTTGCATAGGGGGGCGGTGCGCCGATCCTGCCAGACAATAGCGTTGGAAAGGGGGCGTCCGGTGGCACTATCCCAAAGCAAACAGGTTTCCCGCTGCACCGTTAGGCCAATGGCGGCAATGTCCTTGGGGCTAAGTTTGGCCTTAGAAATGGCGGAACCCATGGCCCAGTCGATTTCGTCCCAAATTTCCCGCGCATTGTGCTCCACCCATCCGGGCTGCGGGTAGTACTGGGTGAGTTCCCGGTAGGCTTGGCCCACAATGGTGCCGTCGCGATCAAAAATAATCGCTCGATTGCCCGTGGTTCCCAAGTCCAGGGCCATGATGTAGTTTGCGGTCATGGTTTCGGTGTGGTTACGTTTTCTATCGCCGCGTGATCTGCGGCCACAGTGCGCCCTAGGTCAGCGGTGTTTAATCGGTTGTGGAGTTACTGTAGCAAACCGCCATCCTCCCTATCCCCTGCCCTGGGAGAGAAATCCCTCGCGACATTTCTTTACACGCCATCCGGCTGGTTTACCCCCGGCCTCAGCAGGCGAGAAGACCTCGCCTCTATAGGGCCTCTATAGGGCCTCTATAGGGATCGATGGATACCGTTTATGCGTTGATCCCGCAGCGCCGACAACGCAAGTTGCATACCCCCTTGACCCTCTAGTTAACTAGAGACTTCAGGATAGACCTAGCAACGATTTCCAAGGTCTACCGATGCCCCTTTCCTTCACCGTTCCCAACCTGGCCTGTTCTGCCTGTGTAGAGACCGTAACCAAGGCGGTTCAAGCCGTGGATGCCACAGCCCAGGTTAACGCCGACCCCAAAACCAAGCAGGTCAACGTCACGACCGAGTCCCCTGAAGCGGCGATCAAGCAGGCCATTATCGACGCTGGCTACACCGTGGCCTAGCCCTATCGTCGTTCAGCGATGGGTTCCGCCCAGCCATGAATCAGCCATGAATCAATCCCGATCAAGAGGCTGTCAATTGATCCCGATCAGCGGTTGATCTCAATCCGTTGCTCCCAATCAGGAGGCTATCGATGCAAAACCAAGTCCTTAAACTGCGAGGCATGAGCTGCGCCGCCTGTGCCAGCAACATTGAAACAGCCATTCGTGCCGTGCCCGGTGTGGAGGTGTGCAATGTCAACTTTGGGGCCGGGCAGGCGATGGTCTCCTACGACCCCCACCAAACCAACCTCACCCACATTCAGGCAGCGGTGGATGAAGCGGGCTACGGTGCCCATCCGATCAGCGAAGACCCCTTGGCCGCCGAGGACGATGCCGAACGGCGGGAGCGAGAGGCTGAGAACCGCCAGCTTACCCGCAAGGCGGTGTTTAGTCTGGGGGTGGGTGGCATTTTGGTGGTGGGTTCGCTGCCGATGATGACGGGTCTGCCAATTCCCTTCATTCCGATGTGGATGCACAACCCTTGGTTGCAGTTGGTCTTGACGACACCCGTCATGCTCTGGGCAGGCAATGGCTTTTTCATCAACGCTTGGAAAGCCTTCAAGCGCCGCTCCGCCACCATGGATACGCTGGTGGCGGTGGGCACGGGCACGGCGTTTCTCTATTCCCTGTTTCCCACGCTGTATCCCCAGTGGTTCATCGACCAGGGGTTGGCCCCGGATGTGTATTTTGAGGCCGCTGCGGTGATTATTGCCCTGATTTTGCTAGGCCGCCTGCTAGAAAACCGGGCCAAGGGCCAAACCTCTGAAGCCATTCGTAAGCTGATGGGCCTGCAAGCCAAAACCGCACGGGTGATTCGCGAGGGCCGCGAGTACGACATTCCCATTGCTGAGGTGGTGCTGGGCGATGTGGTGCTGGTACGGCCTGGGGAAAAAATTCCCGTGGATGGCGAAATCATCGACGGATCCTCCACCCTGGACGAGGCCATGGTGACCGGGGAAAGTGTGCCCGTCCAAAAGACCGTGGGCGATGAGGTGATTGGGGCAACGCTGAACAAAACGGGCAGCTTCAAATTCCGGGCCACCCGCGTCGGCAAGGATACCTTCCTGGCTCAGATCGTCAAACTGGTGCAGCAGGCTCAGGGGTCGAAAGCACCGATTCAAAAGCTGGCGGATCGGGTGACGGCCTGGTTTGTGCCAGCGGTGATTGCCATCGCCATTCTCACCTTCATCCTTTGGTACAACGTGATGGGCAACGTCACCATGGCGCTGATTCCCACCGTGGGCGTGCTGATTATTGCCTGCCCCTGCGCCCTGGGTTTAGCGACGCCAACGTCGATCATGGTAGGTACGGGCAAGGGGGCCGAGAACGGCATTTTGATCAAAGGGGCCGACAGCCTAGAGCTAGCCCATAAAATCCAGACCATTGTGCTCGACAAAACTGGGACGATTACCCAGGGCCAGCCCACCGTAACCGACTATGTCACTGTTAATGGCACCGCCACCGAGCTGCACCTCCTGAAGTTAGCGGGGTCCTTGGAGCGCAACTCCGAGCATCCCCTAGCCGAGGCGGTGGTCAACTACGCCCAGGCCCAAGGCGTAACCCTAGAAGACCCCCAAGACTTTGAAGCCGTGGCAGGCAGCGGGGTTCAAGGCATGGTCGCAGGGCAGCGGGTACACCTCGGCACCCACCGCTGGATGCAGGAGATGGGCCTGGCCACGGATCAACTAAAGTCCCAGTGGGACAGGCTAGAATCTCTAGGCCGCACCGTGGTGTGGCTGGCGGTGGATGGCCAAATCGAGGCCCTGATGGCCATTGCCGACGCGGTCAAACCCTCCTCTGCCGCCGCCATTGCCACCCTGCAACGCATGGGCCTAGAGGTGGTGATGCTGACCGGAGACAACCGCCGCACCGCCGAGGCCATTGCCCAGGAAGTCGGCATTAGCCGCGTCTTTGCCGAGGTGCGCCCCGACCAAAAAGCGGCCCAGGTGGAACGCCTGCAACGGGAAGGCAAACTGGTGGCCATGGTGGGCGATGGCATTAACGACGCCCCCGCCCTAGCCCAGGCCGATGTGGGTATGGCCATCGGCACCGGCACTGACGTGGCCATCGCCGCCAGCGACATCACCCTGATCTCCGGCGACCTGCACGGCATCGTCACCGCCATCCAGCTTTCCCGCGCCACCATGGCCAACATTCGCCAAAACCTGTTCTTCGCTTTCATCTACAACGTGGCCGGAATCCCCATCGCAGCGGGCGTTTTATATCCCATCCTTGGCTGGCTGCTCAACCCCATTATCGCCGGAGCCGCCATGGCCTTTAGCTCGGTTTCCGTGGTCACCAATGCCCTGAGATTGCGAAATTTTCAGCCCAAGTTGCAAGGGTAGGGGGAAGGCAAAATTCAATTCAAAAGGCAAAAGGCAAAACTTTGAATTTTGAATTTTGAATTTTCAACGTTGCATTGGCCATCTCCCCCGCCTCAACCTCATTCTTCAAGGAACATCCCCATGAAGCTGAGACATCTTCTCTTCACCAGTTTGACCAGTTTGGCCCTCGTCCTCACCCTGACCACAGGTGCCCCCGCTCAGGAAGGCCATAGCATGATGGAGTCTTCCCCAGCCCCCACCGGACAGTTTCAGCGCATCGAGCAACCCCTTTGGTCTAGGCTGGCCGTTACCAGCGCTGGCCTGGGGCTGATTGGCCTTGAACTCTGGTGGTTTGTGTTCAGCAAACCCAATCCTCCCAAAACTGCCGCCACTGGCAAGTAGCACTCCACGGCACAGCGACAAAGAAACCGGGTTTCTCTAATCACGAAGAAGCCAGATTTCTCTAATACTAAACTGATGCTCTAGGGCGACAAATAACGCTGGGCAAATATTTCCCATGGCAGACCTTCTTGGTCTAAAACCACAAGAAATGGATCACCATTCTGTCGCCGTCGTTGGTAGTCGGTCTCGCGCCAGCCCAGGGGTTCAATTTCGGGGGTGGCTAGGCGTGGATCGCACAAGATATCCAGGCGGGCCTTGGGAGATTCGGGCAGTTCATCGCTGATAATCAGCAAATCCGTGTCACTTTCTAAGGTGAAATCCCCCCTGGCTACGGAGCCAAAGATAATGGCTCGATAATGTCTGAGAGGCAAATGATTAAGGTATTGCTGAATCCGCTGTGCCCGCCATCGTAATCGAGCGGTTTTGTCGATCATGATGTTCTGACCAAATCTTCCAAAAAAGCGGCAATTCTTTCAGCACAGTGGATACTTTTGATAGCGTCGTTTTCATCATAGAAATCCATCGGTGCCCCTTCGGTGTAAGCATCCGGGTAACGGGCAGGGATATACACCTTATCCAGATCTCGCGCACATCGTTGTAGGGCTTGGGGGACGGTCACGCTGGCCTCCAACTCAGCCAAAAGTCGCAAAATAGAATGTCCCGTGACAAAGCGGTCGGTGCTGCGTAACCACCCCTTGAGGTAGAGTTCAGCCGCCTGGTGGGCCTTGAAGCAGGCCCAGTCGAAGTCTCCCGCCGCCTGGTCACGCTGCGCCGAAGCCAAGGTATGTTGGGCTTGTTTGGTGTAGCGCTGCCACTCTTGCTGCTTCACAGGACTATTCACCGTGTTTGATACTCAGATTTCACCGGCATCCCCCTTAAGATAGGGGCTTAACCGACCTGAAGAACTTGAGTTACTCCTCCTCGGTCATTGCTTCGGATGCCTCGGTCATTGCCTCGGATGCCTCGGCCTCGGATGCCTCGCTGGGTTCATCGGGGTCTTGCAGGGTGGGGGGCACCACGGCCACAGCGGCAATGGCGTCATCCTCATCCAGGCGTTGCAGCCGCACCCCAGTGGCCGGACGAGACTGAATCGAAATGTCGTTCACCCGTTGGCGAATGATGATGCCTCGGTTGGTCACGAGCATTAGTTCGTCGCCGCTGCCAACCACTAAAAGAGCCGCTAGGGTGTCGTCGTCCTTGCGGAATTTGATCGCCTTGAGGCCCAATCCAGCCCGATTTTGCAAGCGGAATTTGGACACAGGCACCCGCTTACCCAATCCGGAGGCGGTGATCACCAGCACCCAGGGGCCAGCGTCGTTGGTGGTATTGACGGTTTCGTCGTCCTCGTCGCTGTCGGCGGCGGCCTGCACCGCTTCGACGACCTGGCTGGGCAGAATATCCATGCTGATCAGTTCGTCGCCATCGCGCAGGGCCATGGAACGCACCCCACGGGTGGGCCGACCTAGGGGACGAAGCTGGTCGTCGTCTACCTTAAAGTGGATGGTCATGCCGTGGCGAGAACCAATCAGCAGGCTATCGGTGCTGCGGGCCAGACGCACCCAGCGTAGGTGGTCGCCTTCCTCTAGGGAAATGGCAATTAGGCCGTTGGCACGGATGTTGCTGAAGGCAGATAGGGCGGTTTTTTTGACGAAGCCGCCTCGGGTTAGCATCACCAGGTAGTCTTCATCGGTGAACTCCCGCACCGCCAGCACCGAGGTAATCACCTCTTCCTTGGGGATGGGCAGCATTTGCACGATAGGCACCCCCCGCGCCGCCCGCGAACCTTCGGGAACTTGGTAGGCGCGCATGGAATAGGCCACACCCCGGTCGCTAAAGAACATCAGGTAATCGTGGGTGTAGCAGGTGATGAAGTGCTGAACGCCGTCGTCTTCCTTCATCTTGGCTCCGGCCTTGCCTCGGGTGGCGCGGCTTTGGGCCTCGAAGGTGGTGAGGGGCATTCGCTTGATGTAGCCCTGATCGGTGACGAGGATCACCACCTGCTCGTTGGCAATCAGGGAAATATCCGTCAGTTCGCCATCGTCCATTTCGATGGTGGTGCGCCGGGGGCTGTTGTGCTTGGTCTTCAGGTCGCCTAGCTCGGTGATGATGATTTCCAGAATTCGCTCCCGACGGGCCAGGATGTCTTGCAGGTCGGTGATTTTGGCCATCAGGTCTTCGTGCTCGGCCTGGATTTTGTCGGCTTCCAGGGCGGTCAACCGTCGCAACTGCATTTGCAGAATGGCGTCGGCCTGCACCTCCGAGAGGCCGTAGGTGTCCATCAACTCCTGCTTGGCGGTGGGGGTGTCGGCGGCGTGGCGAATCAGGGTGATCACCGCGTCCAAATTGGCTAGGGCGATCAGATAGCCCTGAAGGATGTGATCCCGTTCTTCGGCCTTGCGGAGTTCGTAGCGGGTGCGGCGGGTGATGGTCTCTTCCCGGAACTCCAGGAACACCTCCAGCATTCGCTTCAGGCCCAGCAGTTGGGGTTCCCCGTCCACCAGGGCCAGCATATTCACGCCGAAGTTGTTTTGCAGCGGCGTTTGCTTATACAGGTTGTTCAGCACCACACGGGGATAGGCGTCGCGCTTCAGTTCGATGACGATCCGCATTCCGTCGCGGTCGCTCTCGTCACGGATGTCGGAAATGCCCTCTAGACGGCGCTCGTTCACCATTTCGGCGATGCGCTCAATCATGCCCGCCTTGTTGGTTTGGTAGGGCAGTTCGGTGATGATGATCGCTTCCCGGTCGGGGCGGCCCCGGTGCTCGATGGTTTCTAGACTGGCCACGCCGCGCATGGTCACCGAACCGCGCCCGGTATTGTAGGCATCGCGAATGCCGCTGCGGCCCAGGATTTGCGCTCCGGTGGGAAAGTCGGGGCCGGGGATGATCTCCATCAACTCGGCGGTGGTGATGTCGGGGTTGTGGATCAGGGCAATCACACCGTCGATCAGTTCCCCTGGGTTGTGGGGGGGAATGTTGGTGGCCATGCCCACGGCGATGCCGGAGGAGCCATTCAGCAAAAGCTGGGGCAAGCGCGAGGGCAGCACCACAGGTTCCTGCTGGGAACCATCGAAGTTATCGGCAAAATCAACGGTTTCCGACTCAATATCCTGCAACAGCGAGTCGCTGGTTAGCGATTGCAGGCGACATTCGGTGTATCGCATCGCCGCTGGGGGGTCGTTGTCGATGGAGCCAAAGTTGCCGTGGCCGTTGATCAGCGGCGACCGCATCGAAAAATCCTGGGCCATCCGCACCAGGGCATCGTAGACCGCCGTATCGCCGTGGGGGTGGTACTTACCCAGCACTTCCCCCACCACACGGGCGCACTTTCTAAAGGGGCGATCCGCCGCCAAACCCAGTTCGTGCATGGCGTAGAGAATGCGGCGATGCACCGGCTTGAGACCGTCCCGCGCATCGGGCAAGGCCCGCCCCACGATTACGCTCATGGCGTATTCCAGATAAGAGCTTTCCATTTCGTTGCGTAGATCGGTGGGGACTATACGCTCTTCTGGGGTTGCCATGGGCAAAAAAGCTCCGAATTTGCGAACAACAAAGCGCTAGTCAGACCCTCGCACCGAGTGGTGCTGAATAGCGCTCAAAAGGCTTGATTTTTGGGCATTCACGCCTTTTACATTTTAGCACAAAACCCCCACTTGAGGGACTGTCCGGCTATGGTAAGCGTAGGGAAGAGAGGTGCCCCTTTTTGGCCCTGATTTTCCCTTTTTCAAGCGCCTAGTTGCCCTCACCCTAAATCCCTCTCCCACTTTGGGAGAGGGACTTTGAATAACGTCCGGCCCCCCTCTCCTCCCTGGGAGAGGGGCTGGGGGTGAGGGCCACCCAGTTCATCCGCCCCACCCATTCCGCCGTGCACCACGACTTTTCCCTTGCCGACTTCGCCATTTTCTACTCCCCGGTCTTCCTCAGCCACGACACGGGGCAAATTCATCCCGAAAATGCCGGACGCCTAACGGCCATCGTCAACGCCCTGAAGGCTGCGCCCTGGGCCGATCACCTCGACTGGCGCGAACCTACCCCCGCCGATCAGCGCCAGGTAGATCGAGAGATTGTCGCCGTTCATGACCCGGCCTATGTGGCCAAAATTCGGCAGTTTGCGGCAGATGGTGGCGGCTACTGGGATGGCGATACCGCCGTGTCTCCCCCCAGCTATGAGGCGGCGCGGCTAGCGGTGAGTGCGTGGCTAGACGGGGTAGATTACGTCTTGCAAACGGGGCATTCCGCCTTTGCCCTGGTGCGCCCCCCCGGACACCACGCGATCCGCGACAGCGGCATGGGCTTTTGCATCTTTTCCAACGCCGCCATTGCTGCCCACTATGCCCTCCAACAACCGAGCATTCAGCGGGTCGCCATTTTGGATTGGGATGTACACCACGGTAACGGCACTCAGTACCTCGTAGAGGCCAACCCCGCCATTGCCTACTGTTCGCTGCACCAGTTTCCCGCCTACCCCGGCACCGGACGCAGTACCGAAACGGGCCTCCACCACAACGTCCTCAATCTGCCCATGCCCCCCGGAAGCACTAGCGCCGACTACCACAAAAAATTCGACCAGCAGGCGATTCCTTTCCTGCGGGCCTTCAACCCCGACCTGCTGCTAATTAGCGCCGGATACGACGCCACCGCCGCCGACCCCCTAGCCAGCATTAACCTAAGCCCCCAGGACTACGCAACCTTCACCCACTTTGCCCTGCGCGTCACCGACAACATCCTCTTTGGCCTAGAGGGCGGCTACGACTACAACGCCCTCAGCCAATCCGTTGTGGCTACTATCGGTGCCAGGTTGGGGTTGACGCCAGCCCATCTGTGATTTGAATCGGGGGTAAGCCACCGGGATATGGGATGACTTCTGACTTGCCCGCGATCAACATGCCTGTCGAGTTGCTGTAAGACTTTGGCTGAGGCTATCTGATGCCAGGTACCCATGCTTTTACCGGACTAAACCCAAATTCAACAGTTTTTGGGCAGAGGCCAGCACGTCAATGCCGACAAAGAAAATCTGGCCTTGTGGGTTCAGTAAAAACCGCCACGCTAGATTAATGCCCACGCGATCATCAAACCACGGCGTCTGTACTTTTCCTGTCACGTTAACCTGGGTAAAGTCGCCGGTAGAACTCTAGAGGTAATTATGGTTTTTTTCGGATGATAGTGTTGCTTAGCAACAATGCCTATGCCTATACCTTCCTACTCTGATTGCACCTCTAAACGAACGGTCAAACATGGCCACATTCACACGGACAAGCCGCGTTACCTATACCGTGGCTATGGTCGTCCGTTCGTCGAAAACCCGACTAACAAGGTGATCGACACCCCGACACGGGCACTGATCGACCGGCTCTTGCTAAAGCGTAGCTCGATGGCTGGAATCGCTTGGGCCACTCAGGTTTCCGAGCAATGGCTGCAAGACTATGTCACCGGCAAAGTCGCCCAGACACCGTCGCCCAAACACCGGCTCACGCCACGGTCAGGTCAAAAAAAAGGCCATTAACGGTGCAATGCGATGAACGCTGGTCGTTTGTGGATTACAAGGGCAACAAACAATGGGTTTGGTTAGCGCTGGATGCCGAGACTCGCGAGATGATCGGGGCTGATGTGGGTGACCCTCTGCCCAAAGTGCCCCACGACTCTGGGAGTCCTTACCCAAGGTCTATCGGCAGTGTGCGGTTATCTATTCCGACGCCTGGGAGGCGTACTAGCAGGTTCTCCCCCATAAGCGACACCGAGTCGTCAGTCAGTCGAGCGGCAAGACGAGTTACATTGTTCGCGTTAGCGTTGCGAAGCAACACGGTTTAACTATACGCTTAGACAGCGAGTTTCACGCTTTGTCAGACGCAGTTTAGCCTTCTCGAAGAGCCTACGGAATCACATTGGCCTGGTGTGGAATTTTATTCCCCACTACAACGCATCATTACCTATCCATAGCGGGTTTCACTTGAATGGGGTACACCGTGAAAATCCCCCCATCCCCCCTTATTAAGGCTATCCTTTACGCAAAAGTCTGTAGAAAGGTTACTGTCTGGTGATTTAGGGCGGAATGTGTAGGAGGCTAGGCGGAAGATACGGTTAGCTGGAGCGAGAACCTCATGAAAGATTGGGTCAGCTAAGAGATCAATCCCGTCCATTTCCAGGACTTACGCCATGTCCGGCGGTTACGAAACGTGCTCACAGCCTTGGGAGAGCATCCGACGGCCAGCGTCCCCCAAGCCACTCAGAGCGCCAGCGAGAGCCAAAGCATTGATCGATTTTGGGCGAATCCGAAGGTGAGTATCGGGGCGATATTGGCGAGCCATCTACGTCAAGGACTTATGTGTACACAGTAGCCCTCCTGGGAGAGGAACTGGGGGTGTAACTTGCTTCCCGTTCGCGTAGCGTTCCGCAGGAAAGGGTGGGCTGCGGAGACTTTGCGATCTGCTCAGCCTGATTTCCCGAAACAATTTCAGCAGACTGTTGCTATGAGCCAGGGAGTGAACTCCCTGGTGGGGGTAGTCAAGGAACCCAGAACTCGAAGTCCAAGGCTCAGAGCCGAAATCCTCTTTAGAGGATTGGGGCGCAGGGCACAGGTTTAACTAAACGCCATTGCCCCTGCTCAATCACCCCCTGCACCGTCCAGTTCTGGGGATCAAACACCGTAACATTGGCGCAATAGCCCGGAGCCAGTTGGCCCAGATTTCGATCAACGCCAATCGCACGGGCCGGGTAAAGGCTAGCCATCCGTAACGCCTCCGCCAGGGGCAGGCCCACCTGTTCCACACAGAGTCGCACCGCTTCCATCAGGGTCAAGGCCGAACCGCCTAGGGTACCCTCCGCCGACACACATTTGCCGTCCCGATAAAAGACCTCCTGCCCACCGATGATGAAGGAGTCCATCTCGGTGCCCACCGGGGTGCCCACCGGGGGCGTGGCGTCGGAGACCAGCAGCAGATGATCCCCCTTGAGGCGATGGGCCAACTGCACCGAATCGAGGTGGATATGGTGGCCATCCACGATGATTCCGGCGTAGACCTCTGGGCGGCTGAACACAGCCCCCACCAAACCGGGCGACCGGCCTAGCCAGGGTGACATGGCATTAAACAAATGGGTGACCATGCCCACGCCTGCATCAAACCCCGCCATCGCCGCCTCAAAGGTGGCATCGGAATGGCCCGCCGAAACCCGAATTCCGGCCTCCACCAAGCGTCGAATTTGATCCGCTGGCACCTGTTCCGGGGCCAGGGTCACAATCCGCACCCGTTCTGGGCCAGCCTGGGCCAGCTTGGCGATCATGGCCCCATCGGCGGGGCGCACGTAGGCACCATCGTGGATGCCCCGCCGCTTGGGGTTGAGGTAGGGGCCTTCTAAATGGAGACCGAGGACTTGGGTGGGGTGGTCGCGCCGATAGCCATCCATAAGCGCGATAGCCTGTTCCATGGCCTCGTCGGAGGTGGTAATCAGGGTGGGTAGAAAGCTGGTGGTGCCGCTCCGCAGATTGGTGCGGTGCATGGTGTCCAGAGTGTCTGCGGTGATGGCGTCGTTAAACATCACCCCGCCACAGCCATTCAGTTGCAAATCAATAAACCCCGGTGCCGCCGCCCCACCCTGGCCCGATTGTTGAGGCATATCCGAGGGCAGTTGTGCCGTGGGCACCAGGTCAACAATGGTGGCCCCATCAATAATCAACGCATGATCCCGCAGGGTGCGCGTGCCTGTGTAGAGGGTGCAGTGGGTCAGGGCGTACATGGCGGTGGGTTCTGGACTCCGTAGGGCAAACGCAGACTGTTCTGGGGATTTCCGAAAGCTGGGCAATCCGTGGGCCAAGCCATCCCCAGGTACAGCCTCCAGTGTGCCAGCATTGGGAACTCAGCGGCAGACTTCTGCCCTCGCCCCATGGCGATACCTAGCCCATTAGGATAGGAAAGGGCAACAGCGATCTATCCAAATCGGCCCATCCAATCCCATAGCCAATCCGAATTTCCTACCCCCGACCCTGACCCTGTCCAACCGTACCCATGACTGACCCCACCCTCGACCCCACCCTGGATCACTTCTTCGTGCGGGTAAATGGCGAAACCAAGCCCTGTCAGCCCGCCACCCTGCTGCCCGCCTTTCTTGCCTCCCTAGGGCTAAATCCGCGTCTGGTGGCGGTGGAATATAACGGTGAAATTCTGCACCGCCAGCTTTGGGACTCCACCTACCTCCGCCCCAACGACCGCCTAGAGATCGTCACCATTGTAGGCGGCGGTTAGGGGAAGCCCATCCCCAACCAGTACGGTTTTCCGGCCTGGGGTCGGGGATCGTGGGCCTGGGTTGTCCGATTCGGGCGCGGTAAAGTATAGATACGTTAACCAACACCTTAATATCGTCCGGTGTTTAGTCTTTTCCGGTATTAAAAGCCATGCTGCAACGATTCTTTCAACGCTTTAAGCTGCAATGGGTGAAGCCCCTATTTAAACCTGCCTTGGCCCTAGGGTTGGCCCTAGTGCTGGTGTTTGGCCATGCCGATGGTGCTTGGGCGGCCAAGGCAGGCGGTCGCATTGGCGGCGGCAGTTTCCGGGCTCCGGCCCCGCGCATGGCCCCTGCCCCCAGCACCCGTGCCCCGGTGGGAGGCGGCGGTTACTATCCCGGTGGCGGCTTTGGCTTTCCCTTCCTGTTCCCGCTGTTTGGCTTTGGCGGCGGCTTTGGCGGCTTGTTCACCCTGCTGATGGTCTTTGCCATTGCCAACTTTGTGATCAACAGCTTCCGCCGGGCGGGGGAAGGGGAAGACGGCATCCCCATGGCGGCCTCTAGCAATCCTCCGGTGTCGGTGGCCAAGCTGCAAGTGGGTCTGTTGGCCAATGCCCGCTCCCTACAAGACGACCTCAACCGCCTTGCCCTCAGTGCCGATACGGGCAGCAGTGCCGGACTGGCCAAGCTACTCCAGGAAACCACCCTCTCCCTGCTGCGCCACCCCGACTACTGGGTCTACGGGGCCAGCGAAGACAAGCAAACCCGTCTCCTGAGTGCCGAGCAAGAGTTCAACCGCTATACCCTAGCCACTCGCAGCCAGTTCACCGAGGAAACCCTTTCCAATGTGAACAGTCAGCTTACCCAAGCCACCCCCAAGGCGACCCTGCCCGGTGAGGCCGACGACCTTGCCAGCCCTGGGGAATATATCTTGGCTACCCTCGTCGTCGCCGCCCAGGGCAAACTGGATTTGCCCGATATTCACTCCACCGAAGACCTGCGGCGGGCGCTGGGCCAAATTGGGGCCATTGGCAGTGATGATCTGCTAGCGGTGGAGGTGCTGTGGACGCCCCAGCAATCCGGCGAAACCCTCAGTGCCGACGAAATGATCGCCGAATACCCCCACCTCAAACTGCTCTAGAACACCGATGCAGAAATCCGGTTTCTAGCCTGGAAGAGACTCAATCCTGTAGGCCAACCGGCGAAGAAACCGGGTTTCTAACAACACGAGGCTCTAGGCCCAATCTACATCACTGAAACAAGCCCCCTGCCTAACAGTTTCGTTAGGCAGGGGGCTTGTTTTATAACCATCCAACGTCAAGATTCACCGAAAACGTGATCCTGGCCCTAGCGCTCGGTGAGCTTGGTGAGCAGGGTGTTTGACCGATCCACGAAGGTTTTCATGCCCTCGGCATCGAAGCCTTTTTGGGCCATCAGGGCGGTGTCGTAGACCTGATTACAGATCATTTCGGCCAAGGCTCCGGCGGGGGAAGCATTGCCATCGGCGGCCAAAATCGTGCTCTGGCTGAGGCCGAGCAGGTTTTGAATCAGCGGGTGAGCAGTGTTCACCATCAGCACATGGTCTTCAGGGAATTCCATCGCCTTTTGCTGAATCAGGGCGCTAATTTCCTGCATTCGGCGAGCCTCTTCGGGTAGCAGCACCATGGCCGGAGGTGCATTTTCGCCTTTTAGAGCCTGGGGCTTGATGTTGACACGGGGCTTGCCCAGCGCCTTTTCAAACATCTCCTTAATTTCGTCGTCGCGGGTTTTGTTGGTGGCCGGGTCAACGATTTCGCTTTGCTTTTCTTTGTCGAGGAGGGTGTCATCGAGATCGGCATCGACCCGGACAAATTTAACCTCCGAGAACTCATTCTCTAGGGAAGGAACAAAATGGGTGTCGATGAAGGAATCCATGAACAAAACCTCTAGCCCTTGCCCCCTAAAGAGATCGATATAGGTGGCCTGGGAGACTTCGTCGGTGGCATAGAAAACACGATTTTCGTGCTTGGCTTTGTTGCGATCTAGGTAGTCCTTTAGGGTGGTGTAGAAATTGCCGTTGGCATCGGTGGCAGGTTTATGGTCAGACACTTCGGCCCAGGCATCGCCCTCTTCGGTTTGCACTTCTACCTTGGCCGCTTCCTCGGCATCCGCCAATTTAGCGGTGGTGCGGAAAATGAGAATGTCTTTGACCTGTTCCTTGAATTTGTCGTCGTTGAGGGAACCAAACTTCACGAAGTTGCCCAGATCCTGCCAGCTCGAAATGTATTTCGCCGGATCGTCCCGATACAGGGCTTTCAGGCTGTCACCCACTTTTTTGGCGATGTAGTCGGCGATGCGGCGCACGGTGCGATCCCCTTGCAAAAAGCTGCGGCTGACGTTGAGGGGAATATCGGTGCTGTCAATCACGCCGCGCAGGGGCAGCAGGAAGCGGGGGACAACTTCTTCGCAATTATCGGTAACAAAGACCTGATTGCAGTAGAGTTTGATGCTGCTTTTGGTGATGTCGATATCGGGCTTGAGTTTAGGAAAATAAAGAATCCCATTAACCACAAAGGGGTAGTCGGTATTGAGGTGAATCCACAGCAGCGGATCTTCTTGAAACGGATAGAGGTAGCGATAGAATTCCAGATAGTCCTCATCCGTGAGGCTGCTGGGGGATTTTTTCCAGGGGGCTTCGTGTTTGTTCACAACCTCGCCATCAATTTTGATGGGCACAGGCATGAAGTCGCAGTAGGTTTTAATGAGCTGCCGGATTCGAGCAGATTCGAGATATTCCTCCTCGCCCTCCATCAAATGCAGGGTGATGGTGGTGCCCACGGTGTTACGCTCCGATGGGCTGAGAGAGAACTGGGTGGTGCCGTCACAACTCCAGTGAACCGCTTCAGCCCCATCTTTGTAGGACAGCGTATCAATTTCAACGGTGCTGGCCACCATAAAAGATGAGTAGAAACCCAGACCAAAGTGCCCAATGATTGGATCCTCGGCGGCACTATCTTTATACTTGGTGATAAATTCTTCGGCACTCGAAAAGGCGACTTGGTTGATGTATTGCTTCACCTCGTCAGCGGTCATGCCAAGCCCGGTATCCGAGACGCTGAGGGTTTTCTTGTCCTTATCTAGGGTAATGCTAATTTCGGGGTTGCTGATGTCGCCACTATACTCTCCAGAACGGGACACCATGGAGAGTTTTTTAATGGCATCTACGGCGTTAGAAACCAGTTCCCGCAGAAAAATTTCGTGCTCGGAGTAGAGCGCCTTCTTAATAATCGGGAAAATATTCTCGGTATGGATGGTAATGTTGCCCTGTTCCAGAATCGTCGTCATGGCGGTTCGGTTACTCGGTTAAGTATGCATTGCTATGGGCATTTTTGACGCTGTGCCCCCCTCAACACAAGCGGCAATTCCTACCCCCTAGAGGTACGGTTGCCCCTACCCATGCCCCAAAGGAGATAGCTCGGCCATAGCCCAGAAGAGGGGGGCTATCCCCACGCCCCTAGGCAAACAGCCCTAAGGCGCGACGGTAGGGGCTTTAAAGGTGAGATTAGTGATGAGGGCAAGCTGTATCGGCGGGCTATTTCGGATAACCAGGGTAGATTAAGTTCTTTAAATGAGGCAAGTTTCGGGCTGGGTTGGGCATTTTAAGCCTAGTAAGATGCTGAAAGGGTGACTGAGATCACCCCTCGCCGGATACCCCTACCCTATGACCTCGATTCTCGGTAAGCCATCGTTGGTGCCCCCTAGCCAGATTGGCCAGCGCAGTTGGGTTGGGCTGATGGTTTTGTTGGCCCTGGGGGTGCTGGGCAACCATTTTATGTGGTCGTTCTTTTTTAGGATTGACTTTCTCTTTGGCACTATTGCTGTTTGGTTGGTACTGAATTTTTATGGCTTGGCTTGGGGTGGGGTGGCGGCTGTGGTGGCCGGTAGCTATACCTACGTGCTGTGGAATCACCCCTACGCCATTATTATTTTTGCGGCGGAATATTTTGTAGTTGCCGCCCTATACCGGCGTCAGCATGGGCGCAACTTAGTTCTTCTGAATGCCCTCTATTGGGTATGCCTAGGAATACCGCTGGTCTGGGTTTTTTATCACTACGCCCTTGGCCTAGACAGCGGCCAAACCCAAATTATTATGCTTAAACAGGCGGTGAACGGCATTTTTAATGCCCTCATTGCCAGCCTTATTCTGTCCTATACGCCCATTCACCACTGGCTAAATCGGCCCCAGGCGGCCAGTGCCCTCTCCCTTCAGCAAACCCTGTTTAACCTGCTGGTATTTTTTGCCTTTACCCCCACGCTGCTGCTGCTGGCTATGGATAGCCATCGGGTGGTGTCGGATATTGTGGCGGCGGAAGCGAACTCTTTGGAATTGCTCTCTGCCCCCCTCGGCACCCAATTAGATAATTGGTATGAGCGACATCATCGGATGATAGAAAACCTCGCCCAGACAACGGCCCAAGCCTCTGAACAGCAGGTTCTTTCTGCGGTTCAAACCCCTGTGCTCCAGTCCCAGGCCACCACCATTCAGCAACTGGTGCCCGATTTTCAACAATTGACGGTGACCAACGGATCGGGTGAAGTCGTGATGAACGTGGGCGATGAGGCTAACCATGGCGACCACGACCATCCCATCCCATCCGTACCATCGCTGGGGGGCCTGCTGCCCGTAGAGGCGGACAACCTCCTGGGGAACGCGGTAAACCAGGGCCAAACGGCCATGATGGCCTATCCCATCACCAACGCCAGTCAGTTGGTGGGCTGGGTGTGGGGCGAGATTGATTTGGCTCCCCTACAAACCATGCTGGATGATGCCACTGCCGATCTGTCCTTCCATGCCACGCTGCTAGATCCCAATCATCAGGTGTTCATTAGCACCGATGTTGATCGTCCCAGGGGCAGTACCTTTGCCCCTGAGCAAACTGGGGAGATTGAACCCCTGGGCGACAGCGTTTACCATTGGCTTCCCATCGGCACAAGCCGGGTGTATTTTCGACGCTGGAGTCAGTCTCGGTTTATTCGGGAATCGGCCCTGGAGGAGCTTGGGGGCTGGACGCTGGTGGTGGAGTCGCCCGCCCTGCCCTACACCGAGCGGGTGCAGGAGGAGCACATTGAAGAGTTGTTGATCTTGCTGCTGGTGTCGGGAATAGCGCTGGCCATTGCCGCATGGCTGAGCCGTCAGTTTGTGCGGCCCCTGATTGGCCTAGCCCAGGTCACCCACAATTTGCCCAACCAAGTGCTAGAGCAGCGGGTGATTCAGTGGCCCAAAAGCCCAGTGTGGGAGTTGCGATCCCTGGTGCACAACTTCCAGCACACGGCCACCATCCTTACCCAAAAATTCCAGGAATTGCAGCAAGCCAAGCAAAAGGCGGAGGTGGCCAACCAGGCCAAGAGCGAGTTTTTGGCCAACATGAGCCACGAGCTGCGCACTCCCCTCAACGCCATCCTGGGGTTTACGGAACTGCTGATCCGCCATCCCGATCTCCAGTCGCACCGGGCCGATTTAGGGCTGATTCGATCCAGCGGTGAGCACCTGCTTGATCTCATTAATGACATTCTCGATCTGGCCAAAATTGAGGCGGGCCAGATGACCCTGCGGCCCTCGGCGTTTGGCCTCAGGGAAACGATTGACCACCTCGAAGATTTATTTCAACCCAGGGCCATCGCCAAAACCCTGGACTTTGTTGTAGAACGCTCGCCCGACCTGCCCCCATTCATCACCGCCGACGAACGCAAACTGCGCCAGGTACTCATGAACCTGCTGAGCAATGCCATTAAATTCACCAATAGCGGCCAAGTGGTGTTGCGCGTTCAGTTAGCCCCAGCACCTAGGCTAGGGGTGGCCCCTAGTCTGGCGGGTGAGGCGCTGTGGCTTCAGTTTGATATTGAAGACACTGGCCCCGGCATTGCCCCTGAGGAAACCGAACTGCTGTTCCAGGCCTTTTCCCAAACCGCCACCGGACGGGCTAGCCATGAGGGAACAGGGCTAGGGCTACGCATTAGCGATCAGTTCGTGCGGTTGA
This sequence comes from Spirulina sp., assembly GCA_044070495.1. Lineage (GTDB taxonomy): Bacteria > Cyanobacteriota > Cyanobacteriia > Phormidesmidales > Phormidesmidaceae > Nodosilinea. The sequence goes on along the minus strand of JBIPSI010000001.1, from coordinate 214,237 downwards.
TGGGGGGCACCATTACCGTGCAAAGCCATGCTGGGGAAGGGTCACTCTTCCGGGTCATCCTGCCGGTGCAGTTGGCCACCGACCTGCCCCCACCCGCCAGCCCCAAGGTGCCCATTCCCGTGGGTCTAGCCCCAAACTCGCCCCCCTGGCGGCTACTAATCGTAGACGATCAGCCCAGCAATCGCCTGTTGTTGAAGCGATTTCTGGTCGATTTGGGCTTCAGCGTCCGCGAGGCCAGTAACGGCCAAGAGGCCATTGACCTCTGGGAAACCTGGCAGCCCCACCTGGTTTGGATGGACATGCGAATGCCGGTCATGGATGGCTACGAGGCCACCCGCTACATCAAAACCCACCTCCAGGGGCAGGCCACCGCCATCATTGCCCTCACCGCCAGCATTTTTGATGGAGAAAAACAACTGGTGCTGGCCGCAGGTTGCGATGACTTTTTGCGCAAACCCTTCCAGCAGACCATGATCGTTGCCAAACTGGTCGAGCATCTGGGGGTAGAGTTTGTGTATGCCGAACCGCCAATCGTGGACGCCCCTGCCTCGATGCGGCCCCTCGATCAGACCCACCTAGCCGCCGACCTCACCCACCTACCCCCCGAATGGCGAACCCAGGTCTATCACCTGGCTACCCAGGCGAATCAATCCGCCCTGCGGCAACTCGTCGCCGATCTCCCCCCCGACCAGGCCCAGGTGCAACAGTCCCTCACGGAATGGATCAACAATTTCCAATTTGATAAGATTATGACCCTTACCCGCAGCGAAGATGAGATCCGTCCCTCCTCCTAAGCCAACCATTCTTGTGGTTGACGACATCCCTGATAACCTGCATCTACTGACTCGAGAACTCACGAACCACGGCTACGAAACGCGCGGTGTACTCACGGGCGAAATGGCCTTAACGGTCGCCCATTCAACACCCATCGATCTGATTCTGCTGGATATTATGCTGCCCGATATGGATGGTTATACCATCTGTCAAAGGCTGAAGGCAGACCCTAAGACCCAGGATATTCCAGTCATCTTTATCAGTGCCTTAGACGACCCCTTTGATAAGGTCAAAGCCTTTGCTGTGGGTGGGGTTGACTACCTCTCAAAACCCGTCAAAATGATTGAGGTAATCGCTCGAATTAATACTCAAGTTAGTCTTCGACAGGCCCATCAAAAACTACAAGAATTTAATCAAGATCTCGAACAGTTAGTTCAGCAGCGCACCCAAGAGCTGGCCCTAGCCAACCAATCCCTACAGGCCGAAATCGAAGTGCGCCAACACGTTGAGCAGGATCTCCGTCTTAGCGAAGCCCGCTATCGGTTAATTGCCGACCACATGGGCGATCTTGTCTGCCTTCACAACAGCCAGGGCGAATTTCTCTACGTCAGTCCTTCCGTAGAGGCGTTGTTGGGCTATAACCCAGAGGACTTGAGGGGGAAAAAGGTTCAAGATCTGTGCCACCCCGACGATCTACCTATTCTTCAACTCCATTTTCAAACCTCCTCCCAAAACGCCGATTCGACTACCAGTGCCTATCGATTGCGTAGTCAATCGGGCCGCTATGTGTGGATTGAAACCTTGGCCAAATCGATCCTGGATGATGGTGGCCCGATCACCGGCATTGTCACCAGTTCGCGAGACGTCACTCGGCGGATCAAGGTCGAGCGGCGGCTCCGCTACGAAGCCCTCCACGATGCCCTGACCCATTTGCCCAATCGAGACTGGCTAGCCAAACGCCTAGAGGTGGAGATTCTCCAGTGCCACCATCAGCCCGGTCGTCAGTTTGGGCTATTGATGATTGACCTAGATCGCTTTAAGGCCGTCAACGATAGTCTGGGCCATTTGGTCGGGGATAAGCTGCTGGTTGCTGTGGCGGATCTGCTGAAACATGCCGTTCGCAAAGTGGATATGGTATCGCGCTGGGGCGGGGATGAATTCGTCATCTTTTTGGATGATGTCAGCCATATCCATGAGGTGGTTCAGGTGGCAGAATCCATTAATCAACTGCTCGAAAATCCCGTTGAGGTAGATGGAAAAATTATTTTTACCTCCGCTAGTATTGGCGTCTTAATGGGTAGTTCAAATTACACAAATAGCAACGAAATTTTTCGAGATGTAGACATCGCTCTCTATCGTGCTAAAGAGGGTGGACGTAATCGCTACGAAATTTTTGGGCTAGAAATGTATCAAGAAGCCCTGGCCCTACTCACCCTAGAAAATGAACTACGCGAAGCGATTAAAAGCGAGTCTTTTATTGTTTATTACCAGCCCATTGTTGATCTAAAGTCTCAATCGCTAATTGGATTTGAGGCCCTGGCCCGCTGGCAACACCCCCAACGAGGATTGATCATGCCTGGGGCCTTTATTGATTTAGCGGAGGACACGGGCTTAATTAAACCCATCGGCAAGCAAATTCTTTGCCAGGTGTGTAAAATCATCGCTGAGTGGGAACAGAAAGTCTATTTAGACGACGATTTTCAAGTCAGCGTTAATGTGTCGGGTCAACAGTTTCGCGACAACCGCTTTATTCCTATCCTCGATCAGATTTTAGCGGAAACGGGGGTTCAAGGTCGTCGTCTTAAACTAGAAATCACCGAGCGCATTTTATTGGAGCAATCGAGCAGCATTGCCCGCACCCTCGATGCTATCCATGAACGGGGTATAAAACTGAGCATTGATGACTTTGGCACGGGCTATTCCTCCCTGCGCTACCTGAGCCAGTTTGCGGTGGAAACCCTGAAAATTGACCGCTCCTTTGTCAACCAAATGCAGCCCGGAAAGCTGGGGATTGTGCAGGCCATCATCGATTTAGCCCACAACCTAGGGATGGACTGCATTGCCGAGGGGGTGGAAACCGAGGAGCAACAGATTCAGCTTCAGCGGTTAGGCTGTGAGGCGGCCCAGGGCTATTTATTCGCCAAACCCTTGCCCCTAGATCAGGCCGTACGCTATCTTCTATCGGCCCGCCTCACCGCCGAAGTGCCGCTGTCTATCCCTTCTTAGCCATGACCTCCCCCCCCGCTCGTCTCACTTTTCCCACCCTGGGCTGCGGCACCTGGGCCTGGGGCAATCGTCTGCTGTGGGGCTACGACCCTGCCATGGATAGCGAATTGCAGCAGGTGTTTGAGACCTGTGTGGCGCGAGGGGTGACCCTGTTTGACAGCGGCGATTCCTACGGCACCGGTCGCCTCAATGGCCGCAGCGAAACCCTGCTGGGCCAGTTTACCAGCACCTACCAAGGGCCAAATCGGGATCAGATTTGCCTCGCCACCAAGCTGGCGGCCTATCCCTGGCGCATCACGCGGGGGGCTGTGATTAAGGCTGGAGAGGCCTCGGCCCAACGGCTAGGACGCCCCATCGACCTGGCCCAAATGCACTGGTCTACCGCCAACTATGCCCCCTGGCAGGAGGGGCCGTTTTTGGATGGCCTGATGGATCTCTACGAGCGGGGGCAGATTAAAGGCATCGGCCTATCCAACTTTGGCCCCAAACGGCTGAAGCTTGCCCACCAGCGGTTCCAAAAACGGGGCATCCCCATCGTCACCCTGCAAGTGCAGTATTCCCTGCTGTCCACCTATCCGGTCACGGAACTGGGCCTGAAGGATCTCTGTGACGAACTGGGTATTCGCCTGATTGCCTACAGCCCCCTAGCCCTAGGCCTGTTGACCGGCAAGTATTCGCCCCAGGGGCCATTTCCCCAGGGGGTGCGGGGCTTCTTGTTTCGCCAACTGGTGCCCAAAATTCAGCCCTTGCTGCACACCCTCCAGGAGATTGCCGATCAGCGCCAGAAAACCTCTGCCCAGGTGGCCCTCAATTGGTGTATTGCCAAGGGTACCCTGCCTATCCCAGGGGCTAAGTCCCTCCATCAAGCCCAACAAAACCTGGGGGCCTTGGGCTGGGTGCTAGACAGCGGCGAAGTAGAGGCCCTCGACCAAGCCAGCCGCCGTAGCGAGAAACAAATGGTGCAAAACATTTTCCAATCCCGTTAAGAGGGCACCAACCCTGGTTGACCGACCTAGGATTCTGCACCGGGCGCGGCAACCAGGCCCCTAAAGCCTTGGGATAATTGGTAGCCCTTACCCAACGACACCGCCAAACCGTAGAGGCGAGGTCTCCTCGTCCATCCCAACCCACGTTCATCCCATCAGGATCCAGTCTGGTACCAAATCCCCAGCGCCGTGTGATAGACCACTTGCCAAGGCACACGATGCTGTTGGGCCAAGGCGGCACAGTCTTCGTATTCGGGGTGAACGTTCAGCACCGCCTGGGTTTGGGGATGGTAGGCCACCTTCAGCGTGACGGGGCCGTAGGGGGTCTCTAGGGTTTGAAAGTCCCGCTTAAGAATGGTGCGCTGCTGGTGACGGTGACGGATGCCGAGGGTGGGCGTTTCGGCAAACAAAATCTCGGTACAGCGGGCCTCGGTTTCGGGGTCACACAGCACGGTAATCAGCAGCCCCGTGCGGGATTTTTTCATGGCGATTGGTTGGGCAAACACGTCCAAAGCGCCCGCCTCGAATAGACGGTCGTAGAGATAGCTCATGGCCTGGGGCACCATGTCATCCACCTGGGTTTCGAGTACCGCAATGGTTTCGGTGTTGGGTGGAAGGTGGGTGGGTGGAAGGTGGGTGGGTGGAAGGTTGATCTTTAGGTCATCTTGTGGGGCGGCAGGTTTCTGAACACTGATCTTTCGATCATCACGGGGTTGGAGGGTGTTCCTTGGGCCATCGGCCACCGTTCCTACCCATAGCCGCAGAATGTTGGCCTGGGGAAAGTCTTTTTGGCCAGCCCCTAAGCCCACACGCTTTAGGGTCATCGTTGGGGGTTCCCCAAACCCCTGGGCTAAGGTGGCCACGATGGCCGCCCCGGTGGGGGTCACCCGTTCGCCCCAGAGGCCGTTGTTGTAGATGGGGATTTGGCGCATTTCCATCAGTTTGAGCACCGCCGGAGCGGGGACAGGCAGCCAGCCGTGGGCCGCTTTCACCCGTCCTTGGCCCGTGGGCAGGGCCGAACAAAATAGCTCGTCAATGCCCAAGTAATCCAGCCCTAAACAGGTGCCGACGATATCCACCAGTGCATCGGTGGCCCCCACCTCATGGAAATGCACCTGGTCGATGGCGATCCCATGGACAGCCGCCTCCGCCTCCGCCAGTTGCCGAAACACCGCCAAACTCCAGCGACAGGCCCGGTCTGGCAAACCGGCCTGGGTGATCAGGGCTTCGATTTCTGGTAGGTGCCGGGTGCCGGGGGGATGGCCATGATCGTGCTCGATCTGGGTGGAGGGCTGATCAGGACTAGGGGATCGATCACTTTGGCTGTCCTGGTGACTGGGATAGCTGTGGCTGTGGGCAGAACTGTGGCTGTGGCTGTCCTGATGGCTGTGATGACTGTGACTGTGAGCAGAAGTGTGGCTATGGGTGTGGCTATGGTGACCGTGGTGACCGTGGGCAGAACTGTGGCTGCGGGTCGGATGTTCTTGCCCGTGGCTGTGGTGATGGCTGTGGGCAGAACTGTGGGTGGGTTCTCCAACGGATTTTCCGGCAGAATCGTCCTTGAGATCAACACTGGCCTTGAGGGCACGGAGACCTTGGCGCAGTACCGGGGCTACCGATAGCTGAAATTCCTCCCCTAGCCCCAGCCGACCCAACTGGGTTTGCAGGTACTCTAAGGGCACCCCGGCATCCAAAACGGCCCCAAGGCACATGTCACCGGAAATACCCGATGGGCAGTCGAGGTAGGCTATCGTTTTCATACAAATGTGCTGTGCTGTGCCAGAGTTCTTCCAAAATAGGGGAGCCGCCGTTGGATAGCGTACCAAAGCTGTCTAGGAGTAGCTTGGCGGGTGACATTCTGACCCAAGCGGCACTGTTCGGGAGACTTGAGGAGACAACCCCATGGCCACGCTGTATCGACTACATCCCGAAACCCCGCAATCTCGCAAGGTGCAGACCATCGTGGAAGCCCTGCGCCAGGGGGCCATTGCCCTCTACCCCACAGACACAGTCTACGCCATTGGCTGCGACCTCAATCATCGGGGGGCGGTGCAGCGGGTGCGCCAGCTTAAGCAGCTTGCCAACGAGAAACCCCTCACCTTTCTCTGTTCTTCCCTGTCTAACATTGCCGACTACGCCATTGTGAATGACAGCGCCTACCGCATCATTCGCCGCCTAATTCCGGGGCCGTTCACCTTTTTGTTGCCTGCCACCAAGCAGGTGCCGCGCCTCGTGATGAGTCCTAAACGCCGCACCACCGGGATTCGAGTTCCCAATAGCCCCATTTGTTTGGCTCTGATTGAAGCTCTGGGAAACCCCATCATTTCCACCTCGGCCCTGAGCGTAGTGCCTCAGCCTGCGACGAAATCCAAGCCACGCCACATCGACAAGGTGGAAGTGTTTGACACCCTAGAAAAGCTGGTGGATATCATCATCGACGACGACGAACCGATGGCCTACGAGGTCTCTACCATTATTGATGTGATCGACGACGAACCCACCATCATCCGCAAAGGTCTGGGCTGGGAAACCGCCTGCGATTGGGGTGCCCAGTTGACCCCTTGAGGACTTGGGCACAAAGCAGAACCCCGGTTTTTTTTGAAAAACCGGGGTTATAGAAAACCGGAATCCAACGCTAGGCGTCGGTGTCGTCTAGCACTTCGATGGTGACGGGGGACGCAGGGGCTTCTGGGGCGGCGGCGGGTTCAGCCAGACGATCTAAGCCCAGGGCCACCACACGGCGCAGACCCCAAACAAAGGGTTGGAACAAGCGATAGCGGGCACCGTATTCGGCCTCCATATCCGCATCAAAGCGTTCCAGTTGGGTATGGAGCCGAGTTAGCAGGGCTTGGCCCCAGTCGGTTTTGCGGGTTTTGACCAGGGTAATCACCGTGGCAAAAAGTTCGGCCCAGGTAGGGGCACTGGCTTCGGCTTTGGGGGGAACGGGCACCACGGCCTGGACTTCGGTATTGGCCTCAATGGGTTCTGACGATCCGGTGGCGGTGGCTTCGGTCGCTGGCGTCGTAGCGTCTGGGGTTTGTAGTTGGGCCATCATCTCCGCTAGGGATTGGCGGCCTAGGGTTTCGAGTTCGCTAGAACCACCCTTGATTTCCGACAAGGCTTCGGTGGCCGCTTGGGTGACGATGGTGCGTAGTCGGCTGACGCGGTGACCGCTTTCTTGCTGGGCTTTTTTCCAGTCGGCTTTCACTTTTTCAGATACAGCGGTGGCCATGGGGCATCTCCTTAAAAAGATAGTAGGGGGGCAATCAAGGCTTCAATCAACGGGTTAAACAAGCGGGTCATACCTGATCTGAAACAGGGATAGTCAAAGGACCCAAGGTTTACAAGACACAACCACTGGGGTAGGGGTGAGGTTCCCTCGCCCTTGCCTAGCGGGGCACCACCACAGAGTTAACATCGATCACCGTGGTTTGTAGATCGTCGGTGTCAAAGCTGGATCGGTTGGCCTGGGCGGCTTGGCGCAGGTGGCGTTTGCGGTCTAACAAAATCTGGGTCACTTCGGTGATGGCGAGGGTAGCGATCAGGCCGTCATCCACCCAGCCCACCACCGGGAACACATCGGGGGAGATATCCAACGGGCTGACCAGGTAAATCAGCGTCCCCAACAGGATCGCCCAGCGATATTTGGGGTGGCGAATCAGGCGGCGATAGCCTTGCAGAATGGGTTGGCTGAATAGTCCCTTTTTCATGACCTTCTCCGTTGCGTTGACATCCCTATCTTGTCAGAGTCAACGGCGTTGCACAGGTGTGGCTTTCCCTTGAAAAGGTAGGCTTTTCCCACCGAATCGACCGTACCCAAACAGCCGAAATGGTTGGCTTTATGCGGGCTTTTCCCCGTCACAGAAACCCCATCACAGAGTATGATGTGGCAGATTTGCTCATTCCCTTTGGTTCATGGCTTCTCAACTTCGTATTTTTGTTCCGCCCCATCCCCTCGTCAAACATTGGCTGGCGGTGGCCCGCGATGCCGATACCCCTTCGCCGTTATTTCGGTCGGCCATGGAGGAACTGGGACGCTGGCTTACCTACGAGGCCATCCGCGAGTGGCTACCCACCATAGACACCATGGTGAATACACCCCTCGGCCCCTGTGCGGCCACCTTCATCAACCCCGATGTTCCCACCATGATCGTTCCCATCCTGAGGGCGGGGCTGGGCCTGATGCCGGGGATCCAAGACCTGCTACCCCTGGCCTCGGTGTACCACGTGGGCTATGTGCGCGACGAAGAAACCCTAGAAGCCAGTTGCTACCTCAACAAGCTGCCCGCCCAGATCGATCCCCAAACGCGGGTGATCATCAGCGAACCGATGCTGGCCACCGGGGGCACCATCATGGCCACCCTCGCTGACCTGGTGAATCGGGGGGTAGATCCGGCCCTGGTGCGGATTATTGCCATCGTGGCCTCGCCCTTGGCCCTGCGGAAGCTGGCGGATGTGTATCCCACCCTGACGATTTTTGCCGCTGGCATTGATGAAGAGGTGAATGACCAAGGTTTCATTGTGCCCGGTCTGGGGGATGCCGGAGATCGCACCTTCGGGTCGTAGGGCTGTTGACGGGTGCATTGACTTTATACAATGGAACAACAGAACCTGTGAGTGAGGCGGAACGGATAGCGTTATGAGTGAACAAGGCAATTTTGTCGGCGGATTTTTGCTCGGCACCCTGGTCGGCGGTGCCCTCGGTGGGGTAGTGGGTGCCCTTGCCGCCTCTCGGATTCAGGCCGGACAGGCCGACCGCCGAACTCCAGACCTCGCCTTTGACGACCTAGAGGACATGACCGAGGAAGGCATGGAGGCGGCTCGCCTAGGGCTAGAGGCCAAAATTGCCCAACTCAACGAGGCCATCGACGATGTGCGCCAACAGATCGGCCACATCAACGGCCACACAGAGAAAACCTGGGGCAACCCCTCCCAGGTCGATTAACCCGTCTGCCTAGCGGTCTGACCGCCCGATGCAGGCTAGTCTGAGCCGAGGCCAAGCCAGCATCCATGCAGCATTCCGTTACACTAACTGACAGGTTTCTGTTCTCCATGTATTGTGATTAACGACTACAGCCGAGGTTGTTCAGATGGCTATTTTGGTACAGACCCTCTCCACCTTCCTTTCGATTTATAGCGTCCTGCTGATTATTCGCATTCTGCTGAGCTGGTTCCCCAATGTAGACTGGTTTAACCCGCCCTTTTCTGTCCTCAGCCAGCTCACGGATCCCTACCTCAGCCTCTTCCGCTCTATCATTCCCCCTCTCGGTGGCATTGATCTATCCCCTATGCTGGCATTTCTCCTGCTATGGGTTGCTCAACAGGGTGTAGACACACTAGCCCTAGCAACCTCCTCCTACGCCTCCTTCTAAGGGATCCCTGGAAAACCAGTACCCATGATGGCCCTTCCTGTGGGTGCCTTGCTGGACATTGGTTCAACCTCGTTCTGGCGTTGTGCATCCTAGGAATTAGTGGATTGCTTCGGGAATGAACCCTACGTGCATGGCTCTACGTTGGCAATGCTTTACTCGTGGGTGTGATGTACCCTAAACCTGAGGTTCTTCGGATGGACATTTGGCTCGACATCCTAGCCAACTTTGTGGCGCTTTATCTCGTGATTCTGCTGCTTCGCGTGATTTGGAGTTGGGTGCCTACGGTGAATTGGGACAATCCAGTCCTGGCGGTAATTCGCCAACTCACGGATCCCTACATCGCTTGCTTTCGCGCCATCATCCCTCCCATTGCTGGCATGGATCTATCGGCATCCTTCGCCATCCTCGCCTTGGCCCTTGTCCAAAACGTTCTAGACCGCATTGCCGGGATCGGCTACTCCTTTTAGGGAAGCCAGGGATACCGGCCTGGGGATGACGGTGATGACCGTTAGCGGAACAGATAGACCGCCAGCCCAGTCACAATGGCCAAGGGAATAAACCAAGGGAAGCTGTCTTTTTTGCCGCCGCTCCCGCTTGGGTTGCCTTCGGCGGGGGCATTGAGGGTTTTCAGGGCCTTGCCAATGGCTTTGCCCATTTCCTCCCAGGGGTCACTCGTAGGAGGTGCCTTTTTAGGCAGGCTCAGGTAAATCCACAGACCAAGGACAAACAGAAAGAGAAAGGTTTCCATTGTGGGCGCGATTTTCGGAGGACTATTGCCAGTATGATTCACCTCTACCTAGGAGAAAATCGCATTTTGTTCAGGAATGTTCAGACATTTCTGCTCCACGATTGATGAAAAAAACGGGGCAAAGCATTGATTTTTATCAGGGATGGTAGAGCGAGATTTCTATGGATTAAGATCGGCAAACTGGTCTTTTCCTAGGGCTACCGTTTGCGCATTTAGGATGACTCTCGTAGGATGGCAGAAAATATAGACTGGCTTTCATGAACATTCTGTTGGTTTATCCTCGTTTTCCGAAAAGTTTTTGGTCCTTTGATAAAACCCTCGAACTGGTAGGCATGAAGGCTCAGCTACCGCCTCTGGGGCTGGTGACGGTGGCGGCGATTTTGCCCCAAAGCTGGAACTTTAAGCTGGTAGACCGCAATGTGCGCGAGGTTGAGGACGCTGAATGGCGTTGGGCCGACATTGTGATCGTGTCCGCCATGATCGTCCATCGGCCCGACTTTTTAGCCGCCATTCAGACCGCCAAGGAATACGGCAAGCTCGTCGCTGTGGGTGGCCCTTATCCGACCTCGCTCCCCCACGAAGCGGAAGCAGCCGGGGCAGACTTTTTGATTTTGGATGAAGGGGAAATTACCCTGCCCATGTTTGTGGAGGCCGTGGAACGGGGCGACCGCAGCGGCACCTTCCGATCCGGGGGCGAAAAACCCGCCGTTACCGAAACCCCCATCCCCCGCTACGACCTGCTGGAACTGGATGCCTACGCCGAAATGTCGGTTCAGTTTTCGCGGGGTTGCCCTTTCCAGTGCGAATTTTGCGACATCATCGTGCTCTACGGTCGCAAACCCCGCACCAAGGAACCGGAACAGCTTTTGGCCGAGCTTCAGTACCTCTACGACCTGGGCTGGCGGCGCAGCATCTTTATGGTGGATGACAACTTCATCGGCAACAAGCGCAACGTTAAGCGCCTGCTGACGGCCATGAAGCCCTGGATGGAGGATCACGGCTATCCCTTCTCCTTTGCCACCGAGGCCTCGGTGGACTTGGCCCAGGATCCTGAACTGATGCAGATGATGGTGGACTGCAACTTCGGTACCGTCTTTTTGGGCATCGAAACCCCCGACGACGACAGCCTTGCCCTCACCAAGAAGTTCCAAAATGTTCGCGATCCCCTGTCCGACTCGGTGGTGGCCATTGCCAAATCGGGAATGCGGGTGATGGCTGGGTTCATCGTTGGCTTTGACGGCGAGAAGAAGGGCGCAGGCGAACGCATCTATCAATTCGTGGAGCAAACCGCCATTCCCACCGCCATGGTGAGTATGCTGCAAGCCCTGCCCGACACCGCCCTCTGGCATCGCCTAGAGAAAGAAGGTCGCCTGCTGGGCAAGAGTGCCGACATCAACCAGGCCACCCTGATGAACTTCGTGCCCACCCGCCCCATCGAAGACATCACCGAGGAATTTATCCAAACCTTCTGGGACTTGTACGATCCGCTAGTGGTGTTGAACCGCACCTTCCGCCATTATTTGATCCTGGGAGAAGCCCGCAAGCGCAACTCCCAACGACGACGCAACGTCAAAAAAAGCGCCGCCGCCGCCGGATCGCCCAGCATTAACTGGATTACCCTGCGAGCCTTTTTCATCATCCTGTGGCGGCAGGGAATCCTGCGTAAAACCCGCCTACGTTTCTGGGTGAACTTGGCCATCATGCTCTGGCGTTACCCCGCCGTGGCCGCCAGCTATGTCTCCGTCTGCGCCCAGGCCGAGCACTTCATCGACTTCCGCCAAATCGTGCGCCAAAACATCGAAGAGCAGCTCGCGGCCTACCAAGCCACCAAACTCGCCACCCCCGCCCAGGAGGAAGCCCAACTCGCCGCCTAATGCCAAGGCCCGGTTCCCAACACAATCCGTCTACCGGTAAGGGCGAGGAGACCTCGCCCTTCTTTATTGCCAGTCTTACTCAACCCCACGTTCGCCCCATCGTGCGTGGCAAAGCCGTAACTTCAGTTGAGTTGAGTTTGGGGCCAAGCTAGCGGTTAAGAGGGCTCGCTGGTAGGCGGTGATGGGCGAGCGGCGATGGGCTAATCAAAAAGCGCTATCCAGCCTGCGCTGATTTTTTCAGTAAACCCTACTTAGAGGAGATTGGAAAAGCCGAAGTGGATCCCAAGCCATACCGATAAGGTCAGCCTCAGCCGTCAAAATTCTGTAGATTTACACCGATTTAACGATCAAACGCACCTGAGGCCACCCTTTTCAAACGCCCTCTTAGAGGAAGCTGTAGCTGGTAGACGGTCGCTAACCTGGCGTTATCGGCAGCGCAAAACAAAACCCTAGAATCAGTTAGATTCCAGGGTTTCATCTGTAAACCCAGAAGCCCGTTTGCTTGAGGAAACCGGGCTTCTCAGGCTAAGAACTAGGCTTCATCTAGCGCAGCGATACCGGGGAGTTCCTTGCCTTCCAGCAGTTCTAGGCTTGCGCCGCCGCCGGTGGAGATGTGGCTCATTTGCTCGGCCACGCCCACTTTTTCCACCGCCGCCACGGAGTCGCCGCCGCCGATGATGGTGGTGACACCTTGGGGGGTGAGTTCGGCTAGGGTGTGGGCGATGGCTTCGGTGCCCGCCGCAAACTTATCGAACTCGAACACGCCCATGGGGCCGTTCCAGATTACCGACTTGCACTGCTTCAGGGCGTCTTGGAACACCTTGATGGCGTCGGGGCCAATATCCAGACCCATCCAGCCATCGGGGATGGCCTCGACACTGACGGTTTGGGCGTTGGCATCGGGGGCAAACTTGTCGGCCACCACCACATCGGTGGGCAGCAGCAGGTCAACGCCCTTTTCCTTGGCCTTGGCTTCTAGGGCCTTGGCCAGTTCCAGCTTGTCCTCTTCTACGAGGGAACCGCCGACGCTGAGGCCGCGAGCTTTGTAGAAGGTGAAGATCATGCCGCCGCCGATCAGCAGCTTGTCTACCTTATCCAGCAGGGTTTCGATTACGCCGATTTTGCTGGACACCTTAGAACCACCGATGATCGCCGCCAGGGGACGCTGGGGGTTTTCGATGGCGGCTTGCAGGTATTGCAGTTCTTTTTCGATCAAATACCCAGCCACAGAGGGACTGAGGTACTTGGTCACGCCTTCGGTGGAGGCGTGGGCGCGGTGGGCGGTGCCAAAGGCATCGTTCACGTAGAGATCCGCGTTGGCGGCGAGGGCTTTGGCGAATTCGGGATCGTTAGCCTCTTCTCCGGCGTAGAAACGCACGTTTTCTAGCAAGGCCACTTGGCCGTTGCTCATACCGTTGACGGCGGCAGCCACGGCGTCACCGATGCAGTCGTCGCACTTGATCACGTCTTGGCCCAGCAGTTCACCCAGGCGCTTGGCCACGGGGGTAAGGCGCATACTTTCGACCACCTGGGCCTTGGGACGACCAAAGTGGCTGGTCAAAATCACCTTGGCCCCTTTGCCCGTCAGGTCTTGGATGGTGGGCAGGGCGGCCCGAATGCGGGTGTCGTCGGTGATGGCACCTTGGTCATCCAGGGGGACGTTGAAATCCGCCCGTACCAACACCCGCTTCCCTTCGAGATCGGCGGCGGTCAAACTGGCCACAGATTTTTTGACCATAACGAGAAACCTCCCAAAAACGGCTTAAGTCTTTTGTTTATTACGTTATGCAGCGGGTTGGCTAAAGCAGGTTAAACCTTGTCTAAGGTAGAACTGAGCAGGCTAGTACCGCCTAACCAACCTCCGGTGTCTGTCGTAATATTTACCTAATCGACGCCATTATTCTACCGGAGTCCGAGTTCCCTTTTGATTCTGCCCTAGGGATTGGCCATGTTTAAGATCGTTCTCTTCCCCATCGACATGAGTTCTGAGGCGCAGCAAGCGTCTCCCAAGGTGGCCGAACTAGTGAAGTTCCACCAAAGCCGCCTGGTGCTGCTCTCGGTGGTAGAACCCGCCGCCCCCGATGCCCCTGGCGATCAGCAGACCTCCCCGGAGGCCGTCGCGGCGCTGCTGGGTCAGGCCAAGGATGTGTTTGCCCAGCAGGGCATCGACGCTGAAGCGATTGAACGCCAAGGCCAGCCCGCCTTTGTGATTTGCGATGTGGCCGACGAACTCAATGCCGACCTAATTGTGATGGGCTGTCGCGGCGTGGGCCTGATCGAAGACATCCAGGCCGAAAGCGTTACCACCCGTGTCATCAACCTCTCCCCCTGCCCAGTATTGATTATTCCCTAGGGCCCACTGGTCGGTTGGGTGGTGTGATAGCAAATTCTGGCGAGCCTCGCTCGCCTGGTGCTCTGAAGCTTAAGGGGATGGAGGTTGAGTATCGTATTCTCATGGGTGATCGTTGTCTACGCTACAAAATTGACGATGACAACCAAGTGGTTATTTGGGGCTGATGGCAGCACCGCAAAGATGTCTGCAGTGAACCCCAGAACCACTGTAGGGTGGTGCCCACTCTACAGTGGGAGAGATTTTCGGGTGACCGCACTTCGGTGGGCGGTGGCCCCTACCTATCTGGAGTAAGGGTGGCAAACTGTCACAGCATTGCCATGCTGCCGCTATGGGCTTGCAATATGATCAACCTACTGTAAAGACAATCCACCGTAAGAACGTCTTGAGGTACTTGCCATGACTAAGTCTGAATCAGAGCGATCCAACCGTCCCATGGGCACCGTCGCCAAATCCATGGCGCTGGTTTTGTTTGGTGCCGGGGTGGCCACCGTTGGCCCCGAAGCTGTCGCGACTATCGGGTCTCTGGTTCAGCGGCCCGCCGTGGCCTTCCCCAACCAGGCTGAGTCCGACGCTCCCCAACTGGCCCAACGCAGTGGCATCCCTGCCCCCTCCATTTCTAACCCCAATCTGATTGCCGACATTGTGAAGGAAGTGGGGCCGTCGGTGGTGCGCATTGATGCCTCTCGCACGGTGCAGACGGGGCTGCCGCCCCAGTTTCAAGATCCCTTTTTCCGTCAGTTCTTTGGCAATGCCATGCCGCCCTCCGAGCAGATTCAGCAAGGGGTGGGGTCGGGCTTCATCACCACGGCGGACGGCCAAATTGTCACCAATGCCCACGTGGTGGAAGGGGCCGACCGGGTGCAAGTGACCCTTAAGGATGGCCGCACCTTCACCGGCGAAGTGGTGGGGGCCGATTCCGTCACCGACATTGCCGTGATTAAGATTGATGCCCAGGATTTGCCGACGGTTAAAATCAGCAATTCCGACCAGATCCAACCGGGGGAATGGGCCATCGCCATTGGTAACCCTCTCGGCCTCGATAGCACCGTCACCGCAGGCATCATCAGCGCCACGGGCCGCACTAGCCGCGAAGTAGGCGTTCCCGATAAGCGGGTAGACTTCATCCAAACCGACGCCGCCATCAACCCCGGTAACTCCGGTGGCCCCCTGCTTAACCTCAATGGCGAGGTGATCGGCGTCAACACCGCCATCATTCAGGGTGCCCAGGGCTTGGGTTTTGCCATCCCCATCAACACCGTGCAGCGCATTAGCAGCCAGTTGATTGAAACCGGACGGGTGGAACACGCCTACCTCGGCATCCAAATGGTCACCCTTTCCCCCGAAATGAAGGAGAACATCAACAGCGACCCCAACAGTCCCTTTACCGTCCAAGAGGAAGAGGGTGTATTGATTGCGCGGGTGATGCCCAACTCCCCGGCGGCCCAGGGCGGGCTGCGGGCCGGGGATGTGATCACCGCCATTGAAGGCCAACCCGTGAAGGACGGGGCCGAGGTGCAGCGGGTGGTCGAACAATCCACCGTGGGTCAGAATATTGCCCTCACCCTGCGCCGTGATGGTCGGGAACAAACCTTCAACGTTCGCCCCGGCAACATGCCCACTCAGCCATAGCAAGCTTATTGTCAGCCCTTTCCCAGGGTGAGGGCTGAAACGGGTTGACTGACGAAACCTGCCAGAACCTAGATGGGTTAAAGGGGCAGGAGAAACTGACCCCCAAATGATCTAAAGGCTGTAGAGGCGCGGTTGCCGCACCCGGTGCAGAATCTTTTGTCAGTCAATCAGGCTTGGCACAACAGATAAATAGCTTCGAGTAAATAGCTTCGAGGGCCACCACAGTGGGTCGGTGGATTCGACAAGCTCATTACAGGTTACTCCAGGGCGGGATGGGGCGATGAATCCGAGGAGGGGGAAATCTCGGACATCGTAGAACCGATCCCTAGGGTATTTCTGCCACCACTACAGGCGACTGGCTCAGCATCTCCAGGGCTGCCTGGTATTGGGGGTCGGCCTCGGTGGCGATGGTGTCGCGGGTGAGGGACACACTTTTGACCATGCGGTCGGGGGTAATGCCGAGGCGGTTGATGTCGTGGTGGTCGGGGGTTTCGTACTTGGCCACGGTCACCGCCAGACCCGCCCCATCGGGTAGGTCAAACAGGGATTGAATCAGCCCCTTGCCGAAGGTGGTGCTACCCACCAGTTTGGCGCGGCCATTGTCTTGCAAAGCTCCAGCCAAAATTTCACTGGCGCTGGCGGTGCCTTCGTTCACGAGGACGACCAAGGGCGCATCGGTGAGGGCATGGCCAAAGGCTTCAAAGCTGTCTAAAATGCCCTGACGGTTGACGGTGTAGACAATGGTGCCCTGGGGCAGCCACAGCCGCGCAATTTCAATCCCCGCCTGGAGCAGCCCACCGGGGTTGTTGCGCAAATCCAAAATAAAGCCCTCGGCCCCCTGGTCAGTCAGGTCGCGGATGGCCCCGGCCACACTTTCCGCCGCATTGCCGTTGAACTGGCTAAGGCGCATATAACCCACCAACTGTCCGCCCGGAGTCATATCCATTTGGGCATAGACCGGGTTGAGAGTAATCACGTCACGGGTCAGCATCACGTTGCGGGAGGTGGTTTCCTGGTCGCTTTTGACCTCTAGGGTCACGCTGGTGCCGCGCAGCCCGCGCATTTTGGCCGCCGCTTCATCCAGGGACAGATCCGTCGTGGCGGTGCCGTCGATGGAGAGGATCAAATCCTTCGGCTGTAGCCCCACCTGTTCGGCGGGGGAGCCTTCAATGGGGGCAATCACCCGCAGCCAGCCCGGATCATCGTCTTTAGTAATCTGAAGCCCTACCCCGGTCAGTTCTCCAGCGGTGTTAGTTTGCAAACTGTGGTACTGATCCGGCGGTAGCAAGCGGGTGTAGGGATCATCCAAATTGGCCAGCATCTCGCGGATGGCGTCGTAGGCGTCTTCGTGGGTGGCAAAGTTGCGTTTCAGTGCCCGCTGACGAATGAACCACCAGTTTTGGTGATTAAAGGTCTCATCTACGTAGGCGCGGTTGACGATGCGCCACACCTCCGCCACCAAATCCTGATCCGAGGTCAGGGCAAAGGCGGGCCTTGCGCCCACGGCCCCAAACACCAACCCAGCGATACACAGTCCCAACACCAACAACCGCAGCAGTGATCTCATAGTCCTCGCAAACCACGAACAGAATTGTCACAGGGTAATCGCATTTACATAGAGAAGGCTTCCCCAGACCGAGCTTGGCCCTCGCCCCCAGACTAGCCGTAGAGGCATGGCCGAGATCTATATCTATGAGGTAACCGAGTGACAGGGAAACGCCCTAGGTTGGTTTTACCGTACCTAAGGCGCATCCCATTGTTCATATTGACCGATTCCACGGCAACCCGCCTAGGGCTTTTGGATTAAGCCTCTGAGAGAGAATGTAACGAAATATTACAAAACCATGAATAGCCTCTCATCTGAAATGGGGCGAAAGCGCCAATTTAAGCCATTTTGGGGAGATCAAGGCAACGTCATCGTTGGAGGCATGGGCCAAAACGGCGACAGCTCAGGATCGTTCTGCCGTTACGGCTATGTTACATTTTTCATTGATGGCAATTATTGATATATAGAGTTTCCCGCTTCATGTTTACCAAGCAAGTTACCGACTCTAAGGCCTATCAGTGGTTCAATGAGCGGCTGGAAATTCAGGCCCTGGCCGACGACATCTCCAGCAAGTACGTGCCTCCCCACGTCAACATCTTCTACTGTCTAGGCGGCATTACCCTCACCTGCTTCCTGATCCAGTTCGCCACTGGGTTCGCCATGACGTTTTACTACAAACCCACGGTAACGGAAGCGTTTAACTCGGTTCAGTACCTGATGACCGATGTCAACTTCGGTTGGTTGATTCGGTCTATCCACCGCTGGTCCGCCAGCATGATGGTGCTGATGATGATCCTCCACGTCTTCCGTGTGTACCTAACGGGCGGCTTCAAAAAGCCCCGCGAACTCACCTGGGTGACGGGCGTGATCCTGGCCGTGATCACCGTAACCTTCGGTGTAACGGGCTACTCCCTGCCCTGGGATCAAGTGGGATACTGGGCCGTGAAAATTGTGTCCGGCGTTCCTGGCGCTATCCCTGTGGTGGGCGGCACCGTGGTGGAACTGATGCGCGGCGGCGAGGCCGTTGGTCAAGCGACCCTGACCCGTTTCTACAGCCTACACACCTTCGTTCTGCCCTGGGCGATTGCCGTGTTCATGCTGATGCACTTCCTGATGATCCGCAAGCAAGGCATCTCCGGGCCTTTGTAAACGAGGTCTACGGAATCGTGGGAATCGGGATGAGGCACCCTAGAATTGGTCAACTCATCCCATTCTGTTTAGATTCAGATTAGGGGCAACTCCCCGTTGTGTTTGCTGGGGCATGGCCTCACCGAATTTGTTGAGGCATGGCCTCACCTACTTTGTTTAAGAGGAGAACATTTGAATGGCAACCCTTAAGAAGCCGGATCTTAGCGATCCCAAGCTCAGAGAAATGCTCAAGCAAGGCATGGGCCACAACTACTACGGCGAGCCTGCTTGGCCCAACGACCTGCTCTACATCTTCCCCGTGGTTATTCTAGGCTCCATCGCCTGTTGCGTGGCCCTAGCAGTGCTCGATCCCGCCCTGGTGGGTGAACCCGCTGATCCCTTCGCCACTCCCCTGGAAATTCTGCCGGAGTGGTACCTGTACCCCACCTTCCAGATCCTGCGGATTGTGCCCAACAAGCTGCTGGGTATCGGTGCCATGACTGCCATCCCCCTGGGGCTAATGCTGGTGCCCTTCATCGAGAGCGTCAACAAGTTCCAAAACCCCTTCCGCCGCCCCGTGGCCACTACCCTGTTCCTGTTTGGCACAGCTGTGACCCTATGGCTGGGCATTGGAGCCACCTTCCCCATCCAGGAATCCCTAACCCTGGGCCTGTTCTAAGGCTTCCGTGCAATGACGGATCTCAGGAGTTCCTGACATCCTCTCAACTTGCGTAGAACTATTTAGTTTTACGCAAGTTTTTTGTTGGGGAATGTTTTTTCGGTAAACTTATCATAGAGAGTATAGAAAACTACAAACTTTAAAGATCGGGTGCACAGACGCGTTTGGCTTGCTGATCTCACGTCGTTAGGACAGTTGGAAGATGGTCAAGACGGTACGGAAAGAACGGCTTAGGGTAACCAGCCAGATCGACCTAGTCTTTCAGGTGCAGCGCTGGTTTAACGAAGTCTGTCGTTCCCTAGAAGGCGATTTCGACTGGGTTAGTAACTCTAGGGATCGCCTAGGGTTGGCCCTCACCGAAGGGTTTACCAACGCCGTCCGCCACGCCCATGCCCACCTCCCCCCCGACACCGCCATCAACATTGATTTCGATCTCGCGAACGACTGCGTTGAAATTCGGATTTGGGATCAGGGCAACCCCTTCAACCCTGATTTGCTGCCCGAACCAAAACCAGGGGAACTGCTGGATAATGGGGGCTATGGTTGGTTTCTGCTGCGTCGCCTTGCCGACCGAGTCACCTACCAACGTCTACAGGATGGGCGCAACTGCTTGTCTATCGTAAAGTATGGGGCCTGCTCGACCTGCTAATTGACCCTCATGCCTCTAGTCCGCCCCATCTACGATGCCATCGGCCCCTCAGCGCAATATTTTTGTTTTTCTAGAGATTTTCTCCTGCGAAGGAGGAATTCAGTCCTACATCAAGGATGTGCTTGCCGCCTATGGACAATGGCCCCACGCCCCAATGGCCGACGTTTTTTTGCTGCGCGACGGGCCTCAGCATGTGCCCCAGGGACAGACTAGACCGCTACGGTTTCATCCCTTTGCCAGTCCATGGGCCATGGTCGGACGGCTTCGGTTATTGTTGGCCCTGATCTTTACCCTCGTACGCCATCGCCCCCAGCGGGTGATCTGTGGCCATGTGCTGCTGCTGCCCCTAGTGGCTCCCCTTTGCCGCTGGGGGGGGGTGCCCTACGTCGTCATTACCTACGGCAAGGAGGTCTGGTATCCTCAGCCGCCCAGGGTGCAACGGGCCTTACGGTGGGCGGATCAAATCTGGGCCATTAGCCGCTACAGCCGAGATCAAGCCTGTGCGGCCAATCAGCTCGATCCGCAACGGGTGTGGATGGTGCCCTGCGTAGTGGATGGCGATACCTTTTGCCCCGGCCCCGCCGATCTGGATCTGGTGGCAACCTACGGATTAGAGCATTGCCGCGTCCTGGTGACCGTGGCCCGCCTGTGGTCGGGGGATATTTACAAGGGCGTGGATGTCACCATTCGGGCGCTGCCCACCATTGCCCAAGCCTTTCCCACCGTGAAGTATTTGGTGATTGGCCGAGGGGACGATCAGCCTCGCCTCGCCGCCCTGGCCCAGGAGTTGGGGGTGGCGGATCGGGTGGTGTTTGCCGGATTTGTGCCCACGGAAAAACTGGTGGATCACTATCGCCTTGCCGATGCCTACGTGATGCCCTCCCAGGAGGGGTTTGGCATTGTGTATTTGGAAGCTCTGGCCTGTGGTGTACCTGTACTTTCTGGCGATCAGGATGGTTCGGCGGATCCGTTGCAGGATGGGCGGTTGGGCTGGCGGGTGCCCCACCGGGATGCGGATGCGGTAGCAGCGGCCTGCATTGAGATCCTGAACGGACAGGATCCCCGCTGCCAAGGCGATTGGCTGCGAACGGAAACCCTGGCCCAGTTTAGTGCTCCAGTCTTGGGCGAACGGCTGGCGGCGGCATTGTCCCAGCCTCCTAGTCGCCGTCCCTAGAGCCAGCGCTACAATAGATCCACTCGATGGACGGTTCGGTTAGCGTACACGGCTATGCTCAGGGTTGTGTCGCCTAAACGGGATCGTCCCGCCTAGGTCGGTCAACCCTGGGCTATCGGGCGTTTGCTATGGAGAGATGGTGCCGTGAACCAACCCGGATTTCGCCAAATACAGTTTAATCTGTCGGGGCTGGGCTGTTGGCTCACCCTGCTGGGCGTGATTTGGCTGTTGGGGGCCGTAGGGTTGGGCTGGTTGATCAAGTCCTTGGCGGTAATTGTGGTGTTGATTCTCCTGATCCCCGTCTTCGCCTTCGTGGGGCTACAGTTTTGGCTCAAACGTAATCTGGTTCAGGCCAACTGCCCCGTCTGCACCACACCACTCACAGGCCTCAAAGATGCCGCCACCCAATGCCCCAACTGCGGCACCGTGCTCACCGCCACCGCCACAGGATTTCAGCGTCAAGCGGAAGCTGGCACCATCGACATTACAGCGGTGGATGTGACGGTGGATGCCGTGACCCTAGATCCTCCGCCCACCCTGCCAGAGGGCGACTAGGCTGTTAGGATATCCGGCAGTTAAGCCATGGGATCTAGTAGCAGTATCGCTCATCCTGAATTTTGTGATGCCCTTGTCCCTTACGCATGGCCCCGATCAAAGTTGAGACAATGACACAGCGGTGGCTTAATCGTCCTCCATCCCCTACTACGGTAACGCGTCCTAAATCCCGAAGGCTGATTAAATTTCCCTCATGGTCAAACCTGACGTAGTAGACGCCGTCTTTCTGCTTCATGGTATTGTCTTCACTCGCCAGGGTGACGCCATCAATTAGCGGTGTCCAGTGGGCGACTTGGATAGATGAAACTGATGCGGAATGGCTGGCCCACTCCAGTCCACCGTCCCGTTCTCGAAGGCTAAATTGCTGTTGTTGGCGCAGGTTTGTGGCGTCCCATTGGGTGCTGCGTAGGGCTTGGTAAAGCGAATCTTGGGTCATGTTGACCCGCCGCTGATCGAGGAAGCCGAGCCAACTGGGGAGACCGATGGCCGCCAGCAGGGCGATTAACGTCACGACCACAAGGCTTTCTAAGAGGGTAAATCCAGCTTGGGCGGTGGATGGGGTTGCCGAAATCTGCGGTGTGCCTGCCGTTTTAGGCCACCGGAACGGGAATTGAGTCATGGTGTACATTACAGGTAGATGCCCCTAACTGGCCTAGGATGCCCCCGCTTGCCATGGATGTCGATGTTTTCTTATTTCCCCTGCCAATTGGCGTATTGGTTGCCCAGGTGGGTTTTTCGATGGCTTGGCAGCCTGCGGTGTATGGGCTGCTGCTGCTGGTGATGCTGATAGGCGTGGTGGGGGCAGTGGTGCCAGCGCTGCCAGGGATTAGTCTGGTGCTGGGGGCCGTGGTTGCATGGGGTTTTGTGGCGGGTTTTGGCGGCCTTAAGTGGGCGCTGGGGGTGGCTATCGTCGCCACCGTGCTGAGTGTGCTGATTGACTATCTGGCTGGGGTGCTGGGGGCGCAGCGAGTGGGGGCCAGTTCCTGGGGGCAAATTGGGGCCTTTATCGGCATGTTTCTGGGCCTTTTTGGTTTGCTGCCGCTGCTGCCCACGGGTATTCCGCTCCTGGGCTTGCTGCTGGGGACGGTGATCGGAGCTTTTGTGGGCGAATTCCTCCATCGCCGCGAGCTAAAACTGGGGCAGCGGGTTATCCAGTCGGGCAAGGTGGGGCTGGCCATTGTGGTCGGAACCCTGGTGGGCAACGTGCTCCAGGGCATTTTGGCCTTAATTGCCTTTGTGGTGTTTGTGGCCACCACCTGGCAGAGCGTTGGGGCCATGATGTAGCCTCAGTCCAAATCCGAATGAGGAATCCCCAAGTCTCTGCCCAATAAACTGTAGAGACAAGGTTTTCTGGCCCATCGATGCCGGAGGGGCCGCAAACCAGATCTGGTTATCCGACCCTTGCCTAGGAAGACGGAGTTCGGGATTTTCCTAGGCTGCGGTACCAGTGGGCCAAGCTATGGATGTCTAGGCCGAGCAGATACCCGATCACCATGGCTTGATTGGCGACGGTGGTGCGCCATACCCCTAGCCGTTGCCACCGACGGTTAGAGGTGGTCACGGGGGTTGAGACCATAGCGATACGGCCCTGGCGGTTCAGGCGCTGCACGAGATCAAAGTCTTCCATGATGGGCAGGTTAGCAAAGCCCCCCATGCGGTGGAAGTGCTCGGCGGTGAGGAACAGCGCTTGGTCGCCGTAGGGTAGGCGCAGCCAGCGAGATCGCCACTTCACGCCCTGCTCAATCCAGCGTAGTCTCCAGCCAGGGCCATCGATAGCTAGGTCAAAGGCTCCAGCGACGGTATCGGGTTCGGCTAGGGCCTGCTGTACCAAGATCTCAACATTGGCGGGTAATTGAGTATCGGCATGGAGAAAGATCAGAATTTCGCCCGTGGCTACCGCCGCTCCCTGGTTAAGCTGTGCCCCTCGCCCACCCGTGGCTTGGACAACCTGAACCCCCTTGGCCTGGGCCTGGGCGCAGGTATCGTCAGTACTGCCACCATCCGCCACGATCACCTCTAGGTTGGGTTCTTGCAGCAAGCGGTCTAGGGTGGATGCCAGAGTACCCCCTTCGTTGAGGGTAGGAATAATAACTGAGATGGTGGGGTAGGGCACCGTCTTACCGCTCCTAGGGTTCGGGCTTCCTCAAGGATACGGGCCAGGATGGCGATAAATGCGCTAAATCCTCTGGGGTGTCGATGTCGGTGAGGATGGGCAGATCGGCAACAGTAAGGTGAAGTCGTTGGGCCTGGGCTTTGGTTTGGGCTAGGACGGTGGACGTACTCCAGGCAATGCCTTCAAACAGGGTGGGCTGGGGAGCGGTTAATCCCAGAAGGTAGTAGCCGCCATCCTGGGCTGGCCCCAACACCAGATCGACTCCGGCGGCGAGGGACTCCAAACCTTGGTTCAAAATAGCGGCATCGAGATCAGGGCAATCGGTACCAATCACTAGGGCCGACTCGTACCCCTGATTAAAAGCCCAGTCCATGGCGGTGGCGAGGCGATGGCCGAGATCCCCTTCGGGTTGAGCGCAGTAGATCAGGTCTTGGCCCAGCCAGTCGCCCATGGTCTCTGCCGTTGCGCCGCTGTGCCAGAGGGCGATATCCACCAAACCCTGACGCTGCAAGGATCGAGCCTGGGCAATCACCCGTTCCGCCAGCCATCGATACAACTGCGCGGCCCCCTCTGGGCCGAGGGCCGGAATGAGCCGAGTTTTAGCCTGTCCAGGGGTGGGATAGCGGGCAAAAACTAGGACACAGGCAGGAGCGTGGCGCATCAGAACTAGGTGGCTTGGCCAATCATGATGGAACGGGCGGCTTGGCGCAGGCGGGTGAGGTCGTCAGCTAGCAGCGGGGGCCACATAATGCCTTCGGTGATACCCTGACGGTAAAGTTGGCCGCTGTCGTCAATCAAAACCAGTAGAGCTTTGAGCAGGGTGCGGTCTAGCACAGGTTCATCCTTAAGCGCTTCATAGATGACCTTGAGGGCTAGGAGTAGCGAGGTGACCTGTCCCGGCACGGGTGGTTTTCCTTGGCGTAGGCAGGCAATAAAGGTTTCCCGCTGGTCATCGCTGGGGGAAAGGGTTTGTTGGAGCAAAAACTGGTGGGCGGTGTCAAAATCCATGGTGCTTCTAGACGGTAATTCTAGGCAAGAGAAAACAGCGGTGATGCCCCATGTGAGTTGTCTCGTCCTGTGCTCCAAGTCCTAGCGACCCGCCCCGTTAGAGCGACCCGCCTCAGAAATCTGATCTAAAAAAATCTGATCTAAGTCTGTCGTGCGAATAGCCGAAGGTGGGTTGAAAGTCTAGATCCTCAGGCGTTGCCGAAGGAGGGCAGCGAGAGGCCGTCTAGGTTGCCCTCCTGGCTGAGGCTGGGCAGTTCTAGGCGTTGGCTGCGACGGGTACGCAGGGCCAAGCGGTAGGTAACGCTCTGCAATTCGGCCTGAAGCTGGCGGTTCTCCCGCTGGAGTTCGGCTACCCGTTGCTTCACGGTGGTTAGGCGCTCGGCAAACTTTTGGCGATACACCGTGGGCAGTTCTTGCACAACCTGCTCCAGCATCCGCGAACGATCCGTGAGTTCCTGAACCGTTTGGCGAAGTTGCAGCACCTCGGCATCCCGTTCCTCTAGCTGGCCTTGGTAAAAGTCAATCTGCTTTTCCACGCCCCGTAGCTGATCCCGCAGGGCGCGTACCTCGGCCTGGTGCTGCTCGGAGACCTCAGGGCTAGGCATAAACCCAGCATTGCCCTTCACCAGCCGAAATAACTCCTGGGAGAGTTGTTGCACAAGCTGGTCACGAATTTCCAACTCAGCGGTCAGGCGCGCGACTTCGGCCTGCTGATCATTCATATCTGTGTACGGAGACGACGTCACAGGACTACTCCCATCCAACTAACGATTACCGACTAGCTTTGGCCAACCAGGGCTGAACCCTAATCCCCTAGCCCATGTTTTAGCCCAGAGAAACGCTGTTAGCTAAGCTTTCTTTGGGTGATGACCTGGCTTCTAACCTAGGGGAGGGCCAAATTGCTGCTAATGTAGCACCTGCTGCCAAAACTGGCACACCTGTTTTCAAAAGTCTGAAAACAAATAGAACGCCACAGTTCCCGAAGGCACTGTGGCGCTGATGGCTCCCTAAACGTTAAGCCAGGGGGCTAGGTTGCGGGGCCGCAGGGAGCAGATAACTTGGCTATCGTCTACTCAGCGTCTTCGACGACGGCTTCGGCCACCGGGGCTTCCTCGGTCTCTTGTTTCACCGTGAGGAAACGAATGACATCATCGCTAAGACGCATCGCCCGCTCTAGGGGAGCCACGATTTCGCCAGGGCCAGTGTAGTTCATCTGGATGTAGATGCCTTCCCGGTTGCGGTCGATCTCGTAGGCCAAACGACGCTTGCCCCGGTGCTGGGTTTCCAGAATGGAGGCACCCTGATCCTTGAGCATGGTTTGATATTTACCAATGGTGCCATCCACAACCTCGTCATTGAGGTCGGGACGCAGAATGTACATGGTTTCGTACATGTATGATTTCATGGAGGCTCCTTATGGACAAAAATGGCCTTTACACCCTTGAAAACAGCGTTTATAGCCCCCTAACAACCAGCCTAGGGGGAACCTAGGGGCCAGGAGCCTTGCGGCTAGCGTAAAGACAAGGATCTACAATTATATCAAGATTTAGCAAGTATTATGGCGCAGCGCTACGTTAGAGTTCAGTCTCACCTTGGGCAGCTCCATTATGGGTTGCTTCATCCCGACCGCCGGGTGCAGGTGTTGGATGCGCCACCCTGGCTCCAGGGACAACCCACGGAGGCTGAGCTACTCCCGGCTCAGTACACGATCTTGGCTCCCTGTGCCCCGTCTAAGGTGGTTGCCGTCGGTAAAAACTATGCCGACCACGCCGCCGAAATGGGGACGCCGCCGCCGCCGGAACCTCTGATTTTCCTGAAGCCTTCTACCACGGTGATCTCGTCGGGATCGTCGATTTACTATCCGCCCCAGTCTCAGCAGGTGGATTACGAGGGAGAACTGGCTATTATTATTGGTGAACGCTGCGCCCAAGTGCCCCTAGAGGAAGCCCAGAGCAAAATCTGGGGCTATACCATCGCCAACGATGTCACCGCCCGCGACCTGCAAAAAAAAGATGGCCAGTGGACGAGGGCCAAAGGGTTCGACTCCTTCTGTCCCTTGGGGCCTTGGATTGTGCGGGAAATTAGCCCCGCCGCCGTCATTCAAACCTTTCTCAACGACGACCCCAATCCGGTGCAGTCCGCGTCCATCGACATGATGATTTTCAACCCTGGCCAGTTGATCACCTACATCAGCCACATTATGACCCTGCTTCCCGGTGATGTGGTGCTAACGGGCACTCCGGCGGGAGTTGGCCCCCTCGCCATTGGCGACCGGGTGCGGGTGGAAATTGAAGGCATTGGCGCGTTAGAAAATGTCGTCGCCGCCAGAGCCTAGGACGGATCGGTAATCCTAGCCTTGCTTAACCGATGGGTCTTGGATCTACAGGGTCATTTTTGCCAAGGCACACCCCAAGAATCCGTGGTTGTCCGGGCCTAGCGCACCTGCATGTGGACGGCTTGGGAAATGGTGGGAATGTCGGCGTACTCACCCCGGAAGGTTTGCACCAGGGAGTAGCCAACGGAGACCAACATCCCTAGGAACAAAGCACTTGCAAAGGTTTGTACCAGCAGCCCACCGCCCAGCACGGGCCGCAATAAATCCAGAATTAAGCCGCACACCGCCAGGATGAAGCTCAGCAGAATGGCCTGCATGGTGTTGAAGCGGATGAAGCGGCTGATGTTTTCGTTACGCACTACCAGCAAAATGAGGGCGAAGAAAACAATCAGCCCGAAGAAGGGAATGGTGCGCTCAAGACCTGTGTAAATCTGAATCAGCGGGGCAAAGGGCAACAGCAAGAACTGAATGGCCGGAACTTCTTGCACCACAAACACCCCGTAGGGTAGCCCGGCGGTGATGGCCAAAATGTAGGGCAGGGCCGCAAACAGACGGTCGGGAATGGAGGGGGAACTATTCCAGGACATGGGGATTCTCCGCTAGGTTCAGCCAGGGCATAGTTTTACCATACCGCAAAGTTCTCAGCGGTTTTGGCCCGGTGGTGGTGAAGGCGATGAGTGGGTGCTTAGTTATCGTTGTCATCCACAAATTCGGGACGACGGTTGCGGGGGATGGGCCAGTCGGGGTTTTCGCCACCGATGTAGCAGGTTTTGATGGTGACGTACTCGCGGCTGAATTGCTCGAAGGCGTTGATCAGCACATCGAGGGCCAAGGCATCGCTGGTGCCCAGGTCAAACCAGCACCGTGCCCACAGCCCTTGGTACTCCACCTCGCCCATGTTGTGCATGACGGACAGCAGGCTGTTGCCCAATTGGCTTTCGTCGTAGGGTAGATAGCTGATGTCTAGGCCAGTATCTTGCACCTGAAGGTTTTCGGCGTTGAACCCGCCCAGTTTGCCGAGGAAAAACCAGGAGGAAAACACTTCGTCGATATATTGCTGCTCTAGGCTAGAGGGCACGGTCTCGAACTGAAGCCAAATCCAAATATTAAAAAAGTCGCACTCGCGAAATTCAACGTGCATTGGGGCAGGTTCCTCTCCAAAAGCAGTAGGGGACAGTTCATTGTGACATACCCCTACTGCTTAGACCGATGCGTTGGGGAGAAGGCCAACGAGACAATCCCCGGCTAATTTTGACCAGCCTGGAGGTAGGTGCCGCAGATAGAGGAGTCTTGCCCCTGGGCTTGGCATTCCTCAAACCGGATCCGCTGCACGGTAGATGTGGGCAGTTGATCGGCATAGGTGAGGGCGCTGGCGTAGTAGGGCAGGCTCCCTTGATAGTCCTGCTTGAGGAAGAGAATCTGAGCTTTGAGATACATCAGGTCGGGGTTATTGGGAGCGGCCACTAGGGCGTTGTTGACGGCCACTAGGGCTTCGTCGTAGCGTTTGAGGTCGCGCAGACCAATGGCAATGCCCCGCTGGGAGAGGTAGTCGGGGTGGCCCTGTTGCAGGCGGCTAATGGCCTGATCGGGGTTAGCGAAGGGCAAGTTTACCGCCAACAGCAAATCCATAAAGCCCTTCAGCAGGCTCAGTTCAGGATCGTTGGGGCTGATGGCCTCGGCAGCATCTAGTTCGGCAAACACCTGCTGCAACATGCGCAGTACCGTAGGGGTGCCGCGAGCTAACCCCCGGCTTTGGATAACGTGGGCACCCTCTAGGAAAATGCCCACGGCGGTATAGAGGTGGCCGCGCAGGGGATCGGTTTCCTTCAGGGTGGCGGCAACGGACTGGGTCTGCTGGGCTTTTTCCAGCAGCGAACTGAGGTCTTGATTGAGATAGTCGAGGGCGGCGGCAATGGCGTAGTTCATGGGCTCGTTTGGCTCAGCGGCGATGGCCTGATTGACCAAACGCTGCGCCTCGGTGTAGTCCCCTTCGTAGAACAGAGCCTCGAAGGTGGCCTCGGTGGCCTCGCCAATGGCGTGGGGATTGCTGGGGCGGAAGGGATCCCCCGCTAGGGCTGGCAGGGCCGTTAAACCAACCATGGCGGTCGTGAGGGTGGTGGCTAACCAGGTTTGCCACCGAGGGCGGCGGAATCGTAGGACCGTTGCAGACCGTTGGGATGATTGAACCACCATAGAATTACTCACTACATTAAAGAAAGTTACGACCGGAGCCTATCGAACTGACGATAACGGGGCCAGGGAAACGGGCGGTAGATAACCCTCAAGTTCATCCACCTAGGCCGTCCTCAACCCGCAACGGCGTAGAGGATCAAAAAGGAGGATGGATTGTCATTGATACTCGCTTTTATTGTGATTCCCCCCACCCAGAAATGGGTCGAGCCACTGTTACAGATGCTACACTGTCCTACTGCTCTTCTTGTCGCTGCCTTGAAGTCAATTTGGGGCACACTGAACATGCCCCAGGGAATCCTCCTGTTTCACCCATGTTGCACCTTGACCAACTGACCTACCATCCTCCGGCCACCCCAGCGGCTATCCTAAACCAGGTGTCCTTAGACTTGGCTCCCCAGCAGTTGGGGGTGATCTATGGCCCTAGCGGGTCGGGAAAAAGTACATTATTGGAGCTGATGGCGGGCTTTGCTCGGCCCAGCTCAGGGCAGATTCAGTGGCGCGACCAAACCCTGGAGCCGGAAGCCTTGCGCCAGATTGCAGGCTTAGTATTCCAGTTTCCAGAGCGACACTTTTGCGGCCACACCATTCTAGAGGAACTGCGCCTGGGCCACCCCGAACTGGATCGGCCCCAGATTAACCAAGCCCTGAAGGCGGTGGGGCTTGATCAGTTGGCCCTCACCGCCCTGCCCCACTCCCTCAGCGGTGGCCAGCAGCGGCGGTTGGCCCTAGCGGTACAGCTCATTCGTAAGCCCTACCTGCTGCTGCTGGATGAACCCACGGCGGGGCTAGATTGGTCGATGCGGCAGCAAATCATCGGCCTTCTGCAACAGCTCAAGCAGAACTGGACGCTACTGGTGGTGTCCCACGATGCCGATGAACTGGCCCACCTAGCAGATTGCTGCTGGCGACTGAACCAGGGACAACTTACCCTAGAGCGTCAGGCCACCCCTCAATCCACCCCCTCAGAGGCCGACTGGTGATGACGACACCCCCTGCCCTCCCCAACCCCACGGAACTGTGGCAAACCACCCTCAACTGGCAGCCCACGGCGGATCTCCAGACCCGCTTTGAGGCACTGTACCAGGCCATTGTGGCGCTGAACCAAACCCTCAACCTCACCCGCATTACCAGCCCGGAGGACTTTTGGGAAAAGCACCTGTGGGATTCCCTTCAGGGGGTGGCCCCTTGGCTGGTGGATAGCGCCCTAGCCGAGCAACCCCAGTCGGTGGTGGATATTGGCACGGGGGGCGGGTTTCCGGGTTTGCCCCTGGCCATGGCCTGCCCTAGCTGGACGGTGACCCTGATGGATGCGACCCGCAAAAAGATTGCCGCCCTTCAGCAGGCTAGTGCCGACCTGGGCTTAGACAACGTGAAATTTTTGGCCGAACGGGCTGAACAGGTGGGGCATCAGCCGATCTACCGGGAGGCTTTTGACCTGGCGCTGCTGCGGGCGGTGGGGCCAGTCAACACCTGCGCGGAATATGCCCTGCCCCTACTGAACCTGGGCGGACAGGCCATTCTCTATCGAGGCCAGTGGTCGGCCCAGGAAGAGGAGAGTTTGGTGGCTATTTTGCCGCGTCTGGGGGGAAAGTTACGGGAAGTTCGTCCCATGACCACCCCCATGACCCACGGCGTGCGCCACAACGTGGTGATCGACAAAGTCAGCCGCACCCCCGATAAATTCCCCCGTCTGCCCGGTATCCCATCTAAGTCTCCCCTGGCCTAGGGCGCAGACTGGATGGACTAGCCCCATCAAAAAGCCCTCCTGCCCACAACCCATGGTGCCGGACAGGACAGAAGGGTTAACGAATGGTACTTCGCTGAGGTAGGCTTTCCTATCCCTGGCGATGCCGCCCTAGGAAAGCCAAGCTTTGACTCGTTCTAGACTGGCCCAGTCGGGCTTGCGGGTGAGGCCGTCCTCAATGTTTTGCATCACTTCGGTGCGGAGGTCTTCCGCCACGGTCATCACCTGGCTGGCAATTTCCACATGCTGGCGCACACCGGGTTTGCCCGCATCCAGCATGGCCACTGCTAGGTTCACTCGGCCCTGGGGATCCTGGGGGCTGAGTTTGACGGACTTTTGGGCGGCCTTAACAGCAGAGTTGGGCTTGTCCGTCAGCAGATACAGCCAGGACAAACAGGCCCAGGCCGCAGCACTCTTGGGAGCACGGTCACAGATATCTTTGAAAACGGGAATTAGATCAGCGGGTTCTTCCCCCGCCTTATAGCGCTCAATGGCGGTATCAAACAGGGATTCAACGGTTTGGGTCATGGTGTGTGGATGTTAGGCCCCAAAGGATTTGCCGCAGCCACAGGTTTGGCTGGCGTTGGGGTTGGTGAACTGAAAGCCACCGCCAATCAGGGCGTCGCTATAGTCGAGCATCATCCCATAGAGATAGAGCAGGCTCTTTTTGTCGCAAACAACCTGAAACCCGTCGTAGTCGTAGACTTCGTCGTGTTCGTTGATGTTGCTGGCGTCTTCAAAGTCCATGGTGTAGGACATGCCGGAGCAACCGCCTTGGCGTACCCCCACCCGCAGACAAAGGGCTTTTCCCCCCTGCTGCTGCTGGAGAGCTTTGACGTGCGCTAGGGCCGTTTCGGAGAGCAGAATGCCTCGAGTTTGTTCGGTGACCTGTGCCATGACAACCTTTCGACTAAGAACTGGGGACGCAAACTTGGCAAAGCGTGGCCGCTATAACTTAGCGGTTAACTATTCTAGCGGTTAATGTCCGCTAGAGCCGTGGATAAAATGTTTTGAAATCTAACACTTTTGAGGGCTGACCTTCGCTGTTTCCCTTGGAACTTTCTATAGTTTACTGTGAGGCTTTGGGAAATCGTGGGGCTATGGGCGGTCTTTCCTCGGCCTGACCATTAAACCCCTTTATGCCGACCGTTGCCTTTTGCCTATATTCAACCCAGCCACCGAGGGCTTTGCCTGGGTTATCATCTCCAGTTCTCTCATTCTGAGCACCCTAGTCCATGACTCGATTGAACCGTATTACCATTGATCGCCTCAAGCAGCTGCCCCGGATTGCTAGCGTATGGGAGGGGGCTCGGCGACCGATGAGTGGACTGGTGGAGGAAGATGCGAACACCTGGAATCGCAATGGGAGTAGTGAACATAGCGACTGTATTCTTTGGGTAGACAGCGGCCACGGCACGGTACGCGGCATTACCATGGTGCCCTCTAGCAGCGGCTACGAGCCGATTGTTCGCACCCTGATCCAGGCTATCGAATCGCCCCAAAGTTCCCTGCCTCCGGCCCGCCCTAAAAAGATTGTGGTGAGTGATCGGGAGATTCAGTTTTACCTGCGTGGAGCGATTCAAGGGCTGGATATTGAAGTAGATTACGCCCCGGAACTGCCGCTGATTGACGAGTTGTTCAACGCCCTCCAGCAGGCTAGCGGCCTGGAGGAAGCGGAATTGCCCGAACGCTACGGCGACGCCATGATCGACAAGGCCATGGAAGTCTGGGAACTTGGCCCCTGGCACAGCCTCAACGAGCAGCAGGTGATCGCTATCGAGCTAAACGCTTGGGATATTGAGACCCTCTATGTTTCGGTGCTGGGCATGGGCGGGGTGGAGTATGGTCTGTTGATGTACCGCACCCTAGACTCCCTGAAACAGTTTCGGGAACGGGTGCTGATGGGACAACAATCGCCCAAACAAATGCAGGAGGCCTTTTTAGAGCAGGACTGCCTGTTTGTAAACTTTGAACTGTTGGAGGATCCGGTTCCCAGCGGCCCCTTTGCGGCCTTAGGCTGGGCCAACGCCGCCCCCGATGCGGTGGATCCAATCTTTGGCAGTATTCACCCCCTGGAAGGACTGCGAAGCCAACTGGCCGACGAAGAGGGAGCCATTTTTCTCGTGGCCATGGAGGCGCTCCAGCGGTTCCTGTCCAAGCATCGGTCGCGCCTAGAAAAGCCCCCCTACCCCGATCTAAAGGGCAGCTATCGCATTCCCAATCCAGAAAAAAGCAGCGCTCCGGCCCTCAAGGTAACGGTCAAAACCCTGCCGGAAGTTACTGAAGAGCTGCTGGAACAAACCGAGCAAGCGATTGGTGACGACGACGACAGCGATGACGTTCTCACCTTCCCCGTCCTGCGCGACGACTATGTGCCGGAGGGGGCGCTTATTTTGCTTACCCAAATCAAACGATCCTGGCTGGAGTTTGCCAAACTGGATCCTATGGTGGCCTACGCCGATCATCCCGATGGCCCTCTGCCCAAGCAAGCCACCCTGCCCGTGGTGATCATTCAGACCTCCCGCCCCAAGGCCAAGGCTCTGATCAAAGACCTGCAATCAGCCCAGGGCGTTCAGGCTGTGTGTTTTAACCCTGGCAGCGATCCCTTTAACGGCGTCCATTTTGAACTAGGACTCCTGCAAACCGGAGATAGCGAACTGCACCTGTTTGCCGAGTACGAAAGTGACCCCGGCCCCGATCAGCGCCAGTTGGAACGGTGGGATCAGTGGCAGCAGAAAAGCGGGGGCTGCTGCGCCGTGGTGATTGCTAGCGGTGTGACCGGACAGGCCAAGGGTAACCCCGGCCCCAAGGACATTGTAGGCGTGTTTGAGGCCCGCCATCGTACCCCCGCCGACCTCAAGCTGCCGCCCCTATTGCTGCAATACGCCGCCGAGTGGGAATGAGCCGGGAATAGGAAATGGGTCTTGGGTAAGCATCCCCAGGACGGGGGGCTTGGTATAATCCCCTGCAAAACACCATCCACAAGGAACAACGGCAATGGCGGAGTGGCAGATTGTTGAGGGCGGCGTCACGGCTCCTAAGGGCTTCCAGGCGGCGGGGATTACGGCGGGGCTGAAGCCCTCCGGTGCGCCAGATTTGGCCCTGATTTACTCTGAATGTGACGCCATTGCGGCGGGGGTGTTCACCACCAGCCATGTCCGCGCCGCCTGTGTAGACTATTGCCGCCAGCGCCTAGAGGCCCGTTCCAGCAGCCGCGCCATTTTGGTCAACGCCGGACAGGCCAATGCCTGCACCGGAAACCAGGGCTGGGTAGACACCGTAGATAGCGCCGAAACCCTCGCTGTCGCCTTGAATATTCCTGCCGATGCGGTGCTGATTGCCTCCACCGGGGTGATTGGCCAGCGGATCAAGATGGATCAACTCAAGGCGGGCATTCCTAACCTGGTGCAGGCCCTCTCCCCCACGGGTTCCGATGCGGCAGCGTCCGCCATTATCACCACCGACCTGGTGCCCAAAACCATCGCCATGGAAACCCTCCTCCACGACCGCCCGGTACGCATTGGCGGCATTGCCAAGGGGTCGGGGATGATTCACCCCAACATGGCCACCATGCTCTCCTTCGTCACCTGCGATGCCACCGTGTCGCCTACCCTGTGGCAAGACATGCTGCGCCGCGCCGCCGACCGCAGCTTTAACCAAATCACCGTAGACGGCGACACCAGCACCAACGATTCCCTGATCGCCCTAGCCAACGGCGAATCCCGCACCCCCGCCATCACCGACGAAGGCCCAGAGGCGGAGCAGCTTGAGGCCATGCTCACCGCCGTCTGCCAATACCTGGCCAAATCCATTGCCCGCGATGGCGAAGGGGCCACCTGCCTAATCGAAGTAACCGTCTCCGGGGCCGTCAACCAAGCCGCCGCCAACCAAGTGGCCCGCACCATCGCCGGATCCTCCCTGGTCAAATCCGCCATCTTTGGCCACGACCCCAACTGGGGCCGCATCGCCGCCGCCGCCGGACGGGCTGGGGTCACCTTCGACCAAGACGACCTACGGGTGCAACTGGGCGAATTCCTGCTGATGGAACACGGCCAGCCCCTTCCCTTTGATCGCCAAGCCGCTAGCGCCTACCTCACCCAATCTAGCCAAGGGGAATACCTCAAAACCGACACCGTCGCCATCCAGGTTTCCATCGGCGATGGCCCCGGCTTTGGCCAAGCCTGGGGCTGCGACCTCAGCTACGACTACGTGAAAATCAACGCTGAGTACACCACCTAGCGACTTTGCTACTCCCAAACGCCCTGGAGCGTAAACGCGGCCCAGTTGTAGGGGGTTTGCCAGCGGGGTTCGTTCCACATCGAGCGCTGGGCCTCGGTGAGGGCCTGGGCGGGCGGTAGCGGGTTTTCTGGGTCTAGCATTAACCCATAGAACCGATTCATCAGCTCACGGGTAGCGTCATCTCGCACGCTCCACAGGCTGGCCACCACGCGCTCGGCCCCGGCATCAAACAGGCCATTGGTGAGCCCGGTCATGCCCTCGCGGCCAATGTGGCCCTGGCTTAGCCCCGTGCGGCAACCGCTGAGGACGACCAGTTCCGTAGCAGAAAGGTTCATGTCGTTAAAGGCGTAGGTGGGCGACAATAGACCCGCCTGCACCACCCCAGCCTCGCTGAGGCCCGACAGCACCACGCCGGAACGCTCTGGGGCATTGCTATTGAAAATGCCGTGGGAGGCAAAGTGCACGATGCGATACTGCCCCAACTGGGAATCTAGCGCCGCCTCAAGGTTGGCCTCGTAGCCAAAGAAGGTTTTCACCTTGCCTTCTGGCAGTAGGTTAGCGGCTAGGATGCGGTCTAACTCTTCCTCGGTGGCGGGAATGGCGCTGTAGAGGGCTTCGATGTTGTCTAGTTCCGCCTGACTAAAGGGCCGTGACCAAGGGAACAGCTTTACCTGCCGCACCCGTTCGTCTTTGTGATTGAAAACAGGATTGGCGAAAAAGGCGAGTTCCTGGGTAGGCTGGGGCCGCGAGGGGGCATTGCGCCGCAGCGCCACCAAGGTAGAGGCCGAGGGCAGATGCACCACCTCGTGATCCAGCAGCAGGGGATTCAGCGCAGGGCCATATTCCCCTTGCTGGGCTGAGACCGTCGGCAGGTTGTCGGGGTTGGGGTTGGGCAGGGCGGCGAAGGGAAGATACTGCAACAATCCATCGGCCACGATCACCAAGCGCTGGGTGCCCAGTTGGTCGGCCACGGGGCCAAGAATCATGTTACTGAGGGCCGCCCCCGCCTGGGCCGTCGTTTGGGGCCGCACCCGCCCGGTCGGCGAGGTCAACAGGTCGTAGAACACCTGGGCCTGGGCTTCAATCTCGGCGCGAGGGGGTAGGGTGTAAACTTGCAGCGCCCCATCCTGGCCTAGCATCCACAAATAGCTGACTTCCTGACCCAGAAAATATTCCAGCACCAGCGTTTCGTTGTCCCCAATTGCCGCCTGAATCTCCGCCAAAGTACGAGTCGGAGCAAACCGATCCTGAGCCGAAACCTCGCTATCGGGTCGCCGAAAACTGAAGGATTTGGCCTGCTCACTGGCCTCAAAGGCCCTTACATCAAACCCCATCGTGGGGTTGGCCTGGTGCTGTTGCAATAGCCAGCTAATGTAAAAGTCAAAATATTTTTGCCGACATTCAAAATACTGTGTTACCGTCGCACAACGTCGCTCTACTAAAAAATCTTGATTCGTACTTGCCGCTAACCAGGGATTTTCTGTCTCAAGTTTAAAGCTGGCCGAAATTGATCCTCGATAGGGCAGACCATAGCCGTAGGTAAATCCCAAATCTAGAACCCCAGTGCCGCCAGAGACCGACTCATTGGGAAAGGATGATTCACTAATAGCAATTGATTGTTCTATTGCCTCTTCTGCCTCTTTAGCATTGCCTAACATTGCCTCAGCCCGTGCTAGGCCGTAGTAAATTTCTGACAGTTCAGTCTGTTTGTAGACAAATTCTTCTGCTATGACTCTCTCACTAAGCTCCAAGGCGTCAAGATATCGGGCTTTTGCCGTACTTGATTTTTTCAGTTCTAGATGGGCATCAGCCGCGCTTAAGGAAGTCGAGAGACGTTGAGAAAAAAGTATTTGAAAAATGAGTTGATTCGCCCATGACAAGCTTTCATTATGTTTGACTGCTCCTATGAAGCTCTGGATTTTAGGATTTGAGTTTCTAAATCCTCCTTTATAAAACTCTTCGGCCTTGATCAAGAATGGAATAGCACTTTCATAAACAGAAGCCGCTGTTTCATAGTCGCCAAGCCGATAGTGAGCATCACCCTGAGATTTCAGAATAAATCCTTTAGTCCAATCAAACTCCCGACTGATACTATTTTGGCCCTGCCAGTCCCTTAAAGCAGTCTGAGCAAGTTCTACCCTGTACTGATAATACTCAGGGCTATCCTTCTCAAAACGAGACCCGGATACAAAGCTTTGTACAAAAAAATCAATCAGACCGCTGAACTGATTGACTAGCGTAATTGTTTGCTGGTCTCCCGATTCAGAAAAATGCTGAATTAGAGAGTCTTTTGAAATATTGATGATAGCCTCTAGTTTTTCTGCATTCCACATCTGAGTTTCAAGATCAAATGCCTCTGGGATAAGCGGTTGGATCTCAAGCAAAACAGGCCCCATAAAATCTGCACCAAATCCACTCAAGAATCCGTCGCTACTAAGATAATCAGGACTAGACAGGAATTCCATTGAGCGGTACAAAAGCAGGTTTATTTGTTTCCTGGGAGAGATACTCATGTCTTTAATTCGAGCCTCCTGAATAGCTCTTGATTCAAGCTCATCAAGATCAGAGAAGAGAATAGAGAGGGTTTTTCTCTTGTAAATTTCTGGTATATTACTGAGAAAAACCTGATAAGTTTTCTTGGCTTCGACTAACCAAAAATTGAAAAAGAATGCTTCAACCAAATCGCCATCTTTTTCGTTATTAGGCTCATTTGATCCGACAACTGATGTCAATTTTATTAGATTGCTATTCAAAAAATTGTTAATGTAATCTAACAATGAATTTGTTGTATTTGAAAACTCATTCGAGCTGGCCATATAGAGCCCAGCTTGGTAATCCCCGAGAACACTATAAGTAAAAGTTGTGTCCAATAAAATACCCAATTTAACTAGATTGAGCGCTTGAGCAATGTCCTTGTCAGAGAACGAATCTTCTTGACTTCTAAGATGCCATTCGTCCGACAAGGCGTCAAACATATCTTCGCCGAGCCAGTTGGATAGATTAACATTCTTTTGAAGTTTGTTGATCTTTTCCAGTGCTTGAGTATAGTTATCCAATGCTCGTTGAGGCTTACTTAAGGCTCTATAGGCTTTGACTTGACGAAGTAAAAAGTACGTTTCCAAAGCCGGACTCTCAATCCTGTTAATTAGCTCTAGCGCCTCGTCAGAGGTCTTAAGAAAGTCAATAACATTATCACGCAAATACAAGTTGGTTAAATTGTTCAGAACTAATATCTCTAAAGATTTATTATTCGTAGCTTGAGAAAGACGGTGTAGCTTTTTCATTTTATCGATGGCCTCTAAGCGTCTTTCCTTATCTAGAGGTTGCTCTCTCA
The DNA here is from genome assembly GCA_044070495.1 of Spirulina sp. GTDB lineage: Bacteria > Cyanobacteriota > Cyanobacteriia > Phormidesmidales > Phormidesmidaceae > Nodosilinea. The sequence continues at coordinate 175,578 of JBIPSI010000001.1, read as the reverse complement.
TCCGACTAACGGCTATGTTAACAGCATTAACTGCGCCATTTAATTCCGAAGGCGTAGCAAGTGATTTATCCAGAGTGCCAGGACTGTTCAATGATGCAGTAAGCTTTGTTTCGGAAATGCCAACCTCTGTCTCGAAAGCTAGTGTTTGCCCTCGTCCTAGAAGATTTTTGTTGCTGTAACCGCCGGAAAGAAAAATATTGCCAGAAAAATTTCTTCCCGCCCCTGCTGAAAACGAATTATTTTTAATCTCATTAATATTAATAATAACCCTGATCTGGCGAGGGTCAACTTCACTAGGCTCTAATCCAGGAGTGACTCTACCTAAGAACCCTAGATTTCTTACCCTCTGAAAGTCGCTCTCAATGCGAGATTCTTGAAACACATGACCTGGACGACTTTGAAACTCCCGCAAAATCACATACTCTTGAGTTTTGCCTTGAATAGGTTGGCCTTGCTCATTAGTAGTATTTCCGTTCTCATCCACAAACCGTACTTCAATGGCTTCAATCACGCCTTCGGTGACTTCTACAGTAACTACTCCTTGGTCGGAGACCCTTGGATTCTCAATGATCTTAGCTAAGATATAACCATTATCTTGATACCACTGATTAATAGATTCAATGCCATCTTGAAAATCAAGTAGGTTAATTATTCGATTCTTTTGACTCGCAAAAATTTGATTAACGATGGCTAAAGGTAGCACCTGATTTCCCACGATCTGAACATCGGTGAGAACGGGGTTAGGCCGTACGATGAACGTAACTCGTACACCCAGATCTGTATCTTCTGGGCGGGCATCGACATCAGAAAAAAAGCCCGTTGTAAAAATATTGTTAATGTCTAGCTGAAGTTGGCTGCGGGATGTGGTGTTTCCTGCCCTGGTCTGCACAGTCTCATAGATTAGATCTCTAAGCTCAGCAGGAAGTTCACCGCTTAGGGATTCTACAACTACCTCAGCGACCAATACTTGAGGCTCGGAAGGCGGCTCAGTAGCTTCAGGGTCTTCAACCGCTGGGGAATCTGGCGGGTTCTGGCTTAACAAAGCCATATCTTTGGCTAGATTTCGCCCTTCCAGGCCCTCAGAAAGGACTGGATTGGGGTGGCTTTCTGAGATCAATGCAAGGGGTTGAACGCGGGTTTGGCGGAGTTGGACCAATCCCGTTTGCAGGTGGGATTGCATCTCCCTCCGTGGGAATGGCTCGAAGGCTTGGGCCGCCTGGGTGAGTAGGTAGCTGCTGGCCAAGAGCGAGACCATACCAAAGGGCTTGAGCCATCGCTGGAGTTGGCGGTGTTGGAGATTTTCTGGGGGCTGGGGCATGGCTGGAGATGGGCAGAGGGGACAAGGTTAGCCAAGGACGGGAATTAGTTTTGTTCTGGCAGACTGGAGAGATCGGGGCAGGTTTCGGTGGGGATAACGAGGCGGTCGGACTGGGCATAGACCTGGCACAGTAACCCATCCCACAGGGGCGAGAACTGCTGGGGATCGCTGGTTTTGAGGGTGTTGAGAGCAGCTAGAAGATCGAACCAGTAAAAGGAGTCCGCGAGAACTTGGTAGGGGTTGGGGGCGGTGGCAAGCTGAGTGGCGAGGGCGGCAGACTCTTCGGTGGTGGCGCGTTGGATCCAGCCGTTGACGGTGGCATCGCCGGAGCGGTTGGCGGGGTTGCAGCGGATAGAAAATACCCAGCGGTAGGCTTCCCCTGGGGAGAGGGGCGGCTCCGTTTCGGGCCAGGAGACAGGCATCACTCCGGGGGTTGGGGGCACGGTGATGGCCTGTTCGTAAAGAATGGTTTCGTCGGCATCGATCAACACAAATTCGGCCTGGAGGCGACCGTTGCCAGCGTAGGGCACGTAAAACCACCAGGTGGGATAGCCCGTGAGGATGGGTTCTAGGTAGGGCAGCCCTGTATCGGCAGCGGTGGGCACTAGGGCCAGCAGTTCTTCGGTGGTGTAGAGGCAGCGGTCGTGGTTGGCCCCACCGCGCCCTGTGGAACCGCTTCTTTGGCTGGGGGCAGGGCGACCCCGCAACCGTTGCCAGGTTCGTACCCAAAAACCCTCGGACTGGTTGCCCTGGGCATAGAGGATGGTATCAGCGACGGGATCTGAGGCTGGGGAATTGGCCCAGCTAGGGGAATCCACAAAGCTCCACCCGACAGCCACAATGAGGAGTCCTAGCCACTTGTTTGCCATCGCTAATACCCACCTCGGCCTGTATCGAACGGAGCCTAGCTTGACCTGGCTTGACCTATGTAGGCTCCAGGCTATTCGGAGCGATTCCTTTGCAATGTGGCCTCAGTATAAACCACAGTGCCTTGGGCCAGCACGAAGGCCACCATGGGCGGCACCATGGGCAACCAAAGGGCTAGGACTCCCATCGTCAAACGACTGGCTAGATAAATGCCCAACACCCCAGCCACGAGCGATCCGGTAAGCCACCAAGGTCGTTTGCGCCCGACAACGCCCAGCCATCCGCCCATCACACCCCACAGCAAAATCCAGGCAAACTCGCCGCCCCTCGTCCATACCCAAATTTGCCGTCGTTCCCCCAGGGCCAAGCTGATCAGGTGGTCAACCATGTGGGCTTGCAGGGTGACGCCGAGTTCGTCACCGTAGGGGGTTAAAAATCGGTCGCTAATGCGGGTATCGTCCGTTAGCCCTAGCAGCACCACTTTTCCTTGAAAGGCAGCGGGGTCTAGCCGATTCTCTAGCAAGTCGTAGAGGGATTTATGGGTAAAGGCGGCGCGTAGATTATTCCCTGGCGGTTCTCGGTAGTTGATCATGATTTCCAAGGCCGCAGGGTCTAGGTTTTGGTAGCCGCCATAAATATAGGTGTACGGCCCCTCCAGGGTTGTGGGGCCGAGGGTGGATTGGCGGCGCAAGGTTGAAGGGGTTGACAGGTCTGGCGGAAGGAAGGGGCCAAGGTCGGGATGGTTGACGTCCAAGTACCGTAGGGCAATGAGGGTGCTAAAGGCTTGGGTAGAGGGGCAGGGCGGTGCGGTAACCGTGTCGCCTAGGCCATTGCTGACCAGGTGTCGGCGCAGAACGGTATCGCCATCGGTCGCAAAGTTGCTAAACCCCACACGCTCCGGGGGGATGGCCTGGGGATGGGGAGCGGGTACCGCATTTTCTTCCCCCGTGCGCCCCTGGTAGGGCTGGAGGCATAGGCCATAGATAGCCGAGCGTTGACCTGCGGGATCAGAGGCCTGAAAGACTGGTAAAACCGATGCCGACCACTGGCTGAGATCAGCGGGCAGATACCAGTCCAAGCCAATCACGCTGGTGCCATAGTCCTGGAGTTTTTGAATGGCAGCGGTGAGGGTGGCATCGGATAGGGTCTCTGCCAGATTTTTGGGTTCTTTGGCTTGCTCAGCGTCTACCACCGCTCGGTTCGCTTCTAGGACGATAATGCGATCACTGACGGGCTCCGCTGGTCTTACCGTTAGCACATGGTCGTAGGCCATCAGTTCCAGCCGTTCAAAGGCTCCCCAAAAGCGCACGACCGACACCAAGGAGGCCGCCCCAAAGCCACTGACCAGGGCCAAAATCATCAGTGTCTTACTGAAGCGCAGGGGAAACAGACGCTTGGGGAGAGGGAGGGGATCGTTATCTTGTGCGTTGTCATCCCGTGGTGACGAATCGGGTGTCCCTTGATTCTGTGGGATCAGTGGATCCGGGAGCTTGTCACGGCTACCTTTTTCGTGACCGACGACCACCTGCTCTACGGCGGTTCTCAATGCCTCTAGTCCGGGGCCAATGGGGCTTTCCAACCAGTCCAACAATTCTGGCACCCGTTGCCCTCGGGGAGCGGTGGGAGGCGAAATATTACCCTTAGGCGGGTTGAGGTCAAACAGCAGCGCTTCAAACTGAGGGGTCGGCAGAGCCAGAAGCAGTTGGTATAACGCCGTCCGATCTGTGGGAATGGTCATGGCTTTGGAGCGAGAAACGTGGGGGTCTTCCTCCGATACGGTTTTTGGGAAACCGTTGTGGTCACTGCTACCCTAACCCTAGTTCAAGGTTCGATGCGGTCTGCGGCGCTGATGTCGGCGAACAGAGTAAGCCAAGCGTAAACCCTAGGCCTTGGTGGGGCAAAGGCGGGCTAGGAAGGTTTGGATGGCGGTGGCGGTATCCTGGGGCTTTTCCAGGTGGGGCACATGGCCGCAGTCATCAATCCACATCAGGTGGCTCTGGGAAATGGTCTGCTGGAAGCGTTCGGCGTCGCGAGTCCCCAGAATGCGATCCTGCTTGCCCCAGATCACTAGGGTGGGCTGGGTAATATTGGCAATTTTGTCGTCGAGGAAGTTGTAGCCGCCGCTTTTGGTGAAGGCGATCAGGGCTTCCTTCCAGCGGGGGCAATCTAGGTGCAGGGCGGCGCAGAGTTCGGCGTCGGGGGTAACGAAGGATTTATCAAAATAAGCGGATTTGCTGATACTGCGACGCACCCAGGCACTCCGCAAAAAACCCGTCGCAAGGCTATCCAAGGGCGGCACCATGAGGTTTCCCATGGCGGGGCCAGCGGCAAACCCAGCACTGTCGATGAGGACTAGGGACGCCACGGCCTCCGGATAGGTGAGGGCAAAGTCAATGGCGGCGGCTCCGCCCATGGAGGCCCCCACCAGCACCATAGGCCGCTGGATTTGCTGCTGCCAGAAGGCATGTAGGTGCTGCTTAATTGCCGCTGGGGACAATTGGGGACATTGGGCGCGGTCGCTAAAGCCAAAGCCCAGCAAGTCTATGGCCCAGGTTTGCCGATGCTGAGCTAGTAAGGGCCACAACCGCCGAAACTCCAGTTGAGAACTGTCGAAGCCGTGGATTAGCAGGATGGGTTCATCTCCGCCGCCAGCCATGGCATAGGCGGTGGGGATGGGGGCAGCGGCCAGGGAGGTTTGAATCTCTACGGACTGAATGGCGGTGGCCATGGCGATGGAGGTCGATTCCGTGAGGCTAGCGGCGGCGGCGGGGAGAACAGGGTTACTCATAGTTCTGGATCTACGGGGGCTGGTTGTTGGTTATTGGTTATTGGGGGTTCGTAGAGGGCGAAGAGTTGGTCGAGGGACTGCTGCATCGTTTTACGGACTTGCTCGTAGCAGGCGTCTACGTAGGCATCATCTTGGGCGGCGGCGAGGCCGTAGCGGGGGAAGGTGATGGGTGGGCAAACGCGGGTGTGGAGCTGCACGGGCCAAGGAAAATTGGGCAGGGGGCCAAAGGCAATACCCCAGGGCCAGCCGAGGTAGAGGGGCAGGGTGCCGGGATCCAGATTCAGGGGCCAGTCCCAGCCCTGTTTCCGTCGCCAGGTATCGGCGAGGTCGTAGAAGTCCTCCAGCACCCAGAGGGTGTCGTGGGCACCGTAGGAAATGGCGGGCACAATGGGAACTTCCTCGCGCAGGGCGAGTTTGATGAAGCCCTTTTGGCCGAAAAAACAAATCTGGTTACGTAGGTGGTGGGGCCGAAATACGTCTCGTGCTCCGCCGGGGTAGACCAGCAGCGAAGCCCGCCGCCGCAGGGCACGGACGGCGGCAGGGGAGTCGGCCCGTAGGCAGCCCATCCAGGCTCCCATGCGCCCCAGGATGGGAAACACTTGCCACACCCTGGGATCCATGACGGCATAGGCCGGACGCTGGCTACCGAAGCGGCGCAGCCAGTCGTAGGTCATCATTTGGGTGTCGGGCGCGGCTAGTCCGCCATTGTGGGAACCCACGATCAGCACTGGCCCCTGGGCAGGGATGTGCTCCCAGCCATCGGCTTTGACCCGGAAGTAGTGGTGATACACCCAGTCAAAAAAGGGGAGCATCTGGTCGATTTTATCCGGGTCGCGATCCGCTAAAGATCGACCATCCAGGGATCCGGCGGGGTAGCGGTTGGCTTCCCTGGCCAGTTGCCCCATGGTGGCCACCACTGAACCCAGGTCTTGCGGGCGGGTAAGGGGCGTTAGGGGCATCACGCTAGGAGGCTTTGGCGGTGAGGGGCTGGCGGTTGAGATCCAGCAGAGGCCGGAAGCCGTGCTTGACCGACGCCTGCCCGATCAAATCCATTTTTTCCAGGGTGATTTGGTTGCGGCCCCAGGAAAAATTGGTGTACCACTTCTCAAACTCCAGCAGCATGGCCTCGGCAAAGCAGGCAAAGAGCTGGCGGGCAGGCACATCCATGTTGACGATGTTCATAATTCGCCAATCGATGTCGAGGGAATGCTCGACGATGCCACCCTTGAGGACGTGGACGCCCTCGAAGCTGAACTGCTGATCCAGGTTTTTGGGATAGCCGCCATCGATCATCAGGCAGGGCTGTTTCAGGGTGGTGGGATCCACGGTGACGCCCTTGGGCAGACTGGCTACCCACACCACAATATCCGCCTTGGGCAGGGCCGCATCCATGGCCATCGGCATACCGCGTCCCAGTTCCTCTTGGAGGTTTTGCAGGCGCTCTTGGTTGCGGGCCACTAACAGTAAATCCTTAATGTCGGTGCGGGCATTCAGCCAGCGGCACACCGCACTGCCAATGTCTCCGGTGGCTCCACAGACCGCCACGGTGGCATCCGACAGGTTAATGCCCAGCATGGCCGAGGCCGCTTTGACCTGCTGGCAAATAATGTAGGCGGTGTGGGTGTTGCCCGTGGTAAAGCGCTCAAACTCTAGGGTGACGTTGCGTACCTGCTGAATTTGGCTGAGGTTGAAATTTTCAAAAATAATCGAGGAAAACCCACCCAGGGCCGTGATGTCGATACCGTGCTTTTGGGCGTGGGCCATGGCGTTGATAATTTTGCGAGTGGCCGCTTTGATCCGCCGGGAGGCTAACATCTCCGGCAGAAAGCAGGACTCTACGTATTTCCCTTCAATCTGCTGCCCCGTGGCGCTAGTGACTTTGATGGTATCTACAATTTGCGGCGGTGCGCTACACCAAAAGTCTATTCCCTGGTCTGCGTATTCTGGGTATCCCAGATCACGGGCGACGGCTTGGGCATGGTCGAGGCTAGTGAGATGTCCGATTAGGCCAAACATTGCAAATACGTTACTGCGTAGGGTGCGCCGGGGAAGTGGTGCAGGGGAACAATTTACCTAGAATAAACCGCTACCGACCCAATGAACACGAACCAGGGGAAAACCCCTGACGACGACTCGGCGGCGACCCTCCCCAGGGAGCTACCGTGTACACAGAACTCAGATGGATCCGCAGCCCCTGAAGATCCCCCCGAACCCCCCTTAAAAAGGGGGACTTTGGTTATGAAGCGTCCTTGGAGATCCCCCTAAATCCCCCTTAAAAAGGGGGACTTTGACGCTGGTTACTCCGTGGAAAGGGGGAACGTTTAATCCAGTTCCCCCCTTACTAAGGGGGGCTAGGGGGGATCTTCACAATGGGGCCACCAAGTACAGAGACCCACTTCTCAGCGGTAGTCTAAGCGGCGGCTAGCCCCTGGGCGGAGAGCTTCATCACTTCCCGACTGGAGAAGCCGATGTTGGCTAGGGCTTCGCCGTAGGTGATCATGAAGTCTTCAATCAGGGCGTCTTTTTCCATGCCCAGCACCCGCGCATCGTCGGCTACCTGGTTTAGCATGGCCCACACCAGGGGTAGGTTTTCCCGGTTGGCCTGCTCCAGTTCTTCCTTGGAGGCTTCAAAGTTGGCCTTTAGCCACTCTTCGCCAAAGTTGAGGTGCATGTATTCGTCCTTCACCACGCCTTCGGTGATTTTGCGGGCAAAGTCGTCGGCCACAGGAATATAGATGTTGTAGGCCGAAATGGCGAAGGTTTCGATGATCAGGGACTGGATCAGCAGGCAGGTGACGATTTTGCCCTCGGCCCAGGCCTGCTGGAAGTTGCGGTGCAGTTGGGCGAAGAACTCCCGCGCAAAGTCCATGTCGGGGGTAACGGAGAGGTTCCTGCCGCAGGCTTGGAAGCCTTTCATGTGGCGGCTTTCCATTTTGGCCAAACGCAGCAGTTCCGCCCCATGGTCGGGCAGACGTTCCGCCAGCTTGCAGTAGTTGTCGTAGGCCTCCTGCTCACCCTCAATCACAATTGCGTTGATGCGGCTGTAGGCGTCCTTGTAACCCTCAGACTGATAGTCAAAGGTGGTTTCAGTCTCTAACGATTGCATAGCCATGGTGTCCTGCTGGTTTGCTAAGGAATAAACTTTTTGATTTTAATCGCAATAATACTATGGGAAAGTTAGTCAGGTTGGATTCTGACCCCTAGGTCGCTCCACGGCTGAGGTCGATTGCTTGCCCTAGCCGCTGTCAGCCTAAGCCACGATAGGTATCCCAGCATCAGACCAAGAAATGACGCACAATTATAGAAATTTCTAATATTCACTGGGGTTTGTCGTCAATTCTTCACCTTAGGCTGCGTCCTCAAGCCACGATGGGGTCAGGGCAGGAGCGCCCCTAAACAGATCGACAGCGATGGACTGAGCTAGGTTCCCTACCGCTACCGAGGGTGAGGGAAGGAGGGAAATGGGCGCGGGGATCATCTCTCCCCGAAAGTCTAGAAGCTGCACCAACAGCAGATAGCCTATGGCCAGCAGCAAGGACAGGACTCCGGTGACAATGGCGACGATTTTTGAGCGATCCATGGCGTTTTTCTCACACAGGGGTACCCCTAGGGGGTTGTCTGTGTATTCTAGGACAGGTGTTGATGTCCTTGTTGGGCTGGCGATTTTATGAGCAACGTTGTGTCCCCTCCTGCGGCCAATTCTCAGCCGAAGCCCGTGGTGATTGAAACCCAGGATCTAGGCAAAACCTATCGCACGGGGTTTTGGCTAAATCAGCGGATTACCTCGCTCCAGCATTGTTCCCTCACCATTTACCAGGGGGAAACCTTTGGCTTGCTTGGCCCCAACGGTGCCGGAAAAACGACGCTGCTGAAAACCCTGCTGGGCATTATTCGACCCACCGCAGGGCAGGCCCAGTTGTTGGGGCAACCTCTGGGGGATTACACCGTGAAACAGCGGTTGGGCTATCTGCCTGAAAATCCCTACTTCTACGATTTTTTGACGGGTTGGGAATTTTTGCAATACACCGCCGGACTGTTTGGCCTTTCCGCCGCCGCCCGCCAGCGCCGCATTGTGGAACTTTTAGACTTGGTCGGGCTACCCCAGGAGGCCGCCAAAAAGAAGCAGCTACGGCAATATTCTAAGGGGATGCTGCAACGCATTGGCATTGCCCAGGCCCTTGTGAATGACCCCGACTTGGTCTTTTTAGATGAGCCGATGTCGGGCCTTGATCCCACCGGGCGGTTTCAGGTGCGGGAAATTATCTTGGCCCTGAAACGGGAGGGCAAAACCATCTTTTTTAACAGTCACATCCTCTCCGATGTGGAGGTAATTTGCGACCGCATCGCCATTTTGGATCAGGGGGATTTGGTCTGTGTGGGGAACCTTAGCGATCTGCTGGGTACCGCCGATCAGTATCAGGTGCGGGGGCGAGGGGGGCAGTTTAGTCAGATCGATCCCTGGCTGGATCATCTGACGGTGCAGGGGGATCTCTGGCATGGCCACCTGACGGGCAATCCCTACGCCTTTGTGCAGCAGCTTTCCCAAATGGGGGCTGAGATTATTTCCCTGCAACAGGCCCGACCAAGCCTGGAGGAGTTTTTTATGGCCCAAATTCGTCAGCGACGGGCGAGTTAGGGGGCGGTTTGTTCCGGTACGCCGATCAGGTTGAAATGATTCATCACCAGGACGATCCCCGTGGCGGTAAGGAGGCCGATCACGAGTCCTGTGCCCAGCAAAATCAAAAAGGCCCGCCGAATGTCTCGCTTCATGCCGGGGCTGAGGGTTTCGGTAATCGGGGCCTGGGGTGCTGGGGGGGGCTGGGGCAGTCGATCCGCGTGGGATCTGGGCATCGGCGGCGTCGATCCGTTGCTGGAGTCGCCATCGTTGGACTGGGGCAATCGGGGATCGGTCATAGGAGGTAGGCCACTATTCTTGGCGCTGGTAGTCGGAATGGTCGCGCCCCGCCACCGATTCCATGGCGGCGAGGACAGCTTGCTGGGCCGCTAAAATATCACGCTCTTCGCCCCCTAGGTAGAGGCGACCAAAGCTACCCACGGAACTAATTTGCAGAATGTTGATCAGGGCGGCTTTTTCGGCTTCGTTGGCGGCCAGGGAGGCATAGGCGGCAGGCTCCACCTCAAACACGTAGAGGGTTTGGCCTGCGACGATCATATTGCCTCGGCGGTTGCGGTTGATCAGTTGCACATGGTGGGGGTCAAGGTTGCGGATCACCTGGCTGGAGATAATCCGAGGCTTGAGGCGTTCCCGATAGCTCACCCCTAGGGCATCGAGCATGGCTTGGCCAGCGGCGTGGACTTCCCCCTGCTTGTTGGCGTGGAGTTCTAGCAGCCCGTAGAGGCGTTCCACAATCAGCGTACCGGGGCGTACCACCGCCGCCTTGAGGCCAATGTCGAGGATGCGGTTGATCTCAATGCCGGGGGAAATTTCAATCCACAGGGAGGCATCCCCCGGCAGCGGCAAAAAGCCCAGGGATACGGTGCCCATGTAGGCGGCGTGCTGGGGTTGCAGATTATCTATGTATACGTAACTACGAAGATCGACGCCCAAAAATCCCTACCCCAACGTGCGGCACTGGGTATAGAGTATAAACCTTGCCCACCGTCAGAAACGGCCTTTGGCCTAGGAAAGGCGGCAATTTTGATTTTTAGGAAAACCGATCAAATTATCCGCCCCTCCTACTTGGAACCTGACCCAAACTCCTGGTGGCTTACCCCCAATATCGGGCTGGGTGAAGAGACCTCCTGGCTGACAGACAGAAGCTTCTGCGTCGGGCGCGAAAACCGCCCCCCTACAGCAGGTTGCATATAGGGGTCAGGTCTCCTGCCCCTTTGACAGATATGGGTTCCAGCAAGTTTTGTCTGTCAACCAAGGCGGCCTCAACCCTATCTTCTGGATTGGGCATCGAGTTTTTCTGATGCGGGTTTGCTCTAAAAAAGATTGGATCCTTAGGAATGTCGCGCTAGCCGCCTAGACGATGCGTATTAAAACTCGGAGCCAAAGCCAATGGAGGTATCGCCCATGGTGTTGTAAATCGTCAGGCCCAGGGGCAGGTTGAGGTTACCGTCCTCATCCAACAGATCGCCCACCAGGGGAATCTGCTGAAAATCTAGGGTGGACATGGCCTCTGGGTTGTCGGTAGCGGCCATGCGGCGCTGGATGCGTCCGGCCAAATGGTTGAGATGATCGGCACTGTGGGGGGTAGACTGCACCACATCGGTCATGGAGACTGCAACCGGGGGTTCTAGGGTTGAGCCTGCCCAGGCAGGGAGGGCGGCACTACTGAGCCCCAGGACAGTTAGGGTAACGAGCAAAGGGTAGGAGGTTTTCATAGTCATCTAAGGGTGTGAGGAACAGAGACGTTAGAGGCATCAACGGCGATGGATAGACTGACGATGGCTGGGAATTCGGGAATGGGGATAGACCTCGACCACGGCTTCGGCCTAGGGAGAATCGAGCCACCGAACCTAGGGCGAACCGACAGCGCTGGCACGCCCTCGCGCCGACTTTCCTATCTATAGCCCATGCACCCTGGCCACCCAAACAAACTTATTGTGTATTTACGGATGGAAGTATTCCTTGACATGGTGTCGAGGCTATTTCGTCAGGACGGCTCTGTCAGTCTTCGCGGGTTGCGGTGATAATCCGCCACTTCATCGACCGTGGTAATGGCAAAACTCCCTAACCCTAGGCTAGGGGAAGCCAGCCTCTAAAGCCCTCCCTCCACCAGGGGAATCTGCCCTCTACCGCTGGGCAGAAAAGGCTAGGCCCAGGGTAGGGCGACCGCTGTGGCCTGCTCGGCGGATTGGGTGATGGCTTCCATCACCTGTACCAAACGGGTCGCCATCTCACCGGAGGACAGGGGCGAGGGCCGCTGATGGCGCACACAGTCTAGGAAATGCTGACAGACCTGGGCCAGGGGTTCGGCGGGGGCATAGGCGATGGCCTGGGGCGGGCTGACGACGGGCACAAAGGCCGACCCTTGGGATTCCAGATGGCCGGGGTAAAGGGTGAGGGGCTGAGCCGACTGCATTTCGTCAAACACCAAGGTGCCCTGACTGCCCACCAAGCCCAGCCGTCGCTGTTTGTCGGGGTTCAGCCAACTGACCTGCACCGTCGCCTCTAGGCCGCTGGCATAGGTGAGGCGCACCCAACCCACATCCCGCAGCCCGTTTGGGAAGTGGGGCCGAGGCTGGGGCTGAAGCCAGATCGATCCCCAGGCGTTAACCTGAACAGGTTCCTGACCCAGCCAGTGGTTGAGAATTGATAGGTCGTGGATAGCCAGATCCCACAGGGCATCGGCATCTGGGCGCACGGGGCCAAGGTTGGTACGGGCGGCGTAAGCGTAGCGCAAATCGCCTAAAATCCCCTGCTGGCAGAGCGCTTGCCCCCGCTGCACCACTGGATGGAAGAGGTAGGTGTGATCTACCATCAACTGCCGTTGTTGAGCCTGGGCTAGGCGACAGAGGGCGGCGGAACTGGCGGAGTCTAGGGTGAGGGGTTTTTCGCTCAGCACATGTAGCCCCCGATCCAGGGCAGTCTGGATCAGGTCGTAGTGGGTGCTGGCGGGGGTAGCAATCACCACCGCATCTAAGGCGGGCAACGCCAAGGCAGAGGCCCAGTCGCTATACCACTGTCCGCCCGCTGGCAGGGTAAACTGCCCCTGCATTTGGCTAAGGCGATCTGGGTTGGCCTCCACCACCGCGACGACTTCAGCCCCAGGCAGGGCCAAAAAGTTTCGTAACAAGTGCACACCCCATCGCCCCAGCCCGACGATGGCCAGCTTGATTGGGGGAACCTCTGCCATAGCCAGACCTGCCAGAGTAGAGAAGGGCGACAACCCCGGTAAACTGGGGCCAAGGGTTACCCTAGCCCGTTGCCCATCGGTCTAATATTAACTTTCGTGACTGGCCGATTCTAAAGGTATAGAAAAGGTTTGGAAAAAATCGGCCTAATCCCTAAGTTCTGCCTAGAATTTGGGCATAACTGTGAGCAGACCGCAGTATGTCACCGGATCCGCAGGGCAATGTTATGTACCTAAGAACAAAGCAAGCAACCTACTTCAAAAAGCGCCTTGCAGCGGCGGATCAACTGCCGGAGGCAGAAAAGGTGTTGGTGCCGGAGGGAAAAACCCTCGATATTCAGTACTACGTGGATTTGGGCGACCATTGGCAGATAATTCTCGCCAACCCGACCTTAGACGATCAACAAACGGTGACCTGGTTGGTCTATGAACCCCATGTGGAAATCCAAACCTCGGTGCAGCTCACGGTGGTAAGCGATACGCTCTTTAAGCAAGCGCCCACCCTCTCTAGCCAACTGGCCGACCACCAAAAAGTATTTGTAAAAACAGGCACTCAGTATGCTCTGCTCGGCTATTTGCCAGCCCTAGGGAACCATTTCAAAATTACCCTGGCCGGAGCCAACCTAGGGCCAGAAAACCGTAATACCTGGTACGTCTATCAGCCCGATGTGAAGGTTTCCGGTGCCCGCCAAGAGCTTCGCATTGTCAGCGATACGCTGCTAAAGGCCCAGCCCCAACTTTCGGCGGAACTGACGGCGGATGACAAATTTTTTACCAAGAAAAACACGGTCTTTTGGCTGAATTCCTACGGCAGCGTCGAGCGAAACCACATCAAAGTGGCCCTGGAAGGAACCGGGCTGGGGCCACAGCGGCGCAATACCTGGTACGCCTACGTTCCCGATGTGGAAATCAACGGTAACGAACCCAACAATCAACCGAGAGATCAACGTCCGGCAAAACCCGCCGCCTCCCCCAAATCCCCTGGTAAGGCAATGCGGTTTCCGGGCTTTAGCGCCATCTACTACACCAATTATCCTATTCTCTGGAAAACCGCCAGCGGCGGCCCCGGCAACTTTACCTGGGGGGAAGCCACCCACAACGGCACCCGCATCCCCGAAAGCGCCCAGGTGGTCTACGGCATTGTGCGCATCGCCCAAGCCCTAGAGGAAATTCGGCAAATTTATGGGGGGCGCTCCGTCACGATTAATTCTTGGTACCGACCTAGGGCCATCAATGCCGCCGTGGGTGGGGCCAGTCGTTCTCGCCACATCCTAGGCGATGCGGTAGATTTCAATGTCTCCGGTATCCATCCCCACGATGTCTACAAGCGCTTGGATGACTGGTGGGGCAACCGGGGGGGCTTGGCCAGTTCCTCCGCCTTCACCCACATCGATACTCGCGGCTATCGCGCCCGCTGGGCCTACGGATTTTAGAAGGCAACGGTATCCATGCGCCACCCATGAGCCTACTGAGACCATGAGCCTATTTAGAACTATTACTATTCGCACCCCCGAAAGCATTGAACTGGAGTTTGTGCTGGCGGGCATTGGCAGCCGAGCCGTGGCGCTGGTGGTGGATTATCTCTGTTTGGGCATGGGCATTTTGGCCCTGTCGTTGCTCTACAGCTTTTTGCTGATTCAGGTTTTCGCCCTAGAGTCGGTGCTATCCACCGCCACGGAAACCATCCAGCTTTGGATTACCGCCATCTTTCTGGTGCTGCTGTTTGCCCTTTACATCGGCTATTTTGTGCTGTTTGAAACCCTGTGGTTTGGCCAAAGTCCGGGCAAACGCTACACCAAAATCCGCGTCATCCGCGACGATGGCCAACCGGAACGGATCATGCAGGCCACCCTGCGTTCCCTCCTGCGCCCGGTGGATGACATTCTGTTTCTGGGCTTTTTCTGCATTCTACTCACCCCCCAGGAAAAGCGCCTTGGCGACTGGCTGGCGGGTACCTTGGTGGTACAGGTTGATCCTAACAGCGGCGGTAAAATCACGATTCCAGAACGATCCCAAGCGATTGGACAGGATCTCTTGGCCCTGGCGGATATGGCCAAACTCAGCCCCGACGACCTCGCTACCATCCGCGACTTTCTGCAACGACGCGCCACCCTTAGCCCCAAGGCCAAACACCAGGTCAGCGACCAAATGGCCCGCCGTTATCGGGATCAGATTGGTTTAGAAACGCTGCCGACGGAGATGACCACGGACACCTTCCTAGAAGCGCTGTATTGGGCCTATCAGCAGGGCAATCGGTCGTAAAGATTGGGGATTGGGGATTGGGGATTGGGGATGCCGAAATCTGGGTGACGGACAAAACTTGAGAAAACCCAGATCCGCCAAAGGGTCAAGAGACCACGCCCCTACATAAAACCCATGCTGTAGGGGCGTGGTTTTCGCGCCCGACGCAAAATCTTTTGTCAGTCAGTCAGTGCCGGGATTCGGAATATGTAGGTTTCTTCTTTTTTGTGGGTAATGTATCAAGCAGTCTTGACTACCGACCCGGCTGAGGCTAAGTTAAGCCGGAAGTTGATGTAAATCAGCCCCCTTTTATTCAATTTGCCCCCAAAGGAGACAATCATGGGTTTCTTAGGTAAACTCTTCGGCAAAAAAGAAGAAGACAAAGCCGCTAGCGCTGGCCCCGTTAACGTGGCTGCTGCCGCCTCCAGCGCCGGAATCCCCCCCGAAAAGGTGGGTCTAGATGGCCAGTTTGACGAAAGCGGCCTCGCCAAGCGGGTCGCCAAAGCCCTAGACGACGCCAACATTTCCGATAGCGTTGGCCTGTGGGTGGCCCAAACGGGTTCCACCGTCGTCCTCAAGTACAACCCCGATGCTGAGAGTGTGCTGGAGCGTGCCAAACAAGTGGCCATGGGTGTGGATGGGGCCACCGCTGTAAACGCTCAACCCAACAGCTAAGCCCAATCCCCTACCGCAGCATGAACCCCTACGCCCCCCATGTCGATGGGTGTTGCAGTTCAGGCGATTGGTTTAGGGGCGTCAGGCCATAATTTGACCCCATACACCCTGAGCATACCCAGGCGTTTCTAGGGCGCTTGGGTATTTTAATGGGCGCGTTTCTTTCGTTTCTTTACGGTGGTTGCCCTTATCCTGACAGCGACCTTGGGAATATGCGACGATCATGGTATAGCGCTTCAGATTGATTTAGATCTCGCTTATGCAGATCTAGGCAAAACTCGGCCTAGGCAAGACTCAGCCCAGGGAAACCCGTTATTGCCCCGTTTGCATCCTATCCTCAGGTAGCCTGACCTTGCCAGGAGGCGCTGCACCCCACCCTGGAGGAATGCCATGAAACTTGCCCTTGCGCTGGGAACCGCCCTGGTGCTGCCATTGATCGTTGCGTTGCCCACCCAGGCCGAAAACCCTGCCCAGGTGCAGCAGCTTCTCACCACCAACCTCTGTGCTGGCTGCGATTTGTCGGGGGCCGACCTCACCCAGGCTCACCTGATCGGGGCGGATTTGTCGGGAGCCAACCTAGAGGGGGCTAACCTCACGGAGGCCAACCTAGAGGGGGCGGATTTGTCGGGGGCTAACCTAGAGGGGGCCAACCTTAGTCAGGCCTTTTTAACTAACGCCTTGCTCAACAATGCCATCTTAGATGAGGCCAACCTCACGGATGCCCAGATCTACTTTGCCGAGGTGGCCGGATCCTCCTGGATCAATGCCAACCTCACGGGCACCGAAATCGTCGGCACCCCCATCAGCATTGGCGGAGATTAGTTCTATCCTTGACTCTCTCCGCTCCGAGAGCCTCATGGAGTCCGAGAGCCTTAGTGACTCCGAGAGCCTTAGTGACTCCGAGAATCTCGTTGAGTCCGAGGGTACCGCTGGCCTCATTGCACCACAAGGCGAGAGAGGCTGGTGTTTGGGTAGTAGTTGCCGAGGATTTCGGTGTAGCCATAGCCCTGGCGGGCCAGTTCCATGGCTCCAGTTTGGCTCATGCCTTTGCCGCCATGGGCCGCTTGTACAATGGCATCGGAGGCGGCATAGAGGGACTCGACAATGCCGCCGTTGTAGCTGATGAATTCCCCCGTGGTGGCGGCCACAGCGGCCTGGGTGGTGTTGGTTTCCTTGGCAATACCGAGGTAGGCCTGGTAACGCTGGGTGTTATCCAGGTCGTAGGGACGGTTAGCATGGCGGACGTGGTGCACCAGGGCGTAGGAACGCGCCGCTACGGCCTGGGCCTTGAGGGCTTCGAGGGGCCAAGTCACATACATTTCGCTGCCCACCACACTGCTGAGATAGTCGTGCATCAGCACAAAGTTGACGGCGGTGAGGGTGGAACCATTGCCCATCAGCAGCACTCGGCCCTTGAACCACTTATCCCCCACATAGACATAACCACCTTCCCCTGGCTCTAGCCAAGCGGTGTTGGTAAGCTGGCAACCGCCATAGCCTAGGCCACCCCCCTGGGGACGCAGCACCATACTCTTTTGGGCCGGGAGGTTACAAAATCCCTGGCCGTTGAGATCCATCAGATAACCATCGTTGGAGGTGGCCACCTCTAGGGAACTCACGCCCTTGGCCACCGCTACCCGCATTTCCAAATTGGTGTCGATGGTTTTGGCGGGGTCGAAGGCGGCGTTGGCGGCGGGGCTAGGGGGCGTTGGCGGCTGGGGCAGAGATCGATTTGCCCCAGGGGCTACGCTGGCGGACGCGGAAGCCGAGGGGGGCGCACTGACGGCGGTGGCGGTTGAAGCCGTGCTGGCCGTTAGAGAAGCCTCAGCACCGGATTGCCCTGGGGCCTGGGCCGAGGGTGTGGAGTCCGAAGGCGGGGCCGCCTGCATAAACAGCCGCCGCGCCCGGTAGAGATCCACCACCGACTGCCGCACCAACCCCGTACTCTCCCACAGGGAAGACTGCACCGCCATGGGTTCTACCGGAGTTCGCCACAGGGAGGTGGGGGCAACGGGCAATTGAGTTAACACCAGCCCAACCAGGGCCATCCCCCCCGCCATCTGTAGCCGCTGGGTGGTGGTGTTTTGTCGCCAGGTGCCTGGATACAACGAGGGTAAGGGAATCGACTTCAGGCGTTTGAAGCGCACGGGCCTTAGGGAGGGTCGCCGAAGGGGTTGCTGGCGGGCCTGGGAGGGCCAAGTCATCCAAAAACGCTTCATGCTCACGTCCTAAAGTTTGAAAAATTTGAGGAAAATATCTGCGACAACAAACGACACATATCGATACAAATGTCGATAGAGCGCCCCCTACTTATTTAACCGCAAACCTCCCAAAACGACCGCTTCCCCCCGGACTCTTCATACAATCCTGGGTGAAAACCCCATAACCCAAGCAGGCCATAGCGTTGGGGCACTACGGCGAAACCCCATGCCGCGAGGACTCCAGCCACCTCACTCATCGACCTCACTCATAGCAGCCCCCGATAGCGAATGAAGATTAAGATAGCGGCCCAGGAACCCAGGGCTACTTTGAGGGCGACCAGAATGTTCAGCAGGGGAATCATGCCGCCGCTCAGCAGGGTGCCCACTTCGCCCTGGGGCAGTTCTAGCCCGATGAGGGTGATCACCGCCAGCACAATGAAGATGAGCACCGATACCTTTTCCCAGACGGACGCCTGCCAACGTTCGTAGAGGGTCTGCATCCATTCCGCCGAGGGGGCGGTAATGGCAACGAGGCCAATGGCGGTGCCCCCAGCCACCCCCGCCGCAAACCCACCCCCAGGGCTGAGGTGCCCCCGAATCGCCAGTTCGATGCTGACCAGGGCGGCGATGGTGGCCCCCAGGCGGGCTAGCACAATGGAAGGCTCGTCGGTGAAGCGATAGAAGGGGGCGTTGGGCACTTCGTCTGCCAGGAGGTATTTGGCCCCCATGATGGCGATGGTGAACACGACCACTTCAAAAATGGTGTCGTAGAGGCGGTTGCGGAAAATAATGCCCGATACGGCATTGGGCACCCCGCTATCCGCCACAATGGCGGAAACAATCCCCTCCTCTGCCGCAACGGTGGAAGGATCGGGCAGCACCAAAATTTTAAGGAACATCAGCACGCCAGCCGCGAGATAAATCCACTTCATGGATAGGGGGTCTCCGTGAGGGTAGGAGGGACGGATGGGGCGGTCGCGGGGGGCAACTCGCCGGGAGATAGCAGGTGAACCGGAACCGAGCCGGAGGGTAACTCGGCGCTGAGGATTTCGTAGAGGCGAGGGACGCGCAGGGTGAGGCCATCCGCCGTCTGAGACGATTCTGCGGCCGTGGCCCTCGGCCCCGATGGAGCCTGGTAGATACCGTGCACGTCCTTGCTGGTGAGGGCTTGGCTGAGGCTATCGGCATGGGCATAGGGCACCATTTCCAGGCGCAGATAATGCTGTTTCAGCACCGTACGCAAAGCCGGAACCGAGCCATGGAGGGGGACTTTGGCCTCGGCCATGTCCGCTTCGAGGACACCCAGGCGCATGACCAAGGAAGATCGCACCGCCACGGCAAAGAGCGTGACCGCCAGCATGGTGCCCACCAGCGCTTCCGTGAGGGCCACATCGGCACCGCCCAACACCGCATAGACCAAGGCCGCGACGGCCCCTAAAATGCCGCGAATCACCAAGGCCTGGTAGGGATTGGTTTGAATCATCAGCATCAGGGCCGAGAGGGGCAGCAGGGCCACAATGGCGTAGACATAGCTATCGATCATCGCTAGTCTCCGGAATGGAACAGTAGGCCAGCACGTAGCCCAGCACCGTATTCCACAGCGCCAGGGTGATCAGTCCCAACACCAGCAGCGGCCATTCGCTGGGAATTTTGAGCAGCAGCCCCGCCACAATGGCCATGGAACCAAGGGTGTCGGCTACGGAAAGCCCGTGCAGCTTAAAGAGCACCGACCTCGACCCCAGCAGCGGCCAGGTGCCCCAAAACCAAAACACCACCCCCAGGGTGATGCAGCTATAGCTCAGCAGATCGACCATCGTTTAAGTCTATGGGTTTGTTGGATTAGATATACTTTACTCTATATTATCAGTGGTTTAAAACATATCCCTCCGCAACATCTCTTGCCAAAGGGGTATGACAACGGGCAGCGGTAGGCCAAACGCCCTCGCCCTACCCCTTGGTCTAGGCGACGGGTTCTGGTTCTGCTTCGCCGAGGACGGTGAGGAACTGGAGGGCCATGGCGATGTAGGTGGCGCACTGGGCCGGGGGCAGTTGGTAGAAGGAATGCCATGCCTGGGCTTTGTCGGATTCGTAGGTCTCCAGACGTTCGGGCTGTTGATCCAGCCAGCCGAGGCGGACGGCGTGGCCGATTAGCACGTCTAGGTAAATATAGTCCTCGAAGTACAGGTCGGGGTTTACTTTGAAAATTTGCCCCATTTCCCGCAGGGCTTCGAGGTTGACGTGGCGATATTCTGGAGCCTGGATTTTGCTGAGCAGGTGGATGATGCGCCGCTCGAAGTTTTGCTCGCCCGGAGTCATTTCCGAGAGGATGCGGTCGCTATCCAGTCGATTTTTGCGATCTAGCTTGTTGCCGATGACGATGCCCTTGGAATGGCGCAGCACCTCCCACACCTGGCGGTAAAATTCTGGGGGAATGCGGGCAATTTCGCCGTCGATGACGCGCATTCGCCACCAGTCTTGGGGGGTGGGGGCTTCGGTTGCAGGAATTTCCTCCAGTTGGTCGGGGATGACCTGCCAGTTGATGGCGCTATGGGGTTTAACGTGCAGCGATTCCCGCTGGAAGATGGACTGGTTGAGGCCGCTGAACCCGGCCAGGACTTGACGCAGGCGTTTTTTTAGCTCATGGGGGCTGAGGGCCAACAACTGGCCGTAGGCTTCGTCCTGGGGGAGGTTATCCTCGCGGGCCAGTTCGCTAGTTAGCAGCAGCAGCAGGTAGCCCACCCGCAGGGTCAACAGGCCGTCAAAGAGGGTCGGTTCGGCTTTGATCAACAAACTGAGATCGATCAACACCTCCTGGGTGAGGACGTGGTCGCGCACATCGTCGCCGCAGAAGGTGCGGATTTTTTCGACAATTTCCCCATGGGCCATGGGATCGGTGATCAGAGAGGCTTCGCTGTAGGCTTTGCCCACGGAGATTTGCTTTTGGCGCACCAGCAGTTCGGTCACGGCATCCGAGAGGGTGATGTCGGCCTTTTCCAGCAGGCCCGCCGCCCGCCGTAGAATGTCCCACTGTTCGAGCTGGCTGGCCTTGGCGTAGATTTCGTCTAGCAGGTTTTCCACCGTTACGGCGCGATTAGGGCCACCCAACCCCGTATCAAACCCCAGCCCCTTCAGGTGTTTGAGGGTGCTGAGCAGTTCAATTTGTTCATAGACATTGCTCGACTCTCGCAGGTGGCTGAGGATGCGCTCCAGGTCGGTTTCCTGCTCCAGATCAAATTCCTCCAGCAGCGAAAGCGGGCCATCCCGTCCCGGCTCGAAGCCTAGGTAGCCTGTCCATAGAGGGTTGTAGCCCACGGAATGGCTGCCCAACTGGTAGTTGTTGACGTTGTCTACCCGCTCCTGGCTGGCGGTCATGATCAACTGGTGCAAAGGGCCAACCCGCACGGGCACATGGTTACAGCGTCCGGTGCTGAGTTCCTGCATCAGGGCCAGTAGGGGCGATTGGTGGATGGGCTTGTGCCCCAGTTGGAACATGGCGTGGGTGAGGAGCAGCGTCACCGTGGGGCGGCCTGGTTCGCGCCAGTGGTCGTAAATATAGGCCAGTTCGCTGCGAATTTGGGCCACCAAAAAGTGGTAGTCCAAGGTCAGGTAAAACCGCTGCTGGTCTAAAAACGAGGGCAGAAACACCGCTGGCTGGCCCTGGATGCGAAACAGGCGGGAGGTGGTTAAACTCCGCAGCCGCCGCACCGGACGCCCGCTAATGCCCAGGGTCTCGTTTTTGCCAATTTCGGCATAGATAGCGGATAGTTCCGAGGCCGGGAACACCTGGACAGGATCGACTTCCTCCAGGGTTTGGGTAGGCAGACCGCAGTTGCTCAGTTCCGCCTGGAGGGCCTTATCCTCTGCCACCAGGGCAATCTGCACCAGGGGATAGCGCTGTTCGCCCACCTTCAAATGCCGTCCCAGGGGGTCGAGATCCCCCGGTTTCAGCAGCCCATCCCGCACCAGTTGGCCCAAAATATAGAGACTTTGTGCCCATACCAAAGGCAAGTTGTCGTTGGGTTCGCGGATTTGGCTACCGGGTTTTTCCCGCTCCAGTTCCAGCTTATCTTCCGGCACATAATAAAGTTCCGGCAGCAGTCCCACCCCGTCGCGCTGGATTTCCAAGGCCGCCAGCCGTTCTTGGTAGAAGCAAATCTGGGCCTGATCCCCCGCAAACAGGCTATCTAGCCAGAGGTAGGTAAAAAACAGCGGCCACTCGCACTCAATATGCTCAAACTGGCGCAGTTCCTCCGGTTCGTAGTGGAGGCGGGTGGTGTCTTCGATCACGGTTTGGTGGCCGTCCCGCAAAAAGCGCTTGCAGCCGTAGTTGCCTTGCAGCTTATCGACGATCTTTTGGCGAGTTTTGCGAACCAAATCCGCATCCTCCACCGCAAAGGCCGGAAAGCCAATCACGCTCAGCAGGGCGGCATCTACTTCCTTGGAACCGGATTCCCTCGGCAGCAGCGATTCTAGGGTAATCCGGGCACGGGCGATCTCGTCGGTCAGCACATGGATAATCGACGCCTGCCCCCCCCGCATCCCAAATAGGTTAATGCCGCGCATGGCCTCTAGTGCCGCCTTGGCCATCCCCACGGAGCTAACGTTGAGTTCTGGCTTACCGTGGTTGATTTTGTTGCCCCGCTCCCAAATGCCGTAGTCGGGGGTGCGGTAGGCGCGGCCAATGTAGTAGACCAGGTTTTGCACAAAGTTCACTTCGTCTAGGGTGTAGACGATCTGCAACCCGGAGGCCGTCATCTGGGCCAACATCAACAAAAAGACCGAGGTGGCGTCAATCTGCAAATGGCCCCACTCGTCATCCCCCACCACAGGATTTCCGGTGGCGGTATCGTACTTGGCATGGAGTGCTTCCAGGGGGTGCTGTCGTTCCTTAAACCGCTCGACCTTGTGGGCCTGCCGCAGTTTGGCCACCAGCAGCCCCCGCATCAGCTTAACGACGCTCTGCTCTAGCTCCACGGTGCGCCCCTGGTCGTCGTCCAGTTGCCGGTAGGCCAGGGCCAAGCCCCACACCGCCAAAATGCTGTAGACGTTATCCCGCACCCAGGCATCCGTGTAGTTGCCGTGGCTGTTCACCGCCGTGCTGGCAGGCATCAGACCACTAACGGGGTGCTGCCGTGACAGAATCACCCGCTTCACCTGCTGGTAGTAACGGTCTAACTGCGCTTGAAGATGAACTGGAGACATAGGAACGCTCAACGGGTTGAGAGACGGCCAATCTAACGGCCCTAGACAAGGCCGCACACACCACTATGCTAAGGCCAAGCCCGCCTTTAATCAGACCTTAAACTATACGGCAAAACATTTTGCCTCCGGTCTCCCTGCTGTGCAGTCTTTAACCTAGGGCTAGCAGGTAGAGGACTGAAGACAAAAGGCAGACCGTCTCGTTGCCGAGATTGGGTGGTTGGCGAGATCTTTTTTCCGTATCCGGTGATTCCCATTCTCCCAGTTTCAGTCTCGTTGCCGAGATTGGGTGGTTGGCGAGGGTGAAACGGTTGTACCGCTACAACGACGATTTCCGGTTTCAGTCTCGTTGCCGAGATTGGGTGGTTGGCGAGCCTGGTCTGGGGCCATCAAGAAGGCGATGGAGGAAACAGTTTCAGTCTCGTTGCCGAGATTGGGTGGTTGGCGAGCCAAAGCCTACGCCGCCGCCAGGGGAGAAGCGCCGTTTCAGTCTCGTTGCCGAGATTGGGTGGTTGGCGAGTATGCGGATATGACCGCGCCAACCTTACCGGAGTAAGGTTTCAGTCTCGTTGCCGAGATTGGGTGGTTGGCGAGGTGGGTGCCAGCAGCGCCACCATCCCCGCCCGTCCCGTTTCAGTCTCGTTGCCGAGATTGGGTGGTTGGCGAGACCTTGTTGGCGTCATAGGTGCTGCGTAGCCAGTCGTTTCAGTCTCGTTGCCGAGATTGGGTGGTTGGCGAGCTTCTCCATCGCCATCCGAAGGAAATGCCGTGCCCCGTTTCAGTCTCGTTGCCGAGATTGGGTGGTTGGCGAGTGGTGTTTCTCATTGCGGTGATATTCCCGCGCCTCTTTGTTTCAGTCTCGTTGCCGAGATTGGGTGGTTGGCGAGGTAACTCTTGTTGGGCCATGCGAGCGAGGGCAGGGTTTCAGTCTCGTTGCCGAGATTGGGTGGTTGGCGAGTTCGGATTGGCACATTGGCACGGTGTTGATGAGTCCAGTTTCAGTCTCGTTGCCGAGATTGGGTGGTTGGCGAGATAATGTGGCAGATGGTGTTAGAAATAGCCCAGCAAGTTTCAGTCTCGTTGCCGAGATTGGGTGGTTGGCGAGTTGCGGGTAATGGCAGGGGTAGCGGGGATGCGAGAGCGTTTCAGTCTCGTTGCCGAGATTGGGTGGTTGGCGAGATGGTGTTTATTGATTATCTGCAACTGATGGATGGGTTTCAGTCTCGTTGCCGAGATTGGGTGGTTGGCGAGAAACCCGAATTGTGGGACTAGTATCTGAGGGCAGTGTTTCAGTCTCGTTGCCGAGATTGGGTGGTTGGCGAGGACTCCGCCCACTACTGGGCCAACGTCCGCGAGGAGTTTCAGTCTCGTTGCCGAGATTGGGTGGTTGGCGAGAACGTATACCCCCAGGGGAATTCGAAGCACCGAGGGGTTTCAGTCTCGTTGCCGAGATTGGGTGGTTGGCGAGGGGCAGTGGCGACTACTGCCGGAGGTGCAATTCCTCGTTTCAGTCTCGTTGCCGAGATTGGGTGGTTGGCGAGCTGGATTTTAACATACGTCCTCCTTTGTACGTTTGTTTTGTTTCAGTCTCGTTGCCGAGATTGGGTGGTTGGCGAGCAAAAAGAATCAATGCCGCTCTAGACAAAGAATGTCGTTTCAGTCTCGTTGCCGAGATTGGGTGGTTGGCGAGCTCCGCCCATTCAGCGAATCAAAGTTCAATTCAACAAGTTTCAGTCTCGTTGCCGAGATTGGGTGGTTGGCGAGCCCTATTCGCAAACCTGTTCAGCAAGAACGGCACGTTTCAGTCTCGTTGCCGAGATTGGGTGGTTGGCGAGTAGGCTCGAAACAGGCAATCACGCTGCTAGGAGCTGTTTCAGTCTCGTTGCCGAGATTGGGTGGTTGGCGAGTGGATTTAACGATTTCGCCGAGCCGTTGATTCGGGGGTTTCAGTCTCGTTGCCGAGATTGGGTGGTTGGCGAGCCCGTACTTAGATCGAGACGGGGAGGGCCATCCCTGTTTCAGTCTCGTTGCCGAGATTGGGTGGTTGGCGAGGCCGACAAGTTTGGATCGCCGACCCCCGTGGGCAAAGTTTCAGTCTCGTTGCCGAGATTGGGTGGTTGGCGAGCCGTTCTCAAAGTTCCTAGACGGTGGCAGGGAGCGGTTTCAGTCTCGTTGCCGAGATTGGGTGGTTGGCGAGCCAGAATCTTTCCGTAAAGGTCTTCAAGAGCCATCGGTCAGTTTCAGTCTCGTTGCCGAGATTGGGTGGTTGGCGAGTTAACAGCGACTTTGATCGGCAATGGTTACCCGATATGTTTCAGTCTCGTTGCCGAGATTGGGTGGTTGGCGAGCCCCTGATGTGGCCACGCCTGACGATGAGCTTTACCTGTTTCAGTCTCGTTGCCGAGATTGGGTGGTTGGCGAGCCTGCTAGCAACAGCAACGACCCATGGGAAGTTTAGTTTCAGTCTCGTTGCCGAGATTGGGTGGTTGGCGAGCCCCCAACGCCGTCCCCAGCGGTAGTTTCAGAGCCTAGTTTCAGTCTCGTTGCCGAGATTGGGTGGTTGGCGAGTGATGAGTTAGCGAAGAAGCTCACAAGTTTTGACGGTTTCAGTCTCGTTGCCGAGATTGGGTGGTTGGCGAGACTTGATGGCTCGGATCATCCCAGACAAAGAGGTTGGGTTTCAGTCTCGTTGCCGAGATTGGGTGGTTGGCGAGACCAGACCGACCTACAAGCGGCGCTGGATGCTAAAGGTTTCAGTCTCGTTGCCGAGATTGGGTGGTTGGCGAGGGGATGCCCTGGCGGTGCCCGATTCTGCCTCAACTACGAAGTGTTTCAGTCTCGTTGCCGAGATTGGGTGGTTGGCGAGTCGATCTGCGCCTGCGCCTCAATCGGGGAGGTCTCGTTTCAGTCTCGTTGCCGAGATTGGGTGGTTGGCGAGGGGATGGGCCAGGTCGATGTGATGGATCGACGGCTCGTTTCAGTCTCGTTGCCGAGATTGGGTGGTTGGCGAGCTTCTTTTTGGCATCTCAGCAGCTCCCATAAATCCTCGTTTCAGTCTCGTTGCCGAGATTGGGTGGTTGGCGAGTAGAAAAGCAGATTTGGCCCCGATAAAACAAGCTGGTTTCAGTCTCGTTGCCGAGATTGGGTGGTTGGCGAGAGGGCTTTCGGCGGCAGTGGCGCGGCGCAGCGATGTTTCAGTCTCGTTGCCGAGATTGGGTGGTTGGCGAGTTGGATGGCTCAACAGCTTTGGCATGATCAGCATATGTTTCAGTCTCGTTGCCGAGATTGGGTGGTTGGCGAGGGGGTGTTTTTTGGGAAAGGTGATCAGAATTTTGATGTTTCAGTCTCGTTGCCGAGATTGGGTGGTTGGCGAGCGTTCCTAAGACCCAGTTTCGGGTCAAGGTGTTTTTGTTTCAGTCTCGTTGCCGAGATTGGGTGGTTGGCGAGTCAGCAACGACGAACTACTGGACCGCGCCCCAGACTAGTTTCAGTCTCGTTGCCGAGATTGGGTGGTTGGCGAGAAAGAGCGGATCGAAGGGCTGGAGGCCAAACAACTGTTTCAGTCTCGTTGCCGAGATTGGGTGGTTGGCGAGTTAGGCTAGGGGCGTAGCTAGATTTGCCTTCGTGGGTGTTTCAGTCTCGTTGCCGAGATTGGGTGGTTGGCGAGTCGACGGCGGCGTCGATCCCCCCGCCGTGCCAGCGCGTTTCAGTCTCGTTGCCGAGATTGGGTGGTTGGCGAGCTTCAGTTGTTGTTCGTATGTCGCCATAGGCCGTTGTTTCAGTCTCGTTGCCGAGATTGGGTGGTTGGCGAGCGGGACGGAGATTATTGATCAGGAGAACGGAGACCGGTTTCAGTCTCGTTGCCGAGATTGGGTGGTTGGCGAGCAGAACGAGCCATTGATGAAGCCCTAGACCCAGCCCTGTTTCAGTCTCGTTGCCGAGATTGGGTGGTTGGCGAGTATGTCGATTAAGCCTAGAGATTTCAGCAGAGATATGTTTCAGTCTCGTTGCCGAGATTGGGTGGTTGGCGAGTTTTTCCAGGCGCAGGCGCTCGCCAAAGACCGAAACGTTTCAGTCTCGTTGCCGAGATTGGGTGGTTGGCGAGAGTGATCCATCCTCAGGATGGATCAAACCAGCCCTGTTTCAGTCTCGTTGCCGAGATTGGGTGGTTGGCGAGGGCCGCGCCCTGGAAGCCTTGTCTGGCAAGGGTTTTGGCCCTTGTTTTGGCGAACCTCCTAAGAACGGTTGCCTCTCGCCCCTCTAGGATACCTCCTACCCCTAGGTGGATCATCAAAAAGTATTGAATTTTCAAGGTTCCAAGGTTTTGGCGAACCCCCCAGGGAAATTGGGCTTGCTGAGGTTTGCCAGAAAATTGCCACCCCTCCATCATAGGATGATCGCCTCAGTTTGGCGGGGCTTCTCAGAGCCGTAGGTCAGCGTTCGCTTCACCGCCCCAGCATCCAAAACATAAAGTCGTACCGAGTCTGTCTCTGGCTTAATCAGGCGTTCTAGCTGCACCTGTAGCCGCGCAAACTGAGTCGCCGTCAAAAAACACTCAAACACGCTGTACTGAGTCCACTGACCATAGCCCGACAGTAGCTTGTGGAGACGGTTGCGGCGTTTGTTAGCGGCCTTGTCGTCAGGGAGATCGTAAATGATTAGATAGAGGAGTTTTGTCATGGTTGTTGGTTATTGGTTGTTGGTTATTGGTTGTTGGTTGTTGGTTGTTGGTTATTGGTTATTGGTTATTGGTTATTGGTTGTTGGTTACTAGAAACGAATAACGAATAACGAATAACAAACAACGAATAACAAACAACGAATAACAATTAACGCCTCGCATTAAGAATGGCATTGCGATAAGCATTGAGTTTGGGGGCTAGGGTATCGATAAGGGGTTTGAGGGTGGCGACTTGGTCGGTGGTGAGAAGTTGGCGGTTATGGGCACGGCGGAGCCAGTGCTGGGTTTCGGTGAGGGAGCCACGGGCAATGGTTATAAAACGGGCATTATCTTGGTAGCTGCCTCGGCCAGTGCCCTCGGCAATATTGGCTCCAATGCTGTCGGCAGCTCTGACCAATTGTTTGCCTACAGTGTCTTTAGCGAAAAAATCCCAGGTCAAAACAATCTCCCAAATTGCGTCAGCCAACTGCTCCGACAATTGATAAACCTCCAACTCCTTAAACCCCCTACCCATACCCCACACCCCCCCTAACTAATAACCAATAACCAATAACCAATAACCAACACCCCTCACCGCAACATCAGAGGTTTATAAGGAATATCTTCTTGTAAATGACGACTAAGCAGACGAGCCTGAAGTTCGATCGCACGACGGTAAGAACAGCGGTAGTCAAAGACCGGATGCTTGAATTCATCGGTCATTTTGCGTTCAAAGGCTTGGAGAAAAGCTTTACGGCCAGCGTCAGAGAGATTGTAGGCTCCCAGGCTTTCGGTAAAGTCTTTGGGCTGAATCTCGCGGTTGTTGAGTACTGCCAGCACCAGGTTATCGGCAATCAGCGGACGAAATTCTTCCATCAAATCGAGCACCAGGGCGGGTTGACCGTGGTGAACCTCATGGAGATAACCCACGTAGGGATCCAGCCCTGCCACATGCACCGCCGCCGTCACCTGCACCCGCAGCAGGGCATAGGCAAAGCTCAGCAGGGCATTCACCGGATCCTTGGGCGGACGACGGTTGCGGCCTGAAAAGCCCCAGTCGTGCTTCAGCATGGCGGGCCAGCAGGCAAAGTATTCCCGTGCCGCCAGCCCTTCCATGCCGCGCACCTTGTCCAGCGTCGATTGCTGCTGGGCTGCCTTCTTGCGAGCCTTAAGAGGGTTATCCCGCTGCCCATGGCGATAGAGAACGCCAAATTGGTTATGAATTTTGGCCTCCACAATGTTCTTCACCAGAGCCAGCCGCTTCTCAGCATCCAAATAAAGCGCATACTGAGCCAGCCGCAACTGCCCATTACGAGAATGCCCCGGCAACGCCGAACCCAAATATTTACCAAAACTGGTTAGGTAGTGGACGGGCAACCCTAACTCCAGTGCATAGGTCAGCGCATCGCCTGTGATTTGGGGATTGCCCATCAGCACCACCTGCTCCACCGTCTGGGCCGGAACAGATCGCTTCTGCCAAGAACCATCCTCCTGGCGCAGAGCAACGGAAAAAGCTTCGTACTTCTTACTTAAAACAGCGTCGGGTTGAGTGACATAAAGAGTAGGCATGTTGGTTGTTGGTTACTGGTTGTTGGTTACTGGTTGTTGGTTACTGGTTGTTGGTTACTGGTTGTTGGTTACTGGTTGTTGGTTGCTAGGAACGAATAACGAATAACGAATAACGAATAACGAATAACGAATAACGAATAACGAATAACGAATAACGAATAACAAATAACGAATAACAAATAACGAATAACAAATAACGAATAACAAATAACGAATAACGAATAACAAACAACGAATAACAAATAACAAATAACTATCCCCCCAAAAAATCCACCTCAAACGGCAAACAAATATTCTGTAAACTGCATGCCTGACACTTGCGTTTATGGGTGATTGGCTTGGGAATTGATGTCTCTAGAGCTGCATGGGCTGCCGCAATGGCTTGCTCCGTCGCCGTTCTCAGTTCCGGGGTAAAGGGTACCTGCTGCCGTCGCCGATTGCTATGGTAAAAAATTTCGCCGTGGGAGATGGCTTGGCCCGTGCGTTCTTCTAGGCAAAGCCCAGCGGCACAAAGCTGAAAGTGATCGCTGAGGTGGCGGCCCATCGTGCCTTTTTTGAATTCTACGGGCACGAGTTGATCGTCCCGTTGCTCAACTAGGTCGATGATGCCTTTGATCTGAAGGCGATCACTCCACACCCACTGATGGCGGCGCATGAGGGTATCGCCCTCGTATTGTTGGCCTTCGTCGTCTACCACTCGGTGCAGGTGACGACCGAGGATGATGTGTTCGTTGTCGGCCATTTCACCGAGCTGGTATTCCAAGTAAAATCGGCGCGGGCAATATTCCCAAGCATTGAGGTAGGCCAGGGGAAGGTAGTCGTCGGGCATTTTGGTTATTGGTTATTGGGGGGTGGTTATTGGTTATTAGTTATTGGTTGTTTGGGGTAGTTGGCGGCGCACGTCCTTAACCAAGGCCGTAAGGGCGTCCATGCTGAGTTGGTCGGGGTCGGGGCCTAGGGCGTCCACCTTTGCCAGCAAGGCCTCAAAGGCAGAGGGTTTTTGGATTTTTTGCAGCAAAATGCTATCTCCGGTTTGCCAGACCAAATATTCATCCCCTGGATTGAGGGTCTGGAGAATGTCTTCGGGAAGATCGATCTGTCGCTGGTCGTTAACGCTGACGACTTTGGCTTGGGTCATGGGTTAACCTCCAAATCATGAAATAGACTATCGATATGATCTTGAATCGCTTCGATGTAGTCTGGATAGTAATCTAGGGTGATTTGTAATGCATCATAGACCTGCCTAGAATCAATATCGTCATAGAAATGAGCTAGAACATTGCGAAACTGGCCGGATCTAGCTAGGACTTCGGCTAGATTGGATGGGATAAATTCGTGAGCGGCCATAAGACGAAATGTTTCTGCATTAGTAAGCGGCTGTCCACTATCTGGCACAAACCTGACATTGACAAGCTGCTTCAGAAACATTTTATTGATATCAATAGCAGCCTGAATAATGAGTTCAAGTAGCCGCTCAGTGATAATTTGAACATCCTCGTTGAGCAGATAGTCTTCCAGAGAAATATTCTCGTATCGCTTCAGGGTGTCAAATCGTCTGGCCATGCCGGATAATTTTTTGAGAACACCCGGAACATCCAAATTGCTCATCTTTTCCACCTGGCTAGAGCTGCCCTAACTTCCATTCGTTTATCATCGATATAGGCTGCTTTTTCGGATAAACTCATTAAGTGACTGGCTCGAAATTTCTGAAACTCGCCTGGGCAGCTTTCATATAACAGCAATCCAGTCTCAGCCACATTGTGGGCCGAGATTTTTGAACATTGGTTAAGAATGACTACGTCAATCTGCTGCTCAGAAAGTTTAAACTCTGCTTGGAGGATAGACCAAATTCTTAGCCAATCTAATGCTTCTGTCTCGTAGAGATGGCGCAGTTCTTCATCGTATAGAACAGCAAAGTCCCAATCACTGTTTTCGGTGTCGTTAGCTGTTGCTCTAGACCCAAACAACACAAGCAATTTTAGGTAGGGAGTTTGTTCCACTACCCTAGGAATTTTAGATTGAATTTCTGTCAGAGAAGGGGATTGCATAATCTTGAAGCTTAAGGTAATAAACTTTCAGGCAATAGTTAGCTTTAGTTAGCCTTAGTGGTAAGAGTCTTCGGGGTTATCGCAGTTTGGGTTAAACCCACCTAAATAAACAACTGACGTGAAAGGGATATCGGGTACCGTAGTACCTTTAACACAATCGTGAGCACCGTAGTAAGACTTGTCATTGACATTAAGCTGGATAGATAGAGGACGAACAAAGCTAACGTCGTTGTAGCCCCCTTCATACCCACTGACGACAACGGGCGTTTGGGGATCAAAGGTGGCAAGAGCCGCAATTAAGTCTTGGATAGTCATGGTGGATAGCCTCGTAGGTAAATCGTAGTTCCATGCTCACGTTAAGGGCTGCACCTGCCCCATTCCCATCGTAGTTTTGTACCCAACTCCGGCAAAGAAGGCGTATTGGGCCAAAATAGACGCGATGCGGGCTTGTTCGGCATCAGGAAAACGATAGCGCACCCAGCCTACAGAGCCAATTTGAGGGCCACCTTCCAGCCGCAGCACCTGGGTTTTGAGGTCAAAGGCCGAAACCATGCCCTGCCATTCAATTTGGGGAAAGTGTAGATCCTCTGGGGCAAAGGCATTCCAGCGGCGGAGCAGGCTACCAAAGACAAGTTCCGGTAGAGGGAAGGGCTGGATTGTTTTTTTGCCCTGTTTGAAGGCAGTAGGTGATTGAAATTCTAGCGAAATGTCATCACGGATTGGGCTGGTAGTTCCTAACAAACGATAATCTCCCATTTGAACTTGTTTGTGTCCACCAGGTAATGCTTCAAAACCTCGACAAACAAAGGGGAACTTGCCAAGGGAAATAGGCTTAGTTCCCCACGCATCTATCCCTGTTAGCAAAGGCTGTAGCAAATCGCCATCTAGCAGGCTAATTCGGAAGTAAAATTCATCATCTGGTTGGGTACCATGCTTGCGTCGTTTTCCAATCAATCCCGAAAGACTGATGGGGGATGTTTGGGTACTGTGGATCACCTGGGCAATCACAGGATTCCCAGCTTGCATCCAGTCTAAAACCTGAGCATGAATCGCTCGGCCTAGGGTTTTAGGTAGTTGCCCTTGCCCCGCAGATCCTAGCAGCACCACCAAGGAATAGATGGATGTCGATTTAGGAGGCATTGGCAACGTATCTTGCTCCATAGTAAGAACCAATGGGTAAGTCGGTGTCATCAGGCAGTCTCCAATAATCTCCTTCTAACTGAGCTTGGCTGACTAAACTCACGGGAGGCATTACAATCCGGTTGTAAATCAGTAACACGGTAGAAGGTAACAGATCTAAAGGATTGAGAGGGTGACGACAAATAAACTTGCCTTTTCTTTCCTCCAATCCTGTTACAGGAGTAGCCCGAATATGGATCTTGGCAGCCCACTTTCCTAAACGAATCCAGGTCTGACGTTTGTCATCGTCCTGCTGCCGCATCCAGGTGGGCAAGACTGATCGATCCGTTGCAGCAATATACGTTCGATAAGTGCTACCCACAGCTAACTCCTTAGCACGACCAAAGTTAATCGGGTAGTTGCGGTCAGCTCCCTTATCACCAAACTGCTTGGATTTGCCGTAGTAGTGAACTTGGGCCGCCTTAAAGGTATTCACCTGGTAAGACCACTGCAAGGGCCGAGCAGGAAAAACATAAATCCCTGCCTCATTTAAGGGGTGTAGGCTCTGTTCGTGGCCACTATCGAGGTAGCTAGGCTTTTGGGCGTGTGCTCCTTGCAATCGGTAGGGGCGGTTCAAGTATTGCCCCTCGAATAAGGCATAGCTAAGTGCCCAGTTGTGCAGATATTTCTCAGTTTCAAACAGCGTTCCCATTTCGCGGGTGGCGAAGAAAACGTTGTCATGGAGGGTTAAATCACATTGATAAAGCATCTCATTATTTCCCCAGATGCCTACTTACCTTTGCCCTTTTTACCTGAGCTGGCCCCAAAGGTTTCAGCATAGGTCTGAGTTTGCTGGTATAAACTGCCAATAATAGTCTGCAACTCAGCTTCATTTTGGTAAATTGCTGTCACCTCTGAGAGAAGTTGGTTCAACTGCTCTCCAAAGACTTGCTGACTCTTTCTCAAAGGTTCTTTGGCCAATAAGATTTCTGCCACTTCTTGAGCCTTGGTAAGTACTATGTCAATTGGAGCACTCAAATCATCTTTGAGGGCATCGTAGAGTGCTTGGGTAAAGTATAGGTTGCTGAAGATTTCTCCATCCGTAAAGACGACACCCACTAGATGATTAGTCATAGTGCCAGTGCGAGACTCTTGTGCCCCATAGCGACGGGTGCGGAGCAGATTACCTAAGACATAGATAAAGCCTTCATAAGTGGGATCTCTTAGAGTCTCGACTGTGGGAAAATTAACCTCAGGCAAAATATGGTCAAGCTCATTAATGGAGCTTCGCATAGTACCCGCTTCGCTCATCGTTCCCCCTTCAAAGGGAGCATTGAAGGTAAAGCTCTTATGGGACTGCTCATAGGGACTGAGTGAGAAGGCCGAATCTGAATAGACCTTTGACCGTTCAGAACCACTATCGCCAATGGCAAAGCCGTAGATAATACAGTCGGGGCATTTCTTACAGGATCCCTCGCCATTGTACTCGCAAAATTTGGCCTTATCTTCCTTGTTCGCTGTGGTTAGACCGAGAGATCGCAAAAGTTCGCGCCCAGCCAAGCGCTCTGGAGTAGTTTGCTTGCGCTTAAACATGACCAACCGACTAAATTTATCCGTGGTTTCTAACCCAGCCTGGGTACGGGCTACGTTCAAAACTCCATCAGTCTGAAAAACCGGGAAGGACTGACTGTGACGCACCATCAAGAAGTGCACATACTTGCCAGAAGCAAGACGAGGGAAAGCTGTATGGAACTCAGGCTTTAGGTTTTTGAGGACAGACATGATTACTCTTCTCCTTCAGATTTTTGATTTTCAGATTGGGCTTTATTTTCTTGCAGGGCTAGCCAACGATAGGCAAATTCAGCACCAGATTTGATTCGATTTCGGTTTTCTTGGAGCAAAGCACGATCACCTTTGCACATTTCACCAAACAAGTCATTAACGCAAGTAGTCATGAAAGCTTGGATAGCTTCAAACTCTTGCATCTTACGCTCTTGATAAGGAAGAGTTTTATCGGACAAGATAGGCCGATATACTTTTTGTCGATCTAGTGCATCTTGAAGTTGGCCAGAACCTTGTAAAATCAGTTCTTCATCATCCCAATCTTCTGGAACAGATAAGATCAATTCTAGTGCCTTGGAAAGAGGCAAAAGAATAGCATGGCTAGACTCACTCAGGTTGACTCGATAGAAGCTGCGATATTCAGCCACAAGACGCTTGGTAATCTTCAACTTTTCTTGCATCTCAACATTTCCTTCTGACCAGATTTTTGCATAGCTCCAGTAACGTCTTACTTCCTCCGCGTAGGGTTCTCGTTTCAGATCACAAAAATGTGATGCTGCAAGCGAGAAAATATTTAGCACATCTGTCATGATGTCTCGAACCGTATTCGCAAAGGCCCGCCAGCGTGGATCGGGTGGATCACCTTCACAGTCAAGATGAAGGGCATAGGCGATTAATAACCGATTCAAGATTTCATCTAATCGTTGAACCCTTCCCTGCATCCACGCTTCAAGATGTAGCGAGTCTGGCAAGCCTAAGGAATTCCAAAATCCGGCTGGCCCATCTAGCTTCACAGACTCTCGAAACTCGCTGTCACTACTGTAGAGTGGAGCCGGACTGGTTGAGGCTACTACCTTAACTCCTAAAAGTATAGGAAGGAGAAGTGCTAAGAAAGCAGGCTCAATCCAAGCATCGGTGACAGTTTTACCCCGTGTGGTTGTGTAGGTAACGGCAACAAACGGAATATCTCGTTTTTCAATTTCTTCAGCGTCTTTCCGCTTACTACCTCCATACGTCAGATCTGAAAAACGACCAAATTTTTCTTCCTCGTCTAGCCATGGGTACGTTCTCAAGGACTGGATATCCATAGCATTCTCTTGCCAGAATTTACGAATATCCCAAAAGTTGATGCGGTCTTTGAGTTCATTGACTAAAACCCTAATGGCTTTTGCCATCTGAGGTGAATAGACATAGGCTGGAAAGATATAGAGGAAAACAGGTCTTTGGTCTTCTAGCTTTCCTGCGGGAACTGCCCACATAGCTTGTCTGATCAACATTTCTAGCGACCAAATTTTAGAGATGCCACGTTTAATCTGTCTGCCACCTAGTGGATTTTTGTTGCTGTATTGCTGCGGCTTGAATAGTACAACAGAATCCATCTGATCCTCAGAGGCAAACTGGCCAGAGCTTAACGAGCAGATCGGTTGTCGTGCTGCTTTTGTTTTGGCAGCGACATAGCTTGATAACTCATCTTCAAAAGGAGTTGTCTCTTGATGCCAGCCTGAGACTTCGAGGTTTTGGTTCAAATAGTCTAGAAAAATATCCTGGGTTGGGCTTTTATGACTTCCTAGCAAATCATGCTCTTCCGCCCAGTCTGCAAGGGCATTAGAGAAAGACTCTAAGACTTCCTGCGTTTGATCGTCATCTAGTGTGTTGCCCCCAGCCACAGCGATATAATGGGCTGCCGCATGATACCAGCCATAGTTAACTCCCCCGGATTGAACCTGTGTTTGTTCTTGCGTTATGGATTGATCAATGCCTAGATACTTGAGTACCCACGGGGCAAACTCAGGAACGTTTGCAAAAAACTCTTTCTGGGCTAGAAAGATGAGTTCAGCTAAACGATCACTCCGTAAATCTGCTGCTGGCTCTAATTGTTTGAGTTCTTCTTCACTAAGACCAAGTGATTCTAGACGCTTTGGTGTAGCTGGGTTCTTAGCATTACCAACCTTTGCCTTGATAACATCAGGTAAGCCACGAATGAGCTGGGACGGGCTGAATAGCTCCAGAGTTTGCGGCGCAACCTTTAGACCCTTGCCATCACGCTTAAAGCCAATCTCACCACTGAGCATCTTGCCCGCTAGCAAAGTCTGAATTTGCTCCCAAAGGGCGCTCTGAACGATATCTCGATCTGGGGTTTCTGCGTCTTGGGGTGAAAGATAGACAACGCCCTGGGCAAAAAACAAGATGGGTTGCCAATCGAGTTCTTTAGTAAAGTGCAGAACAGCATTATGGATACCACTGCTGAGTAGCCCAGTACAGTCGCGAAGGCGATGGTAGACTAGCTTGCGGTCTATTTGAAGAGAACCTAGGTGTTCTTTTAGTCGATTACCTCTAGTGGTGGTCAATATGTCTGACGGGTTGCTCATATGAACTGCAATATCACCAAAAGCTAACAGAGGCCGCAAAGGATTTCTCAAGCGACGGCTGTCACTTTTGAAGGTGGGCCAATTAACCGAAGCTATATTTGTCCTTGCTTTATATTGTGTATTCTGAGCTAGAAAGCCAATCTCGCTGAGATGGTCTTGCCACTCTGACCAAAATGCTGAGAAGTTTAGCTTTTCTCCAAGGTCTTGGCAAAGTTTCAAAATCTCGTCAACCTCATGGGCTTTCGGAGAGTCTTCTTCTTCCCCTTGGCAATACTTGTTGTAATCATGGAGGGTTAGTCCTAAACATAGAAGATTCTTTTCTTCTTCGGTAAGCTGTTTATCCTCATCTAAGAAATTTTGCAGGTTCCATGCCGTCAAAATGGCGTTAAGAACGTGAACAAGTAAACTTTGGTCAGCACTCTGGCTCCATCGTTCGCTTTTCTCTTCCCTGTAAGGATCGTCTCTGAGGCGATGGTGATGTACATTTTCAGATCCTCCGAGGGCAGAAATTAGCGCAAATTCCCGTTCCATGGCTGGCACAACAGTTTCAACAAACTTTTGAAGAACCGGATCGGGGTCTTCTCGCAATGTGATCGTCAGTAAGTCTTGTAGGAGAGTCATGGAGATCGCTGTCCTAGAAAAAGAATGAATCAGAATTTTGACGACATAGTTTAGTTAATCGACTATTTTTTAGTGCCTTAAGTATCAAGGCATCTTGGCTAAAAGCACAGGCATAGTTCTTCTCAGAGCTGTCAGTCAGTGGGTATAGCCCAAACAAAGGGCCAACTCGAAGGTCATCTCGCACTTTCCAGTAGTCACTCGGTACTAGAAAACTGAGAAGCTTTTTGCGGCTCAGGCAGTTGATGACTTCAGCCTGTGGATGGTGAGTCAGGCGTAGCTTGTCAAGCAAAATCAAGGTGCACCCTTGTAGTTCGCTACTGTCGCGCCCAGAACGCAGTTGAATATCAATCCGCTCATCAACCCATCGCTGTACTTTTAGAAAAACCTGGGCGTATTGAAAGGTATAGTCTGGATAGCCTTGGCTACGGGCCGCATCTAGGAAATCAGATTCCTCTAGTACTTCAACCTGGGTATAGGGCAGAATTCTGAGTAGGTCGTAGGTATAGAAGCGATTATCATCCCATACAGCCGCCTGGAGGCTGGTGCCACCCCGAAAGCGAATTAGCTCGGACTGAATGGCTTTTACTACATCTGGCGCTTCATCAAAGTCCCGGAGTTTCCATTTTGCCGTGCCTGCAATATTATTTCCATAAAGAGGCTGCAAGTCTTGGGTGATGCGATCATACACGGGCTGCATCACCTTGGCATACTCCTTAACTTGTAATTTTGCTAGCATTCCATGGGCCTGTACTACACCCCATTCTCGTTGATATTCCTGAAATTCCTTAGGAGCATCAAAAGCTTCCAACACGGCATCTCTCAGGGCTTCTCGGTCAATGCCTACGTCCTCAGATAAGGTTTGTTTTAATCGCGACAGAATCCAGGGTGTGTGTTCTGGTAGCAGAGCCATGGCTTGATAACACTTAAATCCCTCATGACGGCCTAAGCGACCTAATCTCTGGATAACAGTTGCGGAATTGCTACTTTCAAAAATCAGCAGATTAATTCTAAAATCGACCCCAACATCCACAGCAGAGGTGCCAACAATCAGGACAGGTTTAGCGGAATGTTTCAGCTTATCCTGGGTTTGCTGACGAGAAACGCGATCCATGCGTCCACTAATTTCTTCAACCTCTATTGAGTCTTGAAAAAGATCCCGTAGAAGCTCGACGACTCGACCCGCCTGTGCAACTGAGTTGAGGATGATCAGCCCTCGGCCTTTGTCTTCTGCGGTTAGGGCTGCTGCGATATCGGCATGGTGATCTATTAGCCAGCCCTTAGCATCTTGCTTTTTGAGTTGCACAAATTCTAGATCAACCGCTTCAAGAATCTTGCGATATCCAGGCTGGTCATGATCAGAGTAGGTGCCAGAAATTTCCTCTGTCTTAAACCCGGCTGCCCTAAGCTGCTTGATAAAAGACTCCTTTGGAGTAGCTGAGGTAAACAGGAAACGACGATTTCCTTGCGATGCTCGCCGGATAAAGCTAAGACTGTTAATCACTGCCGCTTCCTGGTGTGGCCCAAAGATATGGAACTCATCAAATACCCACACATTGGGAAACTCAGCCATTAACAGTGGCAATTCTGTATCACCATAGGCGGGATCGCGGTATTGGAAATGCGTGATTAGGTGAAAGATATCTGGATTGGTCAGGATTAATGGCTTATTTTCGAGCACCTTGCGGAGTTCTTGAAACCGATTACTCTCCCCATCACGAACGCGGCGACTGAGTTCTTCACCGTACAGGCGATCAATGCGCTTATCGGCATTTAACCCAAAAAGAGAGTGCCAACCTTGCCGATCATCACTATCTCGATGGCTTCTATCTTGGTCGTCCACCAACTCAATGGTGGGGTACAACCCCATGATTCTGAAGTTTTTATCGAGAAGCCCTGCTAAGTAAGCCGCCAAGGACTTGCCATCCCCCGTTGCCGCTGTGTTGAAGATAACGTCAGCATCTCCGTTTACTACGGATTCCCAAGTACGGGCTTGGTGCACCGACAAGGGGCACGGCTGGCCTTCAGGGGGCTTGAGTCCAGAGTTTTGAGCCACTCGACAACGCTCCTGACACCCAAGGGGGCAATGCCCTGGCCCGTCATTGAGCTTGGAATATAGAGGTTCAAGGGAGACTTTCACAGCAGTTTAGG
The DNA here is from genome assembly GCA_044070495.1 of Spirulina sp. Taxonomy (GTDB): domain Bacteria; phylum Cyanobacteriota; class Cyanobacteriia; order Phormidesmidales; family Phormidesmidaceae; genus Nodosilinea. The sequence continues at coordinate 136,151 of JBIPSI010000001.1, read as the reverse complement.
CCGAGTGATTCAACTAAGATAAAGTTATTACCCCTTTCTAGAGAGTTGTCGTCAAAAAATGACATCTACCTATAGTCCGCTAGCGTTTTCCCTCGAAATCCTGCGGTGCCTATCCGAGAAGCCTTTGACCCGTGAGGCGCTAAGCCTCCTGATGACCGATTTCTTGGATGAGCATGGTCAGTCCTCTGATGACATCGATCAGAAGGTCAGCCGAGCGATCCGGAAACTCAGGGATTGTGGCTTCAAGATTAACAGTGCGCCCAATCGCCCCTATGAGTTGGTGGAGTCATGCTTCCCAGTGCTGCTCTCTCCCAAGCAGCGAGAATCCATAGCACTGGCAGCCTATATCCTCAGCGATATGGGATTTTCAGCCCAAGCCAGCGATCTGCTCAACCTTGGCAAGCTCAGGGCACCAGTTGAACCATCTCAGGTCAAGGTCGCCTTTAGCCCTCCGGTAGACTATGGCGAGGCCAAGCTCGAAGAAACCGTGAAGCAGCTACAAGACCGTTTCCAGCAACGGTGCCGCTATGTGATTCGCTATCGCAGTAGTGCAGGGAATGCCAGAAATTGGGATTGCGATCTTTCAGAACTCCGATTCCACAATGGTTTGCTCTACCTATTTGCCCATGTTCCCGACTTCTCACCGCGCTACAGCGATAAACGTCCCAGTATCGAGCAAAATCAGATTCTTCGAGTAGATCGGATTCTCAAGGTTTACCCAGCCTCTACTACCCCTTGGTCTCGGCTCTACTTCCCCACCGAAAAAATTCGCTATCGCATGAGTGGCCCCTTGGCGAGCTACCAACCCCGTCGAGCTAACGAAGTTGAGCTGCATCGAGATTCTGATGGCCAGTTTGTGGATATCGAAACTACTGAAGATCACTGGTTTTGGTTTCGGCAGCGGATTTTGCAGTACGGCAGCAATGTCAGAATCCTTGAACCTGAGTGGATGGCAGACCAAATCCAAGAGGAATACAAACGGGCGTTAAAGACATGTGAAAAACACCCTGATACTTAATTTGGAAAAGCTAAGCCTTCTTCCACCAGTTCTTAGCCTTTTCTGTCCGTTCCCTACTGGTCAACTGGCTAGTCGCCGCCGCCTTCTGTGGGTGCTCTACCCCAAGAAAAGAAACCCGGTTCCGTGAAGAAACCGGGCACACCAGAATGGATTTAGTGTGGGTTGATCGAACCTAGCCTATCAAAGGGCTGGAGCACCTACCTCAAGGGCAACCGTGGCGGCCTGATCATGGCTGTGGCTCGGCTCATACATCACCGAGGGCAGAGGCGTGGGGTAAGCACTGGGGCTTGCAGGGGCCTTGGCTGGCTCGTACAAACGCCCGGAGGATCGCCCACCGCCGTAGCCAAATTCTGCCTTTGCCGTTTGGGTCGCCCGTTGATAGAACCGGTAGTGGCGAGAACGAAACGCCGTTTGGTAGAGCGTGGTGCGTACCCCGTTGACCTGAGTCAGGTCAGGGGTGGCAATACCCTGGGAGGGCCGATAGAGAAACTCCCCAAAGGACTGCTCCATGGCCAGCAGGGGCTGGGGCTCCAGGTCGGGAGCTCCGTATTGCACCTGAAGCTGGGGCGAGGGGGCATTTTGCACCGGCTTTTGGTAAGTCAGGGTGGGGTTTTCACTGGCCTCCAGTTTGGCCTGTCGCCAGGTGGCAAACAAGCCAGCCAGATCAAAGCCCATGGCCCGCTGATAGTGCCATAGCCCCCCTTGGAGGAAGAAAAAGGCCAGATAAAAGTGGGCATTGGCTAACCAAGTGCGCGAGGAATAGCCCGCACCGGGCAGTCGATTGGGATCGAAGTAGCTGGGCAAAAAGGCCGACTTAAGCTGGAGGGCTGGCCCATAGAACTCGGTGGGGTAGGCCAGCGTGTTAAACCCGCAGTAGTAGGAGGCCGCAAAACCCGCTAGGGCAATGCCAAACAGCGAATAGGCCAAAATGCCATCGCCAGAAAACAGAAACCGCTGCCGCACCCAGTTAAACGGAGGCACTAAGATATGCCAAGCCCCACCGGCGATCAGCAGCACCGCCACGTAGACATGGCCACCGACCAAATCCTCCAGGTTATTGACATCGAACAGATGGGTGCGATAGCTCCAGAGGGTAGCCAAACCGAGGGTCGGATCGGTGACCAGACGAACCTCACCCAGGGCCGCATCGTACAGCCCGCCGAAGCGAGTGGCTTTGAGCACCAGCAACAGCGCTCCCAGCCCCAGGACGATCAGGTGATGGCCCAAAATGAAGCCTAGCTTTTTGGCATCGCCCCACTCGAAGTGAAAGGCGCTGGCGTTGCCCTGGGCAGCGGCTAAGCTCGCGGGGAGGCGCTGGCGATGGAACCAAGCCCCCCCCGCCAGTACCCCCGCCGCCACAATATGGATCACCCCAATGGCAAACAGGGGAAAGGTATCGGCGATGGCCCCACCCGCCCCCACGCCCCAGCCCTGGGTAGCCAGGTGGGGCAATAGAATCAGCCCTTGACCATACAGGGGGGTATCGGGGGAATACACCGCCAGTTCAAACAGGGTAAACAGACCGGCCCACAGCATAATCAGCGCCGCCTGGGCGACATGGGCCACAATAAACGTATTCGACAGATCAATGAATCGGGCATTGCCCGCCCACCAGGGATACTGTTCCTGGTTTTGTTGCTTAGCGTACATGGTAATGACTTGACTGCAACGACAGAGACCGTGGACGACTAGCCCAAACCAGCAATGAGGTGATCCAAATACACGCCCATTTCCTGTCCAGCATCAGCCCCTACGCGGCTGGTAACCACGTCTTTCATCGCTTGAATCGCCTGAATCGTGGGCTCAATGGGAACCCCCAAAGACCCATAGGTTTCCGTCAGCCCATTGAGGACTCGTTCGTCTAGGATCGAGGCATCGGCGGCCAGCATGGCATAGGTTGCATAGCGCAGAAAATAGCTCAAATCCCGCAGGCAGGCGGCATAGCGACGAGTGGGATACATATTGCCCCCAGGCAGGGTAATGTCACCGTAGAGCAAGCTTTTTGCCACGGTTTCGCTGATGATACTAGCTGCACTTTCGCTAATTTTGCTGGCCGCCTTCACGCGCATTTCGCCGGTGCGGAAGTACTTTTCTAGGGCCTCTAGTTCAGCCCCCTCTAGATAGCTACCTTTTTCGTCAGCAGGGTTGATAGCAGCCGTAATGGTATCTTGCATGATTGTCCTCTTAAAATGGATAGCGTGAATTCAACACAATGGATAATAAATGGGCTAAAAAGCGCGGATCAGCTGATCAAAATAAGGAGCCGCCAAAGCGGCTTCCTCAGAGGTTAAGCCACCCAGGGCCACCTCTTTGATGCACTTCATGGCCAGCTTTAGGTTGGCGAGGGGAACCCCCAAAGACACATACATATCGCGCATACCATCGAGGCCAATATCCTCTAGGGGTTTGGAATTACCCGCCAGCAAACAGTAGCTAACCAAGCGAATGTACCACCCCTGATCCCGCTGACAGAGGGCGGTTTTTTGAGGATTTCCGCTATTGCTAGGGGTATTAGGGCAGGAGGCCCAAAAACGCTTGCTGCCCTCATCCACAATTTTCTGCTGGTTAGCTGCCAGCTTTTTGGCCCCACTAACCCGGGCCGTGCTGCTGCTGAAAAACTCCTGGAGCTTAGCCAGTTCAGCACTGCTAAGGAAGCGATTCGCTTCGTCGGATTGGGCAATGACCTTAGCGACAATACTCATGATGAATTAAGTTTCCTAAAACAACTGAAATCTACAGTCAATGGTCAAAAAACCTCAATCGCTACGATTGACTAGACTCGATAGGCCGCACAAAATGAGCCGACCAACCCCGTAGTCAAACGCGATGAAAGAAGTAACAAAAACCAGAGCGACTGATGCCTTATCTACTCAATCAGATAGCCCTGAGTAGGCCAGACAGCTAAAGTATCTGTCCCTAAAAGACTAGATTTCATCTGTTACCCGTAGCAATTTCATTCAACAACCCTAAACATAAGTTCAACTATATTTATTATTCCAGAAAGTTTTTTAGGGTTCTCAATGGTTTCCCTAGAGAAAACAGCAAAATATGATCAAAACAATAGGGCGTGAAGGACATCCTGGTCGGAGTTCCCTGGCTTCTATCCTGGTCGTCAGCTCCTCCACGGCGAGATACTGGCCCATAATTCTGACGTTTTTATCGAGACGCCTTGATCGGTAAGCCGCTAGAGCCTCACCGTCTACCTCTACCGTGGCCGCCCTGTGGATCCTGCGGGTTTACGGACAACAAAAACCCCCTGAAACCAAAAGGCTTCAGGGGGTTTTAAAGAAAAGCTGGTGACAAGACTCGAACTTGCGACCGGCTGATTACAAATCAGCTGCTCTACCAACTGAGCTACACCAGCAAAAGCACTCTTAAGTATAGCGGTCTAGCCGTGCTTTGGGCAGGGGGGTGTGCCACAGTGCCGAACCTAGAAACGGCGGGGCGGCACCCGGCGGGGGAAGTGGCACAGGTTCTGTCCTGAATGGGTGTGACAGTGATGAAACTTTAGTTAAGGGACGGCCCAATCCTCCGGGTTTTTAAGGGCATCAGCGAAACTTTTGGATATTGGGTTGCACGTCTTCCACGTCTAGCTTGGGGTCGATTGCTTGGTTTTGGCAATCTGCTTGAGCTGGGCTTGGGCAAGGTTGATTATCTACTCCTCACCTCCCTACACCGTGATTGCTGCTATTTCGTTGAATTCACAGACGTTTTTGGGGCATAACCAGGCCGCCTACCAAGAGTTGCGGGCGGCGCTACAACTGCCGTTGCGACGACAACTCTTAATTGCGGTCTGTGATGATGGCGAGTTGCAGGATCAGCTCGCGGATCGACTGGAGGCTGACCTCAATCCTTACCTGCCATCGGGCGGACACAATCCTCAGGTGCGGGCCGATCAATCGCCCCTGGCAACGCTGCGGCTGGATGCGGATCGCCCAGATTTGGTACGGGAGGTGCTGTTGTGGTTGAAGCAGCAGCGACGGCTGGGGGGAAATCCGGGCATGATTCCGGCCTTTCAAATTTTGGGGGTGGCCACCCTCACGCGGCAGTCGCCCACGGTGCAAAACCGCTTTTTGGCCTCGCTAATTCGGGTGGACGCCCTCCTGACCCAGTTGGATTGTCGATTGTTGGTGTGGGTGCCCCGGCCTTGGCTGGGCAAAATTCAACAGGTGGTGCCTGGGTTTTGGCGATCTCGCAACGGGCTATACGAGTTTGAGGGAGAGCCAACCCCATCGGCCCATGCCCCATGTCGCCCTGGGATAGGTTTGGACGATGAACGTCGATTGAAACATGATTCAGCCATGGGGCTGGAGGCGGGGCGAGACATCGCAGGTCACCAGGGGGAGGGTATGCCCTCGGCGGATTGGCCGACGGATTGGAGCATGGATTGGCCGCTGACCGATCTAGCGCCGCCCGCCTCGCCCATGACCCATTTGGCCTGGGTGGATTTGCCTGCGTCAGGACTCCCGGTAACCGAGGACCTGGGTTCTCTGGGGATAGCCCCAGAGGCCCAAGCGCCATCCCTAGGCCTTGAGCCAGCCCTTGAGCCAGCCTTGCCGTCGTCGTTTTTCCAGGCCGAGGTGCCAGACCCCTCCCCTGCCCCCTCCCCTCGGTTTCTGGCCTTGCCGCAACCTGCGTTAGTGTTTCCCCCCTCCCTAGCCCACCACGACCAAATTCATCCCCTGGGGCAATACATCCAACTGCTCTACCAACAGCAGGCTGGGCCGCTAACCCTCGCTAGGGCACACTTGGCCCTCGGCCAACTCTGTCGCGAGCACATTGCGCCGGGGGCAGAGGGCTTGCCCGTGCTGGAGTTTACCCTAGAGGTTTACCAGCGGGCCATTGACGGCTTGCTAGAGGGGGAGAATGACTGGTGTGATGCCCTCAATGACGTAGCCAGCCTGTACTGGATGCGGGCGCAGTTGGAAACCCAACCGGAGGGGATGGGCCAGTGGCTCCAGCGCAGTGTGGCCGCCTACCAACGGGCCATTGACGGCCAGACGAGTGTCGCCCCCGGCACCCTGGGTCGGCTGTATAGCAACCTGGGCAGCGTGTATGGGCTTTTAGCCAACCTAGGCGACTCCCAAGCCAACCTCGAACGGGCGGTGGAAGCCTACACCCAAGCCCTGCAATACACCCCCGCCGCTGCGGATCCCATCGGTTATGCCGATGGCCAAAACAGCCTAGGCGCGATCCATTGGCGGCTATCCCAGCTCGACCAGCCTCGACACCATCTCCGTCGAGCCATTGCCGCCTATCAAGAAGCGCTGCGCCATCGCATTCCCCAGGCCGAACCCCAGGAATACGCCATGCTGCAAAACAACCTGGGCATTGCCTACTGGAGTTTAGCCCAGCAGGAACACCCGATTCCCTGGTTAGAACAGGCCATTGATGCCTACCAAACGGCGCTGGTTTATCGCACCCTGGCGACTACTCCGGCGGGCTGTGCCGCCACCCAAAACAACCTGGGCACCGCCTACTGGAACCTAGCCCAGCAGCAGATGCAGCAGCCCGAAGAACGTCTGCTAAGCCTGCGCCAGGCGGTGGATGCCTACGAAGCGGCCCTTGATGCGGTGGAACAGGCGCTTCAGCAATTGCCACCAGAGCCTCCGGGATTTGATGTATGGGCGACCTGCCACAGTGCGGGCATTGTTCACGACCAAATTGCCCTAGCCCTACCCGCCGACCAGCAAGCCCAGCGGGAGCAGCACCTTCAGGCCGCCCTAGGCCACTATTTATTAGCCCACCAGGGCTGGCAGGATCAGCCCGACCAACTCGATGTGCTGGCTGAGGCCCTGGTGTATTCCGTGCGTCTGCACTTCGAGATCCTGGGGCTGACGGGACAGCAGACGGTTTTATCGAAGCTGCCGCCGGAACTGCTGGGTCGGGTATTGCCAAAGCTCTAGAATCATCCTGGTATCGGGATTCGGAGGATTGATTATGTAGGCTAATTTCTGGATCATGCAGATCCTGCATAGTCCGAGGCCCAAGGCACGGGGAAATTTGTTAGATCAGAGGTAGGGCAACTCTGGCGGGATAGCTGCTTGTCTTTTTCCCGCTGACTGCCCTAATTGCCGCTGCTCTATGCCTCAGGAGATCCTTCGCCATGTCTTCCACGCCCCGTTCGGCTAGCCAGTCCCCATCGCCAGCGTCCCGCAACGCCCTGCACAATCGGGAGGACTTTGCCCTCTGGGCGGAGGCGGTTCGTCAGCAGATGCTGAATGCCCTCCAAAAGCGCCAAAAGGCCTAGCCTCATCCCAGTGCTTGCCGTCGCGTTAATGTCCCGCCATCCGATGGCCGATTTCCTTCACATCGGCGGCTTCAATCGGGCTATCGTACACAAAGCGCCCTTCACTGATCACCAAAATGCGATCACTGAGGGCTAGCAGTTCGTCCAAATCCTCGCTCACCAGCAGCACCGCCACCCCTCGGTTGCGGGCCTCGACAATGGCGCTATGGATGAAGTCTACCGCTGAAAAATCGAGGCCAAAGCAAGGATTAGCCGCAATCAACAGCTTGATGTCGGGGGAGGACAGTTCGCGGGCTAGGACGGTGCGCTGCACATTGCCCCCCGACAGGTTTTGAATGGGGGTATCGGGGGAGGGGGTTTTGACGGAGAAGATATCGATCAATTCTTGGGCCGTTTGGCGCATGGCCTTGAGCACTAGCCACAGGTTCCACTTGGCATGGGGGGGACGGTCGAAGTTGCGCAGGGCCAGGTTTTCCGCCACGCTCATCCCTGGTACGCAGGCGTTGCGTAGGGGCTCCTCCGGCAGGGCGAAGACCCCAAGCTGGGTCATTTCGGGGCGGGTGGCCCCGTAGACTTGGCCGTTGACGTGGATCTCGCCCTGGGTGGCCGGACGTTGCCCTGCTAATACCTCCACCAGTTCCCGCTGGCCGTTGCCCGAAACCCCGGCAATACCGACGATCTCGCCGCTGTAGACCGCCAGATCGAGGGGGCCAAAGGCATCGAGGCCGTTGTCTCGGTGGGCTGCCAGCCCGTGAACCTCCAACATCGGAGTGGCGTCGCTGTGGGACACCTTGGTCATATCCTTGGTTTGGCGCTCTTCCCCAAGCATCATGTGGGCCATATCGGCCACCGTGAGATCCTGCACCGATCCGTGGCCCGCCAGATGCCCCTTGCGCAGCACCGTGACCTCGTCGGTAAAGGCCATCACCTCCCGAAACTTGTGGGTGATCAACAGGACGCTCAGGTGGCCCGCCTGCACTTCCTCCCGCAGCAGCCCCAGTACCTCGTCGGCTTCGTCGGGGGTGAGTACCGAGGTGGGTTCGTCGAGGATTAGAATCCGGCTTTGCAGGTAGAGCTGCTTGAGAATTTCCAGCTTTTGCTTTTGCCCCGCCGCCAGTTGCGCCACCGGCAAATCTAAATCGACCCGGAAGGGGGAAGCCTCCATAAAGGCATGGAGAGCCTCGTACTCGGTTTTCCAATTAATCACCTGGCGGTGGTCGTAGCGAGAAAGCACCAGATTTTCGGCCACGGTCATGGCCGGAACGGAGGTGAAATGCTGATAGACCATGCCAATGCCGTAGGTGTGGGCATCCTTGGGGCTTTTAATCGCGTGGGGCTGACGATCCACCAAAATTTCCCCGGCGGTGGGGGTGTAGAAACCCATAATGCATTTGACCAGGGTACTTTTACCAGCCCCGTTTTCCCCCAGCAGGCCGTGAAATGTCCCGGGGGTGAGGGTTAAACTAACATCCTGGAGCGCCACTAGGGATCCAAAATGCTTTGTCATTTGGATGACCTGAAGCTCAGGGGGTGCGGTCTTGAGGGTGGGTTCAAGGGTGGTGGCAGGGGTCATGGAACGCCAGGGTTGAAACAGAGAATATGGCATCATAGATCCCCTTTCCTTGTTCAAACTGTTAGCCAATGCTCATTTTTAGCAAAAAGATAGCCAAAAGACGCGCCGAAAGGATTGGTTTCCTGTCCACGGGCGGCGGACGCGATCCGGCGAGGGCGTTTTAGGCGAGGGCGTTTCATCCTTGGGGTTGCTGTGTTCGCGGGGTAAACCGTTGGCCTTAGTCCAAGGAACCAGCACAAAAAACGACCAGCACCCTAGGGAATCGCCAAGTGTTCGCTGCTTCGGCGAAGGTTCCCTTTGTACTGGTCGTTTATCGCTGAAAAACGTTAGGAGGCCTTACTTTGCCACCTTTTCCTTGAACAGTTTACCGGCGGAGAAGGCTGGAACGGTGGTGGCGGGAATCACCATGGTATCGCCCGTCTTGGGGTTGCGACCCTCCCGTTCCTTGCGCTCGCGGGGCTCGAAGGAGCCAAAACCCACTAGGGTGACTTTCTTGCCCTCGGCCACCGCTTCCATAATGGCGTCGATGGTCGCCGTAATCACAGAGTCCACGTCTTTCTTGGTGATGGCCTTGTCTAGGCTGGCAGATGCCTTCTCAGCAACCTTATCAATGAGTTCGCCTTTATTCATGTTGTCTCCTATGGGAAAGGGAATAGTGGGGGGATATCACCTAAGGGGCTTACCCAAGGCAGCCAATGCCCCAGGGTTCTACCCGGCAGAATGGCTGAAACCCCTGTAAACACAGAATTTCACTGACTCATTCTAAGGGCAACTTTCCCAAAGTGGATCGCTCAAACCTTTAATTTATGTAGATTTCGGGCATTTTTAAGAAAGTTAACGGCTTTTTCGCCGGTCTAAGCCCTGAGCAAAATCGTGGCTAAACGGCTAAAACCCCTGAACGGCAAAGGTTTTACAGCTTTAGGACGCCGTCGCCATCGGCACCCCTGTTCCCTCCGGGTTTCGAGGGCTGAGATCACCAAGGATCGTCTAGATCTTGGAGTTCTGGGGGGCTGTCAGGGTTGCCCAGACGGAGATCGGGGCCTTGCCCCTGGATGGGATAGGTCGAGATCGCACGATCTGCACCATGGTCGATGACCCACTGGGCGAGGGCTTGGCCCACTCCCTGGTTGCCCTGGGCACTGAGGTGAATGTGGTCGAAATAGAGAGGTTCGTGATCCTGGCTTTGGAAGAGGGGCAAAAAGTCGAGGTAGGGGATGCCCTCGCTGACCGCAAAGTCCGTTAGTCGCTGACGGGCAACCTGTTCATAGTCGCGGGGGCCATCGGCTTCCAGTTCTCGCCGCAGGGGGGTCATGGCCAACAGCAACCGTCCTTGGGTCGCCTGCACTTGCTGGTTAAGCTGGCGAATCGCCTCTAGGTTTACCCCCACCCGATCCCCAGGCTGGTCGTGGAGGGCCTGAAGTTCTGGACTGATCTGGTAGGGCTGGCGGCGGCGGATGACCTCCCACAGGGCCAGGGGCGGGCGGCGGGTGGGGTAGGCGGGGTGGCGACCCAGTTCGTAGCTGTGGGGGGCAATGGCGAACAAATCGTCGGTGTTGATCACCAGCAGCACCACCTGGGCCTCGAAGGTACCAAAGCGCAGCACATAGCCCAGTTCATTGCGTGGCCCCCAGGAATTGGCTGAGGCATTCAGCACCTCGGCCTGGGTTAAGCCCGGAAAGGCTGCACTGGATGGTTTGAGATGGTCGTCTAGGTGATTCTGCACCTGTAAAGAGATCAGTTCCGACTGATCCGTCCACCAGCCACCATTGACAATGGAATCCCCCAGCAGCAGCACCCGTAGCGTTTGGGCGGGGCGTTGGGGCGTAACGGCAGGCCCCCGCATGGAGTATTCGTTGATGAGAATGTGGTTTCCCCGTCGCCGCAGGCGCTGGTTGGGGGCTAGGCGATACCCCGTTCGCACATCGGCAACGTACAGGGGCGGATGGCCTAAACCGTAGCGCACCCTTAGGTATACCTCCAGGGCGATGCCTAAGACCACCATTATCCCTAGCGCCCAGAGGGCTATTTTGACCACGTTCCCCACCCTATCCTTAGCTATGGACGCCACCACCACGCCTGATCTGTTCTCAAGCTAGCGACGAAAGCGCCCTCAATTTGCTGCCCTTAGAGGACGTTTGAAAAGCCGAAGCTTGTCCCAAGTTATACCGATGAGGTCAGCCTCAAGCGTCAAAAATCCCGTAGATTTGCACCGATCTAGCGACCAATCGCACCTGAGGCAACCCTTTTCAAACGCCCTCTTACCATAGTCGAATCGAAAGTTGAATCGAAATGAGTTAAAAACCATAACATTTGCAGCCCCCCAAAATAGAATGGGGAATGATCTAGGTGGGAGGAGGTGCACCATTTCCCTAGTTGGTCATCAAGGCTTGATCAGCGAGTTTTTCTAGCCTTGAGCGTTTCCAGGTCTGTCTGTTAGCCCCAAGAGGTTGCCCGCTATGTCCACCGATGCTGCGACGAGAGAAACCGTTTTATCGGTAGACGACAGCTTGATCAGCCAGCAAATGATTAAACGTGCCCTAGACTCCAGCTATCGGGTGCTGCTGGCCGACAACGCCGTGGATGCGCTCTCGGTCATCTATCAAGAAAATTCCATCAAAGCCCTCCTACTGGATATCTCCATGCCCGGTATCGATGGCTTCGAGCTTTGCCGCACCGTGCGCAGCCTACCCCGCTTCAAAAATATCCCCATTGTTATGGTCACCTCCCGCGACACCCAGCGCGACCGCGAAGAGGCTCGCCTCGCTGGGGCCACGGGCTATCTCACCAAACCCTGTGAGCCGGAACGCCTCAAGGCCGTGATGGGCAAGCTGCTGAATAAAAACGCCTCCTAGGCTATCGGTAGGTTGATGCAGCCAGCTAGGTTAGCCCACCGAATCCGCCGATCTGGGGGGCGACTGGTGCAGAATCAGGCGGTTGCCATCGGGGTCGTAGGCGTAGATTTCCCGCCCGTGGGAGGCCGTGAGGATGGGGCCAGGGGGCGGATAGCCGAGGCGCGTTAGGTGGGCGATGGCCCGTTCTAAATCCGTCACCTCAAGGCATAGGCTCAAGGCTCCGGCCCGATCCGCTTGAAATTCGTCTCGGTGGGTCACTTGGGGCTGAAAAATGCCTAATTTAAGCCCGCCATGGTTGAATTCGGCGTAGCGCTGGGGCCAGTGGGGTTGGGGTGCTTGACTTAGAAGTCCGGCGTAGAACGTCACCAACCGTTCTAAGTGAGGGCTAGCAAGGGCAACGTAGGCCCTGGAGCATGGCAACCCTGGCCCCTTGGCAGAATAGACCATACCCTAAACGGCGGCCCCCCGGTAGAGACGCGCTGCCTGTTCTGGGCTGAGCCGGTTTGCCCCTGGCCAGTAGGGCTGCACGGGTTCGTTGAAGGGGGGCTTGATGTCGGCAGGATCCTTAGACAATCCCCCCGCCTTCACCACCTTGGCCGCGTTGGCATGGGCATCAATTTTGCTGTGGGGCGGCAAAAAGTCGTTGTAATCTTCGTCGTAGGCCAATAGTTGCCCGTTTTCAATGTGATAAAGCCAGCCGTGGATGGAGAGGTCGCCCGTGTGCAGACGCGAGTGGATGGAGGGATAGGTACGTAGGTTGTCCATCTGGGTAAGCACGTTTTGGGCCACCAACAGATCGAGCTTTTCCTTCTTGCTGCGGTCGCTGTAGTGGTCGAACACTAGCTTACGGGTGGCCTGCGTATGGTTCAGCCAGTCGTAGACCAGCGGCATCTTCTCCTCCAGTTCCCCCAGTTGCAGCAGCCCCTTCATGGCTCCGCATTGGGTGTGGCCACAGACGATAATTTGCTTAATGTTGAGAGCCTCTAGGGCGTATTCAATGGTGGCCCCTTCGCCGCCGTTGGTAGCTTGGTAGGGAGGAACAATATTGCCAGCGTTGCGGATAATGAACAGATCCCCAATTTCAGACTGGGTAATGATGGTGGGATCGACCCGCGAATCGGAACAGCCGATGAACAGCACCCTAGGATGCTGCCCCTTGGCGAGTTCCTGAATCAATTCTTGGTGGGCGGGGATGTAGTGCTCCTGGAATTCCCGTAACCCTTGCAGCAGCTTTTCCATTGGCGTTCCCCGTCATCCCCTAAAAATAATCTCCTGGCCGCGATTTCCCCAAGGATTTCCTCGCGCCAAAGCACGACGACCCCAGTTATCGCCCACCCTACTGTTATCCCACATCCGAGGATGCCCTGGCGACAGGATTTGCTTATCGGACTCATCACCATTCCCAACTTAGCTTTGCCCTTACCCCACGGGAAGCAAGGCATGGGAGCCATTCGCCAACCGCATCGACCATCGCGCCTCCCAACCTGTGAGATATCAAGTACGAGACATCAAGATTGTGCCGCGCAGTATCCGTCGGTGGGTCAGTCTTGGCAGGGTGATCCTGGGATGCCTTGGCTAGAAAAAGTCGTTACAATTGTTTACGCCAACGTATATTTTTTTGAAAAAAATAAATCGCCACCCATGCCCGACACAATCACGAAGCTGGCCTACCAAACCTTCCAGCAGGGAAAAAGCGTTTTTGGAGTCACCCACAAATCCCTCAGCGGACGACTGATGCGAGCCATCAACCCGCCCCAGGTGAAGGTGCAGGATCCTGGCCTTGACACCCTTCAATTGCTTCAGCGGCGGATTAATGATCTGTTAGAGCAGGATTGGGCCGATGCGGAGGCCGGGGTTTACCCCAAGGAACTGTTGTTTGATAACCCCTGGGACGAGTTTTTCCGGTTTTATCCCCTGGTGTGCCTAGACCTACCCGGCATCTGGGAACGGGTGAATCGCCGCAACTACCACAGCTTCGATGCCGACATCGACACCTCCGGCTACCCCAAGTACTACCTGCAAAACTTCCACCACCAAACCAACGGCTATCTCAGTGATATGTCGGCCAACCTCTACGACCTCCAGGTGGAACTGCTCTTCAATGGCACCGCCGACCCCATGCGGCGACGCATCCTGCCGCCCCTCAAGGCCAGCTTGGCCAACCCCAAGGCCAAGATCCTCGACATTGCCTGCGGTACCGGGCGCACCCTCAGCATGATCCGCGACACCCTGCCCCAGGCATCGCTGTACGGGGTGGATTTGTCCCCGGCTTACCTGCGAAAGGCCAACGGCCTGCTGTCTGCTAAACCGGGGGTGCTGCCCCAACTGGTGCAGGCCAACGGCGAAGACCTACCCTTTGTGGGTGAGTATTTTGATGCCGTGGTCAGCGTCTTTCTGTTCCACGAGCTACCCGCCGAGGCCCGCCAGAACGTGATCAACGAAGCCTATCGGGTGGTTAAACCGGGGGGCACCTTCATCATCTGCGACTCCATTCAGCGGCTCGATTCCCCCGAATTTGAGGTGATGATGGACAACTTCCCGGCCATGTTCCACGAACCCTACTACCGCCACTACACCACCGACGACCTCAATCAACGACTCACCGAGGCCGGATTTGCCTCTGTCAGCAACCAAATCCACTTTATGAGCAAGTACTGGGTGGCCCAAAAGTCTGCGGCCTAGATCCGCCAGCGGTAAAGCACCGAGTCCTCTTCGGAGGGTTCTAGTTTGACCACGGCCTCCGGTAGCCAGTCGCCCATATCAAACTGGTGGGAGATGATCCGGGCAGCGGGCTGAAGCTGGCTGAGTAGGTGGGGGCGCAACCTCAGATTGAGGTGGGGGAGAAGATAGATCAACACCACCGTTGCCTGCCGCACATCGCACTCAAACAGGTTGCCCTGGAGGAAGGTGAGCCGATCCCCCACCCCCGCCGCCTGGGCATCGAGTCGCGCCTGGGCCAAGAGGTCGGGGTTGATATCCATACCCACGCCGCTAACGCCGTAGACCGAGGCCGCCTGAATCAGCAGCCGACCATCGCCACAGCCCAGATCGTAGACCCGATCCGCTGGGGTAAGTTCGGCCAGAGCCAGCATCGCCGCCACGGCATCGGGCGGGGTGGGGATAAAGGCAATGTCAGGACGGGGGTGAGCCATGGCCTAGGCGTTCCGGCTGGCCCAGTGGGCTTGGATTTCGGGCAGGCTAAACAAGGCCGTAAAGGCAAGCCCCCGTTCGGCATAGAGTTCTGCCCCACCCTGCTGCCGATCCACCAGGGCCAGGATTTGATCCACCTGATAACCCGCCGCCTGGAGCCGATCCACCGCCTTCAGGGCCGATTGCCCGGTGGTGACCACGTCCTCCAGCACGGTGATCACACTGCCTGCCTGCAGGCTCACCCCTTCAATGTAGGCTTTGGTGCCGTGGCCCTTGGCCTCCTTGCGGATAATCAACGGAAACAGTTGCCGCCCGCCATACATCGCCACTAGGCTCACGGCGGACACCATGGGATCGGCCCCCAGGGTTAGCCCCGCCACCCCCGTCACCGCTGGGCCAACCTGCGCCAGCATCAGCCGCCCCAGCATCAGCGCCCCCTGGGGATGGAGGGTGACTAACTTGCCGTTGATGTAGTAGGTGCTGCGCTGCCCAGAGGTGAGGACAAAATCCCCCTCCTGGTAGGCTCCCTGGCAAATCAGGTCAAGCAAGGCGAGGCGCAGGGCCACTTCGTCCATCTGAACGAGATCTGGGCCGTTGTATTGGGAGGAAAACTCAGTCATGCCGTCGGACAGTTCAATAATTTAGCTAAGCAAGATTAAGCATAGGACGGGTTCGTGCCCTGTGACCTGTGGAGCGCAAGGATTATTACCGTGAACCCGTTATTCACCATAACCAGGCATTTACCGTAATCAGGCATTTACCGTAACAATACGACATCCGAATTGGGCGGAAAATCTGTGCCGCTTTTCAGCCTGTGCGATATAAAGGGGATGAAGGACTGTTTGTAGGGTTTTGAGGAGGCGTGGCCATGACCATTCGACTAGCGCAAATTTCTGGTCTACTAGGTTTGTTCGCTGCAACGCTGACGCTTGCGCCCGCCGCAATGGCCCAAGACGGGCCAACCACTGATTTACCCACCATCCCCGATGCCTTCAACGATCTGATGTCCACCTATTCGGGCGACTTTTTTAGCAACCGCACCATTAGCCGCCAGGGCGCACGGATTGTCGGGTTTGGGTTCCCCGAACGCGAGCTAGAGTGGGATGCCAACGCCACCACCACCGCATTCCGAGAACTCATGCGTCTGCAAAACACCGTTGACCCCACCCTGCGGGTTCCCGACTTGGCCACTCCCTACACCTCTTCTCTGCTCACGACTCCCAGCAGCCAGCTTCCCCTGGTGGGTACGGAGTTCATCTTCGAGCGCTTCTAGGTTTGTTTGCTGCTGTTCATCGCTGGTGAGAAAACCGAGTGCGATGTTTTTGTTGCTTGGGGTTCACCGTCACCTTAGCCACCCGTCCCCAGTGTCATGGGAAGGGTGGTTTTTACATAACCTCATTGCCGTGTTTGATTGCAATGCTTGGCTAATCCCAAACTGAGGTCAGTCAGCTACGGAGCTGAGTAGGATTTCTTTATAGGATTTCCTTAAGAGGGCGTTTGAAAAGGCTTGCTTCAGGTGCGGTTGGTCGCTAGATCGGTGCAAATCTACGGGATTTTTGACGACTGAGGCTGACCTCATCGGTACAACTTGGGACATGCTTCAGCTTTTCACACGTTCTCTAAGGGAGGTGGCGGTGATTTGGTGGCGGTAATCCAGGGTGCAGGAGTTGAACCTGCCTAAGGCGAATTATGAGTTCGCTGCCTCATCCGCTCGGCCAACCCTGGGAGTTGACCCTATTGTAGGGCGTTGTTCAGGGAAGCGCTCGATTTTTGAGGGAGCTTTTTAGGTTTTTTAAATTTTATCGTTCCTGAACATGGATCCTCGGTGTAGGCCGGTTGCAGAATTGTCGTTCCGGCTCAGGGAGATGTTGCTAAAATAAGCATCCTAACCGAGCCATTACCCCATAGGATTGGTTAGTTGCAAGGCATGAGACCAAAACCTTTGGGGCATCCCAGTTGTTGTAGCTGTTCTCCTAACCAGACAATCCTATGAACCCCGCCGTTGCGTTTACGCTGATTTTACTGTCGCTCATGATGGGGGCTGGTGTCGTCAGTGCCTCCTGGGGGTTTACGCTGGGGCGTCAGGCGCTAACTGGTATTCGACAACCCGACGCCCGACCCACCAGCGGTACGCCCATCAGCCGCGAGGCCAACGCTAACAACTCTGGGGAAGCCGTGTTTGCCAGCGAGGCAGAGATTCTGGATCAGGTGAAGGCCCGTATTAATGGTGGAGTTCAGTAGGCCCGTGGGCGACGGCTCCCCTGGAGGAGCACCCTAGGGCTCTGTTACCCTATGCACCTTTCTTTCTCCATCCTTATTCTCAGCCTAGTCATTCCCGACACCCTGCCCGTTGCGGCGGTGATCTCTCGGCTGATGGCGGTGTTTCTACTGATTGGTATCAATGCCTTTTTTGTGGCCGCTGAGTTTTCCATTGTGTCGGTGCGGCGGTCGCGGATTAGCCAACTGGTGGCCCAGGGAGATGTCCAGGCCAAAACGGTGCAGCAACTCCAGCGCAGCCTGGATCGCCTGCTTTCGACCACCCAACTCGGCATCACCCTGTCCAGCTTAGCCCTCGGCTGGATTGGGGAAGGCACCATGGCGGTAATCGTGGCCTACGGCTTGGCCCAAACCCCCCTCACCCACGGACAGGGGGAAGCCCTGGCCCACACCCTGGCGATTCCGGTGGCGTTTTTTGGGGTGGCCTACCTGCAAATTGTGCTGGGGGAACTCTGTCCCAAATCGGTGGCGATGCTCTACCCAGAACAGCTTGCTCGCTTCCTAGGGCCGCCCAGCCTCACCATTGCCCGCCTGTTCAATCCCTTCATTTGGATTTTGAACCAATCCACCCGCCTGCTGCTGCGGCTGGTACGCATTGAATATAGCGATCAGTTTGGCTATAGCCGCCTGACGCCGGAGGAATTGCAGCTCATCATCCGTACCACCACCGAAACCCCTGGCCTGGATGCGGAGGAGCGGGAATTGCTGAACAATGTGTTTGAATTTCGGGATGTCACCGCCGGGGAAATTATGGTGCCCCGCACCCAAATTCACGCCCTGCCCCTGTCCGCCTGCTTTGGCGACCTGCTGGAGGCCATGGCGACCACCGAGCATTCCCGTTACCCCATCATGGGCGACTCCCTCGACGACATTCAGGGCATGGTCGATCTCAAGCATTTGCTCCAGCCCCTTGCCCAGCAGGCGCTTACCCCCGAAACCCCGCTTCAGCCATGGATCAAACCCGCCCGCTTCGTGCCGGAATACACCCCCCTCCACGAAATTTTGGCCACCATGCAGCGCACGGGCCACGAACTGGTGATGGTGGTGGACGAATTTGGCGGCACCGCCGGACTGCTCACCCTGCGAGATCTGACCACGGAAATCATTGGCGATGTGCATCCCCCCGATGGGGGAGACGATGCCCTGGTGCAGCGCCTAGATGCCCAGTCCTACCGGGTCAAGGCCCAGGCCGATCTCTACGATGTCAATCAACTGCTGGGGTTGGAGCTTCCCTACAGCGACGATTACCAAACCCTGGGCGGTTTTTTGATCTATCGAATGCAGAAGATCCCCCACGAAGGGGAAAGCCTGATCTACGCCGGACGGGAATGGCGCATTCTCTCCACCCAGGGGCCACGGCTAGAGGAAATCCTCGTCCGCACCCTCGACCCCCTGACCTAAGCCGCTGCCGATGGACGGATGGGGGCCTAGGGTCACCTCATAACTAGGGCCACCTCATAAACTGACACAGATTAAGCACCGCTGACGCCCCCTTTCCCTACGCTGGGGGTGTTGTTCATCGCCGTTTTCCGGTGACCTTGGGCCAATGGCGTTGCCCCAAGGCCTGCCCCCGGGACAGGGGGGTAATCCTTCAGCTTGCTAGGGGTTGCAAATTCCCTTGACCGGAGATTTTCAACTTTCGTTATGAATCTTCACGAGTTGAAGCATTGTGATAGTATCTGGATGATTTCTGCCTAGTCCCATTCCCTCCAGATGTTTGGCCCCTCTGCCGTAGGGACAACTGGTTTAGCCACCTAGCTAAACAACTCAGGACGATTTACCCTAACTTCACCCTTGCCCTAGCTATGACTTTACCCCGCAATCTACCCGATCCGCTTCGTGTTGGTGTTATTGGTGTGGGCAACATGGGCCAACATCATACCCGTGTGCTTAGTCGTTTCAAGGATGTAGAGCTGGTCGGGATTTCCGATGTGAATGTGGAGCGGGGCCTAGATACCGCCGGGAAATATCGGGTGCGGTTTTTTGAGGATTACCAAGACCTGATTCAGCATGTGGATGCGGTGTGTGTGGCGGTGCCCACTCGGCTGCACCATGCGGTGGGGATGGCCTGCCTCCAGGCGGGGGTGCATGTGCTAATTGAAAAACCCATCGCCGCCAGCATTGCCGAGGCCGAATCCCTAGTCAACGCCGCCGCCGCCACGAATTGCATTTTGCAGGTGGGCCACATCGAGCGGTTTAATCCCGCTTTCCAAGAACTCCATAAGGTGCTCAAAACCGAGGAACTGCTGGCCCTAGAGGCCCGTCGCATGAGCCCCTACTCCCAGCGGGCCAACGATGTGTCGGTGGTGCTGGATCTGATGATCCACGACATTGATCTGCTGCTAGAACTGGCGGGGGCCGAGGTGTCTACCCTCACCGCCAGCGGGGGCCGCATCACCCACTCCGACTACCTCGACTATGTGACCGCCACCCTGGGCTTTAGCAACGGCATTGTGGCTACCCTCACCGCCAGCAAGGTGACCCACCGCAAAATTCGCACCATCATGGCCCACTGCAAAAACTCGCTAACCGAGGCCGATTTCCTCAACAACGAGATACTGATCCACCGCCAAACCATCGCCGATTGCTCCAGCGACTACGGGCAGGTGCTCTACCGCCAGGATGGCCTAATTGAAAAGGTCTACACCAGCAACATTGAGCCGCTCCACGCCGAGCTAGAGCACTTTATTAACTGTGTGCGCGGTGGCGAACAGCCCTCGGTAGGGGGCGAACAGGCCCTCAAAGCCCTGCGCCTAGCCAGCATGATTGAACAGATGGCCCTCGATGGCAAACCCTGGCAGGCCATGAATGGCGCGTCTGTCGCCAATGCCAACACCGAGGTTGAGGTGGGGGTATCGGCCTAGGGTGGCCTAGCCCCTGAAACCCTAGGGTTTGACGACCACGGGGGTGCCCAGTTGGATGTGGCTGTAGAGCGACTGAATATCTCGCTCCATCATGCGCACACAGCCATGGGACACCGCTGCACCAATCAGGTTTTCCTGGTTGGTGCCGTGGATGCCGATGTGGTATTCCCCCTCCACCAAAAAGCCAATCCAGCGGGAGCCGAGGGGGTTGCTTGGCCCTGGGCCAACGGGTTCTTGGGTGATGGGATGCCGCCACACGGGGTTGACCCGCATATCCCGCACCGCAAACTCACCGATGGGGGTCTGCCAATCGTCTTGGCCCACCGCCACCGGAGCCTGCATGATCACCTGATCGTTTTGATACAGCCGAATTTCGCGGGCCTGGAGGGATATCTCGATGCGGGTATTGGCCGTTAGCAAACCCTCTGGAGCCTGGAGCAGGGGCGGCATCATCCGGTGCAGCCGCATGGGCCGAAAGGCTGCGTCCAAGTGCCAGCCGTTGGGATATTGATGGTCGCGCCAAGCCCCCGCCGCCAGCAGCCCCGCCGCCGCATAGCAGATCAACACCAAACATCGCCGTACTGGAGATGGCTTCTCCATCCTGCCCTAAACCCACACCAGCGCTTGATTCTAGGATACCCCGATCCCTCAAAGCCCGATCCCCCCATCCTCCCCTGTAGGCTGCATTCGCGGCCACCAGCCCACCCGGAGATATTCCAAACAACGGATCTCTCGTAGGTTGGGCGGCGCGATAGCAGAACCCAACAATCCCAAAATCCTCGGCGGGTGTTGGGTTCCGCTCTGCTGCACCCAACCTACTTTAGAAACCTGTCAGACAATCAGGTCACCAACTTCCAGCGCTTGATTGCCTAACCCTTAATCATCCTCAATTCTCAGTATTCAATCCCCATCGCCCGATCCCTCAGCACAGGCATCGACGGCTTGCTATGATAAATTTCCGAGTATGTGTAGGGTAAGACTGTGGCGGTAAAACCAGACTGGTTACGGGTAAAGGCTCCCCAGTGGGAGCGGGTGGGCGCGGTGAAGGCGATTCTGCAAGATCTGGGCCTCAATACCGTGTGTGAAGAGGCCTCCTGCCCCAACATTGGCGAATGCTTCAAGGCCGGAACAGCCACTTTTTTGATTATGGGGCCAGCCTGCACCCGTGCCTGCCCCTACTGCGACATTGATTTTGAAAAGAAACCCCAGGCCCTCGACCCCACAGAACCCCTGCGGCTGGCGGAATCGGTGAGGCGCATGGGCCTCAGCCATGTGGTGATTACCTCCGTCAACCGGGACGACTTAGCCGATGGTGGGGCCAGCCAGTTTGTCGCCTGCATCGAAGCGGTGCGGCGGGAGTCGCCCAAAACCACCATTGAGGTACTGATTCCCGATCTCTGCAGCAACTGGGACGCCCTGGCAACCATTCTGGATGCTAAGCCTGAAGTGCTGAACCACAACACCGAAACCGTACCCCGGCTCTACCGTCGCGTACGGCCCCAGGGCAATTATGAACGGTCTTTGGAACTGCTGCGCCGCACCCGTGAAATGGCCCCCTCGGTGTATACCAAATCTGGCCTGATGGCGGGCTTGGGGGAAACCGACGCCGAAGTACAGCAGGTGATGGACGACCTGCGGGCGGTGGACTGCGACATTCTCACCCTGGGGCAGTACCTGCAACCTGGCCCCAAGCACCTGCCCGTGGTCGATTTCATCACCCCAAAGCAGTTCAACACCTGGCGCGAGGTGGGCGAGGCCAAGGGCTTCTTGCAGGTGGTGTCTTCGCCCCTCACCCGCAGTTCCTACCATGCCGAGGAAGTGCAGCGGCTGATGGTTAAGTATCCCCGCTAGGCTTCGTTAAACTAGGGAGAACCGGGGGGAGATTGGTTTCGGGGTATGGGTTTCGACCCGCTGATCGGTGGCCCCCAGGTATCGGTTTCGTTGATGCGTTCTAGGACGGAGAAGACAATCCATGCTGACTCATCCATCGAAGCGGCCAGGACGGCTGAATCGGTTTATTTTGGTGCTGCTTTCGGGTAGTTTAGTTGGCCTTGCTGGGGTCAGTCCGGCCACAGCAAACACACCCATGGACAATCCGCCCAGCCCCATGCTGACCCAGGCCGAGGCTTCCATTCCCGATGCCCTGCTGACCTTGGTGAATGCCGAACGTCAGCGGGCTGGGGTCGCGCCCCTGCGCCTGAATGACAAACTGGCCGCCGCCGCCCAGCGCCAAGCCGACGACATGGCCGCAAACCGCAACCTCAGCCACCAGGGTTCCGATGGGTCTACCATGCGCACCCGCATTGATGACACCGGCTACGGCTGGACAGCCATTGGCGAAAACGTGGCTATGGGCCAACCCAACCCCGAAGCGGTGATGCGATCCTGGATGAACAGCGCTGGCCATCGCCGCAACATTCTCAATCCCAACTTCCAAGAACTGGGAGTGGGCTATGCCGAGGGCGGTGGTCGGCCCTACTGGGTTCAGGTCTTTGCTAAGCCTCGCTAGGGCAAGCCTTGGGGCATGGGCAGCGGGGGCAAGGAAACAGGGAAAATGGCCGCCAAACCGCTAAATAGTTGTCCTTGATACAACTATAGCCAGAACTTTTACCAATTCTTAAGGGAAAAGCGATGGGAAATATTCGGCTGGGTCTAGCCCCGTTTGAAGTTTCTCACTCCATGAGTTCCAGGTCATTGCGTTTTAAGCCACATCCCTTGCAATCGTTCCATCCCTGAGAGATGCCCCCTATGAGTGATCGCCGTCGTCCCCTGCCCCTATCTCGTCGTCAGGTTATGCGTGGTCTGCTGGCCACCTCTGCCTTTGGTCTCACGGCTAAGTTTGGTACCAGTTGTGCCCAGTCTCCTAGCACCGGAGAAACCGGAGAGGCGGGGGGCGGAAGTGCCCCCGTTGAGGATCTGGTGGTGGGCTTCCTCTACGTTGGCCCCAAGGATGACTTTGGCTATAACCAAGCCCACGCTGAAGGGGCCGCCGCCATGGCGGCCAATGTGCCCGGTATTCGCCTGGTGGAAGAGGCCAGCGTGCCCGAAACTACCGCCGTGGCCGAGGCCATGCGTAGCATGATTGAAATTGACGGGGCTAAGGTGCTCTTCCCTACCTCCTTTGGCTATTTCGACCCCTACATTTTGGAACTGGCGGCGGAGTTCCCTGATGTGCAGTTTTTCCACGCCGGTGGGCTGTACCAGGAGGGTGTCCATCCCAACAACGTCGGCAGCTACTTTGGCTATATCGATGAAGCCCAGTACGTGGCTGGTGTCGTTGCCGGTCATATGTCCAAGTCGGGCAAGCTAGGCTTTGTGGCGGCCAAGCCCATTCCCCAGGTGCTCCGCAACATCAACAGCTTCACCCTAGGGGCACGTTCCATTAACCCCGATGCCACCACCCAAGTCATTTTCACGGGGGATTGGGCCGCTCCGGTGAAAGAAGCCGAAGCCACCAACAGCATGGCCGACCAGGGCGTCGATGTGGTGACCTGCCACGTAGACAGCCCCAAGGTGGTGATGGAAACCGCCGAGCGACGGGGCATTTTCTCCTCTGGTTACCATGCTAACCAAGGGCCCTTAGCTCCCAAGGGCTACCTCACCGGGGCAGAGTGGGATTGGTCGAGCATTTACACCTCCCTGGGCGAGCAGTTCATGGCAGGCAAAACCCTCATGGCTGGGGACATTCCCCACATTCTACGGGGCGGCCTTAAGGATAAATTCTGTAAGCTCTCCCCCTATGGTGCTCCAGTGACCGATGAGGCAAAGGCCGCTGGCGATGCCGCCATAGCCGCCATTGAAGGGGGACAGCTCGTGATTTATAACGGCCCCCTCAGCACCAACGATGGCAAGGAAATTCTGCCCGCTGGCAAAGGACTCCCCATCGAAGACATCGAACTGGAAAAAATGGATTACCTGATCGAAGGCGTCAACGGTTCCGTCAGCTAGGCGAGGCATCCAACCTATGATTTCAACCCAACCCTGGCGGCGTTCCCTCGAAGCCGTCGTGATTCCAGCGGGGGCGGTGCTGGCAGCCCTGCTGATTTTTGGGGTTTTCTGCGCCCTAGCGGGGGCCAACCCCTTTGCGGTCTATGGCTCCATCTACAAAGCCGCCTTCGGCAGTTGGAGCGCTTGGCAGAATACCCTGTTACGGGCCTCGCCCCTCATGCTCACCGCCCTCTGTACCGCCCTGCCTGCCCGTTTGGGGCTGGTGGTGATTGGTAACGAAGGTGCGTTGGTAATCGGTGCCCTCGCCGCCACCCTGACCGGACTCGGCTTGGGGTCAGCCCTGCCGGGATTTCTAGTCTTGATAGCCATGGCCCTAGCGGCGCTGGGGGCTGGGGGGCTGTGGATTATGGCCGTAGGTGCCCTGCGTCACTATCGCGGTGTCAACGAAACCATCAGCAGTTTGTTGATGAACTACATCGCCATCGCCCTGCTGAACCACCTAGTGCAAGGCCCCCTAAGGGATCCCAGCTTTGTCACCAAGCCCTCCAGTTTCGAGATCGTTCAGGCGGCCTGGCTGGGCAATCTGCCCACCACCCGCATCCACTACGGCCTGATCTATGGCGTCGTCGCCTGTATTCTGGCCTACGTGCTGATACAGCGCACCACCTTTGGCTTTGCGGCCCGCACCGCCGGGGGGAATGTACGCGCCGCCCGCATGGCGGGGTTGCCCGTGGGCAAACTCACCCTAGCCATCTGCTTTTTGGGCGGTTCCTGTGCAGGGCTGGCGGGCATGGTGGAAATTGCGGCGGTGCAGCGACGGCTCAACGAGTCCATCGTCTCGAACTATGGCTATGCCGGGATTTTGGTGGCCTTTGTGTCGCGCCATAACCCATTGGCTATGGTGGTCGTGTCGGTGCTGCTGGGGGGCATTTTGGCCAGCGGCGGCATTTTGCAACGTTCCCACGATTTGCCCGATGCCACGGTGCTTGTCTTCCAGGGCATTGTTTTTCTCTGTGTGTTGTTCAGCGACTCCCTCTACGGGCGGTTTCCCATTTTCCAAGATCGTCCGGCTCGGATTGCCCCCAGCAACAGCGTTTCGGCGTAGGTCTGTTTTGGCGTAGGCGTTAGGTTGGCATTGCCCACCCTACGGTCTAATCGCCCTCACCCCCAGCCTGGGGATCCCCCTAAATCCCCCTTGGAAAGGGGGACTTTGAATCCAATCCTTCCTGACCAACGGGAGCTTTGAATCCGGTTCCCCCCTTATTAAGGGGGGCTAGGGGGGATCCACTCATCTACAAAGCGTCTTATTTTCCATCCTCAAGAGGTTTATCCATGGCGGCAGAAGCACTGGGCTGGTGGGGGGTTCCCCTCGGTATTTTGGCAGGCACCCTGCGGGGTAGCGTTCCCTTTTTGTTCGTGAGTTTGGGGGAATGCCTGACGGAAAAAAGCGGCAAAATTAACCTGGGCCTGGAGGGCACTCTGCTGATGGGGGCGATGAGTGCCTATGCCATTTCCTACCTGACGTCGGGTACTGTTGGCCCTACCTTAGCCCCTTGGCTGGGGGTGCTGGCGGCGGGGGTGGCGGGCATGGGGTTGGGGGCCATCCACGGCTGGCTTTCCCAACAGCCGAGGGTGAACGATGTGGCGGTGGGTATTGCCATGATCATCTTTGGCGGTGGCCTCGCTAACTTCCTGGGCAAGCCCTTCATTCAGCCCCAGGCCCCCCAGTTGCCCACCCTCAATGCTGGAGCCTGGAGCAGTGTTCCCCAGGTGCAGTCGGCCCTACAAATTAGCCCGCTCTTTCTGCTGGGGGTGGCGGGGGTGCCGCTGATGAGTTGGTTTTTCAAATCCACCCGCTGGGGGCTGTATGTGCGGGCGGTGGGAGATAGCCCTGATGCGGCGCGGGCCATGGGGATTTCCATCTTTAACGTGCGTATGGCCAGCATTGTGATGGGCAGCTTTTTGGCGGGCATTGGCGGCGCTTCCCTGTCTCTGTACTACCCCGGCGTGTGGACGGAGCGCATCTCCAGCGGCCAGGGTTTGATGGCGGTGGCCCTGGTGATTTTTGCCCGTTGGCAGCCCTGGCAATGTCTGTGGGCATCGCTGCTGTTTGGGGGCACCCAAGCCCTCGGCCCTGCCTTCCAGTCTGTGGGAATCAATGCCTACTACTACCTGTTCAACGCCGCTCCCTACATCTTGACCTTGGTGATTATGATCCTCACTTGTTCCCCCAAGCAGACCCTGGTCGGCGCACCGGGAGCCTTGGGTAAAGAAGAGTGAGGTTAATCACTACTTTTTGCTAAAAACATTTGCTTTCCTAAAAGATTAAGAGTTGAAACGCAGACCTTAAAAAACCGTGTCATTGTAGCGACATTTACCAAAGCAAATTCTACGATAGGAAGGTAAAGCAAATTTGATGGCTTTACCTTCCAGCGAAAGCGCTTGAGAGCTATTGAAAACAGCTTTTGGGCTAGTTTTTTGTGTCGTTAGTTTAGTACGTTGCCCAGGCTGTCTCAACACTTTTCAGCCTTTAGCCGCTACGTTTTGACTCTGTTTTTGTGAATTTGTGGTGCCTAGGCATCGCAGATCAGATCCTATTGCGTTTGGAGACTTATTATGGTGCTATCCCATCGTCCAGAAGGCAACCTCTCCAGTCAACAATCGAAGGAAAATTCCTTTATCCTCTGGTTTGAGGAAGTCGGCATTGATGATATTCCTCTGGTGGGCGGCAAAAACGCCTCCCTAGGAGAAATGATTCAGCAGCTTGGCTCTAAGGGCGTGAATGTGCCCACGGGCTTTGCCACCACCGCCTTTGCCTACCGCTACTTTATTGAAAAAGCCGGGCTGGAATCGCAGCTCCGCGAACTGTTTGCCGAACTGGATCTCGATGATGTGCTGGATCTGCGGGCGCGGGGCAAGCAGGCTCGCTCCATGGTGATGAACACCCCCTTCCCTCCCGAACTGGAAGCGGCGATTAGTAGCGCCTACCTACGGCTGTGCGAACGCTACGGTCAGGATCAGGAATTCTGCGAGCGGTTTGAAGGCGAGTATGCCGACGAGTGCCGCAAGTTTTCCAGCGATCTGGATGTGGCGGTGCGGTCTAGCGCCACGGCGGAAGACCTGCCCGATGCCAGCTTTGCCGGACAGCAGGAAACCTACCTGAACGTCCACGGCGTCAAGGGCGTGGTAGAAGCCTGCCACAAGTGCTTTGCGTCGCTATTCACCGACCGGGCCATCTCCTACCGCCACCAGTACGCCGAACGGATCGACGGCTTCGACGAATTTTCCGTTGCCCTGTCGGTGGGTGTGCAGAAGATGGTGCGCTCCGACATGGCTACCTCCGGGGTGATGTTCTCTATTGATACAGAAACCGGGTTTAAGAATGCTGCGTTGATCACCGCTGCCTACGGCTTGGGCGAAAACGTGGTGCAGGGGGCCGTCAACCCCGATGAATACTTTGTGTTTAAGCCCACCCTCAAGGATGGCAAGCGCCCCATCCTGAACAAGCGTCTGGGCAGCAAAGAGATCAAAATGATCTACGACATCGGTGGCGGCAAGGAAACCAAGAACGTGCCCGTAGCCGACCCCGACCGCAAGAAGTTCTGCATCAGCGACGATGAAGCCCTCACCCTAGCCAAGTGGGCCTGCATTATTGAAGATCACTACAGCGCTCACCGGGGCAAAGAAACCCCGATGGATATTGAGTGGGCCAAGGACGGCATGACCGGGGAACTTTACATTGTGCAGGCGCGGCCTGAAACGGTGCAGTCCCAAAAATCCGGTAATGTGATCAAAAACTACAAGCTGCAAGGCACCAGCGATGTGATCACCACCGGACGGGCCGTGGGCGAAATGATCGGCGCAGGCAAGGCCCGCGTGATCATGGATGTGCACCGCATCGCCGAGTTCCAAGACGGGGAAGTGCTGGTCACCAACAAGACCGACCCCGACTGGGAACCGATCATGAAAAAATCCAGCGCCATCATCACCAACCAGGGTGGGCGCACCTGCCACGCCGCTATCATTGCGCGGGAAATGGGCATCCCTGCGATCGTCGGCTGCGGCGATGCCACGGAGGTAATCAAGCCGGGACAGGAAGTAACGGTCTCCTGTGCCGAGGGTGAAGAAGGTCGGGTCTACGCCGGGATGGTGCCCTTCGAGGTGATCGAAACGCCCCTGGATAACCTGCCCCGCACCCGCACCAAGATCCTGATGAACGTGGGCAACCCGGAAGAAGCCTTTGGCCTATCCGCCATTCCCTGCGATGGCGTTGGCCTCGCCCGGTTGGAATTCATCATCGCCAACCATATCAAGGCTCATCCCCTGGCCCTGATGAACTTCGACCAGCTCGAAGACAAGGCCGCCAAGTGGGAAATCTCCCAGCTCACCGCCAACTACGACAACAAGCCAGAGTTCTTTGTAGACAAACTGGCCACGGGCGTGGGGATGATCGCCGCCGCCTTCTATCCCAACCCCGTTGTTGTCCGCATGTCGGACTTCAAGAGCAACGAGTACGCCAACCTGATCGGCGGTCGTGAGTTTGAACCCCACGAAGAAAACCCAATGATCGGCTGGCGCGGCGCATCTCGCTACTACGATCCCAAGTACACCGAAGCCTACGGCCTAGAGTGTAAGGCGATCAAGCGCGTCCGCGATGACATGGGCCTCACCAACGTCATCCCCATGATTCCCTTCTGCCGCACCCCCGAAGAGGGCAAGCGCGTGCTAGAAACCATGGAAAAATACGGCCTCAAGCGCGGCGAAAATGGCCTGGAAGTCTACGTCATGTGCGAGATTCCCAGCAACGTCATCCTGGCCGACCAATTTGCCGAAGTCTTCGATGGCTTCTCCATCGGCTCCAACGACCTCACCCAGCTCACCCTGGGTCTGGATCGCGATTCTGCCCTGGTGGCCCACATCTTTGACGAACGCAACGCCGGGGTGAAGGAACTGGTGCGCCAGGTCATCACCCGCGCCAAGGCCACCGGACGCAAGATCGGCATCTGCGGACAGGCCCCCAGCGATTACCCAGAATTCGCCGCCTTCCTGGTGGAACTGGGCATCGATTCCATTAGCCTCAACCCCGACACGGTGCTGAAAACCATGCTGGAAATCGCCAAAACCGAAGACCGCGTGGGCTAGGGTTACGCTGGCTAAGCTGAATAGCTAACTTCTGGGGTGGGTGTGGTTTAGGCCATGCTCATCCCTTATTTTTTCTGGCTAAGATAGATTCGGGTGCTTGACCAATCTTTCCCTCAGACCCGTCATTTTTTTCAGAACAGTCTATGGCCCACTTGTGAAACTACCTAATCCTGATAGGGCGATTCTCCCTACAGATAAACTGGAAGGCTACTCACTGAACCCCAATCATTCTGAGGGTCGGCATAAGGCGTTGGTTTTTCAATCTGCCCTAGGAATCAGTCTAAGTAATGCTCAAGAGTTGAGAGATGCTTTGAATGAGGTAATCAGAACCTATGAAGCCATTCCAACCAGACGCAATGCCTATGGACAGAAGTATCAAATCGATTTTGAAATGACTCGCAGGGGTAAAACGGCCTTGGTTAGGAGTGTTTGGATAGTGAGATTTGATGAGGACTTTCCTCGATTGGTGACTTGTTATATTCCTTAAAATGGAGGTTGAGCGACATGAAAGTGTTAGATGTAGTCGCACTGACTCAAAATCTACCCGATTTAGGTTTATCTAAAGGTCAGGTAGGCACCATCATCGAAGTCTACGAGCCAACGGTCTTTGAAGTGGAGTTTGTTGATCTCAAGGGTAAAACCTACGCCGTTGAAACTCTTGAGGCTAGTCAACTGATGCAGCTTTACTATGCGCCCTTGCCCCAAACAGCCTAGATTACAGGGCGAGACAAAACTTTAAGTTTCTAAAGCAAAGTTACTCAACCCTCTCGATGGTCTAGATGTGGATATGGGTAACATAGGAGTAGTTCTCCTAGCCAAACCTATGGCAC
Source organism: Spirulina sp. (assembly GCA_044070495.1). Taxonomy (GTDB): domain Bacteria; phylum Cyanobacteriota; class Cyanobacteriia; order Phormidesmidales; family Phormidesmidaceae; genus Nodosilinea. The sequence continues at coordinate 106,247 of JBIPSI010000001.1, read as the reverse complement.
AGGCCGTTAGCTTTGGCTAGGTTGAATAGCTAAACCACGAGTGTGGGTTGGGTGTAGGGTAAATTATATTCGCTCCTTATCCTGATACCTGATTCTATCTGTGAACATCTGATTAACCATAGAATAGGAACTGGCCTTGAAAAGATTTATTTTTGGTTTACTAGTAACCTCTTTAGTAGTGTTGGTATTTGGTCAGCCAATACAGGCTCAGCTATCATCCCCTTATGATGGCCCCTCAATTCCTTACGATAGTATGCCTAGCTACTCGACATATCGAAGTGAGTTGCTAAACAAGGGATGGCAACCTATCCGGGCAGAATTCCCTGCTCCTGAGTTTCCCGAACTTTTATGTGGCAATCGAGTTTGTTCTGCAGAATGGATATATCGAAATAGCCAAACCAAAATCTATGTTCTGGTGTGGCCTGCCAGTTATGACTCAAGAACACGAGTCACTACCTATCGAGTCGCACCTTCTGTAGATTTCATCGACTAACAACTTATTACTCGTGTCTTAAGGAATTGATCCATGATGATTTCAGGTATTGATATGCCAGCCTCAATGATTGCAGGACTTCTAGATTCAATCATTGAGGAGATAGGTGCAAAGGATAGACGTGAACATGAACGTAGAATGAAGGATCTTCAAATCATTGAGAACTCTAGTCTCAAGAACGAATACGTCAAGCAATTACTTCTTGACCGACTCTTATATCCAGTTGAGAAGGCTCAACATGAAATCCAAAATGCTGCCAAACATGCTCAATGGCTATCCGAAATAATCCTTTTTCACTATAAAGATCATGGACTAAATCAGGAGCAAGCTTATGAGATGTCAGAACAACTTAAGCTTCTAGCAATTCAAATCACTCATGCAGACTCACTTCATGATTTTAAATTTGCCTATGCAGTTATTACAATCTTCAACAACAAAATCTCAGTCTTTAAACATTACAAGAGAGAGTTTTCTATTCACTACAATATTAGGGAGCATATTCTTAATAAACTAAATGCGTGTATTGCTACAGAGAACAACTTCAGGGTAAGAAAGGAGCTAATGGGAATAATGACAGAGAATTCCACCTCTGCTCTGGAAAGCCGAAAATAGTTTGTGGAGTGCAAGAGAACGATGTACACTTCAGATATGAATGGTATGTTAGTAACAAATTATCCTATGCACATATAGTTTTCCTGCAATCGACTTTTGGATGCAAGGACTTTTTCAAAAGTGACTAATGATTTATTCTGCGTGTTGCGTATATACCCGTATTTGAGGTCTTTTTCTTCACTTGAAAGGCGTTGAAAAATATACCAGAATACACCTTCTTTGAAAGGTATATTTTGCCTGATTAAAATTAATTTGATGTCATCCTTGCACAGCCAACGAACATTTTTTGCGTCGAAAAGCATTAATATCTGATATTTCAGATTATCCCATTTATTATCTATTTTCTCTCTAGCAACAAAGCCGATTCTCTCTTTTCCTCGAATAGATAATTTTACATATAGGCTTAAGATAACTGGTAGTGCCCAGATAAGAAGCAGTAATAAATCAGCGGAAATTACGATCAGAACTAAAAAGATGATCGTGATTAATCCAGGTAGTAAGAGAAGCGGTTCGCAAAAATCTAACAACAAATCATCTGTTAAAAAAGAAATAAAATCATCAGAATATTTTTTCTTGTATTTTTTATTATTCCTTTTATTCTTCCAATGAAGGTTTAAATAACAGAAGTATATATAGGTTAGTATAATCCATAGTATAAATCCAACTCCTGGACTAGTGAAGCTCGATAAGTTGCTATCAGTATAACTTATGCTAAAGAGCCATTTAATAATAGCAGCAGAATCTAAGATGAAGCCTAAAATTAAGGCTGGTCTTTCAATTATTTTGACTAAGTCTTGTCTCTTCTTGAAATTGTCTTCCATAGTTTTTATTTTCCTCAAATAGACTAATATCAGTACTGAATAGGTGGATGATTCATCATGAGAAACTGTTTTGATCGAATGACAAAGACTTGTAGAATATATTGGTAATAATGTAACGTATTAGAGGCTATTTATAAGGTCGGTTTTCTAGCATGGTTCAGTCGGGATAGCCGTCCCTAGTTCTTAGGATACGTTAGCGACAGCGTAACGCATCAACATTCATGAAATTCTTTCCTTAAGAAACTCATTGCATGGACTACACTTCAATCATCCATCCTACGGTAGTTCTGGGGTTAGCCGTAAACGCTTTTGCGGTGCTGGCATCTGCCCAAAATAACCACTTGGTTTTCACTGTCAACCTTACTGAGGTTCCCAGAGGCGCTGGATCGGGTAGGCATCCATCTGGCTATCCTGGCTGACAAGGAACAGATTATGATTGATAGCCTGGGCAATAAGGACTCTGTCAAAAGGATCACGGTGGTGCAGAGGCAACGATAGATAAACCTCCAAGTCTTTGAACGTGATAGGCAATGACGTAATACCCAAGGCTACCAAGTTAGGCTCAAGAGTGCTAAACGGGGCAGAGAGAGCGAGTTTACCAATGTTGGCCTTGATAGCAATTTCCCAAAGAGAAGCAATGCTGACAAAAACAGTGGGTGTGGTTTCAATTTGGGTGCGGGTAAGAGCAGGGAGTCGGGTATCGTTATCGAGAAACCAGATCAGGGCGTGAGTATCAAGCAGAAGAGTCATGGCTACATGTAGTCTTTGAGATCTTCTAAAGGCGCGTCAAAGTCATCAGCCATGGTGAACATTCCTTTCATCGTTCCAGCTTGGCGATATTGCCTAGGCGATGCCTCAGAGGATAGATTTTTTGCATATTTAGCCGCTAGATATTCAGCATAATGAAGGATTTTTGTTTGCAAATCTGGAGAGAGTTTCTCAATCGTTTCAATTAACTGACTCGATAGCATCGACGTTCTCCCTAGAAAGAACCAGAGTTTTCTTTGTGGGCTTAGACTTGGCCTTGATCTTAATATCAGATCATTACCCCTGGATAAAATTTTTATAATTCTAATCTACCTTTCACCACTTCCCAGGAAGCGCCTATTTTGGGATCTGCCTGATATTGCTCTAACCGTCGATCAAGTTCCTGGGTTTGTGCATCGGTCAACGGCAATTCATCTGGCTCAGCTAGAATACTATCCCAAAGATCCTCAGCCAACTGAATACGCTCAGTCACACTAAGCTGAGAAATCTCCATTTTCAGCAACGGATGGTCACTCACCACAGAACCTCACAGGACAATGTAACCATACTAACTGCTCCGTCAGTCATCTACAAGCTGAGGCTCCATAGCCCATCGAGAACACTTTTGACCCTGGCCCAATCTGACGCTGAAAGATGACCCAAACAGCGACTAACTATCGTTTTCTCCAGCGTCGCTAGCTTATGCAAGCGCACCACCGAAGGCAACAGCAAACCCGCTTTAGCATGATCTAAAAGGGCCACATCAAAAGCTGTAGTGTAGGGTTGACTGGTAATTCTAGCTACCACAATATCTGGGTCATCTGCATCTAACAAAACCAAGGCTGGACGCTGTTTTTGTCGCACTCCATCCGTAAAAGGAAAAGCCAGCAAAACAACATCACCTGGTCGATAAGTCGTCATCACTAAAGCGCATCATAGATGGCATCGGCTTCACTATAACCCGCCAAAAACTGATCAGCCGCCATAGCCCGCCACTCAACCGATTCCTCTTTTTCAAATTCCTCCGGCACCAGCACAATCACCCTCGCATAATGCCCCGCTAACTGCACCAAAGCCGATTCCGGCAGCTTCAGTTGCCCATCAGCCAAAATTTCCCCGGCAAACTCATAGGCTTTCACAGTCCCCTCACTTATAGCTAACAGGATGCGTCTCTAGCCTAGCGCATCATCATTGTATGGACAGCTTAACGCCATAGGACATAACGCTATCCCATCTGGGTTAGGCATAATAGAAGGTAAGCGCATCATCGTCATCCTCCCAAGCATCCATGGCAGATCCCGTTACCCTTCAGGACATCTACGACCTCTTCAAAGCCTCCCAGGCCGACCTCCAAGCCTCGCGAGAAGAATTTGATCGCCGCATGGCAGAATCTAAAGCCGAAGCAGATCGCCGCATGGCCGAGTCCCAAGCCTCGCGGGAAGAATTTGAGCAGCGCATGGCCAAGTTGGAGAACATCGCCGCCAACACCAGCCGGGAAGTCGGACGCTTGGGTGATCGCTGGGGCACCTTCGTCGAGAACTTGGTTGAACCAGCCGTCTTGCGGTTATTTCAAGCACGAGGCATAGACATTCAAACCACCTATCGCCGAGCCAAATCCACCCGTCCCGCCGCCCGAATGGAAATTGATATTCTGGCCGTTGATGGCGATGTGGCGGTGGCTATTGAAGTCAAATCTCGGCTCACCCAGCAAGATGTAGATGACCTATGTGAAAAGCTTCAGAAATTGAAAATTGCCTTTCCAGAACACGCTTCCCATCGGATCTATGGGGCCGTTGCCGCCATTGAATTTGTGCAAGACGTAGACCGCTATGCCTACCGCAAAGGTCTATTTGTCATTCGTCAGTGCGGCGACTCTGTAGAACTAGCCAATGATGAGAGCTTTCAGCCTAGAGCCTGGTAATCGATCATGGAAACTCTGAAAATTTGCTACGACGAGCTTGGTAAAACCCTAACCGTCTGGTTTAGCGATCCATCCGAAGAGTTTATCGCCGAAGAAACTGGGGAGGAGGTGCTATTGATCAAAAATCAGGCGGGTACTGTGATTGGCTTTGAACGCCTGAATTATGAACTAGCCGAAGGTGAAAGCCCTAAAATTGAACTCATGACGGCTTAGCGCTTGACTCGCAAGATCTATTAGAACACCTCAACCACCAGGCTGATAAGTTTACAAATGAGATTATTAGATGTAGTAGCTCTGACTAAAAACCTACCTGACCTAGGTTTATATAAGGGCCAAGTTGGCACCATTATCGAAGTCTATGAGCCAACGGTCTTTGAAGTAGAGTTTGTTGATCTCAAGGGTAAAACCTACGCTGTTGAAACCCTTGAGGCTAGTCAACTGATGCAGCTTTACCATGTGCCCTTGCCTCAAACGGCCTAGATTAGAGCAACTGCAAGCCATTCTCTCTCTAGCAACCAGAGAAGTCAAATTCACACGTAGTATTGAGGCACAAGCTCAACATTTTATGAAATTGGGCTTAAAATTATATGATGCGCTACACCTGGCATTTGCCCATGCGGCCTCTGTGAATGTTTTTCTAACGACCGATGATCGTTTGCTTAAAGCAGTGAAGCGAAACCCTGAAAGCATTTTTATGCTAGTTGAAAATCCAGTTACTTGGCTGATGCAACAATTACAACAATAAAAATAAAACTATGAAGCAAGCCGACATCCTCTACAGCGTTTAACAAGAAGCGCATTGTTGATTTTATCAGCAGGAGCACTGGCGATAGTTTTTTCAGTGTCCTGCGTGGGTTCTACAATGCCCATCAGCTTAATAGCCAGATTTCAAGAAATTAATCATCATTTTTGCAAGATAAGGCCACCACTTCGGGGTATTATCTTGCAGATTTGAGAGTTAAACATGATGGTAGAGGGTGTTATCCAGTACCTTTGACGCATAATCCCCCTCCTGTTGGGGGTATCCAGTGTCCGCCCCTTACCCTACGGGCTAGGTTCTTGCACCGCAACCCGGTCGATCATCGGTCAGCCGTATCTATCCTTCTCAGCAACTCCTCAGCAAAGAGGCGTACGCTTAACCCAGCGTTTTTCTGGCCTTGGATTGCCATCTTGATGGATGCTGGAAGGCGTTGTGTTGTGTTCGCGAGAAATTGAGAGAGCATCTATGGTTGAAACGACCCTAACCTGGAGCTTACTGGCGGCTTATTGCGGATTTTTGCTGTACTTAGTGCGCCAAACCACGCCCAATCGGGTAAGCCCGCCGGAGTTTTTTGAGGGCCAATCCACCACAGGCCAGCCGCCTGGGGTTTGGTTGCTGATTGCCAGTGCCGCCATTTCCTGGATTTTTGCTAAGTCCATCGACAATGCGGCCAGCCTAGGTCAAGCCTTTGGGGTGCTAGGCGGGGTGGGCTATGCCTTGTACTATCTCAGCTTTGTCACGGCGGCGATTGCCCTGTATTTTCTGCGGACTCGCGGCGGCTTTCGGTCGATTCCCGAATTTTTGGTGAGCAAATATGGCAAGGTGTGCGCTCGGTTGTTTCTGCTGGCCATCGCCATTCGCCTAATTAATGAGGTGTGGTCAAACACCAAGGTTTTTTCCCTGTACTTTGGCCCAGAGGGCAGTGCGGCCTACTGGCTGGCGGCGGCGCTGGTGACGCTGTTTACGGTGTATTACACTCTGCTGGGCGGCTTGCGCAGCAGCTTGCTAACCGATGGGGCGCAGATGGTGTTGGCCGCTGTGTTGCTGGTGGTGATTTTGGTGACCCTGGGGCCGGGGCTGGCGGAACAGGGCTTACCCGTGGTGGATGCCGATACCCGCAGTGCGGGCCTCACCTTTTGCGGATTGGCCCTGGTGCAGGTGCTCAGCTACCCTTTCCACGACCCTGTGATGACGGATCGCGCCTTTATTACGGGGCCGCGCACCATGGTCAAGGGCTTTATCTGGGCCGGGGTGCTCAGCGGCGGGTTCATTTTTCTGTTTAGTAGCGTTGGCCTCTATGCGCGGGCCTTTGGGGTGGAGGGCGTGCCCAGCCTCACGGTTCCGGCCTTGTTTGGGTTGCCGATGCTGCTGGTGTTCAACGCCATCATGCTCACCAGTGCGGGGTCAACGTTGGATTCCACCTTTTCCAGCGTGGCCAAACTGGGGGCGCGAGACTGGTTCCACCGCAAGGGTGCCCCCACCGAAGGCCAAGCCCGCATCGGGCGCTGGTGGATTTTGGCCATTGCGCTGCTGGGCAACTTGCCGCTGCTGAGCATTTACCTGGGGGATCGGGTTGGCCCTGCGATTATTTTGGCCACCACCATCAGCGGCACCATGGTGATGGGGTTGGCTCCCATTTTTCTGCTGGCGTTTCTGCCCAGGGCCGGAACCCTCAGCTTTCACCTCGCCTTTTGGCCAGGGCTGATCTTTGGCGTGCTACGGGTGGCGGAAAACGTCATCGGTAGCCCCATTTTTCCGGCCTGGGTACATCTAGGCAGCGGTCGCTATGCGGTGGATTTGGGGCTGAATGTGTATGGTCTACTGCTCTGCACGGCGGGCTATCTGATCGGCGCGGTGCTGGGGGGGCCACGCTCAGAATCCCTGGATTCTCCGCTGTCATCCGTCATACAGAAGGATGAACGATAACCCATCCTCAGCAGATCGCCAAGTCTCCGCAGCCCTCACCCTAAATCCCTCTCCCACAGGGCTACCGTGTACACATAAGTCCTTGACATAGACGATATAGGGAATCGATCCCCCCTAGCCCCCCTTAAAAAGGGGGGAACCGGATTCAAAGTCCCCCTTTTTAAGGGGGATTTAGGGGGATCTCCTAGGACTTGCGGCATGAAAGCAAGATGTGTGTACTTAGTAGCCCAGGGAGGAGAGGGGAGTCGGAAGCACTTCAAAGTCCCTCTCCCTTGGGGAGAGGGATTTAGGGTGAGGGCTGGGAACTGCGGGAATCGCTGGGGGCGACGACCTGGCGGGGGCGATAGCTAGGGGGGCGCTGGCGGTTGCGAAGCTCGTTGAGCCAGCGGTAGGCCCAGGGGACCTCGGTGGCGAGGGCAAAAATCCAGTGCTCTTGGGTGGAGAGGTAGGGGCGGGTGAGGGCTTGGATGCGGCGACGTTCGGCCCTGGGGCACCCCATCACTACCTTGCTCATAGTAGTGCGGGCCAGGGACTGGAGGATGGTGGGCGAGATGGCGTAGCTCTGCTGATGGTTGATAAAGGTGCGCAGCTTGGCCGTAAGTCTATCGGCGCTGGCCTGGGCGGTGCGAGAGTAGCTTTGGGGGTTGTTGCAACGATACACCGTCGCCGGGATGGGATCGTAGGCCCAGGTGTGATCCAGCACCAGGCGCAGCATTAGGTCGAGATCTTCGGCCCCCCGCAGCCCTGGCACAAAGCCGCCGATGGCCTGGAGTCGTTCTCGCTGGGCCACCAGGGACGATAGCTCCAACAGGCCATGCTTGAGGTAAAGCTGAAAGTAGGTGCCATGGTTTAGCCCCGCCGTGGGCTGCTGAAACGGCCCTACATCCGACCGAGACACCACCCGATTCACGTTGATGGAAAAGTGCTCGGCGGCCCCTAGATACACCACGTCGGTGCCGCTCTCTAACAGGTGACGGGCTTGGTCTAAATGGGTGGGGTGCCACCAGTCGTCGGCGTCTAAAAAGGCGACCCAGTCCCCGGTGGCGGCAGCAATTCCGGCATTCCGCGCCACCGCTGGCCCACTGTGCTCGGTTTGCAGCACCCGCGTCACCACGGGATGGGCCTGCAACTGGGCCAGGGTGGCATCGGTGGAACCATCGTCTACGCCGATCACCTCGTAGGCGGCATAGGTTTGGGCAGCCACACTAGCGAGGGCTTGCTCTAGCCAAGCCTCTGAATTGTAGGCGGGAATCACCACCGAAATTTTCATCATGCCCCCTTGGCCAACGCAGGACAGGCCCCTGGTTGAGCCTCTCTCTCAAGGTGCCCAATCCCTGGGGTTTCTATCGTTTAAATCACTGCCGCTAAATCACCGCTGCCTCCAGCATACGAATTTCACCCCGATCCGCATCTACCGCCACCCGTCCGCCCATGGGCAGCGTCCACATCGGTTCCACATGGCCAATCCAGGCCCCACTCCAGGCGGGAATACCTAGGGGTTGAATGTGGTCGCGCAAAATTTCCGCCAGCGTCAACGACCCATAGCCCTCCCCTGGCCCACAGGCGCGGCATTGGCCAAAGATAAACCCCGCCAGCCCGTCCAGCGCTCCAGCCAGTTTCAGTTGGGTGATCATGCGGTCTACCCGGTAGGGCGGTTCACCAATGTCCTCTAAAAACAAAATCGCCCCCCGCAGATCGGGCAGGTAGGGGGAACCGACTAGGCCCGTCAACACCGATAGATTGCCGCCCATCAGCCGTCCCGTAGCTCGACCGGGGGTGATGGTTTGGATGCGGCCCTGGTCGCGCATGAGGCGATCTTGATCGGCCCCTAGCAGCGGATTGGTAAAGGTGAGGGCTTCTCCCTGCACCACCACCCGACGCAGAAAATCCACCTGATCGCCTCGCCAAGCCGTTAGCCCGTGGGGGCCATGGAAGGTGATCAGCCCCGTTTTGGCGGTGATGCCCAGCAGCAGGGCGGTGATGTCGCTGAAGCCGATGATCACCTTGGGGTTGGCCCGAATTTGGTCGTAGTCCAGGTAGGGCAACAGGCGGGCGCTGCCCCAGTCTCCCCGCACCGGCAGCAGGGCATCCACGCTGGGGTCGGCAAACATCGCGTTAATATCGGCGGCACGAACCTGATCGGGGCCAGCCAGATAGCCGTAGCGTTCTAGGACGTGGGGGGCCAGTTTGGGTCGCCAGCCCAGGGCGGTGACGGCATCCACCACCAAGTCCAGTCGATCTGGCTCAAAGGTGGCCCCCGCCGGACTGACAATGCCCACCGTGGCCCCCGGCCCCAACCGAGGCGGATACAGGGGCGCGGGTGTCTGTGGCGTCTGGGCTAGGCCCTGCCTAGGATTCTGAAGGCCCAAAGCCACCATTCCCGCCGTCATGCCTAAACCCGCTAACACCTGACGACGACGCATGGCCCCATTCTCCTCAACAGTACGTGATGGCAATTTATAAGGACGGCTTAATTTAGACGGACGGATCAATTAAGACCTGATCAAAAGCACTGTATCAAGAGCTGAACGTCGTTGCTCCCACAGAGGGTGTTGCCCAGGATGTTGCGTAACACTTTATTGCGGGGATATGGGCTGGAGATAGCTGGGCGGGAAGTTTAAAGGCAAACCAGAGGACAACGCCATGGGATTGACAATTATTGTGCTGGTGTTGCTGTTGGCGGGTGGGTTTATGATCGCCAACCTTTACAACCAGCTCGTGACCAAACGCAACCGCTACAAAAACGCCTACGCCCAAATTGATGTGCAGTTGCAGCGGCGCTACGACCTGATTCCTAACCTAGTAGAAAGCGTCAAAGGCTATATGGCCCACGAACAGGGCACCCTCACGGCGGTGATCAACGCTCGCAACTCAGCCCTCACCGCTAGTCGGGCGGCCTCCCAGGCACCGGGCGACCCCCAGGCCATGCAGCAATTGGCGGCGGCGGAGGGTGCTCTCACAGGTAGCCTAGGTAAACTGTTTGCCCTTTCAGAGAGCTACCCCGACCTGAAGGCCAACCAAAATATGGGCCAACTGATGGAGGAACTCTCTTCCACGGAAAACCGGATTTCCTTTGCCCGCCAAGCCTTTAACGATGCCGTCACCTTCTACAATACGGCCCGCGAAAGCTTCCCCAGCAACCTAATCGCCAGTTCCTTCAACTTTGGCCCCGCCGAACTCTTAGAGGAAGTGGCCCCAGAAGTTCGGCAAGCGCCCAGGGTTTCCTTTAGTTAGTCCTGCTTGCCTCGGCAGACGGGTGAAATATTATGGGTTGCCTTTGTGGTGGGTCGTACCCACCCTGCGGCCTGTGAAAAATCGTGGATTTTCCCTACAGCTTTTGGGACACGATGGGTTTTCCCTGTGGTGGGCACGGCCCACCCTACAGCGTTGTTGAGACACGTCCCGTAGTGAATAGGTTTCCTCATTACATTGGGGCATTATGAATTTCTTTGAACACCAAGACCAAGCCCGTCGCAACACCACCTACCTGGTGTTCCTGTTTGGGTTGTCGGTGGGGTTGATGATTCTGGCCTTTTATTTTGTGGCAATTTTCACCGTTTGGGCCAATGTGGAGGGCGGCTTTAGCTGGTGGCAGCCAGAGGTTTTAGGGATCGTAGCCCTAGGCACCATAGCGGTGATCGGGGCGGGCAGCGGCAGCAAGATGATGGCGCTGCGCGAAGGGGGCGCGGGCTTGGCCAAAAGCCTGGGTGGACGAGCGGTCACGCCTCAAACCAACGACCCTGGCGAACTACGGCTGCTGAATGTGGTGGCGGAAATGGCTCTGGCGGCGGGGACGCCCATTCCTGCGGTGTACCTGTTGGAACATGAATCCAGTATCAATGCCTTTGCCGCCGGATTTTCGCCAGAAACAGCGGTCATTGGTGTGACTAAAGGTTGTCTCGACCAGCTCAGCCGCGACGAATTGCAGGGGGTGATTGGCCACGAATTTAGCCACATCGTCCATGGCGATATGGGCCTGAACCTAAAGCTAATTGGGGTGTTGCAAGGGCTGTTGTTGATTCACATCCTGGGCCGCTTCATCCTGCGCTACGGGGATTTTGGCTATGGTCGGCGTCGCAGCAGCAATAGCGACAACAAGGGCGTCGCCGTTATCCTAATCGCAGGGCTGTCCATGGCCGTCATTGGCAGCATTGGGCTACTTTGTGGGCGGTTGATTAAAAGTGCCGTGTCTCGCCAGCGGGAATTTTTGGCCGATGCCTCGGCGGTGCAGTTTACCCGCAACCCCGATGGCTTAGCCGGAGCCTTGACCAAGCTGGGGCAGCTTTCTGGCGGGTCTAAAATTATGGCCCCCACCGCCGAGGAAGCCAGCCACCTGTTCTTTGGGGAAGCCCTGCCCGGTGTGGCTATGTTCGGCAGTTGGTTTGCCACCCATCCGCCCCTGCAAGACCGCATCCGCCGCCTGGGGAAGGTGCCCAATTTCGCCCAGGTTACCGTCCCCAGCCATCCCTCCACCTTGGCGGAGGGCTTGGTGATGGGATTGAACGAAGCCCCCGCCACGGCGGCCTCCTCTGCTCAGGGACGCTCTCCCCAAACCTTAGCCGCTCAAGCCCCATTCCCCCAAGCCCCATCCCCCCAAGCCTTTATGGCCGCCATCGGCACCATCGACGGTCGCCGCTTGGCCCAGGTGCAAGACTTCCTGAACAATCTCGACCCCGCCCTAAAAACCGCCCTCCACCAGCCCGAAAGCGCTAGGGAAGTGGTGTTTGCGCTGCTGCTGGATGACCAGCCCTCCGTTCAGTCCCAACAAACCCAAAGCATTGCCGCCGCCTACGGAGAGGACAGCGCCCAGCGAGCCATCGGCCATCGGCCCGCCTTGCAGGGGATGGATAGCCGCCAAACCCTGCCCCTGCTAGAACTCACCATGCCCGCCCTCAAACCGCTGTCTGTGGAGGAGAAAAAACAGTTTTTCAGCACCCTCCAGGCTCTCATCAAGGCCGACGGTTGCCTGTCGCTGTCGGAGTATGTGCTTCAGCTCATTGTGCGAAAACGGTTGACCAGCGACCCCGGCACCGCCCCCTCCACCTCAGAAATCACCAGCCTCGATGCCCTCTGGAATGAGGCCGTCAGCCTGCTCAGCCTGCTGGCTCGCATGGGGCACACCAAACCAGAGGACGCCTTCTATGCCCTCAAATCGGGCCTGTACCAGTTGCCCGGTGCCAAAAAACAAACCCTCCCCGATGCCCTGCCCTCGGTTAAAATCACCGACCTGGGCAAAAGCCTCGCCACCCTAGACCAGGCCACCCCCAAGCTCAAACAGGCCATCGTCGATGCCTGCGCCCACACCGTCCTCGCCGACAACACCGTCACCCCCCAGGAAGGAGAACTGCTGCGGGCCATCGTCATGGTCTTGGACTGCCCCGCTCCACCCTTTTTGGCCTAGAGGTAATAGACTGCCACCACGCCCCTGGTTGACGGACAAAACCTGCAAGCATCCAAATCCGCCCAAATGTCAGGCGATCTGCCCCCTACATGATCCAAATCGCGAGACCCAACCCCTGCCCTAGGCCGTAAACCTTTGTAGAAAATCCTGGTCATGGCCTGGGGATGAGGGCAGGATAGGGATGTTGCGCTGTGAGTGCCTATGCTGTGGTCTCGCTGTTTTCAGTTCCTCCAGCGATGGCTGTTGGTTGTCCTATGTCTGGGGTGTGTTGTCATCCTCAGTCCTCCAGCCCTGGCCGCCCCCTTGGTTGAAAGCAGTCCCTTGCCCCCTCAGATGGCGGTGGATGACTTTCTCCAGCACATCCCTCCTGGCTTCTACGGCGTTCGGGATGTAGCCAAGATTCAGGCCAAAGTGGCCGAGGGCAAGACGCTCTTTATCGATGTGAGAGAGCCTTCTGAATATCGGAGCGGCCACATCCCAGGGGCCATCAACCTTCCCCTCCGAGGGCTGGCTCAACATCTCGATCAGGTGCCCCACGACCAACCCGTCATGCTCTACTGTTCAACCGGCTACCGCACAGGTATCGGGGTGATGGCCCTCAGACTTTTGGGCTATGACAATGTCGAGGGCTTCCCCCCCAGCTACGCGGGCTGGCAACAGGCCCAATAGCCACGACGTTCTGCCCATCCAGAGAACGCCAATATGCTCGAAGACACTGGATCCTTAACTCACCTAGCAACTCAACCACCCCACCTTTAACCACCCCACCTTTAACCACCCCACCTTCAACCACCCCACCTTCAACCACCCCACCTTCAACCACCCCACCTTCAACCACCCCACCTTTAACCACCCCACCTTCAACCACCCCACCTTCAACCACCCCACCTTCAACCACCCCACCTTCAACCACCCCAGACCAGAACTGACAAAGAGACCCCCCATGGAAACCCTAGAACGCTTTCAAGGCTGCTTGCTCGGTTTGGCGGTGGGAGATGCCGTGGGCACCACCGTAGAATTTCGGCCCAGGGGCAGCTTTCCGCCCGTGACCGATATGGTGGGTGGTGGCCCCTTTGGCCTAGAACCGGGCCAGTGGACGGACGACACCTCCATGGCGCTGTGTTTGGCCACGAGCCTGGTGGAGTGCGACGGCTTTGACCCCTTAGATCAAATGCAGCGCTATGGTCGCTGGGCGGAGGAGGGCTACCTCAGCAGCACGGGCCGTTGTTTTGACATTGGCAACACCGTCAGCCAAGCCTTGGGCCAGTTTCGGCAAACGGGGGAACCCTTCAGCGGCTCTACCGATCCTCGGTCGGCGGGCAATGGCTGTTTGATGCGGCTGGCCCCGGTGCCGATGTTCTACTATCCCGATGTCGCCAAAGTGGTGTGGTTTTCGGGGGAAAGCTCTCGCACCACCCACGCCGCCCAGGAATGTATTGAGGCCAGTCGGCTATTCGGGACGATGCTGGCGCGAGCCTTGGCCGGGGCTGATCGAGAAGAAATCCTGACAAACCACGACGATCTGGGTTTGGAAACGGACACCCTCCAAACTATCGCGGCGGGCCAGTATCAAAACCTGGATATCCACCAAATTCGCGGCAGTGGCTATGTGGTGGAAAGCCTCACGGCTGCCCTCTGGTGCTTTTGGAGAACGACAACCTACGCCGAGGCCATCCTCGCCGCCGTCAATCTGGGGGACGACGCCGACACCACCGCCGCCATCTGTGGCCAACTGGCCGGAGCCTACTATGGCCTCAGCGGCATTCCCCAATCTTGGCGAGATCGGGTGACGGATCGAGAGACCCTCTTAACGCTGGCTAGCCAACTCTACCAAACCCAAGTCCCATAATCCTGATTGCCTGACCCATCGCTGACGTAGATACGCTGCGACCTTCTAGAGAGGTTCCCAATCGAGCCGCGTCCTCAATATAGGTTCCTTAACATTTTGGTTACAATGGCCGAGGATTCGGGGATTTTGCGGAGGAAAGGGGCGCTGGCGTGATGGATCAAAAGCAGTGGATGGCCCTAGGACGCAGGTTAATCTGGCCGGGGCTAGCCCTAGGAATGCTGCTGGGATTGGGTTGGACCGTGGCCCAGTTCCCAGCCATCACCCTAGGAGAACAGGGCTGGTTGATGACGGCTCATCGCTATGCCACCCCGGACTTAGATCGCTTCGTGTCGTGGTTCACCAACCTGGGCACCACCTGGGGCACATTGCCGGGAACCCTACTGCTGGGAGCATGGCTATGGCATCGGGGGCAACAACGACAATCCGCCTTTTTAGTCCTGGCGATGCTGGGGGCTTTGCTGCTCAATCTGGGCCTTAAGGGGGTGTGGCAACGGGCTAGACCCCAGTTGTGGGAAGGGGTTCAGATGCTTCCCGACTCTAGCTTTCCCAGTGGCCACGCCACCTTTTCCATGGCCTTTGCCCTGGCGGTGGTGCTGCTCAGCCAAGCCAGTCCCTACCGTCGTTGGGTGGTGGCCATCGCCCTTCCCCTGGCGCTGCTGATTGGCCTCAGTCGTTCCTACCTGGGGGTGCATTATCCCAGCGATGTGGTGGGAGGATGGTTGCTGGCCGTTGGTTGGACGGTGGGGCTACATCGGGCGATGTTTCCCCCACCGAACTAGGGGATCCCCCCTGCCCCCCTTAAAAAGGGGGATTTGGCTGCAAAGTTCCCCTTTTTAAGCGAGTTCAGCTTCCAAGTCCCCCTTCACAAGGGGGATTTAGGGGGATCGTCCTTGTCAGCGAGTTCAGCTTCCAAGTCCCCCTTCATAAGGGGGATTTAGGGGGATCGTCTGATTCCCGCAGCCAGCGTTCGTATAGGTCGGGGCGACGGGTTTGGGTGCGCTCGATTTGCTGTTGATGTCGCCATTGGGCAATGGCTTCGTGGTTGCCGGAACGCAGCACATCAGGCACCGCCCAGCCCCGGAACTCCGCTGGACGGGTGTAGTGGGGATAATCGAGCAGCGGGGTTTGAAAGCTGTCTTGGCGCACAGAATCCACTTTACCCACGGTGCCAGGGAGCAGCCGCACAATGCCGTTGATCAGCGTCAGGGCCGGAATTTCGCCGCAGGTGAGAACGAAGTCGCCCAGGGAAACCTCCCGCGTCAGCAGGTGGCTCACCCGTTCGTCTACCCCTTCGTAGTGGCCGCAGATCAGGACAATCTGGTCGCACTGGGTGGCCAAGTGGTGAAACAAGCCCTGGGTCATGGTTTCCCCCTGGGGCGACAGCAGGATCACCTCCCGCCGAGGTAACTGAGGCAGGGATTCTACCGCCGCAAAGATGGGGTCGGGCTTCATTACCATGCCCACACCGCCGCCGTAGGGTTCGTCATCAACCCGATGGTGTTTATCCGTTGTAAAGTCTCTGGGATTGGTAAGATGAACTTCTGCGATTTGGCGAGACAGGGCTTTACCAATTAATCCTGATTGCAGAGGCGAGGTGAAAAAGTCTGGAAACAGGCTAACCACATCGAATCTCAGGTGCGGTGCCCCGTCGATGGTATCGGTCATCGCCTAACTCTCCCCGTGCAATGGCATGATGCTAAACAGCAATGTTCCCTATCATGCAGTACCGGAGTTCCGGCGGCAATTTCAAGTTCCTTGGTTGAGTATCCATGTCCTTTGTAAAGCAACATGCCATTCTGGCCATTGGCGGTGCAGAAGATAAAGTCCACGGTAAGGAAATTCTGCACAGTTTTTTTGAGCGAGCCGGAGGCTCCGAGGCCCGCATTGGGATTATCCCTTGCGCCTCGCGGGATCCCGTTGCCATTGCCGGACGCTACCAAACCATTTTTGGGGACATGGGAGCCGCCGCCATTGAGGTGATGGATATCCGCGACCGCAGCCAGGGGGAAGACCCCGCCTGGAAATCGGTGGTGGAGTCTTGCACCGGAGTCTTTATTACCGGGGGCGATCAGGTGCGCCTGTGCGGGCTGCTGTCGGATACACCGCTGATTGACCTGGTTCGGCAACGCGCCCAACTGGGGGAAATGACCCTGGGCGGCACCAGTGCCGGAGCGGCGGTGATGGGTCACCACATGATTGCCGGGGGCGGCAGCGGCGAATCCCCCAATCGCGCCCTGGTGGATATGGCCATTGGCCTAGGGTTTGTGCCGGAGGTGATTGTGGATCAGCACTTCCACAACCGCAACCGCATGGCCCGCCTGATGAGCGCCATTGCCATGCAGCCCGACCGCCTGGGCCTCGGCATTGACGAAGACACCTGCGCCCTATTCGAGCGGGACGGCAGTTTTCGCGTCATCGGCAAAGGGGTAATCGCGGTGGTAGACGCCGATGCCATCACCCACACCAACGAACCCGACATCGCCCCCACCGACCCCATCAGTCTCCACGGGCTCAAGGTGCATTTGCTCTCCCACGGCGATCAGTTTGATATCAACCACCGCACCATCCTCGCCACTGCATAGGATTCGTAGATCAAAAGGAGGGAATCTATGGCTGTGCGGCTTTCAAAAATTGCCCTGGTGGCCGCCGTTGGGTTGTTGGCCTCCATTATCGTGCTCAACAACACCACGGACTACAACACCAATTTCCAGTACGTGTACCATGTGCTGTCGATGGACACCATTTTCCCCGACAGCACCCTCACCTGGCGGGCCATTCGCACCCCGGCCTTGCAGCACGCCGCCTACCTCCTCATCATTGCCACCGAGGCCACCATTGCCCTACTTTGCCTGGTGGGGGCGGGGCAGCTACTACAGGCTCTCCAGTCACCGGGCGACGCCTTTAACCGTGCCAAGAACACCGCCACCTATGGGCTAACCCTTGCCTTTTTGTTGTGGTTTGTGGGCTTCATGGTGATCGGGGGCGAGTGGTACGCCATGTGGCAATCTGTCGATTGGAATGGCCAACCCGCCGCCTTTAAGTTCATTGGCTGCGTAGGCTTCGTGCTGATCTACCTTACCCTCCCCGATGCAGACTTACCCACGGATTAGAGACTACTAGCTGATGGCCTAACACATCTCCAAAGTAGGTTGGGTTCAGCGAAGCGTAACCCAACACTCGCCGAGGACTTTGGGCTTGTTGGGTTCTGTTATCGCGCCACCCAACCTACGAGAGATGAGGGCTTTTCGACATTGTGTCAGTCAGCCAGGGCCATTAGTCCTGACTGGGGGACGTAAAGCCCTGGGCCATGGGGTCGTTAGTTTCGTAGTCGTCGCAGCCGATAGCCGCCTCCGAGAGAGCCGTTTGGGGGTGGAGAGGGCACTTCAGAAAAGGACTGTTGGTGAAATAACGACAGTCGGCACAGGGAATTTGGTGCATCCGCCTAGCTCGCTGCATCCCGTCGCGAGTCACGGCAATCAGTTGCCACACCGTCATCGCCACCAGCCCCCAGGCGATCACAAAACACAGGGGCACTAAAAAGGGACGAATCCAATGGATGAGTTGCACCAGCGCAACAAAAAATCCCTGTAACACCTGATCCATGGCTATCGGTTTGAAACAATGTGGATGCCATTAATTAAGCTGGCTACAGCTACCTTCAATCTGGCGATCTCTTTTCCAACTTACGGGCAAAGCCTGGTGAGAAGGCCTGCGCTTAGGAAAACTTCAGGGTTTGGGCGATGGTCGGCAGATGGATCGGGGGATGGCGCGACGGTCTGCAATGCGAGGTTCTGAATAGGGTGTCTTGATGGGGACACACGGCATCAAGATGGGGTGGGCGTCGCCTGGATCAGGGTTTTGAGGACATCTAAAAATCCGTAGATGGCGGGGGTATGCAGTCCGTCCGCCAAGACTGCCGCCCCAATCACCCGGGACAGGGGCTTGGGTAGCGAAAACACCTGCACCTTGGACGGGATCGGCTCGGCGGCGAGGCGGGGCAAAATGGTGGCCCCCATACCCTGGGCGACCAGGTTGACAATGGTGGTGTCCGTCTCTACCTCAGACACCACGTTGAGGGGGTGGCCATGGGCCTGGATATGGGCGTAGACATCCCGCATCATCACCCGATCCACCGGGGGCATAATCATGGGTTGTTGGGCTAGTTCGGCCCAGGTGATGTGGTCTGCCGCTGGTTTAAATTGGGGCGGCATTAGGGCAACATACTCATTTTCTAGAATTATCCAGGTATCCAAATCCTCGGCGGCGGGCAGCACCGTCAGGCCAATGTCGGCGCGGCCCTCCCGCAGCGCCTTTTCCACCTGGCGATAGTCATCGTGCTCACTGAGGTTGACGGCGATGCCGGGATAGCGATGGTTGAACTGGGCAATGGCATCGGGCAGCAGGTGAATGGCCACGCTGCGAAAGGAGGCTACCCGCACCTGCCCCCCCTTGAGTCCCTTAATTTCCTCCGCTGCCTCCACAATGGCCTCGGCCTCGGCCAGCATTTGACGCGCATGGTGGACAATGCGATCTCCCACCGGGGTTAGCCTAGCTCCATGGCGGCCCCGCGACACCAGCACCACGCCCAAGTAGTCCTCAAAGGCGGCAATGCTGTGGCTCACCGCCGATTGAGACATATCGAGGTGGAGAGCGGCTTCACTGAAGGTGCTGTGATCGGCCACCGCCACCAAAACCCGCAACTGCGAGAGCTTCATTTGATTTTGGGAATTATCTTTCATGGCCGCATCGCAGGGAACGGTTCCCATTATGGGTGGCCGATGGGAACGGGGCTAGACCAAAAGCTGCCCAAAAATCTACGTTTTATAACGCACAGCCCCTAGGAACTCAAGGGACTGGGGTAGGCTAGCTAAGCTGAGGATGGCAATGGTGGGCGGTGCCCACCCTACGGTGGCGGGGAATAGCGCGATGGTGCAACACAACGACGAGTTTCAAGATAACCAGGTTACCAATAACGGCGGGATCGGCCAGGGCCAGGCCGCTATTGCCATCTACGACACAACCCTGCGGGACGGTGCCCAGCGGGAGGGGTTGGCCCTTTCCACCGAAGACAAGCTGCGCATTGCCCGCAAATTGGATGCCCTAGGGGTGCCGTTTATTGAGGGCGGCTGGCCGGGTGCTAACCCCAAGGATGGGCAATTTTTCGCGCAGATCCAGGACAACCCCCTTACCCAGGCCCAGGTGACGGCCTTTTGCTCCACCCGCCGACCGGGGAAGGTGGCGGCGGAAGACACCCTACTTCTGCCTGTGTTGGCGGCGGGGACAACGTGGATCACGCTGTTTGGCAAGTCCTGGGATTTGCATGTCACCGTGGGGCTGAAAACCACCCTGGCCGAAAACCTAGCCATGATTGACGACACCATCCGCTACTTCCGCAGCCAGGGGCGACGGGTAATCTACGACGCCGAACACTGGTTCGACGGCTACCAGGCCAACCCCGACTACGCCTTGCAAACCTTAGCATCTGCGGTCAACGCCGGGGCGGAATGGCTGGTGCTGTGCGACACCAACGGCGGCACCCTGCCTAGGGAGGTGGGACAGATTGTAGCGACGGTGAAGGCTTGGCTCCAGGATTTCCCAGAGCCTCGGCCCCAGATCGGCATCCACACCCACAACGATGGCGGGGTGGCGGTGGCCAATGCCATGGCGGCGGTGGAAGCCGGAGCCACCATGGTACAGGGTACGATCAATGGCTATGGGGAACGCTGCGGCAATGCCGATCTCTGTACGCTGATTCCCAACCTACAGATCAAGTTGGGCTACCCCTGCATTGCCCCGGCTAGGCTAGAAACCCTGGCGGAAACCAGCCGCTTTGTCAGCGAAGTGGTAAACCTGGCCCCCGACGACCACGCCCCCTACGTCGGGCGATCTGCCTTTGCCCACAAGGGCGGCATCCACGTCAGCGCCGTGGAGAAGGAACCCAAAACCTACGAACACATCGACCCGGCCACCGTAGGCAACCGCCGCCGCATTGTGGTGTCGGATCAATCGGGGTTGAGCAACGTCCTGGTCAAAGCTCGCAATTTTGGGTTGAACCTAGATCGCCAGGATCCCGCCTCGCGGCAACTGCTGACCCGCCTCAAGACCCTAGAGCACGAGGGCTACCAGTTCGAGGCCGCCGAGGCCAGCTTTGAGCTACTGATGCGGGAAGCCCTAGGGGATCGCCCCCACTTTTTCGACCTCAGGGGCTTTTACATCAACTGCCAGCTCCAGGGCAACGGGGCCGACCACAGCAGCCAAGCCATGGCCACCATCAAAGTCGCCGTGAATGGCCAAGACATCCTCACCGCCGCCGAAGGCAATGGCCCCGTCGCCGCCCTCGATGCCGCCCTACGAAAAGCCCTGCTGAACTTCTACCCCGCCATCGCCCAGTTCCACCTGTCGGACTACAAGGTGCGGATTATCGATAGCGGCGCAGGCACCGAGGCCAAAACCCGCGTGCTGGTGGAATCCAGCAACGGCCAGCAGCGCTGGACTACCCTAGGCGTATCCACCAACATCATCGAAGCCTCCTACCAGGCCGTCACCGAAGGGCTGGAGTATGGCCTGATGCTGGAGGCCCTGATGCTGGAGGCCGGACAATGCGAGCTTCCCCCATCCCAGTCCTCTGCCCCAGGACAAGCCTCCACCGAAGCGTCTATCCCCACGGAAGAGAACCTCGGCCCCCCGTTGGTCGCCGCCAGCCCGTCCTAGGGGCCTAGCCTAGACCGATGGGGCCAACCGTCCTCCCCACGCTACTCGCTGCAAAAAGACCGCTGGCGGCAACGAAAACCAGAAAACGATGGCACAACGGCAGGATTCGCCTCCACCAAACCCAAAACCCCAATGGGGTGCCTGGATCGGGCTAATGGGTCTGAACCTGGTCTTGGCTCTAGGGCTGTTGGGGCTGGGAATTCAGGTGTACCGATGGCAGCAGCGGCATGACGGCTGGGGTGCCCTGGGGATGGTAGTGGGTCTGGGCCTACTCAGCACGGTGGCCGTTGCGATTCGGTTGATCACCCTGGGGCCACGGGCTACGCCTCAGGCAATGGTCAAGGTCTGTCTAACCCTGTGGGGTCTAGGGTTTGGCCTCATGGCAGGGCTGGGGATCGGCTTTCCGCTGCTGATCCTGAGCGTCCAGTTACCCATCCTAATGGGCCAGCCCTGGCTGTTTTGGCCCTGGGTGGTGGTGGTGCTGCCCACCCTAGTCTTTAGCCTATGGGAATGGGGCACAGCCTCCCAGGTGGCCCGCACTCCGGCCAACCTGGGCTGGTTGCTGGCCCTGCATTTGGCCTACTTTGTCGGCATGAATGGCCTGATTTTGCTCCCCCTGGGGGCCTTTTTGGCGGTTGTTCCCCTGGGCATCGGGCTACAACTGGTCAGCGGGGGCAATGTACTCATTCTTTGGGCCAGGGAAAGCGATACCCTACCGCTGCTGTGCCACGGGATCGATCAAAGAATCGGGGCATTCCTCGGTTCGGCCATCATCCGTCATTGTGATTGGGTGCTGTGGGGCTTTCACCTCGGCCATGGGGTGATCCTGGTGCTGGGTATTCTGTACGGCTGGCGTAGCTTTGATTGGATGGCCACCCGCTATGGGCAAGGGATACGCTGGCTGCGAAGTCGCCTCACCTCCTGAGGCAAGCGGCGACGCTTGTTTCCTTAACGTTTAGCTACGGTCAATCTATCTTGAATCAGGGCGACCTTGAATCAGGGCCACTGGAATCAGGGGCAATCGACCACCGCGATCTCCTCAGCCGCGATCTCCTCAGCCGCCATCTCCCCTGGAATGCCCTTGGCCTCTAGGATGGCCGAGTCTGCAAGGGTGTCTGACGGTAGGGGCTTAGTCAGGGGCGGACGAGCGCAGTGGGAGATCGATCCTGAGGACGACCATTCCGCAGCAGATTCCGCCATCACAGACGCCGTCGTTGGGGCCGCACTCTCTGAGCGCTGATGGGCGTTGGAATCAGCAAACCGTGGGCCATCCAGGGCCATGGGCACCGCCGAGACCGACACCTCAGGCCCTAGGGCCGACCAGTGGGGCGACTCGGCCCCGTCCACCGGAGCGCTTAGGCCAGGGCCAGGGGCGCTTAGGCTAGGATCCGCTGACAGCTCTGACGAAGGGAGCACCACCGGGCTAGGGATAACTCTCTCAGCCTGTGAGAACTCAGCGCCTTCGGTTTCTAGGGACTCAGCCCCTTCGGTTGATTGGAACTCAGCGCCTTCGGTTTCTAGGGACTCAGTCACTTCGGTTGCTGGGATCTCAGACTGGGGGAGAGCGGTACTCTCAGGTTCTAGGACTGAGTGCGTGGCATCGGTCGTCGCCCTAGGCTGGGCTTCAGCTTGGGCAAAGAGGGGCTGGGAATCAACCTGGGACGCGACTTGGTCAGCGGTCATCCAAGGGCTATGGTGGGCGGTGGATGTCTCCCAGCCTGCCCCCCTGCCAGGGATCTCCCGTTGGGCAACATCCGTCAAATCTGAGGGTTGGGCTACCGAAATGACTACGGAATCTTGGCGGTGACGGGCACCATCGCTCTGGTGGGCGGTGGAACGCAGGGGAAAGTTCCGGGCTAAGGTCGCAGGTTCTGGAACGCCCAGATCCGCCGCCTGGGTAGACGCCTCGCCCAGGAAGACAGCTACTTCATGGTCCAGATTGGTTGGGGCCACCGATGTAGCCGCAGACGGCTTAATAGAATCGCTGGCCACCGATGGGCTGGGGGCCACTGGGGACAGCGTCGGTCGAGGCGGCGGCGTCAGGGGCGTGATGGTCAGGGTGGCGGTGGGCACCATGCCGGGGCGTAGAGCAACATCGGCCCCATCCGCTTGGCTAGCTTGGGCCGGGGGGCGGGTCTGGGCCATGCCAGGGGCGCGACCAGGGGTAGGGCTACGCTGAATTTGCTGGGCGCGGATCCGCTCCACCCGATCCCGCAGTTGTTCTGGGCTGAGGGTGGTTCGCTGACTCCTCGCCGCACTGGGGATGGGGGCCCGCTGGGATCGGCTGGGGCGCAGTTCGGGACGAATCAGGTCGCGCTCGGTGATCGTCGTTCCGGGGGTGTGATCCAGCACAGAGGGGCGATCTGCCGCCTGGAGGTCATCATCGGACGGATCGAGAGGACTAGGCTGGGCGGTGGTGGTCGGCTCTGCACTACAGGCCGACAGGGCCAGCAAACCGCCACAGGAGGCAAGCACCCAAACACGCATCATCATCAAGACTCCTTACGGGTTGGCCAAGGGGGCAGAGACTTCCCTGGTTCTATCTACGGCCCCCCCCAGGCAGGTCAGTACATTCCTAGGGAGGCCAGTGTGAAGTTTTTATGCAGATTGCCCTGTTTGCCACGGCTTGAGAAGGGCTACAGGGCTTTTAGGATCGAAATAGGCGCTAAAATGAGCAGCAAACCACGGTCTATTGCCCTAGACACCTTTCCACGTCATAGCCTTTTCGAGTCAGCGCACCGCTAGGCTACTACGTTCTCGCTTCATCACCGACCCCTGGAAAAAATCATGGAAAGGGGCTAGGGCTACGCTCCAGGTTGAATTCGTCATGAAAGGGTTGGCTCGTTGAAATTGGTTGATTTTCCCGCTAGCGTCATTCAGTTAGAGAACGGGTTAACGCTCATTCACCAAGAGATTGCGGCAACGCCAGTGGTGGTGGCGGATGTGTGGGTGAAGGCCGGGGCGTTGGTGGAGCCTGCGGAATGGTCGGGCATGGCCCATTTCCTAGAGCACATGATTTTTAAGGGCACCGATCACCTGCCCCCCGGTGTATTCGACTACACCATCGAAAACCAGGGCGGTATGACCAACGCCGCCACCAGCCACGACTACGCCCATTTTTTCATCACCATTGCCGCCGACATGCTGCCCGCCACCCTGCCCTACCTGGCGGAGTTGTTGCTCCATGCGGCCATCCCCGCCGACGAGTTTGTGCGCGAACGGCAGGTGGTGCTAGAGGAAATTCGCCAAGCCCAGGACGATCCCGACTGGCTAGGGTTTCAGGCCATGGCAGAACAGGTCTACCAGGGGCATCCCTACGGACGGCCCGTGCTGGGCACCGCCGACATTTTGCAGCGCCGATCCCCCGAGGAAATGCGCTGTTTTCACCAGGCCCACTACCAGCCCCACAACATGACCGTGGTGATTACCGGGGGCATGCCCCTAGAACCCACGGTGGACATGGTTCGCCATGCCTTTCGAGCCTTCCCCAGCCCGCCCCCCTGCCCCCCTGTCACCACCGTCCCCCTGCCCCAACTGCACGGCGTTCACCGCGATATCCTGACGTTACCCCGTCTAGAACAGGCTCGCCTGTCTATGGCCTGGCTTGGCCCCGGCATTGAAGACCTGCCCACCGCCTTCGGCCTAGACCTGATCTCGGCTCTGCTGGCCCAGGGGCGCAGTTCACGGCTAGTGCGAGAACTGCGAGAGGAACGCCAACTGGTGCAGGATGTGGCGGCCAGCTTCTCCCTCCAGCGGGATTGCAGCCTGTTTACCATCCAGGTCTGGCTAGAGGCCGATCACGTTGACCGGGTGGAGGCGATCATCTGCGACCGCCTCAGCGAATTGGCCAACCAGCCCATTCCCGATGCCGAGCTGGCCAGGGCTAAGCGCCTGCTCTGCAACGACTATGCCTTTTCCACCGAGGCTCCCGGCCAAATCGCCGGACTCTACGGCTACTACGGCACCATCGCCGCCGCCGACCGCTGCCTCACCTACGTGCCCACGGTACAAAGCTATGACGAAGCCAACCTTCGCCAGATTGTCGGCCAATACCTTACCCCCCTACGCTATGTGTCTACCATCCTGCGTCCCGCCTAGACCCGCTGGCCATGGCTAGTTTAGGTGTTGCCATCAGAAGTCAAAAGTCAAAAACCAAAAGGGTTTTAGGATTCCTGATCATCAGAACCTACTTACCCAACGCCTAATTCCCAACCCTTATCCTCTACCCCCCCCACTCTGCCTGTGACAGCCTCTCTACTCCACGTACCCCGCCTTCACCGCACCGTCTTGGCCAATGGGCTCACGGTGCTCGTTCTCGAAAATCCTGTGGCGGACATTATCTCAGCTCGTATCTTTATTCGAGCGGGCAGTGCCTTTGAAACCCCGGACACCGCTGGGCTGGTCAGCTTTTTGATGGGTCTGCTCACCAAGGGCACCGATCGGTTATCGTCCATGGCCATTGCCGAAGCGGTGGAATCCGTGGGGGCCAGCCTCAGCACCGACTCCGCCACCGACTACAGTGTCATCAGCCTCAAAACCGTGGCAACCGATTTTGAGGACATCTTTGCCCTAGCCACCGATTTGCTGCGCCGCCCCAGCTTTCCCCCGGAGGAAATCGACCTCGAACAACGGCTCACCCTCCAGCAAATTCGATCCATGCAGGAGCAGCCCTTTACGGTGGCCTTCAACGAACTACGGCAGGCCATGTATGGCGAACACCCCTACGCCCTCTCCAGCATCGGCACCGAGGCCAGCGTCACCGCCTTCACCCAGGAACAACTCCTGGCGTTCCATCGCCAGCACTTTCGGCCCGATAACGTGGTGGTAACGGTGGTGGGTCGCATCAGCCCAGAAGCCGCCGTGGAGCAGGTGGAGCGCACCCTGGGAGACTGGCCCCGGCCTACCACTCCGCCCCTGACGCTACAGTTCCCAGACGTAGAGCCTGTGCAGGTTCGTATCCCCGTCATCCAGGAGACCAACCAGGCCATTGTGATGGTGGGCTACGGGGGGGCGTCGGTGCAGCATCCGGCCTATGCCGCCCTGAAGTTGATCAACACCTATCTAGGCAATGGGCTCTCTAGCCGTCTGTTTGTGGAACTGCGGGAAAAACGGGGCCTGGCCTACGATGTCTCGGCGTTTTATCCCACCCGCCTAGGGTCGTCGCAGTTTGTGGCCTACATGGGCACCGCCCCAGACAATGCCGCCACCGCCCTAGAGGGGCTGCGGTTTGAGGTGGAACGCCTGCGCAACGTTCTGCTTAGCGAAGAGGAATTGCAAGCGGCCAAAAACAAACTTTTGGGGCAATATGCCCTCGGCAAACAAACTAACGCCCAACTGGCCCAACTGCTGGGCTGGTACGAAATTTTGGGCCTAGGCGTCGAGTTTGACCAACACTTCTCCGACCTGGTCAATGCCGTTACCGCCCTCGATACGGAAGCCGTGGCCCAGGCCTTTTTCTACGATCCCACCATTGTGTTGCTGGGGCCAGAGGCCGCCGTCGCCCCCCTAGCCGAAGGGTAGATTCTCCCAGCAGGTCGCCCCTTGGTAATATGGGCCGCACAGACCTGGGTTCACCGTGTATCCTAGTGGGCATTCCGTCGGGTGTGTTTCCCAGGGCTACGATTCTGATCCCCAAGGCGCTACCCTAGGAAAACGATTTGAGCCCAGCGCTGCGGAGGAACGGCTATGTGTGGCATTGTCGGATATATCGGAACCCAGGCCGCCACCACCATTTTGATGGAGGGGCTGCGCAAGCTAGAGTATCGCGGCTACGATTCGGCGGGCATTGCCACGGTGTTTGAGGGCGAACTACACTGTGTGCGGGCCAAGGGCAAGCTGCAAAACCTGCAAGATAAAATCGACGGCCTAGAGAATCCGGCCCGCCTGGGCATTGGCCACACTCGCTGGGCCACCCACGGCAAACCCGAAGAATACAATGCCCACCCCCACCGCGATACCGAGGGCCGCATTGCCGTGGTGCAAAACGGCATTGTCGAAAACTACCGGGAACTACGGGAAACCCTCAAGGCCGAGGGCCACAAGTTCCTGTCGGATACCGATACCGAAGTGGTGCCCCATCTGGTGTCCTCCCACCTGGCCAAGATCGGCAAAACCGGGGACTTCCAGGGTCGTTCAGCCCTATTCGAGGCGGTACGGCTGGCCTGTCAGGACTTGCAGGGGGCCTTTGCCCTAGCGATTGTGTCGGCGGATTTTCCCGATGAGTTGGTGGTGGTACGGCAGCAGGCTCCCCTCGTCATCGGCTTTGGCCAAGGGGAATTTTTCTGCGCCAGCGATACCCCCGCCATCGTGCCCTACACCCGCGCTGTGCTGCCCCTAGAAAATGGCGAACTGGCCAGCCTCTCGCCCCTGGGGGTAGAGGTCTACAACTTTGCCGGAGACCGCCAGCGCAAGCACCCCATCACCCTGAACTGGAACCCGATCATGGTGGAAAAGCAGGGCTTCAAGCACTTCATGCTGAAGGAAATCTACGAGCAGCCCGGAGTGGTGCGGACTTGCCTAGAAACCTACATCGACAATGGAATCAATGCCGATTCAGGCCGTTCTCCGGTGCAGTTGGGCATCGCTGATGGGGTGCTGGACGGCCTGGATCATGTGCAGATTGTGGCCTGCGGCACCAGTTGGCACGCGGGGCTGGTGGGTAAGTACCTGATCGAACAACTGGCGGAACTGCCCGTGATGGTGCAGTATGCCTCGGAATTTCGCTATTCCCCCACGCCGCTAATTCCCAACACCCTCACCATCGGCGTCACCCAATCCGGCGAAACCGCCGACACCCTGGCCGCGTTGGAAATGGAACAAGCCCGCCGCACCACCCAGGACGACCCTCGCTTTGCGCCGCGCATGGTGGGCATCACCAATCGGCCCGAAAGCTCCCTCTCTCGCCTGGTGCCCCACATCATCGACACCCACGCCGGGATCGAAATCGGGGTGGCCGCCACCAAAACCTTCACCGCCCAGGTGATGGCCTTCTACTTCCTGGCCCTAGATTTGGCCTACCGTCGTAAAACCCTCTCCCCCCAGCGGATTGAGGAAATCATCGCTCAACTGCACCAGCTTCCGGCCTATATTGAGCAAGTGCTCGAAAGCCAGGAACGCTACATCGAAGACCTCGCCCACGACTTTAACGACACCCAGGACTTTATCTTTTTGGGCCGAGGGGTAAACTTCCCCATTGCCCTAGAAGGTGCCCTAAAGCTGAAGGAAATCAGCTACATCCACGCCGAGGGCTACCCCGCTGGCGAAATGAAGCACGGCCCCATCGCCCTGCTGGATGCCAAGGTGCCCGTGGTGGCCATTGCCATGCCGGGGAGCGTCTACGACAAGGTGCTCTCCAATGCCCAGGAGGCCAAGGCCCGCGATGCCCAACTAATCGGCGTAGTGCCCACCGGAGATACCGATGCCGCCGACACCTTCGACAAACTGCTGCCCGTGCCCCCGGTGGATGAACTGCTCTCCCCCATCGTGGCGGTGATTCCCCTGCAACTGCTGGCCTACCACATCGCAGCCCGTCGCGGTTTGGATGTAGATCAACCCCGCAACCTCGCCAAGAGCGTGACGGTGGAATAGATGCCCAAAGAGGCTCTTCTGGGTATATGGTGATAAGCCAACCTGATATCTCGGTGCAACAAGGCTTTCGGCTATCTTCAAAAATACAAACCGTATACTGCTATACAAATTCAGTCACAAACCCAGAAGAGCCTCTAAAACCCGTGCCAGAGTGGAACATGTCTTTGGAGAGTTTGTCACCAGCATGGGAGGCAAGGTGGTGCGCAGCATCGGGTTGGCACGGGCTCAGACTCAGTTGGGTCTGAAAAATTTGGTGTATAACCTGAAGCGGTTCGTGTATCTTGAAACCCAACCTGAGGCATTGGCTGAACTGGCAAGATAATCAGGCCTGAAGTCGGGAAATCGACTTCAATGGGGTCTTCCAACCCTAT
This sequence comes from Spirulina sp., assembly GCA_044070495.1. Classification (GTDB taxonomy): domain Bacteria; phylum Cyanobacteriota; class Cyanobacteriia; order Phormidesmidales; family Phormidesmidaceae; genus Nodosilinea. The sequence continues at coordinate 77,048 of JBIPSI010000001.1, read as the reverse complement.
TTTTTCCCAAAAAATAGGGGACTCTTTCCGTTGGGAGGTCATGGAATCTCTCTGAATCACCTGGACTGTCTCAAATGAGACGCCATTAGCCAAAAAAACAATTAATCGAGGTTCCCAGAGAATCATCATCATCCCTAACCCTCCGAACTCTCCTTAAAAATCGAGGAGCAAAAAATCGAGGAGCAGCAACTTATCTAACAATCATGCCTCAACAAGCCAAATATTTCCCCTTGCTCCGGGGGCATCAAAATCCCCCACTCCGGTATCGTCACCAACCGGCTCCAAGCTAAAACAGTAGCCAAATACCAAACAGGGCTAAAAGCTGTCGCGGATCAACTGGGAAAACGACCTTCTGCCATAAGCAGAGATAGGCACCGGAAGGAAAACAGTGCCGAGGAAAAACAATGCGGATGGCGAGACTCGAACTCGCACAGCGTGAGCCACACGCCCCTCAAGCGTGCGTGTCTACCAATTCCACCACATCCGCAGACTGGACTGAAACCGCCTAACTCAAGCTCATGAGGGTATTTAGCCTAGGGGGCGCATCTCAGCTTTATAAGGATAAACCATAATGACCGCTTTGTTAGCCCCTTCGGATCACAAATTTTCTTCCCCACCCCCCGTGATAGGATCAGCAACCATCGTATGATTCTGGTTGAGAGACTATCGCCCTATAGAATGCGCTTTTCTAAAATTTTGATTGCTAACCGGGGAGAAATCGCGCTCCGCATTCTCCGCACCTGTGAGGAAATGGGTATCGCCACGGTGGCGGTGCATTCCACGGTGGATCGCCATGCCCTGCATGTCCAACTGGCGGATGAGGCGGTGTGCATTGGCGAAGCCCCCAGCCAAAAGAGCTACCTGAATATCCCCAACATCATCGCGGCGGCCCTCACCCGCAACGCCAGCGCCATCCATCCCGGCTACGGCTTTTTGGCGGAAAATGCCCGCTTTGCGGAGATCTGCGCCGATCACCAGATCGTCTTTGTGGGGCCATCGCCGGAGGCCATCCGCAAGATGGGCGATAAGTCTACGGCCAAGGAAACCATGCAGCGGGTGGGGGTGCCCACGGTTCCCGGCAGCGATGGCCTGCTGATGGACGAAACCGAGGCCTACCGGATTGCGGCGGAAATTGGCTATCCCGTCATCATCAAGGCCACGGCGGGCGGCGGCGGGCGTGGGATGCGCCTGGTGCAAACCGAAGCCGACATGAGCAAAGCCTTCATGGCCGCCCAAGGAGAAGCCCAAGCCGCCTTTGGCAACCCTGGGGTGTACCTAGAGAAATTTGTGGAGCGGCCCCGCCACATTGAGTTTCAAATTTTGGCCGACAGCTACGGCAACGTCGTCCACCTAGGCGAGCGGGATTGCTCCATCCAGCGGCGGCACCAAAAGCTGCTCGAAGAAGCCCCCAGCCCCATCCTGACGGCGGATCAGCGGCAAAAAATGGGCGATGCCGCCGTTTTAGCGGCAAAGGCCATCAACTACGTGGGCGCAGGCACCGTGGAATTTTTGGTGGATAGCCACGGCAACTTCTACTTCATGGAGATGAACACCCGCATCCAGGTGGAACACCCCGTCACCGAGATGATCACAGGCATCGACCTAATTGCCGCCCAACTGCGCGTCGCCCAGGGGGAGAAGCTGCCCTTCACTCAGGAACAAATCCAGTTCCGGGGCCACGCCATTGAGTGCCGCATCAACGCCGAAGACCCCGACCACAATTTCCGCCCCAATCCGGGCCGCATCAACGGCTACCTGGCTCCCGGCGGCATGGGGGTGCGGATGGATTCCCACGTCTACACCGACTACGAAATCCCCCCCTACTACGATTCCCTGATCGGCAAGCTGATCGTGTGGGGGCCAGATCGCCCCACCGCCATCCGCCGCATGAAACGCGCCCTGCGGGAATGCGCCATCACCGGACTGCCCACCACGATTCCCTTCCACCAGAAGGTGCTGGAAAATCCCAACTTCCTCAGCGGCGATGTCTACACCAACTTCGTCGCCCAAATGATGTCCGGGAATTAGGGGTTAATAGGCCGGTCGGGGCTTGGGATCAACCTCCAGTCTCCTACCACGCCACCATGTACCGCCTACCTAGCCCAGAGATCTGGGCAACGCAGATCTAGCAACCGGGTTTCTGGGGCTGGGATTGGCATCCTCAATCGTCTAAAGCGGTGCCGCAGCGTTTACAGAAGCGGGCATCGGCATCGTGGCTTGTCCAGTCACAGCCGGGGCAGGGGTGGTGACGCGATTTGGTCACCTTGGCCCACTGTCGAATCAGGCGGCTTACCTGGGTAGGAATGAGGGCCACCCCGGTTAAAATCATGGCCACCGTTAGCCCTCGGCCTGCTTCGGAAATCGGGGTAACATCGCCGTAGCCTACGGTGGTCATGGTGACGACCGCGAAATAAAGGGCATCTACAAAGGTTTTAAAGCTGTCTGGGTTGCGGGGATGCTCGACCTGGAAAATGAGGCCGGAATAGATAAAAATAATCGCCCCTAGGGTAAACAAAATCCGCAGCAGGATCAGGCTTTCGGCACTGGTAACTTGGCCAAACCAGAGGCGATCATTGAAGATTCGCACCAGCCGCAGAATTCGCAAGGATCGAAAAAATCGCAGAAAGCGAATATCAAACACCCCAATCCAAGAGGGCAAAATGGCGGCTAAGTCAAGCAATCCATAGAAGCTAAACCCATAGCGCCAGGGATTGGGGGCCACCCATAGCCGTAGGCCATATTCTAAGGAAAAGGCCAGTACAATCAGCCAGTCCAGAATATCCAGCCAAGCATCCAGTTCAGGCGAGATCGGATAGGTTTTGATGACAAAAATGGCGGCAGATAGAAAAATCAGCCCCACAATCGCGCCATTGATGATCTGCCCCGCCAGGGTGTCGGTGGTGTCTAAGTGACGGCGTAGGCGATCCCGCCGAGTGTCCCCAAGGGTGCAGGCTGGGAAGGAAGGGGTCGAGTCGTCCATCGCGTGTAATGAGGCGTCCTAGATTACACCGGATTCGGGTGCCCCCTACCCCAGCATTCGCAGCAAACCCTGCTGCCCCACCAAAATTTCCCGCAGCAGGGTGATGATGCCCACCCAAATTACTGGGGAAATGTCAACGCCGCCAATGGGGGGCACCAGCCTGCGCACCGGGGCCAGCAGCGGTTCCGTGGGCCACACGACAAGGGAGACCGGTAGCTTAGTCAGGTCTACCTGGGGGTACCAGGTGAGGACGATGCGGAAAATAAATAGCAGGGTCATCAGCGCTAGCAAGAGCCCTACACCCCAATTCAACACCGCTGCCATGGCCATAGTCACACCTAAAAAATCTAGAATTCTGTCCCTATTCTAAAGCTTTGTAAACACCACCGTTCCGCCGCTCACCCTCAGAATCCCCAGGAGTTGGGCCGATTGGGGCTGAATCCTAGCCTAGCGGTTGTGTTGGCGATGTAAAGTTGATCAATAATATTGAGTAACAATTTGTCTAAACCGTTATCAGGACAAAGACCCTATGACACCTTCGCTAACGAATTTTCTGCTGAGCATCCTGGCTGGGGCCATCATTATTGTGATTCCCGCCACCGTCGCCCTACTCTTCCTGAGCCAACGGGACAAAATTCAGCGTCAGTAGTTCGGTTTGATCCCGAAGGAAGGGTCGGTGATGCCTTGGGTATTGCCGACCCTTCTGGTGTCTGAGTTGGGTGCCCAGACGGGAAATCTGCCCTGGAACCGTCGCCGTGGCATCAATAGAATCGCCGGAAGTCCGTTAGAATTGGTGTGACTGGGGTTGCTGCTAGGGCTGTCTAGCAGCACTATCTTCCCTGAGGTGAATGCTGGCCTGAATCCTCAGGGACTGTTTTTGACCTATCCCAGGTACACGCCCTAGAGGAACTTCTGGCCTTGGCGTTGCCATCCTATCGAGGAATCCGCTGTGAATTTTGGTACCCCTGTTCCCCTGCTGCTTGGTATTTTTTTGGTTCTCGGCGCGGTTGCGCTGTTTTTTTTAGAACGCTTTAGGCCAGGTTATGGGCGCGATTCGGATCGGGTCTACGCCGTTCTGATGCTGATTTCCGGGGTGTTCCTGCTGGGACATCTCACCATGGAACTGATTCCCTCTTTTCAGCAAATGATTATGGTGGGGATGCTGACTGCCCTACTGATTCAAAATATCAACGCCCGTGAACCCTACCAAGGTCGTCCTACACCTCAGGGTGACGGTCGCGATGGCTATGGTGGCGGTGGCTATCGGCCCCCCTCTCGCCCCAGTCGTCCAGCCTATAGGGGCGACAGCCGAGCCAATCTGCGGGCCGAATTAGATCGGCAGGACTACGGATTGGAAGACCCCTACGCGCGGCCTCGCCCCATGCTGGGGGGGCGCGATGAAGGCGGACGGCCCTACTCCCAGCCCTCCGGTTATGCCCAAGATCCCTACGCTCCCCGCTACGACGACCGAGGGGGAATGTCGCCTAGCCAACGGCCCGATGATTTTGGGGATCAACGGCCTGGGGAACGGCCTGGGGAACGACCAGATGAATCTGGCTATTCCGAGGGATCGGTTGGCCCGATTTATTCTGAAGGATCGACCTACAGCAGTGCCCCCCGTGCCGATGAACGCCTGCGACGCCGTCGTCCCAAAACCCGCAGCGACTACCAAGATCGTTACCGGCCCGATTCTGGCAATTCTCCTCGGCCCGACTATCGGCCCGGTGGCCCCTCCGACGGATGGAGTTAGGGCCAATGATGAGTTCTGTTTTTCCCTTTTCCCTAGGGCTTGGATCGGTTGCAGGGACAGTGCTCTGGGCCTTGGCGCTGTACCTAGGCTTTTCTCCCGTAGCCGACCGGGTGATTGATGGTTGCCACCGCTGGCTTCAGTCCCTCAAGGCTGACCCACAACAGTCAACCCGGTCTAATTCCCCAGCCAACCGAGGCCACGAGGCCCAAATGGCGGCGGCCTCGCTGCTTAGCGTTGTTCCCTTTTTAGCGATGGGAGGGGTGGCCCACTACGGTCTTTCCTTTAGCTTGGGCGGCAGTTGGGCCGTTAGCCTGGGAATTATCGCTTTCATCATCGGCGGGGTCTACGAACTGGGTCGCCAAAGTGGCCAAGCTGAATAGCCATGGCGGCTATTGCTAGCCGCTATCCGTGCCTACCTGTCCGTCCGTTGCGGCAAGTCCCAACGATCATAAGTCCAACCAATAGTCCAACCAATAGTCCAACCAATAGATAGAGGCCTAATTCGGTAGACTGTGGGCTAAATAAGAAAGCACACGTCGGCAAGGGAGAAACAGGTAAAGCTAGCCTCTTTTCCCCTCGCTGGTCTATCAACATGGTTGGTCAATGGCCGTAGCATCGGTGTCGGAACCTTTTTACATCTTGGCGGTGGATGATTCGCCGGATAACTTGTTCTTGATTGAGACGATTTTGGACGACCCCACCTACTGTATTCGATTGGCGGATGGGGGACAGGCGGCTTTGGCTCAGGTACAGCAGCAACCTCCAGACTTGATTTTGCTGGATGTGATGATGCCCGACCTAGATGGCTATGCCGTAACCCGGCAAATTCGGCAGGATCGAGATCTGCCCTACATCCCCATTTTGCTGATTACCGCCCACGACCAATCTAGCCTGGTGCAGGGGTTGGATGCGGGGGCCGACGACTTCATTCGTAAACCTGTGGATGTGAATGAATTGCGGGCTAGGGTGCGTTCCCTACTGCGGCTGAAGCGAAGTATGGACGCCCAGACTTATATGATGCGCCAGCGAGACGACTTTGTGGCCCGCCTCACCCACGATTTACGCACCCCCCTGGTGGCCGCGAACCGAATGCTAAAGCTCTGCCGTAACGATGCCTTTGGCCCCCTACCCGATGAAGCCCACGAGGCGATGGGGAGCATTATCGACAGCAACGATCACCTGCTAAATATGGTGAACACCCTGCTGGAAGTGTACCGCCACGAAGCTGGACAGAAAACCCTGGCCCAATTGCCCGTCCATTTGCCAGATCTGGTGACGACTGTAGCTCAGGCGATCTGTCCCCTGGCCGAAGCCAAGGGGTTGACCTGTCAGGTGATCGCTGGGGCAACGCCAATGGCTAACAGCGACCAACGCCCAGTCAGCCGCAGCGAGGGCTTTCCGACGGTGATCGGCGACACCCTGGAACTACGACGGATTTTGACCAACCTGGTGGGCAACGCCATTAAGTTCACCGACCAAGGTGGGATTGAGATTACCCTAGGGCAATCCTCGGAACCCCCACAACCGCTACAGCCTAGCCCCCAGCATTCTGGCCCCTGGGTTTCTGTACGGGTGCAGGATACGGGCATTGGCATGACCCCAGCAGAACAACAGGCTGTGTTTCAGTGGTTTCGCCAAGGCGACCATCGGCGGGCGGGCCACGGCTTAGGGCTGCATTTGGCTCAGCGGTTGGCCACCCTCCACGGGGGGACGATTACGGTGCAATCCACCCCTGGCCAAGGCAGTTGTTTTACCCTGTGGCTTCCGGCCCAAGCGACCTCGTCCGACATTGATAATGCCGGTGTTTCCGCTCAGCCCACGATCAGGGCATCGGCGCAGTACCGCTAGAACCCCGGTTTCTCCTCATGTTACCCCACCTTATGTGGACATTCGTAGGGTGCATTCGCGGCACAAATCCAGGGAACGATGGCCCCATGCTCTGCATTCGCCGCAATGCACCATTGAGGGAATCTATATTTTGTTTGGCCATGCTGGCTTCTGGGATGGTGCATTGCGGCGAACAAACATGCCCCGACGATGGCCAAGGGCAATTGCAGCCGCGAATGTTGCTGGGATGATGGTGCACTGTGGCGAACAAACATGCCCCGACGATGGCCAAGGGCAATTGCAGCCGCGAATGCACCCCACGAATCGACGGTAAGAGTAGGGGCTAGACGATGGCCTCATTTGCCGATGCAGAAGCGGCTGAAAATCTCGTCTAGCATGGATTCGGTCATTTCATCCCCGGTGATGGAACCGAGGGCGTGGATGGCGGTGCGTAGGTCAATCGTCCAAAAATCTAGGGGGAACTGGCTGTCGATGGTCTGTTGTACCTGGCGCAGGGCAATTTGGGCCTCGGTGAGGGCGGCGGCTTGGCGCTGGTTGAGGGTAAATTCTAGGTTGCCAAGGGCGATCTGATCGGCGTGGATGGCTTTGAGAATAGCCTTCTCCAAAGCGTCGATCCCCTGATTTTGGGCGGCGGCGGTGTAGACCACGGGTAGCGTGTCATCGGGTAGCGGGAGAGTCACGGTCTTGTCCACCAAGTCCCGCTTGTTGATCACCACAATCAGGGGCCGATCCTGCACCAGGTCGTAAAGCGCTTGATCAGATTCCGTCCAACCCGCCGTGGCATCGAGGGTCAGCAACACCAAATCCGCTGCCTGGGCCGCTTTCCGGGATCGTTCAATGCCAATCTGCTCTACCTGGTCGGTGGCTTCGCGGATGCCCGCCGTATCCAACACCTGCACCGGAATGCCGCCCACGACGAGGTGCGACTCCACCACATCACGGGTCGTCCCCGGCAGGTCGGTAACAATGGCGCGATCCGTCTGGCTCCAGGCATTCAGCAGGCTAGATTTGCCCACGTTGGGCCGTCCTACAATCGCCACCTTCAGCCCGGTACGCAGGCGTTCCCCCTGTTCTGCGGTGCCTAGGAGGGTGCTGACTTCGGTTAGGGCAGCACTCAGGTTTTGCTGAACAGACGCCTCATCCAGGGGTGGCAGGTCATCCTCAAAGTCAATGCGGGCTTCGACTTCCGCCAAAATGTCCAAGCAGCGGGAACGCAGGGTGCGGATGGGCTGGGTGAGTTTGCCCTGCACTCCTGCTAGGGCCGTCCTTGCTGCCAGGGTGGATTGCGCCGCCACCAAATCCGCCACCCCCTCCGCCTGGGTGAGGTCGAGCCGTCCGTTCAAAAAGGCGCGCAGGGTAAATTCCCCCGATTGGGCCAGCCGTGCCCCCTGGTTCAAACACAACTGCAACACCTGCTGCACCGCCATCACCCCGCCGTGGCAGTGAAATTCCACCACATCCTCGCGGGTGTAGGAGCGGGGAGCCAACATCAGCATCAATAGCGCCTCATCCACCGTCTGCCCCGTGATTGGGTCTGCCACATAGCCGTAGAGGATGCGGTGGCTCTCCCACGGTTGACGTCCAGGGGCGCGAAACAACGCCTTGGCAATGGCGACCGCCGTGGCCCCCGACAGCCGCACGATCCCCACACTGCCCTGCTGCGGCACAATGGCGGTGGCAATGGCGGCAATGGTTTCGCCCTGAGTTGGGTGGCTGGTTGGGGCCATGGCGGTATCCGTGGGCAATGGGCCTAGGCTTGGGATGCCGCTAGGAACCCAGCCGCGAGGGTCTGCATTTTCTTGAAAATGTTGTAGAACCCGTTGGCCCGCGAGGGGGTGAGGCTGACATCAAGCTGGGTGTCTTTGATGAAATCGGGGCTGAGGTCAACAATTTCCTGGGGAGTCAGACCGTTGAGTCCGCGCACCAAAAAGGCCACCAGACCCTTGGTAATTTGAGCGTCAGAATCCGCCTGGTACTGCATTTTTCCCTCCACCAGGTCGGCAATCACAAACACCTGGGAGACACAGCCCTGCACCTTGGTTTCCGGGGTTTTGCACTCGTCGGGCAGGGGTTCCATCTTTTTAGCCAAAAATAGCAACTGCTCGTAGCGGCGCTTGGGGTCGGCGGTTTGCTGAAACCGACTGACCAGTTTCTCAATGGAGGCAGGGCGAGTAGACATAGAACAACGTGAGGCTACACCGATCATTCTCACACAACCGATCCCCTACGGCATTTGGAGAATGTAGAGGGCAGGTTTCCTGACTCTTTGACAGACCTGGGTTCTGGCTAATTTTGTTCATCCACCAGGCGGAGACGTGAAGAGGACACTAGACGCTTGTTGCTCAAGGAATCACGAACTTAGTCATAGCATCGGTGGAAATTCTACAATTGAAGAACCCTGAGGACAGAAAAGCGATGATTGCCGTCCCCATTACGCTAGAGCAACTGATTCAGACCGTTCAGCAACTCCAGCCAGAGGAGCGGGCGCAGGTTGCCCAGGCCTTACTTGAATTAGATTTGCGCGCTGACCTTGCGACTCTGCTAGAAGAACTCTACGCCCAGCCCCCAGCAGAGGATGTTACGGATGATGACATCATGGCTGAGATTAAAGCAGTACGGCAGCAACCGCACTAGGTATGGCATTGCGCGTTGTCATTGACACTATCTCGCAGAACAAGGCTGATATCTGTAACCTAAAAGGGAATTTCGTCGTAGTTGATGCCGGGATCGGGTTCGGCGGCGGGGCTAGGGGTGGGGGCGGCAGGGCGGGGGGTGGCTACCGCAGGACGGGGGGCGGCGGATGTAGCCGCAGGGGCGTTGGCACCGAGGGCGGTGGGGGCGGCCATGGGCATGGTGGCAAAGGTTCCGGCGTTGTAGATGCGCTGGATGGTCATTTCCGCCTGTTTCTCCTTGTAGCCTTCGGGCCGTTCAACGGTGTTCATACCCAGGCGGCCTTCGAGCAGGACGCGCTGGCCGACTTGGTAGTTTTCCTGGATTTCCTGAGCCAGGTTGCCCCAGCCGACGACCTTCATCTGCCCCGCCGGATCACCCTCCCGCAGGCCCGGAAACTGCACGACAAACTCGGCCACGGGAAGCTGGTTATCCGAGGTGTAGCGAAGTTGGGGGGCTTGGACGATTTCCGCCAAAAGCATACAGTTGTTCATCGGCTGATCTCCTTAGATACCCGGATTAAGTGGCCCAGTTAGTGACCCCGCTGTTTGGCCAGTTGGCTGACCAGTTGGCTGACCAGTTGGCTGACCAAACAAAGACCCAGACGGGTTTGGGGCCACGGACACCTGGCTTAGAGGGCCTGGGAGGGCATCCCCTGGGCTTGGTCAATAAACTGTTGCACCTGGTTATGGTACTTGTCCATGGTGGCATCGAGCCAGTCTCGGTTTTGGCTGTTGCCAAAGAGATGGACAAGGGGTTCCCCGGCATCGGGCAGCACCAGCACCCAATCGTCGGGATTGTCTCCTAAGATTTTAACCCCGTCGATCAGTTCTAGGTGTTCTTGGGGCGTTTCTTCCACCAGGTAGCGCATTAGGGCACCCTTCACCGTCCAGGGGCAGCGCAGGGTTTGGGTGCGGTGGGTGATGCGGGGCAGGTCTGACCAAATTTGGCCGAGGGAATGGTCTTGCAGGCTGAGCATTTCAATCAGCTTGGCGATGCAGAACATGGCATCGAAGCCGGGGTGCAGTTCGGGGAAAATAAAGCCCATATCGCCGCTGCCGCCGAGGACGACGTTGGGGTTTTCCTGGCAGGCTTGCATCAGCGCCGTAGGGTTGGCCTTGGTGCGAATTACCTGCCCGCCGTGGCGACGGGCAATTTGCTCCACCGCCCCGGAGGCTTGCACTGGAACCACGATGGTGCCCTTGGGATGGCAGGTCAGCATCATGTGGGCCATCAGGGCGGTCAGGGTTTCGCCGCGAATTTGGCTCCCCATTTCATCGACGAGGATGAGCTGTTCGCCGTTGGCGGAGACCTGTGCCCCAAAGGTGGCCCGCAGCGCCTGCACCACTTGGCCCAGTTGGCCCAGCATCACCTCCCGGTCGTCGGGGGAGAGAGGCGACTGGCGCAGACTGGCATTCAGCACCACGGCATCGCAGCCAAACTTGCCCAAAATTTGCGGCAGCACCGCACCCGAAACGGCGTAAACGTAGTCAATCACCACCTTGGCCTGACTGTTGAGCACCGCCTCGACGTTGAGGTGCTTTTCAAAGGCGGTGGTGTAGGTGGAAACCACCTGGGCTGGATAGGTGACGGTGCCGATTTCGTCGATGGCGCAGCGGCGCAGGTCTTCCTTGAAGTAGGCCCCTTCGATTTTCTTTTCCTTGCCCTTGGGAATGTCGATGCCGTGCTCGTCGAAGAACTCGATCAGCACATGGTCGGGTCGGTCGGGGTGCAGCCGCACATGGATGCCGCCCACCACAGGCATTTGGGCGATCACGCTACGGGCCACGGGGATGGCGGTGGCCTCTAGGTTTTGGACGTTTACCCCCACGGACATCAGCCCCGCAATCAGGGAACGGGATCCCATACGGGAGATGCTGCGCTGATCCCGCGAGACGGTGACGTGGGAACCGGGCTTGAGGGTGGAACCGTAGGCGGCCCCCAGTTTGACGGCAAATTCCGGCGTGATGTCGATGTTGGCCAGCCCGGAAACGCCCCGCTGACCAAACAAATTGCGCTGTGCCGTGTTGCCCCAAATTAAATTGATGTTCAACGTTGCCCCTGATTCAATTTGCTTACTTGGCCAAACCCGTACCCCAGGGCTAATCTGGGCCTCTTCGCCAACGGTAGTCAGCGGCCCAATCACCGCCCCCTCTAGGACGTGGGAACGACGATCTACCCTGGCCCCCCGCGCAATGCTACAGGCCCGCAGGTGCACCTCATCTCCCACAATCGCTCCATTCCAGACAATCGGACGCTTCAGATCGGCATCGTTGCCGATGGTGACGTTGTCGCCGACCACGGTGCCCGGTTCGAGCACCGTCCGCGCCCCAATCCGGCAGTTGTTGCCAATCATCACCGGGGGATGCAGTTTGGCGGTGGGGTCGATGTAGGTATTGTCGCCCACCCAAACCCCTGATTCTGTCTCCGGGTAGGCATAATCGACCACCACCTTGCGGTGCAGGGCATCGTACTGGGCCTCCCGGTAGGCTTCTAGGTGGCCCACATCGCACCAGTAGCCCTCGGCTACATAGCCGTAGATGGGTTCGCCCTTTTCTAACAGCAGGGGAAACAAATCCTTAGAAAAGTCGGATTCTTGGTTGGCGGGCAGGTAGTCCAGCACCTCCGGTTCCAAAATATAGGTGCCCGTGTTGACGGTGTCGGAAAAAATTTCGCTGGTGGAGGGTTTTTCTAGGAAGCGCTGGATCTGGCCCTCAGCGTTGGTAATCACCACCCCAAACTCGATGGGGTTGGGCACGCGAGTCAGCACCAGGGTGGCCTTAGAACCCTTCTCACGATGGAAGCGAATCGCCGCTTGCAGGTCAAAATCCGTAACGCTGTCGCCGCTGATCACCAAAAAGGTGTCGTCTAATAAGTCAGAAATATTTTTCACACAGCCCGCCGTGCCTAGGGGCTGATCCTCCTCCACGGCGTAGGTCATCTGCACCCCAAAGTCGCGCCCGTCCTGGAAGTAGTCGCGCATGATGTCGGGCAGATAGTGCAGGGTGGCGATCACCTCATGGATGCCGTTGCGCTTCAGCAGGTTAACGATGTGCTCGGCAATCGGTCGATTCAGGATCGGCACCATGGGCTTTGGCAGATCGCAGGTGAGTGGGCGCAACCGCGTCCCGGAACCGCCAGCCATTAACACTGCACGCATCTTGTCTCCTTCCTGCTGCTAAACAATCGTCTGGGTTCGTCACCATGCCCTAGGAGCATAACCCCCCAGGGGTAGGAACCTCGGTTAAACCAAGGACATCACCCCACTGCTGGGGGCATCCTTAGGCTAGAGAAGGGTCAGACCAGAACCTCTGAACTAGATCCGCCGTCCCCCTGGATAGCTTACGGGAGGGCCGTCCCTCGCATCTCTATCCTAGGGCTGAGTCCCTGGGCTGAGATGGCCTTTTGCCAAACCTTGGCCCTGCCCTGATATCCTCACCCACAGAAACCCGTTAATATCGGTATTTTATAGGGAAAGGGGAGCACCCCCAGGTAAGGAGGATAACCTATGGAAACATTGCTCGTATTACTATTGGTCGGCATCTATGGCGGCGGCGCTTGGAAGTTTTGGGCCGGATTTAAACGCACCAACTTCAGTGAGGGCAAGGTGAAATTTACCGTTCTGTGGCCGTTGTTTTTGGCCTTTAGCAAGTCCTACCGCGAAAACTTCAACCGCGCCCTCAAGGGTTAGGGCGTACGCGAATGACCCTACCCACCGCCGATCCCTCCCCCTGGGGGGCCGCCCTCCAGGCCGTTGCCCAACGCTACAACCAAGAATTTTCGGGTCAGCCCTTTGATCTGCCCCAGGAAATTGAAGAAATGCCCCTGTTCAAAGACTGGGTGGCCGGACGGTTAACGCCGCGCATTGCCACGCCCTTTTGGGAGTCGATAAAACCCCACAAAAAGGATCACTGCCTCGACCTGGGCTGCGGCATTAGCTTTTTGGTCTACCCCTGGCGCGACTGGGATGCCCTCTTCCACGGCCAAGACATCAGCGAGTTTGCCTGCAAGGCCGTCACCGCTAGGGGGCCACAGCTTAATTCCAAGCTGTTCAAGGGCATGAAGCAAGCCCCTGCCCACCGTTTACAAGACAACTACGAACCCCAGTTTTTCGACCTAGTCATCGCCACCGGGGTAAGCTGCTACTACCCCGCCGACTATTGGGAAACGGTGCTGCAACAGGTGAAAAAAGTTCTCAAACCGGGAGGGCACTTTCTGTTCGATGCCCTCAACCCCGAAGCACCCCTGGCCGAAAGCTGGGCCATTTTAGAAACTTACCTGGGGGCCGAGGTGCAGCTCGATCCCCTCGACCAGTGGCCTGCCCTGGTGAAATCCGTTGGCGCACGGGTGGTTTCCCACCGCGACTACGAACTATTTCGCCTATTTAAGGTGAAATGGGATGGGTGACCCTGAATTTCACGACCTTGAATTTCCGTAACCTTGAAGATTGAACAAGGTACCGCATTCTTGGGTTGAGGGAAAGTATCCTCCTATCTCGCAACGCCCTAGATGGCCTAAACCTCTGGGGCGCGGTTAAAAAACTCAACATTGGGTAAACGCGGATCTTCGACCATGCCCAACCCCTGAAAATTCCAGCGGGTGAGCAAGGGCTTAAGGTTGGAGGGGGTGACGGCTTCCACCGTAAACTGATCGCTGAGGTCGGGGGCATGGGCATTGAGATAGCTGAGGGCATCATAGTCGGCCTTGAAGACCAGCAGAAACCCAGCGGATTGGGCGGCATCGGTGCTGCGGGGGCGGGCCGCCAGGTAGCGACCATCGGCGCGGGAACGGAGGAGGTAGTAAATCTGGGACACGGGGGATGGTGAAGATCAGGGTAAAGGGCGGATCATTGACTGGTCCAGACGCCATCGGGGAGCCATTCCCCCCCTAAGGATTCGACTTGGTCTCGGGTCATGGCGTAGACCCAGGCGTAGGTGAGTAGGGCCTGATTTTTATCGTAGACCCGGTGCCAAAGGCGCTGGTATTCGCTGTCTTGGGGGTGGTCGGGGTAAAAGGCCTCAAATTCATCTAGCTTGGCCAGGGCGGCGGTGGTGGAGAGGGTGAGCAAAATCCCTTTCACCCAGCCCTCTTCTAGGGTGAGGGCCGGATAGCCTAGGGGCAGATGGTAGAGACGACCGGGAACCTGGGCCGACCGCTGATCAATCGTGTAGGGCTCGCAGAAACGGCGGAAACCCGTTTCCCCCGGCTGGAGGGTGCCGTAGACAAAGACTTGACAGGTAATTTTATGGGTGCCTTCCCCTGGCCCTTGGCTTGCGATCATCGTGGCGTCCGTGTGTGCGTCTGTGGGTGCGTTGGCCCCATTGAGGTGTTTTCTGTAACCCAACCATAGCCGAAAGCTGGGTTGGCTGCGTGGTGGATCCTCGCTAGGCTGAGACTCAACTTAGCCTAAAAAGGAAACGCTTTATAGGGAATCCACTGAGCCCAGAGTTTGGCCAAGGTGCCATCCATGATGATCTGGTTGAGGGCTTGGTTGAGGGCATCGAGCAGTTCTCGATTGCCGGGCAACACCCCCACCCCAAAGGGCTGCTGGGCCGAACGCTGGAAGGCCACCCGCAGGCTAGGATCATCGGCTTCCACCGTGAGCAACAGCACCGCATCCTCCAAAACCGCATCAATCTGACCCGCCTTGAGGGCGCTGATCATGGTGGTAAACGCGGCATCTCGGTCGGGGAAGGTGACCCATTCCACCTCCGGCCAATCGTCCTGGAGCAGGATGTGGGGCCGCGTTTCTAGGGTGCCGAGGCGCTTGCCTGCCAGATGCTGCGATCCCTCAATGGGGCTTTCCTCCAAGACCAGAATAGCCTCATCGAAGCGACCGTAGGGGCGGGTGAAGTCGGCCCAGGCGCGGCGTTCTTGGGTGATGGCTTGGTTAAACCAAACCACATCGTGCTGCCCCTCGCTCAACACCGGGTAGAACTGATCGATGGGATAGTTAAACCACACCGGCTCTAGGCCCAGCCGTTGGCAAACTGCCCGCGCCACCGCTGGCTCGTAGCCTAAACGCTCTCCCCCTTGCAAAAAGCTCATGGGTCGAGCCTCAGAGTCGCTGGCAATAATCGACAGTTGACCAGGATGAACGGTAGTAAAGGTCATAGTGGCCGTTAAACACGTAGGGTCATTGTTGCATTAAACCCAACCTTGCCCAAGCAGGGTCAATCCCCGCACAACCCCTTGAAATCACCAACTTTTCGTGGAAAGGTGAGGGCAGTGTCTATGCTACAGCGTTACGGTATGACTGTTGGAAATCCCGCCTCCGATCCCGCCTTTGCCCAACTGCGCGAACTGCGGCCTCTGTTGCTCAAAGCTCACAAACACCTGATGGATGCCGAAAAAGATATCTATGAAGCCACCTATGGCCCCATTCCCCACCGAGGCGAGTATCTGCGCTTGGTGCTCAACCACGAGCAATTTAGCTGGCTGCGTCCGATTTCTCAATTTATTGTGCAAATCGACGAAGTGCTGATGGCCAAACAACCCCAGCCCCTCGTTCGGGCCGAGGAACTGATGGCAGAGGCGCGCCACCTTTTGCAAGCTACCGAAATCGGCCACGCCTTTCAAGAGAGAAGCGCCCTAGCCGCCCAGCAAGATCCTGAGATAGCGGCCATGGCGCGACAAATCGCAGACCTGCTGGAACCCTAAAACCACAGGGCTAGGGCCAATCCTTAGATATCTAACCTAGGATGACAAGGTGCTGCTGGCGGTCGTAGTGGACTCGGCCCCCGTCCATCATTTCGCATAGACTATCGGCAAGGGGCGTCATAATTTCGCACATGGGCGCATGGAGTTGCTGAGCGCATTCCTGGGCTAGGTCGCAGATGCTGTAGGCATGTTGGGCCAGCAGGGACACAACCAATTGCTGAAGGGAGGCCATGAAGGTTCGATCTGAGGGGTCAGCCATGAGTATAATTGCCTAACGCTTCATCTCCCATTACGCCATAGCCAGCCCTGCGGAATTGAGGCTATAACGAAAACGATAGAAATCCACAGAGTTCTTCGTTAGCCTTTGCACTTGGTTACCTGAATCTCAGGAAAAGGGGAGCCTAGATGAATAGGGTGCAGGCCAAGGCCCATCCTGTGTAAAGATGGTAAGGCTGTGTAGATGATGGCCCCCGCTGGTTTCAGGCGTGAGTGGGGATCCAGAAAGGCGAGTGTGTGTTTATGGATATTGGCAATCGAGTTCGCATCAAAGCATCGGTTATTTTTTACCACCACCCGCTGCACCGGAATGAAGCCTTTGATGCAAAAGGGCTAGAAGGTACCGTTGTCGGAGTGCTCAGCGACTACCAAGGTCGGCCCATCAGTCCTAACTTTCCGGTTCAGGTTGAGTTTGCCGTAGAGGGGGCCAAGCGACCCTTTCGCGCCCACCTCAAGGCCGATGAACTGGAGATGATTTAGGTAGCACAACTCTTGGGCACAACACTCTTGGGCACAACTCTTTGGACTGTCTCTGGAACAACCCCTAGGCCGACCACCCACTAAACCAAGCCAGAAGATTCGTTTCCCGCTGCATCCGTGCTAAGGTGGCGCGATTTTCGGCGGCGGTCTGGTCGTACCACTGGCAGTAGGCGTCCCGCTGTTCCCGATACTCTACCTCCAGCCGAAAGTCTTGGGCCGCCTGGTGCAGCGCCAGATACTCAATCACGTCCTGGGCTGGCTCCAGGGATCGGGGGCGGAGATATTCAAACATCGGTAAGCTCAGCGTTCAGAGGATAGGAATGGGCCAAGGCTCGAAAACCCTGGGGGTATCATAGCCTGAGCAACCCCCTAGGGCGTAGGGCTTACCCCCAGGCAGACCGCCACCCCAAAGCAGGCCCAGCCCACCATCAGCATCACCCCACCCAAAGGAGCCACTGCACCTAGGACGCCTATCCCAGAAAGACTCAGGGCATAGAGGCTACCCGAAAAGGTGAGGGTACCCAGCACCAAGGCCCAGCCGCTCACCCGCAGCCAGACCCCATGGCCTAAGGACATCGCTAGGGCTAGACCCACCGCCGCCAGGGCCAGGGCGTGGTACATCTGGTAGCGAGATCCAGTTTCAAACACCTCCAGCAGACGCGGGGAGAGTTGCCCCCGGAGCGTGTGGGTGGCAAAGGCCCCGGTGGCCACCGCTGTTCCACCGAGGAGGGCCGCTAGGGCCAGAAAGAGTCGTTCTGTGGTCATGTCAGCCATTCCACCTCAGCGCTCGGACAGGTTTATTGACGCATTTTTCACGGTTATCCTAGCGCTGTTTTGGCTCTGCCCCATGGGAACGCTTCTAGCTCCCCTCGCCCTATGGGCTACCGTTTATATACAAGTTTCTATTCCGTTGGGTTCCTCGGGTTGATCCCCCCTAGCCCCCCTTGTGAAGGGGGGAACTGGATTCAAAGTCCCCCTTCACAAGGGGGATTTAGGGGGATCTCCAAGGACTTGCAGCACGAAAACAAGATGCGTACAAGCAGTAGCCCTAGGGGAGAGGGGCTGGGAGTGAGGGCTAAGCATTTTCGCCGCTGAAGTTGTCGCCGTTCAGATTAACCCCCGCTGCCTTCAGACGCGCCTGGAGTTCGGCGAGGCGTGCTTCGGCCTGTTCGGCCCGCTGGCGTTCCTGTTCGGCCCGCTGGTGCTCCTGTTCGGCCCGTTGTTCGGCCTGCTGGCGGGCGATAGCTTCCTGGCGCAAGGCCTGGGACAGTTCGCTCGGAATCAGCAGTTTCTCTCCGGTATCCTCGCGGTAGAACCCAATCAGGCTACCCTCCACCTGGAGTCGTAGGTTCAGGGGCACACTGCGGCCATCGGTAATCGGGCGGTAGAGGTCGTGTTCTAGGCGATAGCCTTGCAGTTGATCCTCCACCCATTCGCCACGGGGGTCGAACAGCCAGTATTCCACCACCCCAAGCTGTTCGTAGAGGGTTTTTTTGAAGGTTTTGTCCTGGTCTTGGGTGCCAGCGGAGGTCATCTCAAAGATGACGCTGGGCACTTGGCCCTCTTCCCAAATTTTGTAGTTGTCGCGGCCCCCGGGTTCTACCCCAAAAATCACCATCACATCCGGGGCCACCCGCAATTTGGGCATGCCCTGGGAATAGTAGAGAAACTGGTTGGCCAACACCGTCGCCCGCTGGCCCTCCAAATACTGTCGCAAGACCTCCAGGGTAACCAGCAGGGCGTAGAGGTGGGTAAAGGTTTCGGCCACAGGTTCACCGTCTGAACTGGGGTAGTCAATGGCGAGGGCATTGGGGGTATCGGGATTTGGATGGGGGGCCAAATCCATGGCATTGGGTAGGGCGGCAGTCACAGGGCACCGGGGAACGCGGCAGAGATTTTTAGGCAGGGGTGTTTGCGCTGTATCCCCCTTAACAAGGGGGGCAGGGGGGATCATCGCCATGGACTTCACTTAAGGGAAATCCGCTATAGAAAGGCGATGAATTCCAGAAAGACAATAATTTTATGGTAAGCCAGCCCTAGGGACGTGGGGGCGAAAGTGCCTACAATTAGGTAACGTTAGGTAACGTTGACACGGTAACCTTGCCCCCCACGTTAACGCCTAGCCGTTCCCTAAGGAACGTTTTTCCTGAAACGTGAATATAAACTGAAGACAATGAAGTCTTTCATCGTTTAACGGCTTATTTTTGACTCTTTTCAGCGGTTTTCCGCACCTGTTGTTGTCCTAAAGCCATGGCCAGTTCTCCGTCCCAATCCTCTCCCTCCACGGTGGGGGCCATCCTGCGCCTGCTGCGGTGGGATAAGCCCACCGGTCGCCTAATTTTGATGATTCCGGCCCTGTGGTCGGTGTTTTTGGCGGCGGCGGGGCAACCCCCTTGGCCCCTGGTGGGGGTGATTGTGCTAGGTACCCTGGCCACCAGCGCGGCGGGGTGTGTGGTGAATGACCTCTGGGATCGCAACATTGACCCCAAGGTGCAGCGCACGCAAAAGCGACCGTTGGCCTCCCGTGAACTGTCGGTGGCGGTGGCCTTTGGGGTATTGGGAGTGTCGTTGATCTGCGCCTATGGCCTCTCCCTGTACCTCAATCGCCTCAGCTTTTGGCTCTGTGTGCTGGCGGTGCCGTTCATTTTGCTGTATCCAGCGGCCAAGCGGGTGTTTCCGGTGCCGCAGTTAGTGCTGTCCTTGGCTTGGGGGTTTGCGGTGCTGATTCCCTGGGCGGCGGTGACGGGCAGCTTAGAACTCCCGGCTTGGATTCTGTGGCTGGCGGTGGTGCTGTGGACCCTCGGCTTTGACACGGTCTACGCCATCCCCGACCGAGAGGATGATCGACGCATTGGGGTGAATTCGGCGGCCTTGTTTTTTGGCGACTATACCCCCCAAATGGTGGGCCTCTGTTTCTTGGGCACCTGGCTTTCGCTGGTGTGGCTGGGGGGCGTCCTTTTCCTCAACTGGCCCTATTGGGTAACCTTAGCCCTGGCGCTGATCCTGTGGTCGCGCCAGTCTTACCTGCTCAGTCGCTACAACCCCTCCCCCCGGCTCTACGGAAAAATCTTTCGTCAGAATGTGCAGCTAGGCTTTATGTTGCTCTTGGGGATGATCCTTGGCAGTTTGCTGTGATTCATGATTGCGATCCACCATGATCCACGGAAGTTTGTTGTAATTCACTATGGCGATGTCACCCGAATCTGTTCCATTCCAGTCCATGTCTGTCGAAACCTTGGCCCAGCGCCTAGCCGCCGGGGATGACCTCCAACTCATCGACGTACGCGAACCCGATGAGCTAGCCCTAGCCAGTCTGCCGGGGTTTATAAACCTGCCCCTCAGCCAGTTTGCCCGCTGGGGCGAAACCATCCACAGCCAGCTTGAGGCCGACAAAGAAACCGCCGTGCTCTGCCACCACGGAATGCGATCCGCCCAAATGTGTGCATGGCTAGCCCAGCAAGGGTTCACCCACCTGCACAACATCAGTGGCGGCATCGATGCCTACTCCACGGTGGTGGATCGATCCGTGCCCCGCTACTAAGCTCCTAGCTCCAGCCAAGTTCCCATCCAGGAGCTTTCGCCCCCCATTCGGTTCTTCCTAGCGCGTCTTTGCCATGCCATCCGCCCCAGAAGACAGTCCCGTTCTCCCCCAAGGCCCTGGTTTTGGGCTTACCTTTCTCTATTACTTTGTAGGGACGGCCCTCGTCACCACCCTGCTGGCCACCCAAACCCTGGGCGTGGGCCTAGAAACAGGCCAGCCCAATCAGTTCGGGCTGTTGTTTGGGGTCATTGGCGGACTCGTAGGGGCCAGCCTCAACCGCAGCAGCACCCTCACCCTCACCTGCCCCAGTCAAAAAACCTTTAGGCAACAACTCACCAACATCCTGGCCGACATGGGCTACAGCGAAGTGCCCGACGCCCGCGATGACGGCATTTTGGTCTATCAGCGGACGGGGTTATCGGGCCGCTTTTCTGGAAAAATCTATGTGCTGATTGCTGGCAAAACAGCGAACTTAAGCAGCCGCACCAGCCACCTCCGCCGCCTGCGCCAACAACTCGAAAAGGCCGGTATTCGCTAGGTTATCCCCCGTTTGGGTTAAGGGCCTAGGACTAGAAGTCCCAGGCTCAAAGCCAAAATCCTCTGAAGAGGATTGGGAGCCGAGTTTCCCAGTCTGCTTCAGCAGACTTCTGCAATCAGCCGGGGAGTTTACTCCCTGGTAGTCGTGGCCAGAGTCCCTTAGTCTATGGGCATTTGGAGAATAGTTGGCCCACGTTGACAAGGCCTTAAGGCATCCCCTCAAAACAGCGTCCTCAAAACGGCACCGGAGTTGTAACCGTAAGCGATGTTTGGTGGTGAGGATGGGTGATCGTCAGGGTTTTGGCGTGAAGGTGGAGCCGCTGGAAGTTGGCATTCTCAGAATAGGGGACTGGGCCGTAGAGGGCATCCCCTCGAATGGGCGCATTTAGCCCCTGGGGATGGGCGGCATGAACCCGCAGTTGGTGGGTGCGTCCGGTGTGGGGGATGAGTTCTACACGGGTGACGCCATCGTCCTGATCTAGCACCTCAAAATAGGTTTGGCTGGGTTTGCCCTGGTGCCAATCAACCCGTTGCCGAGGCGGATGCTGGGGGTCAGGGCCGAGGGGTAAGTTAATCCAGCCGCTGGTTTGAGATAGGGTGCCTTCTAGCAGGGCTTCATAGACTTTGTGAACTTGACGCTCGGCAAACTGCTGGCTGAGGTGGCGGTGGCTGTCGGCGGTGCGGGCTAATACGAGGATGCCAGAGGTCGCCTGATCCAAGCGATGCACGGGGCGTAGATTCGCTCCATCCGGCAACATCAGTTGTAGACGAGACCACACGCTATCCTGACGATCCCCATAGCGACCGGGCACCGAGAGTAGCCCAGCGGGTTTATCCACCACCACCAGCCAGTCGTCGGCATAGAGAATCGGTAGATCCCAATCCACAGAGGTCGTGTCCACAGAGGTCATGACCGATCCAGCCCCAGCCCTAGCCCCAGACCCAGCAGAAAGTCCTGCCAGTAGAAAGCCCAGAATCGGCTGGCAGCGTTCTTCACAGGCTTCGTAAAACTGGCCAGACTGCCGATTTCCCAGGGGTGGCCCCCACCAAAATTCCGCCAGGGCCAGGGGTTGTAGGCCGTGCTGGGCGGCATAGTGCAGCAGCTTAGGGGCACAGCAATCCCCCGTGCCCGTGGGCAGGCCGTTGGGTTGGGCTAAATCCTGGATTTCCGCCAGGGTAAGGGAATCTCCAACAAAGTTGGTGAGCCGATAGACCGCGTGCATCGCCGCCTGAAGCTGTTGGGACAAAGCCCGCCGCTGCCGTTTGAGTTCCTGCATTTCGGTATCCGCCGCCTGGATCGTTGCCGCGAGGGCATCCAAAGCGTCGGATTGTTTTTGCTTAAAGTCTCGTCGTTCCGCCTTGTCGCCCCGACTGGCTTGGTCGAGGGCCGCTAGGGCCGTAGCGAGTGTCTTCCCGCTGAGGGTGGCCGTGAGGCGCTGTCGTTGCTGTGCCCGATCCTCCCGCCGCTGCCGATGGCGTTGGTTCAAAACTTGGCGCTGTTGGTCAAACTCTGCCGACAGACGGGCGTAGGTGGCTCGTTCTGGCAGGGCGTTTAGAGATTGCAAACGGGTTTTGATCCGATGTAACTGGTCGAGGGTATGGGCTTCTAACAGGGCGACCTGCTCGCGGCCAGGAATCGGCGGCACCCACCCTGGACGCTCGGCTTGCCCCCGCCATAGGCCGGAAAAGGCTTTTAGGACGGCTATGCCCTCACGCCCAGGCTGGCCCGGAACCCGCACCAGCAGCACCCCGTACATTTTGCCTTCACCAAGGGCTTGGGGGTCGGTGGCCAGGGTGTCCATCAACCCCTGGGCTGCGGCCTTGGCTAGGGTGGTGCGGGGCAGGCGGTAGAGGTTCCCGGTGCGAGGACAGCGGCCTTCGTAGCGATAGTCCCAGGCATCGGGCTGCGCCGGAACCATCGCCACAACGTCAGCTATTTCGCTAATCACTGGCGCTGTAGCCTTGGATGGCCTCTGGGCGAAAACGGCGCAGGATGGGGGTAGCTTGGCGCACCAACGCCTCGGAACCGCGCACCACCACCAAAAACTTTCCGGCAGACAGACTGTTGCGGTAGGACAGGGCATCGCCGCCGCCCACCGCCAAACCGACCCCGCCGCCAATGAAAAATGCCCCCATCGCCCCGGAGACTGCCCCCAGCAGACCGCCGATCATCTGGTTACCCAGGCGACCCGTCCAGGCAAAGGTATCTAACCCGGTGATGATGTTAAACACAAACCCCGCCCCAAAGCCAAAGGGCACCAGCCACAGCATCATCAGTCGAATTTGCTTCCAGGCTTGGTCGGCGGGGTCAATCAGGCCATACTCATCGGCGGATTTAAAGCCTCGGCCCAGGATATCCATACTGTCCTTGGGCACCTTGGCCTCCTCGAGGGCGGCGTAGGCTTCCTCCGCCTTCAGACGGTTTTCGAGCACGGCAACAAGATAGTTCATCGCAACGGTTAACCCAGCGCTAGCGTTCTGTGTTTTACCTTAGAACATTGGGGGCAACCTAGGGCATGGCTCCGCGTAGGATGGCGGCCCCTTCCGAAAACTCTAGGCCGTCTACGGTAAGCCCCGTTTGGGGTAGGGTGACGCTGAGGGTTTGGCTAATTTGGTCAGCACTCATCCCCGTGGCCCGCTCAATATCCGCCAGGGTGAGGTTGATGCGTCCCACCTGAATTTGGGTATCGTCGCTGAGAACCAGGCGTCCGTTGTCTACCCTAGGGCTGCCCTCAATGCCCACATAGAGAGAATTGTTGCCCAATAGGTTGGCCATTGCCAAGGCGCGCTGGGCCTGGGGTGGTAGGCTTTCGGTGGGCAAATCCGCTGGGTTGAGGGTAATGCCGCTGCGAACTCGCTGACCTTGGATCGTGGTGCTAATGCCCTGGGATGATGCCAGCACCGATTGGGCTTCGGGCACCTGGGCCAAACCGTCTAGGATGAGTTGGTTCACCTCCGGTTCAGACAGGGTGATGGCGACGCGATTGCCGCCCTCGTAGCGCACTCCTTCGCCGCTGGCCAGCTTTTGGGCAATCACCGATTCGGCGCTGGTGTTGGGTCGATTGGTGGCTAGAACCACGGGTAGGGTCTCTGCCGTTTGGGTGGCGGGTGGCAGGGCCGTGGCCTGCATCCAATAGTAGGCGGCTCCGGCTCCGGCCCCCGCCGCAAGCCCGACCAAAACAACCGTGCCAATAATCAAAACAGGCTTGACTTTCATAGGGTTTCGCGCCGCTTCCAGGTTCCAGTCATCGCCTATGGTAGCGAATCATGCCCCTGGTTGACCTAGTGCCATGGACAGCCCCACAACCGCCACGACTGACACCCAGGTTTCCGGACGGCCCAGATCCATCCTTAACTCTGGCTTAAACTCACAATAACCTTGAGCTAAAGGCTGTCTTGATATATTGAAGTTAGGTTGGAATTTGATATTAAGTAGTTTCCTAATTGCTCTTCATCTATGGGCAGTTTTGGGCTTGAGAAAGCCTTTCGGTCTGTGCTAGGTAAGGTCTCTACTAAATACCGACCAACCTGATTTTTCTAAGGCTATAGGTCGGTTATGCGCCTCTTTGCGGTCGGAGATATCCACGGCTGTGCAACGGCTTTAAATACACTGTTAGCGGCCATTGATCCTCGGCCTGGAGACTGTGTTGTTACCCTAGGCGATTATGTTAACAAAGGGCCGGATTCTAAGGCTGTTTTAGATAGCTTAGTCCGGCTTTCTCGGGAGGGCATCTTGGTGCCCCTTCTAGGGAATCATGAGATCAAATTCCTGATCGCTCGACGGTTAGGTAGGGCCATCGTTAACGGCGAGGTTCTGGTTGATCAGCAGACCTTAACCTCCTACGGGGCAGCGGACGGTGGGACGGATCACCTCTCTGTAGGCGGCAACCCGAATGTTAGGGATGACCCCGCTGTCGATTCTCCATTAACCCATGTTCCAGATAGCCACTGGCACCTGTTGCAGCACCAAGGTCTCCGGTGGTTTGCCACGGAAAAATACATTTTTCTCCACGGTACCCTATCCCCCCACCGGCCTCTTTTGCAACAACCGGATCAGGCTATTTTTTGGGATAAGCTTCAGCGACCTCAGCCCCACCCCTCGGGCAAAATCTTAATCTGTGGCCACACCCCCCAACGCAGCGGCCATCCCCTGAATCTAGGGCATACCATTTGCCTGGATACTGCCGCCTGTGAAGGGCATTGGTTGACCTGTCTGGAGGTCAACAGCGGCACCCTCTGGCAGGCCAATCAAGCGGGGCATCTGCGTCAGTCGCATCTCCAAGATTATGGCCCCTTTCCCCTCACCTTCCCGCGCCCACCCGTGCGGGCCGAGGGGCAGCCCCAATTGCC
Source organism: Spirulina sp. (assembly GCA_044070495.1). Taxonomy (GTDB): domain Bacteria; phylum Cyanobacteriota; class Cyanobacteriia; order Phormidesmidales; family Phormidesmidaceae; genus Nodosilinea. Next base: position 51,956 of record JBIPSI010000001.1, on the reverse strand, counting down.
GACCGGCCCTGTTCCAGCCTGGCCCACTGCCCCGGTGCCCGCATTGGTCGAAGCCCGCCCCAGTCCCTCGGTTTCGAGGGTATCGATCTAGGTCGCGGGCCTCCTGCCATTTAAGTCGCTCCAGGGGCGATCCCAAACGGCCATAAGCATTGCTGACACTGTGTTACAAACCATTCACGCCTCGATGCCTTGTGTTACAGTAGGCGGGTAACATGTTTTGTTTTCGGTAGGCTGGTTAGTCACAGTCTGATCTCAGTGTCTGATCTCAGTTCTCGGGTAAATCGGTGAGTACCACTCCGAATCGAACTTGTCTACATTTCACGTCTAATTTGGAGTTGTGCCATGTCGATTTATGTAGGGAACCTTGCCTACAACGCTACTGAGGGAGACATTACCGAAGTCTTCGCTGAGTACGGGGCCGTTAGCCGAGTGACGGTGCCCACCGACCGGGAAACGGGTCGTCCCAGGGGCTTTGCCTTTGTGGAAATGGAGAAGGAAGCCGACGAAGATGCGGCTATCGAGGCCCTAGACGGTGCGGAATGGATGGGGCGCGAGCTGCGGGTTAACAAGGCTCGTCCCAAGGAAAAGCGGGCCGGTGGTGGCGCACCCCGTGGCAACTTTGGGGGTCGTGGCAACGGCGGCGGCAACCGCGAGTTCTCTCGCTGGTAAACCCAGGCGTTAGGGGTTGGTTGCCTTCAAACCCCTTTCATCAGTAAAGATTGCAAGCCTATGGCAGAGGGAGCATATCCTCTGCCATTCTTGTTTGGGCCGAGTTACTGGCGACAAACCTGCGGCGGGCAGGCCAAGATAAACAGATTTTTTTTAGATTTCCGGCCCATTTTGAAGATTCAGACCGTCACAATCTGGGATTTCTAAGACTATGGCCTGCCCTTACCGGGTGGGGCACCCCTGTCCCTTTGCTTTGTTGCCATGGGTTCTCCAAATCTGGATGATCTGCGTCCTCTCTGTCGTGATCAGGCGGCCTTTCAGCGGCTTCAGCAATTGTTAGCGGAACGGGAGTTGCTGTATCAGCAGTTTGCTACCCAGGTGGCCCAGCAATTGCAGGAACAGCAAGCCCTAATGACGCAGCAACAGGCTGCCGAGGCAGCTAGTCGGGCCAAGAGCCAGTTTTTGGCCATGATGAGCCACGAACTGCGTACCCCCCTCAACGCCATTCTGGGGTTATCATCCCTGCTCAGCCAGCAGGTGGTGGGGCCGCTAACCTCGAAGCAGTTAGAATACCTCAACTGCATCCATGCCAGCGGAGAACATCTCCTAGCCCTGATTAGCGACATCCTCGACCTCTCAAAGGTGGAGGCCGGACAGGAACATTTGCGGCTGTCTGAGGTGGATATTCCGGCCCTGTGCCACACGTGCCTAGCCATGGTGACCCCCCGCGTGGCGGCTAAGCCCATTACCCTGTTTTGTCAGGTAGCGGAGGCCGCCCAGACCTGCGTGGCGGACGAACAGCGCCTGCGCCAAATGTTGTTGAATCTGCTATCTAACGCCATCAAATTTACCGATCAAGGGCAGGTGACCCTGACGGTGCAGTCTGTCGGGGGCATGGTGCAGTTTGAGGTGGCCGATACGGGCATTGGCATTGCCGACGATCAACGCGGTAGGCTCTTTAAGCCCTTTACCCAACTGGATAGCGACCTCAACCGCCGCTACGACGGCACGGGCCTTGGCCTTGCCCTCACCCAACAACTGGCCCAACTTCACGGCGGCTACGTCGCCGTGGAGTCGGAAGAGGGGCACGGCAGCCGATTTTCGCTGTATCTGCCCGTGGATGGCCGTCCTAGCCGTTCTCCCCACCCGTTAGAAACGTCGGTATCGCCCCCCAGCCTCTTCCTCCTAGACCCCGACCCCCACCGATCCCATCCCTGGATGACCTACCTTCAACTCTGCGGCTGGCAAATGCGCCGACAAACCCACTGGGCAGAGGCGCTCCCGATCCTGCAACGTCAGCCGCCCCACCTCCTCGTGCTCCTCAGCCAAGACAATGCAACCACCCTCGCCGCCGACCTCCAGACCTTGCCACCCCCACGCCCTAAGATCGTCCTCCTGGGGGAAATCGGCCCCTTGCCAGCCCCGATGGCACCGTTAGCGGCAATGGTCGATCTGACGCTGGCGCTACCCCTAACGGTGCCCAAGCTAGAGCGTCTGCTAGCCCTCAGCCCAGCCCATGGATGGGATCAACCCGTTTAGCCGTTGTCGTTCATCTCAGTCTGATGCCTAAGTCCAACGCCGTCGCCGTTCCAACGGTCAGCGCATACCCCAGCACCCATCCTCCTGGACGTGACCGTCGGTGAAGCTAGACAAGGAGAGGTCGGGTATAGTGTGGGTCGGTGATATCTTGTATTTCCGGTCTTCTTTACCGCCCAGGTAGCCCCCATGAGTGCCAGCAGTCCCGTTGTTGAAATTTTGTCTGCCGAAGAAATGCGGCGCACCCTCAATCGTCTATCCTCGGAGGTGATTGAGCGGGGGGGCGACCTGCGCCATCTGGTGCTGCTGGGCATCTATACCCGTGGGGTGCCCCTCGCCCACATGCTGGCCCACCAAATTCAGCGCATGGAAGAGGTGCAGTTGCCGGTGGGGGCCATCGACATCACCCTCTACCGCGACGATCTGGACAAAATTAGCACCCGCACCCCCGCCCGTACCAAAATTCCCTTCGACCTCACCAATAAAGTCGTCGTTCTGGTGGATGACGTGATCTACAGCGGACGCACCATCCGCGCCGCCCTCAATGCCGTGCTGGACTATGGCCGTCCCAGTGCCATTCGTCTGGCTGTCCTGGTAGACCGAGGCCACCGGGAACTGCCCATCCACCCCGATTTTGTCGGTCGAGTGCTGCCCACCGCCAAGGACGAACTGGTGAAGGTGTTTTTGCACGATACCGATGGTCGGGATGGGGTGCAGTTGTTGAAGCCGGAAGGTTAGGGAGTCGGGAGTCAGAAGTCAGAAGTCAAAACCATGCCAGCCAACGGTCGAGGCAAGGTTTCCTTGTCCGGCTGAACAATGCGCTACTCAGCATCAGGGATTTGGAGTTGGGTGAGGTCGTCCCCTATGCCCAGACCGCCGTTCTTTCCTACTATGGAAAGCGAACGTTGCTGAGCTAACCCTGTGACTGTATCGCCCATTGCTGCCCACGAAACCCAGACCCGCAAAGCGGATCACATTCGGATTTGCCTAGACGAGGGTGTGCAGTGCCGCCAGGTCACCACAGGGTTGGAGCGGTTTCGGTTTCGCCATTGTGCCCTGCCAGAGGTAGATTGGCAGGATCTTGACCTGGGCACCACGTTTTTGGGCCATCGTCTGGGGGCACCGCTGCTGATTTCTTCCATGACGGGCGGCACCGAGGAAGCCCATCGCATCAACCAACGGCTGGCGGCGGCGGCCCAGCGCTACGGGTTGGCCATGGGGGTGGGTTCCCAGCGGGTGGCGATAGAAAACCCCGCCCTGATCACCACCTTTAGAGTACGGGAGGTGGCCCCGGATATTTTGCTGCTGGCCAACCTGGGGGCAGTGCAGTTCAACTACGGCTACGACATCGACCAATGCCGTCGGGTGGTGGAACACCTGGAAGCCAGCGCCCTAATTTTGCACCTCAACCCCCTGCAAGAGGCGGTGCAAACCCGTGGCGACACCAACTTTAAGGGGCTGATCGCCAAAATTGGGCAAATCTGCGCCGCCCTGCCCGTCCCTGTGGTCGTGAAAGAAGTGGGCAACGGTATTTCTGCGCCTTTGGTGAAACGACTGATGGAGGTCGGAGTCTCGGCGGTGGATGTGGCTGGGGCCGGGGGTACCTCCTGGGCCAAGGTAGAAAGCGAACGGGCCGTTGACCCCATCCAGCGCCGCCTGGGCCAAACCTTTGCCGATTGGGGCATCCCCACCGCCGATTGCTTGATCGCTGCCCGCCAAGTGGCCCCCACCCTGCCGCTGATTGCCTCCGGTGGCCTCCGCAACGGGCTAGACGTAGCCAAAACCCTCGCCCTAGGGGCCGACCTGGCCGGGCTGGCCTATCCCTTCCTCAAAGCCGCCAGCGACTCGGAAGAAGCCGTTGCTACCCTGGCTGAGGTTTTGATTGCGGAGATCAAAACCGTCCTGTTTTGTACCGGACAATCCACTCTCTCCGGCCTGCGCCAGGAAATCATTTTGCTTAAGGCCGAATAAGACAGTGGTAGTGCATTAATGCACTACCACTGTCCAAATATCCCCTTAGGATTGCCGCTGGTCGCGGTTGTGCTTCACCAGTTCTCCCAGGGTGACCACGCCATCGCCATTTAAGTCTGCGGCTAAATCGTGGATCGTCGTTTGGGAGGCCATCGCCGCCGAAGCCAGGGTCAAGCTGGAGATTAGAATCGTCAAACCAGAGATGATGGTCCGTTTCATGAGTTCCTCCTAACGAGGGGAATGTCCCTCGTTTCCTATGGGGTTTACAGTTCCCATGGTGCGAGGCTGGCCTGAGTCTTCCCTGAATGGTTGATAGAAAGTAGCCTAAAATACAATGAGAGGAAGCTGAGAAGCTAAGAGACTTCTAGGAAAAAAGATCCCTGCTTTAGGCGGCGACTATAGCCACCGTAGAGTGGGCACTGCCCACCATGGGGGAGAACATTTTCCAGAAATCTCCTTAAGGTAAAAAACTAGGCTTAGAAAGCGGCTTCTCGCAGCACGTAGCCGACGCCGCGCACGGTTTGGATCAGGCGGGGTTCGCCCTCGGCCTCCAGTTTTAGGCGCAGGTAGCGAATATAGACCTCAATGATGTTGGAGTCGCCCATGAAGTCGTAGCCCCACACTTCTTCGAGGATGCGGTCGCGGGTGAGCACCTGGCGCGGGTAGGTCATCAGGTAATCCAGCAGGTCAAACTCCTTGGCGGTTAGCTCAATGGATCGCCCATTACGAACCACCTGGCGGCTTTTGCGGTCTAGGCTGAGGTCAGCATAGACTAACTGCTCGGCCTCCTGGGGTTGGAGGGATCGCAGTTGTGCCCTCACCCGCGCCATCAGTTCCTCGATGCTGAAGGGTTTAACCACATAGTCATTGGCTCCAGCGTCTAGCCCTTCCACCCGGTCGCTGATGTCGTCCTTGGCTGTCAGCAAAATAATCGGGGTTTTTGATCCGGTTTGGCGCAGACGACGACAGACCTCCACCCCGCTCAGTCCCGGCATCATCCAATCCAGGATGATCAGGTCGGGTTCTTGGTCGCGAGCCGCCATCAACCCCGATAGACCATCGTGGGCCACGTTCACCTCATAGCCTTCGTAGGTCAGCTCAAGCTTCACAAACTGGGCCAGGTTCGCCTCATCGTCTACCATGAGAATCTTCGCTAACGTCTTTGCTGTCATCGCCTGCCTTGCCTCCTGTTGAGTATCAGCGGGCGAGGAGATCTCGCCCCTACGGTCTCCGCTACCCTGCCGATGATCGGGGCAGCGCAATGGTAAACACACAGCCTTGCTGGGGCTGGGATCGCAAACTCACCTGGCCCGCCATCGCCTCCACCAACGACCGCACTAGGGTCAGCCCCAAGCCCGTGCCGCCGCCCTGGCGAGATCGATTCTCATCCACCCGGTAGAAGGGGTCGAATACCCCCGTTTGATCCTGGGCCGGAATCCCTGGCCCCTGGTCGTGGATTTGCACCAAGGCCCAATCTGGCTGAGCCAACACCTGCACCCGAATCGGCTGGTGGGTGTCCGAATAGCGCAGGGCATTGTCCAGCAGTTCCACTAGGGCGGCCACCAGCTTGTCTCGATCCACCTGCACCACCGGGGACACGCCTGGGGTCTCCAGTTGAATTCGGGACGGGCTATCGGTTTTTGGGATCGCCTCATCCACCACCACAGCGATAGCCGTTTTGACGATATCCACCAGGTCGGCGGGGGCCAGGGTCAGGGTTCGCTGGTGGTTGTCGAGGCGGGCCAGTTCCAGCAGTTCCGTTAATAGATGAATGGTGCGGTGGGTTTCGGCGGCGGCAATTTCTAGCCCCTGGCGCTGGGGTGGGGTGAGGGTATCGGCCCGTCGCAGGGTGCTGTCTAGATAGCCCTGCACCAGGGTCAGCGGCGTGCGTAGCTCGTGGGAAATATCGTTGATAAACCGCTTCTGCTGTGCCCAAGCCTTGGCCAGTCGGGTCAGCATCAGGTTATAGGTCTGCACCAACTCAGCCACCTCTGTGGGGGCGGCGGGCAGCGAAAAGGTCTGCTGGCCTAGGTTGTCTACCGTCACCTGGCTGGCGAGGTGATTGATCTGGCGAATGGGCCGCAGGGCACGACGGATATACAGCGTGCAGACCAGGGCGAGGAGCGCCACCATCACCAACCCGGTCAGCCACAGCATCCGAATCAACTGCTGAAGCCCCTGGTATTCTGCCGTGATGTCGTTGGCGAGGTGCAGGGTGGCGGTGGGGAAGCCCTCCATGGCTAACGGCTCGGCACAGACCACAAACACCCAGGTCTGAATCGGCTGGATCGCAATCCCTTCCGCCATCGCCTGGGTAAGCAGCGCCTCAGCCACCCCAGATCCCTGCCAAGACCCCATGGTGAGGGTTTCCGACTGGGCTACCACATCCCCCGCTGAAGTCGTCACCCATAGGGCTAAATCCCCGGTGGTGCGGTGGTTGATCACCTTCTGCATCGCCATTTGAACAGACATCTGATCTGCGTAGGAATCGACATCCTCTCGAAAGCGGGCCACCACCAAACTGGCCTGATGGACGTGACTATCCAGCAAAATTGCCTGGGTACGCCAGCCCAGCCATCCGGTTAACCCCGCCATCGCCACCAACGACGCTAAGACTACTCCAGCGGTGAGCCGCACCTGAAGCGAGTTGAGGTCAATCCAGCGGTGGAGAAATGTTCGTAAGCGATACCGCATCGGTGCCATAGCCACCCTAGGAATTCTCAGGAATGCGCCAACCCTAGCGCGTCACACCCTTAAACCTAGCAACCGCACCTGAGAGTTTCCTGATAACCGGATAAAACGTCTTTAGGCCTTTTATAAGTCAACGAGTGGCCCAAGCGCATTGGCCCGGCTTTGTGGATGACCTGATGCAGGCAGGGGCCACAGACATCCACCTCTAGCACCATCATCGACCATGACGAGAACAATACGTTTCCGTGGATTTGGGAGAGAGGGGAGTTCGCAAGGGGATTAAAAGTTCCCCTAAACACCCAAAGCCCTTGCAATGCAAGGGCTTTGGGCTACAGGGCTGGCGGGATTTGAACCCGCGACCTACCGCTTAGGAGGCGGTCGCTCTATCCTGCTGAGCTACAGCCCCAGGATCAGTAATATTCTACCCGATGGGCTTCCCCTAGCCAGGGTTGGCAGATGACGATAGCCTAACGGGGTAGCAACCGAGGCAGAGGGCATGGCTATTCAAACGCCGGACTGGGTGAAACAGGCGGTGTTTTACCAGATTTTTCCGGATCGCATGGCCCGTACCCAGCGGCGGGTAGATAACCCAGCGATGGCGGTGGCCTTGGAGCCGTGGGATGAACCGCCAACCTTGTTTGGCTATAAGGGGGGTGACCTGTGGGGAGTCCTCGAAAAGCTGGACTATTTGCAAGACTTGGGGATTACGGCAATCTACTTCACGCCGATTTTCCAGTCGGCCAGCAACCACCGCTACCACACCCACGATTACTACCAGGTTGATCCATTATTGGGGGGAAATGCGGCATTTTTTGACCTTTTAGAGGCCGCCCACCAGCGGGACATGAAGGTGGTGTTGGATGGGGTTTTTAACCATGCTAGCCGAGGCTTTTTCTTTTTTAACGACATTTTGGAAAATGGCCCCCATTCCCCCTGGCTAGAGTGGTTTCGGGTGGAGGGGTGGCCCCTGTCGGCCTACGATGGCAGTAGGCCAGCCAATTATCAAAGCTGGGTGGATAATCGCGCCCTGCCCACCTTTAACCACGACCATCCGGCGGCACGGGAATACCTGATGCGGGTGGGGGAATATTGGGTGCGCCAGGGCATTGATGGCTGGCGGCTGGATGTGCCCTACGAGGTGAAGACAGCGGGCTTTTGGCAGGAGTTTCGGGATCGTATTAAGGCCATTAATTCTGATGCTTACATCGTCGGCGAAGTGTGGACGGATGCCCGCCAGTGGCTCGATGGCACCCAGTTTGATGGGGTGATGAACTACCTATTTACTGGGCCAACCCTGGCCTTTGCGGCGGGGGATCGGGTGCGGCGGGAGTTGGTGGAAATTCCCCACTATTTTCCCTATCCGGCCCTGGATGCGGCGGGCTATGGGGCCAAGATTCAGGCGTTGCTGGATCTCTATCCCTGGGAAATCCAGCTTACTCAGCTCAACCTGCTTTCTAGCCATGATGTGGCGCGGGCGCTGTCGGTGGTGGGGGAAGACGAGGCCAGCGTGGTGTTGGCAACGGTGCTGCTGCTGACCTTTCCCGGTGCCCCCAGCCTTTACTATGGCGACGAGGTGGGCCTACCCGGAGAACTCGACCCCGACTGCCGCCGCACCTTTCCGCCAGAGTCGGCCTGGAATCGGGAACTTTTGCACATCCACAAAGCCCTGATTGCCCTGCGCCACCAACACCCCGCCCTGCGTACGGGCACCTACCAGGTCTGCCATGCCGAGGGAAACACCTATGGGTTCACCAGAACCCTGAAAGACGAGGGCCGGGACGCCGAAACGATCCTCGTCGTTCTCAATGCCGGGAACGTTGCAACCACGCTAACGGCTCAGCAACTCCAGGCATTCGGACAGTCCAGGGAGAATCAGTCCAGCTCAACCCAGACCTGGGAAACCCTCTGGGCCTACCGCCAAGCCCACATCGGGCCAGAGGGGGCACATCTACCGCCCCAGTCGGCTTGGATTGGCCAAGGGGTTGGAGGCTAGGCTATGGGGCCATAAAAAAGCCCCCTAACGCGGTTAGGGGGCCAATCGGTAGGGCAGTCTTCGCAGGAGTGTAGGGGGCTATTGGGCCAGCCGCTCGCTAATGATGGCCTGCACCTGGGGATCCTGCTGGGCCAGGGTGAGAATTTGGCCAAACTCCTCTGGGGTAAGGTTTTCCGCCTGAATGGCGGTTTCCATTTCGGCCTGGGCTTCAGCGCGAATGGCCCTCACCTGCTCCACCGCCGCCGCAAATTGTTCGGTCTCATCGGCGGGAATATTCGCCGCCATCTCTGGGGACTGCTGAGCCTCGGCGATGCGGTTATAGTCCTCCACCGATAGACCCTGGGATTCTACCGCCATGATCAGGTCAGGCTGAATCTCTTCCTGGATGGCTTGAATGGCCTGATAGGCGCTAACAAAGCGGTCAATCTGGCTTTCGGAAAGCTGAGTTTGGGGGGCAGGGGCAGGAGCCGATACCTGCGCCAGGGCGGCTCCACCAGGGGCACCCATCAACAACAGGGTCGCTACGGTGCCCGTTAAAAATTGGGAGGTTCGCATGGATAAATCCTCATCTAGCATCGTCTGTGGTTGATCAACGGTTGATCAATAGTGCTGATCGCACAGACAGGTTAGGTCGAGTCTTACCGATGGGGCATCACGGCTCGACCGACTAACCTTGTTGGGCACCTTAAGCACCCTATGTCACAGCTAGGTGACAGGGCTGTGGCGGTTCTGTGACAACTCGCCCCACGTCCGCATCGACCCCACTGCTGACCTGGTGATTGCTCGGTTTGCCTCCTTTCCCAAAGCCTTACCGATGCCAGCGAGTGACATCAAAGGTGGTTCCGGTGAGTTTAACCATCTTGCCGTCATCGTCAAACAGCGGCCCCCCACGGGCGTTGATGTAGCGCACCTCCCCATCGGCCCGAATAATACGCAAATTTGCTTCAAAGGGTTCTCCCCGCTGCGCCGCTGCCTGAATCACGTCCGCATGAAGTTGCTGATCATCCGGGTGAATCAGGGCTTCTATTTGCTCTGGGGTGGGGGGCGGGTCGCTAGGATCAAAGCCGTGAATCAGGTACATTTCCTCCGTCCAGTAGACCTCACGGGTGCTGATGGTGGCCTCCCAACAGCCAATTTGCGCCACCCGCTGGGCATTCCGCAGCATCACTTCTGACCGTCGCAGTTGGGCTTCTACTTGCTTGCGCTGCTCAATTTCTTGAGTAAGTTGGGCATTGGCAGCCATCAATTCTTGCCAGATGTTGGCCGTAATACTGTCCATCATCAGTTCTGGCATGGTGGTAACAGGAGGTTTCGCCTTCGTGCCCGGATCGTAGGCCGGATTGAGGCAATAGCCCTGGCCATAGTGAGTCTGAATAAAGTCCAAAATACCAGCCCGCTCTAACTTGCGGCGAATGCTGCGGATATGGCTTTTAATCGTGGCATCGCTGGGCAGGTCGCTTTCCAGGGGCCAAATGCGGTCGCCAATGTCGCCACGGGAGAACATCCGGCGAGGCTGGTTCAAAAATAGCTCCAGCAGTTGATATTCCTTGCGATTGAGTTTGAGCGCCTGCCCCTGGCAGGTGATCTGTTGAGCCATTGGATCCAGTCGCAGCGGCCCCCAGTAAAAGGTGGGGCCAGCCCGACGAAAACCCCGGCGGGCCAAGGCGCGGAGGTGGGCCAGCAGTTCATCTTCCTGGATGGGCAGGGTCAAGTAGGCATCGGCACCGTGGTCTAGCCCCTGCACCCCCGTCGTTGCCCCATCGGCCTCCACCATCATCAACAGCAGCACCGGATTTCCCACCTCCCGCAGACGATGGCACAGACTAAGGCCATCCAACTTCGGCAACTGGACCTCCAGCAGCACCACATCGTAGCGAAAGGCTTTCAGCATGTCCCAAGCTTCTTCCCCGTCGCTGGCCACATCCACAATAAAACTGTGGCGAGACAGGGCGTGGTGAAGCGCCTTTCGCTGCCCTTGCTCAGCGGAAACTAGCAGGATTTTCATAGAACTTCACATCGATTTGTCGCAGGCCAAAAAAGTTTAGGGTCAATACTTTTTCATATTACACAAATTTTTCACCTTTTGATGCCATGCTTGCCTGGGAATGTTAGAAAAGACCGATTCCCAAAGGAAAATCTATGACTTTTGCGTCTCACAATGCCAGAGATTGCATTCAAAAAGATGCGATCATCAGTGGCGTTATCAACGCGGTAATCAATGGCGTAATCGGCTGGTTTATGTTTCGCGGTCAAGATGTGGTGCCGTTGACGGTTGATACCATATCTGCCCATGAGAAAACCATTTTTTCCACCGGGGTAATGACAGCCTTTTTATTGTCGGTCATTCTAGGAGGCATCGCATTTTTTACCTTTGGTAAGAAAGCCAAAGAGCTTCAGCTTGCCTCTCCAGAGTTGCTGAATCGACCGTTTTTCTTCTTTGGTGTGCGAACCATTCTGTTCTACTCACTCTTTGCCTTTGGTACCGCTGCCCTAGTCGCACTCTTTGTCCAAAAGTTCGTAGGCACGGTAATGGTAACGCCCATCGTGGGAGCGATCATTTTGGGCCTCATTGCTGGAATCGCGGCTTGGTTTATCAATGCCGCCGTCATGCGAGATATGTTGCGCCCTGAGTAGAGTGTCTTCGATAAAAATTCCACGCTTAACCGATCTAGGAGACTATGCAACCATGACTGTGTTAGATGCTTTTAAATTGGATGGCCAAGTTGCCATCGTGACCGGGGGTGGTGCAGGGATTGGTCGCGGCATTGCCGAACTTTTCGCCCAGGCAGGTGCAGCGGTGGTGGTAAGTGATCTCAAGGAAGAAACTGCCGCTGTGGTGGCCGATGGCATTAACCAATCGGGAGGCAAAGCCATTGCCGTCGCCTGCGATGTCACCAACGATGACGCCCTAGCTAATTTGGTGCAGTCTGCCATCAACGCCTTTGGCAAAATCACCATTCTCATTAACAATGCCGGGGGCGGTGGGCCAAAGCCCTTTGACATGCCGATGGACACCTTCATTTGGGCCTATAAACTGAATGTGTTTTCGGTGTTTCATCTCTGCCAACTCTGTGCTCCCCACATGGAAGCTGCTGGCGGTGGAGCCATCATCAATATCTCCTCCATGGCAGGAGATAACAAAAACAAAAACATGGCTTCCTACAGTTCTTCCAAGGCCGCAGAAAGCCACCTGACCCGCAATATTGCCTTTGATCTTGGCCCCAAAAATATTCGGGTGAATGCCATTGCCCCTGGAGCCATTAAAACCGATGCTTTGGCTACGGTGCTTACTCCAGACATCGAAAAAGCCATGCTCAAAAATACCCCCCTAGCCCGATTGGGGGAACCCAACGATATTGCCTACGCCGCACTTTTCCTCTGTTCTCCAGCCTCAAGCTGGGTGAGCGGACAAGTCCTTACCGTCAGCGGTGGCGGTCTGCAAGAACTTGACTAGCCCTTTTGAGTTTTGAATTTTGAGTCTTGAATTTTGCTAAGGAGACCCTATGACGTTTGATGCATTTGCAGACTTTCGCATGGATGGCCAAGTCGCCATTGTAACGGGCGGTGCCCAAAATATTGGGGAAGCCATTGCCAAAACCTTTTCGGGGGCTGGCGCTAAGGTGATGATTGCTGACCTTAATGGCGAAAAAGCCCAGGCTACGGCGGCGGCGATTCAGGCCGAAACGGGCAATGACGTAATCGGCATCGGCTGCAACGTCACGGTGGAGGAGGATGTCCAAAACTGTGTGGCCAAAACCGTTGAAGCCTTTGGCGGCGTGTCTACCCTGGTCAATAACGTGGGCTGGGGCCGCGCCTACGATGATCCCCTGGAGGTTCCCCTAGAGGACATGATCGAGAGCTACAAACTCAACACCCTTTCGGCCATGCGGATGACCTCGGCTTGCCGCCCCTACCTGTTGCAGGCCACCAATGCCACCATTACCAACTCCGGTTCTTTGGTGGGAACCGTGCCAGCCTTTGATTTTATTGCCTATTCTGCCGCCAAAGCCGCCCTGAATCACATGATGCTGGGTCTGGCCCACTACTTTGCTAAGCAGGTGCGGATTAACACCGTGCTGATTGGCACCGTCATCACCGAGGGCTATGCGGCGGCGGGGTTGGACGAAGCGGCTCAGTATGCCCTCGCCCACCCCGATAACCTGACCGGGCGGGCCGGAAAACCCCAAGACATCGCCAATGCCTTCCTGTGGTTGGCCTCTCCAGCGGGGTCTTGGGTGAGCGGCCAAACCCTGCAAGTCTCCGGTGGCGGCAAGCGCATCCGCCTCAAGCCAGAATAGGCTCCTGCCGGGAAATGATCATCATCGAGCCGACCTGTTTACCCCTTGTATGGATGGTTGAGGAAACCTCTCCCCTACCGTTTGCCATGGTGAGAATCAGGGGTTTCCTGGTTCGGATGGGTTCTCATTTCCCGGATGGTTGCTCTGTGATCTGCGGTGTGTGATCTGTGGTGTGATGGCGAATCTTTGCAGTGGATATGGTGGGTTTTGGCGAGAGATTTCGATCTCTATCTTGGCGAGTCTAGCGTTGGTTTCCCCCAGCGCTGCCCAGGCTTCAACCGCAAGGATTACAACCGAAGCCGCCACCGCCACCGGAACGGCAACCACCATCACCACTCCAGATCACCCTCAGCCCACCGCCGCCGCTACAGACTTAGCTCCACCGTTTGATCCCACCTACTTTTCATACCCCCAATCCTCACTCCACCCACCCGTAGGGGCGAGGTCTCCTCGCCCTACCACCGAATCAGCCATCCCCCATCAGGATGTCATCTTAACCGCCGATCCACCCACCTCAGAATCGGCGGCGACCCTCCCCCTCACCGACGAAACCCAGCCCCTACCGGATCCCCTCAGCACCGTTGATCCCAACGTGGGCCTGCGGATTCCTCCCCGTTTTGGCGAAGGCTTGCCTCTAGAGCAGGTGTATGTTCACCTCCGCAACCCCACAGGTGATCCCGACCAAAACACCGTTTTGCAAGAACAAATCGCCGAGACCTTTGGATTGCAGGTAGGGTCAAACTTTAGCACTCTCTTTGCCGATCAAAGCTTGCGCCAAGTGCAACAACTCCCCTTTGTTCAGGCGGCGGAATATCGGCTATATGAGTCGAGTCGTCCGGGACGAGCGGTTATTTTGGCCTTGCTGATTACGCTGCAACCGGAAGATGCTGAAGACGCCGTTGCTCCACCCACCGGGATTCTGGCAAGCGGCAATTTTCAGGATTTTCCCACCCTGTATCAGGATGATCGCGCCCTCGTAAAATTTATTTTGAACGGTGGCTTGGGGGTATTTAGCGATAGCAATCCCTGGTTTGGGGCGGCGGAAGATTTTGTAGCTGGCCCCTACCGCCCTACCGAAACCGTGGCGTGGGGTGAGGCTTATTTAGAACCCGGAATAGCAGGTATTACTCAACTAGGAGACCACCCAGCCTACCTCTATGGGGCGGCCTCCTACACGCTATCTGGCACCCTGCAACCCGACATTTTCCGCACCGACAACCGTTTTTATGGCGGTGTGGAAGACTTCTATGGCGGCATACTTTTGGCAGAACCAGGGCGTCCTTTGTCGTTTAACCTATCAGCAGGACGGCAAATTTTTCAGTTGAATCAGGGCTTTTTGTTTTCCCAGTTCAGCGGTTCGGCCAATGCCCTAGAGCGAGGGGCCAGCTACTCTAACCCGCGCACCGCCTACGATATGACCGTGCTAGCCAACCTGCGCTGGGGCGATTTTCGGCTGCAAGGCTTCTTTTTAGAACCGGACGAACTGCCCATCGCCGACAGCGGCACCCAATACCTCGGCACCAGCCTCGCCTACCACAACAACCAGGGGCTAGAGGCGGTGCTGTCCTACATCACCGTGCCCCAATCCAACCGGGCCTACCTGTTGCCCAACGGCGACCGCTTCACCCGCGACGGTTTGCAGGTGATCAACCCCCGCATCCGCCAGTCCACCCTCTTTGGTGTACCGGGGCTGTGGGCCGAAGGGGAATACGCCTACCAATTCAGCGCCCAGCAAGCGATGGCTGCTCAGGGTGGATCCCTCTGGCTAGGCTACACCGCCGAAAATGTGTCCTGGCGTCCCACCCTCAGTTACCGCTTTGCCGGATTTAGCGGCGATAACCCCAACACCGCCACCTACGAACGGTTCGACCCTCTCCAAGCCGGAGGATTATCGGACTGGCTGCAGGGCATTAGCCTGGGCAAGCTCTATCCCAACAGCAACAGCTTTTCCCACCGCATCACCCTCAGCGCCCAGCCTAGTCCAGACCTCTCAATTTCGCTGGATTACTACTACCGCTTTGCCGACCAACTGAATAATCTGGGCGGCAATCCAGCCCTGGCCAATCTTGGGTCACGCTACATCGGTCAAGAATTTTTGCTAACCAGTCGCTATTTTCTATCCCAAAACTTTATGCTTCAAGGGGTCGGTTCTGTGGCCTTTCCTGGCAGCGCTATTCGTGGGGCCGTCAACCAATCTACTAGTCCTTGGGTAACGCTGCAACTATCACTCTTTATGTTTTTCTAACCACATTCAGCCATCAGGGAAACTGTTTATGACCTCACACCAGATCAATCACCCTACCCTTCGGGATTCCTTAAAAAATCTAAAAACGCCTATTATCGTTGGTGTAGCGGGTGATAGTGGCAGCGGCAAAACTACCTTTAGTAACGGTATTCGGCGGCTAATTGGGGAAGATCTTGTATCAACCATTTGCACCGATGGCTACCACAAGGAAGATCGAGAGCAGCGCCAGAAGAGTGGTAGACTTCCCCTCGATCCAGAGGCCAACTATCTAGACCTGCTAGCTCAACACCTAGCCGATCTCAAACAGGGAAAGACGATAGACGTTCCCATTTATAATCACGGTACTGGACAGTTGGATCCACCAGAGGTCTTTCCGCCAACTCCAATTATCGTCGTGGAAGGACTGCATGTTCTGTATCCCCAATTTCTGCCGTTTCTAGACTTTAGTCTGTATGTCGATCCTGACCGACAGGTGAAATGGGCCTGGAAGTGGGAGCGCGATGTGAAAAAGCGGGGCCACAAAGCCGAGGCCTTAGAACAGGAAATGCTGCAACGGGAAGCGGCTTTTGTGAGGTGGATTGATGTCCAAAAAATTGACGCTAATGTGGTGATTCAAGTAGGCCATAGCCAGTTGGATGATCTCCTACCTACCCGCTTTGCCGATACTCAAAATACCAAAGGCTACCGGGTTAATCTCATCCTCGAACCAACCCCTACCCCTTTGCCTAGTCTATCGATCCCCTTAGATTTGGCCGCTATGCTGGAGCTGGATAAACCTGCATTCCTGCTGGCCGCTGTACCCTTTCGCTATTGGGGAAGAACGGCCATTGCGGTTCACATTGATGGTAGTCTTGCCCCTCAAACCATTAGCGAATTAGAAGAATACATTGTTAACCACACGGGTATTCCCTTGCAAGAGGCCGTACCCCAAGAAAGCTATGAGAAAGTATCCGCGACCTACTTCTCTCAGCTTTTAATTGCGTGGCGATTCTTATCTAAAGTTCAGCAACTTCTAGGCTAAAGCGATGGCATCTACTGAATTTTGGCCCTTGGTCAAGGGAGCGATGTTATTTAATCCTGAATCGTTTCAGGCCATGGCTGATCTGCCCAATGCCAATCAAATTGCTATTCAAGTGTTGCTCTTGGCAGGATTTTCTCAGTCCGTTGGTCAGGGGCTAATTCTATTTATCAATCGCGTTAAACCGATTCGTTTTTTCCTCAGTCTTTGCCTAGGAGCCATTCTATTTGTCTTTAGCTATGGCTTCTGGATTGCCAGCACTTTGTTTGTTAGCCAAGTCATTTTTCAACAAGATCTTGATCTGCGACTGGTCTACCACACCGTAGGATTAGCAACGGCTCCACAATTGCTGAGCTTTTTAATTGCTTCGCCCTACTTTGGTGTACCCATTCAGATTTTCCTAGCTCTATGGGTGCTGCTAGTGTTTGTCCAGGGATTTAGTGTGTCCACAGGTCTAGGACTTTGGCCGTCTTTTATGAGCGGTTTATTAGGCTGGATATTCCTCCAGATCTTGCAGCGTACCCTCGGACGTCCGATCAGAGCCTTAGGAACTTGGCTATCCAATACCACAGCGGGCACTTCTCTCGTTACGGATCTTCAGGGTATCGAAACACTATTAGAAACGGGCCTTAAGCGCGATTCTCACTATCAGGGTAAATGATGTCTTTGTTGTCGTCCCGTCGCTTTAAAAAAATATTGATCCTGGCTCTAGGGGTATTGCTCCTAACGCTGTTTTTGCCGCTTGTAATTCCCCTAGTGCAGGCGGCTTTTGCGACGATGACGGTGACGGCTAAGCTCATCATCAACCTGGTGGGGATGGGACTCATTGCCCTCATCGTTACAATTCTATTGATGCCGCTAGAAACCCTGGGCTGGTGGGCGGGTTGGTATGGCGATCCGGTGCAGGCTACGACGGAAAATCTGGGTTCATTGCAAGGAGAAATTTCGGTCGGTACAGATATTTCTCACTACGTCGTCTATCTGGATGGCATTGGTCAATCTACCTTTGATTACTTGCCAGATGTTGAGCAGTTCTTAGATGAGTTAGATCAGACGTTGCCCAACAATATTCAAATCATTCGGGGATTAATGCCCTACTCTCCTATGAATCGATCTCTTACTAGCAAAGATCGACCTTTTTCGTGGTTTTGGAACTGGGCAAATCAAAAGAAAACCAGTCAAACGGGTGGATTGTTAGCCTTTTTAATTAACCTACGCAATATTTTTGTGGTCTGGATCTCGGCGGATCAGCGCTATGGCCCGATCTACAACCGAGGTACGGCCCAGGTGATTTACAACAGCCTAATCAACCACGGCTACCCGCCCCACGGTGGGGTGCCCATTACCCTGATTGGGTTTAGCGGCGGCGGTCAAATTTCCATGGGGGCGGTTCCCTATCTAAAAGAGGCTCTGCCCGCTCCGATTGATTTAATCTCCATTGCGGGGGTGTTTAGCGGCAACAACAACATCCTCAAACTGGAGCATATCTACCATCTGGTGGGCGACCAAGACAAAATCGAACGGCTCGGCCCGATCTTTTTCCCAAAGCGTTGGAAGTTGATGGCGCTGTCCTACTGGAACCGTAGTAAGCGGCTGGGGAAGGTGAGCCTGATCAATCTGGGGCCAGTGGGGCACGAAGTCCCTGGTGGGGTGATGGATCCTGAGCGGGTGTTGCCCGATGGTCGAACGGCGTTGCAGCAGACCGTGCAGTGGGTGGCGGAGATTCTCCAGGGCACGGCCCCCCTCAAAGAACGGCAACCCATTCCCCTGCCGAGCACGCTGGAACGCTATCGACAGGCTCCCTTTAACCGAGCCGAGGGCTACCCGGTGCGGGCGGCGTTGCCCCTAGATCGCTACCGTCCCATGGCCCCCTGGATGGGCCGTTTGCTGCTGCCTCAGCCCGATCAGCGCCAGCCCCAGACCGTTCCCTTTGAGGTTCACCACGCCCCCGAAAAATACGCCCACCTGATCGGCACCGTGGTCAGCTTGGGCTGGAGCGAGGAACCCCAGGTGCAGACCTATTTGCAGCAGGTGACGAAGGATGTCCACTTCAGCCCCCAGGCCACCTACAAAAGTCAGCAGGGCGGGGTTTATCCCACCCGTCTCAACCACTGGCAACGGGTGAATCCCCTGGAATCCTTGGCCGGGGCACATCCCAACGACGACATGATCGTGGCCCTGCCCGATCCGGTGCAGGTGGAACCCTCCAACCGCGCTCCCCTGTCCTCCCACTACCCGCTGACCCTGCGTATTGCCCACGAACCGATTCAAATCACTGGGCTGTACTATGGCCTGGTGAAATTTCTAGGGCCAGTGGCGGGGATCGATCCCGACGAAGCGCGAGGGGATGATCCTGAACAGTTCCAGGTCGTTCATTTCAATAAAGTTAGCGGCCAATTTGATGGCATTCAGGAAGCGGTGTGGTTGCCCCAGGTGGTGGCCAATGGCAACGGCACCGCCCCCTTCACCAATGGAGGGATTGAGCGGTCGCCCCTGAACGAAACGGGCTGGTACATCTATGGCGCGATGGGCCGTGATGCCATGGGTGGAGCCGATCCGTTTGTGGTGCGGGCGGTGGCTCCCCGTGCCCTGTTCCAGCTCCAGCCCGATCAGGAGATCGTTGGACGAAAACCCGTCAAAACCTACCTAAAGCAAACCGCCTGGGGAGACTTGGCCGCGCAAAAGGGCCGGATTAGCTCGGTGCAGTTGGCCTATCGCTCCCACCAGCCGGTCTGGAACGAGGGCACCCGCGCCCTGCTGGTTCACGTTTACGGCGGCATCGGTGGCCACCAGATTGAACCCGCCGCCCAGGGGCCAGTTTACTTTGGGCATTTCTCCTTTGGCGTGGCCACCGTTGTGAAGGAGCCGCTCACCGACGAGCTGCGGTTTGACATCGTCTATCACCAGATCTACACCCAAAACCCGGATGGGCTAACCGCCGGAACCATGCACTGGTCGCGCTACATGGGGGATCGCCAGTTTGGCTGGATTGGCCTGCGCCCCGTGGCCGATACGCTGATTCACTTTCCCCCCTTCACCCGCCATTATCCGGTGACCGCAGGCCAAGAGCCATCCCCCTTAGATGTCCTAATTCGCCAGCTAGAGGTGATGGCCGCCCGCTATCGCATCGGCGACGGCAGTGGTGGCACCTACGTCGGCCCCGCCAACAACTGCGCCCAAGACTCCAACCAAAGCCTCTATGCCGCCCTGCAACAGATGGCCCGCTCCGTACGCTCCAATGCGGATTACTCCCAGGCCGACCTCAACGCCTGGATGCGGCAAAACCCCGACCTCGCCCAGAATCTTCAACAACTAGAGCACCTAGGGAAAGACCTGCGCCATCACCTGATGCCCTGGGGCAGTGCCCGCGCCGATTGGGCCACCGAAGCCGCCGCTCTGGGCAGCACCCTAGAAGACGATCCCCTCAAAACCCTGGGACGAGGGCTGGTGAGCTGGCGCACGGTGTTGCCTAGGGTGGCCAGCAACAGCATCACCGAATGTTTTCTGCGGCAAGGGGCCACCGCCTGGATGCTCCGCACCAACCAGCTTGGTGGGGAAAATCCAGAGATTGCACCGCTGGCCCCCTTGGCGTTTTAGGTTTTTGTTACTGGGCGTTGCTGGGGTGAGTTGTCTAACGTTTAGTTACTGATTTTGTCGAGTCGAGCCATCAGATCGTTTACAGTTTAAGCACCTAAAACGAGGTCATCATGAGCGAAAAAATTAATCAGTTTACCAGTGATCTAAATCAGCGCCTTACCGGGATTGAAGCCCATCTTAAACAACTGAAGGAAAAGCTGACGACAACCTCAAAAGAAGCCGAGAGTACCGTCAAAGCCAAACTCGCCGAGGCCAAAACAAAGCTGGAGGCCAAAAAAGATGAGGTAAAAGCCGCCAAGGAAACCCTAGCCCAACGGCTGGAGGCCAAAAAGTCAGAGGTGGAGGCTGAGATCACTGAATGGAAAGATCAGAAAGAACAGGCCAAACTTTTGAAACGAGCTGACAAAGCCGAGGAATATGCCCTGGCCGCCCTACTCTTTGCCGCCGCCGCCGCCGAAGAAGCCGAAATTGCCGTTTTGGAAGCGATTGAAGCTCGCATGGTAGCCGAAAGTATCACCTTAGTTCCCGTTGAAGGTGAACCTACCGACGAGGCCACGGAAGCAGAAGCCTAGGGCATCGGTTAACGATGAACCCTAATATACAGTGGGTTTTTCTTGGATGAGATCTATCCTGCTGATCCCCCCTAGCCCCCCTTAAAAAGGGGGGAACCGGAGTCAATACCCTCTTAAAAAGGGGGGGCGGAGTCAAAGTCCCCCTTTCTAAGGGGGATTTAGGGGGATCTCCGAGGACTTGTGATATGAAAAGAAGATGCGTATACACAGGAGCTTATTAAGGAGGATGAGGAGACCTCTCCCCTGCGGCTTTTCGATTAATTAGTTTTTTCTGATTCGGATTTGACATCACGCTATCGAGAACCACTATAAGCAAAGCTTTAACAGCTCAATCATCGAGCATTTAGCTCACAAAACAGGACTCAACAATGACGACATCCCTAGAAAAACGTGGCATTATCCCCCTACTGCTGGGGCTGGCTAGTTTGGTGCTAATTGTGGCAGGGCTGCGTGCCGTTTCGGACTTGATGAGTCCTATTTTGCTGTCCCTGTTTGTGGCGATGGTCACCACTCCGCTGATGCAGTGGCTCAAGGCGCGGGGGCTACCGGGCTGGCTGGCCTACACCCTGGTATTGCTGGGGGTGATTGTCTCTGGCCTGGTGTTGATTCTGTTTTTAGCGGCTTCCCTAGCCCAGCTCTCCGCCGAGCTACCCACCTATCGCAACCTGATTGATCAACAGCTTACTGAGTTCGTTCAATGGCTCGATAGTCGGGGAATTCAGGGACAGGATATTAAAGATCTAGAGTGGTTTCAGCCGGGACGAATTTTTCAAGCTTTGCTGTACTTCGTTTCGGCGTTGTTGGGCACGGTTTCTAATGTTGGGTTTACCCTGCTAATTTTCATTTATATGCTGGCCAGCGCCCCCAACTTTTCTGGTCGCCTGCACCATGGACTGGCCACCGATCCGCCAATGCTGGCCCGATTTCGCTCCTTTTCTAGCAGCATTAGCACCTACCTGTTGATTAAAAGCTGGCTAGGAGCCTTAACCGCCCTGTTGCAGATCGTTCTTATGGGCCTTTTGGGGATTAATTTCGCGATTTTATGGGGTGTTTTTTCCTTCCTATTCAATTTTATTCCCAATGTGGGCTTTTACATTTCTTTAATTCCCCCTACCCTGATTGCGCTACTCACCCTCGGCTGGTCCAAGGCGCTTATCTTTGCCGTAGGCTACACTTTGATTAACAACTTTTTCGACATTGCCATTGCCCCCCGCTACCTGGGCAAAGGACTTGATCTTTCCACCATTGTTACCTTCTTGGCTGTAGTCTTTTGGGCCTGGATTTTAGGCCCCATTGGCGCATTCTTGGCCCTGCCGCTAACGGTGATGGTCAAAACCTTGCTACTAGAGCCGTTCCCCGAAACCCAGCTTTTAGCGCAACTGATGGGATCGGGATCGCCGAACGAAAGCCTTGCCCCTGCAACCGCTGAAAATGATGAGGCGTTAACGGGATGAGTGGCGTTCCATGCCCTCAATCCAGCCCTCAACTATCCACCATTTCTATTCCTACCCACCCCTGACTTACTATGGCCCACACCGCTCGATTCCGCCGTTTTCTGCACCGTGGTTTTCTGCACACCAGTCTGGCCGTCGCTGCCCTTGCCGGGGCTGTGCTAACCGATGCCATTCACCCCCGCCCTAGTCACAGTGCCGAGGACATTCGCATTAACGTAACCGGGCCACTGGTACTCAGTATTTCGGTAGATGATCTCGAAACCCTGGCGACAACGGGGGAGATTCCCCCCAGCATGAGGCTCTATCGAGGGGTTTTAAACGAGTCCTTAATCCAGCAAATGCAGAGGGGTCTCACCTTGCCGCTGCCCCTAGATGTCGCCACCGTGGATAACTTGGCCTACTCTCCCCTGGGGCGAGATGTGCTGTTTAACCTGGGCAAGGTGGTGCAGACTATACCGGGCCAAAATGGGCACATTGCCCTGCGGGCGGCGGTGATTAATGCGGCGGCTCAGGCGGATGCTGAGGGCTGGACGATGATCGATGTGTTGCGAGCCTTTCCGGCCCAGGCTATCCACGTTGACCTGATGGATCTGCTGGCCCTGCGGCGCGAGTTGGCCCTGTATTTCAGCTACAACCGGGCCGCCAATGCCGCCATTCAGGCCCAGGCGGTGGCGGAAGCCCAGACCCAAGCCGATCTGAATGCAGCGGCCTTGCCCGACCTCAGCCAACCTGGCCCCTACGCCTTCCAAAAGGACACTATCACGGTCACCAATCCCGCCGCCCGCCAAACGGCGGCGGGGTTCACCGTCAACTACGACTACGACTCCGATATTTACCTGCCCACGGGGTTAACCGAACCCGCCCCCATTGTGATCATCTCCCACGGTTTTGGAGATGTCAAAGAGAGCTTTACGTTCTTGGCAGAGCACCTGGCCTCCTACGGCTTTATTGTCATTTTGCCCGATCATGTGGGCAGCGATTTGGCCTACCGCCAAACCTATTTAAACGGGCAATTGAATACCCTCCTCAGCCCGATGGAATTCATCAATCGACCCCAGGAAATCTCCTTCTTAATCGACAAATTGGAGGAACTTAGCGCTGCTTCACCGGAATGGGCAGCGGTGGCCGATATAAACCGCATTGGCGTGGTGGGAGACTCCCTAGGGGCCTCCACAGCCCTGGCCTTGGCGGGGGCAGAAATCAACTACAACCGCCTCATAGCGAACTGCGATCAGGAGAACGTCATCTTCAACTTTGCGCTCTATTTAGAGTGCCGTGCCCGATTTTTGCCACCCCAAAACTACGAACTTCAAGACCCTAGGGTGAAGGCCATTGTGGCCGCCCATGCCGTGGGTGGGGGGCTGTATGGCCCAGAGGGTTTTGGCCAAATTGACGTGCCCATTCTGATGGTGTCCGGGGAAAACGATATTGTTTCCACAGTGATTACCGAGCAAATTCATCCCTTTGTGTGGCTGCAAACTCAGCCCAAGTATTTTGCCATCTTTGAACGCGGTACCCACTTTACCTCCAAACCCGGACGAGATGGGGCTGGGGGAATTTTTCAACTGCTGGCGGGGCAGCATCGAGACATTGGTTCTCGCTATTACAAAGGACTCAGCGTTGCT
This sequence comes from Spirulina sp., assembly GCA_044070495.1. GTDB lineage: Bacteria > Cyanobacteriota > Cyanobacteriia > Phormidesmidales > Phormidesmidaceae > Nodosilinea. Next base: position 28,287 of record JBIPSI010000001.1, on the reverse strand, counting down.
TTTTGGAATGCCCATCTGCGCGGCCAAAGCGAATTTTTGCCCTACCTCACGGCCCGCTATGGCGAATTTCTCAGCACCGACCAGCCCATGGCGGTGAATATCATTTCCGCCCTCTCCGCCAACCAGCTCGAAGCCGCCTATGGTGCCGCGCCCCCCACCCCGGTGATTCCCGCCGCCCTAGCCCCTACCCCGCCCCCACGGGATGAAAGCGTGCTGGCCGAAATTGAACGAACCGGAGTCCTAAAGGTGGGCCTGCGTAAGGACGCGGCTCCCTTCGGCTTCATCGACCGAGATGGCTCCTGGGATGGCTACTGCGGCAATTTGGCCCTGTCTCTGGGGAATTATCTAACCGAGCAGTTGCAGCGCGATACCCCCATTCAGGTCGTAGAACTCACCTCCACCCTAGACAACCGCTACGACCTCGTAAAAGACGGCTTCGTTCACCTAGAATGTGGCCCCAACACCCTCCGCACCGACCTACCGGGGGTTGTTTTCTCCAGTCCCATTTTCGTCAGCAGCGCCCGATTTTTGACCCTGGCGAATCCGGCTACCCCAGTCAACCCCAACCTGTCCTTAGCTGGATTGCGCCTAGGGGTGCTCCGCAACACCACCACCGAAACCTTTGTGCAAACCACCTATCCCGCCGCCGAACGGGTCACCTTCTCCGGGCCAGAGGGGCGCGAAACCGCCATCCAGGCCGTACAATCGGGCAGCATTGATGCCTTTGTGGGGGATGGCATTTTGACCTACGCCACGCTGATCCTAGGAGGGAAATCCCCGGAAGACTTTTCCCTCTTCCCCGACCAGCCCCTCACCTGCGAATTCTACGGCCTCGCCCTGCCAGAAAACGACCCGCAGTGGCGGACAATGGTTAACCAATATCTGGCCAGCGACAGCGAAAAGGCCGTATCCAACGAATGGTTTGCCGACCTCTATCCCGCCATTCTCAACCAGACCGATAGGTGCCTTAACCAGTAGCCTTTTTGTCCCTATTGCTGTTGCAAGAACCTAGGATTCTGCTTCATGAATACAACATAAAAGTCAAAGTATCCTATGAACGAGTGTCGCAAGATATAGCAGTTCTTGATAGTGCGAGATGCACCATTGTTGGGTTCTAGATCTTCCTCGTGCTTAACGGCCTAAGTTTCACGACAATTCCCCCCTTGATCAGAGAGATAGGGGGAATCATCGTTTAATTAGGACATACCTCTATGGCTACCGATTAAAACAGCGTTAGCAAATAGATCAGCGTAAACAACACAATCCACACCACATCAACAAAGTGCCAGTAGATTTCGGCCATCTCCGGCCCGGTGTGAGTGACATCGTTATAATGCCCCGCCCGACGAGAACGCCACAGCACACCCAAAATCAGCAGCAAGCCAATGAAAACGTGCAATCCGTGGAAGCCCGTCATTAGGTAAAAGCAGTTGCTAAATAGGTTGGTTTTAAGGCCATAGCCTAGGGTCAAGTATTCGTAGATTTGCCCCACCAAAAAGACGGCCCCCATGGCGGCGGTGATGCCAAACCAAAGCCGCATTTTAGCCAGATCATTCTTTTTAATAGCTTTCGTGCCGAGGTTAATCACCCAACTGCTGGAAACCAGAATAAAGGTGTTCACCGCAGGCAGCAAAAGCTCGACCTCGGTTTCCTTAGGGGGCCATTCGGCAATGGAACTACGGAACACCAGAAACACCGCAAAAAATCCGGCGAACATCAAAAATTCCGAGGCCAGGAACGTAAGCAACCCCAGAACCCGAAGATCCTGATGTTCCTCATGGGCGACGGCGGGCGTAGCAGAGTCAATCGTACCTTGCATAGGGAATTAGGGGCGAAGGGACAGCATGTAGGGTGGGCATTGCCCACCATTGAGAATTGAGGGACAAGGTGGGCAATGCCCACCCTACGGTTAGGACACCGTTTCTAATTCCTCCTCTGGGTCATGGCCGTACTCATAGGGGCCATGGGTAATCACGGGTAGCACTTCCCAGTTTTCGATGATCGGGGGAGAGGCCGTCGTCCATTCCAGGGTGAGGGCATTCCAGGGGTTATCGCCTGCCTTGGGGCCTTTGCTCCAACTCCACAGCACGTTGATGTAGAAAGGAATCACCGAAACAGCAAGGATGTAGGCACCCACGGTCACCAGTTGATTCAGGTCAGTAAATTGCGCGTCATACATGGCCACGCGGCGGGGCATTCCCTGCATTCCCAAGGCGTGCATGGGGGTGAAGGTGAGAATGGTGCCGATAAAGGTGAGGACAAAGTGAACTTGGCCCAGTTTTTCATTCAGCATTCGCCCGGTGATTTTTGGGAACCAGTGGTACACCGCTGAATAAATTCCAAACACCGAACCGCCAAATAGCACGTAGTGAAAATGGCCCACCACGTAGTAGGTGTCGTGGACATGGATATCAAACGGTGCAGTGCCCAAAGTAACACCGCTAAGGCCACCAAACACGAACATCGACAGCAGCCCCACCGCAAACAGCATGGCCGTGGTGTAACGAATTTTGCCGCCCCAGAGGGTAGCCACCCAGCTAAAGATTTTGATCCCCGTGGGTACCGCCACAATGAGGGTGGAAATGGTGAAGAAAATCCGCATCCAGGGGGGCGTACCGCTGGTAAACATGTGGTGAACCCACACAAATAGGCCCACAAAACAGATGGTCAGCGATGAATAGGCAATCGCCTTATAACCAAAAATTGGCTTGCGGGCATGGACGGGAATCACCTCCGACATGATGCCGAAGATGGGCAGAATCATCAAATACACCGCCGGGTGGGAATAGAACCAAAAGAGGTGTTGATACACAACCACGTTGCCGCCTGCATCGGGTTTAAAAAACGAGGTGCCAAAGTTGATATCAAACAGCAGCAGAATTAGTCCAGCGGCGAGGACGGGAGTGGAAAACAGTGCCAGGATGGAGGTCGCCACCATGGCCCAACAGAACAGGGGGATTTGATCCCACTTCATGCTGGGTACCCGCATCTTCCAGATCGTGATTAGGAAGTTAACGGAACCCAAAATAGAGGAGGTTCCCACCAGCACAATGGCCAAAATCCACATCGTCTGAGCAGCGTTGGCGGTAATTTCGCTCAGGGGCGGATAGGATGTCCACCCAGCTTGGGCACCGCCAAAGTAGAAACTGCCTAATAACAACGCCCCAGCGGGAGGATTGAGCCAAAAGGCAATGGCATTGAGCTTGGGGAAGGCCATATCCCGCGCCCCAATCATGAGGGGAATTAAGTAATTGCCAAATCCCCCGATGGCGGCGGGCACAATCCACAGAAAGATCATGATCGTGCCGTGGTTGGTGAGAAAGGCGTTGTAGAGTTCGGGGCTGAGGAAATCAGAATCCGGCGTAGCCAGTTCCGTCCGCAGCATCACCGCCATGAAACCGCCGACCAGGTAAAACAAAAACGAGGTGACGAGATACTGAATCCCAATCACCTTGTGATCCACATTAAAGGTGAAGTAGTCGTACCACTTCCATTTGTCGGGATGTCCGTGGGGGGCCACAGGACTGTTGAGGGAAATGTCTGCTTGAGCCATAAAGGGGGTTTGGTTAAAAACGTCTGGGTACGGGATTGGTTGCTGGTTATTGGTTATTGGTTGTTGGACGGTAGGTTGGGTAAAGCGCTAGCGGCACCCAACATAGGGGATTTTTGGCATCAAGTTTTTTTGTCGTTAGGGTTGGTCGTCATTGGCGAGGGCTGGGTGTTGGGTGAAACCCAACCTATGGGTTTTCCAATTGGCGGGAGGAGTTTGCTTAACCAATGGGGTGATGGTGGGCAGTGCCCACCCTACGGTTGGGGGTGATGGTGGGCGGTGCCCACCCTACGGTTGGGCGAGTTGGGCGAGTTGGGTGGCTTCGATGGGGATATCTTGGGCGATTTGGGCTAGGTATTCGGCGTCGGTCAGGGTTGCGGGATTTAGGGCAACGGTTTCAGAGGCACCGGGGAGTTCGGCGACGCGACTGGCTTCCCAGGCGGCGTAGTCTTCCAGGGAGTGGACGATTACCTGGGTTCTCATGCCGCCGTGGTAGGCTCCGCAGAGTTCGGCGCAGACGACGGGATAGGTGCCTTCCTTGGTGGCCACAAAGCGCAGTTCGGCGGGTTGTCCCGGCAGGGCGTCTTGCTTGAGGCGGAATTGGGGCACCCAGAAGGAATGGATCACATCCTGGGCCTCGATCAACAACTGCACATCTTGGCCAATGGGCACATGGAGTTCACCATCCACAATGCCCGTGTCGGGGTAGCGGAAAATCCAGGCGTACTGCATCCCGGTGACGTTCACCGTTAGGTCAGGCTGATTGCCCTCCACCATGGGCGATGCGCCAAAGCCGTAGACCTGGCGGTCTTTACTCCCCTCTCCGGCCTGGGCCAGCATGGGGGAACCCACGTCTACCATGGTTTTCTGGGGGGCTTGGGCCATCATCATGCCGCCACCGTGGTGGTGACCACCGGGGGCAAAGCCACCCATGTCTTGAAACACCACGACGCTGTAGAGTCCTAAGCCGACCACGATGATGGCGGGGATCGCCGTCCAGAAGGCTTCTAGGGGCAGATTGCCTTCAATGGGTAGGCCGTCGGTATCATCCCCTTTGCGGCGACGAAAGCGAATCAAGGAATAGATAATCGCACCCTGCACCACAATGAACAGGGCCGTGCCAATGGTGACCATAACATTAAAAAAGTCATCCACCAGGGGCGCTTGTTCCGAGGCTTGAACGGGCAGCAGGTGGTTGTTTTGCCCATACCAAAGGCTGACCAGAGTCACGATGACCCCGATGATCAGAGTCCAGAAGGGGGCCGGGATTTTTTGCATAGCCGATCTCCACAGGGGAGGCGCGAGGGGAAGAAGCAGAATTTAATGCGATGACCAAAAAATAGGGGCGTCGCTCTATGGCATCCTAAAACCCAAGTCTTTGAAGATCGGCAAAACTTTGGATTTGCTTTAGAGTGTCAAACCGCCTAGAATCGCCCTTTCGCTGATTCTCTCAGCCTTTTAAGCGATTACCTGCCCTCGTAAACCATCAGGTTCTCTCGTAAACTATTGAAACATTTATGGTTAGCTAGACCAGGGAGATCGTCCTTACGGATGCCCTGATCGCTGGCTCTAGTCAATCGAGGGGAGCGTTTGAGGCTCCATTATCTCTGCTGTTCTCGGTCTTGGGAATCTCTGTATGGTCGCCACCTCATCCCCCATCACCCCTTCCCAACCCCACTCTGGCGTTCCGGCACGGCTGACCCATCCCCAGAAGGTGGTGGTGGTTGGCGATAGCTTGGTCTATGGCTATGGCGACCCGGAAGGGGGGGGCTGGGTCGAACGACTGCGGCGGCGGGCCATGGAACCGGGCACCCCTGGGGCCGTTTTTTACAACCTGGGGGTACGGGGGGATAGGGCTGGCCAAGTGCAGACCCGCCTAGCCCACGAATTTCGCCATCGGGGGGAAATCCGCAACCGCCTCCCCGACCGACTGGTGATTTCCGTGGGCACCAACGACTCGGCCAGGGTGGGCCGTCCCCTAGGCCGCAACTACACCGACTTTGACGACTTTGAACAGACGATCTCCGAATTATTGGCCGAGGCCCATCAGTTTTGCCCCGTTTTGTTTGTGGGCATGGTGCCCGTTAACGAAGCCGCCATGCCCTTCTCCGAGGTCTTGTACTATTCCCAGCGCGAGCAGTGGCGCTACAAAGAGTCCACCCGCCTCATCTGCGCAAGCCACAACATTCCCTACCTAGACATCCTGGATCTCTGGCTGCACCGAGGGGACGCCTGGTGGCAGGCGCGTCTTTCTGCCGATGGCCTCCATCCCAACGTGCTGGGCTATCAATCCCTAGTGCAAGACATTCTCGCCTGGGATGCCTTCCAAGCCGCCATCGATTTTTAGCTCCATCCCTTAGGAAGATCCCGATTCCTAGGCCTTGAGAAACTCCCGATCCCCAGCCCTTGATATGATCCCGAATTCCTAGACCTTGAAATCGTCGAGGTGGACTCATCAAAGGGCCAATCTTCCCTAGGGCAACCCTTCAGCCGAGCCAGGGGCCGAGCCGGGGTTTGTCCGGAGCCTTTTTCTAGAGATTTGCCGGAATCGCCGAGGGGGCTTGCATAGATGTGTTACAGTTAACCTCTGGTCATGTGATGGGTGATTCCCTGGCTCCTACTTGGGCAGATCGTCCAGGCTCTAGGCATTGCCACGAAACACAACGCCTTAACATCTCAGTGTTTCGTGGGGTCTGGCTACATACTTCTTTCCTTGAGTGCCTTCTAATTCCGATCACGGCTGCCCTGTTGTCTGAGGTTACTGAATAATGTCGAAGCGTCGCAATCCCAAGAAAGAAAAAGCTCTGCGAAACCAAGCCTATGCCCGCAAGTTCCGCAAAAAGCGCTCTGGGGGTCAGCGTTTCTTTAAGCGGAACAACCGAGGAGCCGATGAGGAAGGCGGCGACAACGCTAACAAAGAAGGTAGCGACTACTCTGCGGCTAGCATTTAGTCGTTAGGTTTCGTTATCTGCTAAGGGCTGGGGTAGGTCTAGGTTCTTGCTTTTAGACTTTCCCGGCTAGGGTTCCAAGTTCTGAATAATGTGTTGGGCAGCGGCGGCTCCAGAACGCAGCGCCCCCTCTGCCCCCGTTCCAACGCACCAATCTCCACACCCTACCAAGGTCGGCACCGCTTCGGTGACCAGAATCTCGGTGGGGTGTGCTTTTTTTACAAAGCCGTAGCGCCAGCGGTGAACCTGCATCCAATCGGGCTGCCCCAGCCAAGGTTCTAAGGATTGAGCGGCTTGTTCCAGAATGTGCTGCCCCACCGCATCGAGATTCTCGGCTTCAAAGTGGTCATGGGCAAAGGAGGCCGTGCTATGGGCAACCACCACCGGGTAGGGCGGCTCAGGACGTTTGCCGCTGTCGAGGGCGATCCAGCGCAGCACCGGATGGCCCTGCCCCCACCCCATCCACCCTGCGGGGTTGGGTTCTGTCAGGTGCGTTGGGGCCGTCGGAGCATAGCCCGCCATCACGGTAATCACGGGGTCGAAAATGACCGCCTCAGCCGCCGCTAAAAAGGGTTCCAGAGCAGGATGCTGATTGGCCGCCACCAAGGAAACAATCTGGCCCGCTGGTAGGGCCAACACGACCGTTCTCGCCTTCAGCGGTTCCGCCAAAGCTTCCTCGGCCCCCTCAACCCAGTCCACCCGCCAGCCCTGATCGGTGGGCGTCACCTGGGTAACCCGACTCTGGCGCTGAATCGATAGCCCCGTTGCCAGGGCCTTCGCGAAGGTGTTCATGCCCTGGGGGGCCACGTAGTACGGGCCTGGGTCAGTCGTCTGAGTGCGGGGTTGCCACCGTCCATCGGCCCCCAGGGAAAATTCCGCTGGCTGCCAGGGTTGCAGAATCCCCTGGGCCAGCCAATCTGTCGGCCAGTCTGCCTCCAGTGCCCCCCCAGGCTGAATAAACCGACAGCCATGGTCAACGGGCACCGTCACCGGGCCTACCAGCGAGTCTGTTGCATCGGGCCACGACACCCGGCGGGTGGCCATGCGCCCCCCCAGCCCCCGTGATTTATCCAGCACCAACACCCGATATCCCGCCTGGGACAACCGCTGGGCGGCGGTAATGCCACTCATTCCGGCCCCAACCACAATCGCGTCCCACGTCATGCTGCTTCTTGTCCCAGGTTTTTTGCTTGGTTTCTGGTCAACCAGCGACCCTTCCCTAAAACTGCACCTGCACCTCAACCTGGTAGGCATCGGTGATCGTTGGCTGTCCTGCCACCATGGCTGGAGCGAGTCTCAGTTGCCGCTGTCCTATGCAGCTTACCAGGTTGTCTAGGGCGGGATTGCCGCTGCTGGTATCCACGTAGGCCGCTGAGATGGTGCCATCGGCTTCCACCCGCACCCGAAGCTGCATTCGCACCGTTGTGCCCAGACTCGCGATCATTCCCAAATCGGCCACACCACACCCAGCCAGCCATGGCGTTAGGGCAATCTCGGCGGTGCTCAACAACTGGGGTGGGGTATCGGGCCAATCGCTGCCGTAGGGGGTGGCGCTGATCCCTAGGGGTACGAGTTGGCCCCCGGTGGGGGTAGGAGGAGTGGGGGTGGCGGGTGACGGGTGGAGGGTAGGTTCTGGGACAGGACCTAGCGTAGGTGGGGGGATAGGATCAGGGCGAAGGGTGGGCTGCTCCACGGGGAAAGAATCGGTGGGGGGATGGGGGGAGGAGGGGGGCGGGAGACTGGGCGCAGGAAGCACGTTCGGCGGGGTTACAGAGGCGGGGATGGCGGTGGATGACGGGTTAGGGAGGATCGTTGGCCTTGCCTGGGGAGGTCTCGTTGGAGGGGTTGGGGGCGGGGGCTGAATGGGTTCAGGATTGACCGACGGGGCATCGGCGGGAATCGGGAGAGCACCGGGCTTTGGTAGGGCGGTACTCTGATGGGGCGGTGTCCCTAGGACTGTTTCTGGGGAAGTCTCTGGGGAAGTCTCTGGAGACGCTACTGGGGATGTCCTTGGAAACGTCTCTGGGGATGCCGCAGAACTGGACTCTAGGGCCACCAGTTGAATCGGAATAGGCTGAAGGGAGTGGGCAACGGAGGGGGCCACCTTCGCCCAGGGCTGTAGGCTTAGCAGCAAGATGCCATGGGCTAGCCCAGATAGCCCCGCCGCCAAGGGCCAAAGGGATTTGGGGTCTCTAGAGGACTCAATCCGCGTTAAAAAGGGCGAAGTCGTCATGGGATACTAACCTTAGAACGGGCGTTAGCACAGGGGAGAACCGCTATAGTTTTTCCAGAGCGTCCCCAATTGTCCATGTCCCCGGTTATAGCCGCGTACTTTAATCGTACTTTTAGATGCCATGGCTGAATCCACCTTCGATGCATCTCTGCGGACTGGGGCCCCTGCGGCAGTCCACCGTTCCCAGGAGCGAGCCACCCCCCACCCTTGGCCCTCGCCCCACATTCGGGCCGCCAACCTAGAGGACTTGGAAGAACTGACGGAAGTGCTGGCCAGTAGTTTCTATGACCATACGGGCTGGTTGGCTTGGCTGTATCCCATCCTCAAGCTCGGCATTAAGGAAGATTTAAAACAGCGCCTTAAAACGGATCGATCCCGCTATGCCTGCCTTGCGGTAGTGGCTCCAGCGACGGTCGGCAGCCCTTCCTTGGCCGAAGCCCCTCTGGCTAAAGACATCATTGTGGGTACAGTGGAGATCTCCCAGCGGCAGTCCTGGCCTTGGCAACCCACCAGCCCCCAGTATGCCTACATTTCCAACCTGGCGGTGGCCCAGTCCCATCGACGGCAGGGTTGGGCAGCTCAACTGTTGGTCGCCTGTGAAGCCCTAGCCACGACCTGGCAGCTTGACCACCTCTATTTACATGTGATGGAGGATAATCCGGGAGCGCGCCGCCTCTATCGCCGAGCGGGGTTCGAGGTGTTTCACCACGAAGAAACCCTGGCGGTGTGGCTTGGGCTGCAAACGCGGCGTCTGCTGCTTCACAAGGCCGTGGCATCGTCCCCTAGGCCAGGTACATCCTAGCGCGGCTGTGAGGTGGAGGTATCTCTGGAGGCATATCTTCTGGAGGCATATCTACGGATGGACTCACGGATGAATCTACGGAGATGAATTCACGTAAAGTTCATACTCTAGATCTAGAAATTAATGCGCCCTTCAGGGGATTCTAGGGCTTCCCTCGAAAACTTAGGAAAGGGTGCCTTAGAATATGACCTGAACGATAGTGTGTTGGCGCATCGTTTCGTTTTGTCCCTCGGTTTTTGTCCCTCGGTGCTTGGTCAGCATGAGCTACTACTTTGAGCCCAGCCCTTCAGGGCCTAGCCCATTGGGGTGGCCCCAGCCAGGTATCCCTTCGGCCCTAGCAAATGTTGTTCCATCTCGCTTGATCAGACCCATATCTATGGCTACGTCCTACCCAGCCCCAATGGTAGGGGGGCAAGGTTCGTCGCCATCCTCCCAGCCTGGATCGGCCAATGACGACATTTTGACCAAAATCCGTGGTCAAAATCTGTGGATTGTCAACAGTCGTCGCCGCAATGGTCTCATTATCCACAAAGAGTTTTACACAGAATTTGCTGGTCCCGGAGCCGCCGTGGGCGGTGGCCTGGATGATGATTGCCGGGGTGTGATTCCCCTCGGTAGTTTATCCCTGCTGCCTTCCACCAGCCCGGAGGAGCAGCAGAAGGCTCTCAAGATTCGCTTGCAATGGGTGCGCCTTACCCAAAACTTTACTGACAAACCCGTGGCCATCGACCGGGCGCGGATGATCCTAGAGCAATTTAAGAGCTACTTCGATCCCAGCATTGTGGAGCAGGTGCCCGATGAGGCCTTTGCCCTGCTGGTGGGTGTTCTGCCCTATACCGTGCGCCGTGCTAGGGAGTTGCTCTAGCCCGACCTCAGATTACCCATTGACGGTCGATGGGCAGATGGTGCGGCTAATCTTGGCTGAGGGTGAGTTGGTAGGCGGTGGGCACCGGATTAGCGTTGCCCACGTAGAAGCGATAGCGGCCCCGGTTGAGCAGTCCCGGAGCATTGACCGTACCAGCAGCGTCGCTGGTGATATGGCACTCGCTAAAGCCATTGGGGCCTTCAACAAATAGGGTCAGCCCAGGGCTACCGCTGGTGGCGATGCTGATGGCCGCGAAGTCCTCCGTTACCTCCAAAACCTGGGTAGGTTCCGTGGGCAGAACGCCACAGGTGGAGGGTTGGCTAGGGCGAACCGATCCCTGGATCTGTAAGGGCTGGACCAGTGGCGTTTGGGCCACGGCCTGGGCCAAGCTGGGGCCAGATGCTAAGGCAACAGCAAGCGTAACGGCGGATAGGGTAAGGGTTTGACGAATCGCTTTCATGGCCGCAGGGCCTCCTTAGCCCAAAGGGTGTGAACTAATGTTGTGAACGAAACCCCTAACATCGGTGGCGATAGGGGTACCTCGATAGCCGATCAACCCATTGGATAGGCATGGATTAACCTATCTCCATGGTAGAAAGCCTAGGCAAGGGAATCGGCTAGATTATGCCAGTTTTCGGAGTGCCCGACCGGGGTTGTTCGAGTTCTGCGAAGTTCTATGCTCATAACCGCTATTGAGTGCTACAACATAAAGCACTATCGCCATCCCTAGCCCCTCGAAGGCAGACATCTCTCCATGGGACTCCCCAAAACTAGGATCCACGGCATGTGCGATCCATGGAAAGTCCAGCGGATATCTTCCATCGATACAACGCGGGGAACGCTGGGGCAAGGTCCAAGGAAACCTAGAAACCTGGAAACCTGGAAACCTGGAAACCTAGGGTGGTGGTTAAAGGTCGGCTTTTGCTAGCAGGCTTGCTCGGTAGTGCTGTATCGGCAACGGTGGATTATGGCCCAGACGTCCCATCCCCAATCTATGGCAACCCCCGTATCGGCGGATCGGGTGAAGGGGGTGCTGTCGAACCGCCATAGCTTGGCCCTACGACGGCTGTTGGCCTGGGGGCTAGAGGTGACGGTGTTGGTGGGATCAGCGGCGGTGCCCTGGGCGCTGGGGGAAGCCGTGCGTCAGCGGGTTGAGGTCAATCTGGTGCCCCTGAATCCGGTGTCGCAGGTGGTGCAGGAGGGCGCGGCTCGCACCCTGGGACGGCCCCGCACCAGCTTGGTGAATGAGGTGCCCGTGGCCACCAATTTGTTGTGGTTTAGTGGGGTGCTGCTGCCCATACTTCTGGCGGGGGGGCACATCCACCAACTGGCGCGGACGGGTAAAAGCTGGCCCAAGGCTTGGTTGGGGTTGCAGGTGGTCACCCTAGACAACGAGATGCCCGGTTACCGCGTGGCCCTGCTGCGGGAGGGCCTGGGTCGGGTGGGTTGCCCCCTGGGGGTGGCCTATCTGGTGTGGCTGGGCAGCGGCACCCTGCTGACGGCGGTGAGCGGTGGTGGCCTGGTGCTGGCCTGTGGGTTGGCGTTGGGGGCCACGGGGTTCACGAATTCCTCGCGGCGTGCCCTCCACGATCACCTGGCGGGTACCAAAGTCTTACTGCTGCGGGGCGGACAGCTTCCCGTCAAACACACCGAAGCCCGGAACGCCACCGTCGATGTGGCCTCCCCCCACGGTGCCCAAACCGCCCTAGTGAGGCCCACAGTGGCCACGGCGGCCCATCGGCTATTTCCCTTTGCCCAGGCCCAACTGCTGACCGTCACCCAAGAGGAAGGGGGCCTGCGGGCGATTGTGCTCTCCCCCCTGGAGGAGGCTCGATCTCGGCGGTGGTGGCCGTTGCCCTGGGGCTGGGTGGGGCTGGGCGTGGCGGGTTTGGCCCTGGCAATGGCCCTGGGCTATGGCTGGCGGCGGCAGACGATGGTCGGCCCCACGGTCTCCCCTGGAACCATCGGCAGCGACGACCTATTTCTCGCCCTCGTGGAAAACCTGAGCCTGAAGGCCAACACCTTTCGGGATCAGCAGGCGGCAGCCCTGGCCCTGGCCAGCAGCCAAGACCCCAGGGCCATTACCCTACTGGTGGATCTCTTGGCCCAAACGGGGGATCCGGCCCTCCTAGATACGATTCAGCAGGCCTTGGTCACCCTAGGGCCACCGACCCTTCCCCATCTCCAACGCCTCAACCTCACCCTGGCCAACGACATTGTGGCCCTCGCCCCCGACCAACGTCTGATTGCCCAACTGCGCCAGCGCACCGTAAAGCGCACCCTAGCAAAGATTCTGGTGCTACACAGCGGCCAGTTTAACGGCGCAGACCTGAGTGGCACCAACCTCGCCCATGTGCTGGAGGGGCCAGACACCTTTACCCTGGTGCTAGAGCAGCAAAACCTGGCCGGAATCCGCTGGCACCGGGCGGTGTTGTCGGGGGCGCGGCTGCGCAAGGCGATTTTGTTTGACCCCGGCCCCGATGGTCGCCCTGATACCTTCGACGACTGGATTGCCGACTTCAGTGGATCCGACCTCACCGAGGCCAGCCTAGTGGCGGCCCAACTGCGCCACGTCCTCTTTGCCAATACCAGCCTGCTGCGGGCTAACCTCAGCAACGCCAAGGCCCATCACGCCGATTTCTCTGGGGCCAATGCCAGCAGCGCCCTGTTCATTGCCGCCGAGGCCGATCAGGCCCAATTCCGAGGCACCAGCCTAGTGGGGGCCGATTTAACCGAGGCCCAACTTACCCAGGCCGACTTCACCGAGGCCCGCCTGCGGGAGGCCACCCTAGCCGGGGCCAACCTCAGCGAAGCCACCCTGGTACGGGCCGACCTCCAGGCCGCCGACCTGCAAGACAGCACCCTCAACGGGGCCAACCTAGCCGAGGCCGACCTTAGCCATAGCCGCCTCACCCAGGCCAACCTGCAAAACGCCAACCTACAAAACGCCAACCTGCAAAACGCCAACCTGCAAGACGTGGTACTCCAAGGGGCCAACCTGGCGGGGGCCAATTTGCAAGGAGCAACCTTTGTGGCCGTCGCCACTGCCCCGGTAAATGGCTTTATCGCCCCCCTCACCGAACCAGAATCGGGCGATGCCCTCGCCGCCGTAGACTTTTCTGAGGCCAAAAACCTAGATGCCGACCAGATCGCCTACATCTGTCAGCAGGGTGGCCTCCATCCCCAGTGCGTCCGTTAGCGGGCTAGGCCGTCCATCGCAAATCCCTAGACCCCAGAATTTTCTATACCCAAAGGGAACGTTTCGGAAATAGGATACTGACAGGGTGTAGTCAACGGTGATCATTCGGATATCCCGAAACCTGAGGTTGAGGGATAGGCCAGCACCTTTGTGCGGATTTTAGTGGACCGCACAGCCCCCATGGTGCCCCCCAGAACCGTTGTCCTAGCAGACTGGCTGAATCCATGCAGACTAAGACTTCCCTCGCGATGCCTGTTTCGCATCCTGACCATTCATCTAACTCCCCAAGCCCCTGGGGAACCACGGACCTAACCAGTAACCTCAATAGCGGTGAGGGGTTGCCCTCGGAAGATCCAGCCCTAGAGCTGGTGGATATGGCGGACTTGGGCCAGATCGAGCCATCTGCCACCGAGATTCCAGCAGAACAACCTGTGCTCTCTCCCTACACCGCCCATCGCTGGGCCTGTACCCGCGTGATAGCGGCTCACACCAGTTGGGTGCGTTCCGTAGCCATCAGTGCGGACGGCAGTTTAATGGTCAGCGGCGGCGGCGACAAAACGGTGCGGGTGTGGCATCTGGCCACGGGCACCCTGCTGTATACCCTCGACCATCACCGGGCCTGGGTACGGGCGGTGGCCATCAGCCCCGACAGCCAAACCTTTGCCACCGTCAGCAACGACAGCGCCATCTACCTCTGGCGCTTACACGATGGCGAATGCCTAGGGCAATACCAAGGCCATGGCGACTGGGTGCGGGCCATCACCTTCTGTCATCAAGGACGCTATCTGTTTAGCGGCGGCCAAGATAACCACATTGGCGTTTGGCGGATGCCGGATCAAGCCCTAATCCATCGCTTTAGCGGCCATACCCACTGGGTGCGGACCCTGGCGGTTAGCCCCGATGGCACCACGCTGATCAGCGGTAGCCAAGACCATACGGTGCGCCTCCATCGACTACGGGGTAAGGGCCGCGACCATGTTCTGCGGGGCCACCACGGGGAGGTGCTCTCGGTGGCCGCTAGCCCCAATAACTGGATGCTAGCCAGCGCCGGGGCCGACTGCACCGTGCGGTTTTGGAAGCTCAACAGTGGCCGACAGATCACCGCCTTCAAGGCCCACAGCGCCCCGGTCAACAGCCTCGCCTTCAACGAAGATGGTCGCTTACTCGCCACCGCCAGCAATGACGGCACGGTGCGGCTGTGGCACATCGACCAGGGCAAGCTGATCGCCATTCTCCAGGGCCATGAAGGGCGGGTGTGGTCGGTGACCTCGGTACCCAACAGCGACGGCATTCCTCGCTGGGTAAGTGCTGGCTGGGATGGCACCCTGCGCCTGTGGGAATACCAACCCGCCGAAGCCTAGACCAATTGAGCCTAGACCCTACAGGGCAATGCGGAAAACCTAGGACTCGTAGGGTGCATAGCGCCAAGGGCGCGGCACAGCCTACGCGGCTCTACCCTCTACCGGTCTACGTCTTAATCACCTTAACGAGCCGCAATGCACCGCTGGGGAATCAAGGGCAGCCAAACAGGATTGAGTATTACAGGGCCACCCGGAAAACCCAGGATTCGTAGGCAGGATCGCGCCCTTCGGTGATGGCGGTTAGTTTGTCGCGCAGCAGGGTGGTAATGGGACGATGGGTGGGGGTGGTGTAGGTTTCCACCTGGCGCACCGGGGTAATTTTGGCTGCCGTGCCGCTGAGGAACACTTCGTCGGCAATGAATAGTTCCGTTTTGTCCACCGGACGCTCCACCACCTCGATGCCCAGGTCACGGGCCACGGTGAGGATGCTGTCGCGGGTGATGCCCTCCAGGATGTCTTGCTCAAAGCCGGGGGTAATCAGCTTGCCGTTGCGAACAATGAACACATTCATCCCGGAGGCCTCGCTCACCTTGCCCTGGGAATTCATTAGAATCGCCTCATCAAAGCCGGATTCTACCGCCTCGGTTTTGGCCAGGGAGGAGGTAATGTAGGCCCCGCTGATTTTGCCGCGCAGGGGCAGGCTGCGGTCTTCCTGGCGATACCAGGAGCTAATCCGGCAGGAGACCCCCTCCGGGGAGAGATAATCCCCCAACTCTAGGCCGTAGACAAAGAAATTCTTTTCGACCTTGTGCAGGCGGGGAGAAATGCCCAAATCTGAGGTGTAGACAAAGGGCCGCATATAAAACGACACCTGAGGCTGATTCTTCTTGACAAAATCCACCAGCACCGACTGAATGGTTTCGGCGGGTAGATCGTAGTTCAACAGTCGCGCACTGGTGCTAAGGCGCTGACTGTGGCGATCCAGCCGAAACAACAAGATCTGCCCTTCCTGCTGAGGATCGGGAATGCCCCGCAATCCGCCAAAGGCTCCGGTGCCGTAGTGCAGGGCGTGGGTGGCAATGGAAAGTTTGGCGTCGTTAAAATCCCGAAACTGGCCTTCAAAATAGGCGATGGGCAGAAAGTTTTGCATAACTACGGCTGGACTGGACAGTGGCGCAATACAGAAGTCTTTATCAGGATAGTGCCAATCTTTGGGCTTGCCCCAACAAGTTCAGCCTTCTTTGGATTTTCGCCCCATTGGGATCCCTTGATACGTTCCTCCCCACAGGCCCCCCACCCTACAGGTCTGGGTCGGTGGGGAGGGTGTGGGCAATGGTGAGCCATTCTTCGACCACGTAGGGGGCCACCACCAAACGGGCCGGGGGTTGACCCACCAAGGGTACCGCCAGGGTGAGGGGAATAGGACGGGACAGATCCCCTAACACATCGGCCATGTCGTACTGACTGACGTTATCCGGAAGCACTGAGGCCGGAGTTTGGGGATCCAAGGCATAGGGAGCGACCCACTGGGCAGTGGTGCCCGTCTCAATGGTGAGGCCCCCCTGGCGATCCACCGTCACCTGCCCCGGAAAACCCACCAAACGCAGGTAGATGCCCTGGATATCCTGCCCTCGGTAGCGCTTGAAGACCGTCGCCTGCCAAGCCAAATCCCGATGGTCGCGCAGGCTTTGGCGAGAACGATAGGTGGTTTGACCCGGTTGTTCGTGGTAGGTATGAACGGAGGCCCAGGCCGGGGCAGCGGTGGCCAGCAACAGAACCAAACCCAGCAACAAAGCTAGGCCCAGACGGCGTAACCAGTGCCACAGCGTTTCCGAGGTCAATAGATCACCCAACATCAGGCATTCTCCAGGATCTTCAGACATACATTTCTGGTAGTGCATTAATCTACGGGTCAGAGAAAAATCAGCCAGAAACAGCAATCTACTGCCGTAAGGTCTTTAGGGTCGCCTGATTATTCTCTAGCCTGTACGAAATAGGACTACCCTTGTTTTCATGCCGTAAGTCCTTGGAGATACCCCTAAATCCCCCTTAAAAAGGGGGACTTTGATTCCGCCCCCCTTTTTAAGGGGGGCTAGGGGGGATCGATTCCCTATATCGTCTACGTCAAGGACTTGTGTGTACACAGTAGCTCGATAAGGGAGGCTGGGGGGATCTTAGTGCACCTCATTCAAGGAAAATCCGCTATCTCAATTTAGCGGACTAGAATTCAGCGGACTAGGCCGATCTAGGATTTTACCGAGAGGAAGCACCCAGCCAACGCCGCCCGACCCGTCATCCCATCCCAGGACATCCTGAGCGACATGGGTGAGAGGGGCAACATGGGTCAAAATAGGGAACAGTGACCCATTAACCTGCGCTGAACCATGCCACGTATTCGAGACATTCTGCATTCCGGCACCCCAGGCCAAGCCATCACCCTTCAGGGTTGGGTACGCACCAAGCGAGAGGGCAAGGGCATCACCTTTTTGGAGGTGAACGATGGATCCTCCATGGCGGGGTTGCAGGTGGTGCTGAATGCCGACATGGCCGACTACGACACGGTGGTCAAGGCGCTGACCACGGGATCTTCCGTGGAGATTGGTGGCGACCTGGTGGAATCCCCCGGTAAGGGACAGCGGGTGGAGCTTCAGGGCCAGACCATCACCGTCTTTGGCACGGCGGATGGAGAGACTTATCCCCTTCAGAAAAAGCGCCATTCCTTTGAGTTTCTACGTGGCCTGGGCCATCTGCGCGCCCGCACCAACACCCTGGGGGCTGTCTTTCGGGTGCGGAATGCCTGCGCCCAGGCCATCCACCAGTTTTTCCAAGAACAGGGCTTTTTGTGGATGCACACCCCCATCATCACCGCCAGCGATTGCGAGGGGGCAGGGGAAATGTTTGCGGTCACGGGTCTTGACCTAACTCAAGTACCCAGAACCGCCGAAGGATCTGTGGACTACAGCCAGGATTTCTTCGGCAAACCCGCCTACCTCACCGTCAGCGGCCAGCTAGAGGCCGAGATCATGGCCATGGCCTTTAAGGATGTCTATACCTTTGGCCCCACCTTCCGAGCCGAAAACTCCAACACCTCCCGCCACCTGGCGGAATTTTGGATGGTGGAACCCGAAATGGCCTTCTGCGACCTGGTGGGCAACATGGATTTGGCCGAGGACTTCCTCAAGTACATCTTTAGTTCGGTGCTGAACGCCTGCCCGGAGGACATGGAATTCTTCAACCAGCGCATTGATGATTCCGTCCTCGCCACCGCCGACAACATTATTAACAACACCTTCGAGCGTATCACCTACACCGAAGCGGTCAAACTGCTGGAAAAGGCCGACAAAACCTTCGAGTTCCCGGTGCAGTGGGGCATCGACCTGCAATCCGAACACGAGCGTTATCTGGCGGAGGAACTCTTCAAAAAGCCCGTCATCGTCACCGACTATCCCACGGGCATCAAAGCCTTCTACATGCGTCTGAACGACGGCGGCGAGACGGTTGCGGCTATGGACGTGCTGGCTCCCAAGGTGGGGGAAATCATTGGCGGCTCCCAACGCGAAGAACGGTTGGACGTGCTAGAACGCCGCATTCAGGAGGCGGGTTTGCCCATCGAAGACTACTGGTGGTACTTGGATCTGCGCCGCTTTGGCACCGTGCCCCACGCCGGATTTGGCCTTGGATTTGAACGCTTAGTGCAGTTTATGACCGGAATGGGCAACATCCGCGATGTGATTCCCTTCCCCCGCACCCCCGACAGCATCGACTTTTAGGCCGAGTCTTGAGCCACCCTGGGTGTGCTGAGCCTACTCTGGCCTGAGCTTACTCTGGCCGGAACCTACACACCGGAACCTACACACCGGAACCTACACAAAGGTATCTTGGGCAACGCGGTGACGACCCACAACGTAGATCAGCAGCAGCGCCACAATCAGCCCCACCAGCCCTGCCGCAATGGTGCTCACCATGGCGTAGATCGCAATCATGTTAGAGGGGGTGATCAATGCTGCCGAGGGCACAGCCGCATTGGGAGCCAGTACTGCTGCCCCCTGAGGCACCGACAGCAGTCGTAGGGTCATCCCACTGACCTGCCAGAGCGCAATCAGGGTGGCCAAACTGAGGATGGCTAGATTGGAAAGTAGGCCTAGCTTCAGCGCCCGCTTGACGGCAGATTTCGGTGGGCGATTATCCGTGCGCATCAGACGAGCCGCTAGCTGGGTGTAGCGAAAACACCAGTAAATGCTGAACAGCAACACCAGCAGGCAGACAATCGCTAACCATAGCCCTCCGCCAAACCCCCCAACCTGCTGGCTCCTGAAGATGCGAGTGACCACCACCAGCAGCGGGATAAACCCCAGCATGGATTGCATGATCAAGCCAAACCACCCCATCCGTCTACACCAGCGACCAATATCCTCAGGCGTGGGACTACCAGAACCAACTTTAAAGATGTTCATACCCTTGCAAATGCAGCAGAAGATTAGAAGACGGAATCCGCTCAGCGGAGAGCTTCTTGAGGCAGCATTAAACCACCTTTAAGGCTCGGTTTTGATAATCAGACAATATTTATAGCAGTTCTCGGCAGAGTGAGGTACACCGTTGCTAGGTTCTAGATCCCCCCAGTATCTAGCTGTCTAAGTTTTGCTCTGTACCCCCCTTATCAAGGGGGGCAGGGGGGATCCCCACAACGCACCTCATTCGAGTGGAATCCGCTATATCAGGGTTCATCCTTATCGACCCTACGGTTTCTGGATTTGCCGAAGATAGTGATCCACCTGGGGGTAGGGTGCCTCCCCCTCAAGGGCATAAATGGCCACAAAACCCTCGGCTATTGAGGGGGGACACCGCTGTAGGGCTTCGTAGGAGGTCTCAATGACCGCTGCGGGCACCTGGCGATCTCTCTGGAGATTACGCTGTTGGCAAAGGGCCAAGGGCGTCTTTAAATACCAGCCTACCCAGGGAATTCCTAGGGGGTGTAATCGTTGTAAAAAGGCTACTCGCCAGGATCGCCGTGCATTGGTGGCATCATAGATTACCGCATCTCCTCGCCCTAGGGCCTGGATAATTTGCCGCACCACCTCCGCCTCAATGTCCGGCCATGCCCCTTGTTCCGCCGCATTTCCGTACAGGGTTTGACGAATTTGGTCGGTAGACACCACACAACTTTGGGGCAGACTGGCTTGAATCTGCCGAGCCAAGGTGCTTTTGCCGCTCCCCGGTGGCCCAATTAACAGATGGCCATGCACCGCCACCATTAGCCCTGTCCTCCCTGGGACGAATACGAAACGCTAGGGGGTGATTTGATTGTAGCGGTGGCCTCGCTGAAAACTCTACTCGGAAGCCCAGACCTAAGTCTGGGCTTCCTTCAACAATTGGTGCCGACAGGTAGAACCCCCTAGGCCGACCTGCCTCAACTCAGCAGATCAACCCCAAGATGAACGACCTATTGGCCAGAGGGAACTAGGCGTTTCCGCAGAGACTCGGCCCGTCGCTTGGCGGTGCCGTTACTGGGTTCTAGGGTGAGGGCGCTTTCGTAGGTTTCGAGAGCCTGGTTCATCAATTGCTTGCGCTCGTAGCTGTGGCCTAGGTTGTTGAGGGCCGTGACGTAGTCTGGGGCTACCTTGAGCGCTTCTTTGTAGTTGCGGATGGCTAGGTCGTACTGTTCTTGGGCAAAGTAGGCATAGCCAAGGGCGTTGTAGACCAGGGCCGCGTTTTCGATTTCTTCGCCATCCACCTGCTTCAGCGCTTGCTGGAGGTAGAGGGCAGCCTGGGTATAGAGCTTTTTGTCGAGCAGCAAGCTTCCTAGTTCGTAGTATTCCTGGGCGGTGCCCTTTTCCTTGGTGAGCTTGTTTTGTAGGCGTGATAGGGTGCCCTCGATGCGGCGAGTTTTGAGCACCTGGCGCACCACAAAAAAGGCGGCGACGCTCAGCAACACCAGAAGGATGGCCAGATAGGTCAAAAGTAGCTTGCTGTTCTCCATGGATTCAATATGCGTCCTACTAAATGCGCGTCCTACAAATCTGTTCCTATCTTGGCATGAGTTAGGCCCCTGGCAGGGGTCAAGGCAGTCCCCAAAAGGTGGTGCGCTCCTCCAGCCAGCCGCTTTGGTGCCATTCCCGCAGGCTTTGATCCACCAATTGGCGCAGGTCGTTGAACTGGGTGCCGTGGGGCAAGGCGATGGCCAAGGGTTCGGCGGTGATGACGGTGGGCAGTAGGGCATAGCCCGGTTGTTCTTGCTGCCAGCCGACTAGGGTGCTGATATCCCCCGCAAAAGCCTCCACCTGCCCTTGTTGCAGTTGAGTTAGCCCAGCTTGGTAGCTCTCGGCGGGCACCAGTTGAGCCTGGGGCAGCAGGTAGCGCACGGCGGCTAGGGTGCTAGAACCCTGGAGTAGGCCAATCCGCCCCTGCATAAGGGACTGAAGGGTGTCGTGCTGATTTCCCTCTCGAACCACAACTCCAGCCCCATCCAAATAGTAGGGCAGGCTAAAGTTGACGAGTCTCATGCGCTCCGGGGTCTGGGTTAGCCCAGCAATGGCCAGATCCACCCGATCCTCCAGCACCGCAGGCAGGCGTTCACGGTTGCTGACCACCTCCAGCACCAGGGCATCGGGGTTATTAAAAATGCGCTGGGCCAGTTGACGGGCCAAGTCCACCTCTAGCCCCACTAATTCCCCGGTGTCATCGCGAAAGCTGAGGGGTCGCCAATGTTCGCGCACCGCCACAATCAGGTAGCCACGGGCCTGAATCGTGTCTAAATCCGCAGCAAAAACTGGGGATACAGTGGTCTGTACCCCCAGAATAAGACTGAAACCGAAGAAAACGGATCGGAGAGACTGCATCGCCATTGTCCGCTACGGTTTCTGGATCGCCATGCCAAAACCTAAGGCTGTGTCTGGGTTCTAGGCTTTGCCTGCAACTTCCACAACCTTGGCAAAACCATCGGGATCAAGCACGGCCATTTGAGCCAGCATTTTGCGGTTGATCTCGATGTTGGCCTTCTTCAGTTGGCCCATCAGTTGGCTGTAGCTAATGTCGTGCAGACGGGCTGCGGCGTTGATGCGGGTAATCCACAGGCGACGGAAATCGCGCTTGCGGTTGCGACGGTCGCGATAGGCGTAGCGCAGGGCTTTCATCACCTGCTGGTTGGCGGTGCGGAATAGCTTAGAGTGGGAGCCTCTAAAGCCCTTAGCCAGTTTGAGAATTTTGTTGCGGCGCTTCCGGGCAACATTGCCGCGCTTCACACGTGCCATGACTGTTTAAATCCTTGGGGAGACGTTTAACCTAGACAAATAACCCAAACAAAATGGGATGGAGGACGGCTAACCAACGCTAGCCTAAAGCCTGATGCGACCTAGAGATAAGGCAGCATCAGTTCAACATTGGGCGCATCTTCCTCAGAAACCACGACGGCTTTGGAGAGGCGAGAGCGGCGCTCAGCATTTTTGTGCTGGAGCAGGTGGTTCTTGAACGCCTTACGACGCATGATTTTGCCGCTGCCACTGCGGCGAAAACGCTTGGCCGCCGCTTTGCGAGACTTCAGTTTTGGCATGGTTAACCCTAATTTTCGACACAGTCTTTAATTGTATCACGGGAATCCCAGAGATCTAGAGGTCGGCATCAGGGGTTTCTGGTGTTACGGAATCCTCCTCTGGGGGTTCGTCTGTGGGGTCGTCTTCGTCCACTAGGTCGTCTGCGGCGGGTTGGCCGGGGGATTTTGGCCGCAGTTTGGGCAGTTGGTCAATTTCAAAGTGCTGGTAGAACTTGTCGGTGACTTGCACCAGGGAGGAACGGCTTTCGGACTGTTTGCGCTTGCGAACAAAGCCCTGGGTCAACAGTTCTTGGACATGCTGGTAGGCTCCCGATCCACGCAGATCTACCAGATCGGTTTGGCTAATCGGGCCTTTGAGGGCAATGGCGGCGAGGGTGCGCAGGGCACCGACCCCTAGGTCTAGGGGAATCAGCATATCCACCAAAAATCGATAGCGCTCCTTAAGCTGAAGGCAGTAGCCATCCACCGTCTCCACAATTTCCAGGGCACCGTCCCGGTGGGCGTAGTCGTCCATCAGGTCGATCAGCCCCTCTTCGATGTCTTCCCGCTCACAGCGGGCGAGTTCCGCTAGTTTGGCAATGGAGAGGGGTTGTCCTTTAAGGTATAAAATCGCTTCAATGGTGGTGGCTAGGCTGGACATTCGGGTGGAAACTCAGGGTATCGGTACAAGTTAGAGATCAGTGGATCAAGGGGGATGGTCATCCTATGCTGATTGCCTGACACCTCTCCAAAGTAGGTTGGGTGCAACGAAGCGGAACCCAACACTTGCCGAGGATTTCGGGCTTGTTGGGTTCTGCTATCGCGCCACCCAACCTACGAGATATCAAGGCTTTTTGGCATTGTGTCAGTCAGCATCCTATGACCTACTACGAAGACCGCCAAGACGGTGGCTCTACCGTGAACCGAGATCGACTGACGGCAACTTGTTACAGAAACTTGCTGGCCATGCCGATTAGGTTCGCCATCTGGGCCAGGTCAACTTCTCCAGACAGCACCTTTTGTAAGAGTCCGCCACCCTGGTTGTTGGATCCTTTCACCAAAAATTGGGCGATGACGGGGGTAATATTGCGAACCATGGCCGGATCTACGCCGACTTGCTGGGCAATGGCGGACACCTGCTCGGAGGCCAAAAGCTGTTCGATGGCACCGCTGCTGGCCACCGCTTGCAGCACGCCCATGAGCGATCCGGCATCGGCTTGGCCCTGGCTTTTGGCTTGCAACACCTGCTGCAACTGGCCCGCGATGGCTCCAATTTGGGTGTTTTCCACGGGGGCTTGGTTGAGGCTACCGAGCAGTGACCCTACCAGGCTGCTGCTGGCTTCGGTGTCGCTGCTGGCGATGGCTTGGTTGACTAAACCCATCAAATCCATACTGATAGCTCCTTGGGGGCGAGGATATGTCGCTCCTACGATACCGCCTTTAATCGAGGTTGCGCCCGGTGAGTTCCACAAAAATGTCCTCTAGGTTAGAGGGGCGTGCCATCATGCCGGTTTTGTCGGATTGCTGGTTGAGGTGGGTGTTGGCGTCCTCTAGGGTAGGGAAAAACTGGTAGTCCCAGTGGCCGTCCCGCTGGGTCATAACGATGCCTTGGCCGTGGCGCTGCCTCAGTTGATCTAGGGTGCCCAATTCAATCAGCTTGCCCTGATCCATCACGCCAATGCGGTTACAGAGGTACTCCACCTCATCCATGTAGTGGGTGGTGAGTAGCATGGTCATGCCCTGCTGGTTGAGGCGCTGGATGATTTCCCAGAGGCGACGGCGGGTTTGCGGATCCAATCCTACGGTGGGTTCGTCCAAAAACAAAATCTTGGGGTTGTGCAGCAGGGCGCGAGCAATTTGCAGCCGCCGCTTCATGCCGCCGGAGAGGGTTTTCACCTTGTCATCCCGCCGATCTTGCAGTTCCACGTACTCCAGCCAGGTATCGATGCTGCGTCGTCGTTGGGCGGTGGGAAGGTGGTGCATCCGGCCATGGAATTCCATGTTTTCCCACACCGTCAGGTCGCCATCGACGCTGGTTTGTTGCAGCACCACGCCAATCTGGCGGCGCACGTCTAGTTGCTGACGGTTGACGTCGTACCCGGCCACCACAATATCCCCCTGGCTGGGCCGAGTGAGGGTAGTGACCATGCGAATGGTGGTGGATTTGCCCGCTCCGTTTGGCCCTAGCAAGCCGAAGACTTCCCCGGATTCAATGGAGAGGGAGAGGTCGTTGACCACGGGCACGCCGTTGTAGACCTTGTGGACATTTTGCAGACAAACCGCAGCAGTCATCGCGTGTTACATATCGTCATGGATGTCTTCAAGTATCCCCCAGAAGATCCCCTTTTGCAGCCCGTGTCCCCCCAGTTACGCCTCGGCTGGGGCGGCGGTGGCGAGGGAGT
This sequence comes from Spirulina sp., assembly GCA_044070495.1. Taxonomy (GTDB): domain Bacteria; phylum Cyanobacteriota; class Cyanobacteriia; order Phormidesmidales; family Phormidesmidaceae; genus Nodosilinea. The sequence continues at coordinate 3,462 of JBIPSI010000001.1, read as the reverse complement.
GACCCACCTTATCGGCGATGCCCTCCACCCAGGCTTCATCCTGTTTGGTGTAGCTGCGGGGGGCATTGGCGGCCAAAATCAGCGCCCCTTGATTTCCTAAAGGCTGGCAGATTACCCCCTGGGTGTTGGGGGGCAGATAGGTAAACTCCACCCGACCAGGGTAGATCTTTAGGTTCACCAAATACACGGCCTTACCCGTTTCCAGCACCCGCTTCAGGATGGGGCCAGGGTCTACCGTTGCCGTTGGCCCCAGGATGCCTCGCCGCAGCAACACCTGCCCCTGGTAATACACCAGCACAGAGCGCGTCACTGTGTTGGTTAGCAGCAGGTGGGAGGCCCAGGCCAGTTCCGTCTTCACCTCGTCGGGCAGGGTGGCCTCTAGATCAAAGCCTTCCTCGCCCTCCAGCACCACCGCCTCCGGGGAGATGGGCTGCACTCGTTGCCACAGCAGCCCGGTCAAAATCAACAGGGCACTGAGGATCACCCCCATCACGTCCGAGCGGGCCTGGGATTCCGTCAACCCTGGCGTGAGGATGCGGTTGACCAGAAGCAGCGTTCCCCCTAAGCCCCCCGCCACTAGAGGCAACAGGCGCAGCACACGGTTGGGATCGGATTTAGCCATAGGGGTCACGATGGTGGAAGAGGTGTAATTCGGTTTAAGAACTCTCGTGGTTCAGGTCAAGAACGCTATAGCGGTTCTTGGTTCAGTGAGGTACACATTTGAGGACTTCAGATCCCCCAGGTGCTATCCGTAGTCGGTTCACCTTGCCCCCCTTGATAAGGGCTACCGTGTACACACATCTTGCTTTGGTAGTGCATTAATGCACGGGACGGAGGAAAATCAGGCTACGCCACCACGATAACCGGGGAGACAAGCACATGACCATCGAGATGACTTGTCCGACCTGTGGGTCTCACGATATCTCCAAGAACGGCACTAGCCATCGGGGGAAGCAAAATTACAAGTGCCGGGACTGTGGCCGTCAATTCGTGGAGAACCCGCAATGGCAACCGAAACCGAAGGAGACCAAGGCACTGGTGAATCGGTTGTGACGCGAGAAGATCCCCCTAGCAGGCATTGCCCGTGCGACGGAGACGTCGAGGGATTATTGAACTGCAACGCTATCACAGGAGTTAAGGGCGGCGTAGGCCCGAACCTTCAACAGAGCCATCAAGGTATCGAGTTGCTCGTACAGGTCTAGCTCGGCGGTTTCGGCGGGGGTGAGGGCTGTTTCACGATTTTTTTGCAGCAGCGTTTGCAAACGGCTTTGGGAAGGTTCAGAGACTTTGAAGCCAATGATTTGCTCTGAGGTGGGTTGACTGATGAGGAGGTCGAGAATTTCTTGATAGAGGCTGGAGGAGTTGAGCAAGTTAGGCATGGGAGCCGTTTGCTCTGGGGTCTGGGGGCTGAGGAGGGTTGTGGCGATGAGCCGAGTAAACAGGTCGGAAAATTGGCTTTGGTAGGGGGCAAGCTGTTGAGCTAGGTCGTCGGGAATATCAATGGTGATTTGTGCCATGGGGGTTTGGGCGTAGGGGGACTGATTATTAGCCGCTTCTCTCACTCGCTGTCGAAGGCCTTCAGGAATTAGCTCACTCGCTGTCTCGGTTAGCAAGCCGCGCAAAGCGTTCAGCTCGTTGGTAAATTTCGTCTGGCAAGGTAATTGTGATTTGAGTATTCATAATAATGCCCATCCACTATCTATAGTAATCCTGTTTGATTTCTGAAAGAACGCAAGCTTTTCTGGCCAAAATTTTTAAGATCTAGTCTATTCAATATTCAGACCGAATAACGATATTTATCTTGCCTGTCACTTGAACGGAATATACTCAACTGCATTTATCCATTCATCGGGTTCTGAAGCCTTGGCAATTAATTCTAAATCTCTGACGAACTGGCCAATTGTGCCTCCAAGTTGATGACCAAAGATTAGGCCAGAAAATGGCTTTCCTTCGACTTGCCAGGTTTCGGCTAAAACGCGAAATCGAATGTCTTGGGTAAACAGAACTCGATTAAGTTGAGTCACTCTTAATAAAAGCTGATCGTCAGGGAGTTCTTGGCATTCATCTTCAAAGGCCGTCAATACATCTATACCTCGACGGCGTAACTGATCTGTAACGGCTTGGGGAATGTGAACATCCATATACAAAGCAATGGCCACTTACAGCAGTCCTTTTGCTTTCATTCTGGTGTAAAAAGGCGATCTAGCTACTTGCGTTATGCTAGTTTGCACCTGATCCCACTCTTGGGTGATTTCTCGGTCGATTTCTTCTTGATGGTCAAAATAGTAGCCCATTGCTGCATGGGCTTCGGCTGGCTTTAGGTAAAGGTGCTGTCGGCATATTTCCTCTACAGACCAACCATAGGCGAGATAGTCCATAACAATTTGCGCGACTCGAATGCGCGGCAATCGCTGTAATCGTGCAGGCTGATTGTCTAGCTTTTCGATGTGTGGATAACTCAGGGCTAGCATACGATCTCACTCTACCTAGCTAAGCTGCCATATTCTTACAGTATAGTCTTTGCTGCCACTAGGTAAGCATTCACTCCCTCCTGGCTAAATCGCCATAACCCTTGATTTCTCGTTCAAAGGTAGGGGGGATGTAAACGGTTACTCGTCAGGGTCGTCGGGGAGATCGGCGACTGGTTGCAGGCCAAGCACATCTAGGCTGACGGGTGGGATGGAATGTTGAATCGTGTCGGCTAAAACGCTGGCAATGTCTCGGTTCGCAAGACGCGCAAAGCGTTCGGCTCGTTGGTAAATGTCGTCTGGCAAGGTAATCGTGATTTGAGTACCCATAACAATGCTCATCCACTATCTTATGTGAATTTTCTTTCTCTGGCCGATCCTGGTTCAATCGTTACTTCAAAACATAAACTTTCATAAAATTCGTGTTCCTATTGTGTTTTTTGTGGGCCGAAGTAGTCCTAACTAATAGGCAAAGTTGTCAACAGTTGCTCTGCAAGATCAATTAGCTGATAGACAGACTCTTGGGTAATTTGAGTTGTTTGGAAGCCATGGGCAACTGCATTACGCAATGAAATTGCATTCATAAGTAACTGGTACTCAGAGCGTGAAATCACACCCTCAGTTGCTAATTGCTTTACTAAATAGAGCGGATCAAGTCTTTGTAGGCTCATTCCCTCATGCTCTGCAACAAGCCTTAATGTTGCCTCAACAAGAGACCAGGAATAAAGAATAGCTGACTCTGGATGTTGTGTTGCCAGTTGCCTCGCCACTTGCAGTCTTGTTTCTATTTCAGGTTGTTGCAGAGAACTTTCAGCTTCTGGAGAATATACAAAATCCTCTGGATTCGTCATCACTAAGAGGATATTTAAAAACACGGAGATGAGGTATTAAACCCCTCACGCGAGCCTCCGTAGCATGATGCGAATCATGGCGATGTGAATGAAGGCCTCCGAGGATTCGGGTAAGCGCTCGTAATCGACATTGAGGCGACGAC